>CAVXNH010000090.1:0-241016 GCA_963762885.1 uncultured Alphaproteobacteria bacterium
CGCCCGCCATCCCGGGTTTTCGCTGGTGCCGCTGCCCGGGCCTGGCCGCTCGACGGGGCGCCGCCCTGTGCCGGTGATTTCCTGGCGCTGACCCCGGCCCGTCACGGCACCGACGGGTTCTTCGCCGCGGTGCTGGAGCGGGCAGCATGATCTCCATCCGGCGCGCTCGGCCGGCCGACGCGTCGCCTATCGCCACGGTGCACGTCGCCGCGTGGCGCAGCACCTATCCCCGGCATCCTGCCGGACGGCTACCTTGCGAAACTGTCGGTGTCCCGGCAGGCGGCGTAATACGACGCCGCGATCCGCGGCGATACCGGCGTGTTCGTCGCTGACCGCGTCGGGCGCGGACCTGCCGCGGGCCGGGTCGGCCCAGGGCACCTCCGGCACACGGCCGCGGGCGCATCATGGGGTTCGGCACCGCGGGCCGGGCGCGGCCGTCGGCAACCCGGCGTTAAGCGTGGCCGAGGGCGAGATCGAGACGCTGTACATGTTGGACGACTGGCGGGAGCGCGGCATCGGGCGTCGGCTGATGCGGCGTCTGCCTCACACCTTGCCGAAAACGGCTGCCGGTCGGTGTTCCTGTGGGTGCTGCGCGACAACCCGGACTCGCTGGTTCTACCAGCACCTGGGCGGCAAGCCGGCGGCCGAAGCCGCGATCCAGTTCGCCGGGCGGCAGGTCATTCAGACCGCGTTCGTCTGGGACCCGATCGAGCGATTGCTCGCGGCGAGCCCGCAGGAGAAATCATAGACCGACCGCACGTGCCCCGCCGTGTCATGGCCGGCGAATGCCAGCCACCCACGCCTTTTCGCAGAGCCAAAAAAAGACGGTAGGTGACCGACCTTCGCCGGTCATGACACGGGGGCGTGGGCGATCATTTCAGACCCCCGGGTGCGGCGTCCACAAAGCGGTTGGTATAGGTCCGGCCGATATCGATCGTCGCCGCACCCACCTTGGGATTGAAACTGGCGACGATGTCCTTGGAACGCAGCAGATCAGCCTCGTTGAACCGCCCGCTGACGGGAAACACCGGCTTGGCGTGATCGAGCACGCTGGTGCAACGTCGCCATGTCGCCCACCACGAACTCCTTCGGCATCATCGCCGCAAGCTGCGCCGGCGTGCTGTCGTGGATGCAGCGCAGCGACCGGGCGAAGGCGTTGACCACGTGCTGCACCGTGCCCGGATAACGCTCGATGAACGCGGCGGTCGCGTAGAGCACCGATGTCGGATATTGTCGCCGAAGGCCTGAGCGGCACCCTCGGTGGTGCGGGCGTCCACCAGGATGTCGATCAGCCCGCGCTGCTGCATCACGGTGATCGCCGGATCGTTGCCGTTCAGCGCATCCCCGCCTGTGTTCGATGCGCGGCGATCGCCGTGGCGTCGGAGCCGATCGAAATCAGCGTCAGGTCGTCCGGCTTCAGGCCCGCACGCGCAGCCATGTAGCGCACCTGGAACTCGCTCGATGACCCGAGCGCGGTGATGCCGATGCGCCACCCCTTCGATCGGGATGCTGTGGATTCGCCCGTTGAGGTCCTTGCCCGCGGCGATCGTAGCCGACACCCGGGATCTGGTTCAACAGGATGACGGCGCGGATTTCCTTGCCCTGCACCTGCATCTGGATGGTGTGGTCGAAGAACCCAACCACCATGTCGGTCGAGCCGCCCAACAGCGCCTGCAATGCCTTCGATCCGCCGGCGTCGAAGTTGTTGACGGTGACGTTCAGTCCTTCGTCCTTGAAATACCCCTGTGCCACGGCCACCGGCAGCGGCAGATACTGGATGATCCACACTTCCCGATCGAGATGCTGATATCGCGCTTTTCCGGCGTCTGTGCCCGTGCGGTCTGCAACGGCAGCAGCCCCGACAGCAATCCGGTCGCCAGCAAGGTCCTGCGTCGCATGATCATCCTCTATGTTCCTGTTGCGGGCGCCACACGATGACCCGCCGTTCCACCGCACTGATGCCGGCATCCAGCAGCAACACGAAGATGCCCAACACGGTCAGGCCGGCAAACACCCCGACCGAGTCGAACGAGCCTTCAGCCTGGGCGATGACATGGCCGATACCGGCGGCCGAGCCAAGATACTCGCCCACCACCGCGCCGGTCACGGCGAAGCCAATCGAGGCGCGCAGACTGGACAGGATCCATTGCGCGGCCGACGGCAGATAGACATGCCGCAGCAACAACCCGCCGCGCGCGTGCAGCAGCTTCGCGTTGGCCAGCACCACCGGATTGACGTCGTGAACGCCCTGATAGGTGTTGAAGAACGCCATGAAGAACACCAGCGTCACGACGATCGCCACTTTCGATGCAAGGCCCAGCCCGAACCAAAGCGCGAAGATGGGTGCCAGCACGATCCGCGGGATGGCATTGAACGCCTTGAGGAACGGCTCCAGTACCTGCGACGCGAATGGATTGAGGCCGAGCCACAGGTCCAGCACCACCCCCAGCAACGTGCCGGCAACGAAGCCGAGCTCGGTTTCCATCAGCGTGATTGCCAGGTCGCCGTAGATGCGTGGCGTGACGGCCCATTCCGCTATCTGCGCGATGATGCTCGAGGGCAACGGAAAGAAGAACGGGTCGATCGCGCCGGTCCTGCCGCCCATCTCCCATAACCCGAGCGCGCCAACCAGCACGGCATAGCGTGTCAACCGGACGTTAATCCTGACGCTCATGGCTTCGATGCACCTCGTCGCGCAGCACGTTCCAGATGTCGGTGTAGATCTGCGATATTGCTCGGTCAGCACCACCTCGGTCACGTCGCGCGGCCGTGCCAGGTCCACGGGAAAGCGTGCCAACGGCCGCGCGGCCGGACCGGCGGACATCACCACCACGCTGTCGGCCAGCGTAATGGCCTCTTGCAGATCATGCGTGATGAACAGCACCGCCATCCTTTGCTCTTGCCACAGTTCGAGCAATTCGTTCTGCATCAGGTGCCGCGTCTGCAAATCCAGCGCGGAAAACGGTTCGTCCATCAGCACGATCGGCGGCGCCAGGATCAGCATCTGCGCCAGTGCCGCTCGCTTTTTCATGCCGCCGGAAAGCTGGTGCGGATAGCGGTCGGCGAACCGCGCCAGGCCGACGCGGGTCAGCCAGGGACGCGCTCGGTCGCGAGCCTCGCGCGGCTTCACGCCGGTGAAAATCAGGCCCATCGCGACGTTGTCCAGCGTGGTCTTCCACGGCAGCAAGCCATCCTGCTGCAACATGTAGCCGACCTTGTCGTTGGTACCTGCAACCGGCGGCCGAAGATTTCCACCGTGCCGATGGACGGGTGCGCGAGGCCAGTGATGACGTTCAGCAGCGTGCTCTTGCCGCAACCGGTCGGCCCGACCAGACCGACGAATTCTCCCGCGCGCACGGCGATATCGACGTCCTGCACGGCGACATACGAGCCGAAGCGCACCGCGACGCCAGTGAGCCGGATGGCGGCCGCATCCGGCAACGCGTCAGGAATGGGAGTACAATCCGCTTGCCCGCGACCGGCAGGCGCGCTGTGAGAATGCTGCCGGAGCGCAATTCGGTGATGTAGATCGTCTTGTTGTCGGGGCCGCCGAACGCGACGTTGGTCGTCATCTCCTTGGCGCAGGTCTTGATGTAATAGAGCGGCTCGCCGATGCGGCTGAACAGCCAGACCGCGCCGATGGTGGGATGCGCGACGGCGACGTTGCCGTCGTCGTCGAGCGCGATGCCGTCCGGGCCGGCGGCGAAGAGTTGCACGAACAAGCCGGCACGGCGGGCGCGGATCGTCGAGCTCGACGCGCCAGATGGCGTTGGCGCGGGTCACCGCGAGGTACAGCGCGGTCTCGCGTTTGTTCAACACCAGGCCGTTCGGACTTGGCGCGTTGGCAATGATGCAATCCAGGCTGCCGGCGGCGGACAGGCGATAGACGCAGCCGGTCGGGTCTTGCAATCCGGTGCGGCCCTGATCGGTGAAATACAGGTCGCCGTTGGCGGCAAAATGGCAGGTCGTTGAGACCTTTGAAACGCTGACCGGCGGAGGGGCCGGAAAGCACGGATTCGATTTTGCCGGTCGAGGGGGTCGAGGATCATGAGGCCGTTCTTGCGGTCGGCGATGAAGGCGCGGCCGTCGCGATGAGCTTCAGGCCGTTCGGGATGCCGTCGTATTCGACGAGGATCTCCCAGGCGCCTTGCGGGGAGATGCGGTAGACGCGCCCGGCCTGCACATCGACACAAAGCAGGTTGCCGTCTCGGTCGAAGGAGGGACCTTCGAGGAAGCCGAAGCGCTTGCCGGAAGGCCCGGTGCGCATGTGGTCCGGGACGCTGGCGAAGACTTCCGCGGTCAGTTGCTGCGGTGGTGGTCCGAAATACATGTTTCCCCTTGCATCGCGTCACGGCCTGGCCGGCGTCCCCGGGCGCTCGACCCGCGGATCACCCGGCTATCTATGGCGGCACCGTGCCGCGATAGACGGCCGGGTCAAGTGTGCGGCCCGGCCGTGACGATTGGGACGGCCGGTGCGGCGTTATGTAGCAAACACCACTTGCTCCGCATCAACCGCAAACCATACCGTCATCCTCGCGAAAGCGGGGACCCAAGCGGCATGGGTTCCCGCATTCGCGGGGATGACGGTAGGGTTCGCCGGGATGACGGGTGTTGGCGGCGTTTGCTACATCATGGCGGCCGGTGCGACGCATTCGTGGGGCGATCTTTTCGGCGCCTCGTATAACCCCTCGCTCAATCGCGCGGCACTCAGCGGACAACCTTGCATCGCAGCAGCCAACCATGCAGACGGGTGCGCGCATGCAAGCCAGGCTGCCGCAACAGCACCCCGATCGCCTCGCGGGCAGCCTTGCTGTGTCCCTCGGCAATCGCCTCCTTGGCGGCGTCCATCGCGCGGGCCGCAACGTGCTGCGCGATGGCCGGTTCCGGAACCCCGATCTCGCGCAGGAAAGCGTGGGTGATCAGCTTCACATGCTCCGCCGCATCGTCGCCGCCCGTCCTCCGCCGCTCCGCCAGCACCAGCGCCGCCAACTCGGACAACGCCCGCTGCTCGATCTCCCGCCAGTAGGACTGATCCCCATGCCACCGGTAGCCGACCAAACACTCCGGCAGGTTCATCAGATCGTGGTGCTCTGACAGCCGCAGCCAGAGGTCGAAATCCTCCGCCAACCGGAACGCCGCGCGATAGGCGCCGGCCTTCAGCACGGCGGCGCGGCGTAGCATCATCGTCGGATGTAACATGCAATTGCCCCGGCGCAGCGCGCTGCGGATCGCCTCGGGCTCGGTCGGCGGGTAACGGTGCCCCTGCACGGCGCCGGCGCGGTCGATCACGTGGCACGCGCTGCCCACGGCCGCGACGCTTTCATGGGCATCCAGCGCCGCCGCCTGGCGAGCCAGCCGCTCCGGCATCGCCACGTCATCCGCGTCGATCCGGGCGACATAGGCGCCACGCGCCTCCGCCAATCCGCGATTGAGTGCCGCCACCAGGCCGAGCGGTGACTGCGTCAACACCCGCACCCGCCGATCCTGCGCTGCAAACCCTCCGACGATGGCCGGCGTCGCGTCGCCGGACCCGTCGTCCACCACCAGCAGTTCGAGCGCATCGAAGGTCTGCGCGAGAATGCTGCCGATCGCCTCGGCAACGAACGCACCGCCGTCGCGCACCGGCAGCAGCACTGTGACCAGGGGGAGATTCACAACGCTAACCTACAGTCCCGCCATCCCGAGCGCAGCGAAGCCATCTCCCCGGACGATCGCACCAACCCACGCGGGAGATTGCTTCCCCCGGCCTTCGCCGGGGTCGCCATGACACCGGTACGCCGGGCACGCCGCGCCAGGGTCACAACACCAGTGATCCCCGGTTTACGTAGCAGACAAGACCCTGCAACCTGTCCCGCGTCCCGGCAAAGTCGAGGGCGCCATGGCGCATGTCTCTTCGCTGCCGGCGGTCAGCTTCGTCACCGTCGCGGCGGACGGCTACCTTTTCGTGCGGCTGCTGATCGAACGCCTGCGCGCTTTGGCGGGGGACCGCGATTACGAGATCGTCGTGGTGAACCGTGCCAGCCACGACGAGACGCGTGCCTGGCTGCGCGCCCAGCCGGACGTGCGCGTACTGACCCGGCGCGTCTGGCCGTGGACGCGCGGTCACGGCCACGCCGAAGCCGCCGAGGCCGGGGTGCGCGCCGCACGCCACGCGCGCATCGTCCTGCTCGATTCCGACGCCCATCCGGTGGAAGCCGATTGGTTGCGGTGCAGCGTCGATCGGTTGGATGACCACCACCGCCTGGCCGGTGCGGTCTTCCGCGACAACCACAGGGGCAACCCGCATGGCTGGTATATACACCCGCACTTCATGGCGTTCTTCAAGGCCGATCTGGGTCGCCTGGTCATCCTGCGCAAGCTGCGCGGCGAGGACACCGATACCGGCGAGGAAGCGACGCTGCGCGTGTTGGCAGCGGGGCTGGGCGTGATCGGCCACGACATCGCGTTCTGCCCGCGCTTCGATGTCGGTCACCCGCGCGTCCCGACCGTCGCCGGCGGGGTGTTCCACGCCTGGTACGTCTCGCGCCTGCTGCACATGGAAGACGAAGTGCTGCGCGAGACCGGCGGGCAGGTGTCCCGCGCCGGCTATCTCGAGCCGCTGATGGCGCGGCTGCGCGCCGAATACCGATTGTCCTACTGACGGCACTCGTCCGCCACCTGCACCAACAGATCCTCGACGGCGCGGAAATTGTCGCGCAAATCATGTTGCAGCGCCGTGCTTCGCGCGGCTGCGCCAATGCAGCGCCGCGCATCCGCCGCGAGCAAACGCCGCATCCGCGCCGCGAGTGCCGGCACATCCTCGGGATCGGACAGCACGAAGCCGCTGCGTCCGTCGGCGATCAACTCGCTGGCGCCGTTCATGGCGGTGGTGATCACCGGCAGGCCGGCGGCCATGCCCTCGATCGTGGCGAGGCTGCACGCGTCCCAGCGGGTCGGATGCACCAGCACGTCCGCCGCGGCGAACAGCGGCGCCATGTCGGTCACCAAGCCGACGAAATGCAGATGGTCGCGCACGCCCAGCCGTCCGGCGAGGTCGATCCAGAAGGCATCGGCCGCACCGCCCGCGACCACCAGCCGGGCATCCGCACCCTCCCGCCGCAGCATGGCCAGCGCGCTCATCGCGCTGTCCACGCCCTTGAGCAGGGGGTTGTGCGCAACCGCGAGAAACAGCGTGCTGTCGCCAAGACCCAGCGCGCATCGCGCCGGCTGCCGCAATCCGGCAAGGCGCTCGGGCGCGAAGCGCTGGGTATCGACACCGTTGGGAATCACGGCGATGCGCTCCGGCGGCAGATGATGGTGCTCGGCCAGAAGCGAGGAAAGCCGGTGGGACAGCGCTACGATACGCCTTGCGTTCCGCGCCTGTAGCCGCTCCAGCACGGCCATATGCCAGCGGTAGCGCCAGCCGCGCGGCGACAGCATGTTGCGCAGCCGCTGCGCTCCGGAATGCGCGGAGCGCAAGGTGGCCTCGCTGAGGCGGCGGGATCCGGTGTGCGGATGGAACACCTGGCCCGACCAACCGGTGCCACCGTCATGCACGACATCCGGTTTGAGTGCGCCGATGCTGGCCGCAATGCTCTGCGCCCGTTCAAGCATGCGCTTTGCCTGTGGCAGAATGTGCGAGCGGATCGGCAGCGCATGGTTGGCTTCGTCGAACGCGACCACGTGAACATCGTGCCCGCGCCCGAGCAGATGCGCCGCGAACCCGACGGTCCATTGCTCGCGTCCCCCGACGAGCGGATCGAAGCGATCGACCACCAAGGCGATCTTCACGGCGGCGAGTACCCCTGTCGTTGGGCGGGTCCAAATACTCCCCCCTCCCATTGAGGGAGGCGGGTGAAAAATCTCCGGCCGTTGTGCTAGACTAATTTCTGCGCCGCCCGGAATCACAAGTGCAGCAGCAGCAGAGCCAGGCTCCCCGCACCGGCCGCGAAGCAGTAGTATGCGAAGGGATTGAGCGCCCAGGCGTCATGCTGGCGGAAATAGCGCATCAAAAACGCCGTGCTGGCGAACGCGGTCACCCCTGCCACCACCGCCGCCAGCGCCGACAGACGGAACACACCCGCCGGCATGCTCTCATGCAGCAGTTTCGGCACCTCCAGCACCGTGGCGCCAAGGATGATCGGGGTCGCGATCAGGAAGGAGAAATGCGCCGCGCCCTCATGGTCGATCCCGCGCAGCAGGCCGCCGACGATGGTGGCGCCCGAGCGCGATATGCCCGGGATCAGCGCGGTGCATTGCCAGCAGCCGATCGCCAGCGCGTCCATCGCGTTCAGCGTGGTCAGCGGACGCTGGCCCAGACCGCGCACCTTCTCGCCGAAGATCAGCAGGCAGCCGTTCACCACCAGGAAGGCCGCTGCCACCACCGGCGAGCCGAACAGGCTGCGGAAGAACTTTTCCGCCACGAACCCCAGGACCACCGCCGGGATCGTGGCGATCACGATCAGCACGAAGACGCGGCGGCTCTCGCCGACCTGGTGCGCGCCGCCAAATCCCAGCACGCCGGTCAGCAGCGCCCACCAGTCGCGCCAGAAATACACCAGCAGCGCGGTCGCGGTGCCGAGATGCAGCATGACCAGAAATGGCAGGAACTCCGGGGCGCGCTGGTCGATATGCCAGTGCAGCAGCGCCGGCAGCACCACGGCGTGGCCCAGGCTGCTGACGGGGAATAGCTCGGTCGCGCCCTGGAGCACGGCGATGGCGATGGCTTGCAGTGCGTTCATGCCGGCTTCCTGTCCGAAATCCCCGCGATTCCGCAAATCTTCCGAGCGTCAGTCGTTCATCGGATAAGCCGCCATCAGCCGCGTCTGCTCCCGCCAGTGCCGCCACATCGCCCGGATGCCCGCCGGCCGGTAGCCCCGTGCCCGGTTGGCCGCGGCGATGCGGAACGCCGCGCCGTAGTGGAAAAACTGCGCGCGCCACGCCTCCAGCAATGTCGTCGCGGGGTCCCAGACATGCGTCGCCTCGGAGCCGACACCGTTGATCTCGATGACGCGAAACCCTTCGCCGCGCGCGAGCGCCCGCACCGAGCCGAACCGCACATCGATGCGGCCAAACCAGAACTCCGGCAGCGCCTTCGCCAGTCGGTCGATGCGGTCGGTCAGCGCCTCGGTCGCCAGCCCAATCCCGTTGCGAAAGATCGAGCCCTTGCAGTGATTGCCGACGAAAACCAGCCGCACCAACTCGCCCTGCCGTGGCACTTCGTCCTGCCGGTGCGTAAGGCGAGGCAGGTACAGATGCGCGACGCGCCCGGCGCGCGGGTCGGCCAGGATCAGTTGGCGCAGCGTCGAGCGCCCGTCGCCGGTGACAAATGGGGGAAATTTCAGCGTAACCGACGTGATGCGGCCGCGCGCTTCGCCGGGGCGGCGGATGTAGAACAAGCCGGCCTCACCATCGTCCGGGATGAACTCCTGCAACAAGACGCGGGTATTGCGCGGATAGGCCGACACGTAGCGCGATAGCGCGGCGCGGTCGTGCACCAGGCGGACGCCGGTGCCGTTGCAGCCGATGTCTGGCTTGACCACCACGGG
Source organism: uncultured Alphaproteobacteria bacterium (assembly GCA_963762885.1). Classification (GTDB taxonomy): domain Bacteria; phylum Pseudomonadota; class Alphaproteobacteria; order Acetobacterales; family Acetobacteraceae; genus JASHVB01. The sequence continues at coordinate 9,528 of CAVXNH010000090.1, forward strand.
ATAGTCGAGCCTGGCGTCCACCATCGCGCGTTCGGCAGCATCGACGTCGGCGGCGGCGGCGGCGGAGGCGGAGGCGTGCGTCACAAGGCTGGTGTAGCGCGCCAGCAGGTCGCGCTCTAGGCCGCTGACCTGGTCGAGGATCTCGCGCTTGGATTCGCCGCACAACCCGCCGACCGTGATGGCGGGATTGGCGGCGGTGGGCAGGCTAAGGTCGCCGTAGCGCAGGCCGAGCGCGATCCATTGTGCTACGATCGGGGCGTAGAACAGCCAGCTGGGCCAGAACTCGAAGAAGGATACGACCGGCGGCGATGGCGGCGGCGCGTCGAGGCGGGCGAGACGGAGGGCCGGTTCCAGCTTCATCGCCGCGCACTCTGCATGCCCGCCGCGGCCACCCGCCCGGCCAAGATGACGAACAGCACGAAGCCGGCCGCCCCGACCCAGCGCCACGCGCCGAAATGGTCGATCAGGACCTGACCGACCTTCAGTGAGGCGCCGAACAGCAGGCTGGTCCAGCAGGTGGTGGCGATCACCGCGGCCAGGGTGAACTGCCGCAGATCGGCGCCGAGAAAGCCGCAGGTTGTGTAGGTCGGCAAGCGCAGCCCCGGCAGGAAGCGGCTGATCAGCACCACCTTGAACACGCGGCCCTTAAGCCACGCGTTGATCGCCGCCTTGCGATGCGGCGGCAACAGGCGCGCGATCCACGGTAGCCGCGCCGACAACCATCCCAGGCCGTACAGTCCGAGGTCGCCCAGGACGATGCCGACATAGAGCGATGCCAGCGCCAGTCCGATGGAAATCCCGCCTTGCTCCGCCTGCATCGCGGCCATCGCGGTGGCCGCATCCTCCAGCACGAAGGTGGCGAACACGATGGTGACGACTTGCAACAGTGGGGAGTGCCCGGCCAACGCCAGCAGCGACGCGACCCAACCACCGACCATGATCGTCCCGCCCTACCTCTCGCCAGCGCGCCGTCGCCCCACATGAGGACCGGGGCGTCCCGCCGCCTAATCACCAATCCGTGAAGCGCGCCTGCGAGCGCCGTGTCTCTCGTGCCATAGTGGAGCGATCATGGAGTCGTCGCATCACGATCACGCGCACGCCCCTGGGCATCGACATAGTCATGCGCATCAGCATGGGTCGCATGGGCATGGTGTGCCGGCGCGGCGCGGGCGTGCCTTCGCGCTCGGCGCGGCGATCAACCTGGGGTTCGTCCTGGTGCAGGTCGGGTTCGGCCTGGCGGCCAACTCGATGGCCCTGCTGGCCGACGCGGCGCACAACTTCGCCGACGTGCTGGCGTTGCTGGTGGCCTGGGGCGCGGCCAGCCTGACAAGCAAACCGCCGACCCGGCGGCGGACCTACGGGTGGGGGCGGAGTTCGATCCTGGCAGCGCTCGGCAACGCCATGGTGCTACTGATTGGCGTCGGCGCGATCGGCGTGGAGGCGGTGCGCCGGCTCGCGGAGCCGGCGCCGATCGCCGCGCTGACGGTCATGTTGGTGGCGGCCGCTGGGATCGTGGTGAACGGCGGTAGCGCGTTGCTGTTCCTGCGCGACCGTGCGCACGATCTGAACGTGCGCGCGCAGTTCCTGCATCTCGCGGCGGATGCGCTGATCTCTGCCGGCGTGGTGGTTGCGGCAGGGGCGATCAGCGTCACTGGTTGGCTGTGGCTGGACCCCGTGGCCAGCCTGGCGATCGTGGTGACGATCGTCGCCAGTGCGTGGGGCGTGTTGCGCCAATCGATTGACCTGGCGATGGATGCGGTGCCCGCAGGTGTGTCGCAGGAGGACGTGCAGGATTGGCTCGCCGCGTTGCCGGGGGTCACCGAGGTGCACGACCTGCACATCTGGGCGTTGTCCACCACCGAGATCGCGCTGACCGCGCACGTGGTCTGCGCCGGAGGGACCAGCGATCGCCGGCTGCACGATCTGTCGGCCGAACTGGGCCGCCGCTTCGGCATCGGTCATACGACGTTGCAGATCGAGACCGACGCCGACGCGGCGCTGTGCAGGCTGCGGCCGAACGACGTGGTGTAATGGCAACGGGACTGAGCGTCCGCGTCATGACCGGCGAAGGCCCACATCAGGGCTATCGCATTTGGCATGTGCCTGACCAAAGCAAGCAAGCATTTAACACGGAGGCAGAACGAGAACCACGGAATGCTACGGAGGCCATGTACCTCGCACCGGCAGCGCGGAAGGCACACGGCCTCAGTGGCGCTCCGTGGTTCTCGTTCTGCCTCCGTGTTAAATGCTTTGCGGTGTTGCGGCATTCGCCTGCGACACGGGGGCTTTGCAAAGCCCCGTTACGGCAAAACTGATACCGCTGGGGCAAATACATAACATGATTTGGTGATCCTACCAGTTGCCGATTGGAAGGGAGATTGAACAGAGGTGAGCGGCGATGGATGAGCTTGTGATAACGTTGTGGCGTCCTGTTGGTGGCCGTGAGCTTGAACTCATTGCGGCTGCCGATATGCGTGCGTTCCCTCCTCGCTTGCCTGAGCAGCCGATTTTCTATCCCGTGCTCACAGAGGCATACGCAACGAAAATAGCCCGGGATTGGAATGCTCCGCGTGGAGGTGGTTACGTCACACGATTTCAGGTGCGGGCGGAATTCTTGGCGGGCTACGAGGTCAAACAGGCCGGCGGACAGGAACATCTCGAATATTGGATACCAGCCGAAGACCTGCCTGCTTTCAACGAAGCGATCGTTGGCCAGATCGAAGTCATTGCAGAGTTTACTTAGTCAAGCATATAGTCGCTGAAAATAGGAGCGCCCTGCTCCGTCGACGTGACGGAGGGCAGTATCAGTCGGTTACGATCAGGGGCATCCATCGTATATGGGAGCACGTTGTCCATTGCGTCGGCGAATGGGAGAAACCGATTGAGATCGGCAACTGACATTCTGGCGGCGGATGCCGCAGCACATCATCACGGCGTATCGCCGTTCCCTTGACCGCGCGCTGCCGGGCGGCGTCGAGGCGGTCGTGCTGTTTGGCTCCCGTGCGCGCGGCGACGCGGGCGTGGACAGCGACTACGATTTGGCGGTCCTTCTCCGGGGAGATCTTGCCCGTCGTCCAGAGGTTCGTGACAAGCTGGCCGACGCGGCGTTCGAACATGTCGTCGCTGGGTATGCCCTGATCCCACTCCCGCTGCCGGAGAACTATCTGATGCCGGTTGAGGGACGCTATCGCACCGAACTGGCACGCAGGATCGCTCGCGAGGGCGTACCGGTACCGTGACCTGAACCGGGTGCCACGCCAGCGGCCGAACATGCCCAGGCGTGGGCAAAAGCCGGGCGCCATCTGGCGGAGGCCGAGGCGATGGATCTTGTGCTAACGCCAGCGGCCGCCGTTCATTCGGCGTATTATGCCATGCACCTGGCAGCGCGCGCCGTTCTGCTTTTGATGGATGGCGAACACGCGCCGACGCGTCATGGATCGGTGATTGGCCGGTTCGGGCAGATAGCCACAGGGGATCACTTCTGATCGCGAAGCGCTGATGCAGGCCGGCCGCGATCTCAATCGCCTTTACGAAGAGCGCGTCTCGGCAGATTACGATATCAAGGAACTCACCAGCGCGGACGTAGCCCGCGAATGCGTGGTAAAGGCCCGCCGTTTCCTTGCGACGTGCGCCGCCGCCTTCGGTGACCGATTGGACAAGTCGCGCTACCCATGAGTAACCTTCCCCTGAAGAACGACGAGGGGAAGTCCATGAGCGTGGCCTGGACCGACACGACGCATGAAATCGCAGGCGGAAACCTGCATCTGTCGCGCGCCGGCAGCGGCCGGCCGCTGCTGATCCTGCACCACGACATCGGCACCCCGGACCGGCTGCCGTTCTACGACACTGCTCGCCGCCAGCTTCGACGTTCTGGTGCCGCATCATCCCGGCTGGGGCAAGTCGGAGCGCCCGCAATGGATGCGCAACGTGCGCGACATCGCGGCCTGCCACACCTGGTTGCTCTCCGATCTCGGCCTGAGCAACGTGTCGCTGGTCGGGCTGGGCTTCGGCGGCTGGATCGCGGCCGAAATGGCCAGCCAGGCACCGGCCGCGTATCCCAGTCTGGTGCTGGTGGGCCGATGGGCATCAAGCCACCGGTGGGCGACATCGCCGACCAGGCGATCGTTTCCTACCTCGACTATCCGCGCGCCGGCTTTCATGACCAGGCGCGCGTTCGCACGCGTCTATGGCGAGGCGACACCGACCAATTGGAACAATGGGACATCTGCCGCGAGATGGTGTTCCGCACGGCGTGGAAGCCGTACATGTACAGCCAGACACTGCCGCATTTGCTCGGCGGCGTGCGTTCGAAATCACTGGTGGTATGGGGCGACGACGATCGCCACGTGCCGATCAGCGCCGGCGACGCCTGGGTGAAAGCGTTGCGCGACGCCAGGATGGAAACCGTCGCCGCCTGCGGCCACTACGTGGACATGGAGAAGCCGGACGAACTGGCGAAGCTCGTCATCGGTTTTGTCAACGCCAACTGACACGAAATGAATCGAGTATACAAGGGAAGGAGCATGCCATGCACCTGATGTACTTCACCGAACAGCCAATGGCCGCGTATGACGCGCAGGAGGGCCTGAAATACGGCGCAACCGCGCTGACCTTCTCCAACAGCCACTATAATTCGATGGAAGGCAGTCGGCTCTACAACGAGTATCTCGAAGAGTACATCCTGGCCGAGGAATGTGGCGCCGACGGCATCATGCTGAACGAGCACCACAACGCGCCGTTCTGCATGCAGGCCCGCACCAACATGTTCGGCGCGATCCTCGCCGCGGTGACGAAGAAGGTGAAGATCGTCTTCCTCGGCAATCCGCTGCCGTTGTCGGACAATCCGGTGCAGCTCTCGGAAGAGCTGGCGATGATCGACATGATCTCGAAGGGCCGGCTGGTGTCGGGCTTCGTGCGCGGCGGCGGCCAGGAGCAATTGGCGAATGGTGTGAACCCGGCGTACAACCGCGAGCGGTTCATCGAGGCACATGACCTGATCCAAAAGATCTGGACCGAGCCGGGTCCGTTCCGCTGGGAGGGCACGCATTACCAGCATCGCGTGGTCAATCCGTGGGCAATTCCGATGCAGAAGCCGTATCCTCGCGTTTGGATACCGGGTGTGCTGTCGAAGGAGACGGTGATCTGGACAGCGCAGCAGCGCTATCCCTACATCGCGTTGAACACCTCGCCCGAGGCGACGAAGGTGATCTGGGACACCTATTCGCAAGCGGCGGCGGAGGTCGGCTACACCGCCGGGCCGGAGAATTTCGGCTACCTGATCCGCGTGCACGTGCAGGACACCGAAGAAAAAGCGCTGCAAAACGCTCGCCAGTTCATGTGGATGCAGGGCGAGTTCACCGGCCTGGCGCATCCGGTTTGGGCTAACCCGTCGGGCTATTTCTCACCGTCGGGGCGACGCGCGTTCGTGCAGTTCGCCACCGGACGGGCGAAGAACCCGCGCGGCAACCCGACGTTCGAGGAACAGGTCGCCAGCACAATGATCATCGCCGGCACGCCGGATCAGGTCATCGAACGGTTGAAGTGGCTGATCGAGCAAACCCGGCCCGGGATCATGGGCATCTGGGGCAACGACGGCTCGGTGTCGAAGGAAGACCGCCGCCGCTGCATCGAACTGCTGTGCCGGGAGGTGATGCCGGCGGTGCGCGAGCATGGCGCCAAGCTCGGGTTGAAGGACCCGTGGGAGGCGAATGCGCCGGTGCATCTGCGGTATTCGACCGATATCCCGTCGTTGCGGGCGGCCGCGGAGTAGTCTCTCTAACCTCTCCCGCGGGAGCGGGAGAGGTCGAAGGTGCGAAGCACCGAGGGTGAGGGTGATCGGGTCGGCACGTAGCAGGTAGAGCAGGGCAAGCCGAGAGCTGAGTGGCGAGTGTTCTGACTTTAACGGCTCGATCCCACGCCCAATCCCGTGATTCCGAGCGAGACGACGCAATCTCCCCCCGAGGGATCCTGCGAACTCACGCGGGAGATTGCTTCGCCTGGTTCGCAATGGCGGAATTGGATGTGGCGGGTCGCGGAGTTCTTGGGTCGCCGCGTTCTACCGGCTGAAGTGCCGACCCGATCACCCACACCCTCGGTGCTTCGCACCTCGACCTCTCCCGCTCCCGCGGGAGAGGTTTATCAATCACGCCTTCGGCAGACGAACCACGAAGCGGGCGCCTAGCACCCTGCCCGACGCATCGCGCCGGTTGTCGGCGCCGATCCAGCCGTGCAGCGCCTCGACAATCTGCCGGCTGATCGACAGGCCAAGCCCCGAATGTTCGCCGAACCGCTCGCTCTTGCGGGCGTTCGGAATAGAAGCGATCGAACACATGCTCCAGGTTCGGGTCCGGAATGCCGGGGCCTTCGTCCTCGACGGACAGTTCCACCTGGCCGTCCACCTCGCGCCCGCGCAGCCAGATGCGGCCGCGCGGCGGGCTGAACGATTGCGCGTTGGCGATCAGGTTGCGCAGCACCTGCACCAGCCGATCCTCTACCGCCCATGCCACCAGGCCACCGGGCGGCGTCTCCACCAGAAGCTGCGGATCGTTGTCGGTGTCGCGCGTCGCCTCATCCAGTTCGCGCAGCGTCAGCAGTATCGGCACCAGATCGACGCGCTCGGCGGTTATGCGCGACAGCTCGGCGTCCAGGCGGGACGCGTCGCTGACATCGCTGATCAGCCGGTCGAGCCGCGTGACATCCTGGGCGATGATCGTCAGCAACTGGCGCTGACGCACGGGGTCCTCGACCCGGCGCAGCGTCTCGATCGCACTGCGGATCGACGACAGCGGGTTCTTGATCTCGTGCGCGACGTCGGCGGCGAAGCGCTCGATCGCATCCATCCTCGCCCACAGCGCCTGGGCGGAATCCGACAAGGCGGTGGCCAGCGCGCCGACCTCGTCGCGCCGCGCCAGCAGGTGCGGGGCACGCTGCCGGCCCGCCCCTGCCCTTCGCGCATTTCGCGCGCGGTGCCGGCCAGCAGCAGGATCGGCCGGGCGATGGTGCGCGACAGGTACCACGACAGCAGCACCGTCAGCGCCAGCGCCAGGCAGAACAGCCCGAGGATCGAGATGCGCACGGTGAACAGGCTGGCATCGACCTCGCGCGCCTCACGAGTCAGCAGCACGATGCCGACCGTATGATGATCATGCTCCACCGGCTCGGCGACCGTCACCAGCAGGCGGTTGTCCTTGGTACGCCGGATATAGGGCGGCATTTCCCTGCTCTGGCCGGAGCTGTTCAGCCGCAACTCGTCCTTGACGTTCGGCTGCCATTCCAGGCCGGCGCCGGGGTTGGTTTCCTCCAGCGGGATCGGCTGGTCGTGCGGCAGCAGCGACAGCGCGCGGTCGTAGAGCCAGCCGATGACGTTGAGCACCGGGCCGTAATCCACCGCCGGCGGTAGCGGTTCGGTATTGACCGCCCCACCGGGTCCGGCCCGCACCCGCGAATTGGCCATCACCGAGCCGTCCGGCGCGTACAGCTTGGCATCGGCGTCCGGGGTCGGGTCGGTCAGCCGGTACAGCAGAGGCCGCGCCACATCCGGGATAAGCTTGGGATTGTCCGGGTCGGCGATGGAAACCGCGCTCTCCCCCAACGCGCCGGCAAACACGCGGGCCTGTTCGCGCAACGCAGAGACCTGGGCTTCCAGCAGGCCGTTCTGGTACTGGTCGAGATACAGTACCGCGGCGACCAGCAGGACCAACGGCAGGGCATTGACCAGCAGGATGCGGCGCAGCAGCGGCGACACCCAGCGCGCGCGGAAGCGCTTGGGCTGGCTCGCCGCGGGCGGCGAAAGGGCGCTGACGGAGGCGCCGTCGGGCACCTAGTGCTCCTTGTAGCGATAGCCGATGCCGTAAAGGGTTTCGATCTGGTTGAAGTTGTCGTCCACCGTGCGGAACTTCTTGCGGATGCGCTTGACGTGGCTGTCGATCGTGCGGTCGTCCACGTAGATGTTCTCGCCATACGCCGCATCGATGAAGCTGGTCACGGCTTTTCACCATGCCCGGCCGCGCGCCCAGCGCCTTTACCAGCAGGAACTCGGTGACGGTGAGCTGGATGTCCTCGCCCTTCCAGATGCACTGGTGCTTGGTCTCGTCCAGCGTCAGGTCGCCGCGGGTCATCACCCCGCCGGGCGCGGCGCCGGAACCTTCCGCGCGGCTGGCCTCGTTGCGGCGCAACAGCGCGCGGATGCGCTCGATCAGCAGGCGCTGCGAGAACGGCTTGGTGATGTAGTCGTCGGCGCCGAGGCGCAGGCCCATCAGCTCGTCCACCTCCTCATCCTTCGAGGTGAGGAAGATCACCGGCATGGAGCTGCGCTGGCGCAGGCGCTGGAGCAACTCCATCCCGTCCATGCGCGGCATCTTGATGTCGAGGACAGCGAGATCGACAGGGCGCGAGTTCAGGCCCTGCAACGCGCTCTCACCATCCGTATAAGTCCGCACCTGGAATCCCTCCTGCTCCAGCGTCATCTGCACGCTGGTGAGGATGTTCCGATCGTCGTCGACCAGGGCGATCGTCTGTTTCATGGCGTGATCCTTCGGGGCTACGGTCATGCCGGCTATTTCCGATCTGCTGCGTTATGGTCTGCACCGCAATTGTGGCGCATTGCGGACGTGAGGTGAACGAAATATGGCGACGGGTTCGTTCCGGTGCGAGCCCTCCAGGCGCATTTGTCGGGGTCGGCGGGCCGGGGTGCGGCGGCCGCGGCGCGGCGGCCGCGGCGCGTGACATCGCCACGATCGTCAGCGATGTAGGGGCGGATGGGCAAACGGCAGGCAGCGAGCGTCCCGGCTGCGCGCCGCCCCGGCAAGGAGGTTTTGCGGCATGAGCGAGGACACCCCGGGGGACACACCGGCCTGGGCATCGCGCAAGCTGTTGCGGGCGGCGCGATCCGGGACTTTGGCGAGTTCGATGCAAGGCCAGCCGTTCGCTTCCTTGGTGACGCCGGCCACTGCGTCGGACCTGTGCATGTTGCTGCTGCTGTCGGACCTGTCAGAACATACGCGGCACCTGCGCGGCGATCCGCGGTGTTCGGTGCTGGTATGCGGGGAGGCGACCGGAGCAAATCCACAGACGGCGCCTCGGGTTACCGTGACCGGTCTGGCCGAGACAGTGGCGGACGCGGCGTTGAAGGCGCGGTATCTGGCAGTGCATCCATACGCCTCGCTGTATGCGGGGTTCGGCGATTTCGCGCTGTGGCGGATCCGGCCGGTGAACGGGCTGTTTGTCGGCGGCTTTGCCCGGGCGGCGCGGCTGCGGTCGGTGGACCTGACGCCCGATGCCGCGGCGGTGGCGGCGATCGCGGCAGCCGAGGCGGACATCATGGCGCATTGCAACGCCGATCATCCGGACGCGCTGGCGGCGATCGCTCGGGCGCCGGGCGCATGGCGGATGGTCGGCGTGGATGTCGATGGCTGCGACCTGGCACAGGACGAGCGTGTGCTGCGGGTCGCGTGGTCGGCGCCGGTGAGCGATGCGGGGGATGTGCGGCGGGAGTTGATCCGGCTGGCGCGGGCGGCACGGGGGTGAGGTGGCAGCGCTGCTACCTGAATGTCTGCAATGGTGGGGAACTGACCTTCGCTCGACATGCTCGCTGACCTCCGGTGACCACCGGCAGGAGACCGGCTGGCCGTCGCAATGAACCTGCGCACAGAACGCCCTCGCACCGAGCCGCTGCACCACCTTTGCAACAAACTCGGCTTGCACGATCATTGTCCGATCGGTACCGCTTTCGTCACACCTCCGAACAGAGTTGGAAATGGGACGCCTGACGGGTAGCCTGCCGGTCTGCTGACAGCCGACACCAAGAGGCCCGGACCAGCCGGGATGAACCATGACCGCGACACAGGATGAACTGATCGCCGAACTTCAGCGCGCCAACGCGGCGCTGCGGGAAAGGCTCGATGCGGCGTCGGCACAGCGTGGCAGCGGATATGCCGAGCAGGCCGCGCATCAGGCCGCGACCATCGACGTACTGAAGGTGATGTCGAGCACGCCCGATGACACGCAGCCGGTGTTCGATCTGATCGTCCGGCGCGCCAAGGAGCTCTGCAACAGCAATACCGCCGCGCTGTTTCAACTGCGTGACGGGCTGGTGCATTTCGGCGCCCTATATTCCGACCTTGATTGGGATACGCCGGCGTTCGCGTCATACCTGGCGCAATACCCCATGCCGCCCACACGAGAATCTCTACCCTCTGCCGATCGATTCTCGACAGCCAGGTCATTCACATCAAGGACGTCGAGACCGAACCCGGTCTGTCTCCGGCCGCGCGGGCGCTGGTCAATGAGGGGCTTTACAGATCGCTGGTGGTGATCCCGCTCATGCGCGACGGGCAGGCGATCGGATGCATCATGCTCTCCGCGACGGAGCCAGGCGGCTACACCGACAGCCAGATCGCATTGCTGCATACCTTTGCCGAACAGGCCGTCATCGCGATCGCCAGCGCCACCAACTTCAAGGCCCTGCGCGAACGCACCGCCGATTTGCAGGAGTCGCTGGAATATCAGACGGCGACATCAGACGTACTGAAAGTCATCAGCCGCTCGACGTTCGATCTGCAACCCGTGCTGGATACGGTGGTCGAGAAGGCAACGCGGCTCTGCGAGGCTGATGCCGGCATCCTGTGTCTGCGTCATGAGGATGCTTTGCGTGTAGATGCGGTTTTCGCTGACGTGCCGGAGATTCGAGCCAGTTGGCTCGGCAAATGGAACCCGGTGGACCGCTCGTCCCTGGGCGGACGAGCCGCGTCTGAGGAGCGGATCGTCCATGTGCGCGACGTCGCCACCGACCCGGAGTACGCAAATCGTCATACGGGCGCCGTGCGGGTATCTGACGTGCGCACGGGTCTGGGCGTTCCTCTTCTCCGCGAGGGCGTCGTCGTTGGCACGATTTCTCTGGCCCGGCACCGCGTCGAGGCGTTTTCCGAGCGGCAGATCGAGCTGGTCAGCACCTTCGCCGATCAGGCGGTGATCGCGATCGAGAACACGCGGTTGATCACCGAAACGCGGGAGGCGTTGGCGCAGCAAACCGCGACGGCCGAGGTGTTGCAGGTGATCAACGCCTCCCCCGGCGATCTGACGCCGGTGTTCGAGGCAATTCTGGAAAAGGCGATGATGCTCTGCGAGGCCGCGTTCGGCTCGTTCTACGTCGCCGATGGAAGCAACGACGTCATGCGAGCCCACCGCAATGTACCTCCGGACTATGCGGAATTCCGCAGACGGCACCCGCTATCCGGACGGCCCGGCAGCCGTTCCGAGAGGATGCGGGCCTTGTTCCGTGAAACCAGGCGCCCCGTCCACACATTGGACCTGACGAAGGATGAGTTCTACGAAAGCGGTGACGCCAGTGACCGTGCCCTGGCCGATATCGGCGGCGCACGCACCAGCGTGATGGTGCCGCTGTTCAAAGGCGACGAATTCATCGCGCTGATTTCGTTGTACCGCCAGGAAGTGCGCGCCTTCACCGACAAGCAGATCGCACTGCTGGAGAACTTCGCCGCCCAGGCGGTGATCGCGATGGAGAACGCGCGGCTGCTGGGCGAGCTGCGCGAACGCACCGCCGAACTCGCCGAGCGCAACACTGCGTTCGCGGAACGCATCGACCATCAGGCGGCGACGATCGATGTGCTGAAGGCGATGTCGGCCTCGCCCGGCGATCCTCAGCCGGTGTTCGACCTGATCGTGCGTCAGGCGCACGAATTGTGCGACTCCCCCGGCGCGATGCTGGGAGAATATGACGGGGAATTGCTTCACCTTCGATCGATCCTCGACACCAACGCCGATCCGGCGGTGTTGGAAATCTACAAGCGCACCTATCCGATGCTTCCGAGGCAGGGTCCCCAGACATCGCTGTATCTGGAAAACCGGGAGGTTCACGTCCGGGATATCGATGCAGACCCCGACATCCCCGCGGCGGCGCGCGCCACGGGAATCAGGTCGTTGGCGGGTGTGCCGTTCCGACGCGATGGCAAGGTCATTGGCGCCATCCTCCTGACCAGGTCCGAGCCTGGCGGTTACTCCGACACGCAGATCGAACTTCTGAGAACCTTCGCGGAGCAAGCGGTGATCGCGATCACCAGCGCCGAGACGTACCGCGCGCTGCAAACCCGCACCGCCGATTTGCAGGAGTCGCTCGAATACCAGACCGCGACATCGGACGTGCTGAAGGTGATCAGCCGCTCGACATTCGATCTGCAACCGGTGCTGGATACGGTCGGCGAGACCGCGTTGCGCCTCGCCGAAGCCGATCTCGCCATGATTGGTATTCGCGAGGGCAATTCAGTCCGTATGCTGACCAATATTTCAGCCTCATCGGAATACGACGCGTTTTATCGTGGCATGCTCGTGCCGGTGTCGCGCGCGACTGTGAGTGGGCGGACCATTCTGGAGGGGCAGGTCACCCATATTGAGGACATCACTTCCGACCCGGACTATGTGGAAACCGCTGCCACCAGAGCAGAGCAATTGCGAACCGGCCTGGGCGTGCCGCTGCTGCGTGACGGTGTCGTGGTCGGCGTGATCACCCTCGCGCGCAAACGGGTGGAGCCGTTCACCGGGCGGCAAGTCGACCTTGTCAGCACCTTCGCCGATCAGGCGGTGATCGCGATCGAGAACACGCGGTTATTAACCGAGCAGCGAGAAGCTTTAGAACAGCAGACAGCGACAGCGGAAGTGTTGCAGGTCATCAACGCCAGCCCCGGCGATCTGACGCCGGTGTTCGAGGTGATTCTCGAGAAGGCGCACGCGCTGTGCGGGGCGGAAATCGGGGCGCTGGCCACCTATGACGGCGAGTTCATGCGGGCCGTGGCGGTTCGCGGTTTATCAGCGGAACACGCCGCGCTGGTCACGGAGCCCTACCGCCCGAGCCCCGGGGGCGGTATACAGCGGCTCATCGACGGAGCCCGTTTCAGTCAGATCCCCGATATGTGGACGGCCAATCTGTCCGGGTTCGCCGGAATGTTTTCTGAGCGCACCGGTCTCCGAACCTACCTCGGGATTCCGCTCCGCAAGGACGGCGCCTTCGTGGGGCAAATCAGCGCCTACCGCCGCGAGGTCCGCCCCTTCGCGGAGAAAGAAATCGCCCTGCTGGAAAACTTCGCCGCCCAGGCGGTAATCGCGATGGAGAACGCGCGATTGCTCACCGAGACGCGGGAGGCGCTGGAACAGCAAACCGCGACCGCGGAGGTTCTTGGCGTCATCAACGCCAACCCCGGCGAACTGGCACCGGTGTTTGACGCGATGCTGGAAAAAGCCATGCGGCTATGTGGCGCCGCATTCGGAATGCTCCGCGGTTACGACGGCGAGCGCGTTCATGAGTTGGCGGCCCGTGGTTTACCCCCGGCATACGCGGCTTTCATCGCGGGGCGGACGGTCACGCCACTGGGCACTACCGCCATGGGACAGGCCTTGAAATCCTGCCTTCCCACGCAAGAGGTAGATATCAGGGAAGAAGCAGGTTACAAAAACGGATCTGTGGGGATGCGTGCCATCGTTGATCTGGCTGGTGGGCGCACGGTCCTTCATGTGCCGCTCGTCAAAGACCAGGTTTCAATCGGGTTCTTCACGTTCTTCCGACAGGAAGTCCTGGCCTTCACCGACAAGCAAATCGCCCTGCTGGAGAATTTCGCCGCCCAGGCGGTGATCGCGATGGAAAACGCGCGGCTGCTGGGCGAGTTGCGGGTGCGCACCAGCGAACTGGCGCAACGCAACACCGAATACAGCGAACAGAACGCGCACCAGGCCGCGACCATCGACGTACTGAAGGTGATGGCGGCCTCGCCAGGCGATCCGCGCCCGGTGTTCGACCTGATCGCCGAGCGCTCGCGCGACAATTGCGGCGGTTACGGCGTGTCAGTGTACGAATTCGACGGCTCGCTGATCCATCTGCGCGCGTATACAGGCGTCAGCGACGACCCCGCGGTTCGGGAAGCGTTCGAAGCGCGGTTCCCGATGACAGCGACGCGCGAAACGTCCGCGGGCCGTGCGATGCTGGACCGTCACGTTATCCACATCAAGGATTCGGAGGCGGAACCAGGACTGAGAACCGGCCTGTCTGGCGGCACGGTGAAATCGGTGGTTACGGTCCCGATGATGCGCGGCGACGCGGTCATCGGGGCGCTTTCCATGGGGAGTCGCGAGCGCGGCGGCTTCTCCGACAGCCAGATTGAACTGCTGAAAACCTTCGCCGAGCAGGCGGTCATCGCCATCGGCGGGGCAGAGACGTTCCGCGCGTTGCAAACCCGCACCGACGAACTCGCGCGGCGGCAAACCGAACTGCGCGTCACCTTCGAAAACATGGGCGACGGCGTCGCCATGTTTGACGAAACGCCTCGTCTGGTCGCGTGGAACCGTAAGTTCCAGGACATCCTCGACCTGCCTGACGGCGTGCTTGCCGAGCGGCTGACGTTCCCCGACTATATCCGCTACCTCACCCGGCGCGGCGAGTTCGGCGCGGACGCCGACCCCGACGCCGAACTTCGCCGCGTCACGGAGCGGACCGCCGAACATTACGTGCTGGAACGCACGCGGCCCGACGGACGGATCATCGAAATCCGCAGCAACCCGGTGGCGTCAGGCGGTTTCGTGCTGATCTACGCCGACATCACCGAGCGCAAACGTAATGAAGCCGCGATCGCCGCCGCGCGCGACGCCGCCGAACAAGCCAGCCGTACCATCGAGGCCGCCTATCGCGACCTCAAAACCGCTCAGGCCAACCTGATCCAGGCGGAGAAGATGGCCTCGCTCGGCCAACTCACCGCCGGCATCGCGCACGAGATCAAGAACCCGCTCAACTTCGTCAACAACTTCGCCGCGCTGTCGGTCGATCTGCTGGCCGAACTGAAAGAGGCCGCCGCGCCAGGCTTCGCCGTGCTGACCGACGATCAGCGCGCGGAAATCGACGACGTGTCGGGCATGCTGACCAGCAACCTCCAGAAGATCACGGAACACGGCAAACGCGCCGACGGCATTGTGAAAGCCATGCTGGAACATTCGCGCGGCGCGTCCGGCGAGCGGCGGACGGTGGACATCAACATGCTGGCGGACGAGGCGTTGAACCTGGCGTATCACGGCGCCCGCGCGCAGGATCAGAGTTTCAACATCACACTGGACCGCGACTTCGGCGACGCGATCGCCCCGATCGAGGTAAACCCGCAGGATATGACACGGGTATTGCTGAACCTGTTCAGCAATGGATTCTATGCCGCGAACAAGCGAGCAAGAGGTGATGCGGGCCCTGACTTCAACCCGACTTTGAAGGTCAGCACGCGCGAGGCCGGCGATGCGGTGGAAATCCGTGTGCGCGACAACGGGACCGGCATCCCAGCCGACATCAGGGACAAACTGTTTCAGCCGTTCTTCACGACCAAGCCGACCGGCGAGGGCACCGGGCTCGGTCTGTCGATCACCTACGACATCGTCACCAAGGCGCATGGCGGCACGATCTCGGTTGACAGCGAGGTCGGCGACCACACCGAGTTCACGATCCACCTGCCGCGCAAGATGTTCGCGAGCGACGGAGGCCAAGCATGACAGTACGGGTATTGGTCGTCGACGACGAGCCGGACGTGGAGACGCTGTTCCGCCAGCAGTTCCGCCGCGAGGCGCGGCAGGGGCTGTACGTCCTCGATTTCGCACTGTCGGGAAAGGCGGCACTGGAGACGCTCGACGGGCATGTCGGGGAGCAGATCATCCTGCTGGTGTCGGACATCAACATGCCCGGTATGACCGGGCTGGAATTGCTGCCCCTGGTGAAACAGCGGCGGCCGGACCTGCCGGTATTCATGATCTCCGCTTATGGCGACAAAGACACGGCGGCGATGGCACTGCACCGGGGCGCGAAGCAGTTCATGACCAAGCCGGTCGATTTTCCCGAGTTGAAGCGGGCCATCACGGCGGTAATAGCCGAAGCCAAGGGCACGCCGTGACCTGACCGATCGGGCCATGCGGACCGATTGCAATCCTCCGATGCGAAACCGCGGTCAGGGACCAGCCCCGCGCGGCAGACCGCGATGCCCGCAACCCTGAGCGTCTCTCGGGCGATTGATCTGGATCAAAGACAGCCCGGCGGTGCACGCGAGACTTTACGATCGGTGTTCACCGGCGCGCGCGGACCGGCCGCGGTTCGTCCTGCGCTGCCGGGAAGGGAGGGACGAGATGGGGGTGATCCAGGGTACCGCGTCGGTCGGCCGTCTGCGGGAGGAAATTCAGGGCGTGCACTATCGCGAGGCGACCGCGACGTTCTGCCGCCTGATCACCGAACAGAACCGGCCGCTGAAGGCGATGATCAAGGAAGCCATCGCGGCGGCGGCGCCGTACGTCCAGGTCCCCTCGCATCTCATGCGCCTGCCATCCGGCGAGTTGCGCGGCGTCAACTATGACCACACGATTCTGGGATGGCGCGGCGCGATCTCCCTGATGGGCGAACTCGGTGGCTCCCGCGGGATCCTGCCGAACGTTCAGGCGATGTGGTACGTGCCGCAGGGACTGAATGTGTGGGAGCAGGTGATCTGCGAATTTCCGGGGCATTACGCGCGCGACGGCGAGCAATGCAATCGCAAATTTCCTGGTTCGGATGAACACGTCAATCGCTTCGACGGACCCGCGTGGAACGTCCCGAAGATCTATTTCGAAGATCACGCCCCGATCGAGGGCGGCTCGGTCGACGATCGCCTGAGCCAGATGAACTGGGCCATTGCCGAGGGTAACAAGGCCGAAGCTTACGGGCTTTTCCTCGGCCTGGCGCAGGACCCGCAGGCGCGCCAGCGTTTGAAGGATGCCATCCTGTTCGCGGGAATCATCGACCTCCAGGACACCATCATCAACCGCGGCGGTTATCAGAACATCGGGCACAAGGCCTTGCGGGCGCGGGCCCTGGTGGACATCGCCGATTACCTCGGCTGGGACAACGCCCACGAGTTGTTCTACACCGTGGTGCCCGATCTCGGGTGCTCTCCCAGGTTGTATGGCCTGTGGAGCGAGATCTGCAACATCTGTCGGATGGAGATTCCCGGCCACGCCGCCATCGCCAAACGGTCCGACAAGCCCCTGACCGAACCGGAACTCGACGCCTTGACCGAGGCGCTGCTCTGGGGCGGCCCGTTCGATGTCAACAGTGCGATCATGGGCTTTTTCAAGCGGGGCGCCGGCATCCTGGACGTCGGCGACGCGGTGGTCGCCTGCTTCCAGCGCTATCTGATCGACGTGCTGGAGCATCCGAACGCGTTCCTGCACCCTACCCACGCGCTCGACTACATGAATGTGGTGCAGTCCTGGATACGCAACTTCGACAACCCGCATCAGGTGAAGGCGGTGTTCATGGGCGCGCGCTTCATGAACGACACGATCCGGTCCAACGCCATGTTCCCGCGCGATCCCGCCTCCGCGCTGGAATCACGCCACGTCTACCGCGGGTGGGCCGACGCAATACCGATCGATCGTCTGCTGCCGGCGATCAAGCAACATGTGCTGGCGCAAGACGCGCCCAGGTCGGGAGCGCTGGTGGATTCGTATCTGGACCGGACCGGCGAGCGGCACGATCTGCTGGACACGATCGCCTATGCCGCCTGCCACTGGCAGAACGATCCGCATGTGATGCGCAACGGTGCGTCTTCGCTTGAGGAATTCCGCCACAACGCGACCTCGCGGCGGGACGACATCATTCGTGGGTTCGTCAAGCACCAGGCGCGTTACGTCAAGCGCGCGCCGACCCACGATTGCTATGCCGTGTACGCGCATTATTTCAACGCCGGAAATGCCTGAGGACCCGACCATGCGTGATGAGCAAGTGACGTTGAGCGACCTCTGGCGGGTGCGGAACGCGGCCGCCGCCACGCTTGGGCTGAGTGAGGCGCAGATGCGGCGCGCGGTTCGCTCAGCAAGCGTGGCGGAGCTAGTCGCACTGCTCGAAACCTTCGCGCCGGGCCTGTCGAGCGGGACCGAGTGGACCCGCACGTTCGAACCTCTGGTGGAGCGGCTATGGGTCTGGCGGGATGACGCGACCATGGCGGCACTGGTCGAGGCGTTCCGGCCGCGCGGCATGCCATGGGCGGCGGTGGTGACCACCTTGTCGCCGGAGAACGGTGCGCGCATCCGCACCAGCCTGCGGCAACCGCCCTGGGCGCGCCAGCCGGCCTTCGCGCTGTCGTAATACCAGACTGCATTGATGCCGACTCACCCGTGTCATGGCCGGCGAAGGCCGGCCACCCACGACTTTGCTGATGGCAACTGGAAAAGTCGTGGGTGGCCGGGCCAAGCCCGGCCATGACACATAGGTTACTATTGCCGCAGGCTGGTATAAGGCCGGGCGTTTTCCGGCGAGGCTACCGAGCGTGGCGGCGCTACGCCGGCCGGCGTGCCCGTAGCGCGGCGGCCAGGGTGCCGTCGTCCAGCACGTCCAGCGCGCCGCCCATCGGCACCCCCTGCCCTACCCGCGTCACCGCGACGCCCAGCGGCTTCAGCCGGTCGGTCAGCCAGTGTGCCGTCGTCGCGCCGTCCACCGTGGCGGGCAGCGCCAGCACCACCTCGGCCACCCCGCCCTCGCGCAGGCGCGCGAGCAGCGGATCGAGGTTCAGGTCCTCCGGCCCGATGCCGCCCAGCGCCGACAGGGTGCCACCCAGGACGTGGTACAGACCGCGATGCACCGAGGCGCGCTCCAGCGCCCACAGGTCGCCGACGCCCTCGATCACGCAGATCACCGAGGTGTCGCGGTGCGGGTCGGTGCAGATCGAGCATGGGTCGCGGCTGTCCAGGTTGCCGCAGCGCGAGCATGGGCGCACCGCACGCGCCGCGTCGGCCAGGGCGACAGCCAGCGGGAGCATGCGCGCCTCCGGCTGCTGGAGCATGCGTAGCGCGGCACGGCGGGCGCTGCGCGGCCCCATGCCGGGCAGCTTCGCCAACAGGCCGATCAGGGTCTCGATCTCCGGGCCGCCCATAGGGCGGCGTGAGTGATCAGTTATGTCCGGTCCGTCAAGCGGAAGGGGCCGGTTCCTGGCGCCGATCGAGGTCCGCGGCAAAGGCGCAGGCGGCAGGGCGCTCGTCGTTTGACAATGCCAGGGTTTGGCAATACAGCCCAGCGCCCGGTCCGGAGGGGTGCCCGAGTGGCTAAAGGGGACGGACTGTAAATCCGTTGGCTAACGCCTACGTTGGTTCAAATCCAACCCCCTCCACCAGTAATAGGGGCAAAACCCCGGGCAGCCCACCGTTCAGGCGGGCTGCCCGCGGCAGCGGACTAGTCCCGGCAGTTGCGCAACGACAAGGTGACCGGGAACGCGAAGCCGGCTGCCGAGATAGTCCCAGAACGCGACGCCGAGCTTTGCGCATGTCTTGCCTAAACCGAGAAAGGCGTCACGGCAGTCGCGACCGAGGTCGCTGCGGGTTCCGGCGCTGACCTTGCGACGGGTAACCTGACAGCGGATGTCGTTCTCGGAGCCATTAGTATTCAGCGGTGTCTCGGGTCGGTCGAGCACCGCCAGCAGTTCGTCCTTGTTGGCGAGCAGGCGTGCCAACAGACGATCCAACGTGATGAAGCCGGTGCGGCGGCGGAAGATGCGATTGAACCGTGCCCGCAGTGCAAGACGGCGGTGTTTCTCGGGATCGGCGCGGTACACCTTGAGAGCGGCGTAGAAGTCCCAGATCAGCTTGCGCACCTTCTGCTGAGCGGCACGGTTGTGGTCGGTGAAGGCATCCACTTGTGCACCAGCCGTTCAGCATGCACCCAGCACAGCGCATGCCGGCCGACGGCAAACTGCCCGGCATCATCGCTTAACACGACGCCATCGCGCAGGAATTCGTGCGCGTGGATGCTGCCCCAGATCGCTCCTTCGGTGGCGATCTGCACCGGATTTGGTGCCATGGTCAGGGCAGCGAAGCCAAGCCGGTCGAGATGCGCCTGCCATGCGGCTTGGTCAGCAAAGGCTGCTTCCGGCTGCTCGGCCAGTTGGGCGATCAGGGGAGCGGATAAAGCGCGGCTGCGCATATAATCGAACGCTGCGGCGTTGAGCACGAAGTCGGTATGGCCGGCACGCAGTAGGTCGAGGAAGTTCAGCCGGCTCTTCGATGGCCGCGTGCCGAACCAGGTGAACCGGTCATTGCCGATTTGAGTGCAGAAGCTGTTCGCCATTTTGTGTCGTGCGCCAGTGTCGTCGACCGATATCCAAGGCGATGTTTGCAATCCCGCGCGCAGCACGTCGCGGGCTTCGGCGAGAAAGCCATCATGCTTCTCGGTCAGCAGGCGCTGGACCTCACGCTTGGAGATCGACAGGCCAACCGACTGCAGCAGGGCAGTCAGCCGCGGCAACGTGGATTGACCTTGATGGTATGCATCAACACGAAGCGGCGCAGGTCAGGTCCGAAATGTCCCTCGGTCCCCTCTGGCAGCGGCGCGACGATGGTCTGACCGTCCGGTGTGGCCCAACGCTCGCGGCGGTAGCGGATCGCATGCACCGACAGCACAAGCTCCTGGACCAGATAGGTCTCGTAGCCCTTGAAGCGCGACCCTGCCGGTGCCGCGGCTTTCAGCACACGGTCCTCGACGTTCGCGCGAGGCTGCACCTTGCCGCGACGACGACGCCTCTCCCGGCTGCCTGGCTTGGATGGTGCGGTAGCCTTCTCCATGCCGCTTGGCTTGATGTCAGGACGGCCCTTCAGGCCTTTCAGCCGGGCGATCTCCTCACGCTGCGCCGCTACTGTTCGCTCCAGTTCGGTCAACTTCGCCAATAGATTGCCCACCAACTCCCGGAGCTGGGCAGACGACAGGCCATCAAAGTTATCCGGCTGGCTCACACATAGCTTAAATCCGAGTCGCCGCGTCGGGGCAAGCACCAAATGCACTCATGCCCGGGGTTTTGCCCCTATTACCTCCACCACGCCTAAATTGTTGATTTTCCTTGTAAAGTAGCGGTAACTTTCCAGCGTTTCCCCCACATTACGCCCAGCCGTGAAGTCTATGTTCTTGCTGCGTTCTCAAGCGTGCGATAGCCTCTCCCCATGCCAGACGATGCACCCCACCTCCGCCCAGCCACGCCATACGCCGAGCAACGTCCGAGATCGAAGAGCTCTTCGCCATACATCGCTACCCCGCATACAGAGGTCCAGAATAGCGCGGTCGCGACCGGCGGGAGGCGAGCAAACGGGCTCATGGACTTCACGAAGGCGACCGGCGACAGCACGACATATGGCCTTCTCAGATGTGGAATTGCAGCGCGAAGCGACATGAGTTGTTGCCATGAGCCTCGCAACCGATCTCGGTAACGCTGGCTTCTCCGCAGACCAGGACATTGAACAAGCGCTGCAAGACCGCAGCATGCCATGCGCAAGCCGGTGCTATCGCCTGCACACCCGTGCAGAGCGGATTGCCCCGTAATTCGAAGATTGGCGGTATCCAGGCGTGCATCGAAAACCTGCCAGAGCCGGCAAACGTCCACGAATGGGAGCGAATTGCCGCCGCCAGCAGGCCGGTCGAAATAGGCATCGGCAATCGCATCAGAAGCTGTTGGACCGATCGGGGGATACGGGTGGAGAGCAGATAGTCCGCCGTCAGCCGGCCTGCGTCGGCCAGTCAGGCGGCCGATTGCTCCGGCCCAAGCACCTCACGCAGCGTGCGATGCAGCCGCGCGACGCGGCGTTCATCCACCATGCTCGATGGTGGCTCGATCAGCCAATCACGCGCGGCAGCGGTGGCGAAGATCGGATCCGTCAAGGCGCCCAAACCAGCGGCGTCCAGCGCGGGGATCAACTGGGTGACCGCGTTCGGTCCGATCTGTCCGAGCTGCCGAAGTGGCATCGGTCCCCAGTGTGGCGAACGTTGCCGATCAGGTCAGTCGTTGCCGACGCTGTCATGGTCAACCATCTGCTCTATGCCGCCACCGCAGGCCGTCACCGGCAGGGGCCGCTGTTTTGCCTTCCTGCTACGATCGGCGCTCGCCTCCCAACCTTCCATCTGGGCGGACGCGATCGAGCGTTGCGTGTCGAAATGGAAATTCACCTTCTTCCTCGACTGCGGCCCCCAGTAGCCGACCTTCCCAAGGTCATAGAACTTGCGCTGGAAGCCGGACTTGAGAAACGCCTTCAGGCAGCCCAGCAAGTAGCGCCGCCGCTGCCCCGTTCCCGACCACGGATAGGAGAGCAATGCCTTGCGCATATAGAAGCGCCGATAATTGTTCATCACCCGATCGAGCAATTCGCCGCGGTCCATCGCCTCTGGCTTGATGATAGGGGTGACGAAATTGTACTTCTCGAAGTCAAAAATCTGCACCTTGTCGCGCAGTTCCTGGAACAGCGCGCTGAATGGCCAGGGCGTGTACATCGACCAGTTGGCGAGATCGGGCTTCCAGTCGATCGCCATGCGATAGGTTTCTTCCAGCGTCTCCGCCGTCTCGTTTTCCAGGCCAACGATGAACTGCGCTTCGACAACGATGCCGGCATCACGCAACAGTTGGATGGCCCGCTTGTTGTCGGCGACCTTGGTTTCCTTGTTGAAGCGGTCGAGCTTCAGTTGTGCCGCCGCTTCGGTGCCGAGCGACACGTGGATCAGGCCGGCCTGGCGGTACAACGGCAGCAATTCCGCGTCGCGCAGTATATCGGTGACCCGTGTGTTGATTCCCCATTGCACCTTGGCCGGCAGGCCGCGCGCAATCAGTTCCTCGCAGAACTGGACGAATTTCTTGCGGTTGATCGTGGGTTCCTCGTCCGCGAGGATGAAGAAGCGGACGTCGTGGCGCTGCAACAGCATTTCGATCTCATCGACGACCTTGCGAGGGTCGCGTATCCGGTAGTCGCGCCAGAATTTCCATTGCGAGCAAAATGAACAGGTGAACGGACAACCGCGCGCCATGTTGGGGATGGCGACGCGGCTGTTGAGCGGGATGTATTTGTACTTCGACCACTCGAGGATATCCCAGTCCGGCGCGATTGCGTCGAGGTTCTTGATCGTCGGCGCAGCCGGTGTCGCCACGATGCTTGGGCCGTCCGATGTCTGTTCGACGAAGGCGATGCCCTTGATGGCGCGGCGGTCGGCCGGCCAATGGCCGCCATCGACGGCCCGCACCAGTTCGACCAGGATTTCCTCCCCCTCGCCACGCACGATCGCATCGATCCATGGGGCTTCGGTGAGCACCTGCTGATACATGAACGTGGCGTGGATGCCGCCCAGGATTGTCACCGCTCCCGGGTGCAATTCCTTGGCGATTTGCAGGACGCGCTCGGCCCGGTAGATCGAGGGGGTTATTGCGGTCGCGCCGATCACGTCCGGCGTCTCGCTCGCCAGCAGCGCGCGCAGTGCGGAGTCCGACAGATCGTTCGTCATCGCGTCGATGAAGCGTATGTCGGAGAAGCCGGCGGCCTTCAGCGATCCGGCGAGGTAGGCTGCCCAGGCCGGTGGCCAGTTACCGGCGATCTCGGCGCCGCCGGAATGGTAGTTCGGGTGGACGAGCAGGATACGCACACGCTGTCTCCGGAGTGTCAACCAATGTTGACGTTGCCGCGCGGCAGGTGACATTGATCCAGATCAAAGACCCACTGGACCCTGTGCCGACCGCTTCGCCGCCTGTCATTTGGTTGACATCGTCGATCAACAGGCCGTCCCATCCGGGGCTGTTCAGTGCCGGGAATGCGGCAAATCGTGCCGGCTCGCGGTGCCGCCCGTTCGTCATGGCCGGCCTTGCGCCGGCCATCCACGCCTTTGCTGCGGAGGTCGCGGAAAGGCGTGGATGGCCGGCACAAGGCCGGCCATGACGAACGGGCGGTCCCGGCCTCCTGCCGCGCCTGCGGGACGCCGCGCCGGCGGGCCGCCGCGCCTGCGGGACGCCGCGCTGTACGCCCAGGCCGAACGCTCGGGCATCGTCGCGGCCCTCGACGATCTGGTTGGACGTGGCTGGGCCAAGTCGGTGCCGATTCTGGCCTCGGGCACGGCCTATGCCACGCGAATCGAAGCGGCCGGTGGCGGCGATGGCGCGTTGCTCCGGGCGCATCCCTGTATGCGGCAGCTCGCGGACCTGAACGGCCGGGCAAATTCTGCGGACCTGCCTGATCCGAACATTCGGCAGCGATTTTCAGGCAATCGCGTTCACCGAGTTTCCGGCCATTGCCGACCGCAATGCGTTCATCTTGGCATTCCACGCGGCGCTGGCCCGTGCCGCCGACCACGTCGAGGATCCAGATTGCATCATCGAAGAAGCCGCCCTGGCATTCGAACTGAATATCCGCTTGTCCGAGGAGGTGGTCGCGGTCGCTCACGTTCCGTCATAGCGCGTCGAGGCTTAAAATCCCTGACCACCCTCGGCTATCGGCATACCAGCGCCCGTCAGCCGCGCTTCCAACCCGCACCAGACCCGACGTCGCTACAATCCGCATACGGGTGTCCCAGATTGGCTACAGAACGATTGCGGGATAAATTATCGGCAATTGACCGTGCGCATGTCGTAAACCGTTGTATGATGCCCACCTTGATGAGGCAAAGCGTCTCCAGGAGGTTACAATCATCGCAGCCACCCTATCGGGCATGACCATCGCCCAGCCGGACGTAACCCTCCTGCTCGATATGGACGGGGTCATCCGTAGCGTGACCCTCGCGAACACCGTCGCCGAGGAACTGGTTGATGACTGGCGCGGCCGGCCCTGGGTCGAAACCGTCGGCGATGGCGGCGGAGGCAAGGTCCTGCGCATGGTGGAGGACGCGCGCGAAAGCGGCGTCTCCGCCTTCCGCCAGGTAAATCAGCGTTTCCCCAGCGGCCTTGAACTGCCGATGGAGTACACAACCGTCCGGCTCGGCGGCAAATCCGGCCTGATCGCCATCGGACGCAATCTCCAGGCCGTCGCGGAACTCCAGTCCCGCCTGATCGCCGCGCAGCAGGCCATGGAGCAGGAATACTGGAAGCTGCGCGACGTCGAGACCCGCTACCGCCTGCTGTTCGACGCCTCCAACGAAGCCGTGCTGTTGCTCAAGGCCGACACGCTGCGCATCATCGAGGCAAACCCCGCGGCCATCCGGACCCTGGGGCTGGCGCGCGGGCGGGACCTGTTGCCGGAGATGGCGGTGGAGGAGCGGGAGCCGTTCCAGGCCATGCTGCAACGGGTGCGGCAGAACGGCCGGGCACCCGGCGTGCTGCTGCATCTCGGTCCGGACCGTGCGGCCTGGCTGGTCCGCGCCTCACTGATGAGCAGCGACCCGGGGCCGATCTTCATGGTGCAGCTTGCGCCCGCCGGTGGCGCACAGTTCGTGGATCGTCGCAACGACCAGGCCTCGTTGGACGAGTTTGCCGAAGCCCTGCCCGACGCGTTCGTGGTGATCGACCGGGAGGGCTTCATCCGGCGCGCCAACCGGGCGTTCCTCGACTTGGTCCAGGTCGGCGGGGAAGGCGCGGTGCTGGGGGAGCGGCTCGGCCGCTGGCTGTCGCGGCCCGGCGCCGACCTGGCCGTGTTGCTCGCCAACCTGCAACGGCACGGATCGGTGCGGCTGTTCGCCACCGGCTTGCAGGGTGAGTTGGGCGGGGAGACGGAAGTGGAGATCTCGGCGGTCGGCAATCCCCCGGCCAAGCCGAATCACGTAGCGCTGCTGCTGCGCGACGTGGGCCGCAGGCTGGCGCCGAGTGCGGAGGCCGCGGACCTGCAATCGGCGCTTGCCGCGATCATCGAGCAAACCGGCAAGACGGCATTGCGGACGCTGGTGAAGGACGCGGTGGGCCTGGTGGAGCGGCACTACATCGCGGCGGCGCTGAAGCTGGCTGACGACAATCGCACCGCGGCGGCGGAAATGCTCGGCCTGAGCCGCCAGGGTTTCTACAAGAAGCTGGCTCAATACGAGATGGACGGACATACGCGCGGAGGTACATACTCGGATTAATTAATCGCCATCCAGGGAGGCTTGATCTGTCCAATCGTCCTGATGCGACGCCCGCTTTCGGACAGGCAAACCTTTCGAACTGCGAACGAGAGCAGATCCATCTTGCTGGCTCAATTCAGCCGAACGGCGCACTGCTGGTGGTGCGGGAGTCCGATCAGACCGTCGTCCAGGCCAGTGAGAACGCCGCTTCTTTTCTAGGTCTTCATGGCAGCGTGGTCGGCCGGCGGCTGGACGACGTGCCGGGCAATCTCGCCGAACGGCTGGGGCCGCACCTGCGGGACGATCTGCATGAAATAGCCCGCGGCATTCGGTGCGAGATCGGCCTGCCGCCGCGTGCGTTCGACTGCCTGATCCATCGGCCGCCGGATGGTGGTCTGATCGTCGAACTTGAGCTCGCCGGCCCGGCAATCGATCTTTCGCATGACCTGGAACGAGCGCTGCGGGCGATCACCGCGGCCACGTCGCTGCCCGCGCTGTGCGACGAAGCCGCACGGATATTCAAGGCGTTGACCGGCTACGACCGGGTGATGGTCTATCGTTTCGATAACGAAGGCCATGGCGAGGTGTTCTCGGAAGAGCGAGAGCCTGCGCTGGAGGCCTATCTCGGCAACCGCTATCCTGCCTCGGACATCCCTCAGATCGCACGGCGGCTGTACGAGCGCAATCGCATCCGGGTCCTTCAGGACGTCGAATACACGCCAATTCCCATGACGCCGCCTGTGTCGCCGATCAATGGGGGCCAGCTCGATATGTCGCTGTGCTTCCTGCGCAGCATTTCGCCCATTCACGTGCAGTACCTGAAGAACATGGGCGTGCGCGCGACGCTGGTGGTGTCGCTGATGGTCAGCGGCAAGCTGTGGGGTTTGGTGTCGTGCCATCACTACGTCCCGCGCTTCATCCATTTCGAGCAACGCACCGTCTCTGAATTGCTCGCCGAAGCGGTGGCAACCCGGATCGCCGCGCTGGAGAGTTTCGCGCGCGTCCAGGCCGAACTTTCCGTGCGGCGGCTGGAGCACCGAATGATCCGCGCGATCACGCGCGAAGGCGATTGGCGCGGTGCGTTGTTTGACGGCTCCAACGCGTTGCTCGAACCGGTTGACGCGACCGGCGCGGCATTGCTGTTCGAGGGCGAGGTGCGGACGGCGGGGGACGTGCCGGGCACCTCGGCGCTGCGCGAGATCGGGATGTGGCTGGACGCGCAACCGGGGGCCGGCCTGATCGCAACGGCGTCCCTCGGCAAGGACGCCGCCGAGTTCGCCGCGCTGACACCGATCGCGAGCGGCCTGCTGGCGGTGCCAGTGTCGCGGACGCCCGGCGAGTACCTGCTCTGGTTGCGTCCGGAACGCGTGCGCACCGTGACCTGGGGCGGTAATCCTTTCACGCCACATGAGGTTGGCGACGACCCGGCCACGCTGTCACCGCGCCGTTCGTTTGCCCAGTGGCACCAGCTCGTCGAAAGCACGGCCGATCCGTGGAGCGACGCGGATCTCGCCGCTGCACAATTGATCGGTGACACTGTCACTGACGTTGTCATGCAGTTCCGCTCGGTGCGCCTGCTGATTGCCGAGGACCAGCTCGACCAGGTGCGGCGTCAGGTGAACCAATCCGGCCATCCCGTGGTGGTTGCCGATCCGGACGGCCGTATCCTGGAGATCAACCCGGCCTTCGTGGCGCTGCTGCCGCGCCCCGGGAAGCGTCCGGAGTCGGTTGCCGACCTGCCGTCGCTGTTCTGCGATCCCGCCGAGGCGCAGCGGGCGCTGGCCGACCTGGTGTCCAATCGCCGCGCCTGGCGCGGCGAGGTGGAGATTGAGGGGCCGGGCAACGCGACGACCCCGCTGCTGGTCCGGGGCGACCCGGTGTTCGCGGCGCAGAACCGCTCGCTGGGCTCGGTCCTGATGTTCACCGACCTGACCGAGCGCAAGGCCGCCGAGGCTGCGCGCCGGCGCTTCCAGGAGGCGGTGATAGAGCAACGCAGACCGATGTCCGGACTGCTGGATTCAAAGGCCGATCTGGTGTTCCGCAACCTGCTTTCGACGATTGTCGAGAATGCGCAGCTTGCGGCGTTGGAAATTGCCGACGGGGTGGACCCGGCCCGGATGCCCGAGATGCTGGAGGCGGTCCGGGTTTCGGTGACAAGGACGGCGGAGATGCTGGGATACCTGGTCTGGCACGCGACGAATGGTGCGCGGGATCGGTGAGGTTGCGTGGCGGTTCTGGGACAAGGGCGGGATGAGACACAGAGCGTGTGGGAGTGGGGCATTTTGAATGGCGGGTCTCGACCCATCGCGGACCTAGCCAGCCAGTAGCGTGACGGGTCGAAATTGGCCGGACCTGGCCGGGAGCGGGCCGGCACCTATCGAGCAGCAAGCCCGGTAAAGCGGACGATGATAGTAAGCAACTGCATCCGCGGTTACCGACCCAAGTCGGGCATAGTTCGGCCTGGAAGGCGATCTCAGTTGCGGACCTTCAGCGCCGCCCAGTTCTGACGGCTGCGCCCCAAATGCGTCGTTCGTTCATGCTCGCAGGCATTCGGGCACAGGCAGGAGTTGAGACCGTCAGATACGCATTTCTTTCAGAGCCAAGAATTCAATCATGCGAGAATCGGTGCGAACATCTGCGGCCAGCTGCTCGACATGGTCACGTAGATATCTCTTCAGGGTCTGGCGGGATAGAATATACGGTTGGATCTTCAACACGTTCGCGATTTTGAAATTTGATTCGCGCAGAGCGTCCTGTATGCCCTCCAGCATTTCCCGCTTCCGCGTGGTCATGCCGTCTGCGCTGTCCCTTGGCGGGTCGCCTGATGCCGAGGCGTGCCAGGATTTCAGGACATCTTCCACCTGCGCTTTGCCGATCTGTTGCGGCTTCCGCGAGTCGTCATCGGATTCACCGATGCGCGGATAGTAATCCTGCTCGTGGAAGTCATCGTACCAGTAGAACAGGTCGAACGCCACGCGTTCCAGCTCGCGGAAATTTCCTTCCCACTCCTGACCCGCCAGCACGGATAAGGCATCTTGCTGCCATATGGGAAAGAAACTCCGCGCCATTCCGCGCAACCCGGCGTCAAGTTGGAGTAATTCCTCAATGTTACGCAGGCTCTTCCAGCGATAGCTCGCCAGCATACCGCGCAGATAACGGTGATTACGGTCACGATCAGGAGCGAGCCGCTCTTTCAGTGAAGGGAATGTCTGGATGAAGCGGACCCGGTAATAGAGGTCCTTTCTCAAGCGCTTCTCGCGCAGCAGGGTTTCGATGTCCTCGTTGACGGCCAGGATAACTTTGACCTTGTAGCGCCTACGTTCGTGCTCTGCGCCGACGCGAGCAATCTGAATATCGTCGGAAACAGCGCTCAGAACATCGAGCAACTGCACCTGTGCGGCGGGCGGGACCGACTGGAATTCGTCAAGAAACAGGACGCCCCCATTTGCTTCTTCAAACCACCCTTTGCGGCCTTTCCTAGCGGCGTTCGAGAATGCTCCCGGCACGTATCCCCGCATGCGGCTTTCCAGAAGCTCCTCACTGATGGCGATGGCGGCCAGATTGACCTCCAGGGGACGACGAGATCCATATTTCGCGTCGGCGGCCAGCAACTGGGCCGCGTAGGATTTTCCTGATCCCGTGGGCCCTGACAGCAGGATCGCGCCGCCCTTGCGACGCCAGTCGGCGATTTTCACATCGCTTGTGTTGGCCAGCATCTCATAGTGAAGGGAACGTATGAAGTCGCCGAGCGGGTCCTGGCCGTCGGGATCAGCATTCATCGACAGGAAGGTCCACGGCAACCCTTCCTCGATGGGAGCGTCGCGAAAATAGGCACATACTTCCTTGACCATCGCCCCGACCAGCTTGGCGGCGGGCGCGACGATGTTGGCTTCCCATTTCGCGGGAAAGACGAAGGCCGTCTTTTGACCGACGATTTGCCGCGCGATCCGCTGCAGATCGCGGAGAATAGGAGCTTCAGCCTGGCTTCCTTGCGTGGCGGTGTCGGGCCGGCCCAGTTGCATGAGGTCAGCCTGTGCGAGCTGCATCGGCTCCAACCTCAACCAATGCCCCCTTGAGGATTCTGCGTCATACCGCTTCAGGACGCGGTTCCCTTCGGTGTGCCACATCGCCTCGCGGGCCTGGTCGGTCAGGTGGGCAAGCGGGGCGTTTGGCTGGGAGCCGGGAGCGGACCAGGAAACGAACCTGGGGCCGCCATCGTCTTCGCCATAGGCGACGAACATCGTGGGGGTCATGCTGTCCGCTGGCTTTGCCGCCTTCCCGCCCAGCAGGATATACAGAACATTCATATAAAAAACTTCACTGCTTGATCTCAGGATATGAACTATTTTCTATCTGCCGTCAAGCGTAAATCCGAGACTAAGAGAAAAATGCCCATCATTCCAATGCATTGGGTCATCGCGCCGGTTTGGCACGCCTGTTGCTGAGGGGATGGTGCCACGCAAATGGGTGCGTGCTTACCAAAGGAGAGTACCATGCAGTTCAATATCGAAGACGCTAAAGACATCGGAAAGCTGCTCGCCACCGTTCGCCTGATGGCCAGGGGTGAATTCAAGATTGCCAAAGAGCTGCTCGACGAGGTGCTGACGCGTCTCGCCCGCGTCGCCAGGGAGCGAGGGATCGCTATCAGGATCGTTTCGCCTTCCGGCGAACGGATCATTGAAGTCACGGCTTATGGGATCATCGCCGGCGCGGCGTTGGGCTATTATATCGGCCAGTTCCCCGGCGCTGTGATCGGCGCGGTCGCGGGGGGCGTAGCCGGATGTTTCGCCGCCCATATGACGCTCGTCATGGATCGTCCCGGCGGCGCTGATCACGTCTCCATCAAGATCGCGTAAGTAAAATAAGCCGGGGCCTGACCCCGGCTCCACCTCCTTCTCAGGAGACCATCAATGCAAGAACCCCTCGAACTCGTTGACATCATCTATCTCAGCCTCAGGAACCCGAGTGACGTTCGCCCTCTGGTCAAATATCTCGGCATGGACGAATCCGTGCTGAATTTCGGTGTCGGCGAAGAGCTCGCCGCCGCAACAAAAATTGCCAATTATCTACGGCAGGTGGGCAGCAACGACATCGCCACCCTGCTTCGCGGCGGCGAAGGCATCGCGTACAAGGAAGTCGTTTTCGACGTCGGCGAAAAACTCAAGGCCAAGGTCAAGAGGTCCAATAGCGTCGGCGAAAATGAAGAGCAGATCCTGTTGAAGATGTTCGAAGATGCGCTCGAACGGATGACCGAAGAGGAAAAGCGGTCCATCCTCCTGTCCATGGGGGTCAAAGAAGGCAAAATCCCCTTCGGTCCCCTCGGGGTAGCCGCCCTCCAGAATCTGCTGCGGCAGTTTGGTGGGTTCTCCGTGTACCGGATCACCGTCATCGTTGCGAACATGGTGTCGCGCTCCCTGCTTGGCTCGGGCCTAAGCTTTGCCACGAACGCGGCCCTCACACGCGCCGTCGGCGCAATCCTGGGTCCCGTCGGCTGGATCGCCACCGGGCTCTGGCTCGCCCTCGATCTGGCAGGCCCTGCATTCCGGAAAACAGTTCCCGCCGTCATTCATGTCGCATTGCTACGGACGATCCTTCTGAACAGGATCACCATCGGCGTCGTCGGGGATGGGTCCGCCGGCAAGGACGCGCTGATGCAGGCTGTGTTCGGGATTGACAGCAAAATCGATCCCGTCGCGGGGTCCACTGAGACGGCGCTCAGCTATCCTTTGAACAAGCGCGGCAGCGCCTTCATCGTCAACTATCCGGGCTTCAATGACTATCGCGAGGCATTCGACAAGCATACGGATGACTATCTGTACCACACGGATGTATTTGTGATGGTCGTCGACATCAATCGCGGCATTTCGGGCACCGACATAAAAATTCTCGAAAAGATCAAAGCCTTCAAACGGCGGACTCTGATTTTGCCTAAACAAGGTGGATCTTCCGCGCACCAAGGAGGATCTGGGGAAGCTGGAGAAAGCGGCTCGGACCCGCTTGCAGGGCTATCAGCTGATCAAGACTGCTTTTGATCCGGATCCACGGCTGGGTCAGAGCGTGATCGGCATCCAGGATGTATATGATTGGATACGAAACGAAATTCAGAAAGAAGGCAAGAGTGTGGATGTGGATAATTTCCCTCCGCCCCACGCACCCTGACGAAGCGGCTTCGTGTTGCAAAGCGCTGTTGCCGAGCACTCAATGCGGCAATGGTGCCGAGCCGCGTTCACGGGCAGATCGGTTAATGTCCTCTTCTTCATCTTCTTAATCCATACGCACTCTGTCCGCCTACCGCTGGACCGGCCGCGGGCCGAATGTCTGGTCTCCCGTCGGGGCGCCCGACATCGGACGGACCGAAATCCACCCACCTTCGCCACCAAGCCGCGGCAGTAAATCACTGCTCCGGAGATGTTGCCCAAGACGCCTGAGCGACGACAATGGGCGCGAAGCCGCCGGTGACGGACGGGGCGATCTACGCCCGGAATCCACCCATTGCGGACATTCAAACTGACCAAGTGCCGAGGGTGTGGTGCGATCTTGCGCTCAGCCGCCACGTAGAGCAGCCGCAGGCTGAGTGGCAGGCGATCGGTGACTCGGAAGAACAGGTGCTGGGTGAGTTGTTTCCGTCCACCGGTTGAAATCTCGGCGGGGACCAGCAGCTCTGTCAATTTAACCTGACGGTCTGCCGTTGATAGACAACTGAAGTTGACATTCATCGCGCCCCCGCCGATACACGGTGCGTGCGGTCCGAACCTCGAACCAACCTGGGCGGCGCCATCTGCGCGACGGCCCCTACATCCGAAAGCGAGGATGCTCTCACCGTCCTCGCGATTTTGCTGCGGGACGACCTGGAGGCCTGCAACCGCGCCATCCTCGCGCGCATGGACAGCGCGGTCCCGATGATCCCGCAACTGGCGGCCCATATCGTCGCCGCGGGAGGCAAGCGAATCCGTCCCTTGTTGACGCTCGCGGCAGCCCGCCTGTGCGGCTATCCCGCACTGGCCGGCGGCATCCGGCATGTGCAGATCGCCGCCTGCGTCGAGCTGATCCACACCGCCACC
This sequence comes from uncultured Alphaproteobacteria bacterium, assembly GCA_963762885.1. GTDB lineage: Bacteria > Pseudomonadota > Alphaproteobacteria > Acetobacterales > Acetobacteraceae > JASHVB01. The sequence continues at coordinate 42,402 of CAVXNH010000090.1, forward strand.
CTGCTGCACGACGACGTCGTGGACGCCAGCGCGCTGCGTCGCGGCCTGGCCAGCGCGAACGCGGTCTTCGGCAACAAGGCGTCCGTCCTGGTCGGGGATTTCCTGTTCGCCCGCGCCTTCCAGATCATGGTGGACGACGGGTCGCCGCAGGTGTTGGCGATCCTGGCCGAAGCCGCGGCGACGATGGCGCAGGGGGAAGTGCTGCAACTTACCACCCAGAACGACCTCGCAACCTCCGATGCCGTCTACCTGGATGTCATCGAGGGCAAGACGGCCGCCCTGTTTGCCGCGGCGTGCCAGGTGGGGGCCGTGATCGCCGGCCGCGACGATGCCGCGACAGCGCTCGCGGCATTCGGCAGGAATCTCGGGATGGCGTTCCAATTGGTTGACGACGCCCTGGACTACACCGCGAACCAGACCACCCTCGGCAAAACGGTCGGCGACGACTTCCGGGAAGGCAAGGTTACGTTGCCAGTGCTCATCGCCTATCGCCGTGGCGACGCGGCGGAAAAGGCGTTCTGGGAACGCACCATTGGCAACGCGGAGCAAGCGGACGGCGACCTGGAACAAGGCCTCCGGCTGATGCGGCACCGCAATTCGATCGGCGCCACGTTGAGCTATGCGCGCCGCTACGCGGACCGATCGCACTCTGCCCTGGCCGGCTTTCCGGAGACGAGGATGCGGCGCACGCTGGGCGAGGTTGCCGACTACACCGTCGCCCGGTCACGCTGATGCCGCGCGCGGTCTTCCCTTTCTCCGCGGTTGTCGGCCAGGAGGACATGAAGCGCGCCTTGCTGATCGCGGCGGTGGATCAGGGTGTCGGCGGCGTCCTGGTATTCGGCGATCGCGGCACCGGCAAGTCCACCACGGTGCGGGCACTGGCCGCCGTGCTGCCGCCGATGAAGGTGGTACCGGTTGCCGCTATGGCTGCGATCCGGCCGCGCCGGATAGCTGGTGCATCGCGTGCGGCGCGGCGAAGTCGCACGGCAAGAGCGTCAGCGCGCCGGTGCCGGTCGTCGATCTGCCGCTGGGCGCAACGGAAGACCGGGTGGTCGGCGCGCTCGATCTGGAACGCGCGCTGACCCAGGGCGTGAAGGCGTTCGAACCGGGCCTGCTGGCGCGCGCCAATCGCGGCTTCCTCTACATCGACGAGGTCAACCTGCTGGAGGACCATCTGGTCGATCTGCTGCTGGACGTGGCGGCCTCCGGCGAGAACGTGGTCGAGCGCGAGGGCCTCAGCATCCGCCACCCCGCACGCTTCGTCCTGATCGGCAGCGGCAACCCGGAGGAAGGCGAGCTACGGCCGCAACTGCTGGACCGCTTCGGCTTGTCGGTCGAGGTGCGCACGCCGGACGACCTGCCGACCCGGATCGAGGTGGTGCGCCGCCGCGACAGCTTCGAACGCGAGCCGGTGGCGTTTGCTGCCGCGTGGACCAAGCCGCAGGCGCGACTGCGGCGCCAGATTGTCGCCGCCCGCACCCGGCTGGCGACGGTCGTGGTGCCGGACGCCGCGTTGGAACTGGCGGCAAGGTTGTGCATGCGGCTGGGAACGGATGGGCTGCGGGGCGAGTTGACGTTGATTCGGGCAGCGCGGGCGGTCGCCAGCCTGGAAGGGGATACGGTGGTCGGGGAGAGGCATATCCGTTGCGTGGCGCAGCTTGCGCTCAGCCACCGGCTGCGGCGGAACCCACTGGATGAGGCTGTCGCCAGCACCCGGGTTGCGCGGGTGGTCGAGGAACTTTGCCCGGCATGAGCCCCGCCGAGGCCTGGGCCGATGCGCTGACCGCAATCTCGCTGTTTGCCATCGATCCGGTCGGGCTGGGGGGGATCGCGGTTCGTGCTGGCGCCGGTCCGGTGCGGGATCGCTGGCTGGCGCTGCTGAGCAGGCGCTGCCGCCCGGCTGCGCCGTGCGCGTGGCCGCTGCGCGTCGGGGACGACCGCCTGCTCGGCGGGCTGGATCTGGCGGCGACGCTGGGGGCCGGCCGCCCGATCGCGCAGCAGGGGCTGCTCGCCGAGGCCGACGGTGGCGTGGTGCTACTGGCGATGGCCGAACGGCTGGAACCGGGGTTCGTGGCGCGGCTTAGCCGGGTGATCGACCACGGGTCGGTGTCCGTGCTGCGCGACGGATTGGCACTTCAGTTCCCGGCCCGGTTCGGCGTGATCGCGCTGGACGAGAGCATTGAACCGGACGAGACCGTGCCGCCGGCATTGCTCGACCGGCTGGCGTTCCATGTCGATCTGACCGGAATTGCGGTGGGGGACGCGGACATTGCGATGATGCTGATGATCTCTCCCTCCCCTTGAGGGAGGGGGCTGGGGGGAGCGGTGCGAACAACCGCCGGTCATCGGATGACGCACCCCTCCCCCCAACCCCCTCCCTCAAGGGGAGGGGGAGAAAGATACGCCGGCCGCAGTCCTGTGCGGCACGGCCATGGCGTTCGGCATCGGTTCGGTCCGCGCGCCGCTTCTCGCACTGCGCGCGGCACGCGCCTCCGCGGCGCTTGATGGTCGCGGCGACATCACCGAACGCGACCTGACGCTGGCAGCCCGCCTTGTCCTTGCCCCTCGTGCAGCGTGCCTGCCGCCGAGCGACGAAGCCCAGCCCCAGCCTGACGCCGCCCCCCCTCCGCCGTCAGACGACACGCGAGACGACGACGCCCTTCCAGCGGAAGCCACCCAACCCGATCGCGCGCTCGCGGACGTGGTGTTGAGCGCGACGCGTGCCGCCCTGCCGCCCGATCTGCTGGCCCGCCTGGCGGGCGCCGGGGCTCGGCTGAACGCCCGCGCGCCAGGCCGAGTGGGCCAGGTCCAGGCCTCACTGCGGCGCGGCCGGCCCATCGGCACGCGCCCGGACGAACTGCGTGCGGGTGCTCGCCTGCACATCCCCGACACGCTGAAGGCCGCCGCGCCGTGGCAGAAACTGCGTCGGCTTGCCAGCGCCTCCGCACAACAGCCGCCATTGCGTCACCCGGACGCCGGCCCGGCCGCAAGCGCATCCGCCCCGCCCGTACCGCGTATCGCGGTCCGGCGCGACGACTTCCGCATCGTCCGCTTTCGACAACGCACGCAAACCGCGACGGTATTCGCCGTGGACGCCTCCGGCTCCGCCGCGCTGCACCGCCTCGCCGAAGCCAAGGGCGCCGTGGAGCTATTGCTCGCCGATTGCTACGTCCGCCGAGACCAGGTCGCGCTGATCGCCTTCCGTGGCCGCGGCGCCGAGCTGCTGCTGCCGCCCACCGGTTCCCTGCTGCGCGCGAAGCGCTGCCTCGCCGGATTGCCGGGCGGCGGCGCCACGCCGCTGGCCGTCGGCATCGACGCCGCGGTCGCGCTGGCCGATGGCCTCCGCCGCCGTGGCCGTGCGCCCGTCATCACCCTCTTGACCGACGGCCGCGCCAACATGACCCGCGACGGCGCCGGAGGGCGGCAGCAAGGCGAGGCCGAAGCCCTCGCCAGCGCGCGGTTGCTGCGGGCGGCGAGACTGGCGACGTTGCTCGTGGACACTTCGCCACGGCCCAATCCATTCGCCCGCCGCCTCGCCGAGGAGATGCGGGCGCGATACGTCCCGCTGCCCTACGCCGATGCGGCGACGCTGTCCCGGGCGGTTCGCTCCGCCGCGGCGGCGTGAGCGGGCGCCTGAGCTGGGAGCGTGACGGCCGCGACTGGCCGAACCGCGCAGCCAGCCGTTTCGTCACTGCCGGAGGACTGCGCTGGCACGTTCAGGTCATGGGCGGGGACCGGCCCTGCTGCTGCTGCACGGCACCGGCGCGTCCACCCATTCCTGGCGGGCGCTGGCCCCATGCTGGCGCCGCGGTTCACCGTGGTCGCGCCGGACCTGCCTGGCCATGGCTTCACCGATACGCCGCGCGTAGCCGCGGGTTTCTCGCTGCCCAACGTCGCCAAGGCAGTCGCGGCCTTGCTCGGCGCATTGGAGGTCCGTCCGGTGCTGGCGGCCGGCCACTCCGCCGGCGCGGCCATCGCCGCCCGCATGTGCCTGGACAGTGCGATCGCGCCGCGCGCCGTGGTCAGCCTGAATGGCGCGTTGCTGCCGTTTCCCGGCATGTCCAACGACTTTTTCGGACCGATCGCGCGCGCCTTGGCCCGCTCGCGCCTGGCATCCCGGACCTTCGCCTTCTTCGCCGGTTCCGGCTTGTCGGTCGAGCGGCTGCTCCGTTCCACCGGATCGCGGATCGACGCCGAGGGAACGCGGCTCTACGCCAGGCTGGCCGCCAACCCCGAGCATGTGGCCGGCGCGCTGGGCTTGATGGCCAACTGGGATCTGCGACCGCTGGTGCGCGACCTGCCGCGTCTTCCCGCGCGGCTGATCCTGGTCGCCGGCAGCAACGACGGCATGGTGCCGCTCTCCGAAAGCTATCGCGTGCGCACTCTGGTGCCGCGCGCGGAGCTGATAACGTTGCGCGGGCTGGGCCATCTCGCGCACGAGGAGAAGCCCGGCGCAATCGCGGCACTGCTGGAAAGGGTGGCGCTCGATGATCCTCCCGCCTGACCATCCTCAGCGCATCGAGCTGAACGACGAGGTGCATGCCCGTCCGCCCGAGCCTCTGGTTGCGCCGACCCGTCTGTCTGCTACCTGGCTCTGCTCTGCGACGCGGCACAGCGCGAGGCGGGGTGGGTGGCGGTGCGCGAACGGTGCCGCCGCTACGGTGTCGAGCCGCCCGCCGAAAGCGTCATCCACTACACCGCCGATCTGGGGCCATTCCGGCTGAAGTGGGAACGCCATACCGAATTCATGCGAGTCATGTTCATCGTCGAAGGCCCTACCGACGATCCGTTCGGGTCTCCGGCGATTGCGGTGCTCCCCGCCGAATGGGTGGGGGGATTGCCAGGGCAGGTGATCGTCGCCGCACATGCTGCTCTGATGCATCTGGAAGCGGCGAGCATCGACCCTGACGCGATCCGTGCGCAGTGGTTTGACGGGAATGTACCGGTGGGGTCGGCCGTCTCCGGTGGGGCAGTCACGGCGCTGACTGATTTCCGCATTCACAAGGACGGGTTCAGCCGGCACTTGTTGCTGGATCATGCCACCACGCCCTGGCAGGCCGGCCGGGTCGCGCAACGCCTGTTGGAGATCGACACGTACCGCATCATGGCATTGCTCGCATTGCCGGTGGGCGCGTGCCACGGTTCCTATGCTGAACGAGGCGGCCCGCGAACTGGCGGCGGTCACCTCGGCGTTGGTTAGTGCCGGCGAAACCGACGAACCTGGATTGCTGAGCCGGCTGACCCGGCTGGAGGCGGAGCTCGAGAATTGGCAGTCGCTGACCCGCTACCGCTTCACCGCCGCCGATGCATATTACGAGCTGGTGCAGCGACGCATCGATGAACTGCGCGAACAGCGGATTCAGGGGTTGCAGACGTTTCGGGAATTCACCGAGCGGCGGCTGGCACCGGCGATGGCCACCTGGCGGTCCGTGGCCGCGCGGCAGGAGTTGCTGTCGCAACGAGTCGCCCGCGCGACGCGGCTGTTGGCAACGCTGGTGGACCTGACGCGCGAACGGCAGAACCAGGCGTTGCTGGAATTGATGAATTGCCGGGCCCGGCTGCAATTGCGGCTGCAATCGACGGTGGAAGGGCTGTCGGTCGCGGCGGTGACCTATTACGTCGTCGGGCTGGTCGGCCATGCGGCGGATGCGCTGAGCGACGCCGGCCTGCACATTCATCCCAATCTGGCGATGGGCATCAGCATTCCGGTCGTGGCCGCGGTCGCCGGCTTTGGCGTGCACCACATCCGCCGCGCGGTCACCGGATCGCGTGGTGAGTAGCCATTCAGGCAGGATGGCCCCCCTCCCCTTGTGGGAGGGGCTGGGGGAGGGGTATGCGCAGCCGCCGTCCTGGTCTTTACGGCACCCCTCCCCCCAGCCCCCTCCCACCGGGGAAAGGGGAGCCATAGCGGCGGCAACGTTATGACGCTCTCGCTGCTGATCTCACCCGCTCTCATCGACTTCGTCCTGGTTTTCACGATTGTTGAGGCACTGGCCTTGACGCTGGCGCGTCGCCGCACCGGCCGCGGTTTGTCCGCAGCCGGCCTGGGCCTGTTGCTGCTGCCGGGCATCTTCCTGTTGCTGGCGTTGCGTGCTGCGCTGGCTGGCGGCGCATGGCCGTGGGTCCCGGCGGCATTGCTCGCGGCGCTGATCGCCCATTTGATGGATCTGCGCCAGCGCTGGCGGGGCTGAGCAGGGACTGGACCAATCTGTCACTTTTAGTTTACGCTCTTCTGTATGGTCGCATTGACAGCCGTGACCCCTCCCCGACCGCCTCCAGCACCGCGCCCCCCCGCGCGCCACGCCGTGGTGATCGGCGCCGGCTTCGGAGGCCTCGCGGCCGCCATCCGGCTGGGCGCACGCGGTTACCGGGTCACGATTTTGGAGAAGCTCGATGCGCCGGGCGGGCGGGCCTCGGTCTTCCGTCAGGACGGCTTCACCTTCGACGCCGGGCCAACCATCCTGACCGCGCCGTTCCTGCTGGAGGAACTCTGGCGGCTCTGCGGTCGCGAGATGGCCGACGACGTCACGCTGACGCCGATCTCCCCGTTTTATCGGATCCGCTTCGACGACGGCGTCACCTTCGACTGCACCGGTGATCCCGCCGCGATGCGCGCCGAGGTGGCACGGCTGTCTCCCGACGATGTCGCCGGCTACGAGCGCTTCATGCGGTTCAGCGAAACCTCCTGCCGCATCGGCTTCGAACAGCTCGGCCATGCATTGTTCGGGTCCTGGACGGACATGGCGCGCGTCACCCCGGACCTGCTGCGCCTGGGTGGTTTTCGCAGCGTCTACAGCCTGGTCAGCCGGTTCATCAAGAACGAGCGCCTGCGGGTCGTGTTCAGCTTTCACCCGCTGCTGATCGGCGGTAATCCGTTCACCACCAGCGCCATCTACACGCTGATCCCGTTCCTGGAACGGCGTTGGGGGGTGCATTTCGCGATGGGTGGCACCGGCCGCGTGGTGAGCGGCCTGGCGAACCTGGTTGCCGGTCAAGGCGGTACAATCCGCTACAAGACCGAGGTGTCGCAAATCGTCGTGCAGGGCAGCCGCGCCACCGGCGTGACGCTTGCGTCGGGCGAGGCGATCCCGGCCGACATCGTGGTGTCCAACGCCAACTCCGCCTGGACCTATCGCAAGCTGTTGCCACCCGACACGCGCCGCCGTTGGACCGACCGCCGGCTGGATCGGGCGCGTTACTCGATGGGTCTGTTCCTCTGGTATTTCGGCACTGACCGCTGCTACCCCGAGCTGGCGCACCACACGATCTTGCTTGGTCCGCGCTATCGCGGCCTGCTGCGCGACATCTTCCAGCGCAAGGTGCTGGCGGAGGATTTCAGTCTCTACCTGCATCGTCCCACCGCCACCGACCCGACGCTCGCACCACCGGGCTGCGACGCATTCTATGTGCTGTCGCCGGTGCCGAATCTCGCCGGCGACACCGACTGGCGGGTGACGGCGGAACCCTATCGCCAGGCCATCGCACGGCATCTGTCCGCCACCGTGCTGCCGGATCTGGATCGGCACATCGTCAGTTCGCGCGTGATGACGCCGCTGGATTTCGAGGCTCGGCTGTGCGCCTGGCGCGGCGCCGCGTTCGGCCTGGAGCCGGTGCTGCTGCAAAGCGCATGGTTCCGGCCGCATAACCGCAGCGAGGACATTGCCGGGCTCTATCTGGTGGGTGCCGGGACACATCCCGGCGCCGGCGTGCCGGGCGTGCTGTCCTCGGCCAAAGTGCTCGACCATGTGGTGCCGCATGCCGCCGCCTTGGACTGACGCAGCCGCCGCCGATCTCGCGGCCTGCCGCGCCCTGTTGCGGGCGGGCTCGCGCAGCTTCGACGCGGCGGCACGGCTGCTGCCTCGATCGGCGCGCAATCCGGCAGTCGCGCTCTATGCGTTCTGCCGCGTGGCCGATGACGCGATCGACGGCGGCATGAACGATAGCCGCAAGACCACGTCTCCTGCCCGAGAAAGTCTGGCCTGGCTGCGGGAGCGGCTGGCCTTGGCCTTTGCGGGGCGGCCACTGGCGCAGCCTGCCGATCGCGCCTTCGCCCGCATTGTCGAACAATACGCGATTCCCCACGCGCTACCCGACGCCTTGCTGGAGGGGTTCGCCTGGGACGCAGAAGGACGCCGATACCCCGACCTGCCCGCGTTGCGCGCCTATGCCGTGCGGGTGGCTGGCACTGTCGGCGCGATGATGGCGGTGCTCATGGGCGTGCGGGATGCCGAACGCCTGGGTGCTGCAATCGACCTGGGCGTCGCGATGCAGTTTTCCAATATTGCCCGCGACGTGGGGGAGGATGCCCGCGCCGGCCGGCTCTATCTGCCGCTGCAATGGCTGGAAGAGGCCGGCATCGATTCCGACGCCTTCCTGGCTGCTCCCAAACACAGTCCGGAGCTTGGCCAAGTGGTGCAACGCCTGTTGGTAGCAGCCGAAGAGCATTATCGCCGGGCAAGCGCAGGCATCGCGCGCCTGCCGCTTGCGTGCCGGTTCGGTATAGGCGCCGCAAGCTTACTCTACGCCGAGATCGGACGCGAGGTCGCACGAAGCGGACTCGACGCCGTCTCGGCCCGGGCAGTGGTGTCCGGCCGGCGGAAGGCCTGGGTACTGGCCAGCGGGATCGCCGCGTTCGCCATGCCGTTGCGTCCACTTGCTGCAACGGTGATCCCGGAAGGAGCGTTCCTGGTGGATGCCGTCATCCAGGCCACGCGACGCCGGACGGTGCACGACGCCTCCGTACCGTGGTGGAACCTGCCGGAGCAATTGCTTTGGGTGATCGACCTGTTCGGGCGACTGGAACAACGCGAGCGCGTCAGGCCATAGGGGGAGGAAAAGCGCGATGGATGACTGGCTGGTAATCGGGCCGATCGTTCTTCGCGGCGTCGCATGAATCTCGGCCATTGGGAATGGGCCATCGGCGAGGGCATCGTCCTGCCGCTGCTGTTCTTCGAACTCTATCGCCTGCGGCGTTCCCAGCGGCGCGACCGTGCGGCCGCGCGCGACGCGGCTGCCAGGACGACGCAAGATGTCGAGGGGCACACAGAGCAATAGGACAACGCGCTTTCGATGCCAGAGCTTGCGAAAAGCGGCGCAGGCGAAGCCTTTGTCGAAACTTGAACCGAAAAAGCAGCGGCCAAAAGGCACCTGACGCGCGTAATACGCTCATCCAGCCGGAGTTTGAAGAATCAATGCACCCCGCCTTTCTCCGTCTTCAGGCCCTCAGAGTGCGCCGCCTTGCCAGAGAACTGAATGACGAAGCCGGGCAGGCGATATTGTTGGACATGGCCGAAGAATACGAGGCCAGGGCGGCAGAGGAAGAGGCGGATAAGCCCTCTGCTGAACCGGGCTGATTGTGAGCGCCACATCTAATACCAACCCGCGTTGACGCTGGCTCATCCGTGTCATGGCCGGCCCTCGGGTCAAAGCGCCCAAGGGCAGGCCCCGGCCGTCCACCCACGACTTCTCTGCTGGCAACTACGAAAGTCGCGGGTGTCCGGGCCGAGCCCGGCCATGACACATGGGTCGATGTTTCTGCTGGTGGCATAACATTGCCAAATTGGCGCCGCGCTAATGCCCGCACAATGCCGACGGCGCACGCTCATTCCTTGCCCCCGGTCCGCAACTCCGAATAGACGCGGTCGCTGAACTGATCGAGCAAAGGCACTTTGAGTGAACCGGGAATTTGTGCATCCGCGGCGACGATCGGACACCACGCGACGGTAAGCCCGTTCACGATGTCGGCAGGTTTCGCCTGCGGCGCGGCGGCTTCCACCTTCGGCAGGATCTGCTGGATCGTCTGCAACATGTTGGCTTGGGTCACCGCGCGAAGCTGATCCGTGACGCCGGTCTTCGGATCCGCAATCGTGGCGGCGATGCCCGATGGCGCCGCGCAGCGCCCGTCCGGACCGATGGTCATCTGGGTGAACGTCGTCTTGCGCAGCTTTCCCACCGTGCCGGGGCCGGCGTCGGCCGGCGCGGCATTGCCCCAGGACTGGCGGATGTAGTTGGTGACGTCCGCGATCTGCTGATCGGTCATGCTGGCGCCGATGGCAGGCATCGGTGCGAAGCTGCCGCCCGCCTGGATGCCGCCGAGAACGACGCGGATCACGTCCTCGGGGCCTCGTGCCAGCACGACGCCATTGCCAACCAGCGATGGCACGGAACCTTCAAGGCCCTTGCCGTTCAACTGGTGGCAGGACGCGCAGTCGTTGAGATAGATGCCGCGGCCGGTCGGCGCGGCGCCCGTGAAGTCAGAGGGTTGGGTGCCGGCATAACTCGTTGCGGCGGGTGTCGAGCGGAGATAGGCCACGATCGCCTGCACATCGGCATCGGTCAGTTGCGAAAGGCTGTCATGGATCGCCTGCGCCATCGGTCCGACGGCAATGCCCATGCCCGGCGCCATCCCGGTCCTGAGATAGGCGATGAGTTGCTGGTCGCTATATTTGCCGATCCCGTCACGCACATCGGATGTGATGTTCGGCGCGTACCAGTCGGAGATCGGGCCGCCCTGCAACGCTTGCGCCATGGCCGTATCGCCCAGCAGGTTGCGGCCGTTGTGACAGGCGCCGCAATGTCCCAATCCTTCGACGATATAGGCACCCCGATTGACCTGTTCCGACTTCGAGGGGTCCGGCTTGAACGTGCCCGCGTGCAGGAACAGTTCGTCCCAGACCGCGAGGCCCGGACGGACGTTGAAGGGGAACGCAAGATGGCTCGGCTTGCGCGGCGCATGCACCGGCGGGAGCGAGAACAGATAGGCCTTGATCGCGAGCACATCGTCTCGCGTCACCTTGGTGTACCAGGGGAACGGCATGGCGGGATACAAATGCTCGCCGTGCTTGCCGATGCCGTCATGCAGGGCGCGGTAGAAGTCGGCGTCGGTCCAGGTGCCGATGCCGGTCGCCTTGTCGGGCGTGATGTTGGGGGTGGAGAGCGGGCCGAATGGGGTGGCCAACGAAAGTCCGCCGGCGAGCGGCTGGCCGCCGTCGGCGGTGTGGCAGGCGGCACAGTCGCCGAGCGTCGCCAGGTACTTGCCCCGCGCCACCAGGTCGCCACCGGACTGGCCGGCCGCCGCGGTTGCAGCCAGGAGCAGGATCATGCCGGCGCATAATCCGGCCAGGAGGTGGATGAAGCGGTGGCCCGGCGGTGGTGGGAACTCGGGATCGCGCTCCACCGGCTGGTTCATCATGTGGACACTCCGCCCTGTGCCAATCTGTTGCCGTGAGAAACGCCGGGCGCGTCAACCCAGCAACGCGGAATCCACCTGGCAGGATGCAGACTGCAACACACGATGACGTTTGTGACTATACGGGTTGACGACCTGTGGGGTCAGGTATGCATGACAGTCGACATCACGAGTGGATAGCGCCCGCGCGCCGCGCACCGGCACGCACTCGATCACATCGATCGCGCAGCGCCTGCCCGCTGCCATACCGCACGTGGCATACGAAACGGCAGCATCGCTTGGACCCAGGGCGTGCAGAATCGTTCGAGCGAGAGGCTCTCGTGCATCGCCCTGACCGGCGTCCCGTACAAGTCCGTGCTCACCACCGAGCGCGCGTAGAACGGCGTATCTTCCAGCGTCGCAACCACGCTGGGGCGGTGTCCCGGCGCGCTGCCGATGCGCCTCTCGACACCCCAGCGCGTGGCGGGCAGCGGTGCCGACGGCGGGGGTTCGCAATCCTCGAAGCCGCCCGACGCGCGATAGCGCATCGCCAGTGGACGGGATGGCGCGGACCCAAGCCGCGTCACGTCGTACAGCACGGTTGTACCGCCCGGCACTGCGGCACGGCTCCAATCCCAGCGTGCGAAGTCATGCTCCAAGGCTCGGTCGCCGACGTTGGTGTCGAAATAGGCTGGGCCGGACCAGGTCAAGGCCGGCGCGGTCAAACAGACTTCCACCCGGGCGCAAGGTGCGATCGGACGCCAGCGATGCCGTCCCGCCGCGTCGAGCGCCAGCACCCGGTTTTCTACCGCGGTGGGATGCAGCCGCAGACTTCCCCGGATGCGCCGGAGCGTCGGCACTGAAACCTCGTCGATCCGTAGCGTCAGACCGGACCCGTCCCACGCCAGATCGCTGGGACCGATCGCCAGCCGGTCTTTCTCGCGCTCAACCGAAGCGGCGCCCCGTTCGGTCATCGCCCAGCGTTTGCCGCCTTCGCCATACAGCGCGACGTTGAGCGCGCAGTGCCGCATGGGATCGCCGCCGCCGTGCCGGCGGGCCCAGGCGTAATAGGGGGAAAAAACACTGCCGATGAAGGCGATGACCGTCAGGCCATGGGCGCCGTCATCGCTGAGGGCATCGAGATACCACCAAGCGTACCCGCCGGCCGGGACGGTCTGGTTGAAGCCAGGTCCTTCGGCGGATGCGATCGTACCTGAACCCAGGTGCGTCGGCCGCAATGGCTCGATCGACGTCGGGCCGCCGTGCCGAAACGGTCTGATCATACTCACGTCGATCACGAGGCCCGGTAGGTCCAAAGCCGGATCGCGCGGCCGAATCGGTCTGATCGATCAGGGAAATTTGCGCGGGAACGATAGGACCAAAGCAGCGCCCATCGAGCGCACCCGGTACGACATGGCCGCCGCCGCGGGGGGGCTCGTTCTGCTGGGCGGCCAGGCCCGGCGGTGATTGCGTCGTCATGATGCAATCAGGTCCTCCAGCACGCTGGCCGCGGCCAAGCGGCCTGACACTGCAGCCATCGGGAGTCCGGGGCCAGGATGGACGCTGCCGCCCGCGAGGTAGAGCCGCGGCATCGCGCTGCGCGATCCCGGTCTGCGGAAGGCCGCCATCGCGCCGTGCACCGCCCGGCCATAGAGCGCCCCGCCGGTCCCAGGGAACGAACGGGCGAAATCCGCCGGCGTGGTGACCACCGTCGCCTCGGCCTGGCGATCCACCCGCAGGCCGCAACGTTGCAACAACCCGAACGCCCGGTTCGCGTATTGCTCTATCTCCGGCGCCGAGAACTTCTGGCGATCGCCGGTGGCCGGCGCGTTCGCCAGCACCAGAAGTCGCTCGGGCCCGCCATCCGGCGGCGCGCCGGGTTCACTGCGGTCCGCGGCGCAGACATAGACGCTCGGTTCGCCGGGCAGCCGGCGCTTGCGGAACAGGTCGTCGAACTCCGCCGCGTAGTCGGACGAGAAGAACACGTTGTGCCGGCCGAGTACGAAGCCGTTTGTGGCTGCGGACAGGGCCCAGGTGACGGCGGACAGCGACCGGTCGGAGGGCGTGACGCCAGGCGCCGCGCTGGACACCGCCTGGCCGAGCAATCCCGCCGATAGCGCCGCGAAATCGCCGTTGAACACGACGGCATCCGCGTCGATGCGGTCCCCCTCCGCCATGCGCACACCGGCGACCCGACCGTTCCGCACCGTGATCTCGGCGACCGGAGCATCGCACCGCAGCAACACGCCCTGCTGCGCTGCGAGTTCCGCCATGGCCTCGGCCAGGCGCACCATTCCGCCTTCCACGAGCCACACGCCGCATTGCTCTGCATGCGCGATCAGCATCAGCGTGGCGGGTGCGTGGAATGGCGAGGACCCGCTGTACGTCGCGTAACGTCCAAACAACTGGTGCAGCCGGGGATCCTTGAAATGCTCCCCCAACGCCCGCCAGAGGGTGGAGAACGGTGACACCGCCAGGAGTTTCTTTGGCCCGACAGCGGCCGACAGCGACAGCACGGTGGGCAGCGGCGCAGCCATGAAGGGTGCCTGCAACGTGCGGAATACCGTCCGCGCCCTGGCGCAGAACGTGCGGTAGCCGGCCGCTTCGGCAGCGCCGGCAAAGCGGCCGATCGCGTCGGCAGCGCGATCGATGTCAGAGAACAGGTCCAGCGCCGTGCCGTCGGTCCAGGCGTGCCGCGCCAGCAGGTCCAGCGGATGCAGGGCCAGGTGCGCTTCGAGCGAAGTTCCGGCATCGCCGAACAGCGCGTCGAACACCCAGCGCATGGTGAAGACGGTGGGGCCGGCATCTATCGCCGCACCGGCGGCGCTGGCCTGGCGGATCTTGCCGCCGGGGCGGGACGCGCACTCCAGCAGGGTCACCGCGGCGCCGCGCGCGCGCCAGGTCGATCGACGCCGCCAGGCCACCGACTCCGGCGCCGATGACGATCACGCGAGGGGTTTGCACACCGGTCCCAAACTTCGCTGTTGACAGGAGTGTCAGTATTACATGACAGTCGATAAAGACAATACAAGTTGACAGTAACGGGAGGGCAGCATGGACGCGGTGACCCGGATCGAGCGGACCCTCTCGGCTGCCATTGCGCGCGCCGACGGAACCGGAGGGCCGCCGCGGCTGGCTGGCGCCATGCGCCATGCCGTCTTCCCACGCGGGGCCCGCATTCGTCCACGGCTCTGTCTAGCGGTGGCAGCGGCCTGCGGCGACGACGACCCCGACGCCTCCGACGGCGCCGCGGCGGCGATCGAGTTGCTGCATTGCGCGTCGCTGGTGCACGACGATCTGCCCTGCTTCGATGACGCGGATACGCGGCGTGGCCGGCCGTCGGTGCATCGCGCGTTCGGCCAACCGCTGGCGGTGCTGGCCGGCGACGCGTTGATCGTGCTGGCCTTCCAGGCCCTCGCCTGGGGCGCCGTTTGCTCGCCGCACCGGCTGTCCGCGCTGATGCTGATCCTGGGCCAGGCGGTGGGGATGCCGCACGGGATCGCCGCGGGCCAGGCCTGGGAGTGCGAGCCATCGGCCGATCTGGGGGAATACCAGCGCGCCAAGACCGGCGCCTTGTTCGCCGCCGCCAGCATGGCGGGCGCCGCGGCGGCGGGTGCGGAGCCGGAGCCATGGCGCATGCTGGGGGAACGTTTGGGCGAGGCCTACCAGGTCGCCGACGACATCGGCGACGTGCTGTCAGACGCCGCGGAACTGGGCAAACCCGTTGGACAGGACCATGCGCTGGGGCGCCCCAATGCGGCGCTGACCATGGGGATTGCAGGGGCGATGCGGCACCTCGAGGCGCTTGCGGCGGCGGCCGCCGACTCGATCCCGCCCTGCCCTGGGGCCGCGGCGCTGCGGACGCTGACCCTCAGCGAGGCGCGCCGGTTGCTGCCGAGGGACATGTCGCAGCGCGCCGCGTGAGGCCAGGGGCTTTGCCCCTGGGACCCCACCAAGAGGACGCTGCCCCCTCTTGGTCCGCTTCGCGGCCCAAGCCCCCGCCAAGGGCGGAGCCCTTGGAACCCCTCACCTGGAGTGGTTGGAGGGGCGGGGGGTTATGGCGCGGGGTCCAGGGGCAGAGCTCCTGGCGATGGTCCGCATTTCGCGACCGGCTATTGGCCAATCCCGCATTCCAGCGCTGGGCCGCCAGCTTTCCGCTGACCCGGCCGATCGCCCGAGCGCCGCGCGCGAGCCCTCTTCGACCTCTGCGCCGGCTTCGTTTACAGCCAGGTCCTGCTCGCGTGCGTCCGGCTGCGGCTGTTCAACACCCTCGCGGCTGGTCCTCTGCCGGCGGAGCATCTGGCAACTCGCCTGTCCATGCCGGTTGACACCACTACCCGGCTGCTGGAGGCCGCCGCTGCCCTGCGATTGCTCGAACGCCGCCACGACGGACGCTTCGGCCTGGGCGTGCTCGGCGCCGCGCTACTCGGCAATCCCGGCCATCGCCGCCATGATAGAGCACCACACCCTGCTCTATGCCGACCTGCGCGATCCGGTCGCCCTGCTGCGCGGCGAACCCGAGGAAACCGCGATCGGTCGGCTGTGGCCCTATGCGGACCGCGCGCAGCCGGCCGCGCTGGGGACCGAGCAAGTCGCCGCATACACCCGGCTGATGGCGGAATCCCAGCCGCTGGTGGCGGCGGATGTGCTGGCCGCCTACCGGTTCGATCGCCACCATTGCCTGATGGATCTGGGCGGCGGCGACGGGACGTTCCTGATCGCAGCAGCCGCTCAGGCCTCGACGTCGCGGCTGGTGCTGTTCGACCTGCCCGCCGTGGCGGAACGGGCTCGCGCTCGATTTGCCGAAGCCCGACTTTCCGCCCGAGCCCAGGCGATCGGCGGCGACTTCCATACCGGCGAGCTGCCTGGCGGCGCCGACGTCATTACCCTGATCCGGGTGATCCACGACCACGATGACGCGGCGGCCCTGGCCATCCTGCGCGCCGCCCGTCGCGCACTGCCGCCAGGTGGCACGTTATTGCTCGCGGAGCCGATGGCCGGCACGCAAGGCGCCGAATCGGTCGAGGCGTATTTCGCCTTCTATCTGCTGGCGATGGGCAGCGGGCGGCCGCGCCGGCCGGCGGACCTGTCAGAACTGCTGCACCAGGCCGGATTCTCCGACGTCCGCCTGCTGCCAACGCGTCAGCCGATGCTGGTGCGGGCGCTGCATGCACGCGCGTGACGGAAAAGGTTACCAATTTGTATATCACTGTTGACACTCTTGGATGTCAATGTAAAGTGACACTCAAGGCTTGATGCCGATGGCCCGCCGGGCCTGGCAGGGGGTGCCTGGGATGGACGCGTTCGCTGTGGTGCTGAACAAGCCGGAGGATCTCTCGGTACAGGTGGCTCGCCTTGACGCCGCCCGAGGACACCGATGTGGTCGTCAACGTCGCCTGGAGCGGCATCAGCACTGGCACCGAGCGTCTGTTGTGGCAGGGCCGCATGCCGCCATTCCCCGGCATGAGCTATCCGCTGGTCCCCGGCTACGAATTGGTCGGCCGGATCGTCGCTGCCGGACCCGCCAACGCGGAGCGCATCGGCGAGGCTGTGTTCGTGCCTGGCGCCAACTGCTTCGGCGCCGTGCGCGGCCTGTTCGGCGGCGCGGCATCCCGCCTTGTGGTTCCCGCCGCGCGTGCCAGGACGATCGACCCGCGCCTGGGCGACCGGGGCGTGCTGCTTGCCCTGGCGGCGACCGCACAGCATGCGATCGCTGGCGGCGAAGCCCGGCCGGACCTGATCGTCGGACACGGGGTCCTCGGCCGCCTGCTGGCGCGCCTGCTGCTGCGGCCGGGCGCCGCGCCGCCCGTCGTCTGGGAGACCAACCCCGCCCGCATGGGCGGCGGCCAGGGTTACAGGTGATCCACCCGGCGCAGGATGGCCGGCGCGACTATCGGTGCATTTGCGACGCCAGTGGCGATCCGAATTTGCTGGACACCCTGATCGCGCGACTGGCCCCCGGCGGAGAAATCGTGCTGGCGGGCTTCTACGCGGATCGCCTGTCCTTCGCCTTTCCTCCCGCCTTCATGCGCGAAGCTCGCCTGCGCGTTGCCGCGGAATTCCGCCCGCAGGACCTGGATACGGTGTGCCGCCTGGCCGAAGGCGGCGGGCTGTCGCTGGACGGGCTGATCACGCATCGCACCGAAGCCGACCGGGCAGAGGCCGCCTATCGCACCGCCTTCAGCGATCCCGCCTGCCTGAAAATGATCCTCGATTGGAGAGCCAGCGCATGAACGCACCTTTCGATGCCGCAGCCTCGCCATCGGGCATGCAGAGCCTGCTGCGATCGGAAGCGGCGATCGAGCCGGACCCGCCGGCCACCGGTCCGGTGAAGAAACAGACGCAGATCATCGCGATCTACGGCAAGGGCGGCATCGGCAAGAGTTTCACCCTGGCCAACCTGTCCTACATGATGGCGCAGCAGGGCAAGCGCGTGCTGCTGATCGGCTGCGATCCGAAAAGCGACACCACCTCCCTGTTGTTCGGCGGGCGAAGCTGCCCGACCATCATCGAGACCTCATCGAAGAAAAAGCTCGCCGGCGAGACCGTCAAGATCGGCGATGTGTGCTTCAAGCGCGACGGCGTTTTCGCGATGGAGCTGGGCGGACCGGAGGTCGGACGCGGCTGCGGCGGACGCGGCATCATCCATGGTTTCGAATTGCTGGAGAAGCTCGGCTTCCATGAGTGGGGCTTCGACTACGTATTGCTCGATTTCCTCGGCGACGTGGTGTGCGGCGGGTTCGGCCTGCCGATCGCGCGGGACATGTGCCAGAAGGTGATCGTCGTCGGCTCGAACGACCTGCAATCGCTTTATGTCGCCAACAACGTTTGCTCGGCGGTGGATTATTTCCGCAAGCTGGGCGGCAATGTCGGCGTCGCCGGCATGGTGATCAACAAGGACGATGGTTCCGGCGAGGCGCAGGCTTTCGCCGATGCGGTCGGCATCCCGGTGCTGTCGGCAATTCCCGCCGACGACGACATTCGCCGCAAGAGCGCGAGCTACGAAATCATCGGCAAGCCGGGGGGACGCTGGGCATCGTTGTTCGAGCGACTGGCGTCGCAAGTGGCAACGGCGCCGCCGGTGCGGCCGACGCCGCTGATGCATGAGGCGCTGCTGGGGTTGTTCAAGGGCGACACCGTCGGCCGCGACGTGGTGCTGGATCCCGCCACCATTGAGGACATGTGCGCCGCCAGCGTGCTGGAAAAGCCGTCGCTCGAAGTGATCTACGAAGGCGCGTGACGTGGACGGTGCGATCATCCCGCCGGACGCTGTGACGGACCGTTCCGACGATCTAACGGTCCCACCGGCTGCCGCATCCGGCTGCCATGGCGGCCGCGAAACGATGCTTGCGGCGGCGCGTGCTGCCGGGAAGAGCGAAACGCTCGACCGGTTGATGGCGGATTATCCGCGTGGGCCGCACGACCAGCCGCAATCGATGTGCCCAGCCTTCGGGTCGCTGCGAGTCGGGCTGCGGATGCGGCGCACCGCGACCATCCTGTCCGGGTCGGCGTGCTGCGTCTATGGCCTGACCTTTACCGCGCACTTCTATGGCGCGCGGCGGACCGTGGGCTACGTGCCGTTCAACTCGGAAACGCTGGTGCGCGGCCAGCTTTACGAAGACATCCGCAATGCGGTGTTCGAAACCGCGAAGCCGGCGGATTACGACGCTGTGGTGGTGATCAATCTCTGCGTGCCGACTGCATCGGGCGTGCCGCTGGACCGGTTGCCGAAAGCGATCGACGGGGTGCGCATCATCGGCATCGACGTGCCGGGGTTCGGCGTGCCGACCCACGCCGAGGCGAAGGACGTGCTGGCCGGCGCGATGTTGCGTTATGCGCGGCATGAGGCGGAGGCGGGACCGGTCGCGCGGCCTCGCGGACAGGCCGAAGATCAGCGCACCGTGACGCTGATCGGCGAGTTGTTTCCGGTCGATCCGGTGGGTGTCGGCGGGTTGCTGGCGCCGATGGGACTCGCGGTCGGACCGCAGATTCCGTCGCGCGAATGGCGCGATCTGTATGGCGCATTGGATTGCGCGGTCGCGGCCGCGGTGCATCCGTTCTACGTTGCGTCAATACGCGAATTTCATGCCGCGGGGCGGCCTGTGGTGGGGTCCGGCCCCGTCGGGGTGGACGGAACCGCTGCCTGGCTGGAGGCGATCGGCGCAGCGGCCGGCGTGGCGACCGGACGCGTCGACGCGGCGAAGGCGCAGGCGCTGCCGGCGATTCGGGCCGCCATCGGCGCCAATCCGATCAACGCGCGGATTACCGTTTCCGGCTACGAAGGTTCCGAACTCCTGGTCGCGCGGCTGCTGATCGAGGCCGGCGCGGATGTGCCTTATGTCGGCACCGCCTGCCCGCGCACGGAATGGAGTGCGCAGGATCGCGAGTGGCTGGAAAGCTACGGCACGCATGTGCAGTACCGCGCCTCGCTGGAACAGGACGTTGCGGCGATGCGGGAGGTGCGGCCGGATCTGGCGGTCGGCACCACGCCTTTGGTGCAGCAGGCGAAGGCGCTGGGCATCCCGGCATTGTATTTTACCAACATGGTGTCGGCGCGCCCGTTGTTCGGTGCGGCCGGCGCGGCGGCGTTGGCCGGCATTGTCGCCGCGCAAACCAAAGGGCGCGAACGGTTCAGCCGCATGGTCGGGTTCTTCGACAAGGTCGGCGCCGGGGAAACCGCGGGCTATGGCTGGAAGGACATTCCCAAGGACCCGCCGGGCGCGCGCGACCGCTATCGCAAGGCGCGCGAGGCCAAGGCCAAGGCCGCTCAGGCGGTGGGGACCTGACGCGATGCTGGTGCTCGATCACGATCGTGCCGGCGGCTATTGGGGGGCGGTCTATACGTTCACCGCAATCCGCGGATTGCGCGTCGTGATCGACGGGCCGGTGGGTTGCGAGAACCTGCCGGTTACCGCCGTGTTGCACTACACCGACGCGCTGCCGCCGCATGAATTGCCGATCGTCGTGACCGGCCTGTCCGAGGACGAATTGTCGCGCAACGGCACCGAGGCATCGCTGCGGCGCGCCAGTGCGACGCAGGACCCTGACATGCCGGCGGTGGTCGTTACGGGCAGCATCGCGGAAATGATCGGCGGCGGCGTCACGCCGGAAGGCTCGAACCTGCTGCGCTTCATCCCGCGCACCATCGACGAGGACCAGTGGCAGGCGGCCGACCGCGCGATCTACTGGCTGTGGACCGAATTCGGCGTGAAACGCAAGCCGAAGCCGCGCACTCGTGGAGAAGGCGCCAAGCCGCGCGTGAATATCATCGGACCGATCTATGGCACGTTCAACATGCCGTCGGACCTGGCCGAAATCCGCCGCTTGGCCGAAGGCATAGGCTGCGACATCAATCTCGTCTTCCCGCTCGGTGCGCATATCGACGACATCCAGCGACTGCCAGACGCTGACGTGAACATCTGTATGTACCGCGAGTTCGGCCGCAAGCTCTGCGAGGAGCTGGACCGGCCGTATTTGCAGGCACCGATCGGGCTTTTTTCCACCACGAACTTCCTGCGCACGCTGGGCGAGCTGACCGGGTTGGATCCCGAACCGTTCATAGAGCATGAGAAGCACACGACGATCAAGCCGATCTGGGACCTGTGGCGGAGCGTGACGCAGGACTTCTTCGCCACCGCATCCTTCGCGATCGTCGCCACCGATACCTACACGCGCGGCGTCAGGCGATTCCTGGAAGACGACATGGGCGTCCCGTGCAGCTTCGCCTTCTCGCGCTGTGCCGGGGTGAAGCCGGACAATGCCCAGGTGCGGTCAGCGATGCGCGCGAAACCGCCACTGGTGCTGTTTGGGTCCTATAACGAACGCATGTATGCCGCGGAACTGGGTGGCCGCAGCATGTATATTCCGGCGTCGTTTCCCGGCGCGATCGTGCGGCGCGCCACCGGCACGCCGTTCATGGGATATGCCGGCGCCACCTACATCGTGCAGGAATTCTGCAACGCGCTGTTCGATGCGCTGTTCAACATTCTGCCGCTAGGCACCGACCTCGATCGGGTCGAACCGACCCCGGCGCGGCTGGCGGCAAGCTGCCCTTGGGACGACGACGCGCAGCGCAAACTGGACGACTACCTCGAGACGGAGCCGTTCCTGGTCCGCATTTCCGCAGCCAAGCGCCTGCGTGACCGGGTTGAACGCGACGCGCGCCAGGCCGGCGAGGATCGCGTGACGATAGAGCACTTGACGCGGGCGTTGGCCGAACGGGTGCCCGCGTGATCGCCCGCCCACATCGCAATGCCGCCGGCTGCCGCATCATCGGCCGCCATGCGGCCAAGAGGTTCCGCCCGGTCGATGCCGGACGGGACAGGCGCCGTGGCCTGCTGCCTCACGGTAATCCCAGTCGCGCGGGGTGGGCGCGACAAAGGCCGCAAGGCCGTTTCTGGAGTGTAACCGTATGGCTATGACCCCAGGAGGCCCCTCGCTATCGGGGTTGACGGAGGCGGAGGCGAAGGAGTTCCACGGGATATTCATCACGAGCTTCATCGTCTTCATGGTGGTCGCCATTATCGCGCATTTCCTTGCGTGGATGTGGCGTCCTTGGCTGCCTGGTCCGAATGGCTACGCAACGTCGTGGCTGTATGACGCCGGGGGCTTGGTTACCCACACGATCTCGCAACTCGTATAGGGAGGCCGGAACATGTGGCGACTTTGGCTGCTTTTCGATCCCAGGCGCGTGCTCGTCACGTTGAGCGTCTTTCTGTTTGTCCTGGCCCTGCTGATCCACTTCATATTGCTCAGCACGGACCGGTTCAACTGGCTGGACGGTCCTCATCATGGCGCAACCGCGGCACAGATGGCGCCTTTGCCATCGGCTGCGAAATAGCAGTGCCTGACTACGGTAACGGGCGAGGCTCCGGTTCCATGCCAGGCTTCGTCCGTTACCCTTTCTCTGCCCGCGAGGACAATGGGCCCTAGGTTCGATCGGAGACCCCGGCGATGGCGATGCTGAGTTTCGAAAAGAAATACCGCGTGCGTGGCGGCACCTTGGTGGGTGGCGACCTGTTCGACTTCTGGGTAGGTCCGTTCTTCGTCGGGTTCTTCGGTGTCACGACAGCGTTCTTCGCATCATTGGGAACCGCGTTGATCGTCTATGGCGCCGCGATCGGGCCGACCTGGAACGTCTGGCGCATCAGCATCGCGCCCCCGGACCTGAGTTACGGGCTGGCATTCGCCCCATTGAGAGAAGGCGGGCTGTGGCAGCTTATCACCATCTGCGCGCTGGGCGCCTTCTGTTTCCTGGGCGCTGCGCCAGGCGGAAATCGCCCGCAAGCTTGGCATGGGGTATCACATTCCGTTTGCCTATAGTTTTGCGATCTTTGCCTATTTCAGCCTGGTGGTGATCCGCCCGGTGTTGATGGGCGCCTGGGGTTATGGCTTCCCGTACGGCATCATGAGCCATCTCGATTGGGTGTCGAACACCGGCTACCAGTACCTGCACTTCCACTACAATCCGGCGCACATGATCGCGGTGAGTTTCTTCTTCACCACCGCATTTGCGCTGGCGTTGCATGGTTCCCTGATCCTGTCGGCTGCCAATCCGCGTCGCGGCGAGGTTGTAAAGTCCGCGGAGCAGGAGAATGCGTATTTCCGGGATACGATCGGTTATTCGATCGGCACGCTGGGCATCCATCGCCTGGGATTGTTCCTGGCGGTATCAGCGGCGTTCTGGAGCGCGGTGTGCATCATCATCAGTGGTCCGTTCTGGAGCCGCGGCTGGCCGGAATGGTGGAGCTGGTGGCTCAATCTTCCGATCTGGGCGCACTGAGCAAGAACCGGGGGGAAGCAACATGGCCGAGTATCAAAACATCTTCACCCGCGTTCAGGTGCGTGGCCCGGCGCATATGGGGCCAGCCTTGCCGCACGGCAGTTGGCGCAGGTTGGGGACACCGTTCTATTCGCGATTGCTTGGATGGATCGGGGACGCGCAGGTGGGACCGATCTATCTCGGCTTTACCGGGATTGCGTCTCTGGTCTGCGGTTTTTTCGCGATCGAGATCATTGGCCTGAACATGTGGGCCTCGGTCAATTGGAGCCCGATCCAGTTTGTGCGTCAGTTGCCATGGCTGGCGCTGGAGCCGCCGCCGCCGGCCTATGGTTTGAAGATCCTGCCGCCGCTTGCCGAGGGCGGATGGTGGTTGCTGGCCGGGTTCTTCCTGACCGCGTCGATCCTGCTGTGGTGGGTGCGGATGTATCGGCGCGCGGTGGCGCTCGGCTTGGGGACGCATACGGCGTGGGCTTTCGCCTCGGCGATCTGGCTTTACCTCGTGCTGGGCTTCATCCGGCCGATCCTGATGGGGAGCTGGGCCGAGGCGGTGCCATTCGGCATCTTCCCGCATCTGGACTGGACCGCGGCGTTCTCGATCCGCTACGGCAACTTGTTCTATAATCCGTTCCACATGCTGTCGATCGTGTTCCTGTACGGCTCGGCCGTGCTGTTCGCGATGCATGGCGCCACGATCCTTGCCGTCAGCCGTTTCGGCGGCGAACGCGAGGTTGAGCAAATCACCGATCGCGGCACCGCGGCGGAACGTGCGGCGTTGTTCTGGCGCTGGACGATGGGCTTCAACGCGACGTTTGAATCCTGGCACCGCTGGGGCTGGTGGTTTGCGGTGCTTTGCCCCTTGGTTGGCGGAATCGGCATCCTGTTGACCGGGACGGTCGTCGATAACTGGTATCTTTGGGGGGTCAAGCACGGCATTGCGCCGGCCTATCCAATGGTCTTTCCCCACGTCACGGATCCCGCCACGGTTTCAGCACTCGGAGCGGTGAAATGAGCTTCGCACTGAAACTCACAGCCGGCGTGATAGGCGTTGCGGCAGCGGCGGTGGTACTGTCGCAGGCCGAGCGCCCGCCGATGGACAGTATCCAGCGCGGCTATCGCGGCACGGGCATGGAGGAGATCTACAATCCGCGCTCGCTGGCGAAGCTGGCGGCGGAGAACAAGGTGCCGGCGTCTCTTCCGCCGTTCGGCAATGCCGGGCCTAAGGCCGGTGCGACCTATCAGAATGTGAAAGTGCTGAACGATGTCGGCGTTGGCGAGTTCACGCGGCTGATGGCGTCGATCACCAACTGGGTGGCGCCAGTGCAGGGCTGCGCTTATTGCCATGACGTCAACAACATGGCGTCGGATGCGCTATACACGAAAGTCGTCGCGCGCCGCATGATCCAGATGGTGCAGCACATCAACGGCGATTGGACGACGCATGTCGGCGCGACCGGCGTGACCTGCTACACGTGTCACCGTGGCCAACCGGTGCCGGCGAATGTCTGGTTCACCAATCCTGGCCCGGTGCAGGCGGGTGGCTTTGCGCAGGCGCCGGCCGGCAAGAACCATCCCACGGCAGTGGCCGGCGAGACCGCGTTGCCGTTCGATCCGTTCACGCCGTTCCTGGCGCATGACAACGATATCCGCGTGGTCGCCACGACAGCGCTGCCGGGCACCGACCACCAGTCGATCAAGCAGACCGAGTGGACCTATGCGCTGATGATGAATTTCTCGCAGTCTCTGGGTGTGAACTGCACCTACTGCCACAACACCCGTTCGTTCACGGACTGGGAGCAGAGCACCCCGCAGCGGGCAACGGCGTGGTATGGCATCCGCATGGTGCGGGAGTTGAATGCCGATTATCTCGGTCCGCTGCAGGCAACGTTCCCGCATGGCAGGCTGGGGCCGGAGGGCGATTCGCCGAAAGTGAACTGCGCGACGTGCCACAATGGTGTTTATAAGCCGCTGTTCGGCGTCAGCATGACGAAGGACTTTCCGGAGCTGACGTCCGCGCATCCGTAGGCACCGCCAAATGCGAATGGCCGGCGCAAGGCCGGCCATTCATCACAGCGCCGGTCGGGACGGTCGGCTTAGGATTTCGGACCCCACGCGATGCACCAGCCGTTCGGCACGACCGTCCCGGCGACGATCTTGCACGCGCTGGGTGGTTCGAAATTGGCGCACGTGCTGCACATGTGCCCGTCCTTCGGGGTCGGCTGATATTGCACGGTCGCCTGGGCGATCTTTTCCTGACCTTCGGCCCGCATGGCGACGGCGGTGCCGATCGCCGCGAGGCCGGCCTTGAGGATGTTACGGCGTGTTGCCTGGTCGTGGTCTCGTTTTGTCACAGCAGCCAACTCCCTGGTTGATCGAAGGTAGTATTTCCGGTCAGGCCGCGCGTCGCAGGCTGAGCTCCGACCAGATCGTCGCCAGCGCGTCCGCCAGGTGGTCGATGTCGGCGTCCGTGTGCATCGGGGAAGGTGTGATCCGTAGCCGTTCGGTACCGCGCGGCACGGTGGGGAAGTTGATCGGCTGCACGTAGACCGCGAACTCCTCCAGCAAGCGATCACTGATCTGTTTGCACAGAACCGGATCGCCGACCATGACCGGCACGATATGGCTCGGATTGTTATAGTGCGGTACCCCGATCGCATCCAGGCGCCGCCGCAGCAGCGCCACGCGATTTTGATGACGCGCCCGTTCCACGGTGCTGGTCTTGAGATGCCGGATGCTAGCGAGCGCACCGGCCGCCAACGCCGGCGGAAGCGCCGTGGTGAAGATGAAGCCGGACGCGAAGCTGCGCACAAAATCGCACATCGCTGTCGAGCCGGCGATGTAGCCGCCCAGGACGCCGAAGGCTTTTGCCAATGTGCCTTCGATCACGGTCAAGCGGCGCGACACGCCGTCCCGCTCGCTGATGCCGCCGCCATGTGGGCCATACAGCCCGACCGCATGCACTTCGTCGAGATATGTCATCGCGCCATGCGCCTCGGCCACGTCGCACAGCTCATCGATCGGCGCGATATCGCCGTCCATCGAGTAGACGGATTCGAATGCCACCAGCTTCGGGCCTGACGGGATCCAGCGCCGCCAGTTGGCGGTCGAGATCGGCAGGGTCGTTGTGGCGGAAGATCCGCTTTTCCGCACGGCTATGCCGCACGCCTTCGATCATCGAGGCGTGGTTGAACTCGTCGGACAGCACGACGCAGTTCGGTAGCTTCGCGGCAATCGTGCTGAGCGTCGCCCAGTTCGACATGTAGCCGGAGTTGAACAGAAGCGCGGATTCTGTGCCGTGCAGTTCGGCCAGTTCGCGTTCCAGCAGCACGTGGTAGTGGTTGGTGCCGGCGATATTGCGCGTGCCGCCGGCACCGGCGCCGCAACGGTCCAACGCCTCGTGCATTGCCGCCAGCACGGTAGGATGCTGGCCCATCCCCAGGTAGTCGTTGGAACACCACACTGTCACAGGCATCTGTCCGCGATCGCGATAATGCGTAGCACGCGGAAAACTGCCCGCGTGACGCTGCAAATCCGCGAAGACGCGATAATTGCCCTCCCGGCGGAGCCCATCGAGCTGCTTGCGAAAGAACGTCTCGTAGTTCATGGGCGGCCCCCGATTGTTGCTTGTCCCGGTACAGGTGTTCGATGCGACAGTGGCGGTTTGCCACGCGGTCCCAGGCTCCATTGCCACAGGCTGTTCCACAGGCGCGCGGCGGATATCGGCAAAACCAGGAACCAATGTTCCAGGATCGCCAGCACCATCAACGTCGCCAGCAGGCTGTAGCCGGCCTCGCGGAACGCATCGGCGCGGCCTGCCAGCGCCTGTTGCACCAACAGCACGGCGGCGATGGTGGAGATGGTGACGGAAAACGGGAACAGCAGGTTCATTGGACGCGAGGTGAAGAAACTCTTGATGTAGTCGAGGTGTTCCGGCAGGAACTCGGCGTTCAGGTTGCTGACGCCCAGGAACACGTTCAGCCGGGCGCTCTGGTGCATCCACCACAGGACGACGAAGGTCCAGGTGCCGAATTGGTTCGGCGCGTTCCAGGTCAGCGCCGCGACGATACAGGCCAACAGCAGCACGGCGAGTTCGTGATACAGGCTTGCCTGGATCGCATGGCCGAAGTGCCGCCAGCCGCTGCATCCGTGATGACAATGATGCGTCCGTGGGCCGGTGACATAACCCATGTAGAAGCTGATCTCCAACCAGCCCCAGATCAACACGCCACAGGTAAAAGCTGTGTAAGCGCCGGCAACACTGGTATCCGTCGCGCTGATCACCAGGCCGTAGAGCGCACCACACAGGACCATGGTGGCGCCGGCCATACTCCAGCGGAACGTTCGCCGTGGCAGGCCATCCAGGAACAGGATGACACCCGTGCTGAGCCACCAGATCAGCAAGCCGTGCAGCGCCGGGAAGGCGAAATGGGACATGCGCTGAGCTACCACGCGGGAGCGAGGCGGATCTGCTGCGGCAATTCATGCCGCCGCGGCCGCATCAGGAACAGCCGGCCGAGCGTCATCCCAGTGCAGGCCAGCAGTATACGCGCTTCATCATGCCGCCCAGGCCGCGCTGGGTTTTCGCCACGGCCAGGCGCTCGGCAAGTCGCCGCAGGCGTTCCAGGCCGGCGAGAAACGCGGGATTGTCCACATCGAGCGTCACCGGAAACACCTGCCGGCAGATCTCGGTGGTGATGCGGAACACCTGCATGTCGTATTGCGTCGGATCGAGGCCGAGCGCGGTGTGGAACACCGGCCGTGCGTGATCGCGCACATACATCGTCGCGAACACCGCCAGCAGAAAGAAACGGATCCACAGGCGGTTGATCCCGCTCAGGACCTGCGGATTGGCGCGCATAATCAGGGCGAATGCCTCGCCGTGGCGGAATTCGTCGTTGCACCATTCGCGAAACCATTTGAAGATCGGGTGGAACCGCTTGTCGGGGTGCCGCTCAAGCTGGCGGAAAATCGAGATATAGCGCGCATAGCCGATCTTCTCCGACAGATAGACCGCGTAGAAAATGAACTTAGGCCGGAAATACGTATATCTCTTCACCTTGGTGAGAAAACTCAGATCGACCCCGACGCCGAAATCCTTCAGCGAGTCGTTGATAAACCCCGCATGCCTCGCCTCGTCCCTGCTCATATATCCGAACCAGTCACGAATGTCCGGATTCGTTACCCGCTTGCGGATTTCCGCGTACAGCACGCAGCCGGAGAACTCCGCGGTCAATGAGCTGACCAGAAAATCGATGAACTCCTCGCCGCAGATCGTCCGGCAACGCGTCCAGGTCCAGATCGAAATCGCCATTGCGAATGAAATGACCCTTGTTGGCGTCGCGCGCGAATTCCGCCATCAGTTCATCCCACTCGCGGCGGACCGGCGCGACGTCCAGCCGGTCCATCGCGGCGAAATCCGTGGTGTAGAAACGTGGGCTCAGAACAGTATCACGCTGCGCCAGCCGTGTCGTTTCATTAACCGTCCCGTCAGTCCTCATGACTGCTCCTTGGGCTGAAAGCCGACTTCGTACAGTTCGCAGCGAGCTCGAGCAAGGCGGTCAGTTGCGTCCACCAGCGGCCGATCGGCCCGGCGCGGAACACGGTGGCCGAACATTCGACGCACATGCGCTCACCGTAACGAACTAGGGACGGCGCGCCATGCACGAGCACCGCATCGCCCGGATACAGGTCCACCCCTTCCGGAATCGCATGGGCATGCAAGCTTTCCGCCGTCTGCTCGATATCGACGAAGCAGGGCACATCGATGCGCTTGCGGCGCAGCGTCATCATGATGATGACGCCTGCGCTGTCAGCAGCCGGGCGAAGGCTGCTTCGTTGGTGATGCCGAATGCCTCCATCTCGACGCGGCGGCCGGTGGTGGGGTCTTCCAGAGTCAATCGGCCATCGGCCCATTCGGTCAGGCGGAACGGCACATCGACGTCGGCATCCTGGCGCAACCGCTGGCGCGCAAGCCCTCGCATCGTGGCACGCAAAAAGCCGTTGGATTCCGGCGGAACGACCTCGATCGGCTGCGCTGGCGTGCTGGCATCGAACACCGCAACTCCACCATTCGGCAGGTCCTTGAACAGCAATTCGCGCGACATCACCGCCGCCACCCGGGGCGTGCTGTCCGCGGCACCGGTCATGCGCCCGGCAGCGGCCAGCGCGATGGACGACAGCACCGCGACGGCAGCAAGCAGCAGTGTGCCTCGTGGGAAGGGCGGGGGCTTGCGGGTGCGGGCGGTCATGTCGCTCTCCCTTATGCGGCGGCGGGAACGCGCGCGTCGTCATCGGCATCGACCGGAACTGGGATCGAGACCGCTTTCGCCGGTTGCGATGCGGACGCGGCAAGCGCCCGGCCCAGGATCTGTGCGACCACCGCCGCGTCCGGTATTGCGCGCAACGATGGTTCGCAGCGCTTGAACTTCCAGGGGCGCGCATGCGGCCATAGCACCAGGTAGGCGATGCGCTGGCCGGACAGCAACGACAGTGCGATGTCGCCCGCGCCATTCGGCCACACGTGCACGCCTGCACCGTCGATCTGGCGAAACGGAATTTAAATCGTGATCGGCAGCGCTACTCCGATGCGCATCACTACCCGGCGTGTGGTGATCGTGTAGGCGGTCGTGCGCGCCACCAGCCAGGCGAAGGCCGTCAGCAAAGCAAGCGCCACGACCGCCAGGGCGACAAGCCGCAGCGACGACAGGCCGATTTGAACCACAGGCGTGCCGGCGCGCAAGCCGCCAACAATTCCCCATACCACCAGGGCGGCAAAGTAGAACGACAGGTGGCGCACATGCAGCGTGCGGCGGGCAAGGGTCTCCCAGCAGGGTGCACCTTGCCACAGGATAGTTTCGTCAGCCGGAAGCCGTGCCGGCAGGCCAGGCACCGGTTCGTATTCGTGCTCGTTCACAGCAGCGGCTCCGTACGGCGCGGTTCGGCATACAGGTGGCCGCTGGCGAAATAGGCCGCGATGCGATCCTCCTCCCGCAGCGTCACCTGGTCGGGGTTAGCAGAGCATCGGGGCGTCGGCGAATTGCGCGCCAAGCACCGACTGCACGAGCACCAATCCGGCTTTCGTATCGATTCGAACCAGCGGCATCGGCACCAGCACGGCCACGCCGGCGGGCAGCGTCACTTCCAGGTAGCGGGCACACATTTCGGCGCGGTCGATCCAGATGTCGGACACCACACCGCCAACCTCGCCGTCCGCACCTACGACTTCCATGGTGCGAGGATCCGGGCTTTCCGGATCCAGCGAGTGATCTGCGGCGACCCGCAGCGGCACCACGCGGTGCTCTCCGGCTACGAACGTCAGGTCGGGCGTGTCGGCCCGCAACGCCGAGGCTGCCGGACCCGCGCCGGCCAGCATGCCATTGCCGATCGGTTGCAGCGGTGCGCCGACCCAGCGTGCGACCGGTACGGCGTCGAATGACGGCTGTTCCGGCTCTTCATGCGGGGCCGTGTAGGTGCCGCCATGCGGCAACAGGAAGGTTTTGGGCCTCGGCATGCGCGGGAAGCCGTCCAGCCGCACATCATCGGATCGTTCCGAGATCAGCGGATAGCCCTCGCGCTTGTCTTCTTTCCGCAGGTAGAAGATCAGGCCTGCGAAGAAGACCCAGAACGCGTACAGCGCGAGCTGCGCGACGTCGATGTAACCTGTGATGGCTCCGGCTTGCATGATGTCACCTCGGCAGGCTGGGCGAATGGGGAGAAAGGTCGCCAAGCATGAAGCCTGGCGTTTGACGCGTGTCGAACACGGCGCGGCGGACCAGCGGTCCGATGGCGATCAGCGTCGCGAACAGCAGCGCGATTTCGATATGATAGACGACGGAGTAGCCGGTGGCCGGTCCGGCGAGCGCCTGGCCCAGCATGCCGTTGTTTGCCAGTATCGAGACGCCGTCGCGGATCAATCCGCCGGCGGCAACCGCCGATCCGGCCGCCGAGGCTTGCACTGCGCCCCACACGCCCAGCGCCAGACCGATCTGGCCGGGCCGCGCGGTGCCCATCGCGGCGGTCAGCGTGCAATGCGCGAAGAGCCCTGCACCGAAGCCGATCAGTGCGACCCCGCACGCGAACAGCGCCAGCGATTCCAGCGGCGCCGCAAAAATCACGGCGCTGAAGGCCGCCAACCCGACCAGCGCGCCAGTCGCCGCCAGGCGATACGGATCGGCGCCCCGACCAAGCAGGCGCGCAGCGATGCCAAAACCGCTCAAGCCCCCGGTTGCAAGCAACGCACTGAGCATCGTGGTCGTGCCGACGGCGAGATGCAGAACCTGGCCGCCGTAAGGTTCCAGCAGCACGTCCTGCATGCTGAACGCAATGGTTCCCAGCCCGAGCGCGACCAGGCGTCGCGTCGCGTGCGGTGCGTCGCTGAAGCTTGCCCACGCCTGTTGGAAAGTCGGCTGAACGCGATCGAACGCGGTGCGCGACGGGTCGCGGGCTTCTTGCTTCCACAGCGCAACGACATTCAAGATCATCGTTGCCAGAGCAGTGCCCTGGACCACCTGGATCAGCTTGATCTCGGTGAAATGGGCAAGCAATGCGCCGTAGGTCAGCGCGCCGCCGACCATGCCAAGCAGCAGCATCATGCACAGCAGCGCAACGACGCGCGGATGGGTGTGCGGCGGCGCGAGATCGGTGGCGAGCGCCAGGCCGACGGTCTGCGTCGTGTGCAGTCCGGCGCCGACCAACAGGAACGCAAGACCCGCCCCAAGCTGGCCGAAGATCAGCGGGCCATTGGTGTCGCCCGGACAGCACGATCAGTGCGAACGGCATGATGGCGAAGCCACCGAACTGGATCAGCGTGCCCATCCAGATATAGGGAACGCGACGCCAACCCAGCACGGAACGATGGGTGTCGGATCGGAACCCGACCAGTGCACGGAACGGCGCGAACACCAGCGGCAGGGAGATCATCACCGCAACCAGCCAGGCGGGCACGCCAAGTTCCACGATCATCACGCGGTTCAGCGTGCCGATCAGCAGCACGACTGCCATGCCGACAGAGACCTGGAACAGCGACAGGCGCAGCAGGCGGCCCAGCGGCAATTCCGGGGTCGCCGCATCGGCAAACGGCAGGAAGCGGGTGCCGACCCGCGTCCAGTTATTGGCCAGCCGGGCTGCCAATTTGCTCACTGGCGCACGACCTCCAGCGCTTGCGAAATATAGAAGCCGCGCGCGACACGATGCGTGCGATGTGTGCGCCACGCGGCCAGGTCCTCGGCGGCACCGATATGCCGCACCAGTGTCCGTTCCCCCACGGGTTCGATCGCCGGCGCGCGATGGCCGCGCGGGAGCAGGCGGCCGACCGCGTGCATGACGCTGAGTGCGGGCGTGCGTGGCGCGAAGGTCAGCAGCACCGCATGCTTTGCGCGTTGCGCCAGTCCCGCCAGCACGCGCACGGTGTCGCGCGGCCGGTAGTGGATCAGCGAGTCCATCGCCACGATGTGGTCGAAATGACCGAATGCCGGATCCAGCATGTCGCCGACATGGAATTCGACGCGGCCATCGCCGATATCGTGCGGCAGGCGCTCGCGCGCCAGTTCGATCAGCGTGGGGGACAGGTCGATCGCCACCACATGCGCACCACGGCGCGCGGCTTCCACGGCCAACGCTCCGGTGCCGCAGCCGGCATCCAGCAAGCGCGTGTCGCGCAGGTCGCGGGGCAGCCAGTCCAGCAGGGTACGGCGCATTTCGTCACGGCCGGCACGCACCGTTGCGCGGATGCGCGTGACCGGTGCGTCGGAGGTCAAACGCTTCCACGCATCGACCGCGGTGCGGTCGAAATATTCCAATAGCTCGCCGCGGCGCGCGTGATAGGTCAGCGTCGGCATCAGTCGAATCCCAACAGGTCGAAGATGTCGCGGTCCTTCATCGGCCGCGTCTCCAGCGGTTCAGCGCCGGCCCACAGCATCGCCGCGAGGCGCAGGTATTCCTGCTGCACCGCTTCCAGTTCAGGTGTCGCCTCCATTTCGAACAATGTCGATTTCTTCAGGCGGGACCGGCGGATCACGTCCAGGTCGGGAAAGCGCGCGACGGTTTTCAACCCGGTTTGTGCGTTGTACTTGTCGATCTGGTCGGTGCCGTTGCTGCGGTTGGCGATAACGCCGCCGAGCCGCACATCATAGTTGCGCGACTTGGCCTGGATCGCCGCGACGATGCGGTTCGCGGCGAAGATCGAGTCGAAATCGTTGGCCGTGACGATCAGCGCGCGGCCGGCATGTTGCAGCGGCGCGGCGAAACCGCCGCATACCACGTCGCCCAGCACGTCGAAGATCACCACGTCGGTGTCTTCCAGCAGGTGGTGTTCCTTCAGCAACTTGACGGTCTGGCCGACGACGTAGCCGCCGCATCCGGTGCCCGCCGGCGGTCCGCCGGCTTCGACGCACATCACGCCGTTGTAGCCTTGGTAGACGAAGTCCTCGACGCGCAATTCCTCGGCGTGGAAGTTCACGCTTTCCAGCACGTCGATCACCGTCGGGACCAGTTGCTTGGTCAAGGTGAATGTTGAATCATGCTTCGGATCGCAGCCGATCTGTAGCACGCGCTTGCCCAGTTTCGAGAATGCGACCGAAAGATTCGATGACGTCGTGCTCTTGCCGATGCCGCCCTTGCCATAGACCGCGAACACCTTGGCGTTGCCGATCTGAAGCTGCGGGTCCAGCCGCACCTGCACGCTGCCCTCGCCGTCGCCGCGCGCGGGAATTCGCCTGATAACCGTCATGCTGCCGCCTCCAGACCGACACCTTCGAGCCGGTCTTCCAGGTCCTCTCCGGCGCGTTGCAAGGCTTGCATCATCGCCTCAGTGGGGGCCCAGTAGTTCCGCTCATGCGCTTCGATCAACCGATTGGCGATCTTCGCAGAGGCGGTCGCGTTCAATGCCGCGAGCCGTTCGCGCATCGCCGGGTCGAGCACAAAGGTCTCGGACAGTTTTTCGTAAACCCAGGGGGCGACGTTGCCGGTCGTCGCGGACCAGCCGAGCGTGTTGGTCACGTGCGCCTCGATCTCACGCACGCCTTCGTAGCCGTGTGCCAACAACGCTTCGTACCATTTCGGATTCAACGCCCGCGTGCGGATTTCCAATGCCACTTGCTCTGCGATGGTGCGCACCGCGCCTTCGCCGCGTGTCTGGTCGCCGATATAGACCGCCGCCGCGGTACCGCCGCGAGCGCGCCGCACCGCCCGGCTGATGCCGCCCAGTGTATCGAAATAGTGGTCCACGGTGGTGACGCCCAT
The DNA here is from genome assembly GCA_963762885.1 of uncultured Alphaproteobacteria bacterium. Taxonomy (GTDB): domain Bacteria; phylum Pseudomonadota; class Alphaproteobacteria; order Acetobacterales; family Acetobacteraceae; genus JASHVB01. Next base: position 76,586 of record CAVXNH010000090.1, read on the forward strand.
TTCGAGCGAATTGAGATTCTGATAGGCCAGATCGACCCGCGACAAAGCGTGCGACAGCACCGCATCGTGCCGCTGCGGACGGCCCGATACGCCATAGGCAAAGCCCTTGCGCCGCAGATAGGCGTCCGCCAGTTCGTTCTCGTCGCTCCAGGTGCCGCTGCCGATCATCTGGTTGACGTTGGCGCCATAGGCGCCGTCGGCGTTGCCGAACACACGCAGGGCGGCGTCCTCGATCGTCCCGCCATGTTCCTGCTGGAAGGCCAGCGCATGCTTGCGGACGAAGTTGTGCTGGATGGGTTCGTCGGCCGTGGCGGCCAGCAATGCGGCCTCCGCCAAGAGCTTGGTCTGCAAAGGCAACAGGTCGCGGAAGATGCCGGACAGGGTCGCCACGACGTCGATCCTCGGGCGCCCCAGCACATCCAATGAAACAAGCTGCGCGCCGGCGACGCGGCCATAGCTGTCGCAGCGCGGTTCCGCGCCGATCAGCCAAAGCACCTGAGCGATCGGTCCGCCTTCGGTTTTCAAATTGTCGGTGCCCCACAGCACCATCGCCACCGTTTCCGGCAGCGCCCCGGCATCGGTCTGGTGGCGTGCGAGCAACCGGTCGGCCTGGCACGCACCATCGCGCACGGCAAAAGTGCTGGGTATACGGAACGGATCGAAGCCGTGCAGGTTGCGGCCGGTCGGCAGAACCTCGGTGGTACGGAGCAGATCGCCGCCCGGGGCGGGGCGCAGATAGCCGCCGTCCAACGCATGCACGATCGCGGGAATTTCGTGATCCGCCGCGAGCAATCCGTCCAGCCGCGCCTTTTCCGGCGCATCCGTTACACCGGCGGCATCGAGCATCGCAGCGCGCTGTTCCGCGTTTGGCGGCTCGCCAACAACATGCAGACCGTGCGGGATCAGCGTATATTCCAATTCCAGCAGCGCGCCGAACAGGCGGTCGAGCGCGTCCGTTGCTTGCCTGTCCCAAACCGGTTCCGCCGCCGCCAGATCGACCGCGACGGCCTGTGCGTGGATCAGCGCCGCCAGCGTGTCGCGCTGTGCCGCGTCTGCATGCGGCAAGGGCACGCCAGCGATCGAGCGACGCTTTCAGATCCAGCAATCCGCGATACAGCCCGGCATGTGCCACCGGCGGGGTCAAATAACTGATCAGCGACGCACCCGCGCGACGCTTGGCGATCATGCCCTCGGACGGATTGTTGGAGGCGTAGAGATAGAAGTTGGGCAGATTGCCGATCAGGCGATCGGGCCAGCAATCGCCGGACAAACCCAACCTGCTTGCCGGGCATGAATTCCAGCGCGCCATGCGTGCCGAAATGCAGCACGGCGTCGGCGGAAAACTCCTGCGTGATCCAACGATAGAAGGCGCAGAAGGCGTGCGTCGGCGCGAAGCCATGCTCGAACAGCAGGCGCATCGGGTCGCCTTCGTAGCCGAAGGCGGGCTGGATGCCGACGAAAACGTTGCCGAAATGCTCGCCCAAGATGAACAGCGATGCGCCGTCGGTCTGCGCCCGTCCGGGCGCAGGACCCCATTGTGCCTCGATCTCGTCCAGCCAGCGCTGCCGGCGGACGTGGTCATCAACCGGCATCCGGGCGGCGACATTGGCCGGCGTGCCGAAGAATGGGGCGTTGCCGCGCAGCAGGCGATCGCGCAATGCATCGACACTGTCGGGGGCATCGACGTTATAGCCCGCATCGGCCAGGCCGCGCAGCGTGTTGTGCAGCGAGGCGAACACCGACAGATAGGCGGCGGTGCCAACCGTGCCGGCGTTGGGCGGGAAATTGAACAGCACCACGGCAATTTTTCGTTCCGCGCGTGCCTTGCGCCGCAGCGCGACCAGGCGCGCCACCCGTGCGGCCAGCATCGCTGTGCGTTCCGCGTGCTGCACCATGTCGCGCCGGTGGTCGTCGCCGGATGCGATGGAGCGTCCGCCGAAGGTCATCGGCCAGATCGCGCCGTCGAGTTCCGGGATCGCGACCATCATCGTCGCCTCGACCGGCAGCAGGCCGCGCGGGTCGCTTTCCCATTGCTCTAAAGTTTGAAATTCCACGGGATGCGCGGCAACGTAGGGCACATCCAGTGAGGCCAGCAGCGTTTCCGCCGCGCGCGCATCGTTATAGGCGGGGCCACCGACCAGGCTGAACCCGGTGAGCGACACCACCGCATCGACGGTCGCCACTCCGTCGCGCATGAAGTAACGCTGCACCGCCTCGCGCTGGTCCAGGCCACTGGCGAAGGCCGCGATCGGCTGAAGGTTCTTCGCCTCCAGCGCCGCGATCACTCCGTCATAGTGCGCGGCATTGCCGGACAGTGCGTAGGACCGCATCAGCAGCACACCGACCCGGCCCTGCGTGCCGGATGCCGGCAATTGCTCGATGCGTTGCACGATGCGGCCCGGTGCGCGCGGGTGGTAGAGTCCGACCTCGGGGTATTCGATCGGCGGTGCGACGCGCAACGCCGTCGCAGGCTGGGTGCTGCGTAGCGGCACCAGCATCCGCACCATGTTGGCGAGATTTTCCTGCGATCCCGCCAGCCAATATTGCATCGCCAGGAAATAGGCGCGCACATCCTGGGCGGTGCCGGGAACGAAGCGCAGCAGCCGCGGCAACTGGCGCAGCATCTTCATCTGCCCACGCGCGCTGCTGCCAGCACGCTTTTGCCACGCAGGCGCTTCAGCAATGCCAGCGCGCCGCCGGTCTCGCCGGCCATGTTGAACTGGCCGATGCGGGTCAGCCGCACGACCTCGCCGGCCGACAGCAGGCACAGCATCGCATCGCAATGCTCGCGCCGCGCCGCGAGCGCCGGGCGACGGCGCGATGTGTTCATCCAGGAACAGCATCGTCGCGATGACGATATCCGCGCGCGCGATATCGGCATGGCACGCGCGAGTGCGGCGGATCGCCCGACCATTCGTCGGCGGCGTGCATCACCAGGCTGAGGCCCGGAAGATCGCGCTGCAACGCACCGCGGCGCGCGCAAGTGCTCCGCCGAGGTGACTGTCCATCGTCACCACGACCACCCGTACGGGCGTGCGCTCAGCGGCCGAAATGCGCTTTCGCATCGTACAGCGTTTCCACGGTGATGGTCAGACGTCGCGTTGCAGCGCAAAGTGTTCGGTATTTCGGCGCGCCTTGCCGCGCACAAAAAACGGTATTTTCCTCAGCTCCTGCTCCGCCGCCGCATCCCAGACCAGAGTCGGTGTGGCGGTTGCTGGCGGTGCAGGCAGATGCGAGGCGCCGGCGTCATCATGGAATTCGACATCCTCGCGGAACATGCCCAGCAGGTGTTCTTCCAGGCCCATCATCAGCGGATGCACCCAGGTGTCGAAGATGACGTTGGCACCTTCGAATCCCATCTGCGGCGAATAGCGGGCCGGGAAATCCTGCACATGCACGGGCGCGGAGATCACGGCGCAGGGGATGCCCAGGCGCTTGGCGATGTGCCGCTCCATCTGCGTGCCGAGCACGAGCTCGGGTTGCAGCGTGGCGACCTGCGTTTCGACTTCCAGGTAGTCGTCGGTGATCAGCGCTTCGATCCCGTGCCGCTTTGCGGCGTCGCGCACCTCGCGGGCGAATTCGCGGGAATAGGTGCCAAGGCCGACCACGTTGAAGCCGAGTTCTTCCGAGGCGATGCGTGCGGCGGCGACGGCATGGGTGGCGTCGCCGAAGATGAACACGCGCTTGCCGGTGAGGTAGGTCGAGTTGACCGAACGCGAATACCAGGGTAGCCAGGATTCGTTCCCGTCCAGCAGCGGAGCGGGATCGGTGCCGGTGAGTGCGGCGACCTCGGAAATGAAGTCGCGTGTGGCACCGATGCCGATCGGCACGCTGCGGACGATGGGCTGGTTGAACGTGCGTTGCAGCCACTGCGCGGCCTGGTGGGCGATTTCGGGATAGAGGACGACGTTGAAGTCGGCGTCGCCGAGGCGGGCGAGGTCGGCGGGGGTGGCGCCAAGCGGGGCGATCACGTTGATGTCGATGCCGAGACGATCGAGCAAACGGGTGATTTCGGTGATGTCGTCGCGGTGGCGGAAGCCCAGGGCGGTGGGGCCGAGAATGTTGCAGAGGGACGGGGTGATGCGCCCGCGGCATCGGTGCGAGACTCCGACTGACCCCTCCCCCCAACCCCCTCTCTCAAGGGGAGGGAGAGTTTCGTCGCGAAGGCGCGGACCAGTTGGTAGAAGGTTTCGGCGGCGCCCCAGTTTTCCTTGCGCTGGTAAGCCGGCAGTTCCACCGCGACGACGGGCACCGGCAGGTTGAGCGCACGCGCCAGGCCGCCGGGATCGTCCTGGATCAGCTCGGCGGTGCATGACGCGCCGACCAGCAGCGCCTGCGGCTTGAAGCGATCATAGGCGGCGCGTGCGGCATCCTTGAACAACGTGGCGGTGTCGCTGCCCAGGTCGCGGGCCTGGAAGGTCGTGTAGGTGACCGGGGGCCGTTTCGCTGCCCGCTCGATCATGGTGAACAGCAGATCGGCGTAGGTGTCGCCTTGCGGCGCGTGCAGCACGTAGTGCAGGCCCTCCATCGCCGTCGCGATCCGCATCGCGCCGACATGGGGTGGGCCTTCATAGGTCCAGAGCGTAAGCTTCATCGCGTCACACCGCCAACCGCATGCGCCGCAGCAGCGGACGAGCGAAAAGTTCTGCCAGGTCGCCGGCCTGGTCGTAGCCTTGCACCGGTGTGAACAGCAGCTCGATCGACCATTTCGTGGTGAAGCCCTCGGCTTCCAGCGGATTAGCCAATCCCAGGCCGCACACCACCAGGTCGGGCCGCGCGGCGCGGCAGCGATCGAGTTGGCGCTCGACGTCCTGGCCTTCGCTGAGCGCGACATGCGCCGGCAGCAGCGTGAGTTCCTCGGCCAGATGCTGGCGATGCAGATACGGCGTGCCGGCTTCGACGACGTGCATCGCCAGTTCGCGCGACAGGAAGCGAGCCAGCGGAATTTCGATTTGCAAATCGGGAAACAGGAAGACGCACTTGCCGGCTAATTGCTCCTGGTGACGCAGGACAGCGCGGCGGCCGCGACCGCGTGCCAGATCCGTTGCGGCATGAAACCTTGCCGGGTTGACGCCGCATGCGTTGGCGGCGGCTTGCAGCCACAGCGTGGTGCCCTCGATACCCAGCGGGAACGGTGCGGGAATGCGGGTCGCGCCGCATTCCTCTAAAGCCCGCGCGGTGTCGGCCAGGAAGGGCTGGGCCAGCAGGAATTTCGTTCCGGGTCCGACCGGCGGCAATTCGGCCGCGCGGCGCGGCGGCAGGAATCGCACGGACTCGATCCCCATGGCGTCAAACAACCTGGCGAACTGGTCCTCCACGACGTCGGCCAGCGCGCCGACCACCAGCAGCGACTCCGCCTCGTGCGGGGCTGCCGGCAGCACGGGCACCAGCGCGGCCAGGCAGGCGTCCTCGCCTTGCGTGAACGTGGTTTCGATGCCGCTGCCGGAATAGTTCAGCACGCGAACCTCCGGCGCGAACCGGCGGCCCAGCCGAAGCGCGGCCCGCGACAGGTCCAGCTTGATCACCTCGGATGGGCAGGAGCCAACCAGGAACAGCAGCTTTATGTCGGGCCGACGCTCCAACAATTGCGTCACCACCCGATCGAGTTCGTCGTTCGCATCGGCCAGGCCGGCAAGATCGCGCTCATCGATGATCGCGGTGGCGAAACGCGGCTCGGCAAAGATCATGACGCCGGCGGCGGATTGAATCAGGTGCGCGCAGGTGCGCGATCCCACTACCAGGAAGAACGCGTCCTGGATCTTTCGATGCAGCCAGACGATCCCGGTCAGGCCGCAAAACACCTCGCGCTGACCCCGCTCAAGCAACACCGGACGTTCGCAGCCTTCGAATGTCTCATTGGGCAGGGCTGCGGCGGGCTCGCTCATGATGGGTGGCCGAGCAAGCCGTTCGCCGGCCAGGTGTCTTCCTCGCGCCGCGCGGCGCGCAGCTTCAGAACGAACTGCGTCGCGTTGACGAGGTATGACGTATAGGCAGCGAGCGCGAGCCACATCTGTCGCTCGGCATCGACGGCGCCCGAGAACAGCGCGACGAGGTAAGCGCTGTGCAATGCCAGCACCAGCATGCTGACCACGTCTTCCCAGAAAAACGCCGGCGCGAACAGGAAGCGGCCGAACACGTCACGCTCCCAGATCGAGCCGGTCACCATGATGACGTAAAGCGTGAGGGTCTTCAGCAGGATCGATATCGTTGCGATGGTCCAGCCATTGCCGGTCGCGAGATAATGCAGCACCAGGCTCAGGCTGATCAGGAATACGGCGAACTGAATCGGCGCGAGGACGCCCTGGACCGTGGTCCAATGCGATTCGTCGCGGCGCCGGCGCTGTTCCGGCGTGTAGAGCATTCGGCTGCGCGGCCGGCGGGGCTGTAGCACACGGGTTTCACGGCGACCGACGGACGCGCCCCAGGGGCAGCAGTCGATGGCGCCGACAACGCGATTGATGAATTCAGACGTCAACATGGGTTGACAATTCCGTGAAGTCGCGGTCCGCTTCGCTCCGGGTCGGCGGCAAGGACCAGCCCACGCTGCCGGCCCCACATGTCAATAACAGCCTGTCTGCAACTTCCTCAGCCAGACGGCGTCGCATCCCGCCCTCCCTGTCCGCATGAAGCGGCTTGGAAGGGAGCCTAGAGCGCCTCCAGCCGAACTGTCAAGCAGACGGTACGTAAATATTGATTGACACTCAAAAGCCGCCGGAGTGAACTGGCCAGGGGGAGAACAGCATGACCGCCTACCTCGAACAGGGCGCCGAGCAAGCTGGATGGCACACCGACAGCGTCCACTTCGTTGACCCGGAACTATTGAAATCGCTCGACAAAGCCGCGCCCCTTGGCGACCAGACGCCAGCCGTTCGCGCCCTGTCCCAAGCCCGTCGCGTCGCACTGCTCGACCGCATCGTGGCCACCCAGATCCTGCCGCGGATCGCTTCGGCCCGACGCGCGGCCGCCGCCAGGAACGCCGGGCCGGCCGCTGCAGTGACAACTGAAGATGACACTGCCGAGCTTGTTCGCCTGCTGCTGATCCAGGACATCCCGCCGGACGCCACCGCCGATGGCGAATTGCAGGTTTTGCCGGAACTCACCGCGCAGCCGGCCGACTGCTTCGCCTTCATCGCGCTGTTGCGGCGGCGAGGCGCCACGCCTGAAACACTCTATCTCGGCATCCTGACCGATGCGGCGCGCTGCATCGGCAAGCTGTGGGAAACCGACCGCTGCGATTTCCTCCAGGTCACCATCGGCCTGGGCCGGCTGCAACAGGTGGCGCGCGCTTTGGCGCCGGGCTTTCTGGCCGCCTCGGTTAGCCTCGCCGTCGCGCCCAGCCTGCTGCTGGTGCCCGCGCGCGGCGAGCAACACACGTTCGGTCTGCTGATCCTGGCTGAATTTTTCCGTCGCGCGGGCTGGCGCGTCGCCGGCGGCCCGGCATCATCGGCGCTCGATCCCGCGTCCATGGTGCGCGACTCGTGGTTCGACGTCGCAGGGTTCTCGATCGGTTCGGAATCGTTGATCGAGGGACTGACCCGATCGATCCGCGACGTGCGCCGGGCGTCGCGCAACCGCGACCTCGGCGTGATGGTTGGCGGCCCGCTGTTTCACCATCGGCCCGACCTGGTGATGCGCGTCGGTGCCGATACGGCCGCCGCCGATGCACCGGGCGCGGTGCGGCAGGCGACCGGCCTGCTGATGATGCGTGCGGCGGCGGATTGACCACAAGGCGGGCGCAGACTCCGTCACGATAACGGATTGGGAAGCGAAACGGGCCAGATGCCAGAGGAGCAGGATCGCGAGGATCGTGAAGGCGTTCAGAACCCCGAGAACCGCGTTGGGAGATCTCGATGCCGAGGCCACGGCTGGGTTGATCGCCGCGGCCGCCGACATTGCGTTGATCCTCGATGAGGCCGGCGTGATTCGCGACGTGGCGATCGCCGCCGAGGGCCTTGTCAATGACGTGGCGGGCCATGCGCGATGGCCGGGCCGGAACTGGGCGGATACCGTCACCACGGAAAGCCGACCGAAGGTCGAGGAACTCATCGCTGACGCCTTGTCGAAGCGGGAGGCGCGGTGGCGCCACCTGAACCATCCCGCCACGTCGGGGCCGGATGTGCCGATCCTTTATGCCGCGGTGCGGGCGGGGACGCCGGGGCGTATCGTCGCGTTCGGCCGCGACCTGCGTGCGGTGTCGTCCTTGCAGCGCCGGCTGGTGGATGCACAACAATCGATGGAGCGCGATTATAATCGTATCCGGCACGTCGAGACCCGCTACCGTCTGCTGTTCGAAATGGCGTCCGATGCCGTGCTGATCGTCGACAGTGCGAGCCTGCGGGTGCTGGAGAGCAACCCCGCCGCCCAACGGTTGTTCGCTCCGCTGTCGGAACAGGGCAGCTCGTGGCGCATTTCGCGCGCGTTCAGCGATGACACCGCGCGCTCGGTGGAGCAATTGCTGGCCGGGGTCGTGGCGTCCGGCCGCGGCGACGATGTGCGCGTGCGGCTGGCCGGCGGCGACCGAGACGTGGTGGTGTCGGCGCTGTCGTTTCGGGACGAGCAAGGCGTCGTCTGCCTGGTGCGCATCGTGGCGCCGCATGCGGACCCGGACGGCACCGTGGTGCCGAAGCTGAAGTCGAAGCTGCTGAAACTGATGGAGAGCGCCCCGGACGGGTTCGTCGTGACCGGTGATGACGGGCGCGTGGTCACGGCCAACGCCGCATTCCTGGGATTGGCGCAGGTGCCCACCGAGGACCAGGCGCATGGCGAATCGCTTGAACGCTGGCTGGGGCATGGCCGCGTGGAGTTCGACATACTCAGTGCGAGCCTGCGCCAGCATGGGTCCGTGCGGCTGTTTCGCACCATGCTGCGCGGTGAACTGGGCGCGCAGGCGGATGTCGAGATCTGCGCGGTGACGGTGATGAATGGCGGCCACCCGTGTTTCGGCTTTGCAATTCGCGATGTGGGCCGCCGATTGCAGCCGCAGCGCGAACAAGGGCTGCCGGCGTCGTACGAGCATCTGAGAGACTGATCGGGCGGGTCGCGCTGAAGGACCTGGTGCGCGAGGCGACCGACGTGATCGAGCGGCTGTGCATCGAGGCAGCGTTGGAACTGACCGGCGACAATCGTGCGTCGGCGGCGGAGATGCTCGGGCTGAGCAGACAGAGTTTGTATGTGAAGCTGCGGCGGTTCGGGCTGGGGAATTTGGCCGCCGAAGGCGCGGATTAGGAAGGGAACCAGACGCATGTCCCGCTCCTCCATGCCCGCGATGCTCGAGCTGTTGAAACCCATTACGTGGTTCGCGCCGATGTGGGCGTATGGCTGCGGCGTGGTCTCGTCCGGGCATCCGGCGGGCGCGCAATGGGGGCTGGTGGTGCTGGGGGTCATCCTGGCGGGGCCGCTGGTGTGCGGCACCAGCCAGGCGGTGAACGACTGGTTCGACCGGCACGTGGATGCGATCAACGAACCGAACCGGCCGATCCCGTCGGGGCGGCTGCCTGGGCGGCGCGGGCTGCATATCGCGATCGGCTGGACGTTGTTGTCGCTTTTGGTGGCGGCGACGCTGGGGCCCTGGGGGTTTGGCGCCGCGGTGGTCGGGCTGGCGCTGGCCTGGGCCTATAGCGCTCCGCCGCTGCGGCTGAAGCAGAACGGGTGGTGGGGCAATACCGCCTGCGCGGCCTGCTACGAGGGGCTGCCCTGGGTGACCGGCGCGGCGGTGATGGCGGCGGCGCGGCCGGACTGGCGCATCCTGGCGATGGCGGCGCTGTACAGTGCCGGGGCGCACGGGATCATGACGCTGAACGACTTCAAGTCGGTCGAGGGTGACCGGCGGAGCGCGATCTTCTCTTTGCCGGTGCTGCTGGGCGTGGAAACGGCCGGGAAGGTCGCCTGCATTGCCATGGCGGTGCCGCAGCTTGTGGTGGTGGCGCTGCTGCTGGCCTGGGGTTTCACGGTGCATGGCGGTGTGGTGGCGGCGCTGCTGCTGGTGCAGGTGCTGCTGATGACGCGGCTGCTGCGGGACCCGAAAGCGCGAGCGCCGTGGTACAACGCCACGGGCACGAGCCTTTACGTGATCGGCATGTTGGTTACGGCCTTCGCATTGCGATCCGCGGCTGCGGTTCGGACGGCGTGATCCGTGGCCAGCGATGCACGCACCTCCCCCTGCCCCTCGCTCATGGGGACGGGGGAAGAGTTTGTGCTTGGAAACTTATGACGCGGTCGTGGTCGGTGGCGGGCCGGCGGGGGCGACGGCCGCGGCGCGCTGGCGCGGCTGGGTCTTTCCGTGCTGCTGCTGGACCGCGGCGGCCGCATCAAGCCGTGCGGCGGCGCAATACCGCCGCGGCTGATCCGTGACTTCGATATCCCCGACCATCTGCTTGTCGCGCGCATCACCTCGGCACGAATGGTGGCGCCGTCGGCCCGCGCGGTGGATATGCCGATCGATGGCGGGTTCGTCGGCATGGTGGATCGCGAGGCGTTTGACGAATGGTTGCGGGAGCGCGCTGCGGCAGCAGGGGCGGTGCGCCGAACGGGCCAATTCGTCGAGCTGACGCGGGATGACGATGGCGTCGCGCTGGTGCATTTCCGCCGCAGCGGCAAGGCGGCGGCGTCATCCGACCAACGGCCACCGATGCAATCCGTGCGCGCGCGGGTGGTGATCGGCGCGGACGGCGCGAAGTCGGTGGTGGCGGCGCAGTGCATTCCCGGCGCCAACCGCATCCCCTACGTGTTCGCCTATCACGAGATCGTCCGCTCGCCCGCCGCGTCGTTCGACGGCGAACGCTGCGACGTTTACTACCAGGGCGCCTGTCGCCGGACTTCTATGGCTGGGTGTTTCCGCACGGCGCCACTGCCAGTGTCGGCAGCGGTTCCGCCTGCAAGGGGTTTTCCCTGCGCCGGTCGGTCGGGGCCTTGCGCCAGGCAGCCGGGCTGGCGGAGGCGGAGACCATACGGCGTGAGGGCGCGCCTATTCCCATTGCGCCCGCTGCGGCGCTGGGACAACGGACAGCGACGTGGTGCTGGCGGGCGACGCCGCCGGCGTGGTCGCCCCAGCCTCGGGCGAGGGCATCTATTACGCGATGGAAGGCGGCCGGCTGGCCGCCGAGGCGGCTGCTGCGTTCCTTGCCACCGGCGACGCCGGGGAACTCCGCTCGGCCCGGCGGCGCTTCATGCGGGCGCATGGCTCGGTGTTCCGGATCCTGCGCATGATGCAGTGGTTCTGGTATTCGAGCGACAAGCGGCGGGAACGCTTCGTCAGCATCTGCCGCGACCCCGACGTGCAACGCCTGACCTGGGAATTCCTACATGAACAAGCGGCTGACCCGTGCCAACCCGAGCGCGCATGTGCGCATCTTCTTCAAGGACCTCGCGCATCTGCTGGGCCTGGTCGGCGTGACGGCCGAAATCGCCGGAGCGTTGCTGTGGGGGATCATGGTAGCCGGGTTGGGCGCCTGGCTGACCGAGCTGTCGCCCTGGTACTACGCGCTGAAAAAGCCGAGCTGGCAGCCGCCCGACTGGCTGTTCGGGCCGGCCTGGACGGTGATCCTGGCCCTGGCGTCGCTGGCCGCCTTCCTGGCGTGGCGCCACGCCACCGATCGCGGCAGCCGCCTGATGATCGTCGGCCTGTTCGGCGCCAACGGCGTGCTCAACATCCTGTGGAGCCCGCTGTTCTTCACCTGGCGCCGGCCGGACTGGGCACTGCGCGAGGTGCCGTTCCTATGGCTCTCGATCCTGGCGCCGATCGTGCTGCTGGCGCCGCTCTCCCACACCGCCAGCCTGCTGCTGGTGCCCTACCTGCTGTGGGTGTCGTTCGCCGCCGTGCTCAACCTGACCATCGTGCGACTCAACCGGCCGTTCGGAACAGCGTCCGGCGGCAACCAGGAATAACCGGGGGAAACAATGAGTGCCACCGCCGAGGCGATCCACCACGGTCCGCGCGTCAAGCCGCATCATCGGGCGTTGCCGTTGCGGGTCGGCACCCGCGCGTCGCCGCTGGCGCTGGTGCAGACCCGCAGTTTCCTCAAGGTGCTGACCGAGTTCTGTCCCGTGCTGCGCGGGATGGACGTGTTCCAGGAGCATGCGATCACCACGACCGGCGACGCGGTGCAGGATCGGCGGCTGGCCGATATCGGCGGGAAAGGCCTGTTCGCCAAGGAGATCCACGAGGCGTTGCTCGACCGACGGATCGACTTCGCGGTGCACAGCCTGAAGGACCTGGAGACCGAGCTGCCCCCCGGCATCGTGCTGGCCTGCACGCTGCGGCGCGAGGATGCGCGCGATGTGCTGATCCTCGGGAACGCTGCGGCACGCCAGACCCGGCGATCCCTTCGCGGCTTTGCCGCCGGGCGCGCTGGTCGGCACCTCGTCTGTGCGTCGCCAGGCGCAGCTTCTGCACGTGCGCCCGGACCTGCGGATCACCACGATCCGCGGCAATGTGCAGACCCGGCTGGCGAAGCTGCGGGACGGCGAGTGCGACGCGAGCCTGCTGGCGCTGGCCGGACTGCACCGGCTGGAGATCGACGTGCCCAACGCGGTCGTACTGGGCCCGGAGACGATGGTGCCGGCCGCCGCGCAGGGCATCATCGGCATTACGGTGCGAACCGACGACAAGGAGCTACGCGACTTGCTCGCGGCGATCGAGGATCCCGAGGCGCGGGCCGTCGCGACGGCCGAGCGGGCGATGCTGCTGGAACTGAACGGTTCGTGCCGGACGCCGATCGGCGGCTACGCGCGGATCGTGCCGGATGGCCGGCTGATGCTGACCGGCATGGTGGCGCGGACCGACGGATCGTTCCTGTTGACACGCAGCCTGATTGGACGGCCGTCCGACGCGGAGCGGCTGGGTCAGACGCTCGGCACCAGCCTGCGTGCGGATGCGCCGTTCGACATATTCGACTGAGGCCGCCGCAAAAGCGCCGCCGTTCCCGAAGCGTCCCGCCAACCCGCCCCGTGATGTATACGATTGTTTCACGGTCCCGGGCCTCGTCCACCGCTACCCTTGAACGCGTTCGCCTGCCAGCATGGTGAAGGCTGGGCGATTGTCGGGGAGGGATGCAGCCGGCTTTAGGAGCTATCCCGACCGGTTGGTGGAGCCTGGGCTGCGATCGTGCCTGATCCGCCAAACTGTGGGGTGTCTGACTACCCTTAAGCTTCGTCAGTGGCGCTAAACTCGTCGCCGGGGCACGGTATCGAGAACTCGATAACGCCTCGGGAGGTTGGGAGAGGGCAGTGGGCAGAGAAGGCAGGCTTCGGGACGTGGCAATTTGTTTGTTATCGTCACTTTGATCGGTCGATCGCCTGGATGACCTGCGTGCTTTTGGTTAGAGCCTGAGCCTGCGACACCCCACCAGTCTGGGCCTTCGAGCCGCACCCAGACAACGGCGGCCTTGTCCTCAACTCGGCGTCACTTTGGAAATGCAATCGACTTGTCGAGGAGCTGCGCGTCGAGGACGACGGCGATCTCACGCCGGTGGCCTCCGTGCGTCGCGGCTCGACTGCTGGGCCCGCGGCGCGGGCGCGGCCGGTTGTCGTACGTCAATCGTTTTGCGGGCTGGTATGAGCCAGCGGATTTACAGGTCGAACCCGAACTTGGGAGCCAACCGTCGAACGCTGTTCGTGCGGCGCAGAGCGCGGCGGCCGACGGCGGCGGAACGTCAGGTTAGCGGCAACGGAGAATGATGGGACAAGCTCCCCCGGGCAACGCCGCTATTCGTCGGACTGAAAGCTGACCTTGCAGCGCTGACCGGCCGGCAGCCGTCCGTCCGTGTTCGCCAGTTCCAGCCTGACGCCGAAACTGCCGCTGGCCGCGTCGAACACCTGGTCAACCTCGGCGACCTTCGCGGGAATGCGGCCACCGATCGGGGCCGCCGGTTGCACCACCGCCTCCAGCCCGACATGCAGCGCCGGGTAGAGCTGCACCGGCAGGAATGTCTCCACGTAGAGTGGGGTCAGTTGGGCCAGCCGCAGGATCACCGCTTCCTGGTGCACATATTCGCCGCCGGTCATCAGCCGTTCCGTCACCAGACCATCGATCGGGCTGCGAATCTCGCGCTGGCGCAGATAAGCCGCGGAGCGCAGCAGCTCCAGCTTGGTTACCTCCTGCGCCTGCTGCGCCAACCGCAGTTCGCGGTCGTTGATCTCGGTCTGGGCGCGCAGTTCGTCCAGCTTCTCCGCTGTCGCCGACCTGGTGCTGGAACAGCTCCTGGGTCCGCTGCAACTGGCGTTGCGACAGGGTCAACTGGGCCTGGCGAGCCTCGATCTCCGCCGTGCTGACGGCGCGCAGCCGGTCGAGTGCCACCTGCGCTGCCTCGACATCCGAGACCAGGCGGGCGACGACTTGGCCGGCATGGACCCGGTCGCCGCGCTGGACCAGCACGGCATCCAGCAAGCCGGGAACGGCGCTGCCGACATTCACCCGCAGCGACGGATCCATCACGCAGTCGAATTCCTGTTGGTCCGCGAAGGCAGGTTGCACCAGGACGATGGAGCCCATGACCACGCACCCGACGACGACGCGAACCAAACGATGTTTCACGCCAAGCAATGGAGGGATTGACGCAGGGCAGGCCCCGAGCGCCCCACCCCCACCGTCATGGCCGAGCCTTGTGCCGGCCATCCACGCCTTTGATACGGCGGCAACAAGAAAGGCGTGGATGGCCGGCACAAGGCCGGCCATGACGGTGGGGGTGGGGCGCTCGGCCATGACGATGGGACGCTCGGTGACGATGGGCATCGGCCATGACAGTGGAACGCTCGGCCATGACGGTGGAACACTCGGCCATGACGGTCGGAGAAGCTCCGCCCCATGACAGTGAGGTGACCAACGGCGGCTTTTTTCATTCCCAACTCCCACAAAACCCAACCATTCAGCACGCATCCGGTCCTCGGCGAGGCGACGCTGTCGCGCTGCCGCATGGGTAGCGTCCTCGTTCTCTCTGCGCCCAGCGCAACGCCGCAGCCCGAGCCAACCACACACCCATTCCCAGGCCCCGCGGGCCCAGCCTCCGATCCGCGCCAGCAGCCGAGGCACCGGTCCGGCCGCCTCCAGCAGCGGATGTCGTCGAGCGCCAGGATGGCGGCGACACTGCCGGGGTCACCCTGGCGTGCGCCCGGCCGGCAAGCTGGCGGTCGATCCGTCCGGCGTCGTGCCGTTCGGTGAGTAACACCGCCAGGCCGCCGGCGGCGGCGACCTCGGGTGAGATCTTTATGTCGGTGCCGCGCCCGGCCATGTTGGTGGCGACGGTGATGCGGCCGGCGGTGCCCGCCTCGGCGATGGTGGCCGCCTCGGCCGCGTCCTGCGCCGCGCTCAGCACCGCGTGGGGCAGCCCACCGAAGCCAGCGCCACGCTCGCCCGTTGCGCGCCGCCACCGTGCGGGTGCCGATCAGCACCGGGCGGCCGGCGTCCCGCAGCGCGGCGGCCCGGGCGGCGACGGACGCCCACTTGGCGGCGGAGTCGGCCAACAGCCGGTCCGGCTCATGCACCCGCCGAGACGGACGGTGGGTCGGAATCCGGTCCACCGGCAGCCCGTAAACCGCCCACAGCTTCGCCAGCCACTTCGGCTGCGGTCCCGGTCATGCCGGACAGGTGCCGATAGCGGGGAAAAAACGCTGATAGGTCAGCCGAGCCAGGGTGACCCGCCGGCGGGTGAGCGCACAGCCTTCCTTCGCCTCGATCATCTGGTGCAGCCCGTCGGCCCATTGCCGGTCGGGCATCAGCCGGCCGCTGAACTCGTCGATGATCACGGTCTTGCCATCACGCACGAGGTAATGCTCGCCGGCTCGAAACAAATGCCGGGCGGCCAGCGCATGCCGCACCAGTTCCTCGCGCAGCCGAGGCATTGCCCAAGGACCGGTGCCGTCAAACCCCGGTTCGGCCTCGACCAGCGTGGCCAGCCTGATCTCGCCTGCCTCGGTCAGCGCGGCGCTGAGTTGGCCGGCCAGCCCGCTGCCAGTCACGGCCGACCTGCAAGCGATCAGCCAGCCCCAGCGCCACCGCCGCCGTATCCTCGTCAACCTGCAACTCCTGCTCGCCCGACAGGATCAGCGGCGTCCGCGCGGCATCCACCAGCACGCTGTCCGCCTCGTCCACGATCGCGAAGTCGAGGCCACGCAGCAGCAGCGTCGGCGCCGCGCCGGCAAAGCCCGACAGTCGCAGGCGCAACGCACCGCGCTCCGGTCCCAGCGCCAGCCGGTCGCGCAGGTGATCGAAGACGATCTCCTTGCTGGTGCCGTAGCAGATCGACGCGGCATAGGCCGAGCGCCGCGCCTCCACCGCCATCCCGGCAGTCACCGCGGCGACCGACAGCCCCAGGCGATGGAACAGCGGCGCCATGGTCGCCGCATCGCGCCCAGCCAGGTAGTCGTTTACGGTGATGACGTGGACGGCGCGTCCGGCCAGTGCCGCCACCGCCGCGCACAGCGCCGCGGCGGCAGTCTTGCCCTCGCCGGTCGCCATCTCGGCGATCGCGCCACGCCAGAGCGCGGCGGCGCCCATCACCTGGGTCTCATACGGCCGGAATCCGAGCACGCGTGACGCGGCCTCGCGCACCAGGGCGAACAGCCGCACCAGCGCTGCGCGGTCCGAGGCGCGGCGGCGCAGCGCGATGCCGGCCTCGCGGGCCGCGATCGCCAGCGCCGCGTCGTCGAGTGCTTCCGCCGTCGCCCCGGCCGCGCTCACCGCGCGTGCAAACCCCGCCAACCGCCGACGCCGCAACCCACCGGTACAGCGCAGCGCCGCACCGCCCGCCCGCTGGCGCAGCCACCGATCGAGCGGCGCGACATCCTGCTCGGCGTGCTCTGGATACCGCCAGAGTGCCGGCAAGCCGCCCGAGGGTAGGGCGACGTCAGACATGGACCACGTCAGACCAAGCGCCGCAACGAGTGACCCACGGACCGCGCAATCCCGTCATGCCGACGGAGGTCGGCATCCACGGCTTCGCAGCGCACGCCGGAGGAAAGTCGTGGATGCCGACCTTCGTCGGCATGACGGGGATGGCGACTGAAGAGTTACCCATTTCGGCGCCTGGCGTCAGACATTGAGGCGGCGGAGGAACAACTGCCGCAGCCCGCGCAGCAGGCGCCAGCCCAGCGGCTCGTCGCCATGGTCGAAGCGGACATAGGCGCGCCCGCCGATCCAGACGTTGCCGTCGGCGACGCCGGCCGGAACCACATCGACCAGGAAGCTTTGCTCATAGGCCCGGCGGCCGGACGCATCGGTCGGGTCGGTCGCGATATCGCCCCCGGCTGCCAAGCCAAGCGCCGCGCTGGGCATCTCCCGGACCGCGCCCGGCAGCTCGCGCACGACCGTTGCCGCCATCGGGCGGAAGATCGCGTAGGCCGGCCGCACCTCCACCGCCTTGGTCCGCTCGCGCACCAGGTCGATGCGGTCCTGTGGCACCACCACGCGGATGGTGACATCGCCCGACGCCAGCACATCGCCCAGCGAGTCGCCGCGATGCAGGAAGCGGCCCGGCAGGTCGCCGGCCTCGGGCAGCACCAGCACGCCGTCGCGCGGGGCATGGACGATCAGCTCGCCCATCCGGGTGCGGCCGAGCACGACCATTGCCTCGGCCCGCCGCACCTGTTCGCGCAGCAATTCGGCGGACACCCGGTCGGTCAGCAGCACCGCCTCGAGCCGCAACTGCAGCTCGTCGCGTTGTGCTTCCACCACCGCCAGGGCGGCGGGCAGCGCGGGCTCCTCCAGCTCCAGGATCGGGTCGCCCTTGTGCACCAGGTTGCCGGGGGTCGCGAGCACGCGCCGCACCACGCCCTCGGTCGCAGAGCGCAGCATCGCCGCTTCCGGCACCTGCACCACACCTTGCGCCATGGTGCCGTAGGGCACCGGCACGGCGAACAGCGCCAGTGCCGGCACGCCGGCCAGCACCGCCGCCACCGCCAGCGCGCGCGACCGCCGCCCCGCCAGCCGTGGCGAGCGCGCGACGTGCAGCACGCCCTTCAGCAGCGGCCAGACCACCAGCGACGCGACGCTCCAGGACCCAAGCAGCGCACCGACCAGCAGGAAGCGCGACGCCAGCAGCAGCGCGATACCGAGGGTCAGCATGAGCCGATAGCCGGTGGACGCCAGCGTGTATCCCACCAGCCAGCGCTTCTCGCCGATGGTTTCCGCCGGACTGTCCAGCGTCGTCTGGCCGAACCCGTAGCGCTGGACCAGGTAGAGCATGTAGCGGCTGCCGCGCTGCGCCAGGTTCGGGATGCCGATCAGGTCGCACAGCACGTAATACCCGTCGAACCGCAGCAGCGGATTGCCGTTGAACAGCAGGGTGGACACACCGCCGATCAGCATCACGTTGAACGCGGTGGCGCGCACCGCGCCCGGGCTGACCTCGACCCACACGATCATCGCGATCGCGGCGAGCGCCAGCTCCACCATGATGCCGGCGGCGCCGACCAGGGCGCGTTGCCAGACCCGCGGGAACGCCGAGGCGGAGCTGGCATCGACATAGGGCACGGGGAACAGCACCAGCAGCATCACGCCCATCTCGTGCACCGCGCCGCCCCAGCGCTTGCAGGCATAGGCATGGCCGAGCTCATGCGCCGCTTTCACCAGCGGGTAAGCCAGCAGCACCAACGTGGCGCCGTGCAGCGTGAGCGTGCGGTCCAGCACGTCCGCGGTCAGCTCCGCGCGGTGCAGCCCGGCCAGCACGACGCCGGTGCCGACCAGCGCCAGCCAGACCAGGAAGCCGGGGAGCGAGAATATCGGGCGCACAAGGTTCATGGTGCGGTCGAGGAAGCCGTCCGGGTTGAACACCGGCAGCCGCAGCGCAAGCGGATTGCGCAGCCGCATCAGCAAGGCGTGGCGCTGCATGCGCTCGCCGCGCCGCGCGATCTCGGCGATGTCGGGCGGCAGCTTCCCCCACCAGGAGATCGGCGCGATGAAGCTGGGCCAGCAGCAGGATGGTTTCCTCCTGGCTGGGCTGGGCGATACCATGGCGGCGGCCGACCATTTCCCAGGCCTCGCGCAGGGTCCGGCGGCCGTCCAGCAGGCAGACCATCAGGTAGGCGGCGGGTGACAGCCGGTAGAACCGGCCGCTCTGGTGGTCCTGCGCGAGGTGCCACAGCCGGCCGCGCATCTCCCGCCGGTGCAGCGCCGCGCGCGGCCGGAGGCGAGGTCGGAGGTCCGCCACGCGATACCAGTCGGGGGAGAACAGGGACGCGGACATCAGGGCGAAATTCCGAGGATCGTCACGCTCGATGGGGCGCCGCGCCCGCATGGAGCGACGCGCCCATCGTGTACGCCCGTCATGCCGAACGCTGTCGCTTCCGTCATGCCGACGAAGGTCGGCATCCACGACTTTCCTTTGCGGCCGCAGCAAAGTCGTGGATGCCGACCTGCGTCGGCATGACGGAAGCGACGGATCGCCCTCATGGCACCACCTGCCAGAACAGCAGCCGGACTTGCTCGATGATGCGGCGGGTCCAGACCCAGGACATCAGGCGCTCGCCGGCCTCGATCCGGCCAACCCCCTGCATGCCCGGCCGCAGCCGAGGCGACGCCTCGGCCAGCGCGGCCTCAACGCGGAACACGGAACGCCCGTCCTTGACCTCGGCGACCGGGGTGACGCGAGTCACCGTGAAGTCCAGGTCGTGGTACGGCATGGCGGCGATCACCAGCTTGCCCTTCTGGCCCGGCTGCACATCCGCCACCTGCGACTCATCCACGTCCAGCATGACGCGCCAGTCCGTGAGCGGCGCCAGCTCGAACAGCACGTCGCCGCGGCGGACCGCACCACCAATCGACTGGCTGTGGTCGCCCGCCACTACCAGCGCATCGAACGGCGCCACGAACCTGGTACGGGCGAGCTGCGCGTCCGCCAAAGCGACCTGAGCGTCCGCCTGCGCGACCTGCGCTTGCAGGATGTTGGTTTCGGCCCGCCGGCGGTCGCCGATGGCTCGCTCCAGTTCGAACCCCCGCTGCTGCCGTTCGGTGGTCCAGCGCAAGCGCTCCAGCGTCAGGTCCCGATCGTCCAACGCTGCCAGCAGGTCGCCGGCGTGCACCCGGTCGCCGGCACGCACCGGCGCCTCGCGCAGGAAGCCATCGAGACCGGAGACGATGCTGCGCCGGATGGTGCCCTCCAGACGGGCCTCGGAAATGATGTGGTATTCGCCACGCCAGGTGCCGGCGAGAACGGCGAGCAAGACCATCGCCAGCATAACCAGCTTGCGCGCGATGTGGGTCGGGCCCAGCAGCAGCCGGGTCTGGGAAGCCACGCTCTCGCCGACCTTGGTGGCGATCCAGCGATCGTCGCGCCATTTCTCGGCCAGCACCGGCCCGACCAGGGCGGCAAGCACGTCCAGCCGGGCGATTTCGGTGTCGGACAGCGGCCGGGCTCCTGGCCGTTCCAACACCAGGGCGCCGATCGCGCGGTCCTGTTGCAGCAGCGGGATGGTCAGGATGGCAGCGCCGGTCGGAGCGGCGAAGCTGTTCCTGGGCGTGTCGGGCCAGAGGTTCGATCGCGTCCTCGGCGGTGGGCGGGAAGCGCAGCATGGCGCGCTGGTCCACCGCCTCGGTCATGGCGTCCGTCAGCAGGCCCGTGGTGCCGCTGCGGGCCTCGACCACGGCGCTGTGCGAGATGGCGTCTACCTTCATGGTGCTGCCGCGCAGCAGGCCGAGGCTGACCCGGTCGCAGCCGAAGCGGATCGCGATCTCGGTCACCACACGCTGGGCCGCGGCACGGAAGCTGGTCTCCTCGACCATGGCGGCGAGCAATTCGAGGGTCTGGTGCGGATCGGGGATCTGTCGCTGATCAGGTTCGGACCCTTGGTTCGTCGCGACGGCGGTCCCGCGCAGCCATCCCGCGCCCCATTGCAGGTGCCGCATGGCGGCACGGATCTGCGTATCGTCGGTGCCGGTCAGGGCGACCGCGGCCGCCCCCAGCAACTCGGAGCCAACCAGCAATGGCAGCGCGACCGCGCCCTCGCGTTCTGCGCTGTTCCGTGCCGATCCGTCACCCGTTGCCCCGGTGGGGCGTCCGAGGCGGACGGCGCCGGCACGCTGTTCCAGTGCCGCTTCGACGGCCGCCATCAGCAAGGTCCCGGGCGGCTCGCGCGCTGGCCAGATCGCGGCGGGGACGAAGCCGTTGGGTCCCGTCAGGACCACCACTGCCTGACGCGCAGCCGGGACCAGCCGCGTTACCAGCGCCGCCCAGGCCGCAGCCCGCGTCTTCGGATCGCCGGCGTCCGCAAGCTGGCGCCAAAGAGCGGGCTCGAGGACGGTTATTTCGCTGGCCGGATGGGAAGAGGCAGGCGACGAAAAAGGAGGAGGAGAGGAAGAAGGCTCCCCCTCCCCTTGCGGGAGGGGGTTGGGGGGAAGAGGGAGACTCTACCCTTCCAGCCGCTCTTCCAGCCGCCCCGCCATGATCGTCGCGTGGGCTCATGTCGGGTAACCCCAGTCCACCTGGCCGTCCGGCGTGTCGCCCTCACCCACGAACCACGGCAGCCCTGCCTCGTTGAACACCCCGTCTCCGTCCTCGTCCAGGTAGATGGGGCCGGTTGCGGTGGCGGAGACGCCGTCCCGGGCGCTTGCCTGCACCATCAACGGGGTCGCGGCAGTGCCGATGCCGCCGCCCGCGGCTGTCAGCCCGATCGTCTGGCCCATCACCTCCTCGCCACTCGCGCCGGGGGCCACCTGAATGGCGCCGTTGCCGGTTGCCAGCAGCACCGCGCCGCCGGCCGCCACCGAGTCGATCCGTAGAGCACCCGTGACCTCGTAGATGTTGATGCCGTCCCGAGCGAACGCGTCCAGCTTGCCGCCTGACAACTGGATATTCAGCGGGTTGTTCAGCGTGCCGATATTACCCAGCGACGCGGTCAGGGCGATGTTGTCGCCGATCACGCTCGCCGGGTGGCCAGGGCCGCCCGGCGGCGGTCCCATGATGCCGCCTGCCGCGGCAGTCAGCGCCACATTGCCGCCCGTCGAGTCGATCTTGCCGACCAGCATGGTGCCGATGACATCGGTCAGTGCGATGTTGCCGCTCACCGTTGCGCTGATGCTGCTGGCCGCGGTCAGCAACGCGACATTGGCGCTCAGACCGATGGTGGATGGTCCGGGGTCGATGACGCTGATGTTCCCGCCGGCTTCCAGCAGGTTGATCGTGTAGGTCGCGTTGTACGGCGTGCTGCCGATGGCGAAGATGCCCGGGGGCAGCGGCTGCGGCCCGCCAAAATCGTTCGGCCAGGCGTTCTCGTTGTTGCTGGTCGTCAGCAGTCCGAAGGTCGGCGACTGGTCGTAGATGGTCACCGTGTAGTCCGGGCCCAGGACGGTGTTGTCCCGCACCGCCGGCAGCAGATCGAGGTCGATGTTGCCGCCCGCGATCAGGTTGCCAAGCGTCGGCGTGAAGACGAACGCCGTCGGATCGCGCAGCCTCGCCTGAACCGACAGATGCAGATCGCCGCCGGCATTGGCGTTCAACCCGATGGCCGCCTGCTGACTGTCCACGACCTGCACGGCCAGCCGTTGCGCCGCGGTGCCGATATTGCCCCCCGCGTTCAGGTTGACCGACGCGCCACGCACCAGTGCCCCGTTGCCTTGCGCCGTGATGTTGCCGCCGACGGTGCTCAGGCTGATCGCGCCGATCGGATCCTCGATATCGCCGGCCAGCACCAGGTTGCCGATGCTGGTGGGTCCGATATTGCCGATGGTGATCGCCGTCGGATTGAACACGTTGAGCAGGGTGAAGCTGAACTGCGTGGTGTCGTCCATCTGGATGTTCATCGCCGCGCCAGGCGTCCGGATCACCGGATCGATGCCGTTCACCACCATGTTCAGCGCGGACCCGTTTTGCAGCGTCACCGTCTGGAAGGTGTTGTCGAAGGTGAAGCTGCCCTGGTTGCCGCTGATAGTAGACCCCTCTTGCTCGCCGATTTGTCCCGACCCGGTGTTCGTGTATTCGGTGCCCTGGTCGGAGCTGAAGGTCGCCACGCCGGCGCTGTTGTCCACGATCGGCTTGACCGTGATGTTGCCGCCGCCAACCGACGCCGTGAGCCCGACCGCGTCGACGATCTGGCCGAACTCGTTGACCACCAGTAGCGGGTTCGGCGCGGCGGTCAGGATCGCGTTGCCGTCGAACACGATGTTACGGATCTCCTGCGCGTCTTGCAGGATATTGTCCGGCTGTTCGTTACCGCCGTAGCCGCCCTCGAGCGCCTCGACGGTCGGTACCGACGCGCCAACCGTGGTGGACGCCTGAAGGTTGTGCGCGGTGATTGTAGCGCCGCCCGCGACATCGATGTTGGATTCGAGAATTTGATTGTCGGTCGCCGCCGCGTCCTGGTGGCCGACCACCCCGGACCGGTCGGTCACCGCTTCGGCGACGAACAGTCCGCCGGCGCCGTAGCTCGCCAGCAGATCCACCTGGTTCGCTGCCGTAAGTGCGGCGCCGGCGCCGATGTTGACCAGCGAGTTCGTGTACAACTCGAGGTCGGAGTAGGCACTCGGCAACACGACGGTGCCCGAGGATACGCGTAGGAGTTGGCCTGCGGTTGCAGCCCGTCGAAGCTGGAATTGAGCAGGATGTTGCTGCCGGTCAGGGACGCGCCGTCGCCAACCTGGATGCTGAGCGTCGCCGGATTGCCCGGTGCACCAACCAGGAAATACGAATTCGCGTTCGACCCGGAGCCGAAGAAGCCAAAGCCCCCTGCACTGCTCTGCGCGTTGCCGCCAAGTTCCTGCTGCACGCCCAAGGTGACATTGCCCGGCGCCGAGATGTTCGCGTTCTGACCGACGGTGATGCCGGTGTCCGGAACCGCGTCGACCGTCATGTTGGCGTCGGACGACTTGACTGCGCCGCCGCCGTTCGACTGGACAATGCCACTGGCCTCGATCCCGTCATCGACGGTGATCAGCACGTCCTGGCCGGAGACGAGAGTGGCGCCCGCCCCCACCTGTGCGTTGGTGATTTCGATATCGGTGGTCACCGCCGTCCCGGACCCAAGGCCAACGAACCCGCTGCCACTGCCCTGTGCATCGTCCTCGCTGGGACGCTGCGCGGAGACGTTGATTGCGATGTCGCCGCCGCTCTGGACCGTGGCATTCGAGTCGATCGACGCCGTGGTCTGCCCGGTCACCGTCACATTCGACTGGCTGCCGATGTTGCCGGCAATGGCGCCGCCGGACGCGTTGGCCGTCGCGTTGTAGGCATCGGATGGGTTGAGCGGTAGCGCCGCCGCCGCGCCGCCGGCGCCCACCAGTTGCTGGATGCCGCTGCCTTTCGATGTCAGCTTGAAGATCAGGCTCTGTTGCTCCGTGATCCCGGCGCCATCGATCGCCACGCCCTCGGAGCCGATCGTCTGCAAGCCCGTAGCAGATCCGCCGCCAAGCGAGAGTGCCGGCCCGTTGGGAATGGCCGACAACCGGAACTGGTTCGCATTCACCCGCTGCACAAAGTAGGTGTCGCCGTTGACCAGCCCGTTGATGCTCGTGCCGGTGGAGCGGTAGGTCACCGCCTCGCCATTGGTAAAGCCGTTGGCGGCGATGGTGATCAGGCCGGTTGCGGTGATCAGCGCGGGGTTGAACGCTTCGCCGCTCTGGATCGCTTCACCTTCGCTGGTCGCCAGCTTGATGGTCGTGGGGTTGATCACCCGCACGTAGTAGGTCGCACCGTTGACCAGGCCGCCGATCGGCGTCCCGCCGTTCGAGCTGTAGACGATCTTGTCGCCGGTAACGAAGCCATCCGGCGATGCGAACTGGATGGTGCCCTGGGCGGTATTGACGTTCGCGCCGGAGAAGGTCTGCCCGAGGCTGAGACCGTTGCCGTCGTTGATCACGCTATAGGTGCGGCCGCTGGTGAGACCGCCGATCGGCGTGCCGCCATTGGTTTCGTAAACCACCTGGTCGCCGGTTTGCAGCAGCGTCGGCGCGGTCAGGATGAACTCGTTCTTGGCGAGATCGACGATCGTCGCGTTGCCGGCGTCGAAGCTGCCGTTCGAGTACGATCCGGTGGTTGGCGTCTGCGCCACCACCTGCACGCCACCACCAGCCCTGATTTGGCTGTTTTGCTCGATCTCCGCGTTGACCACCGGTGTGCCGGTGGCGTTCGCATTGCTCGAACCGCCCGCGTAGAAGCCCGAGACGCTGGTTCCGTCCACGGTGCTGCTGGCGGACGGATCGGCAACCGCCAGGACATCGACCGTCGCCAACACCACGACCGTGGCGTTCTCGCCGATGACGGCCGTGACATTCGGCGATGAGTTGCTGTCGGCTTCGGCTCCCACCGAGGTTCCGAACACGCCACCCGCCGCGGCAACGCTCGACGTGGTCGAAACGTCGCTGCCGGCGGCTTCCACCTGCAACTCCTCGGCGTGCACGGTGGTCCCGTTACCCAGCAGGGCCGAGGAGACGCCGGCGGTATTCGCCGTGGCGATCTGCGCGCCGATCGCGGCAAACCCGATCGACAGCGTGTTGGCGTTACCCTGGGCGTTGTTCGACGTGGTGCTGAAGATATCGACGATACCGCCGGCATCGACGGTCGTGCCGTCGCCCACCACGGCTGAAGCACTGCCGCTGTCGAGCGCGGTCCCCGTGGCGCCGTTGCCCGACAATGCGCCGCCGCCGGACGAAGACGCTGTCGCGATTACGCCGTCCGCGGTTTCGTGATCGGCAGAGACGGTCACGTCGCCGCCGGCCACCACCAATGCGTTCTGGCCAATGCTGGCAGTGGTCTTGGTTGCCAGGGTCGCGTCTGCCTCGGAGACGCCGATCGCGATGCCACCAACGTCGACCCCCTCGGCCTGGGCATTCACCGTGCCGGTGGTTTCAGCGCCGACGTAGACATTGCCGGCGACCTGAATATCGGTGTCGTCGCCCAGGCTGGCCGTCAGTTGTGGACTGACCATCGCCTTCGACAGGCTGCCATCGCCCGCCACGATGCCGCCCGAACCTGCAAATGCGGATGTGGCGCCGTCGTCGATGCCGACGCTGGTGATGGAGAGCGATCCGACCGGCCCGGCGGTGCCGATGTGGTCGCCCTGGCCGACGCTGGCAACGACCGAGCCGTCGATGGTGGTCTCGGCGTCGACAATACCGATGGCGATCCCGCCGCCCGAGGCATCGAAGCCGGACGTCAGCAGGCTGGCCGATTGGCTGGCGCCGACAATGACCTTGGCACCCCGCAGGATCGTCACGTCCGGCGCCAGCGTCGCCGACACGTCCAGATCCAGCGTGGTATGCGCCACTGCCCCGCCGACCGCGGCGAAACCGACCTGGCCGGTCGTCGCGTTCACATTGCCTTGCTGGTACGTCAGGTCGGTGGCGCCGATGTCGATGTTGCCGCCGGCCGAAAGGACCGTGCCGCTGCCGACCGTGGCCTGGGTCGTATCGGTGACCGACATCAGTGCGACGCTGATGCCGATGCTGACCAGGCCGCCGGAGCCCGACCCGGCGGTCGCGCTGACCGCGAAGTCGTTGGTGGCGGAAACCGTGATATTGCCGCCTGCCTTGAGCACAGGTGCCCCACCCTGGCCGGTCTGCGCCACCGAGGCGAACGTTCCGGACACGTTGGCAGGCGCTGCGAACAGATCGTTCCCTGCCGTTGGCATCGGCTGGCTGCTCGCGTCGTTCGCCGCATCCTGTCCGATCGGGTTACCCTCGGCGTCGGTGTCGCTGGTGTCGATCATGCCGCTGCCCGGCGTCTGGGTGACGCTCTGGTTCACCGAAGAGTTGAAGCTGCTGGCTGTTGTCAGGCGCGGAACCGTTGACCTCGGAGGCGGTCTGGCCGTCGAACGCGCCGCCGATGCTGAGAACGGTGAACGCGCCGCTCAACGCGACCAGCCCGCCGGAGCCGGCAAAGGACAGGCTTTGAATGTTGCGCTGGCTGGTGGCGTTGACCGTGATGTCGCCCGCCGAATTGATCAGCGTTCCGGCATCGACTTCGGCGACCGTGCGGTCGGCGATGCCACCGACCTCGATCGCGGCGCCCGCGCCGACGAAGCCGGCCGCGATTGCCCCGACCGTGCCGTTCAGCGCGGCATTGTCGCTGGCTTCGATGGTGACCGACTGATTGGAACCACCGTCGCGGCCTGGCGTGCCCGCGTAGGCCGGATCCTGGTTGATCAAGGTCGCCTGGCCGCCAAATGTCTCCGTCGTCGCCTCGGTGTCGGCGTTGATGTGGTCCACCAGGACCGAGGCCGCGACGCCGACGAAGCCGCCGGAACCGCCGGCCACGGTATCGCCGATCGTTTCGAACGACTCCGCCTGGACGAGGATCGCCCCGTTGGCGTTCAGCGTGGCGCCTTCCAGTGTCGCGCGGGTCGCATTGTCGATCTCGCTGACCCCGACCGCGGCGCCGACGCCGACAAACCCGGCAGCGGCATTGACCACCGTGGTCGAGATATTGGCGTTGTCGATCGCCACGACCTTGATGCCGGCGGCGCCGTTCTTCGCATCAAGCAACGAATTGCGGACGAAGGCGTCGTTGGTATCGTCGATCTTGGTATAGGCGACCGAGCCGCTGACGCCGACGAACCCGCCGGCGACGCCGATCGTGAGCACCGACACGTTCTCATACGTCACCGTCGAGACGGCGATGGTGTTGGCATAGACCCCCGTCGGGACGCCCTTATGATCCTCGTTGCCGGGCTCGTTGGAGATGTAGGCGCGGGTGGTATTCTCGATGGTCGAGACCATCACCGCGGCACCGACGCCGACCAGGCCGCCGGCCACGGTGCCGATCGTCCCGTCGATCGAGGTTGCCTGCGCGGCATGTACCAGCACGCCGCTGCCCGGATTGCTCGCGCTGTTGATCTGCGAGCCGACGATATGCGCGTCCGTCACCGTCGCGGTCTGCACGTCCACCACGGTCGCCGGCACGGCGACCAGGCCGCCGGCCGCGGTCAGCGCTTTGACAGTGGCGCCTTCCTGGTCCCGCGCGGCGACGACCACGCCGCTGGCGGAGGTGGTGGTTGTGCTGCCGTCGGCCGACGCGAGGTCAGGTACGCTCAGCGGCGGCGTGCCGCCATGTGCGCTCACCGTCGAGTTTTCGATCACCGCGCTGATATCGCTCTCCAGGGTCAGCACGGCCACCGAGGCCGCGACGCCGACCACACCGCCGGAGAGCTCGCCGCCATAGGCCTTGATCTGGTCGAGGTCGTCGGCGATCACCCCGACATTGCCGTACGCCGTCACCGTCGAGCCGGAGATGCCGGCCTCGACATCGTTGGCGATGATGCTGACCGATACCGACCCGCCGACGGCGACCACACCGCCCGCTCCGCCCGCCGCAAGGGTCTGGATGGTCGAATTTTCCAGCGCCTGCACCAACACGTCGCCCGCGCTCGCGGCGACGTTGGAATTTTGATCGATTGCCGCGTCGACCGTGTTCTCGATCTGGTTGTACGCGGCGCCACCGCCCACGCCCACCAGGCCGCCGCTGATCTCGCTTGCCAATGAACTTCGATCGAGCTGGTGTCGGACGAGCCAATGGCGACGCTGTTCCCGGCCGTGACCGTGCTGGCATCGACCGTTGCCTGGAGGTCGTTGCCGATCTCGTTCACCGAGACCGTGGCGCTTACGCCCACCGTGCCGGCGGCGATGGCGGCGGACAGAGTCTCGATCGTGGCGCTCTCGTTGGTGAGCGCGTAGACCGTGTCGTCGACCGCGCGCACCGTGGCGTCGGTGATGCTGGCAGTCACGTCGTCGGAGATACTATTGGTGGCGACTGCACCTCCGACCGAGACGCCGCCGCTGGCCGCCAGGCCGTCGGCGTTCGATTCGATCGTGCCGCCGTCGTTGCCGATCAGGGTGACGTTGTGCGCGGCAATCACCGTCGCACCGTCATTCACCGTCGCCGCGATGTCGTTCTGGATGTCGTTCAGCGAGATGGCCGCGCTGATCGCGACCGTGGCCGAACCGTCGCCCGCGACCGCGATCGTGGTGATATTGCCGCCGCCGGTGGCCGTCAGCGCGACGTCGCCGGTCAGGCTCCAGACGGTGGCGGCATCCACCGTGGCATCCGCCGTGTTGCGCAGCTTGTTGACGGCGGCGGACGCGCCGATCGCCACCGCGCCCGAACCCGCCACGGCGCCGGCGAGCGACTCGATGGACGCATCGTTCGTAGCGGTGACAGCGATCTTGCCGGTGCCGACGCCGACGGCCAACACATGGGTTGCGGCGTCCACGATCGTCGCCGAAACCTGATCGCCGATCAGGTTGTCGGTCAGCGAGCCGGCGATCGCAGCCGTGGCCGCCCCGGACCCGGCGATCGCCGCGGTCTCGATGCTGCCGGTGAACGCGGCGTTCACCGACACGGTGCCGCCAACGACGGTGGATCCGTCGTCGATCGTCGCGGAGGTCTCGGACGGCGAGGGGGTCGTGTCGGTCGGATCGCTGGCAATGCTGTCGTTCGCGACGTCGCCGATGCGGTTGTGCGCGCGGGCACCGCCGCCGCCGACCGTGCCGGCGCCGTCAGCCGCGCCGGACAGCAATTCGATCGAAGCCTTGTCGGTCGCGCCAACCACCACGGCACCCGTGCTGGTTACCGTCGCGCCGCCGGTGATCGCCGCGCTGAGACCGCCGTCGATGGTGTTCTCGGTGTCGGATACGTCGAGGGCGACCGTGCCGGCGCCAGCGCCGATCGCGCCAACCGCGCCAAGGCTGCCGGTGGCGTTGGCCGTCACCGACACAGAGCCTGCCTTCGCAGTGCCGCCGCTGAGTGTGGCGACCACGTTGTTGGTCAGGGTATTGATGGCGATCGCCGCGCCGCCCGCGAAGGTGCCGGCGCCCTGGGCGTCGCCCGCCGCGGTCGTGATGTCGCCGCTGTCGAGCGCGCCGATCGTCAATGCGCGGGTCAGCTTTTCCGTGTTGTCGGTGACCGAGACGGTCGCGGTGTTGTTGCCGTTGGCCTTGGCAACCGACCCGCCAACCGCAGCGGTGCTCGCACCGCCGCCGGCAATCGAGACGCTGAGGATCTTCGCGCTGTCGGTGGCTTGCACCAAGGCGCTGCCACCGGTGACGGTAGAGTCCTGCAACTCAGTCGTAGCGCCGTCAGGGCTCGCATCCTGCACGCTGATGTTGTTGTTCGCCACCGCACCGGCGACCGCCGCTGTCCCGGCACCGTTGACCGCGCCAGAGAAGCTGTCGATCTCGCCGCCGTTGGTGGAGGTCAGCGTCAGGCTGCCGCCGTTCCCGGTGTTGATCGCTGCGCCCAAAGTCACGATCGCCTGGGCGGCGTCGTAGATGTTGTTGGTGGTGACCGAGGCGACAACGTCCGCCGTGCCGCCGCCACTGCCGATCGCCGCCAGCGCCTTGATCAGGCCGGTCTGGCTGGCGGTGACGCTGGTCTGTGCGGCGTTGATCTGGCCGCCGACCACCTGGCTGGTGGCATAGTCGGTGACGTTGTTCACAGATATCGCGGCGCCGCCGGAGAACGTGCCGGAGCCGTCGGCCGCGCCCGTCATGACCTCGATGGTCGCGGCATTGGCCGCGCCGACCGAGGCGACCGAGGCATCGATAACGCCGGCGGTTGCAGCTCCACCAGCATGCCGCCGGTGATCGTGTTGGTCGCAATCGAGCCGACCAGCGACGCCGTGCCGGAGCCGGCGACGCCGTACAACGCCGCGCCGATGTTGGAATTGTCCGCGCCGTTGATCGTCACGACCGGGGCTTTCAGCACCGCCGTATTGTCGCCGACCGACACGTCCATCGTGCTGCTGATGCTGTTCAGCGTGATCGCGCCATTGCCGGTGTAGCCTTGCGCGCCGCTGCCGGCGATCGCTATGGCCAGGATGGACGGGCTGGCAATGCCCTGGATGATGATCGGACCGACCGGCGCGGTGAGCGTCGCGCCGCTGACCGTGACGTCCACCGTGTCGCCGACGTAGTTGTCGGAAATCGAACCGGAGACCGCCACCTGGCCGCTGCTGGCCGCGAAGCCGCCGGTCAGCACCTTGATGAACGGGTTGTCGGTCGCCTGGACCGTAAGGTCGCCGCCGCCAGCGTAGATCTTGCTGTTGGTGGTGGCGTTGTTCTCCACCTCGGCGTCTGTCGTGTCGTTGACGTTGTTGATCGCGACCGAGCCGCCCAGGCCGAATTTCGGCGCGAAGGCGAAGCCCAGCGCCAGCGCGTAGATCTGCGGGTCCGATAGCGCCTCGACCTCCACGTCGCCGCCGGCGGTGACCGTGCTGCCGATGACCGCGGCGGTGACCGAGTCGGTCACGTTATCGATCGAGACCGCGCCGCCGGCGCCCACCGTGTTGGTGGCAATCGCCACGCCGCCCGCCAGCGTCATGAGCGTGCCGTTGCCGGTCGCGGTGACATCGACATCCGCACCGGTCCTCACGTCGCTGTTCGTCACGTCGGCTTCGATGGTCATGCCGAGTGTGCTCACCGGCGCGCCGGCGGCAATGGCGAGGTTCTTGGACTGCGCGAAGGCCGCTGCCAGTGCGCCCATGTTCGCGGTGCCGAGCGCCACGACCTGGACGCCGCCGCTGGCTGTCGTGACGGTGCTGGAGCCGATCTCCGCGGTCACGTCGTCGGTGGTGGTGTTGAGCGATATCGCGGCGCCGAGCCCGAAATTGGTACGCCCGGTCGCGGCGCCGGTGACCGAGCTGAGGCTCTCTTTGTCCGTCGCTGTCACCGTGACGCCCAGCGGCGCGATGACCGTCGAGCCCTCGATGGTCGCCGAGATGGTGTCGTTCATGATGTTCTCGGCGCCCGACCCGGCCAGCGCGACGGTGTTGTTGTCGCCGTCGCCAACGCCGAAGCCGATGGTGAAGTCTTCCGTATTGGCGGTCGCCGTCACGGCGACGCTGTCCGCCAGCGCCTTGCTGTTGGTGATGGTGGCGTCGGTAACGTCGGCAATCTGGTTCCAGGCCAGTGCGACGCCGAGCGAGAAACTCCCCCGCGAACCCCTGGTCGAGCAACGTGGCGCCGTCGGCGATCGTGTGGTCTTCGGAAGTCGACAGCGCGTTGACCGTCAGGGTGCCATTGGCCTCGACCACCGAAGCGCCACTGACCGCGGCGTCCGTGGTGTTGTTTTCGTTGTTGTAGCTGGTGCGGATCTTCAGGCCGTTGATGCCCGGCAGGATGCCGGAATACTTGTTGTAGCCGTTCATCTGCGCATTGACGGTGACGTTGCCGCCGGCGGTCAGGCGCGAATCGTCCACCAGTGCCGAGGAATTGTCGCTGCTGCTGTTGAACGCGTAGGTCGAGTTGACGGTCTGCGAGGTGCTGGCCTGCGACTGCACACTGATATTGCCGGTGGCCTGGACCCGGCTGCCGTCGGTGATCGATGCAGTCGCGTTCGCGCGGCCAGCCAACAGTCCGCCATCCAGCGACAGGTTCAGGTTCTGGTCGTTGCTGCCGAACGAATGAGAGAAGGTGAAGCTGGTATCGAGGTCCGGTGTCACCACGTCCACCGCGGTGACCCCGACATTGCCGTAGGCGGTGACGGTGGCGTCGTCGATATTGGCCAGCGTGCCGACCTTGCCGAGATTGCTGGCGGTCAGCGCGCCGGTCACCGGAGCATTCGGCGTCAAGGCCGCAAGCTGGGTCGCCGCCGCCTGCTGGCCGCCGACACCCGCCGCGTATTTGTTCAATATGCCGACGATGCCCTGGTTGCCCTGCGCCACCATCCCTTGCAGCAACCCGTCCAGATAGCTCTCCAGACTGCCTGGGCCGCCGATGACGGAGAGAGGATCGAGCAGGTCGTTGGGGACGACCGCGCCGATCGAGTAGACCGAGGCTGAGACGTTCAGCTCGATGCCGCCGCTGGTCAGACCCAGCCCGCCAACGAAACTGTCCACCGTCTCGGTGGACCACGCCGCGACATCAACGTCGCCGCTCGCCTTGATGGTCGCGCCGGAGTCGACGGTGGCGCTGGTCGCGTCGCGCATCACGCCGGCATCGGCCGCGCCTGAAATCGCCAGGTCGCCATCGACCACGCTGGCAATGCCGTCGAAGCTGTGCGTGTTGTCCACCGCGCCGACCGAAACGGTTGCTGGCGCGATGCCCGCCACGGGCATCCCGTTGAGGCCGAACTCCCCGGCATGCACCACCGCGCCGGTGCCGATATAGGCGGCGGTGGTGTTGCCGATGACGACCCCGGCGCCGCTGCCGATGAACGCGGCGACACCGCCGGCGCTGCCGTTGGCCACCAGGTCCATCACCAGGTCATTGGTGACGGCGAGGACCGACACGCCCTCCATCGGCGTGGTGTCCGTCGTCGACGTTGGATCGGTCTCGATCCCGGTTGTCGGATCGGTCACGCCGCCGAGCGCGGTGACATGCGCGCCGGTACCGATCCAGGCTTCGGTGTCGGTGGCGACCACGCTGATCCCGGCGGAGGCGCCGGCAGCGACCGGACCGCTGGTGCCGTCGGACAGCGCGCCCGCGACGTTCTCGCTCTGGCTGGTCTCGTTCGCCAGGATGCTGACCGAGCCGCCCGCGATCGCCGACGCGTTGGCGTCCACATAGGCATAGGTCTCGCCGCCGAGCACCAGCGCGTCCACCGATCCGGCGACGGCGAGGTCGCTGGCGACGACGTCCGTGGCGTCGGTCAGCAGATCGTCGGTGCCGACCGCCTGGACCGTGAGGTCGTCGACCGCCGACACCTTCGCGCCGGCGCCGATGAACGCAATCGTATCGGGGTCGATCGCCAGCAGCGCGGCGGCCGGACCGACGGCCAGCAAGCCGCTGATCGAGTCGGTTCCCGAAATCGCCATCGCCTGGATGTCGCCATCGGCGAAGACAAACACGGACTGTGCGATGCTGCTGGGCAGGCCGCTTTGGTTGACCAGCGCACCCGCGCCGATTTCCGCACGCGTGGTCGCGTTATCGACCACGCCGGTCGCCGATAGCTCCAGCGCGGCGAGATCGGAGGCGCCAAGCCCGGTGGCCTGCAGCGCCAGGTCGTCGTGCGACAGCGCGGTCACCGCAATGCCGTGGATGGTGGTGAAGGTCGGTGTCGCCACCCGGTCCTCGGACGAGAAATCGTCGCCCGGGATCGAGCCGACCGGCGAGATCAGGTTGTGCAGCGGGTTGTTCAGCAGGATGCCGAAAATGTCGGTCAGCGCGCTGGGCAGGAACGGCTTGGCGACCTCGCCCGGGATCGAACCCCCAGGCACGAAGCTGAAGCTGAAACCGTTGGCGACCTGGGTGCCGGCGCCTTCGCCCTCGGCATCGACCACCGCCTTGTTCTCGATCAGCGCCTCGGTCGTCTTCATCAGCCCGATCGCGCCGATCCCGGCGCCGGCGGAGGCCGCGACCGCGGCATTCAGCGCACCGGCGAAGACATCCATCTGCGTGGTGTCGAGCGCGGTCACCACCACGTCGCCCACCGCGCGCACGTTCGCGTCGCCGTCGATCGCGGCATGGGTCAGCAGGTCGCCCATTTGCACGCCCGCGCCGCCGGCCACCGACACGCCCACGGCCAATGCGCCGGCATCGGCGGCGGTGAACCCGGCTTCCTTCGACTGCGCCTCCACCTCCACGCTGCCCGCGACCCGCACGGTGCCGTCCATATCGGCGGTGGTCTGCTTCAGCAGATCGGAGAACTGCGCCGCCGCGCCGGCCCCCGCCAGCGTAGCGGCGCCGAGGCTGCCGGCGGTCGCGTTCAGGGTCGTGGAGTCATTTGCCAGCACCTGCAAATTCTGGAGCGCCGTGCCCCCGGCAATGCCGGTATCGATCTTCGCGCCGTCGCCCACGGATGCGGCGGTGGTAGCGAGCAAGGCGTCGGCCGTCAGGCTGGCCGGCACCGCACCGTCCCCGGCCGTCGCCGTGCCGGCGGACTCGCTTTGCAGCGACTGCGTGCCGTCGGCCTCGATGCGGATCTGGCCCAGGCTGTTGAGATCGGCGCCCGCGACGACGTTCGCCGCGGTGTGATCGACCACCAGGTTCCCGGCGAGCGAGATGCCCGTCCCGGCGACCGTGCCGTTGACATCCTCGCCCGCAGTCGCCGACGAGTCCGTGTCTCCGTCCGCCTCGACGGCGATGAAGTTCGGCGCGGTGATCGGCGCGGTGCTCTCAATCTGCGCCTCGGTGCTGTTATCCACCAGGCTGAGCGCGAGGGCGCCGGCAATGCCGTCGGACGCGCCGGCCCCCGACATGGCCTCCGCCGAGGCCTGCTGCGCTGCCTCGCGCGGCACCGTCGCTTCGACCGTGATCGACGGCGCGCTGACCGGGGTGCCGGCGCCGATCGAGGCGTCGAGCGCCTGGTCATCGTAATCCACCGCGAAGCCGAAGCCGACCGCACCGGCGTCGGCGGTGGTGATGGCGCTGGCATCGGCCCGGCTGTCCGCCATGCTGGCGCCGGTCGCCAGCACCAGGACGTTGCCACCGGCGGTGACAGCGTCGCCGCCGGCGATGCTGGCGCTGGTCGTGCCGAACGCTGCGTCCACCGACAGCGCGGCGGCCGCGTCCACTTCCGGCAGCGTCAGTCCAAGCTGCTGTGCGCCGTCGGCCAGCGCCGCCGAGATGCTGGGGATGGCGGGCGGTGTCGTGGAGCCGTCGGTTCCGGCCACGTCAAGCCAGAGCACGGTCAGCCCGTCCGCGGTGCCGTCGTCGGAGCCGCCTTTGATGCCGGCGGTGGCCTGCGCCTGGGCGCTGCCGGTCGAAATCGGCAATGACGTTGATGGCGCCTCCAACGTTGGCGCCGCGATCCAGCAGGGCCGTGGTGCTGGCGACTGGTGCGTTGACCGCGAGCGCGGCGCCGAAGCCGCCGCCGCGGTCGCTGGAGCCGCCGTTCGCATCGGCGACGCTGCCCTGATTTTGCTCTGCTTGCATCATCAGGGCGCCGGTGAGGGTCAACGACGGTCCCGGATTGGCCTCTGCCTCGGTGTCCTGCGGCGCGACATTGATCGCAACCGCGCCGCCGATGCCGCCCGATTGGTCGCCCGCTTCAGCGTTCGCCGAGGAGCCGTAAGTGCCCTTGGCGGTCAGGGTCAGGTTGTTGGCGTCCAGCACCTGGGCGCCCTGGTCCAGCATCGCGTGGGTGTCGTCGAGCGCGATGTCGAGCGCAACGCTGGCACCCAGGCCGGACCTGCCCGGCCCAAGGATCTCCGCCCTGGCGTCCGCGCCGATCCGCGAGGCACCCGTGGCGGACAGCGTGACATCATCGCCAGGCAGCATTTCGAGAATGCCGCTGCCACCGACCACCGCCTCGGTGACCGGCGCAGCGACGGTCAGTGCGAAGGCGCCGGCGACGCCGGTGTTGGGATCGCCCGAGCCGGATTCCGCATTGGACTGGATGATGTGTCCGCTGGGTGTCGCCATGTTGGCGGCCAGCGTCGCGCCGGCGGCCAGCGCGTCGCCGTCGATGCGCGCACTGACCTTGGGGGTTGCGACCATTACGGCCACCGCGGCGGCAACGCCGGTGCCGTCCAGGCTGGGGTCCACTGTCGCGCCGGTCGCTTCACTCTTCGCGGTCGTGCCGCCGGTCGCGGTCATCGCCAGATCGCCTTCGGTCAATACCTTGCCGGTGATGTCGGTCTCGGCCGTGGCGTCATCGACGCCGAAGGACAGCGCCGCGGCCACGCCCACGGTGCCGGCACCGGTTGTCAGGGCCGGTACAACGATGCTGTTCGGGTCGTTGAGCAAGGCAAGCTGGTCAGAGAGCAATGCACCGGCGCTGAGGCTGCCGTCCGCGGCACCGACCGAGCCGGCGTCGGCCGTTGTCGTCTGCGTGTTGGTGCCGGTGGCGGTCATGGTGACCGGACCCGTCGCGGTCAGGTGCCCGGCCACGTCGGCCGACACGTTGTCCACCAGGATGCCGAGTGCCAGGCTGGCGCCGATCGCCGCATACTGGCCGTCGGCGCCGCCGGTCGTTGTGGTGGTCTCGGTGGTGTTGCCGGTCGCCGTCAGGATGGCCGTGCCGGCGGTCGCCGTTGCACCGGTCGCCAGTCCCGCGGTGATCTCATCGGTGACCACCGCAAGAGCGAAGGCCGCGCCGGTCGCGGTGCCGGCGTCCGTGCCACCCTCCGCGGTGGTAGTCGCGTTCTGGCCGCCGTTCGCTCCGAGC
Source organism: uncultured Alphaproteobacteria bacterium (assembly GCA_963762885.1). Taxonomy (GTDB): domain Bacteria; phylum Pseudomonadota; class Alphaproteobacteria; order Acetobacterales; family Acetobacteraceae; genus JASHVB01. Next base: position 113,545 of record CAVXNH010000090.1, read on the forward strand.
AATAGCCCGGGGGTGCCGGTGACGGAGCCGCCGGCCAGGATCTCGGCGGAGACGGTGGCGTCGGACACGTTGAGCGAGAAGGATGCGCCAGCGCCAACCGCGTTGCCCGCCGCCAGGGCAGTGGCGTCCACGTTTGACGTGCTGGTGCCGACCGCCGCCAGGACGACCGCGCCGGCCGGGGTTGACGTCGCCGCGCCGGCCAGCAATGCCTGCACATCGATGCCGTCGCCGGCGATCGCCATGGCGCCGGCCACACCGACATTGGAATCGCCGGCACCGGCGATGGCCTGCACGGTGAACAGCCCTGCCACGGTGTTCGGCACGATGCCGGTACCGGGCGCCGCTTGCGCGAGCAGGGTGATGTCCGGCGCGGAAATCGGGCTGTCCACGTCGGCGATGATGATCGCCTGGCCGGTTTGCAGCGCCAGCGCGGCGCCGACATCGACACGGCCCTCGGTCAGGTTGAGCGGCGAGCCGTCCGCGCGCGTCGTCGCGGTGACCTCACCGGCCGCGTCGAGCGAGATCTGCTGCGCGGTGATCGCCTCCTTCGACGCGGTCTCCGGCAGCACGGTGGCGGAGACGCGGCCGATCGCGACGCCGAGCGCCATCGCCGCGGCGACGCCGAAAGCGCCGTCCGAGGTAGCCGGGACAGGCAGCGTGACGCCGGGCGGATTGCCGATGAAGCCAAGTTCCTTCGCGATCAGCACCGCGGCGTTGGGACCGTCGTCCTGCGCGCCGACCGGGCCCCCCGTCGCCAGCGTGGTGCTGGCGGTTTGCCCCGTGGCGGTCAGCGAAACGGTATCCAGCGCAACCACCTTGGCGGCGGTCGTCGCGTCGGTGTTGTCGAGCACGATGCCGAAGGCGGCCACCGTGGCGGTTGCACCGGCCTCGGCGGACCCGGTGGTGTGAACGTCGCTGGTCTGGTTCGCGGTGAGGGTGAGGTTGCCCTGCACCGTCACGACAGCGCCGGTATCGAGTTCCGCCGATGCGTTGTCCTGCGCAATGGTCAACGCCAGCGAGGCGGCAGTCGCGGTGCCGTCCGCAACGCCGCCGTCGGCGACGGTGGTGATCGTGCGCCTGGCATTCACCGTAAAGCTGGCGTCGTCCTCGATGGCGGATGCAACCGTACCGACCGAGAGGGTTGCGCCCGCCTGCACGCCCGCCTCGGCAGTGAAATGCACCGGCGCGATCGCCACGGATGCGCCGACGCCGGGATCGGGCAACTCGCCACTCAGGAAGGCGATGGAAATCGGTGAGCGCATCCCCGTCCTGCGCCACGTCGACCGTGAGGCTGCCGGTTGGCATGGCAACTCGCGCCCCGGCCGCAATGCCGCCGAACGCATCGTCCGACACCGCGTTGACCGCGAGCGCCCCGGCGACGCCGACAGCGGTACTGCCCGCGCCGGACAGCGCGGCGGCGCCAAACAGATCGCCGGAGCGCAGCAGGCCGACGTCCACATTGGCGTTGCCGTAGATGGTCGATGTGCCACCTAGCGTGGCGCTGCTGCTGGTGGAGATTGCATTCAGCGCGACGGCCGCGCCGACGCCCGGACCGCCCTGCACGGCGTCCGCGTCCGCGATCGTATCGACCAGCCGGCTGGTGTCGGCAATCACATCGAGACCGCTCGTCGTGACGATCGTGGTGGCGTCGGAGGACGCCGCATTGGTGTCGTCCAGCTTGGTGCCAGCAATCGCGGCGGCGACGGTCACGCTGCCGTCCGGTGTTTGTGCCTGACCAGCCAGGGCGCCCTGCGCCTGCGAGCCGTTGGCAGTCGCGCCGCCGGCGGTGGCGTCGGCGGTGGTTTGGACCCGATCGGCGGAATCGGCCTCGATCGACGCGCCGGTCGCGGCGGCCTTCACGCCGCTGCCAAGCTGTGCGGTACTGGCGGTTGAGATATTGGCGAGTGCGACCGAGCCACCAACCGCGGTGGCGCCCCCCGCGCCGCCGTCCGCCAGCGTCGTGACCGTGGTGCTGTTGCTGCTCTGGACGTTCAGCGTTCCGACGGCGTCGAGGATGGTCGTGCCGGCGACCGTCGCGGCGGCGCTGGCCGAGACGTTCGACAATGCAAGGGCTGCATCCGCGTTGAGCGAACCGAGCGGTGCGGCGGAGGCGGTTACCTGGCCGTTCACGTCGACGTCGGCGTTGATGTCGACGTTGCCCGTCGTGGCGGCAATGCTGCTGGCGCCATCGATCTGGGTCTGCGCCGTCGCGTCCAGCGCGAGTGTCGCCAGGGTCTGCTGGCTGATCGTCGCCGTCGCGCTGGCGTCGGAGTCGAGATCGACGTTGCCGCCGACGATCTGCGCGCCGTGCACGGCGATCAACGCGGCGGCGGGCTGGCCGGCGGCACCGACGGCGCTGGCATCCAAGGTGACGTTGCCCGCGGTGAAGCCGCTATTGGCGTTGGCGTAGAGTTTCGCGCCCGTATTGACCGTGATCGTTTCGGCACTCAGGCTCAAATTGCCGGAATTGCCGATCGACGGCGAAGTGAGCGCGTTGCCGGTCGTGTCGCGCGTGCTGACATAGGCATTCGCATCGACCGAAATGCTGTCCGTGCCGTTGCCGCCGGTCACCGTCAGGCCGGCGCCCGCAAGCTGCACGGTGCCGATTTCGAGACTGTCGTTGTTTCCGGCACCGAAATTAACGGTGAGCGACGCAGTCGGGCGCGCGAAGGTGACGCTCTCCAGCGAGTTGTTCAGGCTGGAGACTTCGAGCTGACCGGCGACACCGGTGTCGGCGAGATCGAGATTGTCGGTGGTGGGAGAGCCCGTGATGCTGACATTGGTGGCCGTGCCCGAGAAGAAGATCGGCGTCAGCCCGGCATAGGTGAACACCGAGCCGTCCATATTGATAGTCCCGGAATGCGGGCCGGCAGCGGTGAATGCCGCGTTGGTGACGGTGTAGTTCTTGAAGACCAGCGAATCGTTGCCGCCCACGCTGCCGTCCGGCGTCCCGCTCAGCGTGCCGGTCAGCGCACCGCCCTGGGTGACGGTGAAAACATTGGTGTTTTCGGCGCCGCCCGACAGGTTGCTGACGCCGGTGAAAGTAATGGGGACGCTGCCGGTGACGTTGCCCGCGTCGTTGCCGGTGATGTTCCAGTCGGTCGTATTGCTGCCGGTGACCGACAGCGTGTTGTTGCCGTGGCCCCCGGTGAAGGTGATCGCCGGCACCTCAAGTCGCCGAACGTCGCGGTTTCGACCGTCAGGCTGGTGTTGCCGGTGCCGGAGGTGATCTTGATGCCAGTAACACTGCTCAGCGGCGCGCTGGCCAGCACCTTATTATTCGCCGCAAGGTCCACCACCTGGACCATTTGAACCGTTGCGCTCTCGATGTTCGGGAGGGCCTGCGTGACGGCCTCGACGACAACGTCATGCGCCACCGGATGATCGACGTTGCCGCTCAGCGCGACGGTCAGCGCATCGGCACTGAGCAATACACGAGGCTCCAGGGCCTCGAATACCCAGCCGGCCCTCAGCCTGCCGACGGTTCGCGGCCAGCCGCCGCTGCCGGCGATCGCCATGTGAACGCAACGCGGCCAGCAGAAATGGGAACGACATCGTAATATTACCTTTTTGGCTCAGCCGGGTGCGGCGCAGGCTTAAGCGGTTTGGACGGTTCGGCTCAGGCGGCGAGTGATGCGGTGGGGCGTTCCAGGGCCAGTCGGCCGAGCGCTTCCCCATTGCCGGAGCGGAGGATGCGCGGTGATCATCGGCAGCCAACCGGCGCGGCGCCATTCCAGGAAAACGTCGTCCGGGAGGGCAGCGAGCCGATCCTCGGCCACCACGCGGCAGCCGGGAACGCGATGCGCCTGACCGGCCGCGGTGACGTCGAAACGATAGTCTATCAGCAGCGAATCAGCTTGCAGCGCCGCGCCAAGCGCGGCAGCGATATCGTGCTGACGGCTGAATGCGGTGCAGAATTTCAGCAAGCCGCTGGTCAGCGCGGTCGGCTGGTTGGCGTCGAACAGCCGTTGGCCGCGTTCCTCGGACAGTCGCGGCGAGGCGGCATCAATGGCGAGGTGCAACCTGTCGTCGCCGCCTTTTATGAATATAAAGGGATGCCGACGTACATCGAGCGGCAGATAGCTGTCGGCGCGCCAGATTTCCATCGGCATCGACGAACAGGTTCTCGTTGTCGCGCAGGCCGACGATTGCAACCGGCAATGGATTTTCAGAGCCGGCGAAGACGATGGGGTAATGCGCCTGGGCGGTAAAGAATTCCTCGGCCACCAGCGGGATGGCATTGGTGGCGGCTGCGAATTCGTAATCGGCCGGCGGCATGAGGCACAGGTTCTGATCGCGTACCGAGTTCAGCGTGCGGACCTCGCGATAGAACAGCGGCAACGTCCTGGAGTCAGTGGTGAGGCTCATAGGTCAATTCCCCCTTCGTAATTCCGCGTGTCGCCTGATGGCGGCGGCGCTGCTCATTCACGTTCGGCAGGTTTCTTACGCACGTCGAACGGTCGGCGCTTCCACCTGCGCGCAACGTCATGTCGCATTCCGTGCAATCGTTGCGCTGCCCGGTAGCCTATGGAGAGACTGCGATCCGCCGCTTCGCCCGGATGGGCCATCTGCCGTATTTTTTGCGCCTGGACATTCTCCGGCATTGGATTGCCTGATCGGGCCACACCCGGATCGTTGCCAGCGCCAAACGGGCCATTTCCGGCTTGTCTCAGGTTGCAGTGCGTCCGGTGATGTTGTATCAGGAGTGAGACGATCGAGAACGTGCAGGGGATGTCGTGCCGTGACGGTTCCAGCGGGCAGAGCCATTCGCGGCCACGCGATGGCGGACCGAATGCCACTCTGGCGCCACTCCCGGCCGCCCCCTCGATGAACGATCAGCCGCTGCAATCCAACCTGACCACGGTCGCCATTCTGCCGTTCGTCAATCGCAGCGACGACCCCAGCCAAAGTCATTTCAGCGACGGCATAGCCGAGGACACCTGCGCTGCCCTGGCCATCCGGCGCGATCTTCGGGTGACGGCGTGGGGCTCCAGCGTCGCCTGCCGTTCCCTGGCCGGCGACATCGCCCGCGTCGCCGCCGAATTGGGCGTGCGCTACGTCGCCGAGGGCTCGTTCCGCCGCATCGGCGACCGGTTGGAACTGACCGTTACGCTGCACGACAGCCAGCCGCCGACCGTGATCTGGAATGAGCGGTTCGAGGCGTGGATCGCCGATGCGCCGGCGCTGGCAACCGAGATTGCCGGGCGCATCGCCGCGCGGATCGCTCCAGACCGGGGCTGGTCCGGCGCTGCCGCGGCGCCGGCGCGACAGCCCGAACCCGAAGCCTACGAGCTGGTGTTGTGGGCCCGGGCACTGCTGCTGCGCGGCAGCAATACCGACGATGCGGCGCTGATTTCGGCCGGGATCGCGCTCGCCCAGCAGGCCGCGTTACGCGACCCGCACTGGGGAGAAGCGCAGCGCTGCCTCGCCTGGGGCTATTGCGTGCGAGCCGAACTGGGGAATTTCTCAGCCCAGGCGGCAGCGGATTACGACACCGCCAGGCAGGCGGCGCTGCGCCTGCGCGAACTCGGCGATGAGGGTATCGCGGCCCATGCCATCCTCGGCCATGTCGCCATGCGGCAGTTGCGCCATGACGAGTCGCTCGTCAGCCTGCGTCTTGCGCACGAGCTCGAGCCGCATGCGGTCATGACGCTGCGCTGGCTCGCCTGGGAAGAGGCGAACCACGAGTTTACAGATGAATCGAGCAGACTTGGCGCGTTGTCGCTGCAGGTGAGCCCGTGCGACAAGCTGGTGGTGCAGGGCCACTGGACGCTGGCGCTGGCGGATTACGTCGCGGGGCGGGTGGAGAGCTGCGTGAAGCACGCGCGCCATGCGCTGGCGATGCGGCCCCGGCTGGCGGTGCACTACATCGTGCTGGCCGCCTGCCTGGCGGAGTTGGGCGAACTGTCGGAGGCACACTACACGCTGGTCGCCGCGCGGGCGTTGTGCCCGCCCCTGGTGGAACGGCGGCTGGCGGGGATCTGCTATTTCGTGCGGCCTGGCCTGACCGATCGCTATGTCAAAGCGCTGCGGCTGGCGGACCGGGGCGACCGTCCCGTTTCCGGCGGCGCCCGATCTGTCCCTTCCGTCGCCGCGGCGTCCACCGACGATGCGACGGCGCGGTCGCTGGCGAACCTGACCCGGCGCGAGCGGGAGGTTCTGAGCCTGGTGGCGGGGGGGCAGAGCAATGCCGAGATCGCGGCGCGGCTTGGCATCAGCGACCACACGGCGAAGCGGCACATCGCCAATGTGCTGGCTCGGCTGGACCTGCCGACGCGCGGGGCCGCGGCGACGCTGGCGGCGCGGCACGGGCTGATTTGAGCCAGGATAGCGTCCTCGTCATCGCCGGCGAAAGAGGCTGTAATTGAATCGCCCCGCCGGCGATTTTGCGCTTGCCGAGCATTTTCACGATTTCCGCTGGGCGCGGTTTGGGATTCCCTGCCTCTGAGCGGCAGGAGTGATTCGCATGAGCCAGGGCCCCGAGTGTTGCGTCCGGATCGGCCTCAAATGACGTGGGGTGATCGACCTCGACAGCCACGGCCGCACATCGTTGCAATTGGATGATCGCAACTCGACAGGATCGCCAGAGGTCTATATTGCTGCGCTGCAACATGCGAGGTTTCTCTGACGATGAAAACCAGCGGAAAGCTACTGGCCTGGATCGAGCCGCGCGCTGACAACCTGTATCTCGCGGCCTATGTGGGTGCCGAGGCGCCGATGCGCGCACCAGCCGTGCAGCCATGCCCGTCCGAGACCGCAGCCAGCGCATGGATCGAGGAGCAGGCAGCGGTGCTTGGTCTGCCACTCGAGTGGGTGAGCAAGGCCCCGCCTCGGTAGCGCGCTGCGTCGCAGGCCGGTCCCGGCTGGTATTCCGACCCTGGCGGATCGACCCCACGTCCAATTCAGTCATTGCGACCCCGGCGAAGACCGGGGAAGCAATCTCCCCGAGGGGATCCGGCATCATATAGCAAGCGCCACGGGCCCGCATTCACCGCGAACCACACGGTCATCCCCAAACTACATCGTCATCCCCAAACTACATCGTCATCCCCGCGAAAGCGGGGACCCAAGCAGCATGGGTCCCCGCTTGCGCGGGGATGACGAACATTTGTGGCGTTTGCTACATGATGCCGGAGGCATCCCGCAAACTCACGTGGGAGATTGCTTGCCCGGGCCTTCGCCGGGGTCGCGATGACAGCTTGGCGCGCCGGGCACCTCGCCATAAGCAGGTTCGCACGCCAACATTCGGTGACGTGATCCGGCTGCGGAGATTCCAGCATGACCGACGCCCCGACCTTTGCCGCAGCGGCGAGCTTCCTTGCCGTCGCCCGCACCCGGCGTGACGCCGATTATGTCGTCGCCGGCATCCCGTTGGACATAGGCACGACCAACCGCGCCGGAGCGCGCGACGGGCCGCAGGCCATAAGGCGCGCCAGCCGCATGCTGATCGATGGCGCCCATCCGGCAGCCTGGATCGAACCGGCGGCGATGAACCTGGCCGACATCGGCGATTTTTCCCTGGCGCTCGGCGACATCCCGGCCAGCCTGCACCTGATCGCAGGGCAGGCGACGGGGCTGAAGCACCTGCTGGCGCTAGGGGGAGAGCACGGCATCACCCTGCCGCTGCTGCGTGCGCTGGCGGAACGCATCGGCGGGCCGGTCGGCGCTGGTGCATTTCGATGCGCATGTCGATACCTGGCCGACCAATTTCGGCCAGGTCTACGGCCACGGCTCGGTATTCTACCATGCCATCGAGGAAGGCCTCGTCGATCCACTTCGAATGATCCAGCTCGGCATCCGCTCGCCGGTGCAGCGCGAGGTGTGGGACTGGACGCTCGGCCGCGGCGTCACGGTGCTGACAGCGCAGGATGTGCATTCCAGCGATCCTGCGACGGTCGCGGAACGAATTCGCCGCGTGGTGGGGGACGGCCCGACCTATCTGAGCTTCGACGTGGATGCGCTCGATCCGGCGTTCGCGCCGGGCACGGGAACACCGGAGATCGGCGGTCTCGCATCCTGGCAGGCGCAAGCGATCCTGCGGCGGCTGCGCGGCATCCATTTCGTCGGCATGGATGTGGTGGAGGTCGCGCCGGCCTATGACGTCGCGGAGATCACGGCGCTCGCCGCGGCGACGGTGGTTTGGGAATACCTCGCATTGGTTGGCTCGGCGCCGCATGTTGCCTGAGCACGCCTCATGCTCTGAGAACGCATAACACCGAACCCTGCATCATCCCTATATGCGCGCTCCCGCGGTGTCCCTGGCAGGACGCCGCGGTTGCTTGACGCATCGCACGTGCCGCGAGTCCCTCCACGAAATCCTGTGGGACACAGCAACGACGTAACGCGTCCTTTTCGGTCGGGCCGGCCAACCGTGGGCCGGGGTCGTTAGGGAGCCGCCTATGTTGGCTGATCGGTTTGCCGCGATGCGAAGTCCTCGCAGCATCGGCTGAGTTCCCGTCGCCGCGGCGCAATTGCGCGTGGCGCCGGTTTTCTCCCCCGTTTTTGTCGTGATCGCCGGGCGCGCCGTCAGAGCGCGTCCGCGCATGCGCGTCGAGGATTCCCGCGATGAACCACCTGCGTGTCCGTTCCGCTGTTTCGCCGCTGCGCCGCCGCTTTCCCGCGCCTGTCGCTGTGCTGCCCACGATCGATCATCTGGTCGCGGCAGAGCGCCCGGAGGAGCCGATGCACTGCCTGCGGCCGGCATCGGTCACCGCCACCGCACGCGGGTTCGTCGAGGCGTTTCCCGGCATGGTGATGTACGCCGTTAAGTGCAATGCGGAGCCGGCGGTGCTGCGCGCGCTGCATGCCGGCGGCGTGACGCATTTCGATTGCGCGTCGATCAGCGAGGTGGCGCTGGTGCGGCAGATGTTCCCTGACGCCGACATCCATTTCATGCATCCGGTGAAGGCGCGCGGTGCGATCCGCGAGGCCTGGGCACGGCATGGCGTGCGCGACTTCGTGCTGGATGGCGCCGACGAACTGGCGAAGATCCTGCAAGAGATCGTGGCCACCGGCGTGGACGGCGAACTGGGATTGATCGTGCGCCTGGCGCTGCCCAAGGGCGGCGCGGTGCTCGACCTGTCGGGCAAGTTCGGCGCTGCGCCGGAGGCTGCCGCCACACTGCTGCGCGAGGCGCGCAAGCATGCCGCGCGGCTTGGCGTCTCGTTCCATGTGGGCTCGCAATGCCTCGATCCGCTGGCGTGGCGCGATGCGCTGGCGCTGGCCGGCGAGGCGATCCGTGCGGCCGGGGTGACGGTGGACATCGTCGATGTGGGCGGCGGATTTCCGGTGGCCTACCCGGACGCCGAACCACCGCCGCTGGGCGCCATCCTGGCCGAGATCGAAGCCGGCTTCGAGGCGCTGGACCTGCCGGATGCGGTGCTGTGGGCGGAGCCGGGGCGAGCGCTGGTGGCGGATGGCACGTCGGTGGTGGTGCAGGTGCAGCAGCGGCGTGGCGATGCGCTGCACATCAACGACGGTATCTATGGCAGCCTCGCGGATGCGGGCTATCTCGGGTTTCGCTATCCGGTGCGGGTGATCCGGCCACACGGGCCGGCGCCGACCGAAGCGGAGGCCGGGTTCGCCTTGCTCGGACCGACCTGCGACAGCGCGGACGCCATGCGCGGGCCGTTCATGCTGCCGGCGGATGTTGCTGAAGGGGACTGGATCGAGATCGGTCTGCTGGGCGCTTACGGCGGCTGCTTCCGCACGGCGTTCAATGGCTTCGATCGCGCGCGCATGGTGGAGGTGCGCGACGCGCCGCTCGGTCAGGCGTGGGTGGCAGAGCGGTTGGCTGCCTGATCGCGTCGGCGGCGCGGCATCGGCTGCAGTGCCGCCGACGCGGGCGAGAACGTCAGTGCCATCGCGGCAAGGGCGGCTCAACAAAGAGCGCGGCAGATGCCATCAATTTGGGCCCGAGTCCGATAGTCTCCGGAGCGTCGGAAGCGGCGCTGCGGTGTAACGAGGACAAGCCTCGCCTGGCGCGATACTCGTCGAAGACGCGCGTCGATTGCCCGCGCAGGTCTGGCCGGGCCAACCGCCGCTTGCGGTGCCTCGCGAGGATTACCAGGCAGGCTACCAGGATCAGCATGGCGCCGACGGCGGCGAACACGCCGCCGTATGCCGCGATGGACGCATGGTCCTCGATCGTCTGACCGAGCGCCATGACGGCCTGCCCTCGCGCCGCTGCCGGATCGCTCACCTGAGTGCTCAGCATGTAGCTGCTGATGAGTTGAAACCTGTCGCGCACGGTCCGATCCTTGTGCTTCTCTCGTCACCGCCGGGGAAAACCGGCACCGGCATCGGCGACCACCGATGCTTTGCGCCGATATGTCATTCGCCGGTCGGCAAAATAATCGGGCTGGTGCGATCAAGACCTGTGCGCGGGAAGCGCAAATCGCGGGACGGAGGCTGCGCTCGATTGAAGCGCCGCGCGTGGCGGTGCTGCTCGGCCTAACCCGAGGTTGCAGGCGGATGACACAGGTCCGTCTGCCGCGCATCTGAAGGCATTGCGCACAGATCATGTGCCCGAACGACGGATTATCACGGCGGCTGGGCAGGCCCAGCTTTACGCGTCGGCAGTGACCAACACAGCCGATCTTTTGCCGAAGCAATTGAATGAGTCCGCCGCAATAGCGGGCCACCCAACAGGAGAAGACCATGAAGCACTTTATCCTCGCTGCAGTTGCGGCGCTCAGCCTCGGCATCGGCTCGGCCTATGCCGCACAGACCGCACCGCAACATCACTGGCTCAGCACGGCGCCGGCTTACTCCGACGACGCACTCGGCGGCGCGTAACGCGATCTGCGACGGAGACACCGCTGAAGGGCCGGTCTGTGCCGGCCCTTTCTGATTTCGCAACAAACCCAGTGCGGCGAGGTTTCGGATGGACCAGTACATTTCAACGATCGACGAGGATCGCCTGCGTGCTTCGGAACGAGCCGCCGGCTTCAGAGAAACGCGCACACGCGGTTATCGCCTGAGTTTGCGGCCTGTATTGCTCGCGGCCGCGGCAATCGCGGTACTGGCGTCCGCCGGCGTCTACGGCCGCTACTACTGGACCACCGGGCAGTTTCTGGTTTCGACCGACGACGCCTATCTGCAAGCCGACAATGTCCTGATCAGCCCGAAAATTGCCGGCTACATCTCGCAAGTGCCGGTAACGGACAACCAGCCGGTGAAAGCCGGCCAGGTTCTGGCGCGCATCGATGGCCGCGATTATCGCACGGCGCTGGCCGTCGCCCGGGCAAACGTGGACGCAGCGCAGGCGGATATCGACAACCTCGGTCAGCAGATCGGCGAACAACGTATGGCGGTGACAGAGGCCCGGGCGACGGTCGAGGCCGACCAGGCGGCGCTGACCTTTGCTGGTCAGGATTTTCAACGCTACAGCGCGCTTTCGAAAACCGGCGCCGGCACGGTGCAGAGCGCGCAGAAGGCGTCCTCCGACATCCAAGAGAAGCAGGCAATGCTGGACCGCGACGTTGCGGCCGTCGGCGCAGCCCAGAAGCAGATCGATGTGCTGATAACCCAACTGGCCAAGGCACGGGCGACGCTCGCATTGCAGCAGGCCGCGCTGAACCAGGCTGAGCTGAACGTGAGCTACACGACGATCACGTCCCCGGTCGATGGGACGGTCGGCGCCCGCAGCTTGCGGGTCGGACAATATGTGCAGGCGGGCACGCAGTTGATGGCCGTGGTGCCGCTACAGGCCGTCTACGTCAACGCGAATTACAAGGAGACGCAGCTCACCGACGTGCATGCGGGGCAGCCCGTCACACTGGAGGTGGATACGTTCCCCGGCGCGACCGTGCACGGCGTCGTGAACAGCATCGCACCGGCGAGCGGGATGGAATTCGCGCTGCTGCCGCCCGATAACGCGACCGGCAACTTCACGAAGATCGTCCAGCGCGTCCCCGTCAAGATCACCATCGACCCGAACGATCCGCTGATTGGCCGGCTGCGTCCCGGCATGTCGGTCGAGCCGACGATCGACACGCGCGGCGATGGCGGCACCGTCGGCAAGGGAGCCTGACGGCCATGGCGACGAACCCGACAATGCAGAACGAGGCGGTTCCGCTGAAGACCTGGATTGCCGTTGGGGGCGCGCTGATCGGCGCCTTCATGGCGGTGCTGAACATTCAGGTCACCAACTCGTCCTTGCCCGACATCGAGGGCGGCATCGGCACCGGCGGCGTCAATGGCGCATGGATCAGCACGGCGTACCTGATCGGCGAGATCATCGTCATCCCGATGACCGACTTCCTGAGCAGGGTGTTTTCGCTGCGCCGGTATTTGATTGTCAGCACCGTGCTGTTCCTGGTGTTTTCGGTTGCTTGTGGGCAGGCCAGCAGTCTGCCGGAAATGATCGCGCTGCGTGGCTTGCAGGGGTTCTTCGGCGGGGTGCTGATCCCGCTCGCATTCACCATCATCGTGTCCATGCTGCCGCCGGCCAAGCGGACGATGGGATTCGCCGGCTTCGCCACCACCGCCACGTTCGCCCCGGCCATCGGCCCGACGATCGGTGGCTGGCTGACCGATAATTACGGCTGGGCGACGATCTTCTATATGAACCTGGTTCCGGGCGCGGTGATGCTCGCGGCGCTGATCTACGGGTTGCCGAAGTCCAAGGCGCAGCCTGGTCTGCTGCGCCATGGCGACTGGATCGGCATTGCGTTGATGGCGATCGGGCTTGCAAGTTTGCAGACCGTGCTCGACGACGGCAACGTCTATGACTGGTTCGGCTCGCCGTTCATCGTCAAGCTCAGCCTGGTTTCCGCGGTGGCGCTTGGCGCCTTCATTGCCGTGGAGCTGGTCCGCAAGGATCCGCTGGTCCGGCTTCGGCTATTGGTCCGGCGCAATTTCGGTTTCGGCACGCTGAGCAATTTCCTGCTCGGATTCGCGCTTTACGGTTCAGCCTATCTGCTGCCGCAGTATCTGGCGGTCGCGCAGGGCTTCGACGCACAGCAGAGCGGCGAGGTCATGGCGTGGACCGGATATCCGCAATTGCTGATCATACCGTTGGTGCCTCTGCTGATGGGCCGGTTCGATGCGCGATTGCTGGTCGGCGTCGGCCTGGCGGTGTTCGCTACGAGCTGCTTCATGAACCTGCATCTCGACTCGGATTACGCCGGCCCCCAGCTTTTGGTGCCGGATATCACGCGGGCATTCGGCCAGGCATTGGTGATGACACCGCTATCCGCCATTGCCATGGTTGGCATCACGCCTGACGAGGCGGGCGCCGCGTCCGGCCTGTTCAACATGCTGCGCAACCTGGGCGGGGCGATCGGGACGGCCGCGATCGAGACATTCTTCACCAAGCGGGAGCAATACCATTCGTTCGTCATCAACGCCCATGTTTCTCCACTGGAGCCGGCGACGCAGACGCGGCTGGCATCGCTGCAACAGTATTTCATGGCGCATGGCGTTCCGGACCCCGCTGCTGCCATGCACAGCGCGGTGATCGCGGTGGGCGAGACCATCCGTGCCCAGGCGACGCTGATGGGCTATGCCGATTGCTTCGGTCTGCTTGGCGCGGTGCTGGTCTGCGCGATCGCGTCCGTCGCGTTGCTTCGGAAGGGGAGCGCGGCAGCGGGAGGCGCGCACTGAGCGCCCCCACCCGTCATGGCCGGGTCACGCCCGGCCATGACGGGTGGGGAACGGTTGGGGCCGTCAGCGCGTCAATCTGCCGCTGTGGCCGCTTCCTTTGTCGCTTCCGCTTCGTCCGCGGCGACTGACGTACCGAGCATGGCCACCCCGCCGCCGACGGTCCTATGCTGCCGGAATCGACGTTGGCCTCGGGGGAACGAATGCGGCTGCTGCTGGCGACCTTATCGCACGAGACGAACACCTTCTCGCCCGTGCCCACGAAACTCGAGCGCTTCTGCCGGAATGGCACGACGTTGCTGTCGGGCCAGGCCGCCATCGACTTCTATCGCGGCACCGGGACCTGCATGGGCGGCTACCTGGCGGTGGCGGAGGAGGTCGGCGCCGATGTCGTGGTGCCGCTGTGCGCCAGCGCGCCACCCAGCGGGCCGGTGGACAGCGAGGCCTACGAGACGTTCTGCCGCATGATCACCGACGCCGTCGCGCAAGGCGGCTACGATGCGCTGTGGCTGGACCTGCACGGCGCCATGGTCACCGAACGCTTCGATGACGGCGAGGGCGAACTGCTGCGCCGCATCCGCGCCATCGACCCGCACACGCCGCTCTGCGTCGCCTACGACATGCACGCCAACGTTTATGATGCGATGGTCGGCAATGCGCAGATCGTCACCGGCTACCAGACCTATCCGCATATCGACCAGCGCCAGACAGCGGAGCGCGCCGCGCGGGCCCTGCTGCGCGTCATGCGGGGCGAGGTGACGCCGACCAGCGCCTGGGGCAACGCGCCGATGCTGCCGCACGTGATGGCGCAGGGCACACATCAAGCGCCGAACAAGGACCTGCAAGCGCTGTGCGCGGCGTGGGAGGCGAGCGGACGCGCGCTCGCCGCCAGCCTGTTCGTGGGCTTCCCGCATGCCGACGTCGAAATGGCCGGGCTGTCCGCGGTGGTAGTCACCGACAACGATCCGGCCGCTGCGCAAGCGATGGTGGATGAGTTGATCAGCGCCGCCTGGAAAGCGCGGCGCGACTTCATGTTCGACATCGAGCCGCTGGAGGCGTCGGTCAGCAGGGCGAAGGCGATGGAGGGCACGCCGGGGCAGTTGCCGGTGGTGCTGCTGGATCATTACGACAACTGTGCCAGCGGCGGCACGATGGACACCACCGATACACTTCGGGAAATCATCCGGCAGGGCCTGGATGACGTGGTGTTCTTCGGCATCTACGACCCCGATGCGGTGCGGCAGGCGATCGCGGCGGGGGTGGGCGCGACTGTTAGTTTGTCGATTGGGGCGAAGCTGCCGATGCCGCAATTGCCGGTGGCCAGCGCACCGCTGGAGGTTACCGGCGTGGTGCAGACGATCTCGTCAGGCAGCTTCCGGCTGAAGGGCGGATTGACGCCGGGGTTGCAGATCTACATGGGCACGACAGTGGTGCTGGATACCGGGAAGGTGCAGATCGTGCTGCTGTCGCGGCATATCGAGCCGACCGCGCAGGAGATGCTGCAAGTGCTGGGCATCGATCCGGCACGAAAGAAATTCGTCGCGATCAAAAGCCGCGTGCACTGGCGGGCCGATCTGGGGAAGATCGCGCGGGAGATCGTGGAGTGCGCGGGCGTCGGGGTATGCACGTCGGACTATGGACAACTGACGTTCCACAAGGTGCGGCGCCCGGTGTTCCCGCTGGATCCGGGGCTGCAATGGAATTTCCCGGCGTAGGAATGGTACAGGCGGGCTATCAATTGACGTGTGGCACGGACCGCCCCAACCGTCATGACCGGCCCCACCCGTCATGGCCGGGTCAAGCCCCGCCATGACGATCGGGGCTGGCCATCCGGCGTGGCAGGGTGACAACGAACTCGGTGTAGGCGTCCACCTGGCTGTCCACGCTCAGTTGTCCGCCGTGCTGCTTGACCACGATATCGTGGCTTAGCGACAGGCCGAGGCCGGTGCCTTCGCCGGCTGGCTTGGTGGTGAAGAACGGTTCGAAGATCTTCTCGCGCGCGTCTGCGGGAATTCCCGTGCCGTTGTCGCGCACACGGATTTCCACCTGATCGCCGAGGTCGCGGGTGGTCAGCGTCAGCATCGGCTCGAACGACGGATCGGCGATCTGGGCGGCGCGCTTGTGCGCCGCGTAGAAGCCGTTGTTGATCAGGTTCAGCATCACCCGGATGAATTCCTGCGGGAACGCATCGACCGTGCCGACTTTCGGATCGAGCGCCTTCTCCATGGTGATGTTGAAGCCCTGCGTCGCCGCCCGCGCCCCGTGATAGGCCAGGTTCAGCGCTTCCTCGACCGTTGCGTTGAGGTCTATCGCGCCATGCTCGCTGGGACCGCTGCGCGAATGCAGCAACATGTTCTTGACGATGCTATCGGCGCGCCGCCCATGCTGGGCGATCTTCGCCAGATTGCCCTTCAGGGTCGTGGTGATCTCGTCGATCTCCGCACGCAATTCCGGTAGCAGATCGAGTTTGTCCGGCGCCACCGCCTCGTGCAGTTCCTCCAGCAAATCAACGGACAGATCGGAGAAGTTGTTGACGAAGTTGAGCGGATTCTTGATCTCATGCGCGATGCCGGCCGTCAGTTGGCCGAGCGAGGCCAGCTTTTCCGTCTGGACCAGCCGGTCCTGGGTGCGGCGCAGATCGGACAGCGCGGCCTCGGCGGCGATGCGGGCGCGGCGGGCTTCCTCGCCGCGCGTGGCGAGTTCCTGGAACAGCCGCGCGTTCTCGATCGCCAGCACCGACTGCCCGGCGAAGGTCTGCATCAGCGTGACAGTGGTGGGCGGGAATCCGCCGGCGGCACGGCGGCGGATCACCAGGCCGCCGACGACTTTGTCCTCGCGCAGCAGCGGCACGGCGAGCAAGGCGTGGATGCCGGCATTCACCAGCTCCGGCGCGCCAGCTTCGTCCGGCGTCTGGGTCAGATCGGGGATGTGCAGCGGGGCGCGCATCGCGGCGCTGTTGCCGAGCGGCGTTTCACCGACGCGAATGCGCCGGTCGCGCAGTGCCGCCACCCGCTCTTCGGTCATGCCGTAGGCGGATTTGGGCACGAAGACTTCTTCGGCTTGGTCGAATTCGTAGATCGTACCTTCATCGGCGCGCGACAGCCGCACCGCGCGGTTGATGATCGTTTCGAGAACCGTATTGAGGTCGAGCGAGGAATTGACCGCGCGCAGCACTTCCTCCAGCGCCTGGAGTTCGGCGACCGAACGGGCCAGCGCCTCGGTGCGTTCGCGCAACGCGCGGAAGTTGGCGACCGACGTGATGGCGATGACGGCTTGTTCCGCGAAGGTTTGCAGCAGCGCGACCTGGCTGTCGGTGAAGCCGCCGGGCTCGATGGCGCTAAGCGTGATGGCGCCGATGGCTTGACCGTCACGCAACAGCGGGATCACCAGATTCGATTTCGGGCCAGTGTCTCGCACGGCCTGGAGCAGCCAGGGCACTTCATCGAAATTTCGTATATGAAGCAGCTCCTTGTCCAGAATGGCACGGCTAACCATTGAGTCGCGTCTTGGAACCATCGGCCACAGGGCTCGGTATTTCGTATAAACGTCAGAATTCATTTCCCCGACGGTTTCTGCACGCAAATGGATAAGTTGCCCATCATACTCGAGCAATGCCACCCAGTATCCATTGCACAACTCACGAGCCCGCCGAACGATTTGCTCGAACACCGGCTGCGTGTCGTCCGGCGTGCTCGACATCACCTTCAGCACGTCGATGGTCGCGGCCTGCTGTTCGATCTGCTCGCCGAATTCGCTATTGCGTTGCGCCAGCGCCGCGGTGCGTTCCTGCAACGCGCGATACGTCTCGGCGCTGGCGATGGCGATCACTGCTTGCTCGGCGAAGGTGTTCAGCAATTCGATCTGGCTATCGGAAAAGCCGCCGCGCTCGCGGCTGCCGATGCCGACCACACCGATCACCGCGTCGCCGCGCATCAGCGGAACCATGACAGCAGACTTCGCCGTGAGGCCCCGCAAGGCGGGGTTCAAATCCGAGGCATCGTAATCGTCGAAACGCGTGAGCCGCTTGTCCAGGATCGTACGGCCGACGTGCCAGTCGCGGGATGGCACCATCGGGTACATCGCTTCCATGGCTCGCTTGACCTCCGGGTCGTCGCTTGTCCCCGTTCCGGCGCGGAAATGGATCAACGAGCCATCGAACTCCCACACTCCCGCGCCATAGGCGTCGCAAATGTCGCGCGCCCGTTCGACGATCAGGTCGAACACCGGCTGCGGATCGCCGGGCGAGGCCGACATCGCCTTCAGCACATCGATGGTGGCGGACTGGTGCTCGATCTTCTCGCCGAACTCGCTGTTGCGCTGTGCCAGCGCCGCGGTGCGTTCCTGCAATGCACGATAGGTTTGCGCGCTGCCGATGGCGATCACCGCTTGCTCGGCGAAAGTCTTCAGCAGTTCCACCTGGCTGTCGGAGAAGCCGCCGGGCGCGTCGGCGGCGGTTGTTATGGCGCCGATCGCGATCCCATCCCGCAACAACGGCACCGAAAGCTGCGATCGATGGCCAAGGCCCCTGACAGTGCCGAGCAATGCCGGATCGGCCAGCATGTCGCGGATGTGGACGATTTCCCGGTCGAGAATGGCGCGGCAGGAGATCGATCCGCGGTGCGGCGGCATGGGGAACTGGCGATTGAACGCCTCCATCGAGCCAGGCTCGGAGAAGGCGGCGGCGCTGTGCCCCGATCGAATGTGTACCAGTGCGCCGTCGTATTCGAACAGGATCACGGCGGGAGAGTTGCACACCTTGGTGGCGCGGCGGACGATCAGGTCGAATACCGGCTGCGGATCGCCCGGCGAGGCCGACATCTCCTTCAGCACGTCGATCGTTGCGGATTGGTGTTCAATCTGCTCGCCGTATTCGCTGTTGCGTTGCGCCAGCGCGGCGGTGCGTTCTTGCAGCGCGCGAAAGGTCTCGGCGCTGCCGATGGCGATCACCGCCTGTTCAGCAAAGGTTTTCAGCAACTCGATCTGGGTGTCGGAGATGCCATCCACTTGCATGCTCGCGGTCGTGATCGCGCCAATGGCATGTCCGTTGCGCAGCAACGGGATGGTCACCTGTGTCTTGTGTCCAAGCTCGCGCACCGTGTTGGAGAGTCCGGGCTCCGCCGTCACGTCGCGGATGTGGACCATCGTCCCGTCCAGAATGGCCCGGCAGGTCATCGACCCACGATGCGGCACCATGGGGAATGCGCTTTTGTACGCCGCGAACGCGGCGCCGCCGACCATCTGCTCGTGGCGGGGATTCGTGCGCATATGAACCAGCCGCCCATCATATTCGAACAACGTCACGGCCTGGACGCCAAGCAGCGCTTCGGCCTGGCGGCAGATCAGATCGAATACCGGCTGCGCGTCGCCGGGCGAGGCCGACATCTCCTTCAGCACGTCGATCGTCGCGGCCTGGTGGTCGATGCGTTCGGCGAACGCGCTGTTGCGCTCGGCCAGTTCGGCGGTGCGGTCGCGCAACTCGCCCAGCAGTCGCGCGTTCTCCATCGCGATCACCGCCTGGGCGGCGAAGTTCTCCAGCAGGGCGATTTCCTTTTCGGAGAAGGGGCGTACTTCAGCGCGAAACGCGGTGATCTGGCCGATGAAGACGCCATCTTTGCGCAGCGGTACTTGCAATCCGGTGCGCACATCCGTCTTCTCTATCATGAAGCCGGACCTCCCCGCCGGCCTCGGTTGGATCGCCCGAATATCGGGGATATGGACGTATCGCTCGCCGCCGATCAGGGGGCGGCCGGCGGTAACGGTCGGAAGATAAGGCTGACGGATCACCTCCGCGATGTCGCCCGGGTATCCATGCGTCGCCACCACCCGCATATACTCGCCATCATAAGTGGCCAGCGATCCGATGGCAGCGCCACAAAGCTGGTGCGCTTTGTCGAGGATCGCGTCGAACACCGGCGTGAGGTCGCCGGGCGAGGCGTTGATCACCTGCAACACCTCCGCCGTCGCGGTCTGCCGCTGCAACGCCTCCCGCTGTTCGGTCAGCAGCCGCGTGTTCTCGATCGCGATCACCGCCTGGTCGGCGAAGGTGCTGACGAGCCCGATCTGGCGTTCGGTAAATGGCTCGATCCTCTGCCGCGCCAGGCCGATGACGCCGATCGGCTCGCCGTCACGCAGCAGTGGCACGCCCAACATTGTGTGGACGCCGCCCACGCGCGCGTCTTCCTTCACCTCGTACAGCGGGTCGGTCCAGGCATCGAGGATCTGGACCATGCGACCTTCGAGAGCAACGCGGCCGACCAGTGTGCCGATGCCGGGGCGGATCCTGACTTCGCGCTCGATGCGCTCGTAATCCGGAGCCAAAGAATATCCAGCCGCCCAACGGTATTCGCCATCCTTGTAGCGGTAGATCGTCGCCTGGTCTGCATGGCAGAGCCGGACCGCTGTCGCCACCACGGCTTGGAACACAGGATCAAGATCGAAGGCCGAACGGCTGATGACCTTCAACACGTCCGATGTTGCGGTCTGATGTTCCAGCAATTCTTGAAGATCGCTCGTGCGTTCCCGCAATTCGTGCAACGCCGCCGCGCTGCTCAGGGCAATCACCGCTTGCTCCGCGAAGGACTGCACCAGTTCGATCGCGGATTGGTCGAAGTCGCCGGGATCGTATCGCCCCAACACGAGAACACCGATGATGCGCGCCTCGCGCAGCAGCGGCACGGCGTAGTACCGATCGAGCGCCCAACGCGCGTCCCGGCTGGAAAATGCCGGTCTCGTTTTGCTGGTCGGTAATGTGGACCGGCTGACCGCTCAGGACCACGCGTCCCGGCACTGTTTCCGGGCCGGGCGGACGCGGAAAGTTGGCCAGGAACCGCGTCAGGGCCTCCGGGTCGCGCTCGTAACCGGCAACCGCCCGCTGGTGCAGCAGCGATCCGTCATATTCGACGAAGTGAACCATTTGCGCGTTGCACAGCGCTCGCGCGTGGCGAACGATCAGCTCCATCACGGGCTGGGCGTCTTCCGGCGAGGTAGAGATTGCCCGCAACACCTCGATGCCTGCCTGTTGCCGGGCGATCAGCGCGTGGTTCTCGGCGTCGCGTCGCGCGAGCTGTTGCCGCAGTTCGGCATTGGCGCGCTGAAGCTCGGGGACCGCCGCGGTCGCCGGAGTGTCCCCGCCGCCCGAGGGCCCGTCCGCTGCCATCATGCCACTGCTCCTTCCGCCGCGAACATCCGGCGCGGCAGGCTGATCGAGAATTCGGTATGGTCCCCGACCTCGCTCTCGACCGCGATCGTTCCGCCGTGTTGTTTCGTCACGATATCATAGGTGATCGACAGCCCGAGGCCGGTGCCTTCGCCGGTCGGCTTGGTGGTGAAGAACGGCTCGAACAGTTTCTCGCGGATGTCGTCGGGGATACCGGTGCCGTTATCGCGCACGCGGATTTCGACGCGATCGCCCAGGTCGCGCGTGCCGACCGTTAGGGTGGGTTGGAAGCTGGCGGACGCATTGTCGCGGGCGCGTTTGGTGGCGGCGTAAAAGCCATTGCTGAACAGGTTCAGGAACACCCGGGTGATGTCCTGCGGGTTCAGCTCGATCGGCGCGATGCCGCCGGCGAAATCCCGTTCCAGGGCGATGTTGAAACTCTGGTCCTGCGCGCGTGCGCCGTGATACGCGAGGTTCAGTGCCTCATCGACCAGCGCGTTGATGTCCACCGTACGCCGTTCGCCGGACGCGCCGCGCGAATGCTCCAGCATCGCCCTGACGATGCCGTCGGCGCGTTTGCCATGCTCAGTGATCTTCTGAAGGTTGCTGGTCAGCATGGCCGAGACGTCGTCGATCTCCGCGCGCTGGTCATCGGACAGCGTGGCGAAGCCGGGCGCGGCGGCTTCCTTCAGTTCGGCCAGCAGATCGACCGACAGGGAGGCGAAGTTGTTGACGAAATTCAGCGGGTTCTTGATCTCGTGCGCGATGCCGGCGGTGAGCTGGCCGAGCGAGGCCATCTTCTCCGCCTGGATCAGGTTGGCCTGGGCAGTTTTGAGGTCGCGGAAGGCGGCCTCGATGGTGCGGGCGGCTTCCTGCGCCGCGTCGCGGGCGGCGGCGATCTCGGCTTCGTTGCGCTTGCGTTCGGTGATGTCGGCGTAGATCAGCACGAAGCCGCCGGATGCCACCGGGTTGTGGCGGACCTCGACCACCCTGCCATCCGGCCGCGTGCGCTCCGCCGCGTAGTGCTGGCCGGCATTCTCGGTCAGGCGGCGGATCTGTTCGTCGGGATTGGCGTCCGCGCCGAACTCGCCACGCTCGGCGAGGTAGCGGATGTAATCGGGGAACGTCAGACGTTCCTCGAGAATGCCGTCGGGCAGATCGAGGATGTCCTGGAACTTGCGGTTCCACGCCACCAGCCGCGGCGTTTCGTCGAACATGGCGACGCCGTCGCCCATGTTCTCGAAGGTAACGCGCAACTCGTTCTGCCGTTGCGCGAGTTCATCGGTGCGGGCGCGCAGCTCGTTCAGCAACCGCGCGCTTTCCATCGCGATCACCGCCTGGGCCGCGAAGTTCTCCAGCAGGGCGATTTCCTTATCGGCGAAGCTCCGCACTTCCTGGCGGTAGATCGTCACGTAGCCAACCACGGCCTCATCCCGAAGCAGCGGCACCCAGAGGACGGTGCGTGCGCCGCCCAGATCGGCCAGCGCGCGAGGCATGGGATGGCCGGCGCGGTAGCCCTCGCCCTCCCGCACGTCCGTAATTTGTTGTGGCTGCCTCGTTTCGATGAGTCGCCGCACCATTGGAGGCAGCGTCGAGACTGGCAGCCTTCCCGCGATATATTCGGCGAAAGCAGGTGGGAAGCCATGCATCGCAACGCTGCGCGCGTGCTTGCCGTCCCAGGTGTTCAGCCCGCCGAACGCAGCGCCGCATAACCGCATCGCCTTTTGCAGGATCGAATCGAACACCGGCGCCAGATTGCCAGGCGAGGCGTTGATCACCTGCAACACCTCGGCCGTTGCGGTTTGCTGTTCCAGCGCCTCCCGCGTTTCCGTCAGCAGCCGTGCGTTTTCCATCGCGATCACCGCCTGGGCGGCGAAGTTCTCCAGCAGGGCGATTTGCTTGTCGGAAAAGGACCGGGCTTCGAAGCTGGCATTGGTGATGTAGCCCAGAAGCGCTTGTTCCTTCAGCAGTGGAATCACTAAAATGGAGTTCACGCCTGACTTTTCGAAATACGTTCTGACGTCATCGTGTTGTGTTGACCAGTCGTGCGTCCCCGCGTCACGTACAATAATTCGCTCTCCACGGAAGAGGGGTTCATGGAACGCCGTCGGTGCCACGCCGCGGCGAAGCAGCGTTGCCGTGTCGGCCTGATAGCCGTGCGTCGCCACCGCCCGAAAGGTCGTACCGTCATAGACCATTAGCGAACCGACCGAAGCGCCACACAATGCGTGGGCCTTTTCCACGATCGCCTCGAACACCGGCACCAGATCGCCGGGGTTGGCGTTGATCACGCCCAACACCTCGGCCGTCGCGGTCTGCTGTTCCAAGGCCTCGCGCTGTTCCGTCAGCAGCCGCGCATTTTCCATCGCGATCACCGCCTGGGCGGCGAAGTTTTCCAGCAGGGCGATCTGCTTGTCGGAGAACGGACGCACCTCCTGGCGGTAGATGTGGATGAAGCCCAGCACGGCGTCGCCTTTACCTAATCTCACCATCAGCGACGTGCGGGCGCCACCGAGGTCGACCACAGCCCGGCGGTTGGGGTCGCCCTGCTGGTACACCTCCTCTGCCATCAGGTCCGTGACATGGATGACCCGCTCCCCGGCAAGTAACCGGGCCGGCTGCGTGCCCGGTCCATAATCCGGCGGGTTCTCCGCACGGTACTGGGCGAACGCCGAGGGAACCCCGCGTGTTGCCGCAGTACTAAAGCGCTCGCCGTCATACGTCGTTAGCTGCCCAAAGGTGGCTTCGCATAGCCGCATCGCACTTTCCAGAAGTGCATCGAATACCGGCGCGAGGTTGCCGGGCGAGGCGTTGATGACCTGCAAAACCTCGGCGGTCGCCGTCTGCTGCTCCAGCGCCTCCTGCTGCTCGGTGATCAGTCGAGCGTTCTCGATCGCGATGACGGCCTGATCGGCGAAGGTGCGGACAAGCTCGATCTGTCGCTCGGTAAACGGCTCGACCCGACGGCGTACCAGCACGATGGCGCCAATGGTTTCCGCTTCGCGCAGCAGCGGCACTCCCAAACCGGTGCGTGTCTGGCCGAGTTCGATGGCTTCGGCCAATTCAAACTCCGGGTCCGCGGCGACATCCGGCACATGGACAATGCGGCCCTCAAGAGCAGTACGCGCGGCGATGCTGCCCCGCCCGGGGGATACGATCCGCTGCCGCATGAAAGTCTCGAAATCGGGGGGGAATCCATAACTCACCGCGAGGCGGTAGAGATCGCCATCGCGGCGGAAGATCATGGCCATCTCGGCGACACAAAGACGGGCGGCGGATTCCACGACGGTATCCAGCACAGGCTGCAAATCGAACGTCGAGCGGCTGATGACCTTCAGCACATCACTGGTCGCGGTCTGGTATTCCAGCAATTCCTGAAGATCGTCGGTGCGTTCACGTAGCGCCTCCAGCAGCCTGGCATTCTCGATGGCGATCGTGGCCTGGACGGCGAAGGATTCGATCAGCTCGATCTCCTTGTCCGTGAAGGCGCGGATCTCGTGGCGGTAGAGGATAATCGCGCCCAGCGCCTTGTCGTCCTTTCGCATCGCGACGCACAGGCTGGTGCGGGCACTGAAGACGTCGACGGCGACAACGCGAGCGGGGTTGCCGGCGCGGTACTCATCGGTATCGGCGTTGTCCAGGATGTGCACGCGGTGCTCGCCCTGAGCGATCCGGTAGGTGCCGCTGCCGGGGGAGAATGGATGCAACTTCTGCTTTTCATCGGCAAACTCCGGGGGGCCGCCCAGCACGGCTACGATCCTGAAGCCGTTCGGTTCAAAGAGCTGAAGCGCGCCCATCGCTGCCCCGGACAGGCTAAGGGCCTGCTGCAAGATCAGGTCGAAGACGGGGGCGACGTTACCGAGGGACGCATTGATCGCCTGGAGGACTTCGGTGGTCGCGGTCTGGCGTTCCAACGCCTCGCGCTGTTCCGTCAGCAGCCGTGCATTCTCCATCGCGATCACCGCCTGGGAGGCGAAGTTTTCCAGCAGCGCGACTTCCTTGGCGGAGAAGCTACGCACCTCCTGGAGATAGAACGTGAAGAGGCCAACCGAGACGCGGTCTTTGACGAGCGGCAACTGCAGGACCGTTCGTGCGCCGCCCAAATCGACCATGGCGCGCGGTCCCGAGACGCCGGCCCTGTACAGGTCGGTCTCCCGGAGATCGAGGTCCTCCTCCGGCAGCCCGGACGTCAGGGCCCGGCCCATGGTGCTGTCCGGGGGCGGAGTCAGCGGGGTTTGGCCGCTGAACTCGGCGAGAGAGTCGGGCAGGCCTCGCGTGGCGATCGTCCGAACGCTTTCGCCGTCGAAACTCCGCAGCAGCCCGAACGCGGCTCCGCAGAGCCGCATTGCCTTTTCCAGCATCGCGTCGAACACCGGTGCCAGTTCGCCGGGGGAGGCGTTGATCACCTGCAACACCTCTGCGGTCGCGGTTTGTCGCTCCAGCGCCTCCCGTGTTTCCGTCAGCAGCCGCGCGTTCTCCATCGCGATCACCGCCTGGGCCGCGAAGTTCTCCAGCAGGGCAATTTGCTGGTCCGCGAATGCACGAACCTCCTTGCGGTAGATCGTGATGCGACCGACCAATACGTCTTCTTTGAGCAGAGGCACGATAACAACCGTCCGCGCGCCGCCAAGATCGACCAGTGCGCGTGCGCTACCGACGTTTTGACGGTAGATTTCTTCTTCTTTCCAATCCAGGATATGTACTGGGCGCTGGGTATTGCGGAGCCTCTCGATCGGGCCACCGGGGAATCCCGTGATTGGGGTGCGCATCCGATACTCGGCAAATTCCGTGGGAACGCCTTGCAGTGCGACAGCTTGGAACTTCTCGCCGTCGTATGTGTGCAGTTCGCCAAACGCCGCTCCGCAAAGCCGTAAACCCTTTTCGAGCAGAGAATCGAACACCGGCGTCAGGTTCCCTGGCGAGGCGTTGATCACCTCCAACACCTCGGCCGTCGCGGTCTGCTGCTCCAACGCCTCGCGTGTTTCCGTCAGCAGCCGCGCGTTTTCCATCGCGATCACCGCCTGAGCCGCGAAGTTTTCCAGCAGGGCGATCTCCTTGTCGCTGAACCGGCGGACTTCGCGCCGATTCGCACTGATGAAGCCGAGCACCGCTGTGTCCTTGCGCAACGGCACGATCAGATTGGTGCGAATGCCCGAGCGCGTCAGGAAGTTCGGAGCAACCGGTTGCGCCGCGAGTTCCTCTCGCGTCAGGACATCGGTCATGTGCGACACCCGAGCGCCGGCGAGCAGCCGCTGGATCGGAGGAGTCGGCGGATGCGGCCGGCGCAGCATCGCGTCGACGTCGTCGGGATAACCGACTGTCGCCAGCGCGCGGGTATGCGTTCCGTCCCAGGTGAACAACGTACCCATCTCCGCACCACAAGTGGTGTGGGCTTTGTTCAGGATCGTGGCGAACACCGGCGTCAGGTCTCCAGGCGACGCATTGATCACCTGCAACACCTCGGTCGTCGCGGTCTGCTGTTCCAGCGCCTCGCGCGTCTCGTTGATCAGCCGGGCGTTCTCCATTGCGATGACCGCCTGGGCTGCGAAGTTTTCCAGCAGCGCGACCTGCCGCTCGGTGAATGGCCCCGGTTCGTGCCGGTAGATCCCAATCTGCCCGAGCAGGGAATCATCCTTGCGCAAAGCCACCGTGAGCAGCGCGCGCGCACCGCCATCATCGACCAGCGCGCGCCGCAGGGGTTCGCCGTCCCGGTACCTTTCGGTGTCCATCAGATCGGCGATTTGAACGACATTCTCGCCGTGCCTGAGACGCCACGCGGCGTGATCAGGTTGCAGGCGCTGCGGTACGTTCAGACGGCGTTGGGAAAACGCGGCCGACATGCCGGACACGGCGACAGATGTAGCCAGGTCTCCGTCGATCGTGACGAGTTCGCCAAAAGCCGCCCCACAAAGTTGCAACGCACGGTCGAGCATCGTTTGGAACACCGGCGTCAGGTCGCCAGGCGAGGCATTGATCACCTGCAACACCTCGGCCGTCGCGGTCTGCTGTTCCAGAGCTTCCCGTTGCTCGGTCAGCAGCCGCGTGTTCTCGATCGCGATCACCGCCTGGTCAGCGAAGGTGCTCACGAGTTCGATCTGGCGATCGGTGAACGGCTCGACACGCTGGCGCGCGAGGATGATGTTTCCGATCACCTCGCCTTCGCGGAGCAATGGTACGCCAAGCGCGGTCCGCATCTTGCCCAGGCTGATGGCTTCGTCCGGATAGCCGGGAACAGCGGCCACGTCGCGAATGTGTATCGCGCAGCGTTCGCGCACGGCTCTCTGTCCGATAGTTGGGGAGTGGGGATCAAGTTGAATGGCCCCAAGCGCTCTCTGGTGGGCCTCGAAGTCTGGTGGAAAGCCAAAATTCGATACCAGACGGTAAAGCTCGCCATCGCGGCGGTAGGTCTGGGCCATCTCAGCGTCGCACAAGCGCGCCGCCGTCTCGACCATCGTGTCGAGCACCGGCTGCAAATCGAATGTCGAGCGGCTGATGACCTTCAGCACGTCGCCGGTGGCGGTCTGGTATTCCAGCGATTCCTGAAGGTCTGCGGTGCGCTGCCGCAACTCGCGCAGCGCCGCCGCGCTGCTGAGGGCGATCACCGCCTGTTCGGCGAAGGACTGCACCAGTTCGATCGCCGATCGGTCGAACTCGCCGGGATCGTAACGTCCCAGCGCAAGGACACCGATGATGCGCCCCTCGCGCAGCAGCGGCACGGCGTAAAAGGACCGCGCGCCCAGGCCCCGGCCCGGCCGGAAAATGCCGAGATCGTTCTGCGCGTCGGGAACGTGGACGGGCTGACCGCTCAAGACCACGCGCCCCGGCACCGTTTCCGGGCCGGGCGGGCGCGGAAAGTTGGCCAGAAACCGCGCCAGGGCCTCCGGATCACGGTCGTAGCCAGCCACCGCCCGCTGGTGCAGCAGCGATCCGTCATATTCGACAAAGTTGACCGTTTGCGCGTTGCACAGCGTTCGCGCGTGGCGAACGATCAGCTCCAATACCGGCTGCGCGTCGTCGGGCGAGGTGGAGATCGCCCGCAATACCTCGATGCTTGCCTGTTGCCGGGCGATCAGCGCGCGGTTGTCGGCGTCGCGGGCAGTTAATTCCGCTGTGCGGGCCTGCAGCGCGCGATAGGTCTCGGCGCTGGTGATGGCGATCGCCGCCTGCTCGGCGAAGGTCTTCAGCAGCTCGATCTGGCTGTCGGAGAAGCCGCCCCGCTCGCGGCTGCCAAGGCCTAGGGCCCCTATCACCACGCCATCGCGCAGGAACGGCACCTGGATGGAAGACTTGACCGTCAGGTTCCGCAGGGACTGATGAAGATTTGGATCCGTTTCGTAATCGTCAATGCGGGTTATCCGGCCGTCCAGAATCGCCGCGCACCCTGGGAATGCGCGCGTTGGAACCATGGGGTACATCGCCTCGACCGCCGCCCTCGCAACCGGGTCGTCGCTGACGCCGGTCGCCGCGCGCCAATGGACCAGCGTGCCGTCGAACTCCCACACCGTCGAACCGTAGCCGCCGCAAAGGTCGCGAGCACGCCTGACAATCAGATCGAACACCGGCTGCGGATCGCCGGGCGAGGCGGACATCGCTTTCAGCACGTCGATGGTGGCGGCCTGGTGGTCGATCCGCTCGCTGTATTCGCTGTTGCGCTGCGCCAGTTCGGCGGTGCGGGTCTGCAACGCGCCGAGCGCCGCATCGCGCTCCGCCTCGCGTTCGTCGCATTGTTGGCGCAGCACGGCGATCGTGCGCTGAAGCTCGGCGATCGTGTCGTCGTGCGTCGCGGTCATGGCGTCCCCCGGCTGGCGATGGCCGCGTTGTGTCAGAGGCCAACGGTGCGGAGGCTACCCGTCGAGCGCCGCTTGGCCAACTCCTTGCGGATCGGCGACGAACGGGATGGGCAGGCTGCGGGGGGCGTTACTTAGACGGTGCCAGACTGCGTCGCTGTCAGCGCGCATCAGCAGTTTTGCTGCGGTCGTCGGCAGAAGACGTGGGTGGCCGGGCCAAGCCCGGCCATGACACGGAGTGCGGCCGTCACACGGAGTGCGGCCATGGCACGGGGGGCGGCGTCCCTGCGGGCTTGGCCTGGCGTCAGATATCCCAGGAATGCTCGGCGACTGGTTCCAGCGCTGCGCGCGAGGTCGCGGCGGGGCGAGCGGTGGGCCGTGGCCTGGGGGCTTCGCCGGACGGGCGCGTGGCTTGTGCCGGATCGGGCAGACGCACGATGACTGTGGTGCCTTCGCCGCGCCAGGTGTCGATGTCGATGGTGCCGCCTTGCAGCGCCACCAACTGGGCGACCTCGCGCAACGCGGCCTCCTGCGTTGCCGCATCGGCTCCGGCACCGTCGTCGATCACCGCGATCTGCACGCGCCCGCCGAGCTCGATCGCACTGAGCAAGACCCGGCCACCGGGCGTGTGACGCACGGCATTGGCAATGAGCTCAGACAGGACCGTGCGCAGCGCGAGGCGGTCGGCATGCACGGTGAGGCCCGGCGGGACGGCAAATTCAAGTTGCACGAGGTCGCGTGCTGCTTCCGGCGCCATGTGGTGGAGCAGGTCGCGCGCCTCCGCGGCGACATCCAGTGGGAAGCTGGCGAAGGGCGCCTGGCCCGGGCCAAACGGTGGCGGAGCGGGCTGCCAGGGGACGCTGCCGTGGTGGCGAGCCATCAGGTGCTGGCGGCGCCGCCAGCCGCCGATTAGCAGCGTGGCGCAGGTGATGGCGCTGAGGCTCAGCAGCGCAGAGGCGAAGACCCCGAACCCGCCGGTTGCGAACATGGCGGTATTGAGACACGGAGACGTTGAGCAATGGTTAACACCGGGGGGGTGTTCGTTGAATGTTCGGGGGCCACGCGGGCGGTGAAGGCGTGGATGGCCGGCACAAGGCCGGCCATGACGGGGAGTGGTCGGGTGGCCATGACGGCGGGCGGTCGGGCGGCCGTGACGGGGAGCGGTCGGCGGCCATGACGGGGGGCGGTCGGGCGGCCGTGACGGGGAGCGGTCGGCGGCCATGACGGCGGGCGGTCAGGCGGCCATGACGGGGGGCGGTCGGGCGGCCGTGACGGGAAGCGGTCGGCGGCCATGACGGGGGCGGTCGGGCGGCCGTGACGGGGAGCGGTCGGCGGCCATGACGGGGGGCGGTCGGGCGGCCATGACGGGGGGCGGTCGGGCGGCCCCGTAAGGCAGTCGCTTTAGCTCGCCTTGCGGCCGGGGTAGTCGGGGTCAGTCAGGAATGGATACGGGCCCGGATATTTCTCGACATAGACGGTGTGCGAGACGATGCCGTCCTCCGCGGTCCAGCGATGGAGTTGGAAGGCGGGGGGTTCGAAGATGAAAGCGCCGGGGTCGTCCGGGTGCAGCGACATCTCCACCTGGTGCGCCACCGAGGGCGAAATCGACGCGATCGCCTGCGCCACTTTCGTGGTGATGGCGCGGTGATGGTGGCCGCAGACGATGCGTTCGACCTGCGGGTGCCGCGCGATGATTTCGGTGAACGCCGCGGCGTCGCGCAGGCGGATCTTGTCCATGTGCGCGATGCCGCAGGCGAAGGGCGGATGATGCATGGCGATCATCGTCGGCTTGTTCGGCACCTGCTGAAGCGTGCGATCGAGCCACTGCAATTGTTCCGGCCGCAGCTCGCCGTGGCCGGCGCCGGGGACCACCGTGTCGAGCATGACCAGGCGGACCGGGAAGTCCTCCACGGCGTATTGCACATAGACCGGGTCGGCGGTGACGCCGGGCAGGTGGGCGAGGTGTTCGCGCAGCTTCTCGCGGCGGTCGTGGTTGCCGGGGATGACGAACACCGGAGTGGCCGGAAGGCAGCGGCGCATCAGTTGCACGAGTTGGACGTATTCCGCATCGAGGCCGCACTCGGTCAGGTCGCCGGTGAGCAGGATTGCATCGGGGCGAGGGGTGAAGGCGGCGATGGCGCGGAAGGCGCGCTCGACGAACATGTTGGTTTCCGCGACGCGGTTGGCGGGCAGGCCGCGCGGCCGAACATGCAGGTCGGTAAGCTGGGCGATCAGCATCGGCGGGTGTTCCTTGGTGGCGGGTTGGCGCGGCGCTGCGGGATTATACGTCGGCGATCTTTTCCCAGAACAGTTCGCGTTGCTCGGACGCTCCGTTGTTGGTGCGTGGCGGGGGGCGCAACACCATCAGGTTGCCTTCGAAGCGCACGTCGCGCACCTGGTCGGAGCCGATGCGGGTCGGGTCGGAGGCGGCGTCCACTCGGGTAATGAGTTGCTTGCCGTCGAAGGTGTAGTTGCCGCAGTAGCTGCTGTATTCGCGGCGGGCGCCGTCGGGGATTTCGCGTCTGCCGTCGCATGTCACGGCCATCATGCGGCCGTCGGGTCCCAGCATCACGCGGCCCATGGGATGTCCGCCATAGGGGGCGGGCAGTTCGGTGCCGTTCGCGTCTCGGGCGATGGCGCGCACCAGGCGCCAGGTGCCGTGAACCGATGTCATTGCGTGCGTGCCTTTTATAGTTTCGGGAAGATGCGTTCGAACACCGCGGGGGAGCCTGCGTCGAGGCGCATGGCGGCGCGGACCCGCTTGCTCCAGGGGTTGGAGTTCGCGAGCGTCGTTCCATTCCTTGGTGTCGGGAACTTGCGGGTTTTCGAATTCGTAAACGGTCAGGTATTTGGGTTGGGCTTCGATGGCGAGGTAGCGGCGGGCGCGGATGACGCCGGGGACTTGCAGGAAGCCCGGGATGTAGCAGGTGTTGTACCAGTCGTTGAACTCCTCCTCCATCGACGCCATGACGTCGATGCGGCCCATTTGCAGGTAGCGCGGCATTTCGGTGGGGTGGTCCGCCGGGTGGGTACGCGCGGGGAAGATCTGCCGGTAGCCATTGAGCAAGAAGTTGCGGCCGGCGGTGCTGGGGGAGGTTGTGAGACGCCGAGGCGATGGCTGATAGCGCACCGTGTCGAGGAACGCGGCGGAGCGCAGGACGTTGTGATCTTCCAGTTCGTACATTGCCAGGTATTTCGGGCCGCCGCGCAGGGCTCGGTAGCGGCCGGCGCTGAGGAAGCCGGGGACTTCCAGCAAACGGGCGATGTGTTCCTCGTCGTACCAGCGGTTGAATTCGGCCTCGTGCGCCGGATCGATGTCGGTCCAGGCCATCAGCAGGCCGGTGCCTCGGGTCTTCGGCATGTTGGTTTCTCCCCCTTTTCGCAAGGCGCATGCCCGGCGACCTACAGTTCATGCTGTCACGACGACACCACGCTGTCGGCATTCAATACTCTGCTCGATTCTTGATGCAAGCTGACCGCTGACCGGCGTCATCGGCAGGCGAAGCTCGGGCGAGGCGATCCATCCCTCGCGCCAGAGCCAGTGTTTGATCGGCGCCGGGCTAGGCTCGGCGAACAACAGGCCGACGATGGTGGCGAGTTCGCGCCAACGCTCCAGCGCGGCGGCGATGTTTCCATTGAGCAAATCGTTGCGCGTGGTGGCGAAGGCGGTGGGATCGATATGTGCCGAAGCAAGAATGCCGCCATCCGCACCATGCGCGATCGCCGAATAGAACAGCGCATCCTCTCCGGTCATGACCGAGAAGCTCGCCGGCCGGGTGCGCAGCAGGTCGAAGGTCTGCGCATGCACCGCACAGCAATCCTTGACGCCGACGACGTTGGGAAGTTCGGCAAGCCGCAGCAACGTGTCGTTCGTCATGTTGACGCCGGTGCGGTAGGGGATGTTGTACAGCGCGATCGGCCTGTCGGTCTGTTCGGCGAGAACCGTGAAGTGCTGCCGCAAGCCCTCCTGCGACGGGCGCGTATAGTACGGGCAGGTAATGAGGTAACCGTCGATTGCCCATGATCGCGTGTCGCGGATACGTTGTGCCATCCGACGCGTATCGCTGCCGCAGAGGCCGAGAAATATCGGCAGATTTGCGGATACTGTTTCGGTGGCGATGCTTACCAGCCGTTCGGTCTCGTTGGGATCCAGCGTCAGCGCCTCGCCAGTGGTGGCAGCGAGGATCAGGCCGTCGATTGGTGTGTCCAGATAGCGGCGCAGGAGCCGGACGAGGCTTATCTCGTCGAGCGAACCATCGGCGAACGGCGTGATCAGGGGGAGCCAAATTCCTTGCATGATGCTCTTCTCCTCGGTTGCGGTTTCGCCGGAGGGAAGCAGCCAGACAAAGAAAAGGCCCCGTCCGTCTCCGGCGGGGCCTTGTTGAAACTCCATGCGAACAGCTTGCTTAGCGCGCGAACGAGTTCTCGATCCCCGATGGAAGCGGGGGCTTTCGGCCCGAAGCTGACGCGTGAACGGTTCGCATGCCGATACAGTATGCAGCCTCCGACCCTGCCGTCAATCGAGATTATTCCGGCAGCTTCAATGCGGTCTGGTCCACATAGGGCTTCATCAGCGCATCAGCCTGCTGCTGCGCGGTCGCCATCGCGGCTTCCGGCGTGGTCTTGCCTGACAGCACCGCCTGCACGCCGTCCTCCAGCGCCTTGCGCACGGCCACCACGTCGTAGGTAGAGAACCAGCCGCGTGCATATTGCAACTGATCCAGCGCGACTTTCGCGTTGGGGTGATCCGCCAAGTAGGACTTCATCTCCGGCAGGTCGTAAGCGGCGATACGTGGCGCGAAGTAGCCGGTGAAGCGGCTCCAGCTTCCGGCGATCTCCGGGCTGGTCAGCCAGTTGATCAGTGTCCACGCCGCTGCCTGCTGTTCCGGCGAGGTGCCGCGCGGGATGATCAGGCTGGCGCCGCCGATCGGCGCGGCGTTGACGACCTGGCGTGGCAGGAACGCCGTTTTGTACGGCGTCTTCATGTTGTCCTGCACGAACGACAAGGAGCCGGTGGACAGGATCATCATCGCAACGCGCCCCTGGAAGAAGGCTGTCGTGATGGTGTTAGCGTCGGTCACGCCGGGCGGCATCACGTGCCACTTGTTCACCATGGCGTCGATCAGCTTCACCGCGCCGATGGTTGACGGCGTGTTGTAGTAGACCTCGCCGCCGTAGTTGATGTTGTAGTAGTCGCCGCCATTGGCCATCGCCAGGGCACTGGTGATCCAGCCGCAATAGTCGTAAGTGCCCGGGAACATCAGGCTCCACCGCGTGGTCTGGTTGCCGTCGTGTTTGACGAGCTTCTTCATGTCATCGATCCACTCCGCCCAGGTGACCGGGGGATGGTCGGGGTCCAGTCCGGCGTCCTTGAATGCATCGACGCTGTAGTAGAGCAGCGGGGTGGAGTTCTGGAACGGCACGCCGTAGACGTGCCCGCCTTCGGTTGCATTCAGCTTCAGCGCGGGCCAGAACTGCGCCATGTACTGGTCGGGCGTCATGGTGCCCTTGGCGATCAGCGGATCGAGCGAAATCGCGTCGTTGTTGATGACGTATTCGCGCACGAAGTTCGCACTCATCAGCACGAGGCCGGGGGAACGGCCAGCCTGGATCGCGGCGCGTGTTTTGAGGTTGGTGTCGTCGTAGGTGCCGGTATAGACGGCGGTGACGTGGACGTCGGGGTGCGTGGTGTCGAATTGCTCTATGAGTTTCTGCATCTCGGTGGCGAGTTTGCCTTGCACCGGCACGGGGAAAAAGAAATCGATGTCGGTGGCGGCGTGCGTGGCCGCGGGTGCGGTCAGTGCGAGCGCGAGCGCGGCGGCGTGTAGCAAACGCATGCGGTAGGTTCCCTCTATTTTATACCGGACAAGGTGAAGCTGGCGACGAAGCGCCGTTGGAACAGGATGAACGCCACTAACAGCGGTGCGGCGACGAAGAAGGTGCCGGCGGCGATGACGCCCCACTCGGAGCCGGCCTCGGCACCGGAGGTGAAGGACGCGAGGCCGACGGTGAGCACCTGTGTGGATGGCGACGAGGTGGCCATCAGCGGCCAGAGGAACTCGTTCCAGTGCGAGGTGACGGAGATGATGGCGAAGGCGGTGAGGCCGGGTTTTGCGAGCGGCAGGAGGACCCGGAAGATGATGGTGGGGACGGAGGCGCCGTCGAGCATCGCGGCTTCCTCGTAGTCGCGCGGGATGGTGCGGAAGGTCTGGCGCATGAGGAAGACGCCGAAGGCGGAGGCGCAATAGGGGGCGGCGACGCCGGCGAGCGTGTCGTAGAGGTGGAGTTGGATCAGGGTGGTCATGTTGGGAACGATGAGGATCGGCGGGACCAACATGAGCTGGAGCAGGAATGCGTAGAATAGCGTGTTGCGGCCTGGGAAGTTCAGGCGGGCGAAGGCGTAGCCGGCGAGGCTGACGGTGATGCACTGCACCAGCAGGATGCCGCCGCAGAGCAGGATGGTGTTGAGGTACCAGCGGGGGAAGTGGCCGTCGCTCCAGGCCTCGGCGAAGTTGGCGAGGCTGAAGGGGCCGGTGGGGAAGAGCGAGGCGATGTCGGAGGCTCCGACGGAGTCTGGGCGGAGGCTGGCGACAGCCATCCAGGCGAACGGGGTGGCCCAGAGCAGGGCGGCGGCGATGAGGAGGAGCGACACGCCCGTCATGCCGGCCACCGGGTGGCCGGCATGACGGGGGGCGGGGGCATCAGCTTTCATAGTGGGTGCCTCGCTCCAGGGTGCGGAGCGACGTGATCGACAGGGCGAAGAGGAACGCCACGCTGACCACCGTCGCGGCGGAGGCCAGGCCGATGTCGTAGTTCTGGTGTGCCTGTTGGTAAATGTAGAACAGCACCAGCGAGGTTGAGTCGGACGGCCCGCCCTGGGTCATGACGATGACGTGGTCCACTTGGGTCAGCACGTTGAGGATCGCAATCACCGAGACGAAGCCCAGCGTGGGCATGAGCAACGGGAAGGTGATGCGGAGGAAGCGTTGCCACGCGCCTGCTCCGTCGATCTTCGCGGCGTCGATGAAGTCCTGCGGGATGCCTGACAGGCCGGCGAGGAAGAACAGCATGTAGTAGCCGGTGTTCTTCCATATCGTGATGGCGATGATGGAGCCGAGTGCGAGGGAGGGATCGCCGAGCCAGTTGGTCTCTGCGATGCCCAGTTTGGCGAGGTAATGGTCGAGCAAGCCGGCACCGGGGAGGAAGATGAAGATGAACAGCGCGGCGGCGGCGACCAGGGGGATCAGTAGCGGCAGGGCGATGAGGGTGCGGAGGGTGCTGTGCAGGCGGGTGGAGTCTCGCAAGCCAAGGGCGAAGGCCAGGGCCAGGGTGAGGCTGGGGATGATCGTTCCGGCGGCGTAGAGAAGGTTGTTGGTAACGGCCCTGGCGAAGTGCGGGTCGGCGAAAAGGCGGGTGTAGTTGCCGATGCCGGGGTTGGAGGCGCCTTGGAAGGTGCGGACGGTGAGCGAGGAGACCAGGACTTTGACGACCGGTGCGTAGGTGAAGAGCACGAGAAAGAACGCCGACGGCGCGAGCAGGGCGGCGGCCAGTAGGGCGGGACGCGCCCGGGGGCGGCGTCGCGTGGCGGCGGCTTGGCGCGGGATGGCGCCGTATGCGTGGGTCTGGTACTGCTCATCGGGGGCACTGGGCTGTCCGGGCTGCTGGATAGGCGGGGGATGGTGACGGGCGTGTGACAGCGCGGCAACAGTGGGATGACAGTGTGGGGACGTTCCGCCCCATTGAACGGGGCCAGACAAGAGCAAGAGCCGACGAAACCCCGATCTACCGGCGTGCTAGACGAGGCAGCCAGGCTATTCAGGTTCTTCTGCTGCACCGAGCGATAAGTGCCTTGCATCAATGTCAGCTCCGACGCTATCAGTTCGCAGATGAATCCGTCCAAGATGCAACTCCACAATGAGGGATCATGTCTGCAATCTACAGAGACCAAAACCGTCCTCTACGGGAACTGTTGGCAATGGCGGGCAAGGGCGACGACGCAACTCTGCTGATCCCCGACCTGCAAAGACCGTATGTGTGGAACCCTCCACAAGTCATCGTCCTCATTGATTCGCTGATTCGGGGTTGGCCATTCGGAACTTTATTAACCTGGAAAGTGAGACAGGATGACCCAGCGCGCGATCTCGCTCGGTCATTCTGGAGAATAGTTGATCGTGTCGAAGACGACGAGGAACAACTCATCAGTAAGAAGCATCCACCAGCAGTATTCCACATGGTACTTGACGGTCAGCAGAGAGTTCAGAGCTTGTTGTTGGCACTAGGCCGAGCTTCCTACTTCGAATTACTTCAAGCGCCTGATACTACGAGACTTTCTAATAAAATTGGTCGAAAATGTGCCCATGTAAATCACGCGTTCGTGAGACTTATGAAGAACGAAAAAATGCTATGATTTGCTCTCCGTGATCCGGAAATGCGCGCTCCAAACCCTGCTGCGCCGAGTGTAGCCAGTGGCAGCCCCCTCCAACCGACAAATATCGTGTTGGGCCAGTGGGTTGCAGTATTTGAAAGTAGGAAGCTCGGACTAGGAGGGGATGGATGGGGCTTCAGACTACTTGATCGACACTGGCACGAGCATATCAGCGGCCAAAAACCAAGAGGCCCGCGAGGTAAAGCACACTGGTCTTTGGCCTGCCTTTGCGTAGATGTGCCGGCACTCACCGAGGCATATGCCGTACATAATCGGGTCAGCCTGATAGATTATACGTCGATACTGCGGTGGGTTGTCACGGACGACGCTTTGGGTCAGTCAAAGCTGCCCAAGCCATCTAACTATGTTGAACCTCTAATGAAGACGTCGGCAAACCTTGGGCGCTTCGTCCGCCTTGCAAGGCTATGGGAAGCGGCACCCGAACAAGCAGCTCTCGACCCGTTTGTAGCTCAGGATCTTGCTCGCCAAATTCTTGCGGACCACGGCGCGTCCGAGGAGGAACAGAATAATCGAAGCCGTTCCGTTGCCTCCCTGATCCTGGCTTTGAAGGAGGTCAAACAAACCCGTGTCACTTACCTAGAGTTAGCGGAATATGAAGAGGCGTTAGGGTCGCGTGACACGTACAACGATGCAATTGTTAACATCTTCACTCGACTTAATACAGCCGGGCGGACGCTGACACGGGAAGACATAACGTTTGCTTGGCTGAAGATTGGATGGCGTACCGAATATACCCATGGTCAAAGCGCGAAATCATGTATCGAAGAGCTTGCCGATAAGCTTGTAGACCTGTCGCTCCCGATATCTGTCGAGGATGTAGTATCTGCTATTAGTTTCGTTTGGTCTGTTTCATTCAATGCTGGGAAGCTCCTTACAAACGACGACCTTATGAAGGGAGAAGCTATCCGCCCTATGGCAGCGAACGTCTCGGAGCATTGGTCCGTCGTTGTGGAAGCAGTAACAAAGGTCTCAGGCCACGTCAGGGATCGTGGGTGGCGTTTTCGTGAGCACTACCAGTCAGTCAACTCCATAGCGTACCTATGGGCGTGGTACTTTGCTGCGCTTCGGTGGCGCGATGGCGGTGGCCTTAAGGAACTAGAAAAGGATTTGTTAGATAAGTGCCTTGCGGACGCACTCGACACACTCGTTGACCGGTGGCTTATTTGTTCGCAATGGGCTGGTATCTGGGCATCGGCGCAGGATTTAACCGGATATGCTACTCGGCTTGCAACCCGCCTCGCGGAACTCGGCGTAAAGTCAGATCCGGTGGATGCCGCTGCGATCCTCAAAGATCATCTTCAGTCTGAGGTTATCACGCTTGACCAGCCTGCTACAAATGGCATGCTCGCCATAAACGCCGACGACAGACAGCAGGTACGCCTCTATTATACTAGTTTGTGGCTTTGGAACCGGCTCGATAAGGAGCGGTGGAAGATGGCTAAGCTAGCTTTGCGGCACATGAGCAGACGACAAAATAGCCTAGAAGTGGATCATATTGTCGCCTACGATTTATGGCAATCGAAGGTCAAGTCTCAAGCGTCATCAGCCGAGTCAAGGGTCGGAGGCGATCAATGACGAAGAAATGGCCGCTCGGGTCAACGAGCTAGGAAACTGCATGTTGCTTGAGAAGAACTTCAACATTTCAAAAAGCAATCGTCCACTAAAAGATTTTCTTGAAGGCGTGCACGAGTTCAAAACAGGCGTGTTGACCATAGCGGAGTGGGCCCAGGCACTAGATCTTGAGATGCCACAGGTTGATTTTGCGACGACGACAGTGGAGGTTCTTCGTGGATTATTCGCTGAGCGCACCCGCAAAGTCCGTGCCGACCTCGAGCAGTTTATACGAGGCACAAAGGAACGAGTTGATCTCGTAGCGGAGTGACACCCCATGTCCAAGTGCCCTTCCAAGTGGTTTAGGCTGCTCGGCGCGCAGCGATCTAGCCAGCTATCGCGATGCGATAGTAGCATCTCGCTTATTGAACTCGTGCCGGCGATGATTAACCTCTCCCTGCGCTGAAGGAGCCGACCTTGCAAGCCGACGCGCTGATCGAGAAAATCCAGGCGCTGCGGCCAGAGCAATTAGCGGAGGTCGAGGACTTCGTGGACTTCATCCGCCTGCGCGAGCAGCGGCGCACGCTCACCCGTGCCGCGGCGGCAACCAGTGCTCCGGCCTTCGCCGCCGTTTGGGACGATCCGAAAGACGACGCCTTCGATGCCCTATGAGTTCGGCAACGTCGTCCTGGTGACGACCCTCAGGCGTGAACTGCATTCCGAGCATTCACCAGCATCGCCTCGATCGACCGGATCAGGCTCAGATCGTTGTCGAACGCGAACACGTCATCCTCTGCCGGACCGCTGCGTTCGGTGCGCAGCCGCGCTGCCTTCGCTTCAAGCGCAGCTAAAGCAATGGTTGCGATGTCGTGCGGGAGCGGTCCGGCCCCGTCATTGGGCGGTCCGCCGGGTTGCCTGACTTGCGGATGATCGGCCGACCACCGGACCCACCGCGCGCGCTGCTGGGCGTCCGGCAAGAGACCGACGGCATCGTCAAGCACGCGCCGAGCCTTCGCAGAGAACAGAATCATCCAGCACTTTCACTCATACCCAACCTCCGCGTTCGCGTCGTATCACAGCCGTTCTCGCGACTGCCCTGGTCCAAACACCCGCAACACCCGAACGTCACCAGCCGTCTCGTCCCGCCCGGTATCAGGCGCCACGCGATACAGCGCTCGATAACCGCCGTCGCAGGGCAACTCCCGAACACCGAGATGCTGGCCAACCGGATAACGACTTGGATGCTGGCGCAACCGGTTGATCGCGGCCCTGATTGCCCTCAGCCGGCGACGCGCGGCCGGTCCTGATCCGGGTTGGGTCAGCCAGCGGCGAATACCGTCGAGGTCCTCGCTCGCCTCGTGTGTGAAGCTCAGTTTGCGCGGCACACAGCCGCCCGGTCAGCGAGCGCGATGCGGCGGCGGCAACTCGTGGTCGGTGCCGATGCTGTCGATCCAGGCGTCAATCTCGGAGGCGTCGATCAACCGGCCGGCGGCGATCGAAGCGTCCGCCTCGGCGATCCTCGCAGCCTCCCACTCGAACCGGCGCCGCTGTGCTTCGGGGCTCTCGGTCAGATCGGCCTGTGCGGTGTCGTCGGGGCGTGGGACGTTGTCCATGCGGTCAATGTAGTGCGGGGTGCCTGCCAAATGCCAGTGCTCCATGACTTTTCGCCGGCTCAACGAAGGAAGGCGTGGATGGCGACCTGCGTCGGCGTGACGGGGGGTGGGTAGCAGTGCGCTCGCCATGACGGGGGGTGGGTTGCACTGCACCCACCATGACGGAGTAGGCTGGTCTGCCCCCCCTCACCCGCCGCCCGCCGGCGCGTGCTCTGCGTACTCCGCCACCTGCGCCGCGAGTGCCCGCTGATACGCCGGACGCGCCTTGCAGCGCTGGCGATAGGCCTCGAGCGACGGCACCTCCCGCAGCAGGTCGGTGCTGCGCAAGATCTCCAGCACGGTCGTCATCAGCAGATCGCCGGCGGTGAAGCGGCCCTCGAGATACTCCTGCGCACCCAGCCACGCCGACAGTTCCGCCAGCCGCCGCCGTACCAGATCCTCCGCCATGGTCCGCAGCGTCTCCGCCCCTGCCCCCTCGACATTTGAAAGCCTGATCCGCGCAAGGAACATGACCGCTGATTCGACGGTGTTCAGGGCGGCGAACATCCAGGTCTTCGCCCGCGCGCGGCCCACCGGATCGGCCGGCAGCAGCACCTCCGACCGTTCCGCGATGTGCAGCACGATGGCGCCGGATTCGAACATCGCCAGACCGTTTTCGTCATAGGCCGGCACCTGGCCGAACGGCTGCAAGCGGCGATAGGCGGCCGTACCTTGGTCCTCCGGCCCGATCAGCCGGGCCTCATAGGGCAGGCCAGCTTCCTCCAGCGCCCAGCGCACGCGCAGATCGCGCACCAGGCCTTGGGCAAACGGCGGCACCCAGCGAAGCGCGGTTACCTCGATCATGGTGTTCGTTCTCCTTTGGCGAATTGGGAGCGCACGTCGCGCCCGGTCCCAGGACGCTCCAGCGAGCCGGAAAACGACAGCCTACGGGGAATTTCGATGATTGGCACGAGCCGGCCCTAACGCCTGGGCAAATATTCCTTTCAATCCAACGATGTTCATGGTATGTGCTCTATCAATGGTAACCACGAACCGGAGCACAACGCCATGGCCGACCAACTCTTCACGGCGGAACCGACCCTCCACCCAACCACCCTCAAGGACACCTTCCACACCACGCTCGAGGCCCTGCCGCACAGCCCGCACGCTACGGAGGAGGCCATGGCCAACCGCCGCGAGGCCGCCGTGATCACCCTCGGCGCCTGCCGCCCGCGCGACGCGCTCGAGGCCAACCTCGCCGCCCGCATCGTCGCCTCGCATTACGCGGCGATGGAAAACTTTCGGTGCGCGACGCAGGACGACCTGCCGGCGGGCCTGAAGCTGCGTTTCGCCGCCAAGGCGTGCCAGATGTCGCGGTTGTCGGACTCGATCGCGAAGGAACTCAGCCGCCGCCAGGGGCATCCGGCGGTGCAGCCGATCATGCCGCTGAGCGTGGCCCCGGCGCAGGCCGTGCAGCCGGCCGCCGCCAGCCCGAGCCAGCCGGCACCGCAGGCGCCAGCCACGCCGCGGCGCGCGGCAGCCGCGCCGGCTGTCGCGGCGACGCAGCCAGCGCCGCAGCCCGGCGTCGCGCGGCAGCCGGAGAAGCCGGCCGCGAGCCTGCGCGGCGGATTGCCCGGCCCGCACAGCGCCGGCGCTGCACGTCCAGCCCCGCTGACCGCGGCGGAGGCGGCACGCGACCGGATGCTCGAAGGGTTCGTCGCCCGGCCGACGGCCCCGGCGATCTCTCGCGCCGCGTGACGGGAGGAAAGAGCCCATGCAACGTGAGACGGGTGCAATCCGAACTGGGCCGCTGCGCCATGGCAATCCGCGTGGCGACCCGAACCTGGCCCCGCGCTGCGGCGCGGCCACGCGGGGCGGCTGCGCATGCCGGGCGTCGGCAACGGAGAACGGCCGGTGCCGGATGCATGGCGGGTGCAGCACCGGTCCGCGCACCGAGGACGGACGGGCCGCGGGTTCGCGCCGCCCGCACGACGCGTGGGGGTTACGGGGCGGAGACGCTGGCCGGGCTGCGCCGGGCGAACGGGTTTATTGCGGAGACGCGCGCATTGCTGGCGGCGCTGCGGGAGGCGCGGATGCGGGCTGGTATAAGAGCCCATGCAACGTGAGGCTGCGGTGGGGCCGGGCGCGTTGAGGTTGAAAGGGAGGAAGGGGAGCGAAGTGTGTGCCGACCCGGTCACCCTCACCCTCGATGCTTCGCATCGCGACCTCTCCCGCTCCCGCGGGCGAGGTTAGCCTCATCGTGGCAGGTTGCTACGGCGCCAACGCTACCGTCTCATTATAATCCCGACGGATTTCGCGCAGCGCTTCGGCCGCCGCTTCACGCAGCTTCCCGGTGCACAGCGGCTCGGTCACGCGCGCCACGAATTCGCGCCGCACGGTGATGACCTGCCCGTCCAGCGACCAGTGCGACCCGTAGCCGAACGCCTCGTTCGCAATCGTCCGATCGGCCGGCAATTG
This sequence comes from uncultured Alphaproteobacteria bacterium, assembly GCA_963762885.1. GTDB lineage: Bacteria > Pseudomonadota > Alphaproteobacteria > Acetobacterales > Acetobacteraceae > JASHVB01. The sequence continues at coordinate 156,160 of CAVXNH010000090.1, forward strand.
CGTCACGCGGTACTTCGGACCCACATCGAACGTGACCGTCTCCACCTGCCGCCCCGCGAAGCACGGTGTCGGCTCGCTGGCGGGCAGGTCCGACATGTCCAGCGGCCCGATCAGCACATCGCCAGGCCGCGGCAGCACAACCAGGCCTTTCGGCAATGACAGGCGATGATCCGCCGAGATGTACGGCCAGGCACTGACCGAGAACTGCCCGGTCAGGCTGTCGGCCTCTCCCGCACTCGGCGCAGGCAGGTCGAAGCGGCCGGTGCCCCTCTCACCCAGCGCTTGAAGCTGGCCGGTGCCTGCCTTCTCTGGCCCCACCGCAACAACCCCCACCGCCGCAAGGCGCAAGAGCATCCCGAACGGGCCGGTTGCTGCGATTTTGCTATCGCCGGCAATCATGTCGTCCGCGGTGATCCGCATCGTGGTGGCAAGAGTCACGCTGGCGACACCCGGCGGCAGGACCGGGGTCGAGCGCACCACTTCGCCGCTGACCACCGCATGCACGACCGGCTTGCCATATTCGTTGAACGGCAATTCGCCGAACCGCACCAACCCGAAGGCAGGCTCCACATACAAAGCGAACTCCGGCAGATACAGCATCACGTGATTCAATTGCGCGAACGGCACCGGGATGCTCAGGCGATACACCGTATCCTCGTCGATCAGCACGGGCTCGCTGGCGATCCCCTTCGCCGCCAACAACGCCGAGAGCAATGCGACTTGGTCCTGACTGTCGGCAATGCGGTTGTTCAGCACTGTCTCCGCCGGGTGCGGCACGAACGTGCTGTCGCCAAGAGGCACGCCGACGTAACGGATGTTGTGGGTGACCCAGTCGTAAAGATGTTCCGCCATGGCGCGACGGTCGGCGATACCGGCGGTCGCGGTGTCGGCCGTTTCCTGGACAGCCGGAGTCACCGCGGCGGCCGGCGTCGCGATCTCGGCATAGGTGCGGCCGATCTGCTGCCAGTCCGTTGCTGTGGTGATCAGCAACCTCGGCACGCGCTGGATCGGCGCGAGCAATGCGGGATCGGCCACCACCACATCGGTATTGCGATAGCGCCACGCATAGGTGACGACCGCGCCATCCCCGATCGCCTCCGCAACCGGACCGTCCGCAACCGAGCGCAGTTTCAGCGACCCGGGCACGGTGATGTTGACCCGCACGTCGTCCCACGCCTGGGTTCGGCCGAACAGCAAGGCCAACGAGAACACCCCCGGCAACAGCGGCCGGGCCATGTGCTCGTGGATCTCGACGACCACAGTGTCGCCGGCCACCAGGCCGTTGAACGGTATGAGCTTACGCCGGCGGTCGGTAAACTGCGACAGCGGCTGGGACGCATCGGGCGCCGGATCGCGAATCGCTGCGGGATCGACCGGCGTCTCGTGTCCATCCGCCTTCCGAATGAACGCCGCGACGATGTCCACTTGCTCGCGGGAGGCGCTGTACGTCCAGGGGATCACCGCGAGGCTGCGCGCATCGGCACTGGTTCCGGCGCGCATTTCGAGGTGCAGCGTCGCGGTGTACTGGCCGTCGGCCTGGACGTCGTAGTCCAGCATCATCCGGTTGGCGACGGCCGCCGGCACCGCGGGGGCGGCACGAGACGCCAGGGGTGCAAACACCGACGCGGCCAGCAGAAGCCGCAGCACGCGCACCCACATTCTCCAGTCTCCCTGCCGCGCCCTCAGGGCATCAGACTGGCAGGCGTCCTAACGTCCGGCAATCGCATTGCTCAGCCGTTACGGAATTCCTCCAGCTCCGCCCCGGCTGTGGCGGCACGAGCAGCGGGCAGCGTGGGGAGGTCATTCAACACCTGCATGATTTGCTGCGGCGGTTGGGTGAAGATTGGCGCGGAAAACACCTGCTGCGCCGCCGCCGTATCGCCGCGCCCCAGATTCCACAACGCCTGTATTTCGGCGTTGACCACCATCTGCGACGGGACGCCTGGCTTGATACCCAGCGCCTGCCGGAACTCGTCGCGCGCCTGCACCATCTGGATCTTGGTGATCGGCGACATCGCCGCCCAGCGAGGCGCCATATTGAGTTCGCCCGCGAGGTACTCGACGGCGACCGCCGCGCGCAACGCTTCGACCGGGTCGCCGCGCGTGCGGTCGGGCGAACCCAACGCCCACGAAGCCTCGTTGATGGCGCCGATGTCGTTGTCGATCAGCGAGCCATAGAAGCCGGGCGGGAGTTGCGACGTATCGATGCGCTGTTCGTAACCGCAGGCCGCGATCGACAGGCACACAAGAAGGGCACAGAACCGGGCAAACATGGCACGCGCTCCGTTTCGGCGACTGCACGGTACATGGTGTGTGCCCGGGGGGGAAGACCAGTAGAGGGGGCGTGAGTCTGGACGGTCCGCAACGAGGGCGGCTACGGTCCACCATCAGTCGTCGCTGGTTGGTTCAGCCAGTGCGGCCGCCATCCCGTGTCGGTGCTCATCATCGCAGAAGCAAAACGACCAGGACAATCAGCAGGATGGTGCCAAGCCCGCCACCGACATAGGGACCGCCGTAATAGAAGCCGCCGCCACCGAACAAGATCATTAGAATAACGATAAGGACTATAAGGTTCATGGGTTTTGTCCTTCAAAAGCCGGCAGACATTTTGCTTTCGCAAGCGCGTTTCTTGTGGTCCAGGTCAGGCTAAGGCCGCCGGCCGTGTGGAATGGCGGCGCATCCGGATGGACGACCACCATCTACCAACATCCGAAAGCCAGATCAGGATCATCGCCCAGGCAATAAGTTCGCATTGCATCTCGGGATCGGGGAGAGAGAGAGCGCAACAAGCCAATCAGCGAGCGGTCGCATACGCCTCCACTGGCCAGCGTGATGTGGCGCTGAAGTCCACATCGCGGCGCCAGGCTGACGGACCGGGTGAGTGGATGCGATCTGCCGGAGCGTCAGCAAAGAAGCACGCTCCGATGCTACCACCGCCGGCGATATCCGTAGTAGCCACCGCCACCAAAGAGCAGGAGAAGCACAAGGATAATTAGAATGAGTGACATGGTTTCCTCCAACATAGGGATCGAGAGGATAGTTCTCATCCTTGATATGGCTTCGGAATGGCCGGGTCGTCAGCCTCGGAATCTACCTAGTGGTTGAAAGTCAGCAGGGACAATCGAGTTCGAATGGCAGAAATCTCGACGTGGACGCCATACCGATGGGTTCGACGGCGATCTCATGCCAAGCGCCCGAGAGGCCGACTCATGGATTGTTCGCACCGGCCACCCCAACCGTCGTGGCCGGGCTTGAGCCGGCCATCGGTCGCGGCACCGTGCTGCATGGATGGCCGGGTCAAGCCCGGCCATGACGGTTGGGGTGGCCGGTGCCGATAGGTCAGTCTTTAAGGCGGCTGGTATCAGCATGCGCCGCCAGCTTCGCCAGCTCGCCGCGCACCGGAAGGGAGTGAAAGCGAACTTGCTGTCTGGGCAAGCAAGGCTCCCCGATGCTGGCGGTCAGCTCGTGCTGCGCAGTCCGGCCCGGAACTTTCGCGCCAACTCCCGGTAAACCGCCGCGTTGCGATCGAACTTCGTGCGTTCCTCCGGCGACATCACCCGCAACAGGCGGGCCGGAGTGCCCGCCCACAACTCGTTCGGACCGATCACCTTGCCGGGCGTCAGCAAACCGCCGGCCGCCAGCATGCCGCCCTCCTCGATCACCGCACCATCCAGCACCGTGGCCGAGATGCCGACGAACGCCCGGTTCTTCAAAGTGCAGGCATGGATCACCGCGTTGTGCCCAACCGTGACGTCGTCGCCGATCGTGGTGGAGTAGCCGCCCGAATCGACGTGGATGATCGAGCCGTCCTGGATGTTGGTGCGGGCGCCGATATGGATGAACTCCAGGTCACCGCGCACCAGGCAGTGGAACCAGATGCCGGTCTCCGAGCCGATCGTCACGTCGCCGATCACCGCCGCGGTGGGAGCGATGAACGCATCCGGCGCGATCTTCGGCGTCACCCCATCCAGCGAGAAGATCGGGCCGAAGCCAGCGGTCGGCACGACCTGCCCGGGTGAGATGTCAGGCATCCGCCATCTCCCACGCACCGACACCCGCGTGCAGACCGAGCATCAGGCCGATGTTCTGCACCGCCGCGCCGGACGCTCCCTTGCCGAGATTATCCAGCCGGGCGACCAGCACTACCTGGCGGTGTTTCTCATTGCCATTGACCGTCAGCTCCAGCCGGTCCGTGCGGTTCAGCGCCTCCGGCTCCAGCTTGCCGTCGGCAGACGGCGGCAGCACGCGCACCAGGTCGCAGCCGGCGTAGCGCTCGGCCAGAACGGCGTGCAGGTCGGCCGCTGACGGGCGACCCGGGAGCGTGTCGAGGTGCAGCGGCACCGAGACCAGCATGCCCTGCCGGAAGTGTCCGACCGACGGCACGAACAGCGGGCGCCGGGTCAGGCCGCCGTAAAGCTCGATCTCCGGCACGTGCTTGTGCTCCAGACCAAGCGCGTAGAGTTCGAAGGCCGGGCCGCCGTCGCGCTCATGCGCCTCGATCATCGATTTCCCGCCGCCGGAGTAACCGCTGACGGCGTTGATCGTGATCGGGTAATCGGACGGAATGAATCCGGCATGGACCAGGGGACGGAGCAGACCAATCCCTCCGGTGGGGTAGCAGCCGGGATTGGCCACTTTGCGCGCGTTCGCGATGCGGTCTGCCTGACCGGGCAGCATTTCGGCAAACCCATAGGTCCAATCGGGGTGCACACGATGCGCCGTGCTGGCGTCCAGCAGCTTCGGCGCGGCGTTGCCCAGGCCGTCCGCCAGGGCCGTGGACTCCTTGGCCGCGTCATCCGGCAGGCACAGCACCACCAGATCGACCTGCGCCATCATGTCGCGCCGTGCGGCGGGATCGCGGCGGCGTTCGGCGGGCAGGCTGCGAACTTCGACGCCGCTCTGCGCGGCCAGGCGCTCGCGGATGCCGAGGCCCGTGGTGCCGGATTCCCCGTCGATGAAGACCGTCGCCTTCGCCATGTCTGTCGCTCCTTCGAAGCAAGCCGATGGTCGGTAGCCCCGGCGCGAAAAGCAAGGGGCCAGGAAAGCAGGAGGCACGCAAACCAAAAGGGGCGGACCCTGACGGACCCGCCCCCCAAAGAAGAGACGCCAGCGTCCGTCAGCGCTTGCTGAACTGGAAGCTACGTCGCGCTTTCATCTTGCCGTACTTCTTGCGCTCGACCACGCGGGAGTCGCGGGTGAGGAAGCCGGCCACCTTCAGGATGCCGCGCAGGTCCGGCTCGTAGTTGGTCAACGCACGCGATATGCCGTGACGCACCGCACCAGCCTGGCCGGACAGCCCGCCGCCGACGACCGTGCAGAACACGTCGAACTGGTTGTAGCGGTCGGCCACCAGGAACGGCTGGGTGATCAGCATGCGCAGCACCGGCCGGGCGAAATACTGCACGACCTTCTTGTCGTTCACCATGATCTCGCCCTTGCCCGGCTTGATCCAGACGCGAGCGACGGCGTTCTTGCGCCGGCCGGTGGCGTAGGCGCGGCCGAACTGGTCGCGCTGCGGCTCGCGCTTCGGTTGGTCGGACAGCACCGGTACGGCGCCCTCAGGCGCGGCCTGCGCTTGCTGCGCCAGCATGTCCTTGAGGTCCGCGAGCGAGCGGGATTGGGTTCCGGACATCGGCGGCTAGCCTCGCTTGTTCTTCGGATTAAGGGCAGCGACGTCGAGCTTCCGGGGCTGCTGGCCCTCATGCGGATGCTCTTGGCCGGAATAGACGTGGAGGTGCTTCATCTGCCGGCGCTGCAATGGGCCACGCGTGATCATGCGCTCCACGGCCTTTTCGATCACCCGCTCCGGGTGTTTGCTGTCCAGGCGCTGGCGGAGCGAGCGGCCCTTGATGCCGCCGGGATAGCCGGTGTGGTAGTAGAACACCGACTGGTCCAGCTTGTTGCCGGTGATGCGCACCTTGGCGGCGTTCACCACCACGATGTTGTCGCCGCAATCGACATGCGGGGTGAATTGCGGCTTGTGCTTGCCGCGCAGACGGGTGGCGACGATGACGGCGAGGCGGCCGAGCACGACGCCTTCGGCGTCGATCAGCACCCAGTCCTTCTTCACCTCCGCCGGTTTCAGCGAGATGGTTGTCTTCAGCATTGTGGTGGGGTCCGTGCGATCTGGCGGCGGGGTATGGTCGGAAATGCCTGTGCGGTCAAGGGTTCTGGAGTGTGGTATTGCAATACCACAAAGAAGGAGGCTGTGGGCAGGAAATTTTGCCGAGACTCCTGCCGCCCCGCCGCGCAGGCAAAACGGCGCCTCAGAATTTGTTCACCAATTCCTCCAGATCCTCGAGCCAAGCCGATATATCCTTGGCCTCTCTCGAAATCGCTTTATAATTGTGCGCTGCATCGTTACGGAGATCGTAATCCTTGTCGAGTTGTGACCGTACAGCCGGCTGCGTATGAAAAATCAGGTCAAGCCGGCGGCGAACTGTCAGAACTCTTCAGATTGTCCTTCAGATACTGCCAGGCGTGGCGCTCCACAGTTTGGGCTCTTGCCCGATCATCGATAAGCTCGCCGGCCTCCTGGCGGACCAGATATTCAAACTGCGCCCAGCCCAACAGATAGAATGCGGAATCGAGAAATCTCGCGGAAATCGCTGTAAGTCTCTGGTCGATCCACTCCGTTTGCGAATTTCCTGATCAAGAAGCTGAACAAGCGTGTCGTAGGCTCGCTGCGTCTCTCCGAGGCGGCTCATTACTGGTCCAGCAGCAGCAGGAGTGCCTGCTTATCGAAGGGTTCGGTTCGCTGCCGCCCCTTGAGCGAAACCAGCCGCCACTCCAACTTTCCGACACCACCCAACGCAACTAGCGTATGGGTCCGATTGCGGGTGATAATGTCAATTCGGCCCCATGATGCAATCATCCAGAGGCCCCGTGGAACGAAGCTAACAATGGCCTGATCCGCCTCGAAGACATCCAGCACAGGAATTTCCCGGTCAGGCACCGCAAATTCCTGCATCATCTCTTCTGACATCATGACGGTCCGGGTTTGCTCGCACCTCAAATCTGGCCGGTCGCCCAGCCACGCCTGAACATCACCGTATAAGCTGGTGACGCGACGAACCCAATCCTCCACTTCCTCTACAACACGAGCACGGGCAAATACTCCCTCGGTCGTCTTTTCCCAAACGTCGAGGGGGGTCAGTCTATCGACCCGTAAGTTCGATCGATCGAGGTACATCACGAAAAGTATCAGTCGCTCTATGTTGAAGTACCAGACCTCGAGCCTCTGGCCGGTATCGGCCGCCTCCTTCAACCGACGCGTCCCTTGCTCGAAATCGCGCGGCTTCGGATCATGATCCCTGACCTTGAGTTCAATGAGAACACGATGGCCATTATCATCAATCAGCTCGATGTCAGATCTTGACGTCCCCTGCCCCACGGCTGAGGTCGTCATCCCAGCTACGCGCAATGTCTGCATAATGCGCGCCTCGGCGAACTCAAACTCGTCACCAACCCGCGGCAGAATTACCAAATCCATCTCCGGGTCGAACCGGATGGGCTGCGGCAGCCTCGGGGACGATCCGAAGACGACATAACGATTGCCCAAATTAACCAGGATCTGCCGCTGCGAGGGATCAAGTGTGGTGACCGTGTCCATAGCGTGCTGCGACCTCCATTCCTGCCCGCCCAACCCGCGGCCGACGTCGGTAATTGCGTTAGTCGGGGGGGGCTCTGCTCAACTCTCGCAAAATGACCGGTAAACCCCAAATCCTACATGATCGGATCACTTACCATAGCCCTGGCGAACGTGAGAAACCAGCCAAACCTCAAGCGTTGGGAAAACCCACCTTGTCCGGCCCTCTGCACAGATGACGATCTTGCAATCAGTGGGAGGATTTGCCGCCAGCCGCTTTGTGGCATCCGGAAGCTTCCCCCACGGCGGCCTTACCCCCGCACCAGCGGTAGCCCCTCCGCCTGCCGCACCTCGTTGATGATCTGCAGCACCCGCTCGCGGTATGGCCGGTACTGCATGCCGAACTCCTGCACCAAGCGCGTGTTGTCAATCAGATAGTTGCCGGAAATCTCCTTCCCGCCACTCGGCTTTTCGAATTCGATCCGCGCATCCGGCAGGAACCCGCGCACGATGTCCGCCAGGTCTCCCAGGCTGATCGCCGTGCCGCCGGTGCTGTACACCGCGTGCTTCGGCTGGTCGGCCAGCAGCACCCGGGCAAACACCTCGGCGACGTCGTCCACATGGATCGGGCACCGCATCGCGTCGGCAAACGGGAAGCTGATCGGCTTGCCGCGCGCCGGCTGCGTGATGCAGTTCACGTGATCGACCGAGCCGCGCACCTTGTCCGGCCCCGTCACGTTCGCCGGCCGCACGCCGGTGATCGTCATGCCGAATTTTTCACGATAATCCTGCGCCTGAAACTCGTTAAAAATCTTATGCATGGCGTATTGCACGTGGCCATGCCGGAAATCATCCTCGGTGATCTGCCGCTCGCCATAGTGGGATTGCTCGCCGTTCACCGCGAGCGAGCTGGCATAAACCACGTGCTTCGCGCCACACATCCGCGCCGCCTCGAAGCAGTTATCCATGCCGACGATGTTCAGCTTCAGCGCCACATGCGGCGCATGCTCGCTGCCCAGCATATAGGACAGGTTGATCACCCGCTCGGGCCGCGCCGCACTCATCGCCGCCATCACGTCGTCGAACTGCGTCACGTCGCCGCGCACCAGCTTGACCTTGTCGCCCAGCGCCGCCAGCGCCGGCGACTGCGGATTGATATCCATGCAGGTGATTTGCTCACCGCGCGCGGACAGCAGAGGAATCAACCGAATACCGATAAAGCCGGCACCGCCGATGACGAAGACGGACATGCGCGTTTCCCCTTGTTCTTTGCCTTGTCCCAGCGAGGATCGCGCCGCCCGGGGCGATCGACAAGAGCGTGCCGCAGCCCCCGCCGAGGCTCCCCGATCAGCGCAGCGGCGGCCCGGAACGATGCCGCACCGCAGCAACCCCCTTCCCTTCCGTCGTGGTCCGGCCCAGATTGCGCTGCTATGCAAGCAGGGCGGCAGGTCCACGGAAGCTGCGTGTCGCGGGATGGCGACGGCGTGCTGCTGCTTGGACCTCCGGGATGCGGCAAGTCGGACCTCGCCCTGCGCTTGCTCGGCCAAGGGTTCAGTCTGGTCGCCGACGACCGGGTGGACATCGAGGACGGCATCGCGGCTCCACCCGCTGCCCTCGCCGGGCTGCTGGAAGTGCGCGGCCTCGGCATCGTCCGCCTTCCCTACGCCGCCACCGCCCGCCTCGCCTTGGTCGCGGAGCTTGGAACCGCCGCAGCGGAACGCCTGCCCGCACCCACCCGCCACGCCGGCCTTGGCCTGCCGCTGATCCGGCTCGATCCCGCCGCTGCCTCGGCCGCCGAACGCATCGTGCTGGCGCTGGATTGCGCACTTGGCCGAGTCAGCCAGGTGGCCGGAGCGTTCGCAGCATGAACAACTCGCCCCCGCCACAAGAAAGGTTGCGCGTCGCGCTGGTCACCGGCCTGTCCGGCGGCGGCAAGGCATCAATCCTGCGCGCCCTCGAAGACATCGGTTACGAGGCCGTGGACAACCCGCCCTTGACCATGATCGAGGACATGGTCGCCCGCACCGAGCGCCGATTGGCGATCGGAGTCGACGCCCGCACCCGGGGTTTCGACTCCGGCCTGGTGCTGGAAGCCCTGCAACGCCTGCGCAGCAACCCTGCCCTGCGCCCCGAACTGGTATTCGCCTGGGCCGACGAACCCACCCTGCTCCGCCGCTACACCGAAACCCGCCGCCGCCATCCGTTGGCGCCGCATGGCCGCGTGACCGACGAAATCGCCGCCGAGGAAGCCCTCACGGCCCGGCTGAAAGAGCATGCCGACCTGATCGTCGATACGTCGGAACTGCCACTGCCCGCCCTGCGGCAGCAGATCGAGCGGCATTTCGGCGGCGTGGGCGATGCCGGCAGCCGGCGGATGGTGGTGTCGCTGGTTTCCTTCGCCTATGCGCACGGCCTGCCGCGCGAAGCAGATCTGGTATTCGACGCCCGCTTTTTGCGGAACCCTCACTATGACACCATATTGCAGCCTCGGACGGGGCTCGATCCCACGGTCGGCGCCTATATTGCGGCCGACCCTGACTACCGGCGGTTTTTCTCCCACCTGGTGGAATTGATCGACCTGCTCTTGCCGAGATTTGTCCAGGAAGGCAAAAAGTATACGACGATCACGATTGGGTGTACAGGAGGCCGTCACCGCTCCGTCTACCTGGTGGAGCAGTTGGCGGCTTATTTGGCGTCCCGGATCGCCGAACCTTCGGCGGCCGGGGGGCATGGTGTTGACTGGCAACTGAACGTGACCCATCGGGAGCTTGCCCGGGAAGGGCAGAGCACCGTTTCCATGACAGACCGCCCGGTTCCGCGCCGGGACGGAAGCGCCAATGGCGAGGCCACGCGGCCCTCGCCGGTTCAGGCACAGGAGGCCTGAGACAACACGATGACCCAACCCAAAGACAGCGGGCTCTCGCGCAGAGCCGGTCGGGAAGATTTAATACTTCCATGATCGGCATGGTCCTGGTGACCCACGGCCGCCTGGCCGTGGAACTACGCTCCGCCATGGAGCACGTGGTGGGTGCGCAAAGAAACGTCAGCACCGTTTGCATCGGCCCCGAGGACGACATGGAAAATCGTCGCTCCGAAATAGAGGCCTGTATCAAGCAGTGCGATACCGGCGACGGCGTCGTACTGCTGACCGACATGTTCGGGGGCACACCCTCTAATCTCGCGATCTCCATGATGGAGCAGCAGAATGTTGAGGTGATCGCGGGGGTGAACCTGCCGATGCTGGTGAAGCTCGCCAAAGTGCGTGGCAGCCATCCGCTCGCCGACGCGGTGAACTGCGCGGAGGAGGCAGGCCGCAAATATATCGCCGCCGCTTCCCACGTGCTGCACGGCTGCAAGATCAACGGAAAGTGCGGATGACGGCGGACGAGGACGCCACCCCTCCCAACGCCGATGCGCCATCCGGTGCCGCCCCGCCTACGATCACCAGGGTCGTCACCATCGCCAACAAGCGCGGCCTGCACGCCCGCGCTGCCGCCAAATTCGCCACCATGGCGGAGCGGTTCAACGCCTCGGTGGACGTGTGCCGCGACGGCCAGAGCGTTTCCGCCCGCTCCATCATGGGACTGATGATGCTGGGCGCCGGCATGGGCGCCACGATCGAGCTGCACGCGCAGGGCTGGGACGCACGGGAGGCGCTGGAGGCGCTCGCCGGTCTGGTCGAGGCGGGCTTCGATGAGTCCGGGTGAGCCTCCGGCACCGCAGCACAAGCGTCTGGCACGCTCAGCCATGCCGGTCGCCGCCCGGCCGGAGCGGGTTTTCCCCGGTATCGCCGTCTCGCCCGGGGTTGCCATCGGGCCGGTGTTCGGGGCGTCCGAGCCGATCCCGCAGATTGCCCGCCACAAGATCCAGGCGGCCGACATCGCCGGCGAGGGCGCTCGGCTGGAGGCCGCCATCACCCAGTCGCGCAAACAGCTCGGCAAGCTGCGCGCCCGGTTGGCGATCCTGCCGGAAGAGAGCCAGGCCGAGATCGCGCCGCTGATCGACGCGTATATCCGCATGCTCGGCCCATCCCGCCTGATTCGCGGCGTGCGCCGGCGCATCGAGGAAACCCTGCTGTCCGCGGAAAGCGCCGTGGTCGAGGAAGCCGATGCGATCGCCGAGGCCATCCTGGCGCAGGTCGAAGCCGACATGACGGCGGAGGACCGCTCGGGCCTGGAACGTCGCGCCGACGAAATCCGCGAGATCGCCCGCCGCCTGGTGCGCAACCTGACTCGGGCTCCCTTCAAGAGTTTCGCCGGCCTGCCCGACGGCGCGGTCCTGATCAGCGAATCGCTCCGCCCGGCCGACGCCGCTCTGCTCGATCCGTCCCGTCTGGCCGGCGTCGCGGCCGAGGAGGGCGGCACCGACGGCCACACCGCGGTGATGCTGCGGGCGCTCGGGGTGCCCGCCGTGCTGGGCGCCGCGGGCGTGGCGCATGCCATCAAGCCGGGCGACACGGCGGTGGTGGATGGCGCCGGCGGGACCGTCGTGCTGAACCCGTCGCCCGAGCGGCTCGCCGCGGCACGCCGTTCCGCGGCCGCCTTTGCACGCGAGCGCTTGCGCTATGCCAAGCTGCGCCGGCTGCCCGCCGAAACGCTGGATGGCGAGGCGGTGGAGTTGCAGGCCAACCTGGAGCTACCGATCGAACTGTCGCAGATCGCACAGTCCGGCGCCCACGGCATCGGTCTGCTGCGCACCGAGTTCCTGTTCATGAACCGCGAGACGGTGCCCGACGAAGCGACGCAGGTGGAAACCTACCGCATGATCGTCGAGGCGATGAACGGCGACCCCGTCACCATCCGCGTGCTGGACTGGGGCGGCGAGAAGGATATCGAGGCGCTGGCCAGCGCCGGGCTGGTGCCGGAAGTCGCCGACACCAATCCCGCGCTGGGTCTGCGCGGCATCCGCATGCTGCTGCGCCAGACCGAGCTCCTGGAAACCCAGTTCGCTGCCATCCTGCGCGCCGGCATCGCGGGCCCGGTGCGGGTGCTGCTGCCGATGGTCACCACCGTCGGGGAGGTGCGTGCGGCGCGGGAGATCTACGAGCGGGTCGGCCGCCGCCTGCGACGGCGCGGGGAGCGGATGCCCGACAAGCTGCCTCCGCTGGGTATCATGATCGAGACGCCGGGCGCCGCCCTGTCGGCCGATGCGCTCGCGCTGGAGGCGGATTTCTTCGCCATCGGCACCAACGACCTGACCGCCTACACGCTGGCGGTGGACCGCGGAGAGACCGACGTGGCGGCGCTATACGATCCGCTGCATCCGGCGGTGCTGCGGCTGGTGCAGTTCGCCACCGAGGCGGCGCTGCGCATGCGCATGCCGGTTTCGGTGTGCGGCGAGATGGCGGGATCGCCACGGCTGACGCCTCTGTTGCTGGGGCTGGGGTTGCGGTCGTTCAGCATGAACGCCGGGGCTGTGCCGCGGGTGAAGCAGAGGGTGCGCACCGTGGCGATCGACGCCTGCGCGCGGTTCGCGCGGCGGGTGATGGAGCAATCGGACCCGGCGCGGATCGCCGAGCTGGTGCAGGGGTTCGGCGTAGCGGGGACCGGGGGGTAGTCGGTGGCCTTTGGTCCGACGCACGGCGGTGCGGCACTATGCCGCAAACGCCACAAAGAACCGTCATACCCGCGAAAGCGGGGACCCAGCGGCATAGGTCCCCGCTTTCGCGGGGATGACGGTGAATGCGGGCCGGGTGGCGTTTGCCACATAATGCCGTGTCATTGCGAGTTGACCACCGGCGCGCGGCCGACCCGCCCTGGATGAAACTGCGGCGGTCGTCGCCCCCACGTCATGCCGAAGAAGGTCGGCATCCACGACTTTGCTAGGCCACACGCAGCACAGTCGTGGATGCCGACCTTCGTCGGCATGACGTGGGAGGCGATCTCGGCCGGTTGTTTCTTCCGAGGAGCGAAGCGACGAAGCAATCCCCCGCCTGACGAACCACCGGTGGTTCGTCGGGCGGGGGATTGCTTCGTCGCTTCGCTCCTCACAATGACAGTAGGTTCACAATAACAGGAGGCTGACGATTCTGCTCAAAGTGAAAATACATCCTTTTTCGAATCGCCCGCACTCACGCAACCCGCACCGCGATCCCCTCGTCGAGATACCGCGTCGTGCCGCCCAGATGCAGTGTTAGCACGCCAGGCCCATTCATCTCGGCGAACAACTCCCCCGGCACGGCGGCATCGCCGGTGGTCCAACGGATACCGTTATTCGCCTCGAACGCATGATAGCCGTCGGCCAGCGCATCCGCCGCGGCATCGATGTCCCATAGCCGCTGCGACTGCGTCAGCACGATCCGCCGCACCGCCACGCCCAGCACCCTCGCATCGCGCGCAACCCCCAACTCCTGCGGCACGGCAGCACGCGAGCGAATGCGCACGCAGCGCGGCTGCATCGGCACGCGGAACGCCACAATATCTCTTCGTATCGACGAAGGATCGACCCGCACGCCATCCACGAGCAAATGCAGATCGGGATCGCCGGTCAGCGGCAACGCCTGCCGCGGACCCGAGCGCTCCAGCAGCCGCTGCCACACCACATCAACGATGTCGCCGCCCGTCAGCACCGGCGCGCATGGCGGCTGCGGCGGCAGGCTCCAACCGGCATTGGCATTGTGGAACAGCCAGCGATTGCCGTCGTCGCGATAACTTTCCGCCGGTGCGCCGTTCGCCAGCAGCACGTCGTGCGCCGTGAGTTCGACGTGGTAGATCGTGACTTCCTGTGCAAAGTCGTCCCACAGGATGCTGCGGTGATTGACCAGGAATTCCACCGGGATCAGCACGTCATCGAGATACAACGAGTGCCCCTTGGTCACGTGCAGATCGCGATGCGGCACGTTCTCCCCCAGCGCCCCCTTGCGCACGATGACCGGCGTGGCCGCCGAGCGCCGCCCGCGCGCGACCATCACCTGCCCCTTGCCGATCCACACGACCGGCCGAGCCTCGCCGCGCCAGGTCAGCACGCGATCGCCGACCGACAGACGTTCCACCGGAACATCGCCATCCGGCGTGCGGATCAGCGTGCCGGCGCAGAAGCACATCGCCGCCTGATCCAGCGCGAGTTGCACCGCGCCGGTGGCCTGGACCAGACCGGAACCCTGATTGGCGGACGGCAGCCCCATGTTCTCCGCGGACTGTTCCAGCAGGCTGGTGACCTGCGACGTCGTGAGATCAGGATCGGCCTGCAGCATGAGTGCGGCGACGGCGGCCGCATCCGGGGCGGCGGCCGAGGTTCCGAAGAACGGCTGGAAGCCCGGCACGGACGTCTGCACCCCGTCCGGTGCGACAAAATCGACCTTGCCGTCCGACCCGGGCGATGCGATCGCGGTGCCGCTCTGGTCGAACAACAACTCGCCCGGCCCGACGCTGGAGAAGGATTCGGACCAGTCCGGCGGAACCCCGAACGCGGACGAGCTGGACCAATACGAGGCGCCAACCGTGTTGACCCCGGGGATGATCTCCTGCCCGTGCACATCGCCCGAGCCTTGGCCCGCCGCCGGATCGTCGATCGTACCACCGGGGTCTTGGGCCGAGACGCTGCCGCCATAGCCGACCGATGCGCTGGCGACACCGACGGTGCCGGGCGTCCCGAACAGGATGTACTTGAACTGCGGGACCGCTGCCGTGCCGGCCTGGTAGATCGCCAGCTCATATTGCGTGGCAGCCGAGGTGACCGGTACCGCCAGCGTGATTTCCGGGATGTAGTCGTAACCCGAGCCGGCAAACACCTGGCTGGAGGTCGCTACGAGGCTGCCGCTGGTAGTGTCCAATCGCCATGGCGACCGGGTCGGCCACGCTGGCGCCAGGCGCGGGCCATGCGACATCCCATTGCAGCGCGATTGTCGTATGGATGCTGCCGGGCACCGTTATGGTCTGCAATTCGGTGCCGTTGCTGAACTCCTGCGCGTTGACGTCCTGCGCCGCCTGCCCCTGAAGTCAGGACAAGCTGCGTCGCCGCGGGTTGGAACGTGCTTTCGTAATACGCGTCCCCGTAGTTCGATGCCGCGGTGAAATAGTCGACGCCGGCGGAAATCGCATTCTCGATCGCATCGTCGACCACGCCGGCGACCTGATAGAACGGCCCGTCGAGAAATGACCAGTCGTCGACGATGATGTTGGCGCCGTCCTGAACCAGCGCCGTCACGCCCTGCGCGAAGCTCGCGTCGCTCCCTTCCGCCGTGTAAAAATCGATTGCCGCGCCGGGCGCGATGGCATGGACCAGCTCGGCCATCGCCAGGCCTTCGTTCGCCACGCCTGATACCGACAAGTCCTTGATATCATCGACGGCCGAGACCACCGTCCCGTTCACCGTAATTGCCGGCAGGTAACCCGCAGCGGCCGCCGCGTTGGCCGGATCGGCAACACCGTTCAGCGTGGCGTTGAAGCTGTCGGACATGATGCCGATGGTGATGCCGGTGCCGATGATCGATGCCCCCGCCGCGGTGGTCATCGTCTGGTTGACGATGTTGGCGCCCACCGCCTGGGCGGCCGTGTCGATCTCGTAGGACGTGCGCGTCGGCGAATCCGGGTAGGTGATCAGCGTGCCGCCCGCGCCGTCGGTGCCGGTATTCAGCACAAGGCCCGGGGCCGGCCCTTGCATCGACAACACTGCCACCGTCGCGCTGCCGTTTTCGATCGTCAGCGTGCCGTCCGCGAACGTCGCGTAGTTCGCGACGGTGTCGAGCAAATCGATGGTGTCGCCGAGGACGAAGGAGGTGATGGTGCCGAAGAAGCTCGCCGGCGCGCCAAGGTCGAGCCGCCCGGCCTCGCCGAAGGTGATGGTCTGCGTCGCCGGCACCTCGGATTCAAATTCCAGCGTGCCTCCCGGTCCGGCCTCGAACGTGCCGGTCCCGGTCAGCGTTGTACCCGCCTCGATGTTGGTGAAACCGCCGAAGACGCGGTCGAAGCCGTCGTTGGTGAAGGTGCTGCCGGTTTCGATCGACACGCTGGCGTCGGTGACCATCGATCCGTTCAGGATGAGGTCGTCGCCGGCCGACACATTCATTACTGCGCCGTCCAGCAGGACGAAGACCGCGGCCTGCGTGCCGTCGGCGACGGTGGCATCGATGCTGAACGTACCACCGGCAGCGCCGGCTTCGATGGAGCCCGAAAAGCCGGTTGGCCCGGTCGTATCGATGCCGGCATAAGCGGCCGTGCCGTTGCCGTCGATAACGAACTCATGGCCGAAGGTCGCATCGGTGGCGGCGATCACCGCCGGGCTGAGCGAACTGGCCGAACCGAGCGTCACCTGCACCGCATCGAGCGGAAAGCCGACCGTGGCTTCCTCGGTACCATTGATCTCGACGGTGCCGGCGTTGATGATCGCGACATCGCCCGCAACCGGCGCGCCGGTTTGCTCGAGCATTGTGGCCCACAGGGTTGCGGAGTACCAGTCGCCGGTTCCGCCGTCCCAGTATCGCGTGGTCATCGTGGTCTCTCCAGGGCGCCGGTCCATGTGTAATTTGCAATTAATGCATGTGTCAATTGAGTCCTTTGGTGTGCTGTTATGAAAATACGCTCATTCTCAGGTTTCGAGCGCCCAATGCGCGGGTAATCGGATCCATTGGCGGATTTTGATACATCCTGACCCGAAGCAACGGATTGTAACATGCAATCGTCGCGTGCAGAAACTGGCTGCGCCCAAGGCGCGCCACCGACCGTCCCGCTTCGGTGTCATGGCAAGAAACAGGATACTCCCCTCCCACAAGGGGAGGGGGAGTATCCTGTTCCTTGCCAGCGAAGCGAGGCAACCGCCCGCGCCCTCCCTTCCCGGCACCGAATTCTTGCTGCCGCCCCTTCACCGATGCGCTACGCTAGCGTGGCGGGCAAACGTCCGCCCAAAGCAAGACGCCGGCCGGCATCGCCCGGCCGCTCCAGGGAGGCTACAAATGACGTCACGCCGTACGTTGTCGCGCCGGCACGTCCTGACCGCTGCCGCCGCCACGCTGTTCACCCCCGCCATCGTCGGCCGCGCCGCCGCCACCACCCGCGGCGTCTCCGATACCGAAATCATCATCGGCACCATGACCGACCTGTCCGGCGTCACCGCCGTGCAAGGCGTCAACAATGCCAACGCCATACGCCTGGCATTCGAGGACGCTAACGCCCAAGGCGGCATCCACGGCCGCAAGATCCGCTACGTCGTCGAGGACAATGAATACATGGTCCCCAAAGGCGTCCAGGCGATGAACAAACTGGTCAATCGCGACGACATCTTTTTCGCCATGGCCAACGGCGGCACGCCGATGAACGAAGCCGTCATGCCGATGATGTTCGAAAAGAGCGTACCGAACGTATTCCCGCTGACCTGCGCTCGCTCGATGTACGAGCCGTTCAACAAGTTCAAGTACGGCCAGTTCGCGTCCTACTACGACCAGATGCGCGCCGGGGTAAAATACTTCGTCGAGAAGAAGGGCAAGCAGCACGTCGGCTCGATGATCCAGGACAGCGACTACGGCCGCGACGTGCTCGCCGGCGCGCAGGCGCAGACCGAGGCTATGGGCATGAAGATGGCCGGCGGCACGGCGCACAAGCCCACAGACACCGACTTCAATGCCTCGGTGGCGAAACTGCGTGATGCCGGCTGCGACCTCATCGTCATGGGCACCATCGTCAAGGACACCACCATCATCCTGCAAACCGCGCGCAAGATGGGCTGGGACGTCGATTTCCTCGGCAATTTCGCGTGCTATTCCACCGCCGTCGCGGAAGCGCCAGGCGGACCGGCCGAGGGGTTCTACGCCATGGCCCCCGCGCTCTACGCCTATCCCGACGATCCGCGCCCGGCGGTACACGCGCTCGCCGAGCGCTACAAGAAGACCTACGGCTTCGACATCAACTACCTCGGCGAGGCGGGCTATACCGCCGGCACCTTCATGGTCGCGGTGCTTCAGAAGGCCGGCCGCGACCTGACCCTGGAGAGCTTCACCAACGCGATGGAAAGCATGAAGGACTGGCGCGACATCTTCAACGGGCCGCCGCTGTCGATGAGCCCGACCAGCCATCACGCCTCCAGCCAGTCGTTCCTCTCGGTGGTCAAGAGCGCCCGTTGGACGCCCTTGATGCAGGAGCCGCTCAGCTTCTGAACCACCCCTGCCCCGCTCCCCGTGTCATGGCCGGGCTTGGCCCGGCTACCCACGACTTGCGCTGCCGCAAGTTACGCAGTCGTGGGTGACCAGGCCAAGCCCGGTCATGACACATATGACACAAATGACCCGGCGACGCCGGGACGCAGGGACCTTCATCCCGGCGTCATCATGGCGTAATAGGACGGCAACGGTTGGCCGGCTACGTCACGCGTCACCGCCTCGCAACAAGGGAAACGACCACGATGCAACGCCGCACCCTGCTCGCCGGCACCGCCGCCCTGGCCGCCGCGCCGCTGATCCACGCCCGAGCCCAGGCCGCCAAGACCAAGATCGTCTGGTGGCACGCCATGACCGCCGCCCTGGGCGAGCAGGTCACGCGCATCGCCGACACGTTCAATCAAAGCCAGAACGCGGTCGAGGTGCAGGCGATCTACAAAGGCGGCTATTCGGACCTGCTGAACGCGACCATCGCGGCATCGCGCGCCGGCCAGGCGCCGCACCTCGCACAGATCTTCGAGGTCGGCACCGGCACCATGCTGGCCGCCCGCAAGGCGGTGAAGCAGGTCTGGGAGCTGTCGAAGGAAACCGGCGTCACGATCGACCCGAACACCTACATCGCGGCGGTGCGCGGCTATTACAGCCTGCCGGACGGAAGGATGGCCTCGATGCCGTTCAACTCCTCCACCGCGGTGATGTGGTACAGCAAGGATGCGTTCCGCAAGGCCGGGCTCGATCCGGACAAGCCGCCGGCAACCTGGGAAGAGGTGGTGAAGGCCGCGCAGGCGATCAAAGCCAAGGACGCCGCCGAAATCCCCATGACCAGTTCCTGGCTGAGCTGGATTCAACTGGAGCAATACAGCGCGCTGCACAACATCCCCTTCGCCAGCGAGGCCGACGGCTTCGAGGGCCTGAATGCCCAGCTCGAAATCAACAGCAAAGCGCATGTCAAGCAGGTGGAGCGGCTGCTGGATATGTCGAAGGATGGCACATTCAAATACACCGGCCGCGACAACGCGCCCGACCAGTTGCTGGTGTCCGGCAAGGCCGGCATCCATTTCAACTCCTCGGGGATGCGCGGCGACCTGGTGAAGAGCGCCAAGTTCGACTGGGGCGAGGCGTACCTGCCGTACGATCCGGAGCTGATCAAGTCGCCGTTGAACTCGATCATCGGTGGCGCCAGCCTGTGGACGATGACCGCGCCCGACCGCACGCCGGAGGAATACAAGGCGGTCGCGACGTTCCTGCAATTCATCGGCCAGCCGGAAAACGATGCGTATTGGCATCAGCACACCGGCTACGTGCCGGTGACGCTGGCCGGGTTCGAATTGTCGCAGAAGCAGGGGTTCTACGACAAGAACCCCGGCGCCGACCTGCCGGTGCGGCAATTGACGCGCGGCACAGTGACCAGCAACTCGAAGGGCCTGCGGCTGGGCCGCCTGGTCGAGATTCGCAACATCATCTACGAGGAAATGGAGAAGGCCTTCCAGGGCGGACAGACGGCCCAGCAGGCCATGGACAGCGCCGTCACCCGTGGCAACAAGGTGCTGCGGGAGTTCGAGAAGGCGGTGAGCGGGTGAGGCGCGGCGCACTACTCGTCATGGCGAGCGCAGGCCCGCCATCCACGACTAAGTTGCGGGCAACGGAGAAAGTCGTGGATGGCGGGCCTGCGCCCGCCATGACGATGTACGCCGTACGCCGCTCATCGTTTCCGCATCGACTGGCGCCAACTAGCCCATGGACCGCCGCACCACCTTCAACGGCTGGCTGCTGCCCATGCTGCTGGTGCTGCCACAGCTCCTGGTGACCGGCTTTTTCTTCTACTGGCCGGCCGGCGAGGCGATCTGGGACAGCATGACCACCCAGGACCCGTTCGGTCAGGGGTCCGTCTTCGTCGGCCTCGCCAACTTCGCAGACCTGTTCGGCGATCCGCTCTACCTCGCCACCATCGTCCGCACGGTGGTGTTCTGCCTCGCGGTCAGCGTGCTGGCGATGGGCACGGCGCTGGCCCTGGCGGTCTTCGCCGACCGCGAAATCCGCGGCCGAGCCATCTACCGCACCCTGCTCATCTGGCCCTACGCGATCGCGCCAGCGGTATCCGCAGTACTGTGGCTGTTCATCCTCAACCCGCAGGTCGGCTTGCTCGGCCGCTGGCTGAACGCCCACCACATGCCATGGGACTACCACCTGAACGGCACCCAGGCGATGCTGATGGTCATCCTCGCCAGCGCCTGGAAACAGGTGAGCTACAATTTCATCTTCTTCCTGGCCGGCTTGCAGTCGATCCCGCGCGCCGTCATCGAGGCGGCCCGCATGGACGGCGCCCGAGGCTGGCGCCGCTTCCGCACCATCACCTTTCCACTTCTGGCGCCCACGACGTTCTTCCTGTTGGTGGTCAATCTGGTCTATGCGGCGTTCGACACGTTCGGCACGATCTATGCCCTGACCAAGGGCGGACCGGGCCAGGATACCGAGACCCTGGTGATCAAGGTGTATCGCGACGGCATGATCAACCAGGACATCGGCTCATCCTCAGCCCAGTCGGTGGTGCTGATGGTGGGCGTCATCGCCATCACCGCGATCCAGTTCCGCTTCATGGGCCGCCGGACCAACGCATGAGCCATACCGGCCCCGCTCCGACCGACATGGACCGGCTGATCGCCGCAGCGGAGGCGGCCGCCGATGTGGCGGGCGCCGTCGTGCGCCCATTCTTCCGCGCCGGGCTTGGCGCGGCCCAGAAGGCCGACCGCTCCCCCGTCACCATCGCCGATCGGACCGCGGAGCAAGCGATGCGCGCCGTGTTGAGCGAGCGGTTCCCGGACCACGGCGTGCTGGGCGAGGAGTTCGGCCTCGATCGACCGGAGGCACGGCTGCGCTGGGTGCTGGACCCGATCGACGGGACGCGCGCCTTCATCACCGGCCGCCCCACCTTTGGCACTCTGATTGCGCTGCTGGATGGCGACCGGCCCATCCTGGGCGTGATCGACCAGCCGGTCACACGCGAGCGCTGGGTCGGCGCCGTCGGGCGGCGCACACGGTTCAGCGGCCCGATGGGCGGCCGCGCCGGCTGCCGTCCCTGCGCTGCGCTGGCCGAGGCAGAACTCTCCTGCACCAGCGCGGAGATGATGCAGGGCGCCTTCTGGCCGCGCTGGCAGCGTCTGGCCGCTGCGGTGCGCCGCAACTACTGGGGCGGCGACTGTTACGCATATGGGCTGCTGACCCTGGGCCAGATCGACGTGGTCGCCGAGCGCGACATGAAGCTGTGGGACTGGGCAGCGTTGGTCCCGGTGGTGGAGGGTGCCGGCGGCCGCGTCACCGACTGGTCCGGCGCCGCTCTACGGCAGGACAGCGACGGCACCGTCCTGGCCGTCGGCGACGCGGCGCTGCTTGCCCCAGCGGTGGCGTTGCTTAACGACTCGTCAGTTGCTCCGCCCGGCCCGGCGGGTCAGGTTGCGGGGCCGTAGCAGCGGGATTGGGATCGATGATGGGTCGCAAATTACATAACCTCTCCCGCACTTGGCGCGGGAGAGGTCGGTGCGAAGCACCGGGTGAGGATGCCGCGAAACGCACGGTGCGGTTCGCGGCATCCTCACCCTCGTCGCTGCGCGCCTCGACCACCGGGTCAATCGCCCGGTGGCATGCCTCTCCCACTTCGTGGGCGAGGTTTATTCTTCCCCTCCTCCTCCTCAGCGCCCTTCCCGCCCGCGCCGACGATGGGGCGGTCACCAAAAGCAACGCCATCGCGGTCCTGGGCAAACCGGCCCTGCCGCCCGACTTCCCCTACTTCCCCTACGTCGATCCCAACGCACCGAAAGGCGGCACCGTCACCCTCGCCTCGGTCGGCACCTTCGACAGCTTCAACCCGTTCATCCTGCGCGGCACCGCAACCGGCGATACGGTGGGGCCTTGGGTGATCCTCCCCGGGGGCGCCGGCTCGGGCTCCTCGGTCGGGCATGTCTGGGAAGCGCTGCTGACCTCCTCTGCCGACGAAGGCGCCGTCGGCTACGGCCACCTGGCGCAAACCATCGAGCTTCCGGCCGACCGCATGTGGGTTGCCTTCGACCTGAATCCCGCAGCCAAATTCTCCGACGGCACCCCGGTCACCGCGGACGACGTCGTCTGGACCTATCGCACGCTGCTGGCCCAGGGTCGCCCCAGCTTCCGCCTCCAGATGGCCGACGTGAAGGACGTTGAAGTCGACGGCCCGCGCCGTGTCGTGTTCCACTTCAAGACCAACACCAATCGCCAGTTGCCGATGGTGGTTGGCGGCCTGCCGGTGCTGCCGGAACACTGGTTCAAGGGCCGCGACTTCAGCCACCCGCTACAGGATGCGCCGATCGGCTCCGGCCCCTATCGCATCACCAATTTCGAGCTGGGCCGCAGCATCACCTTCGAGCGGGATCCCAACTGGTGGGCCGCCAAGCTCCCCACCGGCATCGGCAGCAACAACTTCGACCGCGTGCAGATCGAGTATTACCGCGACTCGACGGTGGCGATGGAGGCTTTCAAGGCCGGATCGATCGATCTGCGCAGCGAGAACATCTCGAAGAACTGGGCGACCGCCTACAATTTCCCCGCGGTGCAGAACGGCCTGGTGATCAAGGGCGACTTCCACCACCATCTGCCCACCGGCATGCAGGGCCTGGCGATGAACACCCGCCGCCCGTTATTCGCCGATCCGCGCGTGCGCCAGGCCATGGATTATGCGTTCGACTTCGAATGGACCAACAAGAACCTGTTCTATGGCGCGTATGACAGAACCGACAGCTATTTCAGCGACAGCGATCTGGCATCCTCCGGTGTCCCGCAAGGCGACGAACTCAAACTGCTGGAACCGTATCGGAAAGAGTTGCCGCCGGCGCTGTTCACCGAACCATTCAAATTGCCGGTCACCGACGGTTCCGGCAACAACCGCCCCCAGTTGATGGCCGCGCTGCACTTGCTCTCGGAAGCCGGCTGGACGGTGAAAGACCGCAAGCTGGTCAACGAAGCCGGACAGCAGATGCAGTTCACGATCATGGTGGAGGATCCATCGCTCGAGCGCATCGCCCTGCCCTACACCCAGAACCTCAACAAACTCGGTATCGATGCGCAGGTGCGGCTGGTGGATCCGGCGCAGTTCCAGCACCTGACGGACGACTTCGACTTCGACATGATCTTCATGGTGTACCCGCAAGGCGATGTCCCCGGACAGGAACTGCGCGACTACTGGTCCTGCGCATCGGCCAAGACGCAGGGCAGCTACAACGTGCCCGGCATTTGCGATCCGGCGGTGGACGCGCTGATCGAGAAGGTGGTCGCGGCCGAGGACCGCCCCGCCTTGCAGGCGGCGGCGCGCGCTGTGGACCGGATCCTGCTGTGGCGCTGGTACATGGTGCCCAACTGGGACAACCTGGTATTCCACGTCGCCTATTGGGATCGCTTCGGTCACGCCGACAAGCCGGTCCGCGAGGGCTTCAACTTCGACACGTGGTGGGTTGACCAGGCGAAAGCCGCGGCCACCGATGCAGCGAGGTCGCGATGAGCGACTCGGATAACCTCTCCCGCGGGAGCGGGAGCGGGAGAGGTCGAGACGCGTCAGAGTCGAGAGTGAGGGTGATCGGGTCGGCATGCTCTACCTGCTTAGGTGCGGCCCGATCGCCCTCACCCTCGACGCTTCGCGTCTCGACCTCTCCCGCTCCCGCGGGAGAGGTTAAGCGCGCGGCGGGAGCCGTTAGGTGAGCGCCTACCTTCTACGCCGCCTGTTGCTGGTGATCCCGACCCTGTTCGGTATCATCGCCATCAACTTCGCGGTCGTTCAGTTCGCACCCGGTGGGCCGGTGGACCAGATGCTGGCGGAACTGCGCGGTCATGGCGGCCTTTCGGCCCGCCTCGGCAGCACGGCGTCGGAGGTCGGCAACAACCCGGGCAGCTATCGCGGCGCCAGCGGCCTCGATCCGCACATTGTCGAGGACATCAAGAAGATGTTCGGCTTCGACAAGCCGCCGCTGACCCGCTTCGTCGATATGGTCGGCGGCTATCTGCGCTTCGATTTCGGCCGCAGCTTCTTCCGCGACCAGCCCGTGCTGCAACTCATCGCGCAGAAGATGCCGGTTTCGATTTCACTCGGGCTCTGGTCCACGCTGCTGGTCTACACGATCTCCATACCGCTCGGCATAGCCAAGGCGGTGCGCGACGGTTCGCGCTTCGATGTCGCCACCAGCGCGGTGGTGCTGATCGGATACGCCATTCCAAGTTTCCTGTTCGCCATCCTGCTGGTGGTGCTGTTCGCCGGCGGCAGCTATTTCCATTGGTTCCCGCTGCGTGGGCTGACCAGCGGCGGATCCTCCGACTGGAGCTGGCCGGCGCGCGCGGGCGACTATCTGTGGCACATGGTGCTGCCCACGACGGCGTGGTCGCCGGTGGCTTCGCCAGCCTGACCATGCTGACCAAGAACTGCTTCCTGGAGGAGATCCGCAAGCAATACACGGTCACCGCGCGCGCCAAGGGCGCCAGCGAGCGCCGCGTGCTGTATGGTCACGTATTCCGCAACGCCATGCTGCTGATCGTCGCCGGCTTCCCGTCGGCGTTCATCTCGATCCTGTTCACCAGCCAATTGCTGGTGGAGATCGTGTTCTCCCTCGATGGGCTGGGATTGCTTGGCTTCCACGCGGCGATCCAGCGCGACTATCCGGTGATGTTCGGCACGCTCTACATTTTCACCTTGCTGGGTCTGCTGATGCAGATCGTCGGCGACACGCTGTACACAGTGGTGGACCCGCGGATCGATTTCGAGGGGCGGGAGTGACGACTACACTGTCTCCCATCACCCGCCGTCGCCTTGCGATCTTCCGGCAGAACCGGCGCGGCTATGTGTCGTTCTGGATTTTCATGGTGCTGTTCGGCCTTAGCATGTTCGCTGAATTCATCGCCAACGACCGCCCGCTGTTGATCCGTTACGACAACCACTGGTACGTCCCGGTGCTGCAGGACTATAGCGAGGACGCGTTCGGCAGCGACTTCATGCCGACCGAGGCCGACTACACCGATCCCGACGTGCAGAAGGCGATCCAGGCGCATGGCTGGATCATCTGGCCGCCGATCCCTTACAGCTACAACACGATCGTCAAGGACCTCCCCTCCCCGCCCCCTTCGCCGCCGAGCTGGCAGAACCTGCTGGGCACCGACGACCAGGCGCGCGACGTAATGGCGCGCGTAATCTACGGCTTCCGCCTTTCGGTGCTGTTCGGCGTCGCGCTCACCGCGGTATCGTCGGCGATCGGGATCGCCGCGGGCGCGGTGCAGGGTTTCTATGGCGGGCTGACCGACCTGCTGTTCCAGCGGTTCATAGAAATCTGGAACGGCATGCCGCAGCTCTATCTGCTGATCATCCTTGGCAGCATCATCGTGCCCGGCTTCTGGGTGCTGCTGGTGTTCCTGCTGCTGTTCTCCTGGATGAACCTGACGGGCGTGGTGCGTGCCGAGTTTCTGCGCGGCCGCAACCTCGATTATGTACGCGCGGCGAAGGCACTGGGAGTGTCCGATCTCTCGGTCATGTGGCGTCACATCCTGCCCAACGCGATGGTCGCCACGCTGACCTTCGTGCCATTCATCCTGTCCGGCTCGGTGACGATCCTGGCGAGCCTGGATTTCCTCGGCTTCGGCCTGCCTCCGGGATCGCCGTCGCTTGGCGAACTGGTAGCGCAGGGCAAGAACAATCTCCAGGCGCCATGGCTTGGGTTCACCGCGTTCTTCGTCCTGGGCGGCGTGCTGACGCTGCTGATCTTCATCGGCGAGGCGGTGCGCGACGCGTTCGATCCGCGGCGGTTGCCGGTATGAGAAAAGTCAGAATCACCACAAAGACACAAAGGCACAAAAATTCAATCTTCGTGTCTTTGTGTCTTTGTGGTGATTTGACTTGCGAACCTGCCGACCCCCGAGACCGTCGCAATGAGCCTCGTCGAGGTCGCCAACCTGTCGGTCGCATTCGGCGACAAGCGTGTGGTGGACAACGCGTCCTTCACGCTCGATCGCGGCGAAACGCTGGCGCTGGTTGGCAAATCCGGCTCCGGCAAGTCGCTGACCGCGCTGTCTCTGCTGCAACTTCTCCCGTCGGGCGGCAGCAACCCAACCGGCCGCGTCATGCTCGACGGGGAGCAAATGATCGGCGCCGATCCCGCCACCTTGCATCGCGCGCGGGGCGAGATTGCCGGCATGGTGTTCCAGGAGCCGATGACCAGCCTCAATCCCCTGCATCGCATCGGCCGCCAGGTGGCGGAGGCCATCACGCTGCACCGCCGCCTGCCGCGGGAGGCGTTACGTTGCCGCGTCATCGAACTGCTGAACCAGGCCGGCTTCCCCGACGCAGAGCATCGCCTAGACGCCTATCCGCACCAGTTGTCCGGCGGCCAGCGTCAGCGCGTGATGATCGCCACGGCATTGGCGAACGATCCCGCGCTGCTGATTGCCGACGAGCCGACCACCGCGCTCGACGTCACGATCCAGGCGCAAATTCTGGAACTGCTGGCGAAGCTGAAAGCGGAACGCAGCTTGGCGCTGCTGCTGATCACGCATGACCTGCAAATCGTCCGGCGCTACGCCGACCGCGTCTGCGTCATGCAGGGTGGACAGATCGTCGAAGCCGGATGCGTCGCTGATGTCTTCGGCGCACCCACGCACGCCTATACGAGGATGCTGCTGTCAGCGGTGCCGAAGGGGGCGCCGATCGCGCTGCCGCACGACACACCGACCGTATTCGAAGCGGCCGACATGCGGGTCCACTTCCCAATTCGCCGCGGCGTGCTGCGGCGCGTCGTCGGTTCGGTGCGCGCCGTCGATGGTGTAACGATCGCGGTGCGCGCCGGAGAAACCGTCGGCCTTGTCGGCGAATCCGGCTCCGGCAAGACCACCATCGGGCTGGCGGCATTGCGGCTGGAACCGGCGGAAGGCTGCGTTCATTTCGAGGGCGTGGATATCGAAACGCTCGACCGGCGTGCGCTGCGCCGCTTGCGAGCGCGGGCGCAGATCGTCTTCCAGGACCCGTTCGGCAGCCTGTCGCCACGGTTTTCCGTTGGCGAGATCGTGGCCGAGGGGTTGCGCGTGCACGAACCCGCGCTGTCGCGCGCCGAGCGGGCGATGCGCGTCGCCGCGGAATTGGAAGAGGTCGGGCTGCCGGCCGATGCCGCCGAATGCTATCCACACGAGTTCAGCGGCGGTCAGCGACAGCGCATCGCCATTGCCAGGGCGATGGTACTGAAGCCGCGCTTCGTCGTGCTGGACGAGCCGACCAGCGCGCTCGACATGTCGGTGCAGGCGCAGATCGTCGAATTGCTGCGGCGGCTCCAGCAGGTTCACGGCCTGGCCTATCTGTTCATCAGCCACGATTTGAAGGTGGTGCGCGCGCTGGCGCATCGGATCGTTGTGCTGCGCGCCGGCCGCGTGGTGGAGCAG
Organism: uncultured Alphaproteobacteria bacterium; assembly: GCA_963762885.1. Lineage (GTDB taxonomy): Bacteria > Pseudomonadota > Alphaproteobacteria > Acetobacterales > Acetobacteraceae > JASHVB01. Next base: position 184,263 of record CAVXNH010000090.1, read on the forward strand.
GGGGAGGCCGATGAGGTGTTTGCGCGGCCGCGGGAGGACTATACCAGGGCGCTGATGAAGGCGGCGTTCGCGTTGCAGACATCGAAGGAAGTTGCGGTGTGATCGCGGCCGGTCGCTCCGGTGTTATAGAGCAGGCGCCACAACGAATCGTCATCCCGCGAAAGCGGGGATGACGCGGGGCGGGCGCGGATGACGGGGGGACGGGGATGACGGCGTGGATTGCCGCGAAACGAGAGCTGCATGAGACGGCCGGTTGCTACCATCCGCCCGTGGAGGCTCACCCGGCGGACACGGCCCAGCCGCACCCGAAGCGGCGAAGGCCTTGCATGTCCGCCATCCTGGCAAATCTCTTGTGGTGGGCCGATGCGGCGGGCTACCAGCATCGTTCGTGCCAGCAGGAGTGACGGACATGGGTTACCGGGTCGCGGTCGTCGGCGCCACAGGAGCAGTCGGACGCGAGATGATCAAGGTGCTTGCCGAACGCAATTTCCCGGCGGACGAGGTGGTCGCGCTGGCGTCCGGCCGCTCGACGGGGTCGGAAATCTCGTTTGGCGAGAAGAAAGTGCTCACGGTGCGGAACCTGGAGACGTTCGACTTCAGGGGATGCGACATCGGGCTGTTCTCGCCTGGCGCAGCGGTGTCGGCGGTACACGCGCCGCGGGCCGCCGAGGCCGGCTGCGTGGTGATCGACAACACCAGCCAGTTCCGCATGGACCCCGACGTGCCGCTGGTGGTGCCGGAGGTGAACCCGCACCACCTGCGGCAGTTCGCCAAGCGGCGGATCATCGCCAACCCGAATTGCTCGACCATCCAGATGGTGGTGGCGCTGAAGCCGCTGCACGACCAGTGGAAGATCAAGCGCGTGGTGGTGAGCACGTATCAGTCGGTCTCCGGCGCGGGTAAGGAGGCGATGGACGAGCTGTTCAACCACACCAAGGCGATCTTCGTGCACGACCCGAACAAGCCGGAGCAATTCACCAAGGAGATCGCCTTCAACGTCATCCCGCATATCGACCGGTTCATGGATGACGGCTCCACCAAGGAAGAATGGAAGATGATGGTGGAGACGCAGAAGATCCTCGACCCCGCGATCAAGGTGCATGCGACGTGCGTGCGGGTGCCGGTGTTCATCGGCCATGGCGAGGCGGTGAACGTCGAGTTCGAGAACGCGGTGACGGCGGGCGAGGCGCGTGCGGCGCTGCGTGAGGCTCCTGGCGTCGAGGTGGTGGATGTGCGCGAGGATGGCGGCTACGTCACGCCGATCGAATGTGCCGGCGAGGATGCGGTGTATGTCAGCCGCATCCGCAAGGACCCGACAGTGCCGCACGGGCTGTCGTTCTGGTGCGTGTCGGACAATCTGCGCAAGGGAGCGGCGCTGAATGCGGTGCAGATCGCCGAGGAGCTGATCGCGCGGGGGATGCTGGCGAAGCAGGCGGCTTAGGTTGATGCTTACCTCTCCCGCTTCGCGGGAGAGGTCGATGGTGCGACAGCACCGAGGGTGGGGGTGATCGGGTCGGCACGTGGCAGGTAGAGCGGGGCGACCCGATCACCCTCACCCTCACCGCTTGCGCGTCTCGACCTCTCCCGCTCCCGCGGGAGAGGTTTCAGGCCGGGGGGCATCATGCTGCGAGAGGAACTGATCTTCGTCGGCACGTGCGACATTGCCGGTCACGTGCGCGGCAAGGGGTTTCCCGCCCGCGAGATCGAAGCGCGCCGCCGCAAGGGTGTCGGCTGGACGCACTCCAACCTGATGCAGACGGCGTTCGGGCCGATCTGGGACACGCCGTTCGGCACCGCCGGCGACCTGATGATCGTGCCGGATGCCAAGGCGGAGGTGCGGGTGGACTTTGGCGACGGCAGCGCACCGGAACACTTCTTTCTGGGCGACGTCCGCAACACCGACGGCTCGCCCTGGGAGTGCTGCCCGCGCGAGTTCCTGCGCCGCGGCATTGCGGCGTTGAGCGAGGCCGGCGGCCTGCACCTGATCGCCGCGTTCGAGCAGGAGTTTGTGTATACTGGGAATGACGAGCGGCAGGGGGACGCGTACAGCCTGGGGGCGTTCCGCCGCCAGGGCGTGTTCGGCGAGAGCTTTGTCGGTGCGTTGCGTGCCGCCGGCGTGGCGCCGGACAGTTTCCTGGCGGAATACGGCGCGCGGCAGTTCGAGGTGACGGTGGCGCCGGCGGCAGCGATGGTCGCCGCCGACCAGGCGGTGATCACGCGCGAGATGGCGCGCGCCGCGGCCCATCGGCTGGGTCATCGCGCAGTGTTCTCACCGATGCCGGCGGCGGATGGCGTGGGCAACGGCGTGCATATCCATATGAGCCTGCGCGAGGCGACCGGCCGGCAGGTGACTCACGATCCTGCGGGGCCGATGGGGCTGGGCGTGCCGGCGCAGCAGTTCTGTGCCGGCGTGCTGCACCATCTGCCGGCGATCGCGGCGATCACCGCGCCGTCGCCGGTCTCGTATTTGCGGCTGACGCCGAACCGCTGGGCGCCGACGCAGGTCGACATCGTGCGGCAGGACCGTGGTGCGGCGCTGCGCGTCTGCCCGGTGTTCGCCACGACGGAGCCGGAGGAGATCGCGCGGCAGTTCAACGTCGAATTCCGGGTGTGCGATGGCGCGGCCAGTCCATACATGGCGCTTGGGGCGGTGCTGTTCGCCGGCGCCGATGGGGTGCGGCGCAAGCTGGCGTTGCCGGGGCCGAAGGACAGTGCGCGAGCCTTGCCGCACTCATTGGGCGAGGCGCTGAAGGCGATGGAAGCGAGCGACGCTGTGCGGGGCTGGTTCGGGCCGGTGTTCATGGAAGCGTATCTGCGGCACAAGCGGTCCGAACTGGCGTACACGGAGGAGTTTGCTGTAACGGAGTTGTGCCATCGGTACGCGGAGATCTACTGACCTCATTGCTGGTGTTAAGACCCTAACGCTTCGTGCCCGGCGTCATTGCTAGCGAAGCGCAGCCATCTCCCACCAGGGTCGGTGCGATGTTCCGGGGGGATGGCTTCGCTTCGCTCGCAATGACGGGGTTGGACGTTGGATCGATCCGTCAGAAGTCAGAACACTGGTGGCGATGCTGACGTTATCGAATTATTAGCATAGTACAGATATACTGTATGGTCGTTGTTGGATTTCGTTGCATGAATTTTGTTTCGCTCCGCATTTCCGTCGACCGATAAGAATTGCCGCCTCTCGGCCGTCGGCATCCCAAAGGCCATTGCCCTCCGCTTCCCCCCGCCCGCCAATCTGCTACGCTGCTCCCCAAGCGGAAGGGCCGCCGCGGGCGGCCCAAGAACGGGAGGGGCTGCCAATGGCGTATGACCTGTTGATCCGTAATGGCCGCATCATCGATGGCTCAGGGATGCCGGCATTCCGAGGGGACCTCGCCGTCAAGGACGGCAAGATCGTGGAGATTGGCAAAATCAATGGCGCGGCGGAGCGCACGATCGATGCCGACGGCCTCGCGGTATCGCCCGGCTTCATCGACAACCACTGCCACTATGACGCTCAGGTGACCTGGGATCCGCTGTGCACCTTCTCGCCGCAGCACGGCGCCACCACCGTTATCTTCGGCAATTGCTCCCTGTCGCTCGCGCCGGTGCGCCGCGGCAATGAAGAGCGCATGGCCGAGTTCCTGTCCTATGTCGAAGCCATCCCGATGGAGGTGCTGCGCACCGTCGACGTGAACTGGGAGACGTTCCCGCAATACATGGATCGGCTGGATCAGGGCCTCGGCGTCAATGCCGGCACGCTGATCGGCCACACCGCGGTGCGGTTCTATGCGATGGGCGAGGACTGCCAGAAGCGCACCGCGACCGACGACGAGATCAAGACGATGCAGGCGCTGGTGCGCGACGGCATGCAGGCCGGCGCGGTCGGGTTCTCCGGTTCGCGGCAGAAGGGGCATTACGATCCGCAGGGCGTGCCCATCCCGGCATTGTGGGCCGACGAACGCGAGATCTTCGCGCTGGGCGACGTGCTGCGCGAGCTTGGCACCGGCACGATGCAGATGGGCGGCGGCGTCGATCCGGAACTCAGCGATGGCCTGATGGCGCGGCTGGCGGAAGCGACGGGGCGGCCGGTGATCTACAACAGCCTGAGCCAGACGGTGCGCAATCCCGACAAGTGGAAGCAGCACATTGCGCGTGTCGAAGAGACCGCGAAGGCTGGCATCCGCGCCTATCCGATGTGCAGTCCGAACCGGGTGACGCAGGACTTCACCATGCACAACTGTCAGGTGTTCCGCGGCCTGCCGACCTGGCACCCGATCCTGCTGATGACCGACGCAGAGAAACTGCGCGCCTATTCCGATCCGCAAGTGCGCGACAAGTTGCACGCCGAGGCGGTGGAGCGCTCGGTGCCGATCCAGGCCGTCGGATTCTCGAAGACCTGGTGGGACTATATGTGGGTGAACGAGCCGGTGCTGGAGAAGAACAAGCCGCTGCAGTTCAAGAGCATCGGCGAGATCGCGCAAATGCAGGGCAAGCGCGTGATCGACGCGTTCCTTGATCTGGTGGTGGAGGAGAACCTCGACACCCGCTTCCTGCAAGCCGAGAACAACGTCGATGACGAGGCGCTGCGTAAGATCCTGACCTATCCGAATGCGTTCATCGGGTTGGGCGACGGTGGGGCGCACGTGCAGTTCCACGGCGGCTACGGGTACACCACGCGGCTGCTGGGCGAGTGGGTGCGCGAGAAGCAGGCGATGACGTTGGAACAAGCGGTGAAGCGGCTGACGTTTGAATCCGCGTCGCTGTTCGGCATCCAGGATCGCGGTTTGTTGCGCGAGGGCCTGGCCGCAGACATCGTGATCTTCGACCCGGACACGGTGAAGCCCGGCCCGGAGAGCGTGGTGCATGACTTCCCTGCCGGGGGCTGGCGGATAAAGGAGCCGGCGATCGGCATTCACATGACGATTGTGAACGGGCAGGTGCTGCTGGAGGACGGCAAGCACACCGGTGCGCTGCCGGGGCGCGTGCTGCGCAATGGTTGGTATCAGACGCACCACTGACTAACCTCTCCTGCGCCGCATAAACCTCTCCCGCGGGAGCGGGAGAGGTCGAGACGCGAAGCGTTGAGGGTGAGGGTGATCGGGTCGGCACGTCGCCTCTTTGCGCGAGGCTAAAGAGCAAGGGTGTGTGTGCGGTTCGCGGCACCCTCGCCCTTGGCGCGCTGCCGCGCCTCAACCTCTCCCGCCGCAGGCGGGAGAGGTTTTCAGAGCGGGATCACCAGCAGCGTGTCGATCTTGTGGCTGTCCAGCACGACGGTTCGCTCGGAAAACCGGAACGGGCGGCGGGTGATATCGACCCGATCGAGATACCGCCCGGTGGCGAACAACTGCGTGTTCCCGTCGTGCATGATCCGCACGACCAGGAAATTCGAGTGCACGTCCGCGACGCCGCCATCCACCCCTATCACCCGGGTCGGCCCGACAATATGCCGGTAGTGGTGCGGCTCGAAGATATTGGCCTTGCGCAACGCCATCACACGGTCGGTCAACATCCCGCGCGACGCGGCGTAGATGATGCCATGCCGCAGCCCGGCCGCATGGTCGGCACGGCTTGAGAATCACGTAGCGGCATTGACTCGGTGAAAAAATTCGGCCACTCTTCCAGCCGGTCTTCGTCGACGCACTCGGCATACGCCGCGAGCAATTCTTCCACCCCAAGCCGGGTCGCGATGGTCGTCCGCCGAAACCTCAGCGCCCACGATCAGTCCCCCATCAGCGCGCGGTAGTGCTTCCAAAAGCCGCGGATCGCCGCCTCGGTGGCGCGGAAGGGCTGCGAGTCCGCATCGTGGCCACCCATCATCACGATACCGCTCCCGGCGTCGTCATAGCGCAACGCGCGCTGCACGAACCCGCCGACGCACCCGTCTTCCATCGAGATAAATCCGGCCGCGCCGACCAGGTTGCCTTGGCGCAAGCGGCGCTCGGTCATCGCCTCGTCATCGTCGTCGAACCCAAGATGGATCCAGTCGAGTTCGCTACGCTCCAGCCCGCGCGGCCGCAGCACCCGCACCGCAATCGTGTTGCGGATCTGCTGCAGCACCATCGCTGGAAACACCGTCAGGATCTGCACGGAAACGCTGTCGCCATACTCGTCGATCGACTCGACGATCGAGCTGTCGGCCAGCCGGAATTCGCTGTCCGCACGCAGCGCGGCCGCCTTGTAGTCGGCATCCTCGGCCGCATAGTCCATCTTCGCCTGGCTGAAATGGTTGCCGCCGTTGGCATCGATCGTGATCCCGCCCGGCTGGCTCAACCGGTTGATGCGGAATGTCGTCAGGAACAGGTGCAGGATGCTGGCGTGGTAGGTGTCCTTGACGTTCTCGAAATAGAGTTTCCAGTTGTTCGGCAAAACCTGCGTGCTGCGCCCCAGAACATGCGCCGGGCGGTTGAGCACGCGGCGAATGCCGCCGGTCACCGCGGGACCGAGAAGTCCTCCAGCTCGGGCGCATCTTCGCAAAACGTGCCGAACACCAGGCCGGCAAGTTCCGCTACTTTCAACCGTGCCAGGCTATGCTCTTCCTTGCGGAATTCCGGCGGCATGCCGCCCTGGCGCTTCACCCCGCGCTCGAACGCCACGCCGGTCAGATGGCCGGCAAGGTCGTAGGTCCAGCCATGGTAGATGCAGCTTATCTCCTTTGTATTCCCGCGCCGGTCGAAGCACAGCAGGTTGCCGCGATGCGCACAGCGGTTGACGAAACCATTGATGGCGCCAGAGGAGTCGCGCGTCACCACCACCTCGGCCTCGCCGATCGTGGTCGCAACATAGTCGCCCGAATTGGCAATCTCCGCCGCGAGGCACAGATAATTCCACGTCGGTCCCTTGAAGATCCGCTCTTGCTCGAGCGTGTATTGCGCGGGATCCGTGTAAACGCGGAACGGCACCTCACTGAGCGCGTTCGACGGAAAGGTCATCGCATGTTCGCCGAATTCGGACATTGGCTGTAGCCTCCTCCCGGGTGCCTGGACGCTTATTGGCGCGATCCCCCCAGCGGCTCCAGGCTTTAGAGGAGTACCGTAGGGCATAGCCCGGGCAGCGCAAAGTGGCGGCACGTCTGGCGGGGGCTTTGGCCGGCGGTGGTTGCGGGAACGGTGGCAGAGTATGAGCTCGGGCCCAACGATGACGGGAGGCGAGCAGCCCGGGCGGCGCCGAAGGCGGCGTATGGCAAGGTGAAGGTCGCGGCGCTGATCGTGCGCGGGATGTCGCCGGCTGAGGCGGAAGCGCTGCTGGCACGGCAGGGGGGCAATCTGCGCGCGACTTTGGCACTCCAATCGAGCAATGCTGTTGAGCCGCCTTCGCGTTGACGCTCCCCAGCCTCGCGCCTAGGTTGCAGCTCTCTTTAGTAGAACGGGGAAACACCCAGATGGCCAACAAACTCAAGGCACGGCTTGCCGCTGGCAAAGCGTGCGTCAACGCATGGCTCGCCATTCCGTCCGGTTTCTCGGCCGAGGTGATGGCACAGTGCGGCTGGGACAGTGTCACCGTCGATATCCAGCATGGCGTGCAGGACTACCAGTCGATGGTGCAGTGCTTCCAGGCGATGGACCGCCATCCGGTCACCCCGCTGGTGCGGGTGCCGTGGAACGAACCCGGCATCATCGGCAAGGTCCTGGACGGCGGCGCCTGGGGTGTCATCTGCCCGATGGTGAACAACAAGGCGGAAGCCCAGGCATTGGCCTCCTATTCGCTGTACCCGCCGGCCGGCAAGCGCAGCAACGGCCCGATCCGCGCGGCCATGTACGGCGAGGCATCGGACTACCAGAAGATCGCCAACGATGAAGTGCTGGTGATCGCGATGATCGAAACCCAGGAAGGCATCGACAACATCGATGAGATCCTGTCGGTGCCCGGCATCAGCGGCATCTATGTCGGCCCGTCCGACATGGGCTTTTCGCTCGGCCTGGTCCCGAAGCTCGACCGTGAGGAGCCGCTGATCCTTGGCATCTACGAGAAGCTGCTGGCGAGCTGCAAGCGGCACGGCAAGTTCGCCGGCATCCACAATGGCACCGCGGAATACGCAGCCCGCATGATCGCCATGGGCTATCGCTTCGTCACCATCGCCAACGACAGCGGGCTGATGGCAAAGGCGTCGCGGGAAGCGGTGACGGCAACCCGCAAGATTGCCGGCGACGTCGCAAGCTAAGAAAACCTCTCCCGCGGGAGCGGGAGAGGTCAAGACGCGCTAGCGTCGAGGGTGAGGGTGATCGGGTCGGCACGCTCTACCTGCTTACGTGCGGCCCGATCACCCTCACCCGAGGCGCAAATGCGCCTCGATCTCTCCCGCTCCGTGGGAGAGGTTTTGCGTCGTAGCACTTCCCTTCGCCACCCCGCCGGCCGCACAATGCCACCATGTCGCGTCGCGTGGTGGAGATCACGGCGGAACTGATGCTGCGGGCCTATCGCCACGGGCTGTTCCCGATGGCGGAGACCCGGCGTGGCGACCGGCTGTTCTGGCTGGACCCAGAGCACCGTGGCGTGTTGCCGCTCGATCAGTTCCATCTGCCTCGCCGGCTGCGCCGTACTGCTCTTTCCGATACGTTCGAGGTGTCGGTGGACCGCGACTTCCCCGCCACCATCGCCGGCTGTGCCACCTCCATGCCGGGCCGGGACGACACCTGGATCAACCCGCAGATCGAGCGGCTGTTCGGCGAACTGCACCGGATGGGCCACGCCCATTCGGTGGAATGCCGCCAGGGCGGCAACCTGGTCGGCGGGCTTTATGGCGTAGCGATCGGCGGCGCGTTCTTCGGCGAGAGCATGTTCAGCTTCGTCACCGACGCCTCCAAGGTGGCGCTGGTGCATCTGGTCGCGCGCCTGCGGCTGGGCGGTTTCCGGTTGCTGGACACGCAGTTTGTCACCGCGCACCTGACGCAATTCGGCGCCCGGGAAATCCCGCGCGACGAATACCGAGCCCGGCTGGCCCGGGCATTGGAAACGCAGGCGGTGTGGCTGGCCGATCCCGACCCTATCGCGCTTCGGGGCGAGATCGACGTCCTGTCGGCGCGCTGAGCCCGTGGATCAGCGCTTTGCCAGCTCGACCCGGCGATTCTTCGCCCGCCCGTCCTCCGTGGCATTGTCCGCGACCGGCTTGGTATCGCCGAACCCCGCCGTGGTCAGCCGCGCCGTGTCGATGCCGTGCGCGACCAGCCACGCCTTCACCGCGTCGGCGCGGTCGGCCGAAAGCTTCTGGTTGTATGCTTCCAGGCCAACCGAGTCGGTGTGACCCTCGATCGTCAGGGACAAGCTCGCGTCACCTTGCAGCATTGCCAGCACCTCGCCGAGCACCGGTGCCGCCTCGGGGCGCAGGGTCGCCTTGTTGAAGTCGAAGGTGATGCCGTAGACCGCAACGCGCCCGGCCTCCTGCAACGCACTCGCCAGGCTGGCAGGCTTGGCCTCGGTCGCCGCGTTGGCCTCCAGCGTCTGCTGCATCGACTGGGTCTCGACGATCACCAGATCGGAGCAGGGGTGGCCGCGATCGCCTTGATAGTATGCGCGCAGCGAGATCCAGATCATCCCCTTGCCGGGCTCTTCCCAGCGCCAGGAGCCGACCGTGTCGTCATCGCTAAGGCCGAGGCCGGAAAGATGGTCGCCACGGCCACTGACGATGTCCTCGAAGCCTTTGGCGCGCAGCACGTTCTCGTAGTTGCGCAGAATTTCGAGCGTCGAGGTGCTCGGTTTGTGGGCATAGTGGTATTGGATGACCTTACCTTCGACCTCGTCGTAGGTGGCGGGATTGTCGGCGTCGGGCTTGTAGGCGATCAACATCTTCGCGCTGTCATAGTCCTTGACCTGGTAGTCGGTGACCTGTGCCTGCGGATAGAATTTCAGCAGGCGGTATTCCTGGGTGCCTGGAGTATTGGGTTCGTTCCACTCGGCCGCGACCGGCAGGGCCGAGAGCAATAGCGCCGCGAGTTCGGCGACAAGGGCAAGCTTCATGGCTGGCTCCTTTCTGGGCGGACCGGCACTTTCGGCTCGCGCGCCGATGGCGTCATTGCGCCAGATCAAACACCGGTCCCGGCGGCTTGCAGATCGGCACGAGCATGATTAGACCGGTCCCGCAACCGCCCATTCACTGACGTTATGCAACAACGAGGTGGCACGATGCAGGTACTGCCAATCCTGGCGCTCGCGGTCGGCCTGGCCGCAGCACTTCCAGCCGCGGCACAGGACCATCCGGCGATCATGCAGCCGACGCGCGACGTCATGGTGGAATACCACGTCGCAGGCGCCATGCAGGGGGCGCAACGCTCCGACACGATCCGCATGTACTTCGCCGATCACGGCATGAAGATGCGGATCGAGCCGGTCGGCCAGCCGGCCTACTCGATCGTGGACCGTGGCGCCGCCCGCATGGTCATGGTGATGGCCGAGCAACGCGCCTACATGGAATTGCCGTACGACCCCAAGCGAGTGATGGCGTTCGACGACAAGAGCGCCACGTTCAGCCGGGTCGGCAGCGACACGGTCGCCGGGATAAGCTGCACGATCTATGACACCAAGCGGCAGAACAATAGCGGCCAGGTGTGCCTCAGCGACGACGGCCTGATGTTGCGCGCCAAGAGCGACAGTCAATCGCCTGGCGGCGGCGGTGTTATGGAGGCGACCCGGGTTTCCTATGGTCCGCTGGCGGCCACTCTGTTCGCGCCGCCGGCCGATTTCCAGAAGATGGATATGGCCAGCATGGGTCGCCCGCCGCCCCGGTAAGGCTCTGCGGGGGAACAAGTGCTGCAATCAGTCGCGCCGTAATCCCCTATGTCATGGCCGGCGAAGGCCGGTCACCCGCGTCTCTTCTTGTTGCCAGCAAGCGAAGTCGTGGGTGGCCGGCCTTCGCCGGCCATGACACAGAGAGCCGTGATCCGCCGGCAGCTCGATTCGAATATTTCCCCGCGAATCCTCAACGGCCAACACCGGCAGTGTAATATTCGTCCATCTGCCGGGACCCATCCGGGTAACCGCTGGCGCTTTCGCGTCCAGCCCCTACATGCGACGCCGGAGGTGGCAGGCAATGGTGGTTCCCTGGCGTGACCGGCGCGGCAAATTCCTGCCGCTGAAGGCTGCGGTGCTGGCCGCCGTCTGTGTCCCCGGCCTGCTCGCGGCGTTCTGGTGGGCGGATGGCGACCTCGGCGGCCGGCCGGTGACCGAGGTGATCCACGAGACCGGCCTGTGGGCAATCCGCTTCCTGCTGATCGCGCTGGCCGTCACCCCGCTGCGGGCGGCGCTCGACTGGGGCAAGCTGCTCTTGCTCCGGCGCATGCTGGGGCTGACCGCGCTGGCCTACGCGGTGGCGCATTTCAGCCTCTACATCGTCGATCAGAAGGGCGACCTGCTCGTGGTCGCCTCCGAAATCGTCCACCGCTTCTACCTCACCATCGGCTTCGCCGTCCTGCTGGGGCTGATCGCGCTCGGCGTCACCTCCACCGACGCGGCGATCCGCCGCATGGGCCGCTGGTGGAAGCGCCTGCACCGGCTGACCTACCCGCTCGCCGTGCTGGCGCTGCTGCACTACTTCATCCAGTCCAAGGCCAACGTGTCGGAGCCGGTGTTCGTCGCCGGCCTGTATGTCTGGTTGATGCTGTGGCGAGTGATGCCCGCAGCGTGGCAGCGGCGCATCGCGGTCTACCCCGTGCTGGCGATGTTGTCCGGCGCCGCGGCCGCCGGCATCGAGTTCGCCTGGTATGGCATCGCCACGCACATCAATCCCTGGCGCGTGCTGGCTGCGGACGAAACGTTGCGCTACGGACTGCGTCCCGCGCATTACGTCGTGCTGGTGACACTCGGCCTGGGACTGGTCATCCTGGTCCGCCGCTTCATGCCGATGATGCGGCTGCGCTTGCCGCCAAGGCTGGCGCGCACCGGCTAGAGGAGAACCCGCAGATGTTGCCGTCGCAACGCGACCTGTTCGATATGCCGCGTGACGTCTGCTACCTGAACGCCGCCTCCTGGGGCCCGCTGCCGCGCGCCTCGATGGAAGCCGGCCGTGCGGGAGTGGAGCGAAAGGGCCAACCCTGGACGATTCCCGCCGACTTCGCGCCGGCGCAGTTCGAGCGTGCCCGTCGCGCCGCCGCCCGGCTGATCAATGCCGATCCCGCCGACGTGGCGCTGATCTCCTCGGTCAGCTACGGCGTCGCCACCGCGGGGAAACTGTTCGTGCCGCCGCGCGGCACCCGCGTGCTGACCCTGGAGAACGACCACGTCTCGCCGGTGCTGGAATGGCGGGCGGGCGCGTCAGCGCGAGGTTTCACCGTTGAAGCCGTGCGCCAGCCGAGCGATGGCGACTGGACCGCGGCGCTGCTGGAGGCGATCGAGCGGCACGGTGCGCCGCCGGTCAGCCTGGCGTCGATCTCCTCGGTGCATTGGTCGGACGGATGCGCGATCGACCTGGAGAGCGTCGGTGCGGCATTGCGCCGGCAGGGTGCGGCGTTGCTGATCGATGCGACGCACGCGGCGGGGTGATTCCGCTGGACGTGCAGGCGCTCGATCCGGATTTCGTGGTGTTTCCGACCTACAAGTGGGTGCTGGGGCCGTATGGCCGGGCGTTCCTCTACGTCGCGAAGCGGCGGCAGGGCGGCGTGCCGCTGGAGCAAACCGGCGCCGGCCGGCGGGCGATCAGTTCGGAAAGCGCGCCGTATATGCGCGATCTGGGTTACGTCGATGGCGCTCACCGGTTCGACATGGGTGAACGGGACTTTTTCGTGTCGCTGGAAATGGCGGCGCTCGGCATGGAACTGGTGGCGGCGTGGGGCAGCGCGGCGATCCTCGGGCGGCTGCGCATGCTGACGGATCGGCTGGCCGACGGACTGCGCAACAGCGGTGTGCAGGTGCCGGACGCGCGGCTGCGCGCGCCGCATATTCTGAGCCTGGCGTTTCCCGGCGGCATGCCGGTCGGGTTGGTGGACCGGCTGGCCGCAGCGCAGGTCTATGCCGCGCCGCGCCTGGGCCGGCTGCGCATCAGCCCGCACGTTTATAACGACGAAGCGGATATGGAGCGGTTTATCGAGACATTTCGAGCGGCGGCGCGATAGTTCGGTGCGCCCCTGAGGGTTTTCGCCCTGAGTGGAAATGTCGCGAACACCAATGCTATCGAAGACCGGTGTCATTGCGAGGAGCGAAGCGACGCGGCAATATCCCGCCTGACGAACCGCCGCCAATTCGTCAAGCGCGGGACTGCCGCACTGCTGCGCTACCAACAAGAAACTGCTCTCGGTCAATCTCGTTCGGCTTTTGCCACTCGGCAGCAAGCAAGCTTTTATCACGGAGACAGAACGAGGGCCACGGAGGGCCACGGAGGCAGTATGCCGCTTCGGCATCGGGGAAGTGCACCTGCCTCCGTGGCGCACCGTGGCCCTCGTTCTATCTCCGTGATAAAAAGCTCCGCGGTGTTGCCCGCGCGCTCCTGCAATCGTGGACTTTCGCCGAGCACCCATCACGGCAAATGCGATTGCTGTACGCGGTTTCATTAGTGGTGGGCCGGTGCGTGGCCAACGCATAATGACAACACGGTTGCGACAGCACTCATACCTCCGAAGTACGCACCTTCACCTCGCCATGCAGCGTGCGATGCACCGGGCACTTATCGGCGATCTCCAGCAACCTGGCGCGCTGTGCGGCATCCAACGCGCCTTGCAATGAAATCCCACGGGTGATCTCATCGATCTTGCCCTCACGCGTTTCGCAATCCGCGCAGTCCGCCGCATAAATCTTGTTATGGCTGAGCGAGACGCGGACCTTCTCCAGTGGCCAACCCTTGTGGTCGGCGAACAACCGCAGCGTCATCGACGTGCACGCCCCAAGTGCCGCCAGCAGCAGATCATACGGGTTCGGGCCGGAGCCCAGGCCGCCCTGCTCGACCGGCTCATCGGCGAAGAAACGATGCCGGCCCGCACTGACAAGCTGTTGCAGCCGTCCTGCACGGGTTTCCTCCACAACGACGTCCGCGCCATCCGCCGGCGCCTGCACCTCCACCGGCGCCATCGCGCCGATATAGCGGGACGACCACGCCGCCAGCACGGCCGCGGCATATTCCGCGTCGGCACGGTTATCGAGCAAGTGAGCGGCGCCCGGAAGGGCGATGAAGCTCTTGGGATGGCGCGCGGCGTCGAAGATCCGTCGTGCATTTTCGATGCCCACTGTGGCGTCGGTCGGCGCGTGCATCACCAGCAGCGCCTTGCCGAGGTGGCCGATCGACGTGGCCTGGTTGCGCTCGCGCAGGTCGTCGATGAACTGCCGCTTGATGGTGAACGGACGGCCGCCCAGCGACACGACAGCCTCGCCGCGCGCCTCGATCTCCGGCAGTTGCGCGGTCAGCAGATGCAGCACATGGCCGGGATCGAACGGCGCGCCGATCACCGCGACGGCGCGCGCCTCCGGGATCGTCGGGGCGGCGGCGAGGACCGCCGCCCCGCCGAGGCTGTGGCCGATCAGCAGCCCTGGCGCCATGCCGCGCGACCGCAGGTGATCGGCGGCGGCAATTAGGTCCTGTAAATTAGAACTGAAATTGGTGTTGGAGAAATCGCCGTCGCTGGAACCGAGCCCGGTGAAGTCGAAGCGCAGCGTGGCGATGCCGCGTGCCGCCAGGCCGGCTGCAATGCGGCCAGCCGCGACCACGTCCTTGCCACACGTGAAGCAGTGCGCGAACAGCGCGGTTCCCAACGGCTTGTCATCCGGCAGGTCCAGCCGAGCGGCGAGGTTCTGTCCGTCCTGCCCGGCGAATTGCAAGCGCTCGCTGCGCATGATTGTCGCTCCCCTGACAATACAGGACGACTTCGCGGCGTGGCTATAGGGCCTGTCAAGCGGGATGCGGCTCCCGTCAGGGCAATCAGAACCTCATATGGAGACGCGGGGCCCCTGTGGGCGCGTTAGTGGCAGCGGTAGAGCCCGAACCGTTCGAATCAGGCACCGACGATAACCAACTGAACACCACAAGGCCGGAGGCGAACGATGCGACGATCAAAATCGTCGCTGCGAAAATCCAACGCCGCGTGCGCCGATGTCTGTCCGGCCTGGGCTCCCATGCGGCGATGTCGTCCATGGCGATCATCGAGCAGCCGTTTGCCGTTCGGCGAGCGAAGCCAGCCGATAGGTCGCGGCGCCAACTCTCCGCAGCATGACAGGTACGTCGGGTCGCGCCGGAAGCGGCCCATCGCGCAGAAACACCGACCAGTCCGGCCAATCCTGCGGCGAGACCAGCAGCAGGCGTCGTTGGCGCTCCTCATCGAGGTTCACCTGCGCGCCGACGTTATGAAGCTCGCGGAACTGGTTCCGTAGCAGCAACGCAGGGGCGCCTTGATTGACGGTGTTCATCATGACCTCCTTGCGATGGTCGATATCGGCTCGGCGATCGAGCATCGCAGAACGCAACCTAGAGGCGTCTCACGGCACTGTCAGTGAAGCGCATCACCCCGTGGGTGTGATCCTGGCAACAGCCCGGTGGGCGGGCCGGACGGGTGACGAACGCAACGATTCCGTAAAAATCAGGCTGCCGCTTCCCGCGGTAATTCGCGGAGCAATGCATATTGCGTTGTGCCACCAAGATGCAGCACCAGCTCTGCCGGTCCATCGAAGCCGTCGAACAGTTGTTGCGGCACGGCCGCGTCGCCGTTGGTCCATCGGCAGCAACCTTCCGGTTCGAAGCCATGGAAGCCCTCGACCAGCAATGGCTCGTTCGCTTCCATGACGCGAAAGCGGGTTCCCTGGCGTAGGACGATCCGTCGCACGGCCACGCCGAGAACTCGCGGGTCGCGCGCGACGCCCAATTCCGCAGGGGAGCCGGCACGCGAGGCGATCCGGACGTTGTTGGGCCGGCCTTGAAGGCTGAATATGCAAGCCGCGCCATGTCGGGCCACAGGTTCCCGTCGTTCGCCGTCTACCAACAGATGCAGGTCGGGATCCTCGGTGAGCACAAGTCCAGGGCGGGGCCCGGCGCGGTCCAGCAGGCGACGCCAGACGGCATCGACTATGTGTCCGCCGGTCAATACCGCAGCACAGGCGGGCTGCGCCGGCGAATCCCAGCCGGTGTTGGCGTTGTGAAACAGCCAGCGATTGCCGTCGTCGCGATAGCTTTCGGCTGGCGCGCCGTTGGCCAGCAACACGTCATGCCGGGCTAGCTCGATGTGATAAAGTTCCACCTCCTGTGCGCGATCGTCCCAGATGATCGAGCGGTGGTTCACCAGGTATTCGACCGGGATCAGCACGCCGTCCAGGTAAAACGCATGGCCTTTGGTCACCCGCAGGTCATGATGCGGAATGTTGTCGGCAATCGCGGATTTGCGCACGATCACCGGCGTCGCCGCGCTGCGGCGGCCACGCGTTGCGAGCACCTTGCCCACGCCGATCCAGAGGATCGGCTGCGCTTCGCCGCTGCTGGTCAGCACGAGGTCGCCCGGGGCGAGGCGCTCGACCGGCACTTCGCCGGCTTGTGTGGCAATGCGGGTGCCGGCGCAGAAGCAGAGGCCACTCACCTGCGCGGCCTCGCTGATGCTGATCGTCCCCGAGGCGACCAAATCCGTCGTGCCCGTGACCACGCCGCCGTTGATATTGATGTCGGCGGCGGAGATCGTGCCGTGCTCAAACACGATAGTTCCGGCGTCGAGGCTGAAGTCGCCCGTCGCGGTCAGATTCGCATCCACCACCAGAGTGGCGCCCGGCGAGTCGATGACGATGTTGTTGACCGTCTCGGCCGCATCGAGCGTCACGGCATAACTGCCCGACAGAGTGATGGCGACATCGTCCGTCGCGGCGGGCGGATTGTAGTAGGAACTCCAATCGGTCGCCGTGGTCCAGTCGCCGCCGGACGGGTTGGCCCAGCCAATGGCGTCGGCGGAGACGCCGGCTGGCACGTACTCGTAACTGACCTCAACGGTGCCACCCGCCTCAGCCAGAAGTTGCGCGAGCAGATTGCCGGGGCCGTCGAGACTTGCCGTGCTGCTGGATGAAAATGCCCCGGTCAGCGTGCCGGTGCCGGTGAAATCCGCCAGGTCGGTCGGGTCGGTCCAGGTCTCGGAGATGGCCGGCATTTGCGTCTCGCCGGTGACGATCGTGCCGGACGTGCCGGCGTAATCCGCCGTTCCGTCGTAGCCATCCAGTGCAGCATAGGTCGCGACGCTTCCGTCCGTGTTCTGCGTCACGCCGGCAAGCGACAACGTCACCGTGGCGTCTTGCGTCGTGGAGACAGACGCGGCTGTCGCGTCCTCGTTCTCGGCCGAAACCTGCGTGGACAGGTCGCCGCCCAGCGTGATTTCGATGCCTTCCAGGGTCCCAAGCGCAGGATTGAATTGATCGACGTTAATCTGCGTGCTCGATCCCGTCGTGGCGTCCGGGACGAGCAGGACTTGAGGCGTTGCGGTGACAGTGTTGAACGGCAGCGCCACGATCGGCGCAGTGTAAATCAGCGTGTTGACGCCGCCGCCCGAGCTGCTTGAATTGCTGCCTGAGGCCGTGTTCGTATAGTTGTATTGCAGATCGACGGTCGCTCCGGCACTTGCCTGCGATGCGATCTGCATGTTGGCCGGGCCGGTGATATCCAGCACGGTGCTGGCGTAAGCCGACAGCAGAACCGATCCGGTGCCAATGAACGGCCCTTGATCACTGCTCGTCGAAACCGTCGTGTCCGCTGTCCCGGCGTTGGCCAATGCGACGACCGTACCGGACGTGCCGGCATAATCGGTCGTCCCGTCATAGGCGCCCAATGCGGCTGACCCGAAGGCAAACAGGGGCTCTTCCAACAGGACGCTGCCGGTCGGGCTACCCACCGACACATTACCCAATTGCTCGATCAAGACGTTCGAGGGGGCTGCCTCCAGGCTCTCAATGGAGACAATGCCTGACAGGTCGGCGGTCAAGCCGACATCGATGCTGTCCAGCGTGCCCGTCGACGGATCGAACTGATTGAACGGCAGAATTTGCTGCCAGTCAGTCGCCGTGTCGGCCACCGTCTGCTGTTGCAGAACGCTTTGTTGGTCACTCATGTGACAAGGCCCTCCGCGCGTGCAACCGCCCCTGATGCAGGATGCAGCCGCGACGAGGCTGGCGGCCCCCCGGCGCGTGTGAGGATCGACCTAGCGGATAATCAAAGCGTGCGCAACGATTGCGATTCAGAACATTTTTTGTCACGAGCTATCGAGGCGCCCTCCACCATTGGGTCGAGGGTGTGCGCTTCACTTCTGTACCCTGCTAACGAATTGTTCGCACCGGCCACCTCACCGTCATGGCCGGGCCGAAGTCCCCGGGCGCTTGACCCGGGGATCACCCGGCCATGACGGTTGGGGCGGTTTTATTTCCCGGTGAAGGATTCAAACTCGCAATTGAGAAAATCGCCGATCCGCTCCAGCCGGATATCGGGCTTGAGATACTTCTCCTCCACGCCCGGCTCCAGCGCATAGTGTCCCTGGCGCGGGAACACCGTGGTGACGCGGTCGCCCCAGGATTTTTTCAGCGCCTCCAGGATACGCAGCTTGTCGTCGACCATCACGTAGTGCTGCGCCGGGAACAAGCGCTCCACATCGTCCAGCGATTCCTCCTTATGCACGAAAATCAGCACATTCTCCTCAAACGTCCGCCACAGGCCAGAGCGTTCCACTTTGCGCGGTTGGAACGCAGCGTCGCCGTCGGACAGGATGACGGTCGGACCCCATTGCTGTGCGTGCTGCACAACGTCCAGCGCGCGTGGATACAGCCGCGCGCCGAACGGGTAGTCGGCCAGCCAGTTGGCGATACGCAGCACCCGCGGGTCGTGCAGGTCCTCCAGCCGGTAGCGCTGCAAGGCGCCGAGATAGTCCGCGTAGCCGAGTTCCGAGCGGATCTCCTCGAACAGCGCCCAATAGCGGTCGCGTTTCGCGGCGCCATACTCCAGGCCGAGATGTACGTTCAGGTCGTGCTGAACCCGGTCGTTGTCCAGCAACGTGTTGTCGACGTCGAACAGGAAGACGATGTCATGCATAGCTGCGACGGTAACGCCCCTCTGACGCCCAGGTGTTGATCACGGTCCTGAGCAGATCCTCGGGCGCGTTGGGGTCTTCCCAGGCGAGGCTTACGGTCAGCACGAGCACGCGTTCGCGCAGCGCCGGCGGCAGGCGAACAGCATCCTTGGCGGTGGTCACGGGCACGGCGTCCAGCCGATCCGCTTCTGCCAGCAGGCTGTCCAGTTCGGCTTGCGTATACGGATGGTGATCGGGGAAGGGGCGGCGCGCAACCAAATCCGCGCCGGCTTCGGTCAACGTGGCGAAGAATTTTTCCGGCATGGCGATGCCGGCGAAACCCAGCACACGGCGGCCGGCGAAAGCAGCGGCCTCGGGTCCGGGCTGAAGTGCGGCGCGGTGCACCGGCAAGCCTGGCGGCAGCTTCGCCAGGGCGCCGGTGGCGTCCGGGCCGATCAGCACCGCGGCCTGGCAGCGTCCGGCGGCCGCGGAGACCGGTTCGCGCAGCGGGCCGGCGGGGAACACCCGGCCGTTGCCGAAGCCGGTAGCGCCGTCGATCACCAGCAGCGACAGCCGCTTCTGCACGCCCGGGTTCTGCAGGCCATCATCCATCAGTACCACCTCGGCACAGGCCGCGAGCAGCGCCTGGGCGCCGGTTTTGCGGTTTGCACAGGTCCAGGTGGGTGCAATTGCGGCGTGCAACAATGCCTCGTCCCCCGCAATCGAGGCCGGTTCGTCGGGATCTACCCAGTGCAGCCCGCGTGCCGAGCCCCCGTAACCACGCAGCAGCACGTGCACGCCCCAGCCGCGCGCCACCAGGCGGCGCGAAAGGTCGAGCGTCACGGTTGTTTTGCCCGCGCCGCCGAGGGTGGCGTTGCCGACGCAGATGACGGGCACCGGGCAGAACCAGCCGGTGCGCAGGAGGCGCAGCGCGGTGACGGCCGAGGTGACGGCGGAAAGCGGGGAGAGCAGGCGGGGCAGCAGCCCATCATGTTGCCAGAAGGCGGGCGCCTGAAAACCTCTCCCGCGGGAGCGGGAGCGGTCGAGACGCGACAGCGTCGAGGGTGAGGATGATCGGGTCGGCACGCTGCTCTTTGCTTCCATCACTTCGCGGCACCCTCACCCGGCGCTTCGCGCCGTCCTCTCCCGCGAAGCGGGAGAGGTTAAGGGGTCCCGCGTAGCGGGAGATGGGGGAATCCTCGGGGACGGACGCAGCAGCTCCAGCAACGCCTCGGCGGTGACGTTCCGCCAGGTCGCCATGCCGCCGCACCACTACGGCAGCCCGGCGTCCCATGTCCTTGCATCCCTCCGGATCGGCCAGCATCGCGCCAACAAATCCTGCCAAACCGGCGGCGTCCGCCACCTCCTCCAATCCCAGCGCCGCGCGCAGCAGAGCGACATGCTCCTGGAAATTGCCGGTGTGGGGTCCCACGGCGATGGCGCAGCCTAGCCGCGCCGGCTCCAGCGGGTTCTGCCCGCCGCCCGGAAGCACCAGGCTGCGGCCGACAAATGCGATCGGGGCCAAGCGATACCATAGCCCCATTTCGCCCAACGTATCGACTACCCACACCCCGGCGGACGGCGGAGGTCCATCGCCCAGCGCGCGGCGCGTCACCGGCAACGGCGCCGCCTCCGCGGCGATCACCGCACCCCGCTCGGGATGCCGCGGCGCCAGTATGGTCAGCAGGTCTGGGAAGCGCAGTGCGATCTGGCGGTGCGCAGCAAAAACCAGTGCCTCCTCGCCGGGATGCGTGCTGGCCGCCAGCCAGACCGGACGGCCGGCAAGCAACGCCCGAAGCCGCGCGAGTGCCGTCTCATCCGCCGGCAGCGGCGGCGCGGCGAACTTCAAATCGCCCGGTGCCTTGACGTGGCGGGCGCCGAGCAATCGTAGCCGTTGCAGGTCGGCGTCGCTGCGAGCCTGGACTCGCGCGAACCCCCCTATCAACTCGCGCGCCAGCGCAGGCGCGCGGCGCCAGCGGACATAGCTGCGTGGCGACAGGCGGGCGTTGACCAGCATCAGCTTGATGTCTCGGGCATGGCAGGCGGCCAGCAGATTGGGCCACAATTCGCTTTCCAGGAAGGCCGCGGCGTCCGGCCGCCAATGGTCGAGAAACCGCGCCGCCCACCTCGGTACGTCCAGCGGCACGAACCGGTGCAGCACGCGCCCCTGGTGCTCTGGCGCCAGCCGCTGGGCCAGGAGTTTCGCTGCGGTGACGGTCCCGGTGGTGAACAGCACCGTCAGGTCCGGCGCGCCCGCCAGCAGCGGCGCCAGCACAGGCAGGGCGGAGGCGGTCTCGCCGACACTGGCGGCGTGCAGCCAGAGTACACGGCCAGCTGGGCGAGGGGAGGGATCGATGCCCCGGCGCTCGGCCAGGCGGCCGGGCAATTCCTTGCCGCGGGCGAGGCGCAGCCGCAGCATCGCACGTAGACCGGGCGCCGCCAGACGCGCCGTGCCCGCCCAGAGTTTTGCGCCCGCGCTCACCGGGTCCGCGCCATCGTCACGCCACGCAAAGCTCGTCCGCGCGGGCGGCTGCGGCATTCAGCGCTTCAGTGATGACCGGCACGGATGCCTCCCAACCCTCTTGCGGCACCGTAATCGCCGGCAGGCACACCACGGCGCCACGCCCGAACGGCAAGGGCAGTACCATGCGGTCCCAGGTCCGCAAGACCCGCCGCCGCGAGGTCTGCGCGGCAAAGGGTAGCACGAGCGCGCCCGATAGCGCGGCGAGCCGCGCGACGCCCGGTGCGGCGACCCGGCGCGGACCGCGCGGACCGTCGGGCGTGATGGCCACATGTTCGCCGGCGATCAGCAGTTCCACCATGCTGCGCATCCCCGCAGCGCCACCTCGCGAGGACGACCCGAGCACCACGTTGAGGCCGAAACGGCTGACCACAGCGCCGATGAAGCGGCCGTCGCGGTGGTGGCTGACCAGCACGTGCGCCCGGGCGTTGGTAAGGTTTACCTCGGGGAATCGGCGGGCGAGCAACCAGACTACTGGCATCAGCGGCAGGCGTTCGTGCCAGAAGGCGACCACCGTCGGGCCCGCGGCGGCGCACGCCACGGCATGCTCCGCCCCCTCCAGGCGCCAGCGCGTGGTGCGGAGCGCGAAGGAGAGGTACAGGCCGAGTGTGTGGGCCAGCAGTTTTTGGGCGGCTGGGTGCCGCAGCAGTCGTTTCATCGCCGCGCGCGGTAGCATGGGGGTGGCGATGGCGAAAGGTGGCAAAGTCAGGGCTCTGCCAGGGACCCGTCAGGGGTGCTTTGCCCTCCCTGAACCCTCCTGTATCGAACTGGCGAACAAATCGAGAAAGCCGTTAACGGTATCGCGTCGGCCTCCGACCTGGAACCCGCATCCAACCCGAAGGATAGCGTCGATTTGACCCACCAGCTCAATCCGAGGCGGACCATCGTCTTCGGGAGGAGAGACGATCACTCGGTCGATTAGCGCGCGAACTGCTTCCAGGACCTCCCGCGAAGGCCCGGCGGCGACCGCCTTGGCCAAGCCGTCGACCGCCTTACGATAGATCTCCGCGAGGCTGGGATGGAGCACCGGTGGGTGCTCGGGTGACTTGGCTAATACCAACCCGCGTTATGATTGACACTCGCACGACAGGCTCAACGTCATGCCGACGGAGGTCGGCATCCACAACTTTTCTCCTGCGGTACGCCGCGAAGTCGTGGATGCCGACCTTCGTCGGCATGACGGGAAGAGCAGGTCCACG
The DNA here is from genome assembly GCA_963762885.1 of uncultured Alphaproteobacteria bacterium. Classification (GTDB taxonomy): domain Bacteria; phylum Pseudomonadota; class Alphaproteobacteria; order Acetobacterales; family Acetobacteraceae; genus JASHVB01. The sequence continues at coordinate 206,897 of CAVXNH010000090.1, forward strand.
AGTTCAATCGTTTGGGGGGCTGGTATAACTCCTCGAGCAAGACGGCGCGGCGCCCGGAAGAACGGGACAGATGAGCGATGCACCGAATTGCCAGGCGCGTTGCGGCCGGCGGCACCTTCCAGCGTCGATGCCGCGGCTGACCGGCTGGTTGATTTAATTCGCCAGCTCGGCCCACCCGCGGCGCGAGAGTATTGGGAACATCCTCGCCTTGCCAGAAAACGGGTGACACCAAAACTCGTCCACCCGGCTTCGACGCGTCCATGGATAAATCCGGGGGCGATCATGCGTATCCGATCCATCGCTTGCTTCCTCGTTGTTGCCCTCGGAAACGAAAAGCATCCGCGCTTGACACCGCGGCGATCCAAATGGTCAATCTCGCTTCGAATTGACAAAGACCACATCGCGGACGGTCAGGGATGTCCCCGGAGGCTAATCGGCCGGTTTACACCTCAGGCGAGTGTGAGATTGACCTTGGTCGCCGTGAACTTCGGGTCCTTGGGTCACGCGTACCAGTTGGTGGTCGGGCCTTTGAGATTATCGAAGTCCTGGCCGGGTCCGCAGGGGAACTCGTCACCAAGGACGAACTGATAAATCGCATCTGGCCCGGTGCGGTTGTCATGGACAATACGCTCCAGGTTCATGCAGCGGCAGTCCGCAAGGCGCTCGGCCCCTATCGGGGCCTGCTCAAGACCAAATCCGGCCGAGGCTATCGCCTGCTCGGCCGCTGGATCGCCCAGTCGAAGGACGCGCGAGTGGATCCTGTCGATCGCACTCGGGTTCAAGCGCGTGTTGAACCGGAACCGGCGCATGTCGAACCGGTTCAGAGCAATTTGCCCGCAACAGCATCGGATTTGATCGGTCAGGCTGCCGCGGTGCGGCAACTCCTGGATCTTACGTCCGCGTACCGGGTTGTCACCCTGACCGGCCCGGGCGGAATTGGGAAGACGCGACTTGCGCTCGAGGTCTCCCGCATCTTGTTGCCCGAATTTAAGGGCGACGTGTCGTTTGCCGAGCTCACGTCGGTGACGGACGACAGCCTTGTCGCTACGGCGGTCGCCAGCGTGCTTGGCCTGCATCTGGGAGGGGCCGATATTTCGCCTGAATCGCTGGCGCGCGCCGTAGGCGGCAGAAGACTTCTTCTCGTGATCGACAATTGCGAACACGTCATCGATGCAGTAGCGAACCTGGTGGAGATGTTGCTACGCCTCTGCCCGGCGACGTCCGTCCTGGCGACCAGCCGCGAACTCATGCGGATCGAAGGTGAACACGCCTATCGCGTTCCGCCGCTCGATGTTCCCGCGGAAGACCTATCGGAGCTTGCTCAGAACCAACTCCTGGAGAGCAGCGCAGTCCAGCTTTTTATTGCTCGCGCAGCGGCGCAGCAGGTCGAATTGCGGCGTCAGGGGGAGCTATCGTCCGTCGCTGCAATTTGTCGGCGCCTGGATGGTATACCTCTTGCCATCGAGTTCGCGGCAGCCCGGGCAGTGACCCTTGGTGTCGAACATGTGCTCTCGCGCCTGGATGACCGCTTCGCGCTACTGACCAGTGGTCGCCGGACTGCGCTGCCAAAGCATCGGACGTTACGAGCGACCCTCGATTGGAGCTACGAGCTTCTGTCTGATCCCGAACGTCTGCTCCTGCGACGTCTTGCCATATTCACAGGCGCCTTTTCACTGGAGGCCGCGAATGCCGTGACGGCGAGCAGCGAGCTGCCTCCGTCTGAAGTCACCGACGTCATTGTGAACCTGGTCGCTAAATCGCTGTTGACCCGAAATAACGCCGGGATAGCGGCACAATTTCGGCTGCTTGAGACAACACGCGCTTATGCCCTTGAGAAATTTGTCGAATCCGGAGAGGTGCAGCAATTCGCCAGACAACATGCCGAATACTACCGGGATCTTTTCAAAAAACTCGAGTATGGGCGAGGAGCAACGCCAGCCACGATCGCCGATCTTGGCAATGCGCGTGCGGCGCTGGAATGGTGCTTTGAAGTCAACGGGAACATCGCGATAGGCATCGAGCTTGCCTCCGTCGCCGCACCTGGCTTCCTGGCGATGTCTTTACTTAGCGAATGTCATTACTGGACAGGGCGGGCGATACGCGCGCTCGATGATGCTCGTCAAGGTGGGCCCGAAGAGATGCATCTTCAAGCTTGCTTCGGACTTTCGTCGATGCACATGTTCGGGCAAGGCGATGTAGCACGTTCGGCCTTGGACCGAAGCCTGGCGATTGCAGAAGAGCATGGCGACGTCCTGAACCAATTTGGCCTGCTTGGCATGCTCCATATGTTCCATGTCCGCGGCGGCGATTTCAATATCGCACTGGAGTTCGCAAGGCGCCGCCGGACCCTTGCCCGCGCGATAGAAGACCCCGCCACTATCGCGCTATCCCAATCGATCTTAGGGCGGTCGCTTCACATGATGGGTGACCTCAGGGGCGCCCGTGCGGAACTCGAAGCCTCCCTGCAGAACTGGTCTCGCCCTCACCGTACCAACTCGATCTACCTGGCTTACGATCGCAATTTTCGGCCCGGCAGCGCCTTGGCGCGGACCCTATGGCTGCTAGGCTATCCCGCCCAGGCAGTGGAACGTGCGCAGGAGGCCATCGCAATTGCTCAACGTCTCGACCGGCCGCAGTCACTCGTCATTGTGTTACTTTGGGCCGCGTCCGTGTTCCTTTGGACCGGCGATCTCGAGAATGCCGAATTGCACACAAACTCATCTATTTCCTATGCCGAAACTCTTTCCCTGGGCGCCCTCCTTGCAGTCGGACAGTGCCGCAAAGCGGAGCTGGTAATCCACCGGGGGCATGCAAAGGAGGGCGTTGTCAGCCTGCGAGCAGCTTTGGAGAAAATTCGTGCGATGCGCTTCGGCGTCCTCAGGACGGAGTTCAATATCTCGCTTGTCCAGGGCCTCGCGGCGATCGGACAGTGCGCCGAAGGCCTGGCATCGATCGATGAGACGATCCGTGAGGTGGAGACACACGGAGAAGCCGTCTACATGCCGGAATTGCTGCGTGTCAGGGGAGGCCCTCTTCTGTCAATGCCGCAACCCCGGAGTGACGAAGCAGAGCTGTGCCTCACGCGATCGCTTGAGCTGAGCCGTGCTCAGGGCGCACGGGCATGGGAGTTGCGTACCGCCACGGACCTTGCAGCGCTTTACGTCGCTCGGGGACGGCCTGAGCGCGCCCGGGCGCTCTTGCAACCGGCGTTCGACCAATTCGCGGAAGGTAGGGAGACTGCCGATCTACGGGCTGCCGAGCGCCTGCTGACGGCCTTGAGCTAGCTTCGCTTGGAGCTTCGGATCATGGACGATGGGCCTGTCAAGCAACCATGATAGGAGTCAACTGACGGTGGTTTCCTGCCCCCGATCCTCCAGCCGCTTGCCGTCTGGCGTGCTGGCCGGAAGTCGGCGCGCAAGGAGCTTGAAATAGCTGAACTTGTAGCGTGCGGTGTCTTAAACCGCTGGCCGCTGCACGAGGTTACGCCATGCTCCCACACCGGGGGCCGGATCACTGCTTGTCGAATCCCCCCCTTTTCCGTCAGGCATGGGTATGTTCATCGGAACCGTCGTCCCTCTCGAATCGAGAGTCGGGCAGCCGGGCCGGCCACGACCTCGTATCGGGAAAGCAGGACATGGATGCGGCCTCGGCGCCGGTTGCTGTAAAGACCGCACCGGCCGGCAGCCTTCTGGAACGCTTTATCGCCTGGGACGGCGCTCCAGCCAGAGTCTGCTTCGGCCTCTTTCTGTTGGGCTTTCTGCTTCGATTTGGCTTCGCGGTAACCCACCCGACGATTTTCCGCCCCGACGAAGTCTTCCAGTCGCTCGAACCGGCGCATGGCCTGCTGTCGGGCCGCTACATCGCCGCCTGGGAGTTTCTGGAAGGCGCGCGCTCGTGGTTGTTCCCCTGCATCGTCCTCGGCCCGATGGCGCTGGCCCGAGCAGCGGGGCTGGGCGCGCCGGGACAGATCGCCGCGGTATGGGCGCTGTTCTCCGCAGTCGGTGCATCGACCGTGGTCGCGGCATTCGTGCTCGGGTTTCGCCATCGTGGCTTGCTCGGGGCGACACTCTGCGGTGCCGTGTGCGCGACCTGGCCCGACCTGGTGTACTTCGGCCCGAAGACATTGACCGAGATCCAGGGCGGCCACCTTCTGGTCCTGGCGGTCTGCCTCGCAGCACTGCCGCCGCTGCCGGGGGATGCGTGCGTCCAACCGGGCTGGTGGCGCTGCGTGGCGGTCGGCTTTCTGCTTGGCCTGTGCTTCTGCATCCGGTTCCATTATGCGCCGGGCATCCTCGTTACGGCGCTGTGGTTCGGCAGGCTGCAAATCCGGCGGTGCTGGATCCCTATGGTCATTGGGGCGGCTGTGCCGGTTCTGGCGACGGCGGCGATCGACTGGATGACCTGGGGCGCCCCGTTCTTCCCGGTCTGGAAGAATCTGCAAGCCCAGCTATTCGAGCGTGATGCGCGGGGGCTCGGCGATCCGATGCCTTCGACCTATTACTTTACCCGGGCGATCTGGGAATGGGGGGCCGCTGCGCCGCTGCTGCTGATCCCCTTTGCTGCGGGGATGCGGCGCTTTTGGCCGCTGGTGCTGACCGGAGCAGTGATAGTGCTGTCGCACATGGCCACCTCCTACAAGGAGTTCAACTATATCTATCCTGCAACGGAGCTGTTCCTCATCGTTGCGGCACTTGGCACGGCGGAGATCATAACGCGCCTGAGCGCTGCAACCGACGGCCGGCTGAGACTGCGGTCGCTTGGTTGGCAGGCCGTTGGGTTGTGGGTCGTCGTCGCAGCGGCGATCAATGGCGGCGCCAGCTTCTCGCAGTATCGACAGAACGGGCACGATGCGATCGCTGCCGCCGGTCTGCTGCACGGAAGCCGCGATTTGTGTGGGCTGGGGATTTTCGGCGTGATTTGGCAATTCACCGCCGGCTATGCGTGGATGGACCGCGACGCACCAATCTACGCGGTGGCGAACATCGCGCAGCTTCACCAGACGGCGGCGGCGTATAACTACCTGGTTGTGCCGGCCAGTTTCGGGAGTATTGGCCTGCCCGATTTCACTGTTGCGCAATGCGGCGCGGATCTGTGCGTGATGCACCGCCCCGGCGATTGCGTGGACGTGCCTGGATTCAAGAGCGATCTGTTCGAGGGTCAACTGAAGCCGTAATCGGGCTGGCGCTTGCGTCGTTGATTCTGCGGTGACCTTGGCGCAGTCCTGCGTCATCCCCGCGAAGGCGCTAGGGGATTCTCACATCTGGCGTCAGTCCGAACCCGAGCATCCTGCCGCGGTGGATCTGGTAGAAAGCTTCCATTCCCCGCCGGAAGGTGATCGGCCCTGGCGGCTTATAGTAGCAGTTCCAACCGCCGAGACGGGCGACGACCCAGCTTGCCCATGCCAGGCTGTGGGCCGGGTGAGGGTTCTTTTGCCGATCCGTCTTGCCTTCGAGCGTCGGGACAAGCGCCTCGATGGTGTCCATCTCCGGCTCGGTAAACACTGTGGCGCCCGGCAGCTGATGTTTGCCATCCCGCTCCTGCGTCAGTTGGATATCGATACAGGCCGCCTTCACCGCCGCCGCTGTCAGCTTCTCCAAGCGTTCGGCCTTGGTGACCTGGCTGTCTTCCAGTTGCAGTCCCTGGGATTTCAGCACCCGGTGCAATTGCTCGATAACCCAGCGACGCTGGTACCAGCCGACGATCTGCCATGCGCCGCCCGCGTCGGCGATCTCGTGCGTCGTCAGCAGCCGCCAATGCAGCGGTTCCACGTCCGCCGGCGGATCGACCTCCTTCGCCTCGACCACCCGCAGCCGCACGCGCTTCGGCAGCGAGCGGTCGGGTTCCTGGTCCGGGCGGCGGATCTCCACCTCGCCATAGCGCATCTCCACCACCGCGGTTCGCTTCGGCTTGCCGGGATCGCGCGCCGGCAGATTGATCTGGCGCTGTCCCACCACTGGAAAACCGGCCGCTGCGGCGTACAGCATGCCGCCGGTGGCCAGCCGGCGGTCCTTCATCACCCGGGTCAGCATATCGAAGCCGTCCGTCGGCACCGAGGCCCATTTGGCGTAGATGTCCAACTCCCGATCGTCCACCATCGTCACCGTCGCCGCCAGTTGCAGCACCTGCTTCGCCTGCGCGGCGGCATCCAGCCAGCGCATCGATTCGCGCTCCTCCAGCGGACGCTCGCGATGCGGGATCGGGTTTACCCCAGGGCGGGTCCAGATCTGTCCGCCCACCAGACCGAGGCAGGCGCCGCTGTTGGCGTCGACGGCGATCGTCGAATGCACCAGCAGGCCGTACGAATTGCCTTTCTTCACCGGGCCGAGGCCGCGGCGGCGCTGCGCCGCGGTCGGGAACTTCACTTCACAGCTGTCATCAATCGCCAACACATGCAGACCGGCACAGGCGGGGCCGGTCTGCGTGCTCCAGGAGGCGATGATCTTTGTCGTGGTTACATGCTCGTTGGCGAAGAACCGCCCGGCTCCGAGTTCGCCACCACGGTCGCCGCCAAGCCGTTTGAGGCAGACCGTCTTGCGCGCGACCATCTGTTCGAGGATCGCGCCCCCCTTTGGTCGCGACGCGCATCCCCGAATGTCCCAAGTGACAAGTCCATGGCGGCTCCTGTGTGTCCGTTGCCGCGATACACCTAAGCCGATCCGCCCCGCGTCGGGCCAATCACATTCCGATTCCCAGATTACTTGTGCGCATGCCCTAGCGCGAAGGCGGGGACCCATGCCGCTTGGGCCGCCACCTTCGCCGGGATGACGGTTCTTTGTGGCGCATCCGCGATCATGTCGGGCGTCTCACAGTCGTCTCGTGTCCCCACATATGAGACTTTCCCGCTGGGCATGGGGTGTCGCCAACCGACACGGTACCGCTGGGCATGGGGTGTTGCCGATCGGCGTCGTGCGACGACGTGACGTGCACAGGCGAGTACGTGGCCAGGCGACCGATCATGGCGGGTCGCCGGCGTCCGGAGGCACCGCCGCCGCGACGGCCCTCGTGCGGCGGCTTTCCGCCATGACCTGCTTCGTCTCGGCGATGAAGCTGTCCATGCGACGAAACCAGGCCAGCGTGTCCCGGCCGTAGCCGCCATGCCTGGTGTGGATGCTGCGGAGGCGTTCGCGGCCGGCCTCGGTGCGCGCGCCGGTGCTCATGCCGCCGTGCAGCCGGCAGCGGCCATTGGGCATGGCCGGCTGCTGGCAGCTTCCGCCGGCGCGGGTGCGGGCACCGCAGCGGGGCGCCGCAAGGTAGTCCCCGCCCGGCGCACCGTTCTTCAGACGCCCCCGGCTCCCGCTGGGCATGGGGTGTTGCCGCGCGGGAGAATACTCCCCCTCGCCTTGAGGGCCTGGGCCACGAAGCGGACCAAGGCCGGGGGGAGGGGTTGGTCGGAGGCTCGCATTGATCGACTTCGGCCGGGCCGGACTCCGCTGGGCATGGGGTGTTGCCGTCAGCGGCGCTGTGCGGGAGACGGTCGGTGGCGTCCGGGCGGTGGCGACGCTGGCGGCGCTCCGCTGGGCATGGGGTGTTGCCGTCGCGCGCGCCGGGCCGGTGCCGCCAGGTTCTGCCGGCGCCACGGCGACGGCGGGACGCTGCCGCATGGCGAGGGGTATTGTCGCCGGCTCTTGCAGCGCACCCGCCGTCCCGGCTTCGACGATACCGCGGCCGCCGCCGGCCGGGCTCCGCTGGACATGGGGTGTTGCCTCGCCGCACGGCGCCGGGGCCGCCGCTGCGCCGGACGGGAAGGGCCAGCGGCGGCCGGGCGCCAGCACCACCTCGGGGAACGACGACGGCGGGAAAATGCCCGTCACGAGGCCGATGACCATTTCCGCCAGCAGGAACGGCGACGGCGACAGCGCGGTGGTGCCGCGCAGGCAGACGGCGAGGCGGGACCGCCGCGGGGCCGCGAGCAAGGCCGAAAACGGCGCGGGGTCAGGCGGCAGCTTATGGGTCATGGCTGGGCTCAGTCCTCTGCACGATTGTTCCTGTTATGTTCTATCATTCCAGGACGCAAACGGCAAGGAGTGGCTGACGCAGGTTGGCGCCGGCATCGCTGCCGGCCGCTGATCGGGCCGACGCAGGTAGGCGACTGGCGCTCGCGCCGTTGCCCGAGGCCATATACGTGCTGCACGCGTTCCAGAGGACGACCCAAAAGACGGCGCGAGACGACATCGAACTGGCGGCGCGCAGGTTCCGCCAAGTGAACCGGAGTACGGGCGGATGAGCGATGAACCAATTCAGACTTTTGCGAGTGTCTGGGACGCACTGGTGGACACGCCGGAACAGGCTGCGAATATGCGGTTGCGGGCGGAACTTGCGCTGGCGATCCAAGCGGCGGTCGAGAGTTGGGGGGAAAACCGCGCTGGGGCCGCGGAGCGCCTTCGACTAACTCAGCCTCACCTGGCCGAACTGCTGGAGGGCGGCTGGACCTGTTCAGCGTGGACGAATTGGCCACCTTGGCCGAACGAGTCGGCCTGGCGGTCGAAATGCGCATCGCTCACGCTGCGGAGTAGGCCAGCACCAAGCCATGAACGAGGCCGAAACCCGCGCTGAACTGATCGCCCCCGCGCTGAATGCGGCCGGCTGGGGCGTGATGGAGGCCAGCCGTGTCAGGCGCGAGGTCATCACCCTTGGTCGCCATCAACAAGAATGACGTCTGGCGAGCTGCTAACGGAGGGCGGCTGGCGTCACAGGCCAGTAGGCAGTGTCTCAGTTTGAACTTCTTGTTTTATGGACGCGAGGCCGCTTGGGCGCCTCGGCCCGCGCGTCGATCAAGGCCACGATGTCATCCATTGACCAGAGACGATCGGACAGGCCAGCCGCCATCGCGGGCGTGCACCGCAGTGTCTTGTGCATCCGGACGAAGTTGTAATGAACGTAGAACAGCGCCAGCGTGTTGCAGTGGCCTTCCACGCGCTTGCTGAATGCGTTGGTCAATCTGGTGAACCGGCGCATCCTCATCCGCATGGTGAGGTTCTGGCGCTCGACGTAGCTCGTGCTGATGTGGTCAGGGTCGGGCTTCCCGACGACGCGGCGCTTCTCTGCGCTGACACACTCCCCAGGGCTGTAGCGGCCTACTGCACCCTCTGGCGTGCCATAGGACTTCACCAGTTGACCGAAGTCCACGTCGATCCCGAAGGCTCCCTCAACCGCCTGTAAGTACGGACCATGGCCGTCTGTGGTGAGTTGCACGCGGGTCGCGAGCCGATCTGCTACGTTCTGCATGAAGGCGTTGGCATAGTCCGCGTCGCGCTTGCCAACCATCCACGCGATCATCAGCTTCGTGTCAGCATCGATCGCGGTCCACGTCCAGCAGTCACCCGCGCCGGGAGGGGCTTTCTTCGCAGCCTCGACGTTCTTGGCCTTCGAGTAAATGAAGCTCCAAATTTCGTCGCACTGCACCCGCTTGGCGCGGACGCTCCGCACGGTCGCGTCGTGGAACGCCTCGCACGCCTCGCCAGCGTCCGCCAGCAGCTTATCGACCGTGTTGATCGACACATCCGCCACGCGGGTAATGGACCGCATGGAGGCCCCCTCAACCAGCATGCTAAGGATCAGGACACGCTTCGCGTGGGGCAGCTTGTTCATGCCCAGATCGTATCGGAGTCAGGCCACCATAGCAAGCATTATTTTCAGTTATCTTCGCCTGTTTTTTCCTCGGTCTTGGATGTCGCTCGGGTAAATCCTGTGCTCTGGATCCCACCATAGAATAAAGAATACGTGCTGACAGATAAACCCATATAATCGCGGTTTACTGCCAAGCCTAAATCTTGAAATATAGTCTAAATCATCTATTCCTAGTTCTTGCAATCTGTTCTGCGCTTCAACGCAAATCTGGGGAATTTCGTAAGTCTTAAACCTTCGATCTCTCCCGGCCATTTCAAACTCTATATCTGACCATCGCTTTCTTTCATATTGCAGAAGGAACGGGAGTAGCGTCTTGCGCCATAACGGCTTTCCCCATTCCCGAAACTGTCCCCACGTCCAGCGCCCAAGCGTGTCTTTCTTCTCTGTGGTCCACGCCATTTGCAGGTCCATACGCGAGCGAAGTGGGAGCGATACGGCCTCCTTTCTGAGGACGACCGAAGAGCCTTCATGAATCAGTCGTTCGAGGAAGGGCGGCTTTGCCTCTTTTGGCGCCTTTTTGGGCGCCGGAATGACCTTTGACTTTGGTCGTTTGGTCACAGGCCGCCGTAATACTCCGCCATCGAAATCAACGGTGATCTCGTAATTCCCGCGTTCACCTGGCTTCAACCCGCGCCTGGCCTTTTTCCAAGGCTCTTCCTCGTGGGTTAGCCGACTGAGGTAATCGGCCGATCTTTTTCCATAGTGCTCCAGAACGGCATCAACCGTCTTGCGGTGGGCTCTCGACAGAGCTTTCGAGTTGCCAATAGGCAGCTCAGAAATCTTGAACTGACCTCGGTGCAAATCGTACAGTGCCGGGCATACTGGGCCGTTGGCCCACGCCTGAATCTGCTCGGAAAAGATTGGCTCGTCGTCCCACACTGCTGCCCAAGCTTGGGAATGGTACACGAGCTTTTGAAGCTTCCACGTAGTTATGGGAAGGTGCCCGTCTTTCGCGAGAGACGACAGGATGTACTGCGCGGCGTCAAAAACGGTAGCCATGGCTACCCCCACCGTCCTGCGGCCGCCTTTTTGGCGATCTCCCGACGCTGTTCTGGCGTCAGGTTTGCCGCGCGCGCTCGTGCGCCAGCATGCCCGCTACGGACTTTCCCTGACGGCTGAGTAAAATTCTCCTCCATGTCACCAACGGACAGCCGGGCCACCTGAACCGCACAGCCAACTACATCGGCTGGACGCTTTTCGCCTCTGGGGCCACGCTGCATTCCGCCTCCGTTTTCACTTGACAGGGGACGCGAATCGGCGAACGGAGTCATCCGCGATTCGATGTCAAGTGTTTGTGGTCCTCCTCCAGCGCGGAAGCAATGGGAATGTTCCGAACTCAGTTCCACACGCCAGGATAGGGGTGTGGATAACTATTGGAATTAGGCTTACTTTCTCAAGATTTATGTCATTTGTATACATATGAAATATCCACTAACATTGAGTTATTTGGAATGAGGTTTCCGCTATTTTTATCTTTATAATATCAATGTGTTAAAGAATGATTAACCAGACGCCCATCAACGTTAGGGCGTTTCCTAACTGGCTTGCAGGCATAAATCTGAGCCTTCATTCCTTTCATGCGCAACTCGGGCGCCCATCATTGCCCGGCAACAGCGCCGCCGGGGCTTTAAAGCCAGAGTCCGGATAACGGGGGAGATATCCGCCCCCGAACATTCCCCCAATTCACCCAACACCACGGTCATGGTATGCCGTGCCGCATGAGGATCGTTCTGGCTGCTGTATTCTTGGCGTCTGGCCTTTGTGGGGAGGCGGGCGCTCAACAGTTCCACACCATCGCGCGGCTCGCATCACGTCTTCAAGCATACCGGCCGCCGCGGCCATGTCGTCGTGCCACCCCCGAAGAAGGATCTCGGCACCGGTCTGGCGGCCGCGATCCGCAAACAAGCCGGCCTGTAGGAGGCAATTGAGATCGTGCGCTATCCCATCGTGATCGAACCCGGCACCGACGCCACGGCGTTCGGCGTCATCGTGCCGGACCTTCCCGGCTGCTTCTCCGCCGGCGACAGCCTGGACGAGGCTGTTCTCGGCGCCGAGGAAGCGGCAGCCGCCTGGATCGATGCCGCGCTTGACGCCGGCGAGGCAATCCCCGCGCCGTCGAGCCTGGAGGCCGTTCGCCGAAAACCAGATTACACGGGGTGGATGTTCGGCATCATCACGCTGGACGCCGCACTTCTCGACGACACCATCGAGCGGGTGAACATCACGCTGCCGCGGCGCGTACTGCGGCGTCTTGATGCGCTGGCGCGGGCGGCCGGCGAGAGCCGTTCCGCTTACATCGCACATCTGACGCTGGAGACGCCGCCGGCACGCCTGCCGCCCTGACTGGTGGCGAGCCACCGCTTCGGCATCTTGTTGCTGTTGCGGGCGGAGGCGTACAGGTGGATCGAGGCATGACGACCAAGACCGGGACTTATCCGTTGCGCCTGCCATTGTCGGTGAAAGCGGCGGTCGAGAAGCTGGCGAAGCGGGACGGCACGAGCGTCAATCAGTTCGTCGTCGTCACGGTTGCGGAAAAGCTATCGGCGATGGCGACCGCGGACCACTTCGCGGAGCGGCGTGCGCGGGCCGACATGGACGCGTTCGACCGCATCATGGATCGTGCGGGCGGAGAACCGCCGCGTCCCGACGACATGCTCTGAACCAGCCTCAGTCGCCAGCCCCAGCCATGACCATGCCCGCCGATCCATGCCACTGCGTGGATCGGGACAGGCCGCCGGCTTCCCAACCACGCGGCTGGGAAGCCGGCCCGCGGCCTCAGTGCGCGATCGCCTCGACCTCCAGCAGCCGGGTGCGCGGCCCGAGCAACGACACCGAGAGGATCACGATCGCCATGCACGCCGCGACGAACAAGAACACCCCATTGGCGCCGAACTCTCGCAGGAAGTACGCAATGAAGAACGGCGTCAAAATCCCGCTCAGTCTGCTCCACGAATAAACGAACCCCACGCCACGGGCGCGGATCCGCGTCGGATACAGCTCCGCCTGGTAGTTGTGCAGCCCGTACGACAGCCATTGCGCCGACATCGCCAGGCACGCCCCAAGAGCAATCAGCGCCCACGAGCTATCCACATTGGCGAACCAGACACCAAACACCGCAATAGCGACGCACGCCACGCAGGCATGCCATTTGCGTTCCATCCGGTCGGCGAACAGCATGATCAGCAACGGGAATATCACCGCGGCGACATTGATGATCGTGCTGTATTCCAGGCTTTGCGTGATGTGGATGCCCTTGGCGATCAGCAAGGTCGGCGTCCAGGCGACGAAGCCATAGAAGCCAACCGTCTGGAAGAAGTTGAACAGCATCAGCATGATGGTACGCTTGCGGTAGCGCGGGCTGAAGATCTCCATCATGCTGCCCCGCCGCGGATCCTGGTAGTGCGGCTGCCCCGGGGTGGGCAACGGCCCGCCGATCTCGGCCGCGACCTTCGCCTCGATCCTCGCCATCACCCGTTCGGCTTCTTCCATCCGGCCCTGCTGCGCCAGCCAGCGCGGGCTTTCCGGCAGCCCGAGCCTGATCCACCAGATGACCACCGCGCCGATCGAGCCGATCCACGCGACCCAGCGCCAGCCGTCGTAGCCGAACAGCGTCGTCGGGGTAAGCTTCCAGGACAGGAAATAGGTGACCAGGAAGGCGATGGCGCTCATCGCCTGCAAGAAGGCGAACGCCGCGCCGCGGCTCTTTTTGGGCACCAGCTCGGAGAGATACGCATCCACGGTGACCAGTTCGAGGCCGACACCAAGGGCGCTGACGAACCGCCAGAAGTTCACGCCGTCGGCGGTCGTTTGCATGGCCATGATCAGGTTGGCGACGCCGAACCACAGCAAAGCGTAGGCGAAGATGGCGCGCCGCCCCAGGCGGTCGGCGACATAGGAAACGAACAGCGAGGCAACGAAGAACCCGGCGAACAACGCCGCGACGAAACTGGCGAAGCCGGTCATGCCGAAGAAGCTGACCGTGGTCGGAGAGAATATCTGGGCCTTCATCAGGCCCGGGCCGAGGGCGCCGATCAGCCCGATCGCGTAGCCATCGAAGAACCCGCCGAATGTGAGCAGGATCGCCATGATCCACAAACTTCGGGTCATCGGCAGGCGGTCGAGCCGGGCAGTGAGCCGCTCCGAGGCGGTGGCCGTGCGTTCCGAGAGTCCGTCCGCGGAAATGGCCATCGCGTGCGACATTGCAGCAGGCCCCGTTGAAGTCGGGGTGGTCATAGGTTGCGTTCCCTTCCTGGTCCGTGACGCGTTTAGCGATCGTTGGGGCCCTCGGCGCCGCCCCGTACCGGCTGTCCGGTTCGCAAGGCCAGGTGCGGAATCCTCGGGTCCGGCTTCCATGTGCGGAAGCAGTTGAGAACACTGCGCAACCCTCGCCGGGATGTAAAGTGCGCGGCAAAACCCAAACGGATGTTGCGGGCCGACCGCGGCGGCGTAGCGTGTTTCCCGGCAGGGGCTGGCAGACTTTTTGTGAAATATGCGAGCATGTGACCGGCACGCGGGCCCTACGAGCAGGATGAAAGACGAAAAAGGAACGAAGTATGTCCGAGACCAAAGAAAAAGTCCCACCTGGCCACCACCAAAATCCGAATACCCAGGCGGTGCGCGTTGCATTCAATCCCCTCCGCCCGACCGAAAAACCGCAGGAATTCTACGACAAGATTAAACAGAAATTCGCAGAAGAGCGCGATCTGCGGCTCAGCTATCGTCCAGACGGCCGCGCTCAATACACCTCGGACCTGACCGGTGAACTTGCGAAGTATGAGATCGACCCTTGGGTCGAAACCATCGAGGAACGCGCCCCAATCAGCGACACCGTCGAATGCCTGTTCATCGGCGGCGGGTTCTCCGCGCTGCTTACCGCCGCGCGGCTGCGGGAAAAGGGCGTCGAGAGCATCCGCATCGTGGAACGCGGCGGCGATGTCGGGGGCACCTGGTATTGGAACCGCTACCCTGGCGCGGCCTGCGACGTGTCCGCCTATGACTACCTGCCGCTGCTGGACGAACTGAACCACGTGCCGAACAGCTTCTTTGCCAAGGGGCCGGAGATTTACGCGCACTGCCAGGCCATCGCCCACCGGTACAATCTCTATGAACTCGCGGTGTTCCAGACCACTGTGACCTCCACCGTCTGGGATGAGAAAGCCAAGCTCTGGCGGATCAGCACCGATCGGGGCGACACCCTGTCGGCACGGTTCGTGATCTGCGCCAACGGCACCCTGTCGAAGCCGAAACTGTCGAAGATCAACGGGATGGAGACCTTCAAGGGCCATTCGTTCCATAGCTCACGCTTTGACTACGCCTATTGCGGGCGGGACCTATCGAACCTGAAGGACAAGGTCGTTGGCGTCATCGGCACCGGCGCCTCCGCCGTGCAGATCATTCCGCGCCTCGGGCGGGCCGCGAAGGAGCTGTATGTCTTCCAGCGCACGCCGTCGGCGATCGCCATTCGCGACGACATTCCGACCGATCCCGAATGGGCGGCCTCGTTGAAGCCGGGCTGGCAGAAGGAGCGGATCCGCAAGCACGTCGAGAGCACTGCCCCGGGTTACGGCCTGACCGAGGCGCAGAAGCGCGAGCTGGCAGCTTTGCCGCGTGAGGAGAAAATCCGCCGGCAGGAAAACCAGAACATCGAGCACCAGATGCGCATCCACGAGCGCGTCGATGAGATCGTGAAGGACAAGGCCACCGCCGAGGCGCTGAAGCCCTGGTACATGCATCGCTGCAAGCGGCCCTGCTACGATGACGAATATCTACCCGCCTTCAACCTGCCGAACGTCCATCTGGTTGATACGAAGGGCAAGGGCGTCACGGAGATCAACGAGAAAGGCGTCGTGTTCGAAGGCCGCGAATATCCTGTGGATGTGCTGATCTACGCCACCGGATTCGAGGTGCAGGTGACCGGCATCTACAACGACATCCGCGGCGAGAACGGCCTGAGCCTGAACGACAAATATGCCGAAGGAATGCGCACCGTGTTCGGCATCCACTCGGCGGGGTATCCGAACCTGTTCGTCATGGGCGGCTACCAGGCATCGTTCCAATTCAACCTGACCTTCATGCTGCAGACGCAGGGCCAGCATATCGCCGAATGCATCAAATATGTTCGCGACAGTAATTACACGACGATCGATGCCTCCCCGCAAACCGAGGAATGGTGGGTGCAGGAGGTGATTCGCCATCGCGGCAAGACCAACCGGAACGCGGAATGCACGCCTGGGTATTATAACTTTGAGGGCGAGTCGAACCGTCGCCAGGACGGAAACTACAACGGCGGCATGAAGCAATACTGTGACCACTTGGCGGAAGTGCAGAAGGACTTGCAGAAGCACTTCCATTTCGGATGAGTGGTCGTGGTGCTAACCAGCCGGTCCTGCAGGCATCGGGACGGGCAGGAACGTGGCGGATTCAACCGTGGTGCTGGCGGGCGGACGCAGGGTGCCGCCGCCATCGCGGTCCTGACCATATCGGGACGGGTGCACGTGCCGCACGAAAATCAAGCCCGTCAAACATTGTAGCTGCGGACGACGCTGCCAGCGGCTCACCAGCTTCGACCCGCTTGCGTGCTTCCTTCCGCTGCTTAACTGATGCATCGGACGCCGGCGAGAACTTGTGCACCACACAAATCTGAATGTTCGCAATCGGCAATCTGCCCCCCACCCGCACCGACCAACCCCCCTCCCCCGCGATCGCCATGGCGAACCCCCGCCCCGCCTGTAATGTCCCGCCATGGATCCGCAATTCGACCCCGGCCTGTTCAAGCCCGCACTGATCATCCTCGCCGCCGCCGCCGTGGTGATCCCGCTGTTCCACCGCCTGCGGCTCAGCCCGGTGCTGGGCTTCATGCTGATCGGCGTGGCAGTCGGCCCGTTCGGCCTGGCCGCCCTCGCCAACCACCTCCCCCTGCTCCGAGCCATCACCCTCAACCGCCCGGAAACCATCGCCCCTATCGCCGAGCTCGGCATCAGCATGCTGATGTTCATGATCGGCCTGGAGCTATCGCTCGAGCGCCTACGCGTCATGCGCCGCCTGGTGTTCGGCCTCGGACTGCTCCAGTTCGTGCTGTGCGCCCTGGCGATCGCCGCCATCGCCCGAGCGTTGGGCGCGCCAATCCAGACCGCCGCCGTCGCCGGCGCCGCCCTGTCGATGTCGTCCACCGCCGTGGTGCTACAGGTCCTGTCGGGGGAAAAACGCCTGAACAGCTCGCTCGGCCGAGCCGCGCTGGCGGTGCTGCTGTTCCAGGACATCGCCGCCGTCCCGGCGCTGTTCGTCATCAGCGTTCTGGGCGCCGACACCGGCAAGGGCGCCTTCGCCTGGACGGTGGGCCAGGCCGTGGTGGTCGTGCTCGGCCTGATCGCCGCCGGCCGGCTGGTGCTGCGCCCGCTGTTCCGAGGCGTCGCCCGCACCGGCAGCCCGGAGCTGTTCGTCGCCGCCTGCCTGCTGGTGATCCTCGCCACCGGCCTCGCCACCGCCGCCGTCCGCCTGCCGATGGAACTGGGCTCCCTCATCGCCGGCCTGTTGCTCGCCGAGACCGAATTCCGCCGCCAGATCGAGGTCACCATCGATCCGTTCAAGGGCCTGCTGGTCGGCGTATTCCTGATCTCCGTCGGCATGAGCCTGGACCTCGGCAACATCCTCGCCGACGCACCGGCGCTGCTGACGGCCGGCGTCGCCCTGGTGGCGATCAAGCTGCTGCTGGTCGCCGCCCTGGCGCGCGGCTTCGGCCTGCGCTGGGCCACCGGCGTGCAGGCCGGACTGCTGCTCGGCGCGGGGGGAGAATTCGGCTTCGTCATCTACGGCCTGGCCCGTGCCGAACACCTGATCGGTGCCGAGGCGGCCCGCTTCCCGCTCATCCTGGTCGCGCTGACCATGGCCTGCATCCCGCTCCTGTCGAGCCTCGGCCGCCTGATCGCCCGAGCCGCGCCCGCCCGCCCGGCGGCGGATCTGACACGGCTGACGGTAGTGCCGGAGGACGCCACGCCGCGCGTCATCATCGCAGGCTTCGGCCGCGTCGGCGAAACCGTCGCCGCGCTGCTGGAGGTGCACGCCGTGCCCTATCTCGCGGTGGACAACGACCCCGACCGCGTCGCCGCGGTGCGCGTCGCCGGGCGGCCGGTTTCGTGGGGCGACATCACCCGGGTCGAGCTGCTGCAACGGCTGCACATCGACACCGCCCGCGCCCTGGTGGTGACGATGAGCGATCACGACGCCAGCGACCGCCTGGTCGCCGCTGCACGTTCGCAACGAGCAGATCTACTGATCGTGGTGCGGGCGCGCGACGCGGCGCACGCGGCGCACCTCTACGCAATCGGCGCCACCGACGCGATCCCGGAAACGATCGAGGCCAGCCTGCAACTCTCCGAGGCGGTGCTGGTGGACGTAGGCATCCCCATGGGTCCGGTGATCGCCTCCATCCACGAAAAACGCGCCGAAATGCAGGCCCTGATCCGCACCATGGCGCCCGGCGCGGCGGTACGTCCGCTAGGCCGCCGCCGCCTGCGCGACATGCCGCCCCGCGCGCGGTAGGCCAGCAACGCGATTATCTTCGAAACATCAATCCAGCGCCGACCGCGTCAACCGTTTGTCAACGTTTAATGGGCAATGTCGAGCCGAAGGGACTTCGACCCGCAAATGAGCGACGACGAACCCAATGAGGCCGGACTTAATCGCATCTCGAAGGTGATCATCGGGTGTGCACTGACTGTTTCCAAAACGCTTGGCACCGGCTTCGTCGAAAAGGTTTACGAAAACGCGCTAGCCCATGAGATCAGAAAGTCTGGCATCTCGGTAGCACAGCAGCACGGTGTCATAGTCTGGTACGATAACGTCGCCGTCGGAGAATACGCCGTAGACCTGCTGGTACAAGGCGCCTTGATTGTCGAGCTAAAAGCCGTCGCAGCACTAAACGCGATCCATCACGCCCAATGCCTGAATTACCTCAAAGTCACCCGTCTGCACCTGTGCCTGTTACTAAATTTCGGCAGGCCGCGCCTCGAGATCAAGCGCTTCGCCCGAGATCTTTGATTTATGGGTCCGTCTCACATATCGCTCCTCCAAGGGATCAGAATCTCGGCACAAAAAAAGTATTCTAACGCAAATGAACGCAAAGAATCGCGAATGGCTCCGTGCCAACCGCCTATCCCACGCGAACCACCGATCTCCCATCGCGTCGCTAATCAACTTCGGCAAGCAGCCCCCAGAATTCCTACACCTCGCAAGATGCCACAACAAACGCTGACCTTTTTTGCGTCACTTTGCGTTCATTTGCGTTAGAAAAACCTACTCTTTCTCCTCCCCTCACCGCCCCAACGTCTCCCGCAATCCCACCCGCCGATGCCCATGCCGCCCGACCATCGTCTCCGCCGAGGCCAACGCATCCATCACCGCCTCCTGCGTTGCCTCCGCCGCTGCCTGGAACAGCCGGTCGATCCGTCCCTCCGCCAGCACCCGGTGCTCCAGCAGATCGTCGTCCGCCTCATGCGGCACACGGTTGGCGGTGGTGAACGCCAGCGCGATGTCGCCGCTGCCATGCCCCCAGAACGAGCCGCACCAAGCCAGCCCAACCCCGGCGCGCCGCGCCACCCGCGCCAACTGCCGATGATCGAGCGGCACGTCAGTGCCCAGCACCACAATGCACGAACCCGCTTCCGGCGAAGCCTGTCCCTGCACCGGCGGCACGCCCGACCCGGGCGGAAACCGCAAGTCCCCTGCCCGGCCGAAATTCGCCAGCACCAGCGCGCCAAGATGGAACGTCGCATGGTCCAGCCGCAGCCGCCGCGAGGCGCTGCCGATGCCGCCCTTCAACCCGAAACAACTCATGCCGGTACCGGCACCCACAGCCCCAACATCGAACTCTTCCGCGGCTGCCGCGATCGCCGCATCGACATCCGCCTCGGTGACCGCCATCGCCTGGATGTCATTCAGGAAGCCATCGTTGCACTCCAGCACGACGGGATTCACCGTAACGGTCTGCCGGCCGGTCTCCGGCTCGGCGGCGATGGTGCGGCGGATCAGCGCATTCGCGCAGGTGCCGACGGCAAACGTGTTGGTCAGCACGATCGGCGTTTCCAGCACGCCGAGTTCGTTGACCTGCATCAGCCCGACGCTTTTGCCGAAGCCGTTCAGCACCACCGCGGCGGCCACCGGCTTGTCCTGGAACAGATCGCCATCATGCGGCAGCACCGCGGTAACGCCGGTGCGCACGTCGCCGTCCACCAGCGTCGCGTGCCCCACCAGCACGCCCGGCACGTCGGCGATGCTGTTCCGTGCGCCCGTCGGCAGCACGCCGCAGGCCAGACCCAGATCACGCGCGCGCATTGTCGGGCCCTCCACTCGATGTCATTGCGAGGAGCGTAGCGACGCGGCAATCCCCCGCATGGCGAGCCGGCGGCTCAACGGGCGGGATTGTGCGTCCTCGCTGCGCTCCTCGCAACGACGGAGTTCCCCAGACCTAGCCCGCAGCCCGAAATCGGCCTAATCCGTGCCCGCGAGAGCGGAGGGACGCATCATGCGCGAAATCGGCCATTTCATCGCTGGCAAGCACGTCGCTGGCACCAGCGGCAAATTCGGCGACGTGTTCAACCCGGCATCCGGAGAACTTTCCGCCCGAGTGGCACTCGCCGGCGCCGACGAGGTGAACAAGGCAGTCGCCGCGGCCGCCGCGGCATGGCCGGCCTGGGCCAACACCCCTCCCCTGCGCCGCGCCCGCGTCATGTTCAAGCTGAAGGAATTGCTCGATCGCGACCGCAAGGAGATCAGCGCGATCATCACCGAACAGCACGGCAAGGTGCTGTCGGATGCCGACGGCGAGGTGCAGCGCGGCCTGGAAGTGGTGGAGTTCGCCTGCGGCATTCCCCATCTGCTGAAGGGCGAATTCACCGACATGGTCGGCACCGGCATCGACGCCTGGTCGATCCGTCAGCCCCTCGGCGTCGTCGCCGGCATCACCCCATTCAATTTCCCGCTGATGGTGCCGCTGTGGATGGTCCCGGTGGCGCTGGCAACCGGCAACTGCTTCATCCTGAAGCCCTCGGAGAAGGACCCCTCCGCCGCGCTGAAACTCGCGGAACTGGTGGCCGAGGCCGGCGCGCCCGAGGGCGTGTTCCAGGTGGTGCAAGGCGCGCGCGAGGCGGTCGAGACGATCCTGGCGCATCCCGACATCGCCGCGATCAGCTTCGTCGGTTCGACCGCGATTGCCGAAACGATCTACCGAGGCGGCACGTCGCACGGCAAGCGCGTGCAGGCGCTGGGTGGGGCGAAGAACCACCTCGTGGTGATGCCGGACGCCGATCTGGACGACGCGGTCGACGCACTGATGGGCTCGGCCTACGGCGCGGCCGGCGAGCGCTGCATGGCGGTGTCGGTCGCTGTCGCGGTCGGCTCGGCCGGCGACAAGCTGATGGCGAAACTTGAGCCGCGGGTGCGCGCGTTGAAGATTGGCCCGGGCACCGATCCCGACGCCGAGATGGGCCCGCTGGTGACGCGCGAACACCGCGAGAAGGTGAAGGGCTACGTCGATCTCGGCGTCAAGGAAGGCGCGAAACTCGTGGTCGATGGCCGCGACCTGAAGCTGCAAGGCTATGAGAATGGCTTCTTCCTCGGCGGCTGCCTGTTCGATGACGTGACCACCGACATGCGCATCTATCGCGAGGAAATCTTCGGCCCGGTGCTGGGCGTGGTGCGCACGCCGGACCTCGCCGGCGCTACGCGGATGATCAACGCGCATGAATACGGCAACGGCGTTGCGATCTTCACCGCGGATGGAGGCGCGGCGCGCGATTTCGCCAATGCGATCCAGATCGGCATGGTGGGCGTGAACGTGCCGATCCCGGTGCCGATGGCGTTCCATTCGTTCGGCGGCTGGAAGCACTCGCTGTTCGGCGACCACCACATCTACGGGCCGGAGGGCGTACGGTTCTACACGCGCTACAAGGCGATCACACAGCGCTGGCCCGGCGGCGCGCGGCGCGGCGCGGAGTATGTAATGCCGACGCTGGGGAGGTAGCGCTGGATTCTGGACCTGGCCGAAAATAACGGTCTACGGCGGCGCGACGGCCCTGCCCACCGTGTCATGGCGGGCGAAGGCCCGCCATCCACGACTTTGCTTTCGCCCCGCAGGGAAATCGCGGAGCGTTGCCGTCTCGGATCATGACGGGATGGACGATCCGTGGTTCGCTCGATGGCAATCGGGGCGCCCGCGCGATTCTCTGATCACCGAAGACCGTATGGTTCCGCGACACGGCTACATCAAGAAGACTTCAGCAGACGCTAAAGGCGGACCTCACTCTCGCCTGCAATCGCCAGAGATCGATCGATGAGCATGAACCCCCGCATCGGATCTGCCTTCAGCGATTTCCTTAAGGAAGAGGGATTTTATGAAGAGGTCACCGCACACGCAATGAAGCGAGTGCTGGCATGGCAGGTTACGCAGGCCGAAGGACTTACCAAAATCGAAATGGCGAACCGCATGCAGACCAGCCGCGCAACTCGATCGCTAACTCGATCCTGACAACGACGAGGTCTAGCTCGACACGATCTAGCGTACGGCGGCAGCGCAAGTATTTTATCACGGAGAGCAGATTGAGGGCCACGGTGGGCCACAGGAGTTGGAGCAGTCCGTTGGGACATGGGGATTGCCCGGATGTCGTTTCACGAAGCGTCGCACGCCGCCACAAACGCCCCGGCTCCTGTGGCCCTCCGTGGCCCTCGCTCTGATCTCCGTGATAAAAAGCTTGCACTGCCGCCTGCCGCGCAGGTCGCTATAAGGAGCGTGTCGCGCCGAAGACCAGAACCATTGCCTGGGACACATGCGACTATCTGAACATGGCCACGGATATCGCGGTGGACCTTGAAGCCGCTTTCGAGGATGGCGATCCCGCAGTGATCAATCACGCCCTGGGAGTTGTCGCCCGCGTCAGAGGCATGACCGAGATCGCACAGCGAACCGGCATGGGACGGCAAAGTCTCTACAAAGCACTGTCCCCTGACGGCCGTCCCGCACGCACGCCACGCTGGCCATCAGCGCCGCCCTGGCCGCACGCTCATCGGCAGACTCCCGAATAGCGACGGCCCCTCCCCCACCCGAGCGCCTTCGATGTTGAGCAAACGCAGCTTCGTCGTGACCCCGCCGGCTGCCGAGAAACCGCCGACCTTGCCGCCGGTCCCCAGGACCCGGTGGCACGGCACGATAATAGGAAACGGATTCTTCCCCATCGCTTCGCCGACCTCGCGCGCCGCGGACCGGTCGCCCAGCCGTGTTGCGATATCGCCGTAGGACAACGTCTCGCCCGGCTGGATGTCGCGCGCCACGGCGTAAATCCGCTGGTGGAACGGCGGGATGTCCTGCATGTCCAGTTCAACGCACGAAAGGTCAAGGGACTCGCCCCGCAACAGGCTCACGATGCAGTCTATCGCCTGCCGCACCGCCGCCGGCGGCACCATTTCGGCGGCATCCGGATACCGCCGCGCCAAGCGGTCTCGCGTCGCGGTGTCGTTCCGCTCGGGCAACTGAACGCCGACGACGCCCCGCCCACCCCAGGCGATGCCACAGTAACCGATGGCCGTTGCGAACAGCGCGAATCCTTGGGTCGGCATCATGGCAGCACTCTACCACGCCCAACACCGCAACACCTCGCGGATCTTGCCCCGGCATAGCAGCCTGCTGACAGAACGCTGTCAGCAGACTACCACTAAATCCCATCGCAACATGCCCAAGCCACTGACCCAGGCCCGCCTTCGCCGCATGGCCATCGCCGCATCGTTTCGCGCGCCGGCCACGCTCGGCCGCGCGCTCAGCACGATGGGCTTTGTCCAGGCCGACCCGATCCGTGCCCCCGCCCGAGCGCAAGACCTCATCCTGCGGCATCGAGTCACCGACTACCGCGCCGGCGACCTGCAACGCCGCTTCGCGCAGCTTCGGCTGGAGGAAGACTTCCTCTACGCCTACGGCATCATGCCACCCGACACCTGGCGCCTGCTGCATCCACGGCACGATCCGGACGGCAGCGACGGACGCCACGCGCCGTCAGGCCTCGCCGCCGACGTGCTGGCCTTCGTGCGCGACCGCGGCGTCACCCATCCGCGCGACCTCGTCGAACGTTTCGGCCGCGAGCGCGCCCTGAACGGCTGGGGAAGCTGGTCCGCCGCCACCACCCGCGCCCTGCACTCCCTGCACTACTACGGATTGCTCCGCGTCGCGCACCGCCAGGACGGCATCCGCATCTACGCCCCCGCACCACCCCACGCCGACCCGCTCTCGCCGGAAGAACGCACGCGCCGCGTGGTGCTGCTGGTCACCCGCATCCTGGCGCCACTGCCGGAACGCAGTCTGCGCCCCACCTGCGCATTGCTGTCACGCGGCGTGCCGGATCTCACCGATCCCGCCGAGGCCGTCCGCACCCTGCTGGCCACCGGCGAACTGGAAAGCGGCGAAGCCGACGGCGAGCGGTATCTCTGGCCGCCCGGCCTCCGTGCCGCCGAACCGCCGCCCGACGTGCGCTTACTAGCCCCGTTCGATCCCCTGGTATGGGATCGCCGCCGTTTCGCGATGCTATGGGACTGGGACTACCGTTTCGAAGCCTACGTCCCCGCCCCCGACCGCCGCCTCGGTTACTACGCCCTTCCCCTGCTCTGGGGCGAGCACATCATCGGCTGGGCCAATGCCGCCGTCACCAACGGCACGCTGCACGTGCAACCCGGCTTCGTCAGCACCAAACCGAAAGGCCGTGACTTCAGCCGCGCATTAGAAGCCGAGATCGCGCGGCTGAACACGTTCCTTGCAGGCCGCTAGCCCGCGCCGCCGTCAGCGGCGATAGTCGGCGCCCTTGCGCTCCACCGTGCGCACCAGGCCCTTCCATTCCATCAGGCCATACTCTTCGGCATTACAAATCCTGCGCATCCGTTCCGCCGCCTTCTGCACGACGTAAGGCTCGATCATCACCGGAGGCGCATCCATCGTGCGCGCAATCAATTCCAGTTCGCAGGCGCGTTCCATCATATACAAACGCATCAGCGCGCCATGGATCGTGGGCCCGAACGTCAGCAGCCCGTGGTTCAGCAACACCACGCAGCTTCCATCAGCGCAGGTGCGCCCGAGCGCCTCGCATTCCTCCACCGTGGCGGGCACGCCGTACGCGTGGTACGCGACATCGTCCAGCACATGCAGCGCATCCTGGCTGATCGGGCGCAGGCCACGATCGATCAAGGAAATGCCGGCGCCGGCGCGAGTGTGCGTGTGCAGGACGCAGTTGGCGTCGGGACGCGCCTTATAGACGCCGCTGTGGATGGTGTAGCCGGCGTTGTTGAACTTGCCGGGGGCGCCCAGCACGTTGCCGTCCATATCCATCTTGATCAGCGACGACGCGGTAACCTCGTCGAACATCTCGCCGTAACGGTTGATCAGGAAGTTGTTCGGCTCGCCGGAGATGCGCGCCGACATGTGGGTGTTGATGGTGTCGGTCCAGCCGAAATAATTCACGATATGATACAGCGCGGCGAGGTCGCAGCGTGTTTGCCATTCGGCGTCGGTCATAGCGGGTCGTGTCAGTTGCAATGCGGCGGACATGCGGGGCTCCGTGCGTAACAGGTGACAGTATCGTGCGGGAGATACGCACCGTACGCAAGCGCGATGTCTTGCAAGCGCGGCGATGGCGAACGACTATCGCCGTCCCGTCATCCATCGAGGCTCGATTGCGATTCTCCTTCGCCACCCTGTTGCGCCAGGCGTTCACCGGCAATGCATGGCCGGAACAATGGCGATCCCCGGAACCGAAAGCCGCCTATGACGTAGTGATCGTCGGAGCCGGCGGCCATGGGTTGGCGACCGCATATTATCTCGCGGCCGAACATGGCATCCGCAATATTGCGGTGCTGGAGAAGGGCTGGCTCGGCGGCGGCAATACCGGGCGCAATACCACCATCATCCGCTCGAACTATCTTCAGGATGCCAGCGCCGCCCTGTACGAACACGCATTGAAACTCTGGGAGGACCTGGCACAGACGCTGAACTACAACGTGATGTATTCGCCGCGCGGCGTGCTGATGCTGGCGCATACCGAGCATGATGTGCGCGTGCTGCGCCGCCACGTGCACGCCAATCGCCTGGCCGGCATCGACAACGAGTGGCTGACGCCGGCACAGGCACGCCATTTCTGTCCACCGCTGAATGTCTCGCACGACCTGCGCTATCCCGTGCTGGGCGCGTCCTTGCAGCGTCGCGGCGGCATCGCGCGGCACGATGCCGTGGCGTGGGGTTATGCGCGCGCGGCCAGCGCCCTGGGCGTCGATATCGTGCAGAACTGCGAAGTCACCGCGATCCGTCGCAATGCCGCCGGCGCGGTGACCGGCGTGGAAACCACGCGCGGTCCGATCACCGCGCCGCGGATCGGCGTGGTCGCCGCAGGCCACACAAGTGTGGTCTTGGCGATGGCCGGGCTGCGATTGCCATTGGAAAGCTTCCCTCTCCAGGCACTGGTGTCGGAGCCGATCAAACCGGTGCTGCCCTGCGTGGTCATGTCGAGCGCGATCCACGCCTATGTCTCGCAATCCGACAAGGGCGAACTCGTCATCGGCGCCGGCACCGATGCGTACACCTCGTACAGCCAAGCGGGCGCCCTCTACATCGTGACCCACGCGCTGGAGGCGATCTGCGAATTGTTCCCAACATTCCGCCGGCTGCGCATGCTGCGCAACTGGGGCGGCATCGTCGATGTCACCCCCGACCGATCGCCGATCATCGGCCCGACGCCGGTCCCCGGCCTGTTTGTGAATTGCGGCTGGGGCACCGGGGGGTTCAAGGCCACGCCCGGTTCCGGGCACGTCTTCGCCGCCACCATCGCGCGCGGCGAACCCCATCCGATCGCGGCGCCATTCGGCCTGGACCGCTTCGGCGCCGGCCGTCTGATCGACGAGGCCGCCGCCGCCGCGGTGTCGCACTGATGCTGCTGATTCGGTGTCCCTACTGCGGCGCTCGGCCGGAAATCGAATTCCGCTATGGCGGCGAGGCGCATGTCGTCCGTCCGCCCGATCCGTCCGCCGTGGATGACGCGGCCTGGACCGATTTCCTCTACACGCGCACCAACCCGAAGGGCGCACATGCCGAGCGCTGGCGGCACAGTCACGGGTGTGGCCGCTTCTTCAACTGCCTGCGCGACACGGTCAGCGACCGGATCGTCGCCACCTACCCGGTTGGCCAACTACGGCCGGACGCCGAATGAGCCAGCAATTTCGCACCCCGGCGGGCGGCCGCATCCACCGCGACCGCCTGCTGACATTCAGCTTCGACGGCCAGTCCTATACCGGCTGCGAAGGCGACACGCTCGCTTCGGCGTTGCTTGCCAACGACGTCCACCTGGTTGCCCGCTCATTCAAATACCACCGCCCACGCGGCATCGTCGCCGCGGGTGCGGAGGAACCGAATGCGCTGGTGACGATCGACCGGGGCGCCGGCCGCATCACCCCGAACCTGAGGGCGACACAGGTCGGGTTGTACGACGGCCTGCGAGCGCACAGCCAAAACCGCTGGCCAACGCTGCGCTTTGACGTTGGCGCGCTAGCGGATCGAGTGTCGGCGCTGCTGTCCGCCGGCTTCTACTACAAGACCTTCATGTGGCCACCTACATTCTGGAAGCGGCTGTACGAACCGGCGATCCGCGCAGCCGCCGGCCTGGGCCGAGCGCCAAGCGCTGCCGACCCCGATCGCTATCTGCACCACTATGCCCATTGCGAGGTGCTGGTGATCGGCGGCGGCCCCGCGGGACTCGCCGCCGCACTCGCGGCATCCACGAACGGCGCGCGAGTCATTCTGTGCGACGAACAGGAAGAACTCGGCGGATCGTTGCAGGCGGAAGCCGACGCGGTGATCGACGACAAGCCGGCCGCCGCGTGGCTGGGAGACGCGCTCGCGACGCTCGGCGCGCGAGGTTCCGTCACGCTCCTGCCGCGAACCACCGCGTTCGGCTGGTCGCCTGACAATTTTATTGCCCTCGCGCAGCGGGTCACCGACCATCTTGCCGCGCCCGATCCCAATCTCCCCCGCGAGCGTTTGTGGCAGGTGCGCGCTGCGACCGTGGTGATGGCGGCCGGCGCGATAGAACGGCCGTTGGTCTTTCCGCATAACGACCGCCCGGGCGTGATGCTGGCCGATGCGGCGCGGGTTTACCTTCAACGCTACGGAGTCAAAGTGGGCGGGCACGTCCTTGTAGCGACATCCGACGACAGCGCCTATCGCGCCGCGCTGGCATTGCACGCGGCGGGCGTGACGATCGCCGGCATCGCCGATGCGCGTCCCACACCGCACAGCGCGGCAGTGATCGCGGCGCACGATGCGAAACTGCCGGTGTTCACCGGCACCACGATCGCCAGCACATCCGGCCGCTTGCGTCTGCGCGACGTGCGGCTATCGGACCGAGCCGCCGCGCTGTCATGCGACACGTTGCTGATGTGCGGCGGCTGGACGCCGTCGGTGCACCTGTTCTCGCAATCGCGCGGCAAGCTGCGCTTCGACGAGGCGATCGGCGCCTTCGTTCCCGCCGAAGCAACCGCACCAGTGCAATGCGCCGGCGCCTGCGCCGGCACCTTCGATCTCGATGCCGCCCTGGACGAGGGCTACGCAGCCGGGGAAGCCGCGAAGCGCAGCCACGCCACCCCGCACCGTTTCATCGTGTCGGGCACGATGCAATGTGGCACTGGCGGATTGCAGCAATCCACCGCACCGCACGGCAAGGCGTTCGTCGATTTACAGAACGACGTCACCACCAAGGATTTGCAGATCGCCACACGTGAGGGTTTTCGCTCCATCGAACATGTGAAGCGCTACACCACCGCCGGGATGGCAACGGATCAGGGAAAGACGTCGAACCTCAATGCCATGGCCACTGTTGCCGGCATGCTGCATCAGACGGTGCCGGCGATCGGCCATACGACGTTCCGCTCGCCCTACACGCCGGTGACGTTCGGCACCTTGGCCGGCGCGGCACGAGGGTATCTGCTGGAACCCGTGCGCCAGACGCCGACACACGCATGGACAGCGACGCACGGTGCGGTGTTCGAAGATTTCGGTGCCTGGAAGCGCGCACGCTGCTTTCCACGCGCCGGAGAGACCGAACACGCAGCCGTGGCACGCGAATGCCACGCGGTGCGCAACGCGGCCGGCCTTCTCGATGCCAGCACGCTCGGCAAGATCGAAGTCGTCGGCCCGGACGCAGCAGAGTTCCTCGACCTGATCTATACGATCGACGTTGCCGCCATCGCCCCCGGCCGCTGCCGCTATGCCGTACTGCTCCACGAGAATGGCTTCGTGCTGGACGACGGGATCGTCGCGCGGCTTTCCCCGGATCGCTTCCACGTCACCACGACGACCGGCGGCGCGGCGCATGTGCTGCATCACATGGAGGATTACCGGCAAACCGAATTTTCTCATTTGCGCGTGTGGCTGACCTCCGTGACGGAGCAATGGGGCGTCGTCGCGGTGCAGGGACCGCGGGCGCGCGACGTCATCGCGCCGTTGGTAGAGGGCATCGACCTCGCCGCCATGCCGCATATGAGTGTGCGCACCTGTCGCGTGGCCGGCGTCACGGCACGATTGTTCCGCGCCAGCTTCACCGGTGAACTGGGCTACGAAATCAACGTGCCCTCCGGATTCACCCAGTCCGTATGGGACGCGTTGCTCACCGCCGGTGCCCCGTTCGACATCGCGCCCTACGGAACGGAAGCGATGCACATGCTGCGCGCCGAAAAAGGTTTCTTCATGGTCGGCCACGAAACCGACGGCACGGTGACCCCGGACGATCTCGGCCTGTCGTGGATGGTCAGCCGCAGAAAACGTGATTTCGTTGGCAAGCGTTCGCTGACTTTGCCGGATCTGCTGCGTCCCGACCGGAGGCAGCTAGTAGGATTGCTGACCGCCGATCCGCGCGCGGTGTTGCAAGAAGGCGCACAACTCGTCGCCGATGCGCAGCCGCAGGTCCCCGCGGCGATGCTGGGCCACGTCACATCGGCATATTGGAGCGAGACACTGCAACGGTCGATCGCCCTGGCGCTGGTCGCCGGTGGACGCACGCGGATCGGCGGCACGGCGTATGTATCGATGCCGGATCGGACCATCCCCGTTGCCATCACGCCGCCGGTTTTCTACGACCGCGAAGGGACGCGACTACATGGATGAATTCGGAAACAGCGCGGTCGCGATCCGCCCGGCAGAGCCGGCCATCCGTCTGATCGTGCGCGCCGACACGGCAGCCGCGGCAAACATCGGCATGGCGATCGGCGTCTTGCTCGGCACCGCACCGTGCCGGGCGGTGATCGTGCGCGACCGAACGGCCCTGTGGCTCGGACCCGACGAATGGCTGGTGCTGGCACCGGAAAGCGAAGTCACACTGACGCAGCAAGCACTGCCTGCATTGGGCAGCATGGTCGATCTATCGCACGCCTATGTTGGCATCGAAGTCGTCGGCCCGCGCGCCGCCTGGTGCATCAACGCGTTCAACGCGCTGGATCTCGATCCGCACGTTTTCCCGGTCGGCGCCTGCACGCGCACCCTGTTCGGCAAGGCAGAGATCGTGTTGTGGCGGGCAGAGGCCGAGGTGTTTCGCATCGAGGTGGCGCGTTCCTACGCGCCCTATGTCCGGCAGTGCCTGGACGAGGCAAGCCGGGAATTCCTGCCCGCGCCGGTTGCGTGCTAGGCTGCCCGCCGAACTGCGCTCCGAGGGAGGGACAAAAATGGATTTCACCGGCAAGATCGCGTTGATCACCGGCGCAGGCAACGGTATCGGTCGTGCCGCCGCGCTGGGTTTCGCCGGTCGCGGGGCCAAAATTGTCGTGGTGGACCGCGACCAGGCCGCGGGTGAGGCGTCCGTCGGCATCATCCGCCAGCAGGGCGGCGAGGCGCGTTTCGTCGCCGCCGACGTGACCAAATCCGCCGACGTGCAGGCCTATGTAAAGGCGACGCTCGATGCCTACGGCGCCATCGACTGCTTCTATAACAACGCCGGCATCGAGGGCAGCGTCGCCCCCACCGCCGAATACGACGAGGAGATGTTCGACCGGGTCATCGCGGTCAACGTCAAAGGCGTGTTCCTCGGCCTGCGCCACGTCTTGCCCGTCATGATCAAGCAAGGACGCGGCGCGGTTGTGAATACCGCATCGGTGGCCGGGCTGGTGGCCTCGCCCGGAATGCCAGCCTATGTCGCGTCGAAGCACGCGGTGATCGGCCTGACCAAGACCGCCGCCGGCGAGGTCGCACGGTCCGGCGTGCGGGTGAACGCGGTGTGTCCCGGCCCCATCGATACCCGCATGATCCACTCGCTGGAGGCGATGCTGAACCCGAACGATCCCGCCAGCGTCGGCGCCCGCTACCAATCCAATATCCCGATCGGCCGCTACGGCACTGCAGAGGAAGTGGCGAACGTCGTGCAATTCCTGTGTTCCGACCTGGCCGGCAACGTTACCGGCGCGCACTACGTCGTCGATGGCGGCCGCACCGCGACCGGCGGCGCAGTGACCAACAATATCGTAAGGTGACCCGCTATGATCACTGCCATCGTGTTGTACGACCTGCCGCCCGAGATCGGCCATGAGGCATGCCGGCAGCATTTCCTGAAGATCGCGCCGGACTTTCTCGATGTTCCCGGCTTCATCCGCAAGCAGTTCATCCACGACGTGAACAGCAACGTTGCGGGAGGTTCGTACATCTGGAAGGACCTTGAGTCGGCGAAGGCGTTCTATAGCGGCGCGTGGCTCGATGGCATTCGCAAGCGCTACCGCTGCGAACCGCGCATCACCTATTTCGAGACCTTCGCCATCGCCGACCAGGCCACCCGCTATGCCGGCGCGCCACCGAACTGACCCGCATGCACAAGACCGTCCGCACGAAGTTGCTTGAAATCGCCTATCTGGAAAGCGGTCCCGCCGACGGCATGCCGGTCATCCTGCTGCACGGCTGGCCGTCCGACGTGCACGACTGGGACGACGCGGCGCGAGCGCTGGCATCAAACGGCTGCCGCGTGTTGGTGCCATGGCTGCGCGGCTACGGCCCGACCCGGTTCCTGGATGCAGCGACTCCGCGGTCCGGCCAGCAGGCCGCACTTGGCGCCGATGTGCGCGACTTCATGGATGCACTGGACATCGGCAGCGCCGTGCTCGCCGGCTACGACTGGGGTGGGCGCGCGGCCTGTGTCGTCGCTGCGCTGTGGCCGGAACGCGTGCGCGCGTTAGTGACAATCAATGGCTATGCGATCCAGGACATCGCCGCATCGGGCCAACCCGCGGCAGCAGCGCAGGAACATCGCTATTGGTACCAATGGTATTTCCATACCGAGCGCGGCCGCGCCGGCCTGACGCAGAACCGGCGCGACGTTGCGCGGCTGCTATGGAAATTGTGGTCGCCCAACTGGCAATTCGATGACGCGACATTCGACACGACCGCGGCCAGTTTCGACAATCCGGATTTCGTCGATGTGACGATCCAGTCCTATCGCCATCGTTATGGCAACGCGCCGGGCGATCCGGCGGTGGAAGCGCTGGAACAGCGACTGGCAGCGCAGCCGAAGATTGCGGCGCCAACCATCGTGCTGCACGGGGAGGCGGATGGCGTCGGGCCGGTAGGTGGCTCGGCCGGCCACGCCCACCACTTCACCGGACGTTATGAGCGCCGGGTCGTGCCGGTTGCCGGGCATTTCCTGTCGCGCGAGGCGCCGCAAACCGTTGTGCAGGCAGTGCGCGACCTGCTTGCCTGATCAGCAACGTCGCGGGAGGACCGGCATGGCTGGACATCTCGATTTCTTTTTCTCGTTCGGCAGTACATACACCTACCTGACCGTGATGCGCGTCGAGGCGGTGGCCGGTGCCGCCGGCGTGACCGTGCGCTGGCGGCCGTTCAGTGTGCGCACCATCATGCGGGAACAGAACAACATTCCGTTCCGCGACAAGCCTATCAAGACGCGCTACATGTGGCGCGATATCGAGCGGCGTGCCGCGCGGCACAACATCGCGTTCGCGCGTCCGCCGCACTATCCGAACGACGGTGACCCGATGACCAACCAGCTTGGCATCGTCGCGGCCGACGAAGGCTGGTGCCCTGCCTTCGCCAAGGCGGTCTATCGGAACTGGTTCCTCGACGACAAGGACCCAGGTGACCAGCAGAACCTGTGCGGCATCCTGCTGGATCTTGGCAAGGACCCGGCGGCGTTGCTGGAACGTGCGTGCTCAATAGCGCAGCAAGAACGGTATGCGGCGCAGACCGACGTCGCGCGGCAGGCGGGCATCTTCGGTTCGCCCACCTTCATGGTTGGCGACGAAATGTTCTGGGGCGACGATCGCCTGGAGGAAGCGCTGGACTGGTGCACGCGGCACGCCGCCGACGCCGCGTCGACAACGTAACGTCCCCGCCGCTTCGCACCGGGCGCGCATCGTGGCACGATGCCGGCACAAATCCGCTACGCCCAGGAGGCCGTCCCCATGAACGATGCACCGACCATCGCGTCAGCCCCGCCGCTCGATGCCAAGGCGATTGCCGACCTGGCGGAGCAATTGTCGCAGTTGCTGCGGCTGCGGACGTTCCCGATCGGCATGAAGGGTTTCGCCGACCTGGAGGCAATGGCGAATGTGCCCGGACTACGCCGCCCCCCGAAGGGAAAAACCTTCTCGACCTGCCAATTGGTAACGCAGGCGCGGATCGCCGGGTTCACGCTTGGTATCACCACCGAGAACATCCCGGAGTTTTCCAGTTGCAGCAGTGTGATCGGATTGGACGCTCCGGGCGAAATTTATACCTCCGGCCGCAAGATGGAGGGCGTGTGGTTCGAAAACCGCGAGGCGTCGGCAGCGCACCAGGCCGGCATGTCCCGCGTGGCGCCTGGCACGTACAAGGGCATGGTGGTGGCGCCGTTGCGTTCCGCGCGGCTCGATCCGCCGGACATCTGCCTGTTCTACGGCAATCCGGCGCAGATGATTTTGTTCATCAACGGTCTGCAATGGCGCAATTACCAACGCTACGATTTCAGCATCACCGGCGAAAGTGCCTGCGCTGACAGTTGGGGGCACGCGTTGAAGACTCGCACGGTGAGCCTGTCGATTCCGTGCTATGCCGAACGCCGCTATGGCGGCGTGGCGGACGACGAAATGCTGATGGCCTGCCCGCCCGAGGATTTGCAGCGCGCCGTCACCGGGCTGCATGGCTTGTCGAAGGCGGGACTGCGTTATCCGATCATGCCGTTCAGCCCGCAGGCGGAGCCGGCGGAGGGAATGGCGAAGAGCTACGCCGGCAAGAGCTGAGACCACCATCATGGTGCGCGAAGGCGCGCCATCCACGACTTTGCTGCTGTTCGGCCGAAAAGTCGTGGATGGCGGGCCTTCGCCCACCATGACGTTATGCCATCCGCACCGTCGTTAGATTATCCACCACCATAAGCGATGCACCCGTCGCCGCCCGTACCTCATCAACCGTGAACCCCGGCGCGATCTCTCGCATCAGGAACCCCTCGCCGGT
>CAVXNH010000091.1:0-170949 GCA_963762885.1 uncultured Alphaproteobacteria bacterium
GCCCCGCCGATCTCGCGTGCACTGCTGCAACAAGGTCGGCCAGCGTAAACGGCTTCAGGATGAAGGGGCGGGGCTGCGTCGCCAGCCCGTCCATGCGTTGCGGATCGCCCGACATAAAGACCAGCGGAAGGCCAAGTCGATCTGCTTCAGGAATGAGAGTGCGATCGATGCCATCCGGCAGCGTGCAATCCAGCAACATCAGATCGATCCCGCCGCCGGACAGACGGTGAAGCGCCGCGGCGGAGGTTTCCACGATGCTGGTGGCGTAGTCATCGTCCAGCGCGGCGGCGATGACCTCCGCCACCAGCGGATCGTCTTCCACAACAAGGATATGCGGCCTGCCGTGCATGAGGTCTATTCGCCGGGTTCGGTTGCGTGGAAGTAAGCATTATACGAGTGCGCCGCCACTAAAAGTGCCGTCTGGGGTGCTCGCGCGGTGTTTATCTGGCGCAGCGAGCACCGTGCCGGTCGGTTGACAATGTCGTGTAGCCGCGCGATGGCGCCGGACGCGATCAGGCGCGCACCTCTGTGTCCAGCGCCGTTTCATACACCCGGATCATCGAAGCAGGAATCCGAACTGCCGATTCCCATGCCGCGCGCCATCCGCATCAGGTTCATCACCTGGGGCGCGATCAGCCCGGAACCCCGGGTTCGTCGGCGAGCTCGAGCGCCAGCCGCAGGTCCTTGTGCGCCAGGTCGAGCGCGAAGGTCGCCTGGAATTCGCCCTTGAACGCCTTGGTCGCCATATTGCCGTAGCCGGTGGAGAAGCCGGACTGCGTTGCGGATCACCTGGTCGAGCTTCTTCAGGTCGATGCCGGAGCGCTTGCCGATCATCAGCGCCTCGGCCGCGGCAGCGGAGTTGCAGAACGCCAGCATGTTGTTGATCAGCTTGGCGACCGAGCCCATGCCGATCTCGCCGCAATGCACCACCTCGCCGCTGAACGATTTCAGCAACGGGAGCTGGGCTCGAACGTCGCCTTGTCGCCGCCGACCATGATGACGATGGTGCCGTCCTTGGCGCGCGCGGTGCCGCCGGAGACCGGCGCTTCCAGCATGGCGATGCCCTTCGCCTGCATGCCCTCGGCACAGCGCCGCGCGGTGGCGGGCGCGTTGGTCGACAGGTCGATGAAGGTGGTCCCGGGCTTGGCGTTCGCGGCGATGCCGTTCGGGCCAAGCGCGACCTCCTCCACGATGCGTGGCAGCGGAGCGAGGTGATCACCACCTCGCAACGTGCGGCGACGTCGGCAACCGAGCTGCCGGCCGAGGCGCCGAGATCGGTGCAGGCCTTCACCGCATCGGGGCTGAGGTCGAACACGATGACCTCATGGTTGGTGTCCCTGATGATGTTGCGGCACATGGGTCCGCCCATGTTGCCGACGCCGATGAACCCGACCTTCATGTCCCCACCCCTGCGTTTCCTGCCTGACCGCGGATGATTTCATCGCCGCCGCGCGAAGACAACCCATGCGGGTCGTCCAGGCCATGGCCTCCAACGAAGCCACGGCCCAATAGCGCGCAGGCGAGTATTACGACCTGCCGCGGATCCGGGTGACCAGGTCGCGTTCGTAGTCATCGGCCTGACGGAGTCCGATCAATTCCTGACGCTCTTCAAAGGTCAGCATCTGATCGAGCAATCCTGCGGTCGTGCCCGCCTGGCGAAGCACCGCCAACCCCTTCCGAATGGCATATGACCCGAGATAGAGCGCTGCATTGGCATACAAGATGATCTGGAAACCAAGAGCAAGAAGCTCATGCTCCGGTAACAGCGGCGTTTTGCTTCGCTCTACCATGTTGGCTACCAGTATCGTTCCCTTCAATTCCTCCCCACGCGGCGCAATTCATCGACAGACTGCGGTTGCTCGAAAAAGATCGCGTCTGCTCCAAGATCGCGGTAGGCCTTCGCACGCCGCAGTGCAGAGTCCATGCCTTCGACAGCGCGGGAATGGGTTCGGGCGATGATCAGGAAATCAGGGTCCGTGCGAGCGTCGAGCGCCGCTTGCAACCGGAACAGCATTTCATCGATCGGCACGACCGATTTTCCCTCGAAATGTCCGCAGCGCTTGGGAAACACCTGATCCTCGATGTGCAAGCCGGCCACCCCGGCCCGTTCATAGGCGCGCACGGTACGCTTCACGTTCGCAATGCCACCAAACCCGGTATCGCAGTCGGCAATGACCGGCACGGTCACGGCATCCGAAATCCTCTCGGCCTGGTTGGCGAGTTCATTCAGCGTGACAAGTCCGATATCGGGCACACCCAGATAGGCGTTGGCTGCGCCGCCGCCGGTCACATAGACCATGGGAAATCCCGCTTGTTCGATCAGCTTGGCGGTAAAGCAGTCCGTTGCCCCTGGCACGACGCCAGGGCCACCTGCTTTTAAAATCTGACGCAGCCTGGACGTGCGCGAGGTCAATGGATCTTCCTCCGGATGTTGGTTTCGGGTTTGGGCTTAGGCGACGCGCAACAATGAACAAGTCGATTGGTGGCGAGCTAATCCGTTCCCCCGTCATGGCCGGCCTTGTGCCGGCCATGACGGGGGACGCGCGGACCGTGCGGCAACTGGTGCGCCTATGGTTGCGCGTCGCCTTACATAAAGCGCGGAGCATCGGGTCGGATTCGGTTCAGGTCAGTGGCGGCGGGATCGCGCTCAAGGCGATCGAGCCGTCCAGCTTTTTCATAATCGTTGTAACGGATGACCTCGTAGATCTCTGCCCTGGTCGACAGGCGCGGCAGGTAGGACTTGATCGACCCTTCCCGAGCCAGCGTGTCATAAACCTCGTGCAGCGTTTTCGATGCCGCACGCATCGAGGTTGCCGGCCATATCACCATCTTGAACCCGAACTCCTGGAACTGCCTGGCGGTGAAATAAGGCGTGCGGCCAAATTCGGTCATGTTGGCGAGCAATGGCGCACCGATCGCGTCTGCGAAGCGCTTGTACATGTCGGCCGACGTCAAAGCCTCCGGAAAGATCGCGTCTGCGCCTGCGTCGAGGTACAACTTCGCGCGCTTTATCGCGGCCTCAATGCCTTCCTGCGCCACCGCGTCGGTCCGCGCCATAATGCGCAAATGTTTGCGAGCTTTGCGGGCGGCGGCGACCTTGGCCGCCATGTCTGCGGGGCTGGCCAGCCGCTTGTCGTTCAGATGGCCACACTTCTTCGGCAGTATCTGGTCTTCGATCTGCATAGCCGCCGCGCCCGCATCCTCGAGTTCGCGCACCAGCCGCACGACATTGAGCACCTCGCCGTAGCCCGTGTCGCAATCGACCAGGATCGGCAGATCGGTGGCTCGGAAGATGCTACGGATGAAGAAGCAGACTTCCTCCGAAGTCATAATTCCAAGATCGGGCAGGCCTAACATGGATGACACGGCGCCGCCGGAGAGATAAGCGCCTCGAACCCGGCACGCTTGGCGACGATCCCGGCATAGGCGTGGTGGGCACCGGGTATTCTTAGAATTTCCGGTCGCCGCCAGAGCGCCGCCATGCGGTCACCTGGAAGCGTTGGGCTCTTTTCGTCAACCAGCCAGGTCATTTGGCGCTCCCTTCAATCGGCAAGGTGCCGGCGACCTGGCTGCGTCCAGCGGTCGCTGCACGCATCGGTTGCCGGCCATGACGCTCGGCATATATTCGGACATTCGGATAAAGTCACTCCCCGGGACGCGGGAGGCGGCGCCGAAGGAGCGATCGAGTCATTACGTTACATCATCGGTCAGCAGCAGATCGTAATCGTAGCCCCGCCTCAAGCCCTGAGTAGTTTCCGACCCGGCAACCCAGCGAACTGGCGCTGGAGACGCCCTATTTGAAGCATTACATGGCCTCGACCCGGACCGCCTATGGACTGGACGCGAACAAGGAGGTCGCGTTTCCGGCGATGATCGACCTGACTGCGCCCGTGGTCGCGCGCAATCAGGAGACGGTGCAGAACATCCGCCTGTGGGACACGCATCCGCTGCTGCAAACTTATCGGCAGACCCAGGCAATCCGGCTTTACTATGAGTTCGCCTCCGCTGCGACGACCGTCTAATCGTGGTCGGGTATCGCCATTATACCGAAGTGTCTGCGTGCTCCACGTGCTACGAAATTCTTGAATTCGGACCAGGATGTTTCCCGCGCCGACAGGCATTCACCGCCGCGCCCGCTTCATGTGGTGACCAAGGTAGGCCGCGATCACCGCCGGATCCTCGACCACCTCCCGCGGTGCTCCCTGCGCGATGACCTTGCCTTGGTGGAACACCACTGCCCGCTCGGTCAGCGACAGGATGACCTCCATCACATGCTCTACGATGACGATGGTGATGCCGCGAGCGCTGATCCGGCGGACCAGTTCGATCGCCAATCGCGTCTCCGCCGGAGTCAAGCCCGCCAGTGCCTCGTCCAACAGCAGCAGCCTCGGCTCGGTGGCGAGCGCGCGGGCGATCTCCAGGCGCTTGCGGCCGGGGGTGCCGAGCGAGCGGGCCGGCGTGGCCGCCAGCGGCGCGAGGCCGGTGAATTCCAACACCTCCGCGGCGGCGCGGCTTGCGTCGGTGCGGTGGGGATGGCGCAGGAACGCGCCGACCATGACGTTGTCGGCGACGGTCATGTCCTCGAACGTCACCGGCACCTGGAAGCTGCGGGCCATGCCCAGTTGCGCGTGTTGCTCCGGAGTGGCGCGGGTCACGTCGCGGCCGGCGAAGTGAATGGTGCCCTCGGTCGGCGTGGCGTCGCCGGCGAGGCAGTTGAAGAACGTGCTCTTGCCGGCGCCGTTGGGGCCGATCAGGCCGACGATTTCGCCCTCGGTCACGTCGAGGTCGGCGCCGTCCACCGCACGAAACGCGCCGAACGACATGGCGATGCCGACGGCCCGGAGCAGGGGCTCGGCGGCCTCAGGCGGCATGGTCGGGGGCTTGGACGGGGGCGCGGCGGCGCTCGAAGCGGGTGATGACGTGGCGCCACAACACCGCGATGCCGCCGGGTTGGAAGCGGGTGATCAGCAAGATGATCGCGCCGTAGACGATGAAGGTGATGCCGGTGCCGTTGCCGCCGAACCAGGCGTTGGTGGTTTCCTCCAGCGGTACCAGGATGACCGCGCCGACGAGCGGGCCGAACAGCGTGCCGGCGCCGCCGAGCGCCGCGGTGATCACCATCTTCACCGAGATCAGGATGCCTAGCGCGCTGTCCGGATCGATGAAGCCGACCATCACGGCGTAGAGCGAGCCGGCGACCGCGGTGAAGCTGGCGGACAGCAGCAGGGCGTAGAGTTTGTAGCGCAGCACAGGAACGCCGAGGCTGCGGGCCGCACGATCGCCGCCTCGGATGGCGGCGAGGTAGTAGCCCATGCGGCTGCGCTGCATCTGCCAGGTCAGAGCGAGCAGCACGATCAGCACGGCCAGGAACAGATAGTGGTACGGCACCGGACTGATGAACGACAGATCGAAGACCGTGCGCGGTGTTGGCGGGCCCATCAGGCCGACCGCGGCGCCGACGAGTTTCCAGTTAGCGACGACGATGCGGGCCAGTTCTGCGGCGGCGATGGTGGCCATGGAGAAATAGTGGC
Source organism: uncultured Alphaproteobacteria bacterium (assembly GCA_963762885.1). GTDB lineage: Bacteria > Pseudomonadota > Alphaproteobacteria > Acetobacterales > Acetobacteraceae > JASHVB01. The sequence goes on from CAVXNH010000091.1 coordinate 5,532, forward strand.
CGCGCAGGCGGAAAGTCGGGGTACCGACGACCAGGGACAAAGCGCAGGCGACCAGGACGCCGAGGGGCACTCCGGCGATCGGCGGCCAGCCCCACTCGGTGTAGACGACCAGGGAGCTATAAGCGCCGGCGCCAAAGTACACCGCGTGGCCAACGGAGACCTGACCGGCGTAGCCCCCGAGCAAGTTCCAGGCGGAAGCGGAGATTGCCGCGAGCAAGACCAGGGCGCCGATGCGCTGGAGGAACACGTCTTGCGTCAGTAGCGGCCAGGCGGCGAGCAATGCGAAGCCGACGATCGTCGTCACCCACCCAATCGTCATCCCCGCGAAAGCGGGGACCCATCCCGTTGGGTCCCCGCTTTCGCGGGGATGACGATTGGGTGGATGACGCGCGGGCGGCGGCTCCGTTTGAGTCATGTCGTGCCGAGCAAGCCCTGCGGCCGCACCCAGAGCACGAGCAGGAAGAGGGAGTAGACGACCACGTCCTGATAGACCGCGCCGATCAGGTAGGCGGAGAGCGCTTGGATCACGCCGATCGACAGCCCGGCGAGAAGGGCTCCGGGGACCGAGCCAAAACCTCCCAGGCACACCACGACGAAGGCGATCAGGGCGAGCGATTCTCCGACCGTGGGGGAGATGTAGAAGAACAGCGCGATCAGGGCTCCGGCGACGCCGGTGGATGCGGCGCCGACTCCCCAGGCAAGGGCTTGCATGCGGTCGGGACGGATGCCCATGAGCATGGCTGCGTTGCGGTCCTCGGCAACGGCGAGGATGCGGCTGCCGAGCATGGTGCGGGTCAGCACGAGGTGCATGCCGATGGTGAAGATCAGCGCGAGAATGCCTCCCAGCAGGCGGGAGGCTTCGATGCGCAGGCCGGCGATGGCGAAGGTGCCCCCGACCAGGTTGTCGGGGAGCGAGACGAAGTTGGCGCTGAAGGCCCAGAACGCGCTGTAGCGCAGCACCAGGGCGAGGCCGAAGGTGCCGAGAATCTGCGCCAGCATCGGCCCCTTCGCCATGTGGCGCACAAGGCCGAAATAGACTGCCACTCCGAGCGCGAACAGCAGCACGGCGGCGAGCGGGATGAATACCACGGGGCCGACGTGGAACAGGGTGTAGGCGAAGAAGGCGACATACATCGCCAGCATGACGAAGTCGCCATGGGCGAAATTCACCACGTTCATCATGCCCCAGATGAGCGTGAGGCCAGAGGAGAACAGCGCGTACACCGCACCCATCAGCAGGCCGCTGACGACCACCTGCAGCAGAATCACCCAGAGTGTCTCCCATTGTGCTTTGGCGCCATCCTGGACGGGTGGACGGGGTGGTGGCAAGCGCCGGAAAAGTCAGCGTCCTGCCGTCATTGCAACTCCGGCGAAGGCCGGAGGAAGCAATCTCCACCGAGAGATCGCGCGAACTTGCGCGGGAGATTGCTTCCCCCGGCCTTCGCCGGGGTCGCAATGACAGCGAAACTCGGGGCGATTGCCCCGGGACATGACAATAGGCACGCCGCTTGTGTGTCATCTTTCTGACGGTGGTATACATCCATTCGGTCGGCACCATCTTCAGGTGCGCCCTTGGAGTGCCCCTATGGAATACGAACGTCGCTTCAAGTTCCTCATCTCGTCGCCGGCGTTCGACGAAAAAGGCCTGGAAGGCCAGCGGCTGCAGCAGATCGCGGTCGAAATCGAGGCGCTCGGCTTTGCCGTCCTGCGGGCACGCCGACCGGGGGATGCGGAACTCGCGGTGCAGACGGATGCTGCCATCGGCTGCATTGTTGTGGACTGGGGCAAGCAGGGGTTGTTCGGCAAGTCGGCCTCGCTGATCTCCCTGGTTCGCCGCCGAGGCCTGGAAGTGCCGTTGCTGATCCTGGTCCGACGCAAGCGGTTGGAGGACATTCCGGTGGAAGTCCTCAATAGCGTCGACGGTTACGTATTCCTGGCAGAAGAGACGCCGGATTTTATCGCGCGCAACCTCGCCAGCCATTTGCGCAACTATGCCCAGAGTCTCCGCACACCGTTCTTTGGCGCATTGGTCGATTACGCGGAACAGGGCAACCAGCTCTGGACCTGTCCCGGACACAATGGAGGTATCTTCTACAACCGTTCACCCATCGGCCGCATCTTTGTGGAGCACCTTGGACCGGCCGTGTTTCGCGATGACATCGACAACTCCGTCCTCGAACTTGGCGATCTCCTGACCCATGAAGGCCCGGCGCTGGAAGCGCAGAAGGAAGCGGCGCGCATCTTCGGTGCCGATCGTACCTATTTCGTGCTGAACGGCACGTCGGCATCGAACAAGATTGTGCTGGGCTCGCTGGTCGCCGAGGGCGATCTGGTGCTGTTCGATCGCAACAATCACAAGGCAGCCCACCATGGCGCCCTGCTGCTGGCGGGCGGCATACCGATCTATCTCCCGACCGACCGCAACGCTTACGGGCTCATCGGACCGATCGACCATGACGCACTGGACGAGGAGCGTATCCGGGAACAGATCCGTGCGCATCCTCTGCTGGCTGGGTCGGATCACTGGCAACGCCCGCGCCCCTTCCGTGCAGCAGTCATCGAGCAATGCACCTATGACGGCACGATCAACAACGCTGACCTGATACTACAGAAACTCGGTCCGCTGTGCGACTACATCGTGTTCGATGAGGCGTGGGGCGGATTCATGAAGTTCCACCCGCTCTTCAAGGGACGCTATGCGATGGGCCTGCCGCCGCTGGACGGCGACGCGCCAGGCATCATCGCGACTCAGTCGACCCACAAGCAATTGGCAGGATTTTCACAAGCCTCCCAGATCCATGTCCGCGACCATCATTTGAAGGGCCAAAGCCGTCGCGTGGAACATAGGCGGTTCAACGAGAGCTTCCTGATGCACTCCAGCACGTCGCCATTCTATCCGATCTTCGCCTCGCTCGATGTCGGCGCGGCGATGATGAAAGGCCGATCCGGCGAGGTGCTGTGGGACGATACCATTCGCCTGGGTATCGAGCTGCGCAAGAAGATGCGCGCCATTCGCCGCGAATTCGAAGAGAGTCCGGACGCCGAACGCCGCTGGTTTCCCGATCCGTTCGTTCCGGATACGGTGATGTGGCGCGCGGAGCCCGATGCGCCGGTACGCCGCGTCGCCTGGGAAGACATTCCGACCGACGCGCTTGCCAGCGATCCCGCCCTGTGGGCGCTGTCGCCGGGTGAGGCATGGCACGGCTTCCGTCATGTGGCGCCCGGCTATGCCATGACCGATCCCAACAAGCTCACATTGCTGATGCCCGGCTTCGACCGCAGGACGGGGGAGTATACCGAGCATGGCATTCCCGCGCCGTTGTTGGCGCAATACCTGCGGGAAAATCGCATTGTCGCCGAGAAGAACGACCTGCACAGCATCCTGTTCCTGCTTACTCCCGGGGTGGAAAGCAGCAAGGCGGGCACTCTGCTGAGCTGGATTGTGACATTCAAGCGGCTGCACGACGAGAACGCGCCATTGCAGGACGTGATCCCGGATTTCGTGCGCCGGCGACCGGAGCGCTATCGGAATGTCGGCTTGCGAGACCTGGCACGCGAGATGCACGGCTTCTACCGGGACGCGCGGGTGAGCACTCTGCAACGCGCGCAATTCCGCCCGGAGAACCTGCCGGTTCCCGTGCTCACACCACTCGATGCGGCGCGCATGCTGACGCGGAACCGGGTGGACTATCTGCCGGTTCGCGAAGTGGCGGGGCGGATCGCGGCGACGCTGATGCTGGTCTATCCTCCGGGCATCGCGACCGTCGTCCCGGGAGAGCGGCTGGATGCGCGGGCAGCGCCGATGCTTGAATATCTGTTGATGTTCGAGGAGGCGGAGAACAGGTTTCCGGGTTTAGGAACCGAACTTCAGGGGGTGTACCGTGAGATCGGCGCGGGTGGGCGCGTGACGTTCTACACCTACGTCGTCAAGGAGTGATCGGCGCGGTCGAACAACGGCGGTCTTATACCAGATCGAGTTAGTATTGACGCACGAACGACGGCGTGGACGTCATGCCGACGAAGAGCCTGCCCCGAGCGAAGGACGGGGCGGCACTGTCCGTGCGTCAACCATTTCGCGGGCTGGGATCACTCGTGGTCTACCGATTCAAGTTCGCGTTGCACGTCGGCCAAGGGCTGCGGTTCGACGAGCAGGCCTTGGCGTTCGTAACGCTTGCGGCTTCGGCTGAAGCGCACGACCACGGCGGAGCGGGCGCTCCTGGCCTTGGCGCGCCGGGTAAGCATGGCGTCTCCGGATGGCAGGAACTCGAGGTCGTCGAGGCCGACGCAGCGCAGGCATGCCGGGCCGGGTTTTTCCATCACCAGGAAATCGCCGGTGGCGCCACACCGGTGGCATTTCCAGGTTTTGTTCAATGGCTGGACGACCACCAGTTCCGGCGGCTTGCTCGACTGCGTTGCCAGGCGTTCGCGCTTTTTCTCCGGTAGGGCGGGGGAAACCCAATGGGTCCGGTAGAGCGCTTCGACTGCTGCGTCGCCGCTGCGGCTGAAGCGCAGGGTTTCGCGTTGCGGGGTGCGCGCGACGTACTGCGCCTCGCTGGCGAGGACGCCCTTTTGCGTGGCCCAGGAACGGAACAGCGTCATGGCTTCGGCGATGCGCGACGGATTGGTCTGCATCGCATCTTCCAGGCAGTCGAGTTGGCCTTGCTGCCAGCGCTTCTCTGCTCCGGGGTCGAGCCAGCCGAGGCCGACGAGCATGTCGACGGTGCGCACCTGGCCCTGCGCCGCAAGTACGGTCTCCGAGGCCCGGGTGACACGATCGGCGAGTGGAATACGATTTTGGCGGGGCATGGAGGGTGACGGAGTTGCTGTGTGGGGTTGGCGTTCCTAATGCGGGACGACCCTTATATAACACCTCTCCCGCGAGAGCGGGAGAGGTCGAGACGCGAAGCGGCGAGGGTGAGGGTGATCGGGTCGGCACACTCTACCTGCTACGTGCCGACCCGATCACCCTCACCCTCGGTGCTTCGCACCATTGACCTCTCCCGCTCCCGCGGGAGAGGTTAGTTGGCTAGGTAGGAGGAACGCAGCCATGAAAGTCGGAATGGCGCTGAACATGCTGTGCCAGCCGGGCCGGCCTGACGCGTCGGTGGTGCACGAGCATATGGCGATGGGCGACCTGGTCGAGCCGCTCGGGTTCGACTCGCTGTTCGCGCTGGAACACCACTTCACCGGCTACGCCATGTCGCCGGCGCCGCTGCAATTGCTGGCGTACTACGCCGGCCGGACCAAACGCATCCAGCTCGGCACCGCGGTCATCGTGCTGCCGTGGCACGATCCGATCCGGGTCGCCGAACAGATCGCATTGCTCGATGTCATGTGCGGCGGACGCTGCCTGTTCGGCTTCGGGCGCGGCGCGGCCAGTGTGGAATACGAGGGGTTTCGCATCCCGATGGGCGAGGCTCGGCCTCGGTTCATCGAGGCGGCGCAGATCATCAAGCAAGCGCTGGCGCAGGAAAGCTTCGAGTTCCACGGCGAATATTACCAGATCCCACGCACCTCGATCCGGCCGCGGCCGATCTCGCATCCCGAGCAGCGGTTCTACGGCACGGCGGTCAGCGCGGACTCGGTCGATGTCATGGCGAAGCTCGGCTTTTCCATGCTGGTGATCATGCAGAACGAGTGGCCGAAGGCAGCCGCCGACATCCTCCGCTATCGTTCGGTCGCTGCGGCGGAAGGGTTTTCACCGCGCCCGCCGATGATCCTGACCAACGTGTCCTGCGCTGAATCGCGTGGCGAGGCGCAGGAGCGCGCCATGCAATGGCTGGGGAAGAAGTGGGAGTCGATCGACAACCACTACCATTTCTCCGACGGCCATTTGACCAACGTCAAAGGTTACGAATCATACGAGAAGATCGGCCAGACCTATGCCAAGATGAAGGAGCCGTCGCGGCAGGCCAAGGCGACCGAGTTCTATGTCAGCATCCAGGTGGTGGGCACGCCGGACGACTGCATCCAGAAGATCCGCGAGTTGCACAAGCTGAGCGGACTGGACCACCTGATCACGGAGTTCTCATTCGGCGGCATGCCGCACGAAGAGGCCGAACTGGGCATGCGACTGTTCGCCGACAAGGTGCTGCCGGTGCTGCAACGCGACACGTCGTTCACGGCGCCGGCTGCCGCGCCTGCTCCGGCGCCCGAGCCGGTGCAGGAGGGGGTGTTCGCTCCGGCCTAAGTTTACTCTCCCACGGCGTGGGAGAGGCCAGGTGAGGGTGACGCGTGCTGCTCGCATCACCCCACCCTCTCCCGCCAAGGGCTGGAGAGGATTTTAGAAAAGATGCACTTTTCGTTCGCAGCCGGTCATGACAGTATCACGACAACAATAAACTCCCCCGGGAGGCTACGCCGTGGTTTCCGACCCCAAGATGTTGAAAGCCGACCGTTGGTCGCAGCTTTGGCTCGGCCTGGTCTGCATGATCCTGATCGCCAACCTGCAATATGCGTGGACCCTGTTCGTCAACCCCATGCACCAGGCAAACGGCTGGAGCCTCGGCGGCATCCAGGTGGCGTTCTCCATCTTTATCGCGACCGAGACCTGGCTGACTCCGGTGGAGGGCTGGATCGTCGATGCGCTCGGCCCGCGGCGCGGACCGCCGATCATGGTCGGCTTCGGTGCGGTGCTGGTGGCGGCCGCCTGGGTGATCGACGCCTACGCCGGTTCGCTGACCGCGCTGTATATCGGCGCGGCGCTGTCGGGCGTCGGCGCGGGCGCGATCTATGCGACCTGCGTCGGCAACGCGGTGAAGTGGTTCCCGGATCGGCGCGGCCTCGCGGTCGGCATCACGGCGGGCGGTTTCGGGGCCGGCGCGGCGCTGACGGTCATCCCGATCCGCTTGCTGATCGAGAACTCCGGCTATGCCAGCGCGTTCTTCTGGTTCGGGCTGGGCCAGGGCGCCATCCTGTTGCTGGTTGCGCCGATCATGCGCGCGCCGATGCCGGGCGAGATGCCGAAGACCGCACCGCCCAAGGTGCCGCAATCCGCCACCAGCGCGACGCCGGCCGAGGTGCTGCGCGCGCCGGTGTTCTGGTTGCTGTACGTGATGTTCGTCCTGGTGTCCGCCAGCGGCTTGATGGCGACCGCACAGATCGCTCCGATCGCCAAGGATTTCGGGCTGTCCACCGGGGTGCTGCTGTTCGGCGGCAGCGCGCTTTCGGTGGCGCTGGTCGTGGACAATGTGATGAACGGCGGAGCGCGGCCGTTCTTCGGCTGGGTGTCCGACCATATCGGACGTGAAGCCACAATGGCGATCGCGTTTACGCTGGGCGGCGGCGCGTATCTGTCGCTGGGCTATCTCGGGCATGGGCCGTGGACGTTCGTGATCTGCGCCGGGCTGATCTTCTTCACCTGGGGCGAGATTTTCAGTCTGTTCCCGTCCACCTGCACCGACCTGTTCGGGCCGCAATACGCCACCACCAATGCAATGCTGCTCTACACGGCGAAGGGCACCGCAGCCTGGCTGGTGCCGCTGGCCAACGTGCTGAAGGGCAATACCGGCAACTGGCAGACCGTGTTCCTGGTGGCGGCGGCGACGAATTTCATCGTGGTGCTGTTGGCGGTATTTGTGCTGGGTCCGGTGCGGCGGCGGCGGTCGGTGCGGCGTACCCACGCGGTGGCGTAGGGATCGCCAGCGGCAAGGAGCGCAGACGCCGTTGGGACCGGGGCTGGAGCAGTGACCCTGATGCTACGTGCCCTGCGTCCCGCTTCAGGAATCTCAACACTAGCATTCGGTGCGTGGAAATGGCCTGCGGCGCAGCGCAGAGCGAGGGATTGTCACGGTGGCGTAGCTGCCGGGCGTCGCCGCCTCGATCGCCGCACGCAACCCGGCAGAGTTCGCGCGAATGTCTGCCCAGTGGTTCGTCGTCAGCTCGATTAGCGCTATCAGTCGCTCGCCCGAATTCTGCTGGTATCGGATATTCCGGTCGCAGATGATGAGAACGGCGAATCCCGCGTGCTCCGCGGCTTGGATCAGGTCGCCGTTCTCCACGGCCTCCCACCCCATGCTGGCCGCGGTGATGACTTCACAAGCGGAAGGGAGACGGCGCAGCCCGATAGGGGTGTTCTGGTCAAGCAGGATGCGGGTGCGGGGCATGCTTCCGGGCGTATTCAACGATGCGCCGGGCGCGTTCCACCCCTAGACCCTCATAGATCTCCGTGGCGATCTCCTAGGGCGTGAAGTCTTCGGCGTTGTCGATGATGCCTTGGGCCAGGATGCGTGTGTCCTTGACCACCCACTGGCCGGACACACGGCCTGGCACTTGCTCCACGTCGGGGCAATCTGACCAGTCGATCTGGGTTTCACTCATCGCGGCCTCCGCACCCGTAGCGGCATAGCACATATGGGGCAGCGGAGAGCGGCCATCAATCGCGGCGCCGTGCTGATTAGATTGCCAGGTGATCCCCGGGTCACGCGCCCACGAACTTCGGCCCGGCCATGACGCGATTGGGGCGGTCCGTGCCAAGCGGTCGAGAAGTCATCCGTAGTGGCGCCATCGAACCCACTGGGCGGTTCAGGCGGCGGGGCGCGCCTTGCGGCTTTCGGTGCGCAACTGGCCGCAGGCGGCGAGGATGTCGCGGCCACGCGGCGAGCGCACCGGCGCGGCGAAGCCGGCGTCGTTGAGGATGCGTGCGAAGCGCTCGATCGCGGCGTGCGTGCTGGTCTGGTAGGCGCTGCCGGGCCAGGGGTTGAACGGGATCAGGTTCACCTTGGCCGGCAAGCCGGCGATCAGGCGCACCAGTTCGCGCGCGTCGGCCTCGGTGTCGTTGATCCCCCGCAGCATGACGTATTCGAAGGTGATGCGCCGGGCGTTGGAGGCGCCGGGATAGCGGCGGCAGGCGGCGATCAGCTCGGCGATTGGATACTTGCGGTTCAGCGGCACCAGTTCGTCGCGCAGGTCGTCGCGCACCGCATGTAGCGAAACCGCCAGGTTGACGCCGAGTTCGGCACCCGCGCGATCCATCATCGGCACCACGCCCGACGTGGACAGGGTGATGCGGCGGCGCGAGAGGCCGATACCCTCGCCGTCCATCACGATGGTCATCGCCTTGGCGACGTTGGCGTAGTTGTAGAGCGGCTTGCCCATGCCCATCAGCACGATGGTGGAGAGCAATCGGGGCGTTTCGCCTTTGGGGCTGGGCCACTCGCCATAGGCGTCGCGGGCGGCCATGAACTGGCCGACGATTTCGGGGGCGCCGAGGTTGCGCACCAGGGTCTGCGTGCCGGTGTGGCAGAAGCGGCAGGACAGCGTGCAGCCGACCTGCGAAGACAGGCAGACGGCGCCGCGATCCTCCTCCGGATCGGGGATGTAGACGGTCTCCGCCTCCTGTCCGTCGCGAAAGCGGAACAGGAACTTTCGCGTGTCGTCCTCGCTGGTTTGCGCGGTCACGGTGTCCGGGCGGGCGATGACGAAGCGTTCCGCCAGCTTGGTCTGCAGCGGGCGGGCTATCGAGCTCATGCGGGCAAAGTCGGTCACGCCCTGGTGATAGATCCAGTGCCAGAGTTGCTTGGTGCGGAACGGCGCCTCGCCGATCGCGGCCAGTTCCGCGGCGAGTTCGGCGCGCGACAGGCCGACGAGGTCGCGGCGTCCATCGGGCAGCGCGATGGGCGGGGGATCGAACAGCGCGGACTTGGCAAGGACGCGGACGCGCTCGGCTTCGGTGAGCGCGCCATCTCCTGCGCTGCGGGTAAGCGCCACTGGCGAGGGGCCCACAGCTCCCACCATCAGCCTTTCGGTGGCGGGCATGCCTTGACGATCGCCGCGTAGGCTGCGGAGAACCCCTTCAGGCTGAACGTGTCAGTTATCTGCTGCCCCTTCGGGCCGGGTGACCGGGTGATCGCGCGCTCGCCCTTTTGGAATGCCGCCACAGCCGCCTTGCCATCACGCGCGTAGGCGTCGCGATCCCGAGTGAAGAAATCCGACCCGATCTGATTGACCTGGACTGTCACGGCGGCGTCCTTGGGGTAGTCGAAGCCGGCCTCGATCGCGACGGTGTCGCGCACGGTGGTGCGCTCGGTGACGGTGAGGACGACGTCGCCGCGGCCGGGCAGGCTGGGGGTGGAACTCTGCACGCGCGTAAGGGCGTAGCAGACGGTCTGGCCGCCTTCCTCATGCGTGGCGGCGGTCCAGTCGTCGAATTTGGCGATCTCCTTAGGCGCGTTGGAGGCCGCGGCCGGCGGGTGCGCCGGCTTGGGCGTCTGGGCCACCGCGGGAACGGCGAGGATCGTGGACAGGCAGATCAGGAGAGGGATTTGGGTGCGCATGGCGGGGAGAGATACGGCGGCTGGGGCGGGCGGACAACCTCCGCCGCGATCAATTGGGAGACGTTCGGCGGGTGGCGAGCTGCAGGCTTTCGTGAGGTATCGCCACAGACGGGTCGGTTTATCGACGCCGAGGCCGTCGATTCGGCTTGGTCGGATGCCCGGTGGCGGACGAGGCGCGCGCTCATACCAGCCCGCTTAAACATCGACGCTCCGACGGCAGCCCCATCGTCATGCCGACGGAGGTCGGCATCCACGACTTCGCAGCGTGCCGCAGCAGACCGTCGTGGATGCCGACCTCCGTCGGCATGACGATGGGGCTGCCGTCGGAGCGTCAATGCTAAGCCGGTCTGGTATCAGACGCCGATCGCCGAAGAGATGTCCTTGCGCGGGTAAAGTGCAGGGCAATCGCAATTGAACCGCGCTGGGACTGGCTTGATGATACTCCGCTCGTGCGTCCGGAACCGGGCAGCAGAGAAATCAAGCAAGGGTTTAACACAGATTTCACCGAGAAGAAGCTTAAGCCACGGATTTCCACAGAGAATGTTAAATGCATTCCGAGAACGCACGCAGGATGGTGCCTGTGTTTGGCGGCCCTTCTCTGCGTGAATCCGTGGCTTAAGCTTCTTCTCGGTGAAATCTGTGTTAAACCCTTGCTTGCTGCACTGTCCCCCAGTCCTCGACGAGTTGTTGTATTTCGCCGCAATCCGATCGCCCTGCTCAGTGTCCCGAATCTGCAAAATACAGCTTTGCATCAGCCGCGCGCACCCTCACCTCCGGCAGCCCCAGTTCGCGGCGTACGATATTCGTCCCTTCCACCATCGAAACACACTTATAATACGCAATCCGTCTGCTCAAACCCTCTCGTCCAAAGCCGCAATCGGTGGTGATCACCAGCCGCTCCGGCGGAACGAATTCAAGCGCGCGGCGGATCAGGCCGGCGACGTATTCCGGCGGTTCCACCACGGTGTTGCAGTGATTCACTACGCCGATGCCGATCTTCTTGTCGGTCTTGTACTTGCCGAACAGGTGCAGATCACGCCCGTCGCTGCTGGCACATTCGAAGGTGATGACGTCCGCGGTGAGTTGCAGCAGATGCGGCATCGCGCGTTCGTAACTCGGCACCTCCCAATAGACGCGCTGCTGGTTTGGATTGCCCCAGCAGGTGTGCACCCAGATCTCCGCATCGACGCCGACGAGTTGCCGGTTGAACGCCTCGGTGAGGAATTCGAGGTCGGCCTCGGTGCAGTCGGGACGCAGCGAGCGGCCGTGGTGCGGCGGCTCCTCCACCTGGATCAGCGGACAGCCGGCGGCGGCCAGCTCGCGCAGCTCGGCGTTCATGATGTCGCACAGGTCGAGGATCATCGCCTTGTCGTCGGTGTAGAACTCGTTCCACAGCATGCTGGCCAGCGCGGGCGCACAGATCGCGCCGAATTTTACGGGCTTGTCGGTGAGGCGCTGCGCCACTTGCCACAGCGCGGCGTATTCCCATGCTCCGCGTGTCAGCTTGCCGGTGACGATGCTGGGTTGGTAAGCCTCCTGCACCTCCCACAGGATTTTGCCCGGCCGCAGGTCATGCCGTCCCATCCAGCCGCGCGACGTGCTGCGATGGCCGCTGATGCCGCCCAGGCGCTCGATCGGGTAGAAGAACCAGGATTTGCCGCCGACGGCGAGGTCGAAGCGGCTGTCGCCGTCGGTGACGATGTCGAGGCCAGCGGCTTCCTGGGCGTTGATGATGGCCGCGACGGCGTCGAGGTATTGTTCGCGAAACAGCGATTCGCTGAGCGCGGATTTGAAGGAGCGGCCGTTCAGGCTGGCATCGAACCACAAGGGGCGTGGATAGGAGCCGGTGATCGCGGTCGGCAGCACCAGGTCTTGCGTGACGGTCAGCATGTGGTGTCCCCCAATTGTATCAAACTGCTCCCCCCTTGAGGGAGGGGGAGGATACGCTGCTACATCACTACCCTCACTACTCGAACATCAGCACCGTGCGTGCGACTTCGCCGGCTTTCATGGCGCGGAACGCTTCGTTCACGTCGTCCAAGCGGCCGCGTCGGCTGATCATCGAGTCCAGGTCCAGCCGGCCTTGGCGATAGAACTCCAGGTAGTTCGGAATGTCGGTGCGGAATTGGTTCGAACCCATGCGCGACGTCTGCACCTTGCATTCCGGGCGAATTGCCATCCAGGGGAACTCGATCGTCGCGTCCGGCGGCAGCACGCCGACGATGGTGGCGGTGCCGCGCACAGCGAGGCTCTTCGATCGCCTGGCGGCACAGCGCGGCGATGCCGACCGCCTCGAACGCATGATCGACGCCGAGGCCACGGGTCAGCGATCGCACCGCCTTCACCGCGTCGTCCTGCGTGCTGTTCACGGTGTGCGTGGCGCCGACCGCCTTGGCCATTTCTAATTTTGAATCGAACTGGTCCACCGCGATGATCTGCCTCGCGCCGCCGATGCGGGCGCCCTGCACGATCGACAGCCCGACGCCGCCGCAGCCGAACACCGCAACGGTCTGACCGGCTTGCAACCCCGCGCTGCGCAGCGCCGCTCCGACGCCGGTGAGCACGCCGCAGCCCACCAGTGCGGCGCGATCCAAGGGCAGGTCGTCGTCGATCCGCACCAGTGAATTCTCGTGCAGCAGCATTTTCTCCGCGAAGCTGCCGATGGCGGCGAAGGTGCGGAACGGATTTCCTCCCTGCGACACGCGCGGCGTCGCATCCTCCGCGCGCGCCACGATGCCGCCGGTGCAGACATTGGGGTGGCCGCTGAGGCATTGCGGACACAGGCCGCAGAAGCCGGAGAGGCACGCCACGACGTGGTCGCCGGGGCGCATGGTGGTGACGTCGGCGCCGACCGCCTCGACGATGCCGGCGCCTTCATGGCCGAGCACGAAGGGGCGATCGAGCGGGAACCGGCCGTTGCCGTCCACGACGTGCAGATCGCTGTGGCAGACACCGGTGGCGATCGTGCGCACCAGCACCTCGCGGCCCCATGGCTTGTCGATGTCCACGGTTTCGACGGTCAGTGGCTCGTGCACCTGGCGAAACACGGCGGCGTTGATTTGCATGTCGGCTGCTTCCCCCGGTCGTTATCCGAACGCAGGCTACGCCCGGGAGAGGCGGAGCGGCAAACGTCCGGGTCGGAAATGCCCCACCGTCGGATCGCACGATGACCTCCGAGGGGGCTGCGACCTCCCTGCCACACCAGGACTTGCCAAAATGCCCTCGTGGACTTAGAAGTCGACGCCCTACCTACGGACATGAGGGCCCAGCTCACTCGGATCTCCTTCATGATTGAAGAGTTTGGGCTTGAGCGGATGCGCGAGCCGCATGTTAAGCACCTGCGCGGCGCGCTCTGGGAAATGCGGATGAGAGGAAGGGACGGGATTTCGAGGGCGCTGTACGTCGCCTCCAGCGGCAGGCGGGTCGTTATTGTCCGGGTGTTTGTAAAGAAGACCCAAAAAACGCCAAGCCGGGAGATCGATCTGGCGCTAGGCCGAGCCAAGGAGATGCTACCATGAGCCGCATACGCGACCTGCATATCGGTTGGATGAAAGACCCGGCGTACCGCGCGGAATATGACGCCCTCGAAGGTGAGTTCGCACTTGCCGCCGCGCTCATCCGCGCCCGCGCCAATGCCGGTCTGACACAGGCACAGCTTGCTGAGCGGATGGGCACCAAGCAGGAGGTGGTGGCGCGTTGGGAAGGCGGGAAGGTGCTGCCCTCGACCCGTACCCTCGCGCGGTTTGCCAAGACGACGGGAACGAGGCTGGAAATCAACTTCGCGCCGTTTCAAGCCGCCGACTTATCGCCTCGGCGGCAAACGTGAGCTCCGGCGCCAACCAGGCAGTTCACCGCATTCGAATAAAGCACCCGGCCCATCCCGGCGGGTTCGTGAAGACCGAGAGCACCGAACCGCTGAAGCTATCCGTGACGGAGGCCGCGCGCGTCCTCGGCATCACCCGCGCAGCGCTATCGGCTTTCCAGAATGAGCGCGCGTTTGCGACGCGCACGACAGGACGGCGCCCCCAAACAATTGCCGCGTCAGTTGCCGCATGGGCCGCGCCCTGTCATGGCCGGCCGTGACGAGGGAACGGATCGGCGTGCGACCAATCGATTCGTTCATTGCCGCGCGTCGCCTAAGTCGTGGATGCCGACCTTCGTCGGCATGACGCGGAGGCGATCACTTCGCGCCCAACGAGTTAGAACGCGAGATCAGGGTGGCGCGGTATGCTCCTGCGCCTCACCCAAACCCGCCGACGACTTCCAAGACCGCGGTGCCGTAGCGTTGCAACTTGGAGGCGCCGACGCCTTTGATCTCGCCCAGTTCGTCGAGATTTGCCGGTCGCACCGCGGCGACCTCGCGCAGCGTGGTGTCGTGAAAGATCACGTAGGGCGGGACGGATTGGGCTTTCGCCTCGGTGGCGCGCCAGGCACGCAGCGCTTCGAACAGACTGAGCGCCGCCGGCTCGGCAAGCGCGGCGGCGAGCGCGGCAGTGGAGGATGGGCTGCGCCGACGCTCCGGCCGCTCCACGTCGCGCGGGCGGCGCGGCGCGTCCTGTCGCAACATGACGCGCGTCTCGCCACGCAGGAACGGGCGCGCCTTGTCCTGCACCAGGAACAGCCCGCCATGTCCGGCGGTGTCCACGTCTAACGCGCCCAACGCGATCAACTGACGGATCAGGCCGCGCCAGAACGGGGCGGCATGGTCGGCGCCGACGCCGAAGGTCGGAAGCTGGTCGTGCCGGTGGCGCAACACCGCTTCGGTCGCCTCGCCACGCAACACGGCGATGATGTGCAAGGCGCCGAAGATCTGGTCCGTGCGATAGACCGCCGACAGGACTTTCTGCGCTTCGACCGTTGCGTCCAGCGTGATCGGCGGGGCATCGCAATTGTCGCAATGGCCGCACTCGCCTTCGAACTCTTCGCCGAAGCAGGCGAGCAAGGCGCGGGTGCGGCAGGTCACCGCTTCGGTCAGCGCGACGATCTCTTCCAGTTTCGTGCGCATCACGCGTTTCTGCGCGTCCGGCGCCGCGGACTGGGCCAGCCAGTGGCGGGCCTGCGCGACGTCCTGGCCGCCGAACAGCAGCAGCGTTTCCGCCGGGTCGCCGTCGCGGCCGGCGCGGCCGATCTGCTGGTACCAGGCCTCCGGGCTGTCGGGCATATCCAGGTGCACGACAAAGCGAACATCCGGCCGATCGACGCCCATGCCGAAGGCGATCGTTGCGACGACGATCACCGGTTCGCCGGACCGGAAGCGCGCCGCCGCGGCACGCTTGTGTTCGGGTTCCAGACCGGCGTGGAAGGCGACCGCAGGAAAGCCCTTCTCTACCAGCTTCGCCGCGACCCGCTCGGTCTTGGCGCGCGAGCCGCAATATACGATGCCGCATTCGCCGTTGTGGCGGGTTAGGAACTCCAGCAGTTGCGCCGTCTCGCCGACTTTCGCCGCCGCGGCGAGATGCAGGTTCGGACGATGGAAACTGGAGAGGAATACCGCCGCGTCGTCCATGCGCAGCGCGGTCATGATGTCGCGCCGCGTGCGCGGATCGGCCGTCGCGGTCAGTGCGATACGCGGCACACCGGGAAAGTTGTCGGGCAGGCACGCGAGTTCGCGATATTCCGGGCGGAACTCATGGCCCCATTGCGAGACGCAGTGCGCCTCGTCGATGGCGAGCAAGGCGATTTGCAGGCGCGACAACCGATCGAGCGTGCCGTTGCCCAACAGCCGCTCCGGCGAGACATAAAGCAGATCAAGTTGTTGCTCGATCAGGTCGCGCGTGACGCTGCGCGCCTCGGCGGGATCGAGGTCGGAGTGCAGCGCGCCGGCGGCGATACCGACCTGGCGCAGCGCCGCCACCTGGTCGTCCATCAGCGCGATCAGCGGCGAAACGATCACGGCGGTGCCGGGACGGCATAGCGCGGGCACTTGGTAACACAGGCTCTTGCCGCCACCGGTCGGCATCAGCACCAGCGCGTCACCTCCAGCCAGAACATGCTGGATCACGGGTTCCTGCGCGCCGCGGAAGCCGGGGAAGCCGAAGACCCGGCGCAGCACCTCATGCGGGTCGAGAGTCGACGAAGGCTGGAGCAGGGATTGCAGCACGATTTAGTGGCCGCCGAGGCTGATCTCGACGCGGCGGCTTTCTTGCGACGACAGAGCGAACTTGACCGAGCCGTGACCGCGCGCCTGGAGGCGCGACAGCGGCACGCCGTCGGCCTGCAACCGGTCCATCACTATCTGCGCGCGGAGATCGGTTAACAGCGCGTTGGCCTTACCGCTGCCGGTAGGATCGGCGAAACCTTCGACATACACGATGGCCTTGGGCTGTGCCTTCGCGGCGCTGGCCGCCTGATCGATCACTGCCTGGGCGGAATCGTCAAGTCTGGCTGACCATTCTTCGAAGAAGACGACGAACTTCTGCGTCGGCGGCTCCGCGGCATTGGCGCGGGTCAGTGTGAAACATAGCAGGAACAATAAAGCGATGCGATACATGGCCAATTCCCTCGGAGTCGGAAGTGATCATTCTCCTGCCCGAGTGGTGAACACGGCGTCAACAGCGTTGCGGCAAATGCGGCATACGGCCTGGTCTCTCTGGAGCGGTGTGATGCGGTGGCCACCACCAATGCGGCCCGCTTGCGCCTGGTCGGATCCCCGATCGCGCGCTTTCACCCCCGTGTCAAGGCCGGCGAAGGCCGGCCACCCACGACTTCGCTGGTGGCAGCAAGAGTCGTGGGTGGCCGGGCCAGGCCCGGCCATGACGCACAGCATTGCGGCGCGATCAGCTTAAGCAGTTATTCCCCCGCGGGTCCTCACTTTCCCGCGGAGCCAAAAGCACGTGGAGGCTCAGGCCCAGGCGCTTTGCGAACCTGGACTCCCCCGACTCCGCACCCCTCTGCTAGCCTCCCGTCCCGTGGACGGTCCCCTACTGACGTTGCTGACAGCGATCATCGCCGCCCTTGCGGGTCTGGGGGTGCTTGGCACCGCATGGCCGCGATTGGCACGCGACGCCGTTGCCTATGCGACAGCCCTGCTGGCCGGTCTCGCCGCATTGCTCTCCCTGGTGGCGCTTTCGCTGAACGACGCACCCGCTTCGCTGCTGCTGCCGCTTGGACCGCCGGGCGCACCGTTTCGCCTCGCGCTCGACCCGCTTGCCGCCTTGTTCGCCACTCTTACATTCGCCGCCGGCGCCGCCATCAGCGCATTCGCCGCGGCCGCGCGACCCGCGCTGACGACCACCGAGGAGCCACCTGCCGCCATCGCCCCCCTGCCCGTCTGCCTCGCCGGTCTTGGTCTGGCGGTGCTGGCCGCCGACAGCCTGGGCCGCGGCACCGGCCTCGCCCTGGCCGGCGTCGCCCTTTGGGCGATGGGCACGCCTACCCGAGCCGCCGCCGGGCAGCTCGCCATAGCCTTGCTCGCCGCCGCGGCGGTGATCGCCGCTTCCGAAGTGCCGCCGCCCGCGTTGCTGGCGGCGGCCATCGTGGGGCCCGGAGCGCTCGCCGGACTGCTGCCTTGGCACACCTGGCGCGGCACGCCGCAGCGCCCCACCCAGACTCCGCTTGCCGCCGCGCTGCTGTCCGGCGGGATGGTCCCGGTGGCGACCTACGCCTTGCTCCGCTTGCTGTTCGACCCCGCCGGTACGGCGCCGCCACTCTGGTGGGGCCTGCCGTTCCTGGCGCTCGGCGCTGCCGCCGTGGTGGCCGGAGGCCTGGACGCAACGCGCCGGGAGGACATCGACACTGCCCTCGCCGGCGGCACTACACGACAGACCGGACTGACCGCGATCGGCCTCGGTATCGCCCTCAGCGCACGGGCGGCGGACCTGCCCGGCGTCACTGCCATGGCGCTTGGAGCCGTGCTGCTGCTGTCGGTCTTGCAGACGCTCGGCGGTACGCTGCTGGCGCTGGCCGGGGGAGCCATCCACCAGGGTGCCGGAACGCGTCGGCTGGACCGGCTGGGTGGCCTGGTGCACCGCATGCCGGTCACCACCACCTGCCTGCTGGCCGGGCTGTTCGCCGAGTCCGCGCTGCCGCCCGGGGCCGGGTTCGCCGCGATCTGGCTGCTGTTCCAGGCGCTGCTGGCGCTGCCCCGCGCGGGCAACCTGCCGTTCCAGCTATTGCTGTGCGCGCTGGCTGCCGTGCTTGGCCTCGCGGCGGCGGTTTCTTCGGCCGGCCTGCTGCGCCTGGTCGGCGTGGCCTGCCTGGGGCGCCCGAGGACCCCGCGCGCCGCAGTCGCCGACGAACCAACCCGCCCGGCCCGCCGGACCCTGCTGGCGCTCGCCGCCACTACCGTCTTGCTCGGCGTGTTTGTCGGGCCGCTGCTGCGGCTACTGGCCAACTCGCCGGTCGTCGCGCTGACCGGGACCGGGCTTGGACCGCGCGCCTCCATGCTCGGCCTCGCCTCCGGCGCCGAGTCGCCCGGCTACGCCGCGCTGCCGCTCGCCAGCCTGCTACTGCTGGTTGCCGGCGTAGTGCTTTGGCTGCGGCGCCGCGCCGGCGTGCAGGGCGATACGGCGAGAGGCCCGGCGTGGGACGACGGTTTCGCGGCGCCGCCGCAATGGCTGCCGTTCGGCAACCCGCTGACCCAGGCCTCGGGCGCCGGCTTTGCGCCCATACCCGCGTGGCGCACCTGGCCGCTGGTGCGCCACCTTGCCCGGCTGCGCGGCGTCACGCCGACGCCGCCATCCGATAACGATCCCGGCCTGCTGGGCCGTGCCGCCGCATTTCCGGCTCCCGCAGTGGCGTTGATCCTGGCCGCGGTGCTGCTGGCACTGTGTGCCTGGGCCGGCACGACGTGACCTTTCTCCTGGCAACATTCACCCAGATCCTGCACATCGCCCTGATGCTGGCGGCAGCCCCGGTCGTCATCGGTGTACAACGCTGGATAGAGGCCAGGTTGGCCGGCCGGACCGGAGCGGACCCCTGGCAGGTTTGGCGCGACCTCGCCCGGCTGGCCCGCAAACAGCCGGCACTGGCGGAGAATGCCTCACCGCTGTTCCGCACCACGCCACTGGTCTGCCTGGCGACCATGGTGGTGGCCGCCGCCCTGGTGCCGTCCTTTTCCCTCGGCATGGCCTTTGCCCCGCTGGCGGACTTGCTGGTGCTCGCGGGATTGCTCGCCGTCGCCCGGGTCGCACTGGCCCTTGCCGCGCTGGACGCCGGCACCGCACCGGCAGGCATGGCGGCCGCCCGCGCCGCCTCGCTTGCCTGCCTGGCGGAGCCCGCATTGTTCCTGGTCATCCTGGCGCTGGGCCTGCTGGCGGGCACCACCAACCTCGACCTGCTGATCGGCCAGCAGCATCAGGGAATGCTCTTGCCGCCCGCCGCCGGCGCCCTGGCCGCTGCGTGCCTGGCGTGTCTCGGTCTGGCCGGGTCCGAGGCGGCCGGCCAGACCGCCGAATTCAGCGGCGGCGACCTCGCACTGATCGAATTCGCCGACGCTCTGCGGATGCTGGTGTGGTTCGACCTGATCGGAGCCCTGTTCCTGCCGTTGGGCATGGCGGAGCCGGGTGCGGGGCCGCTGGGCTGGGTGGTCGGGCTGTTCGCCTGGAGCGTGCGGGTCGGCGTGCTGGCGGCTGGCCTGACGGCGCTGCGCTGCGCCTTCGGCCAGGAGCGACAGGCCCGCATGCCGCAGGTGGTGGGGATCGCAGCAGCGCTCGGATTGCTGGCCGCGCTGCTGGCCTTGGCGAGCGCGGCGGCGGCATGACCGCCCTCGCCCAAGGCGCCACTGGCCTGGCCGTGGCACTCGGCTTCGCGTTGCTCTGCACGCGGCGCGCCACCGGCATGACCACGCTGTGCGCCGCGCAAGCGGTGATAGTTGCGGTCGCTGCCCTGGCCCAGGGGGAGGTTTTGGTCGCCGCAGTCGCGCTGGCCGAGGCGGGCGGACTTTGGTGGTTGGGGCGTTTCCACGGTGACGGGGCGCACGCCCCCCGCGTCATGGCGATGCACGCTCCCCACGTCATGGCGGGCGAAGGCCCGCCATCCACGACTTGCGGAGTTGCGGGCACCAAAGTCGTGGATGGCGGGCCTTCGCCCGCCATGACGCGGCGGGGCGATCACTCCGCCTCCCTTCCCGGTCGCGGTGGCAAATCTGTACTTGCGGCCGCTGCCGTCCTGGCGGGGCTGGCCGTCGTCACACCCGGGGCCGGTCTGCCGCTCGCCGTGATCCTGCTGGGCCTGTTGCTGGTCGCCTCGCGCTCCCTGCCTTCGCATCAGGCGCTGGGGATCGCGGTGATGCAGAACGGCCTGGTGCTGGCCGCCCTCGCCGCAAATCTGTCGCATGGGCGTCTCCTCCTGGCCGCGCTGCCGTGGCTTCCAACGCTGGCTTTCGGTGCGCTGCGGCTGGGGATCGAGCGAGCCCGCACCACCCGGCTGCAAGCCCCGCATGCGGCCTGGATCGACAACGCCGTTTGCAGCCTTGCCCTGCTGCTTGCGTTCGCACTCCCCTGGCAACTCGACGCGCACGGCCCGTTCTGGCGGATCGACGCGCTGGCCGCGCACGTCATCGGTACTGCTCGCCGCCCTCGCCACGGCCACGAGTTGGGCGCGCCGAGATACCAGCCCGGTTTGGGGCAGCGGCGTTGCCATCCTGGCTGGCACCGCGCTTGCCGTCGTCGCCACCGCCCCGCTGCTAAGCTGGCTCGGTATGGCCCTCGCCACGACCGGCGCCGTCGCTGCCACGCTGCCGGCTCGGGCCGAGGCATGGCGCCGGCTGCGCCTGGGCTGCACCGGTCTCGGGCTGGCGCTGTTCGGCGTCGTCGGCCTACACGCCGCCGCTTCGGCGCTAGTGCTGCCGGCAACGGCCTCCGCTATGTTGGGCTATGGGGTGCTGGCCGTGCTGGCCCCGGAGCTCACCGTTGCCGCGGCGGCGCTGATCCTGCGCATGCGTGACGCCGCACCGGCCGACCCCTTGCTGCTGACTCTGGGCTTGGCTGCGTTGCTGGTCGCCGCGCTGGGCCTTGCCGTGCCGGCCGGGCAACGCCGCACGCTGGCGCTGGTCGGCCTGGCCCAGGGCGGCGCGGCAGTGTTCGCCTTCGGTCTCGGAACCGAGGCGGGCAACCTTGCCGGGTTGCTCCAGCTCAGCTTGCTCACCCTGACCCAATGCGCGCTGCTGCTGGCACGCCAGGGCGGCCTGGACCGCCTCGCCGCCTACGCCGGTTTGGCCGGCCTGCCACCGTTCGGCCTGTTCCCAAGCCTCGCGCTGATCCTGCTCGCCACCACCGCGCGCCTGCCCTGGCTGCTGCTGCCGCTCGGCGCGGGGCTTGCCGCTGTGGCCTGGTCGGTGCTGCTGCGCCTGCCCGCGGCGCAACGCCCACCCGCCGGAAAGTCGCCGGCCGGGATGTCGCCCGCATGGGCGTCGCCGGCATGGCTGCCGCTCGCCCTGCTGCTGATCGCCGGATTCGCCCTGCCGGATTCCTTGCTCGCCTGGTTCCGGCTGGCCGCGCGATGACCGCGTTCGAACACATCCGTGCCGCGCCGGCCGAGCCCTGCCGTCCTTGGCCGCGCCACATCCTGTCGGGCTCCGAATGGCGCGCCATGGCGGCAGCATTGGCCCACGATCCCACCGTTTTGCTCGGCCTTTGGGCCGACACGCTCCAGGTCCACGGCTTGTTCCGCAACCGGGGAGAAATCCAGGTCGCGTCGGTCGCGGTGGAAGCCGGCGTCTACCCCGCCCTTTCTACCGTTCGGCCGGAGGCAATCCTGTTCGAGCGCATGATCCGCGATCTGTGGGGGCACACGGCGGAGGGTGGCCGCGACGACAGGCCCTGGCTCGACCACGGGCGATGGCCGCTCGCCCATCCGCTGTCGCCTCGCCCCGGCCTGCCGGGCGGTGCCGTGGAGCCGCCGGAATTCGCCAGCCTGGACGAGCCCGGGGTAATGCAGATCCCACTCGGCCCGATCCACGCTGCGATCGGCGAGCCTGCGCATTTGCGCCTCACCACGCGAGGGGAACAGGTGCTGCGGGCCGAGGCCCGGCTGGGCTACGCGCACAAAGGCACGGTGGCACTGATGCGCGGCAAGTCGCCGCGGACGGCGGCACGGTTCGTCGCACGGCTGGCGGCGGAGGGGACCGTCGCACACTCGGTGGCTTTCGCCCGCGCCACCGAGGCGGCGCTGGATGTCGCCGCCCCACCACGGGCTGTCGCCCTGCGCACCGTGATGGCGGAACTGGAACGCATGGCTGGGCACCTGGACGACATTGGGCAGATGGCGGATGCCGCCGGCCTGGCTGCCCTGCACGCTGCCGCCGGCCGGCAGCGCGAGGTGCTGCTGCGCGCCGCCAACACCGCCTTCGGGCACCGTCTGATGATGGACGTGGTGGTGCCCGGCGGCGTGGCAGCCGATATCGCGGCGGAGGGAACGCGGGCGATCCTTGCTGCTCTGGACTCATTGGCATCGGAACACGCGGGGTTGTGCCGGCGCATGCAGCCGCTGCTGGCGCGGCTGGACGGCGTCGGTGTCATCGCCGCGGCAAATCCGGCGGCGTGGTGGGCCGTGCCGCGGGCGGCACGTTCGACACGCGCAGGCTCTATCCCGGCTATGGCGGGCTCGGCCATGCGGTGGCGGCAGAGCATGCGGGCGATGCGGCGGCGCGCTGCCGGGTCCGGCTGGCTGACATCGCCGACAGCCTGAACATGCTGCCTGTATTGCTCGACGAGTTGCCGGAAGGACCGACTTCGATCGTCCTACCGGCCGAGAGCGGCGAGGGCATCGGAGGCGCCGAGTCGCTGCGCGGCGCCGTGTGGCATTGGCTGCGTCTGGATCACGGCCAGATCGCCGCCGCCTTTCCCTGTGACGCCGGCTGGACACTCTGGCCGCTGGCAGAAGCGGCCATCGCCGGCGGTCCGGTGGAGGACGTCGACATGATCCGCCTGTCATGTGGCCTGCCCTGCGCGGGGTTGGACCTATGATCAGGCCCTGGCGACGGCCCGGCCCGGCCGAGCCCGCCGGTCCGGTGGACGCGGCAACCACCGCATCGCTGGCGGCGCGGCTGGAGGCCGCCTCGCAGACCCGGCTGGGCCGCAGCCTTGCGATCCGTCACGTCAACACCGGAAGCTGCAACGGCTGCGAACTGGAACTGCGCGCGTTGCGCAATGTGTTTTACGACCTGGAACGGTTCGGCCTGCGCTTTGTCGAGAGCCCGCGCCACGCCGACGTGCTGCTGGTGACCGGTCCGCTGACCCGCAACCTGCGCGAGGCGCTGGAAGCGGCCTGGGACGCCATGCCCGAACCGAAATGGGTCGTCGCCGTCGGCGACTGTGCGGTTGACGGCGGGGTCTTCAAAGGCAGCTACGCGGTGCTGGGGGGCACCGGCGCCTCGGTTCCGGTGGATCTGACGATCAGCGGCTGCCCGCCGACGCCGGCGCGCTTGCTCGCCGGACTGCGGGCGTTGCTGGAAGCCAACGCGCGGTAAGACGACGCCTGACGACAAGACGCGCCTTCTCGTCATGGCCGGCCGCACTTTCGTCATGGCCGGCCCTGTGCCGGCCATCCACGCCTTTGCTTGCGTGCCCGAGGCAAGGCGTGGATGGCCGGCACAAGGCCGGCCATGACGAGAAGGCGCAAGGCGTCGTGGCAGAGACACATTCAGTCGCTGATCGCCAAATTCACAACGTATTTATACCAAGCGTCACAGAAGCTGACCTACGGCAGGACGCCGACCGCCCCCCTCGTCATGGCCGGCCTTGTGCCGGCCATCCACGCCTTTGCTGCGGAGGTCACCGAAAAGGCGTGGATGGCCGGCACAAGGCCGGCCATGACGAAGGGGCGGCCGGCAACGACCGAAGGTCAGAACTCAAGGACGCTTGGTATTAATCGTTCCGCCAACGCAGACGGAGACGAACGATGCCAACGAAGCTAAGCTTTTTCGTAGTGGCCTTGCTGATCGCCAGTCTGGAGCAGGCGGCGTCGTGTGATCTGAAGCTGGAGCCTTCGGAGATATTTGGCGGATCGTGCAAGGTGCTGGTCGGATATTATAATTCCGTCCGGGTTGGGCCGTTCCACGTCTCTCTGCCAGACGGCTCATTCGCCACCGCCGGTAGCTGTGAGGGCTATGTCGGCGTGACCAAGGTGGATGGGAACGTCGTGTCACTTGAACCGTTCCACTCAGTCCTGGCCCGCGTTTATACGCTGGCAGACGATTGCCGCAGTTCTGTCCGCAACAGGTAATACCAACCCGCCGAACGATTCGACTCTCGACCGCTTCGCACGGACCGCCCTAACCGTCAGGGCCGGCCATGACGGTTAGGGACGGCCGTTGTCGTACGTCAATCGTTTTGCGGGCTGGTATAAGTTTCAATTGCAACGAGTTGCCATCGCGCGGCGACGATGATGGGCGGCAGCAAAAAGGCCAGGAGACATGGTCCCCTGGCCCAGATTGAAGCGCAGCGCTGCCAACCGGTTAGCTGGTGGTGTGGTGCACCGGCTTGTGGGAGGCGTTATGGGCGCTGGCGTGGTGGACATTGCTATGATGCGCTCCACTGTGGTGGGCGGAGGCATGGTGCGACGACGACGGGTGATGGTTGATGTTGTGGCTCGTCGCCGCCGAGGCGGGCGCCGCAACGAATGCGGCGGCCGGCAGAACGAACGCGAGCGCGGCGATCAGGGAGGTGCGCTTGGTGGACACAGTGGTGCTCCGGGGACAGGAGGCGTTGCGGGGGCGACAGGTTCATAGTCGGGGTGAGGGAAGCACCCTAATCGACTGACATCATTATGCCCTGTCGGGCGGAGTCGGACAAGAGCCTTTCGCCTCCGCAATCCGGATTCTGCGACCCGGATGCTACAGCAGGCAGAGCGCGCGCAGTTCGCGCCGCAGCGCCGGTGGCAGGGTCGCCTCGCCCCGCGCTGGCGGTCCGACAACCAGGTCCGCCGGCGCATCCTCGGGCCGCAGATAGCGCCAGCCCTGGAACGGCTTGGTCGGACGGCCGGCAACGGGAACCAGGTGCGGGTCGAAAATCAGCCCCGCGCAGGCGCTGTTGTCGTCCCAGCGGTCCTCGATCACGTCCAGCACACGCTGACGCACCAGCGTCGCGCCGGCGATCACCCAGTATATCGAACCGCCGTCCACCACCTCGTCCCGCCGGCGGGGAAAGTTGCGGGTGCGGTGGCGCAGCGGCGGGTTGCGGACGGCGCGCTCGGTCTGCAGTTCGCGCAGGTGTTCTATGTCGCGGACGCCAACGGCGAGCTTGGTGAGGTGCAGCATGGGGCGGACGAACTCGGGGCGATTTTGGCCGGGGGTCATCATGCCAGGGTCGGGACGGTTGGGGAACCGGGCGATCCGGCGGGCATACGGAACGCAGCGTGAACACCCGTGGACTTGTCACCAATTCCGCAGCGGCACGGTCGGCAATGAGCCCCACACGATCGACGGGAGCAGTACAACCCAGCGAACGGCGGACGGCGCGAGGATAACGGTCCGAGGGCTAACGGATTGGTCGGGTCGGGAGGTGCTAACTGTTTCCGGTAAATTTATCGCAAAGTTCGCAAAGACGCAGAGATCGCAAAGAAGGGTTTGTTGATGACCGGACCTTGGCGCTGCCCGGGGGAAAGCGACGATGCTGATCTGTTGCATGATGTCCCCCGAACGGGCCACCGGCACGGATCAGAAGCTTTTTCTTTGCGATCTCTGCGTCTTTACGAACTTAGCGATAAATTTACCAGAAACAGTTAGCACCGGTGCCGCAAGCGTCGCGCCTGCCTTCCGGCGTAACTCGGAGGATCAGCCCAGTTCGACCAGTTCAAGCACTTCCCGGCTGGGACCTTCGATCATCACCGCACGCGTATCGCCGAGCCGATAGGGGCGCCCAAGAAATGCAACGCCCTCGCCTTGCAACTTCGCCACCCAGGCATCCAGATCGGCGACGCTCAATCCGATATGATCCTGCAACTGTCCACGTGGGCTTACCAGCGGCTGCTCACCCTGATTGGGATACCAGGTCAGCACGACGTCGCCGAATTCGATGCCGGCGCGCGGCGCACGGAACATGCCCTCGCGATTGAGTGCGGGCCAAGAACGATCCGTCCCACGCGGGACACTGCAATTCGCCTCGATCACCGCCGCCGCAGCGACACCCGCGCGCACCGGCGCGTTGAGGTGATTCTGATACCAAAGCAAAGCGCAGAGCGGATCTTCCTGCCAGAGATGCACGTGGTTGAAGCGCTCGGCCGGATAGTTGCCGGCGATCTCGACCAGCGCATTGTCGGGGCCGCTCATATAGGCGAAGCCACCGCCGCCGGCGGGCTTGATGCCGTCGCGCATCGCTTGCTCGATTTGCGCCGCGGTGCGGCCGGGCACGCCACCGGTGCCCGGCCAGGTGTCGCTGCTGATCAGCACCGAGCCACCCGCATCGGTGGTGTAGAGCGGCAGCAGCGGAACGTCCGGTCGTGACCCGAAGGCTGCCAGCGCGGCGCGCGCATCGGTGACGTGCCAGCCGAAATGCCAGATCGCGCTTTGCGGTTGGCTGGTTGGCGGCGCGTCGACCTTGTCGAACAGGATCAGCACGTCGTTGGGCGATCGCAGCGCCGGATAGCCGTTCCATTCAGCGCGTTGGGTACTGGGAAACTGCCGCGTGTACCAGTCGATCGCCGCGTCCGGGTCGACCGAGTTCAGGTGCAGGTGATGGAAGCCCGGGGTCGCGAGCATGACGTTCCTCCTGGACATGGCATTGCCGACGTGCCTGACGCGACAATACACTCGGCGCGGCAAAGCACGAGGGGAGGCGACGATGGCCTACGAGACTATCCTGGTCGATACCGAAGACGGCGTGGGGATCGTGACCCTCAATCGCCCGGACGTGTTGAACGCGATGAGCCGCAAGCTGTCGGGCGAGTTGCACGATGCGGTCAAGGCGTTCGAGGCCGACGCTGCGATTGGCTGCATCGTCGTCACCGGTTCCGGCGAGAAGGCGTTCTCCGCTGGCGGCGACATCCACGAGCAACGCTCGGACGATGCGCGCTACAGCGAGGCGGAACTCGAAGCGATGCGCAAGCCGCGCAACAGCTACGAGATCAGCGCCTGCACCAAGCCGATCATCGGGATGATGAACGGGCTGGCGTATGGCGGCGCGGCGGTGCTGGCGTCGTCGCTCGACATGCGCATCGGCTGCGAGGCGACGAAGTTCCGCTTTCTCGCCGCGGCGTATGGCCGGATCAACAGCACCTGGACGCTGCCCAACCAGGTGGGCTGGCCGATGGCGAAGGAGTTGCTGTTCAGCGCGCGCATCGTCGAGGCGGAGGAAGCGTATCGCATCGGGCTGCTGAACCATTTGGTGCCGCGCGCTCGGCTGCGCGAGAAGACCATGGAACTGGCGCGCATGATCGCCAACAACCATCGCGGTGCTGTCATGGGCGTGAAGGCGCTGTTGCTGCGGCAGAAGGGCAAGAGCCTCGAAGAACAGTGGGCGGAAGAGCAGGATTATACGACGCACGTGATGCGGGGGGCGAAGGCGGAGGATGCGTTCCCGGAGTTCATTGCGCGGCATGGACGGGCGCTGGGGTAAGGCCGGATGCTGTCCCTCTCCCGCTTCGCGGGAGAGGTTAGGTGAGGGTGATGCGTGCGGCACGCATCACCCTCCCCTTGCCCCTCCCGCAAGCGCGGGAGAGGGATATTAGGCACCCCGCGCATCATCGAGGATCATCGCCGCGCCCTTCTCCGCCACCATGATCGTCGGAGCATTGGTGTTCGTGGACGTCACCGCCGGCATCACCGACGCATCGATCACCCGCAGCCGTTCGAGACCGCGCACGCGCAGCCGGTCGTCGACCACGGCCATCGCATCCGACCCCATCTTGCAGGTGCCGGTAGCGTGGAATACCGTCGAGCCGGTCTGCCGCGCATAGTCCAACAACTCGTCGTCACTCTGCACATCGCTGCCGGGCTGGGTTTCCGCCGCGACGTATTTCGCCAGCGCCGGCGCATCGAACCACTTGCGCACCAGGCGAAGGCCGCCGACCACGGCACGCCGGTCGCGCTCTTCGCTGAGGTAGCGCGGGTTGATGGCCGGCGCCTCCCCAGGCCGATTCGATTTCGCCTCGACATAGCCCCTGCTCAGCGGCCGCATCTGCCACATGCCGGAGGTCATGCCGGGCTTGTCCTCCAGCCGCCGGCCCGGGCCCGGCGCGTAGCTGCCCGCCGCGAACAGAGCCTGCACATCCGGTGTCGCCAACTCGTCCAGCACCTTGACCGATGCGGCGACCAGCGATGCGGCGTAAGTCAGCATGCCCTGGCCGGCGATGACGTAACGCATCACCTCGCCCATCAGCTTCAGGCCGCGCGACTTCTCGTTGAACGTGGGCGCGCCGGTGACGCGGCAGGAGATGCGGGCGAGGAAATGGTCTTGCAGGTTCTTGCCGACGCCCGGCGACGCATGCAGTGTTGCGATCCCGACGCGGCCGAGATGTTCCGGATCGCCAACGCCCGAGAGTTGCAACACGTGCGGCGAGCCGACCGCACCGGCGGACAGGATCACCTCGCGCGCCGCATCGACGCGTTCGATCGCACCGTTGCGCGAGAACTCGACGCCGATGGCGCGAGTGCCGTCGAACAGGATGCGATGCACCAGCGCATGGGTGACGATTTGGAGGTTGGGCCGCCGCTTGGCGCCTCGCAGGTAGGTACGCGCGGTGCTCGCCCGCCGCCGCCCACTGCGAGTCTGCTGCACCCAGCCGATGCCGTTACCGGCACTTGGCGGAAGATTGTTGACGTCGTCTCGGTATTCCAGGCCGAGCTGCTTGCCCGCCTCGATCGCGGCCTGACACAGCATAGGCCGATCGGCATGGCGCGAAGTCGATAGCGGACCACCCTTGGCGTGCACCGCATCGGCCTCGCCGCCTTCCCAGTTCTCCGCCTTGCGGAAGAACGGCAGCACGTCGTCCCACGACCAACCGCGATTGCCAAGCTGCGCCCAGTGGTCGAAATCCTCGGGCTGGCCACGCACGTAGATCAGGCCGTTGATCGAACTCGATCCACCGAGCACACGGCCGCGCGGATAGAGAATTGCGCGGCCGTTGACGCCAGGATCGGGCTCGGCCTTGAAGCCCCAGGTCAGCGTCGGATGATCGAGCAATTTCAGGTAGCCGGCGGGAATATGGATAAGCGGGTTCCAATCGCGGCCGCCCGCTTCCAGCAGAACGACGCGGTTGCCGGGGTCTTCGGTCAGGCGGTTGGCCAGTACGCAGCCGGCCGAGCCAGCGCCGATGACGACGTAGTCTGCTTGCATGTCTGGCATCCTCCCGCGGCAGCGTTCGGCGCTGCCGATTGACAGGCTATTCCAGGCGCGCGCACCAATCCACTTTCCATGGGAGGGCATGGCTTTGGCCATCGATTACATCAAGCGCGACGGGGTCGCGTACATCACGCTGAACAATCCCGGCAAGGCGAACATCCTGGACAAGCCAACGTCGGACGAGATTTCCGCGGCGTGGATCGATCTGTGGGAAGATCGCGACATTCGTTGCGCCATTCTGACCGGCGCTGGCGACCGGCATTTCTGCGGCGGACATAACCTGGCGCCGCGCGAGAACATCACAGAGGAGGAGCGCGAGTATCTGCGCACGCAGCGCATCTTCTGGCCGCTGGCGGGCACGGTGCACGGGCAGAAGACCGGCGTGGATGGGCGGTTTGGCGACCATTATCCCCGGGTGTGGAAGCCGGTAATCGCGGCGGTGAACGGCTGGGCGGCGGGCGCCGGACTCTACATCCTGCTGTCGTCATGCGACATCCGCATTGCCAGCGCGGAACACGCACAATTCAAATTTTCCCTCATTTCGCAGGGCTGGCTGGGACACGGGCCGGGCGCCAGCCTGCTGGTGAAGCAGTTGCGCTATATCGATGCGATGAAGATGCTGCTGACGGACGAGCCGTTCGATGCGGCGGAGGCGCTGCGGATCGGGCTGATCAACGAAGTGGTGCCGCATGCCCAGTTGATGGAGCGGGCGGAGCGAATGGCCCGCCACATCGTCAAGCTGCCGCCGGTCGCGGTGCGCATGATGAAAGAGTTCGTGGTGCGCTTTGGCGATCTGCCGACCGACCAGGCGTGGCATGTGCAAAATCTGATCAACAACCTGCTGATTCAGGTGACGACGGATGGCGAGGAAGGCCGCCGCGCGTTCAACGAGAAGCGGCCCCCGGAGTTCACTGGCGGATTACGGCGGCGAGGCGAGGCGTGGGACGAACCGTCGGCGGAAGATGCCGCACGGTTGGACGAGGCGTATCGAAGCGGGGAGTTCTAATTAGAAACTTGCGCTGACGAACGCCTCACTCCCACCGTCATGGCCGGGCTTGACCCGGCCATCTGTCGTGGCACCGGCGCAATGTCAGGTGTCATCGGTGCGGCGATAGATGGCCGGGTCAAGCCCGGCCATGACGGTGGGACGCGACGCCGGTGCCGACATCCCGTGCCATCCCAGCGCACCGCACCGGCGAAGCGCATCCACCTCCTCGGCGGACATCCCGAGCACGTCCATCAGCACGCGATCGGTATCCGCCCCAAGTTCCGGTGCGGCGCCGGATTGACGGCCAAGCTGGCCCGCCACGGCAACCCCGGGAGCACGCCGCTACCCCACTGCTCCCAGAACCCGCGCGCACGCAGGTGAGCGCTTTCGACAAGATCGCGCGATCTTGCGAGTGCCGCTGCCGGAACACCGGCACGCACCAAGGTTACCGCAGCGTCCGCCGAAGATTGCGAGTGCAACCACGCCGCAAGCGCGTCATCGATCGCGGCGCTTTGCTGCACGCGTTCCCGCAACCCACAACCCGCCAGCATTGCCAACCCGGGCACCGCTCCGCATAGCGCCCACCATTCCTCATCGCACGTGACCGCGACGGCGATCCACGCATCGTCACCGGCGCAACGATAAACCCCGTGCGGCGCGTACCGGCTGGACCCGTTGCCGACCGGCTTTGGCGGCCCCGTTAGTTGCGTCGCCAGTAGCGGCTTCGCCATCGTCCACAGCATCGCCTCGATCATCGAGAAATCAACGCGCGCCACCGCCCCGCCATGCTGGCGCTGCCACAGCGCGGCCGCCGAAACGAACGCCAGCATCAGCCCGCACATCGGGTCCAGCCACGCGAATCCCACGCGAGGCGGCACATCCGGATGGCGGTTCAATCCGGCGAACCCGGCGTAACATTGCAACAAGGTGCCGTAGGCAACGCCGCGCGATTCCGGCCCGGTTCGCCCCAAGCCCGATGCCGAAACGAACACCAATGCGGGGTTGACGGCCTGCAACGCCGCGGCACCCAGGCCGAGCCGGTCCATCACGCCGGTCGCGAAGTTCTCGATCAGCACATCGGATTTCGCCGCCAGAGCGCGCGCCACCGCAACCGCCTCCGGCCGCTTGAGGTCCAGCACGATGCCGCGTTTCGCCTGCCCCAGCACCGTATGCAATTCGGAAGCGCGGCCGGGATCGCCGCGGCCGGGCGCCTCGACCTTGATCACCTCCGCACCCATGGCGGCGAGATAACGCGTGGTTGTCGGACCGGCGATCACCCAACTGAAGTCGAGCACGCGCACGCCGGACAGCGGCAACGAACCCGCGGCGCGCGGCCGCCGTGCGAGCTCCGTTAGTGTCAGCCCGAACGGAGGTCCGGGCGCCGTGACGTCACGACCGGCGATTTGCATCGCGCGATAGAAGCGCCGGTGTTCAAGCTGCGGCGAAACGAGCAGTTCCGCCGGCTCGCGCAGCGGGAAGCTCGGCACGTGCGCGTGCTGCGCTGCGTCCGCGATCCACTGCTTGTCGTGCTGTTTGCTCCACGCCGACATCAACGCATGGAGTGCATCCCAATTGGCGACCCGATCGTGCTTGTGGACGAAGCGCGGGTCCTTGCCCCAGTCAGGCGATCCCATCACATGCAGCCACGCGGCCCATTGATGGCTTTCGCGCGGCGAGATCGCCACGTAACCGTCGCGCGCCGGCAGGATGCAGACCGTGGCGCCGTTGCCGTCGGCCAGGCGCTTGCGTGACCAGCTTTTGCCGGTGAGGCCGGCACGCGCCAGTTCGGTCATCGCCAGTGTGGCTAACGCCTCCTGGATCGAGACGTCGACCGTCGCGCCCGGCGTTGCCGCCATGGCCGCGTGCATGCCGGCACAAGCCGCGGCGACCCCGCCGATGAATGCGGATTGTTCGCCAACCGGGCGGATCGGCGCTTCGTCGAGATCGTCCACCTGTCCGGTGAGCAATCGGGAGATGCCGCTGGCGAAACATAAAGTCAGGTCGGTCGCGGGGTCGTCAGCCCGCGGTCCGGTCTGGCCGAACGGTGAGATGAACACCAATGCAGCGTCGGCGTTACAAGCGCGCAGGGTTTCGGCGTCGTGCCCCCGCGCCCGCAGTTCCGCCGGACGCCCCTCGACGACGATCAGCTCAGCCGCATCCAGCGCGTCGCCGTTAGTCTTGCCGTTATTCAAATAGGCCGCCAACGCCGTCTTGCTGTCTGCATCGATGCAGGCAACCTCCGCCCCGACATCGGCGAACAACCGCCCGCAGACCGCGGCGGCCAGTCCCGGTCCCAGTTGCACCACGCGAAAGTCCGCCAGCAACGCCATGTGCCCTCCCGAACAAAAAGAAGGCCAGGGAGCAAAACCCCCTGACCTTCCCTGGCAACGATCAGCTCATGCTCAGGTCGAATAGTCGGAGAACGCAGCCCCCGCGAACCGAGCCCGATAATCGGTGCGCACGTTGATCAGCGCCACCCGGCCCTTGTCGACCTCGGCCTGGCCTCGCTCCAGCGCAGGACGGATCTCTTCCGGTTGGGTGATGTATTCGCCGTAGCCGCCCAGCGCCTCGCACATCTTGTCGAACCGCACATAACCCAGATCGCGGCCCGGCTTTTCGCGCTTCGGATCGCCGGTCCACCCGCCGTTCAGGCTGATCACGATCAGGATGGGAATCTTATGCCGCACCGCGGTGTCGATCTCCATCGCATTCATGCCCATGCTGCCGTCGCCATGCACCACGATCACCTGCTTGTCGGGACAGGCAACCTTGGCGCCGATGCCGAACGGCAGGCCGACGCCCATCGTGCCGAACGGACCGGAGTTCAAACGATGGCCGGGTTCGAATGTCGGCATCGTCTGGCGGCCATAGTTCAGCGTCTCCTGCCCATCGACGCAGAGAATCGAGTCACGCTTGGCGAAGTTCCGGATTTCCTCGAGCATGCGCACCGGGTGGATGTCGCCATCCTCGGCATACTTGTTGGCGCCGGCGCTACTGCGTTTCGCCGCCTCGCCCTCCGCCAACTTCTGCCGCCACGCCTTATAGCTATCCGCATTCACCTTTCCCTTAACCCCATCTATCAATTGCTCCAGCACCGCCTTGCAGTCGCCGACGATGGGAATATCGACATAGCGCGCCGCGGACGAAATTTCCTCCGGACAAATGTCGATGCGTGCGATCTTCGCATTCGGTCCGAACCGCGGCGGCGAGGCATGGCCGATGATGTAGTTCATCCGCGTGCCCAGCACGATGATCCGGTCGGCATCGCGGAACGCCGACGAGCGCATCGCCAGATACGAACACGGATGATCGTCGGGCACCACGCCACGGCCTTGCGGCGTGGTATAGAACGGAATGCCGGCGGCTTCGACGAACGCCCGCATTTCGTTCCACGCGCGCGACCAGATCACACCGGTGCCGGACACGATCAGCGGCTGCTTC
The DNA here is from genome assembly GCA_963762885.1 of uncultured Alphaproteobacteria bacterium. Taxonomy (GTDB): domain Bacteria; phylum Pseudomonadota; class Alphaproteobacteria; order Acetobacterales; family Acetobacteraceae; genus JASHVB01. The sequence continues at coordinate 39,452 of CAVXNH010000091.1, forward strand.
GCCTCGCTGAGGGCCTTCACCAGCGCGGCAACCTGACGCGGATCGCCGAGCGGACGCGAATCCATGATCGGGCGGCCGGCATAGCTCCAATCGACCTGGTTCTCGTCGATCTTTTGATAAAGAATGTCGCCCGGGCAATCGACATAGACCGGTCCTGGCTTTCCCGTGATCGACTTCTGCAAGGCGAAGTTGATCTGCTGCGGAATGCGCTTGAGGTTGAGCAAGCGATCGACATGCTTGTTGCAGCCGCGCATCAGCTCGACCTGGTCGATTTCCTGGAACACCTGGCGGCCGAACTGGCTGATCGGGCTCGATCCGCCGAACGACACCACAGGGCAGCAATCGACCAGAGCGTTGGCGACGCCGGTGATAAGATTGGTAACGCCAGGACCCGAAGCCGCCATACAAACGCTCGGCACCTGCTTCAACCGGCTGTAAGCCTGGCACATGAACGCCGCCGCCTGTTCGTGGCGAACGTCGATCATGCGGATGCCTTCCTTGATACACGCCGCCTCGGTTCCCAGCATGGGACCGCCCATGATGTAGAAAAGATCCTTAATGCCTTCCTTTTGCAAACACCGTGCGATGATGTCGCCGCCATTCATTTCTGCCATTTGCCCGTCTCCTACCGAAGAATGAAGCTTGTTAGCCGACCACGCCGCTGCCACGCAGGTTGTTCACTGCGTCTTCGTTCAGACCCAGCCAGTGATTCAGCACATCGCCGGTGTGCTCGCCCAGCAACGGCGCGGGTTTCACCGGCGGCGGATTGCCGGAGAAGCGCACCGGCCACGCGGCCATTTTGAACGCGCCGTTCGTAGGATGCTGCACCGTCTGCATAATGCCACGCTGCTCGAACGTCTTGTCGTTATAGAGTTCCATGGTGTCGAGCACCGCCCCGGCCGGCACGCCCGCAGCGCCGATCTTTTCCATTGCCTCGTATTTCGTGTGCCGCGTGGTCCAGGCGGCGATCATGCCGTTGACCTCGTCCGGTCGTTCACCGCGCGCCGCCGGACTATCGTAACGCACGTCGCCCACCAGGTCCTCACGGCCGATCACGCCCAGCAGGCGTCGCCAATGTTCCGGATTGGCGCGGCTGGTGAACACGTAGACGTAGTCGTTCAATCCGCCACCCTGGCACGGGAAGGTGCCCATCGGCGGATTCGGCACGACGCTGGAAACGCTGCTGTCCGCCGCGCGACCCGCGGCCTGAACGTTGCCGTTGCGATTTTGCGCGGCGAAGGCGATACGGATATAGTGCAGCATCGCGTCCTGCATCGCGACCTGCAAATGCTCGCCCTGCCCTGTGCCCTTGCGCCGATACAATGCGCCGAGGATGGAAATCGCCAGCAGCATGCCGGTGCCGGTATCGCCGAGCGACGGACCGGGCTTCAACGGCCGCCCGTCACGTTCGCCGGTGATGCTCATCGTGCCGCCGCAGGCCTGCGCGATCATGTCGAACGCGAGGTTCTTCTCGTACGGGCTGCCCTCGCCGAAGCCCTTCACCTGGCAGTAGATGATCGCGGGGTTCAGCGCGCGGATCACATCGGCGCCGAGACCCAGCCGTTCTATCGCGCCGGGTGCGAAGTTTTCGCAGAACACGTCCGCCTTTTTCGCCAGCTCCTTGACCAGAGCAAGGCCTTGCGGATCCTTCAAATTGACCGTGATCGACTTCTTGTTGGCGTTGAACAGCAGGAAATACGGGTCGTCCAGGCCGGGCTTGCCGCCGAGCTGGCGCCCTGGATCGCCGCTTTTCGGGTTCTCCAGCTTCACGACTTCGGCGCCGAGCCAGGCCAGAGCTTCCGTGCAGGATGGGCCGGCTTCGAATTGAGTCAGGTCCAGGACACGCACTCCGGCGAGACAGTCCTGGCCCCCACTGCTTGCATTCATCAGTGCGTTCCTCCATTGGGCTGCGCGGAGGCTACAGCGTCTGCCCCGGCGACGTAAGCCCCGGAGAGGTCGGCGGCTTCCTGTGATAGTGCGTAACGAGAGCGCGGCGCGATGACCCAGAACATCTATGACGACGAAGAATTCTTCGCCGGCTACAGCCGGTTGGGTCGCTCGGTGGACGGATTGGACGGGGCGGCGGAATGGCCGGCACTACGCGCGATGTTGCCGGATGTGCGCGGGTTGAAGGTTCTCGATCTCGGCTGCGGTTTTGGCTGGTTCTGCCGATGGGCGCGCGCGCATGGTGCCGCGCAGGTCCTGGGCGTCGATGTCTCCGAGCGCATGCTGGCGCGGGCAGCGGTTAGCACGCGGGACGCGGCCATCGCCTATACGCGTGCCGACCTCGAATTGGTCGAACTGCCACCGGCGTCATTCGACGTGGCGTACAGTTCGCTGGTGTTCCACTACGTTGCCGACCTGGAGCGACTTATGTCGGAGGTGCACCGGTCGCTGCGCCCCGGCGGGTGCCTGGTGTTTTCGGCAGAGCACCCGATCTACACGGCACCGGCCGAACCGGGATGGTCGCTCGATTCCGCCGGCCGCAAGACCTGGCCCATCAACGGATATCTCGTCGAAGGACCGCGTTCCACCGACTGGCTGACGCGTGGCGTCATCAAGCATCATCGCACGTTGGGGACGTATATCTCGATCCTGCTGCGTGCCGGGTTCGTACTGACCCACATCGAGGAGTGGAAGCCGACCGGCGAACAGATCGAGTTTCGCCCCGAACTGGTGGATGAACTGCAACGCCCGATGTTCGTGCTGGTGTCCGCCAAGCGATAAACCCGGCGCAGATGCGGGTTTCACACAAACGCCACACCTGGCCGCCACCGGCGCGGCTACAGGGCGACCGGCATGTCCGCCGCCGCTTGCCGTTCCCGCAACCAGATGTGCAAACTAGCCCCAAGGTGCACGCCAGACTGGACCATGGCCCGTAACGATCCGCCCAAGCCCACCATGTCGGGAGCCGAAGTGCGGTTGACCTCGGTCAGCCGGCGTTGGGACACCGCGACCGCACTCGACAGCATTTCGTTGCGCGTTCGTCCCGGCAGTTTTACCGTGTTGCTTGGGCCGTCGGGCTGCGGCAAGACCACCTGCCTGCGCATTGTCGCCGGGCTGGAAACGGCGAGCGAGGGACGTGTGGAAATCGGCGGCCGTGACGTCACGCACCTGCCGCCGGCGGCACGCGGCGTCGCCATGGTGTTCCAATCATACGCGCTGTTCCCTCATCTAACCGTCGCCGAGAATATCGTGTTCGGATTGAAGGCACGGCGCGTGGCGCCATCCGAGCGCACGCGGCGCCTCGATCGCGCCGTGGAGATCCTGGGGATCGGTGCGTTGCTGCACCGCAAGCCCTCGCAGTTGTCCGGGGGACAGCAGCAACGCGTGGCACTCGGCCGCGCAATCGTCGCCGAGGCACCGGTGTGCCTGATGGACGAGCCGTTATCTAACCTGGATGCGCAGCTTCGCGCCGACATGCGACGCGAGATCCTGGCGCTGCAACGGCGGCTGGGCATTACCATGCTGTATGTCACGCACGATCAGACCGAAGCCATGGGAATGGCGGACCAGATCGTTTTGCTGCGTGATGGTCACATAGAGCAAGATGCGGCGCCGGCCGAGATGTATGCAAGGCCGGCGACACGGTTTGTCGCGAGCTTCATTGGCACGCCGCCTATGAACCTGTTCCCGCTGGACCGCCGCGGGGACGGCATGGTGTTGCGCGGGACCAACGGGCCGGTGCTGGCGCCGCCGCTGGCTCACGAAGCGATTGGCGGCATACGGCCGGAAGACTTGCGCCTCGCTGATTCCGGCATTCCGGCGGTGGTGAAACACGCTGAATATCTCGGGGCCGACACTGTCATGGCCTGCGCCTCGGGTGAGGCGACCATGCTGGCGCGTCTGCCGGGACACGTCACGTTGGCCGAGGGCACACCGGTGTTCCTGACCACCGACAAGACATTGCACATATTCGACGCTGCCACCGGCCATCGGGCCGTATTGGCGCGCGCCGAGATACAGGAAGCGGTCGCATGATTCATACAACCCGGCGTGCAGTGCTTGGCGCTGCGGCTGCGCTGGCCTTGCCGAATATCGCACGGGCGGCGGGGGAAACCGAGGTCAGCTTCTATTTTCCTGTGGCGGTGGGCGGACCGATTACCAAGATCATCGATGGCTATGCCGCGGACTTCCAACGCGAACACCCTGATATCAAGGTGACGCCGATCTATGCGGGCACCTACCAGGACACGATGACCAAGGCGCAGACCGCCTTGAAGGCACAATCCGGGCCGCAGATGGCGGTGCTGCTGTCTACCGATGTGTTTTCCTTGATCGACGACGAGCAGATTCTGCCGCTGGATACTCTGGCGAATGACGCAGCCGACAAGGATTGGCTCGGCAGCTTCTATCCGGCGTTTCTGAAGAATGGCCAGATCGCCGGCCATACCTGGGGCGTGCCGTTCCAGCGTTCGACGATCGTACTGTATTGGAACAAGGATGCGTTTCGCTCGGCCGGCCTGGATCCGGAACAGGCGCCGGGGACCTGGCCAGACCATGCAGACTTCGCAGCGAAGCTGACACAGCGCAATGGCGACGACGTGACCCGGTGGGGCGTGCAAATTCCTGCCACCGGATTTCCATACTGGCTGTTCCAGGCTTTGGCGACCGAGGCGGGAGGGACGCTGGCCGATGCAGACGGTACAGCGACGTCTTTCACCGATCCCGCGTGCATCGCGGCGCTGCGCTACTGGATCGATTTGAGCATGAAATTCAAGGCGCATCCGCCGGGGATCGTCGATTGGGGCACCACGCCGCGCGACTTCCTGGAACAGAAGGTGGCGATGATCTGGACCACCACAGGAAATCTTTCGAACATCCGCGCCAATGCGAAGTTTCCGTTCGGCGTGGCGATGCTGCCGGCCGACAAGCGTCGCGGCAGCCCCACGGGCGGTGGCAATTTCTTCGTGTTCCGGTCGGCAACGACCGCGCAACGCCAGGCTTGCCTGCGGTTTCTGCGCTGGATCAGCAGTCCGGAACGCACGGCGCAATGGGGGATCGACACGGGCTATGTCGCGACGCGTCCCGATGCCTGGAAAACCGCGGCGATGCAGAAATACGTTGCGGATTTCCCGGCGGCTGCAGTGGCGCGCGACCAGTTGCAATATGCGGTGGCCGAGTTATCCACGCATGACAATCAACGCGTGACGCAAGCGCTGAACGATTCTCTGCAGGCTGCGCTAACGGGCCGCAAGCCTGCGGACGCCGCATTGCAGGAAGCCCAGGCGACTGCCACACGGATCCTGCGTCCGTACCAAAAATAACCAGTGCCGAGGGGAGATTCCGTCATGCTTCGACGTCGTACGCTGTTGACCGCCACTGCAAGCTTGCTCGCGGCACCGGCGATCCTGCGCGCACAGCCGGTGCAGAAGCTGACCTTCTATTACCCCGTTGCCGTGGGCGGCCCGTTGGCGGCGATCATGGACGGGTATTGCCAGGCCTTCCAGCAGGAGACCGGCATCGCGGTCGAGGCGGTGTATGCCGGCGACTACAGCCAGACGATGGTCAAGGCTGTAACTGCACTTCGCGCGGGCACCGGCCCGCAATTCGCCGTCCTGTTGGCAGCCGAGATACACAGCCTGCAGGATCAGGATATTTTGGTGTCGCTGGACGAGATCGGCCTGGATGCCGACGCGCATAAATGGGTGGACGGATTCTATCCTGCGTTCATGGCCAACAGCCATGCGGACGGCAAGACCTGGTCGGTGCCGTTCCAGCGCTCGACGGCGGTCTTCTATTACAGCAAGGCGGCGTTCGAGGATTCCGGCCTGAACCCCGACAAGTTTCCGACCACTTGGGCTGAACTCGGCGACACGGCGGCGAAACTGGTGCAGCGCGACGCGTCGGGCAAGGTGACGCGCTGGGGCGTCAAACTGGCGGGCGATCTCAGCAACGCACAATGGACATTCGGCGCGCTCGCCAACCAGGCTGAGCAACAGCTAATGAACGACGCGGGGAACGAGGTCTATTTCAATCAGCCGAAGACGATCGAGGCGATGGCTTACTGGCGTGGCCTGGCGGAGAAGCATCACGCCACGCCGGACGGCGTGTCAAACTGGGCCCAGTTGCCGGTGGACTTCCTGGAAGGCAACACAGCGATCATTCAGCATACGACGGGGAGTTTGACCAATCTGCGAAACAAGGCGCAGTTCCCGTTCGGCATCGCCGGGTTGGCTGGCAAGAATTCGCCACACACCGTGGTGGGTGGCGGCAACATTTACTTCTTCGCCAGCGCAACGCCGGCCGAGCAACAAGCCGCGCTGCGATTCGCTCGTTGGGTGACTGCGCCTGAACGGGCTGCGGACTGGTCGATCCGCACGGGCTATATCGCCACCTCGCCGGCCGCTTACGAAACGCCAGCGCTAAAGGAGTACATCGCCAAGTTTCCCGCGGCCGACGTCGCGCGCACGTTCCTGCCGGTGGCCACTGGAGAGTTGTCGGTGCATGAGAATCAGCGGGTCTACACGACGCTGACCGACAACATTCAAGCGTGCCTGAACGGCAGCAAGACCCCGGCACAGGCGATGTCCGACGCGCAAAACGAGTCGGACCGCATCCTGAAGCCCTATAAGCGAGCCTGAAAGTTTTCCGGTGCGCCGTGAAGCCGTCCAGGCTTATCTGCTTTTGCTGCCCGCACTGATCCTGTTGGTGGCGTTCACCCATTGGCCAGCGGTCGAAACACTGATCGACAGTCTGTATGCCACACCGCGCGGTGCGCATGCCGCGCCGTTCGTCGGATTGGACAACTACATCGATCTGCGTGACGACCCGGTGTTCTGGCAGGCACTGCGCAACAACGCGATCTATGCGGCAGCGACGATACCCGCCTCGATCGTGCTGGCACTACTGATGGCGTTGGCGGTGAATGGAGCATTGCCGGGCCAATCCATGTTGCGGCTGGCTTATTTCCTGCCGACCATGTTACCGATGATCGCGGTCGCAAATATCTGGCTGTTCTTTTACACCCCCGATTACGGCTTGTTCGACCGTGTCCTTGGCTGGTTTGGCGGCGGGCGGCACAACTGGCTGGGCGACGCGTCCACTGCACTGCCGGCGATGATCGCCGTCGCGGTGTGGAAGGAGGCAGGGTTTTTCATGATCTTCTATCTCGCGGCGTTGCAGACCATGCCGACCGATTTGCGCGAAGCCGCGGCGTTGGAAGGCTCGTCCCGCTGGAACTACTTTCGCCGGGTCACGTTGCCTCTATTGATGCCGACGACGCTGTTCGTCCTGGTCAACGCCGTGATCAATGCGTTCCGCGTGATCGACCATATCGTGGTGATGACGCGCGGAGGTCCGGACAACGCGACCACACTGCTGCTGTACTATATCTACGAAACCGGCTTCCGGTTCTGGGATACAGCCACCGCAGCGACATTGACCATTGTCCTGCTTGCCATCCTTGGTCTGACCGCGTGGTTGCAATTCGGAGTGCTTGGCCGGCGGGTGCACTATCGATGATGGTCGCCGACCACACCCGCCTTGGCCGAGGGTTGGAAACCGTCGGCGCCTGGATGCTCGGCATTCTATGGCTGCTGCCCTTGCTCTATGCGGTATGGACGGCGTTTCATCCGGCCGCCTATGCAACCCGCTTCGATCTGTTCGCACCACTGACCTTGAAGAACATCATCACGGCGTGGCAGGCCGCACCGTTCGCGCGTTACCTGCTCAACACCGTGATGCTGGTCACGCTGATCCTGGCGGCGCAGTTCGTGCTGTGCACACTTGCGGCGTTCGCCTTTGCGCGCCTGACGTTCCCCGGGCGCGACCTGCTGTTCGCGCTGGTGCTGCTGCAACTGATGGTCATGCCCGACGTGCTGCTGGTGGAGAACTACCGCAGTCTGGTGCGGCTGCATCTGGTCGATACGATTGTCGGGATCGCGCTGCCCTATCTCGGCTCGGCGTTCGGTATTTTCCTGTTGCGACAGACATTCCTGACCATTCCGCAACCGCTGGACGACGCGGCGCGGCTGGAGGGCTGCGGACTGCTGGCACGCTTGTGGCGCGTGTATGTGCCGTCGGCAAAACCGACCTACATCGCCTATGGCCTCGTCTCGGTCAGTTATCATTGGAACAACTTTCTCTGGCCGTTGATCATCACCAATTCGGTCACGACGCGGCCATTGACTGTCGGCCTGTCGGTGTTCGCCACCACCGACCAGGGCATCGACTGGTCGATCGTGACAGCGGCGACGTTGATGACCAGTGCACCGTTGCTGGTTGCGTTTCTGCTGTTCCAACGCCAATTCGTGCAGAGTTTCATGCGTGCGGGGATAAGATGAAAGCCTTGCAGGGACGTTTCGAAACTGCGGTGACGCTGGCGACCGAGGCCGGAGCCCTGGCGATGCAGATGCGCGCAGCCACGACGGCAACGCTGAAGGGACCACAGGATTGGGTGACCGAAGCCGACAGCGCGGTGGAGCAATTCATTTCCCAACGGCTGGCAGCGGCCTTTCCCGCAGATGGGTTCCAGGGCGAGGAGGGCGGCATCGCACGCGGCGGCAGCCTGCGTTGGGTCGTGGATCCGATCGATGGCACAGCGAACTATATGCGAGGCTCGCGGCGCTTCTGTGTTTCACTGGCCTGCATGGAAGATCGCACGCCACTGATCGGCGTGGTCGTTGCACCCGCGCTGGGAGAAACCTACGTCGCGCGCGAGAATGGCGGCGCGATGCTGAACGGCACGCCGATCCGCGTGGCCGAGACCACTGCTCTGGACCGGGCCACCGTCGAGGTTGGCTGGTCGCGCCGCCGTCCCAACCCGGACTTCCTGGCCCTGTGCGAAAAACTGCTGGCCCAGGGCGCAACGTTGCGGCTCGGCGGCTCGGGCACGCTTGGCCTGGCGGAGGTCGCGGCCGGCCGCACCGACGCCTATGTGGAACTGCACATCAATCTGTGGGACGTGGCCGCGGCACTTGTGGTTCTGGCCGAGGCCGGCGCGGCGATCAGCCCGTTCCTGGAAGGTAACGGACCAACCGCCGGCAATCCGATCCTGGCGTGCGCGCCCGGTGTCGCGGATGCGTTATCGACGCTGACCGGCTACGCGGCGCGCTAGCGCGGGGTTTCGATGTCGCGGCCGCCGAGCGTGCGCTGCTTATAGTCCTCCGGCACCGCGCGCCCGAAATCGGTGAAGGCACGCTTCACCGCCTCGACGGTCGGACCGAACACCTGCTTGCGGTTTTCTCGCGCCCAGGTGTTGGAACCGACGATCGGATCGAGCGAACCTTGGAACACCGGCATCACATACCGCGCGAACAATTCGAAACTGCGCAGCGTTTGCTCCCGGTTCGCCCATTCATGCGCGCGGAACAGGATGCCACCGAAGCCGCCCTGGCTGTACCCGAGCAAGCGACGGATGCCGTTCACCACTGTTTCCGGTGAACCGACCAGCGTGGTACCCATCTGCACGCCGTCACGCAGCGGATCGTCGGCACGGCCGGGGGGACGACCGAGCGTGTCCTCGAAATACGTCATCGTCTCCACCCGCTCGCCCTTCTTCACCTCGGCCAGGGCTTGCTCATCATCTTCGGCGATGTGGGCGTTGACCACGACCCGCCAGTTCTTGCGGTCCATCGTCTTGCCGTTTTTGGCAGCCGCCTCTTCGGCGATCTTCCATTGGCTTCCCAGTGCCTCCGGACCACCCGGCAGCCCGGCACCAATCGATAGCACGCCTACGCCATGGGTCCCCGCGGCGATCATGCCGAATGGTGTGATCGTGCTGGCGACTGCGATCTCGAAATGCGGATCGGTATAGGGACGCAGGTGTAGGCGGGCATCGCGCATCTCGAACCAGTCGGTCTTCATCGTGACCGGCTCTTCGCATTTCAGCAGACGCATGATGGCGTCCATCGCTTCCAGCATGCGCGGGCGCTGCGTGCTGGGCTCGATGCCGAGCATGTACGCATCGGATGTCAACGCGCCCGGGCCACAGCCCATCATCGCGCGGCCACGGGTCATGTGATCGAGCTGGACGAAACGCTGCGCCACCATGAACGGATGATGATACGGCAGGCTAGTCACCCCGGTGCCGAGCTTGATGTGCTTGGTACGCTCGGCGGCGGCGGCGATGATCAGCTCCGGCAGTGCAATCAGCTCCCAGCCGGCCGAGTGGTGCTCGCCAATCCACGCCTCGTCGTAGCCCAGCCAGTCCAGCCACTCCAGCAATTCGACGTCGCGGGCGATCGCCAGCGTAGGGTTTTCGCCGACACGGTGAAACGGGGCGAGGAAGATGCCAAACTTCAAACCACGATGGGCCATCAGCGCGTTCTCCGAACAATGTCCGTGCATGGTGACGGGTTTGGCCGAGATAGCCAAGTCACACCGCGATGTGGCAGGTTTGCGATCAGATCAGGACTGGGAGGGCACAAACCATGCGTCTGCAAGACAAGGTGGCGATTATCAGCGGTGCGGCCTCGGGCATGGGAGCTGCGACGGCGCGACGCTTCGCCAAGGAGGGCGCGAAAGTCGTGGTCGCCGATATGCTGGAAGACGATGGACGCAGGGTCGCAGCCGAGATCATCCGTGCCAACGGGGCAGCCGAGTTCATGCGACTGGACGTCACCGACGAGACGGACTGGCAGACGGTGGTGGCGGCGACAGTGGCGAAGTTCGGCAGGCTCGACATCCTGGTGAACAACGCGGGCATCAGCGGCAGCGCAGTCACCGACATGCTCGACACCGACGCGTGGGACCGGCTGATGCAGGTGAATGCGCGCGGTGTGTTCCTGGGTACCAAATACGCCGTGCTGGAAATGAAGAAGACCGGCGGCGGCGCGATCGTCAATCTGTCGTCGATTTCCGGCAACACCGGCCAGACGATGACGCATATGGGCTATAACGCTTCGAAGGGCGCGGTGCGGACGCTAACCAAGTCGACGGCGGTGCAGTTCGGCCGCGACGGCATTCGTGCAAACTCGGTGCATCCGGGGTTGATGCCGCCGATGCGCACTTCGGGCGCGACCGCCGATCCGGCCGTGCGCGCCAAGATGCTGCAAGGCGTGCCGCTCCGCCGCGCCGGGGAGGTAGACGAGGTGGCCAACGCAATCCTGTTCCTGGCATCGGACGAGGCGTCCTATATCACCGGGGCGGAGCTATACGTGGATGGCGGCTACCTGGCGGTGTAACGAACTGGGTGGCGAACATGGTCCAAGCGGCGCTCGTGACGCCGCTAGGATTGGCAACAAAAGGGAGTTCAATTCGGATGAGCTTGCTCTTGGCCCTGCCGAAGTCAATTGCCACGGTTTCGCTCAGCGGCACCTTGCCGGAAAAGCTGGAAGCCGCTGCCGCAATCGGTTTCGATGGCGTCGAAATCTTCGAGAGCGATCTGCTGACCTATGATGGCTCGCCCGAGGATGTTCGTGCCATCGCCGATGGCCTGGGCCTGACCATCACGATCTTCCAGCCGTTTCGCGACTTCGAAGCAATGCCAGAGCCGCAGCGCCGAAGGAACCTGGATCGTGCCGAACGCAAGTTCGACGTGATGCAGGCGCTGGGCACGGATTTACTGCTGGTATGCAGCAACGTGAGTCCCGCGACGATCGACGACCCGAAACGCGCCGCCGCCGACCTTGCGGAGATGGCTGAACAAGCACAGCGTCGCGGATTGCGGGTCGGCTACGAGGCACTCGCCTGGGGACGCCATGTAAAGCGATGGCGCCAGGCCTGGGACATTGTCGAAATCGCCGGTCATCCGGCGCTGGGCCTGATCGTGGACAGCTTCCACACCTTGGCACTCGGTGACGATCCTTCCGGCATCGCCTCGCTACCGGCTGACAAGCTGTTTTTCGTGCAGCTTGCCGACGCTCCTGAACTATCAATGGATGTGCTGTCCTGGAGCAGGCACTTCCGTAATTTCCCGGGTCAGGGTTATTTGCCGGTGGCGGCATTCCTGCGCGCTGTCCTGGCGTGCGGCTATCATGGTCCGCTTTCACTCGAGATATTCAACGATGACTTCCGCGCCGCACCTGCGCGCCTGACCGCGCGTGACGGCCTGCGGTCCATGCGGTTAGTGGAAAGCGAGGCCGGCCGCACCGTCCTGCCATCTCCCCCGATCCCCGATGGTGTCGAATTCATCGAATTCGCGGTGGATGAGGAAACTGGCCGAAGGCTTGGCGAAACCCTGCGAAACCTGGGCTTTCATTACGCCGGCCGTCACCGTTCCAAATCGGTAGATTTGTTTCGCCAGGGGCACATCAACCTGGTGATCAACAGCGAGCAAGACAGTGCGGCGTCTGAGTATTTCGAGATGCACGGACCATCGGTGTGCGCGATTGCATTGCGGGTTGACGATGCCGCCCGGGCGGTTCGGCGTGCGGAAATATTGCTGTGTCCCGAATGGCACGAAAGGGTCGGCGCCGACGAACGCCGCGTGCCGGCGGTGCGCGCGCCGGACGGCACGCTGGTCTATCTGGTGCAACCCGAACCGTCCGGACGCAGCATCTATCAAGACGACTTCCGACTGTTCCCGGAGAAAGCGCCGCTGTCGATGCTCGACACGGTGGACCATATCGCGCAGGCGCTGCCGATCGGCCGCATGGACAACTTCGTGCTGTTTTATCGGGCCGTCTTCGGGTTTGTCCCGCAGCCACTTTGGGAAATTGCCGACCCCTACGGACTGGTGCGCAGCCGGACCATGGTCAGTGCGGAAGGCAGCGTGCGATTGCCACTCAACATATCGGAAAGCCGGCAAACAGCCACCGGGCGGTTCGTCACCACCTTTGCCGGCGCCGGTGTGCACCACATCGCGTTTGCCACCCGGGATATCCTGCACACGCTGGAGCAATTGACGGCGCGTGGCGCACGCATCCTGCCAATTCCTGCCAACTACTACGAAGACCTCGCCGCCAAATGGGGACTGGACGATGCGCGGCTGGCGCAGCTTCAACGCGCCAACCTGCTGTACGACCGGGACGAGGACGGCGAATTCCTGCACGCTTACACTGACACGTTCGACGATCGATTTTTTTTCGAGATTGTCGAGCGCTTAGGCAATTACCAGCAATACGGTGCCGTGAATGCGGCGGTGCGCATGGCAGCGCAGGCACACCGCCGGCCGGAACTCGCACCTGGCCGGGTTGCTTGCTTAGCCCGGTCGCGGTAAGGCGCACGCGGACATCTGAAACAATCGGTTTGGCCGCCGCACCGGCTGCCGCCCAACGGGAGGAAACCTATGACTGAAACGAGAATGGGCCTGGTTCTGCCTCGGCGCCGTGCCTTGTTGGCGGCCGCGTCATTGGCGGCCGCCGCGCCACTCGCCCGCCCGTTCATTGCGAATGCAGCCGCGGCGGAACCGATCAAGATCGGCCTGTTGCTTGCCAAGACCGGGCAGATCGCGCCGCAGACCGAATACCTGGCGCAGGGCACATACCTCGCGCTCGAAGAGCGCGGCAACATGATCATGGGCCGACCGGCGGAACTGGTGTGGCTGGACGAGCCTTCGCCGCAAGACGCGACGCAGAACATGCGCAAGCTGGTGCAAGAACAAAAAGTCTGCGCGATTCTTGGCGGTTCGCTGTCGTCGAACGCGCTGGCGGAAGAAGCCACCGCGGCGCAGTTGAAGATTCCATTCGTTTGCGACAATGCCGCAGCGACCGACATCACCGGGAAAAACTGCAATCGCTACACGTTCCGTTTGAACACTCCGGTGCTGGTCCAGTCTCGGATGCTCGCACCTTACGCCATGGGCTACGGCAAGAATTGGTACTTCATCACCGCATCGTTTGCGTTCGGTCAGGACATCCTGCGGTCCTCGCGCGCTCTGCTGAAGGCAGCCGGCGGCACCGAAGCCGGCGTGGATGAAGTGCCGCTGAACACGGCGGATTTCAGCTCGTTCATTCTGAAAATCCGCCAGGCCAAGCCCGATGTGGTGTTGGGTGGCCTTTCGGCCGGCGACCTGTCGACCTTCCTGAAGCAGTGGAACGAGCTCGGTATGAAGGGCAAGATTCCCGTCTGCGAGATCGCCATCGGCGATACGGATATCTGGGCGGTCGGCCCGGAAGCGGCCACGGGCGTTTATACCTCGCTTTGGTGGTACAAGAATCCGAATAACCCGCCGGAGGAAAAGGCGTTCGCCGAATCCTTATCAGAAAAAGTTCAACCGTCCGGCTGCCGACAAGGCGTGGATGGGCTGGATCACCGCGAAGTCCTTGTTCGAATCAATCGAGCTGGCGAAATCCACGGAACCGATGGCCATCGTCGAAGGCCTGGAGAACTGGAAGTTCAGTGCGGGCAGCACGTCCTATAGCTATCGCAAGTGGGACCATCAGATGCTGCTGAAGAACCTTGTGGTGCAGGTCAAGGACAAGATCCCGGATCAGTGGGATTATTTCGACGTCAAAGCCTCCCTGCCAGAGAACACCGCAGACCTGGAGAAGGTGTTCGGCACGCAGGAGGAAATTGGCTGCAAGATGACCTGAGAGCGTCGTAGCACTCTCGCCGCTGCGCCGGGGAATCCCGATGCTCGATCTTCTCCTATCGCAGGTCGCCAGCGGGCTGGTGCTTGGCGGCCTGTACGTGCTCATCGCCATCGGCCTGTCGATCATTTTCGGCCTGCTTGGTATTGTGAACTTCGCGCACGGTACGTTCTTCACACTGGGTGCCTATTTCGCGCTAACATTGTATCGCAGCTTCGGCTGGCCGGCGGTGATATTATCGCCGGTCATCGTCGGCGGCGTTGGCATGATCGCCGAGCGGCTGTTGATCCGGCGCCTTTACGACAAGGAACCGTTGCTGAGCCTGATTGTAACGTTTGCGCTGGCGCTGATGATCGAAGCATCGGTGCGGCTGATCTGGGGCGGCATCGGCCAACCATTCTCGCCTCCGCCATTGCTTGGTGGCTTTCTGGTCTGGGGCCCGATCCTCATAACCAGATATCGTCTGGCCGTGTTGCTGACCACCGCAGCGGTTCTGGTCGGGCTATGGGCGTTCCTGACCTACACACCATTTGGCCGCATCCTGCGCGCCGGCTCGCGCGATCCCGAAATGGTGGGATTGCTCGGCATCAACCTGCCGCGCGTTTTCACCTGGGTATTCGGGCTAGGTTGCGCGATTTCCGGCCTTGCCGGCGTGCTGGCCGCACCGCTCTGGACGGTGACCCCGGCGATGGCGACCAACGCCATCATGCCCGCCTTCGTAGTCGTCGCGATCGGCGGGCTGGGCTCCTTCGCCGGCGCGGTCATCGCCGGATTGCTGGTGGGTGTCGTCATCGCTTTGACTGTGCAGTTCAAGCCCGAAGCGTCGGGCGCAGTGATGTACGTCTTCATGGCCTTGATGCTGCTCTTGCGCCCGCGCGGATTGCTCGGCGAACGCTGGGAGCGCTTCGAATGAACGCCGTCTTGCGGCATCCCGTGCTGTGGGTCGTCCTGGTGCTCGCCGGCCTCACCGCGATCTGGCAGACGCTTGACGCACCGATCAGCCTGATCACCCAGATTGCCATTTATACATTGTATGGCGCCGGGGTGAATTTGCTGGTTGGCTACACTGGGCTAGTGCCGTTCGGCGCGTCGGTCTTCTTCGGCTGCGCCAGCTACGCGGTGGCGATCTCGATGCAGCGCTTCCTGGGCAACGAGATCGAGGCGTTGATCTTTGGCGTATTGTTCTCGCTGGTGCTCGCGGCGGCGATCGCGCTGATCATCCTGCGTCGGAGAGGACTGTATTTCTCCCTGCTGACACTGGCGTTTTCCCAGATCGCCTTCGAGATTGCGTACAAATGGACCGACGTCACCGGCGGCGAAAACGGTTTGCAGGATGTGCCGCGTCCGTTGCTGCAAAGCGACTGGGCATTCCACGTGTTTGCCATAGCGGTTGTGGCTGTTGGCATGGGGTTGCTGTGGCGTATCGCCCACGCTCCGTTCGGCCGCGTGCTTCAGGCGTTGCGCGATAATGAGCAGCGGGTGCGGAGTCTCGGATATAATGCGTTTCGAATAAAGTTTGAGGCGTTTGTGCTGATGGGCGGCATAATTGGATGCGCCGGCTGCTTGCTCGCGCTGATGCTGCACGGTGCGTATGCCGACAATCTGAGCTGGCAGCATGCCGGCGATTCGCTGCTGATGACGGTGCTCGGGGGCGTGCATCATTTTCTTGGTCCGCTGTGGGGCGCTATCGCTTTCATTCTGCTAGAGGATCGGCTGTCGGCGATCACCGAAAGCTGGTGGCTGATGTTCGCGCCTATTGTCATCGTGTTCGCGCTTGCCTCGCCGGAGGGCATGCAGGGACTGGCGTTCCGTCTGCTGGGGCGCAGCGACTGGACGTTGACGCGACGGGGCATTCCGCCGCGCCCGGACCATATTGATCCATTCCACGGCGGCGGAGCGCAATTGGATGCGAATCAGCCGATCCTGACGGTGCGAGGCCTGCACAAGCGGTTTGGCTCTCTCGTGGTGGCCGCGGATATCCATCTCGATGTGCATCCTTATCGGCTGCATAGCCTTATCGGACCGAACGGCGCCGGGAAGACCACGTTCTTCAATCTGCTGACCGGACTGCTGCGCGCGGATTCCGGCAGCATCTCGTTCGCCGGCAGCGACATCACACGGCTGCCGGTGCATCGGCGAATCCGCCTCGGCCTGAGCCGATCGTTCCAGATCCTGAGCGTGTTCCGCACCCTGACTGCGTTCGAAAATGTGCGCGTCGGTGTGCAGGCGCAGGACCGGCGCGGCCTGCGGCTGTGGCACGACGCATACGCCATGCACGACATCAACGCTCGGACATGGTCGCTGTTGGATGCGGTGGGGCTGGTGGATCGCGCCGCCGAACCTTGCGCCAACCTCTCGCATGGCGAGCAACGACTGCTGGAGATCGCGATTTCGCTGGCGACGGACGCGAGGCTGCTGTTGTTGGACGAACCGCTGGCTGGCCTGGCGGAAGCCGACCGCGAGGTTGTTGGCAAGTTGATTCGCCAGCTTGCGGAAACCCACGCCGTGTTGCTGATCGAACATGATATCGATCGCGTGCTTGCATTATCGGACCGGATCACCGTGCTGCACCAGGGGCGCGTCATTGCCGACGGCAAACCGGCGGAGGTCGCGAATAATCCAGACGTAGTCACCGCCTATCTTGGCGCGGAGCGTATCATTGCGCCGCGTCCGCCGTCCGATGCCGAATCGCAGGAGGCCGCTGCGCACAAGCCGATCCTGGAGATCCAGCATTTGCGCGCGGGCTACGCCGGCAGCGTGGTGCTGGAGGACATCGACCTTGTCGTGCACGAAGGCGAAGCGGTGGCACTGCTTGGACGCAACGGCGTCGGCAAGACGACGACGTTGCGTGCGGTCACCGGATCCATCCGCAGCAGCGCCGGGCGAATATTGCTGGACGGTGCCGAGATCACCAATGCGCCCACTTATGCGATCAACCAACGCGGCATTTCTTTGGTCCCGGAAGGGCGCCGGCTGTTTCCCAACCTGACGACGCTCGACAATCTGCGCATCGCGGCGCGACCGGGCGGCGCCTCATTGGAAGAGGTGTTCACACTGTTTCCCAAGTTGCGCATCCTGCAACGGTCGAAAGCCGAGAGCCTGTCGGGCGGCGAACGCCAAATGCTGGCGATCGCCCGGGCACTGATGGTGCCGGCTCGCGTGATATTGCTCGACGAGCCGTTCGAAGGATTGGCCCCGGCGATCGTGAAGGAAGTGATGGACGCGCTGGTGCGGCTGCGCGGCCGCGTCAGCATGGTGATCGTGGAGCACCATGCCGAGACGGTGTTGCCGATTGTCGATCGCGCCTATGTGCTAGTGAACGGCCGCGTCGCCTACCAGGGCAGCGCTAAGGCGCTGGAGGCCGATCAGGCGTTACAGGCGCGATTGCTCGGCGTGGTGCATCAGGAACTGACGCCGGCGGCGTGATACTGCCATCCATGGAGTAGCGGTGCCACGATGGATGGCCGGGTCAAGCCCGGCCATGACGGTTGGGGCGGCATGACGCTTGGGATGGCATGACGGTTTGGGCGGCATGACGCTTGGGGCAGCACGACGCGGTGCGTCTGCTCAGGGCTCAACGCGGAACACCGCCTTGCCGCCGATTTGCCTGTCGCGCAATTGCTCTGCCACCTGGACGATGTCGCGCCAGCTTCGTTCCGGTCCGGTCTGCGGCGTCAGCGATTTATCGGCCACCAGCGACACCAGCAAGGCAAGGTCCGGTGCGAACTGTTCCTCCGGTCCGGACGTGAAATAGAAAAAGCTTTGCAAGCGCGCGTTCTGCCCGCCGCGGAAATCGGCAAAGCCGATCGACGCCGGTTCGCCGGAGGAGTTGCCGTAGACCACGACCGCACCCTTCGCCTCCACCAAATGCAGCGCAGTCGCCAGCGAGGCGCCACCAGCGGATTCCAAAATCAGGCCGAAGCGGCCTTGTGCCTGATCGATGCCAACAACCACCTCGGCCGCGCCAAGTTCCTGCAATCCGGCAGCGCGTTCCGGGCGGCCCACCACGGCGGTAACGCGCGCGCCGGATCGTGCGGCAAGTTGCACCGCGAGATGGCCGACGCCGCCGGCCGCACCGGTGATCAGCACGCGCTTGCCAAGCAGTGGCGCACCGTGCCGCAAGGTGCGCAGGGCGGTGAGACCCGCAACCGGCAGCGATGCCGCGGCGGCGAAGCTGACAGGAGCAGGTAGCACCGCCATGCGATGTCCCGGCACCGCGACGCGTTCCGCCCAACCGAATTCGTCTGTTAGTGCGACGACCCGCGCGCCGGCCGGTGGTCCGCTGCCATCCGCCGCCTGCTGCAACACGATGCCACTGACATCCTGGCCGGGGATCCAGCCCTCTTCGTTGTTGCGGAACGACCGCAACTCGCCGCGATTCAAGGAGAAGGCGTGCACTGCGACCAACGCGTCATGCGGCCCTGGCACCGGCTCCGGCACCTGCCGTAATTCGACCGGCGCGGCGCCGTTGGGCGTGTTCACGACAGCAAGCATTTGCCTCTCCCTCGTTCCTCACCCTACGCTCTCCCACGAAGCGGGAAAGAGGAGCATTCGTAGCATGGCACGCATGACCGGTGGAGAAGCGATCGTCGACGGCCTGTTGCGGCACGGCATCGACACGGTGTTCGGCCTGCCGGGCGTGCAGGTCTATGGACTGTTCGATGCGTTTGCGCGCTCATCCAACCAGCTGCGGCTGATCAACGCGCGGCACGAACAGACCACGGCCTATATGGCGTTGGGGTATGCTTGCGCTACGGGCCGTCCGTCGGCCTATGCGGTGGTGCCGGGACCTGGCGTGTTGAACACATCCGCCGCGCTGGCGACCGCATGGGGGTTGAACGCGCCGGTGCTCTGCCTCACCGGCCAGGTGCCCAGTGCGTTGATCGGGCGGCTGCGCGGCTCGTTGCACGAATTGCCGGATCAGCTTGCGACGTTGCGCAGCCTGTTGAAATGGGCGGAGCGCATAGAGCACCCGTCGCAGGCGCCGTACCTCATTGCACGCGCGTTCCAGGAGATGCAGTCGGGACGGCGCAGTCCGGTCGCACTGGAAATGCCGTGGGATCAGTTCTCCGCCGCCGCCGAAGTAACGCCGCAAGACCCGTTGCCGTTGCATCCGCTACCGACGCCAGATCCGGAAAAGATCGCTGCGCTGGTGAAACTGATAGATGGGGCTCGGGCGCCGATGATCTGGGTGGGCGGCGGCGCGTTGCATGCCCCGGCCGAAATCCTGGCGCTGGCGGAACGGATCGGCGCGCCGGTGGTGTCGTTCCGCAGCGGGCGCGGCGTGGTCGACGATGCGCATCCGCTCGGCCTGACCATTCCTGCCGCCTACAAGTTGTGGAAGCAGACCGACCTGCTGATCGCGTTCGGCACACGGCTGGACGTGCCGACATTGCGCTGGGGCCCACTGCCTGCGGGATTAAAAATTGCTCGTATCGACATCGATCCGGCGGAGATGCGGCGGTTGAAGGTCGATATCGGCATCGTCGCCGATACCGCCGATGCCGCAAGAGTGCTGACCGATGCCGTGGCGCCGCGGGAAAGTGCCGCGCGCGCCGGTGCGATCGCGCATGCCAAGGCCGAGGCCGCGCAAGAAATTCGCAAGGTGCAGCCGCAGATGTCGTTTCTGGAAGCGATCCGCGACGTGCTACCGGAAGACGGTATCTTCTGCGACGAGATGACGCAGGTCGGGTATGTCTCCTGGTTCGGCTTCCCGTTCCATGCACCGCGCACGCTGATTACGTCGGGCTTCTCTGGCACGTTGGGCGCGGGCTTCCCGATGGCGCTGGGCGTGAAGGTGGCGCATCCGGACAAAGCGGTGGTGGCGGTGACCGGCGACGGCGGCTTCATGTTCGGCAGTTCGGAACTGGCGACGGCGGTGCAGCATGGGATCAACCTGGTGACGGTGCTGTGCAACAACTCGTCGTACGGCAACGTGCTGCGCGATCAGCACCGGCTGTTCGAGGGACGCGACTCCGGATCGCGGCTGCGCAACCCGGACTTCCAGATGTACGCAAAGAGTTTCGGCGTGCCGTCCTGGCGGGTGACCGACGCCGATGGGCTGCGCGGCGCGCTGCGGCAGGCGCTGGCGGCGAATTCTCCGGCCCTGATCGAGGTGATGACGGACATCAAGCAGGAATACCAGCCGTGGGAGTTCATCTCGCCCGGACGGGGGTGATGGCTGCGAAGCGGTTTGTTTGCCGCCCCCTTCGTCATGGCGGACCAAGGCCCGCCATCCACGACTTTTCTCGCCTTCCGCGGCATAGTCGTGGATGGTGGGCCTTCGCCCGCCATGACGTAATTGCATTGGTCGTACTGCTCTTTACACTGTTCGCCGTCACTCGGTCGCACGCGCAACCGCAATCCACGCTCCGCATCGGCATTCGCGACGACCCGGATTTGCTCGATCCCACGTTCTCGCGCACTTATGTCGGCACTGTGGTGATGACTGCGTTGTGCGACAAGCTGTTCGACTTCGATGCGAAGCTCAACATCGTTCCCATGCTCGCCACCGGCTATGAATGGACCGACAGCAAGACGCTGCTGATCCATCTTCGGCCGAACGTGCAGTTCCAGGATGGTGAAAAACTTGATGCCGCGGCGGTGAAATACACGCTGGAACGGCACATCACCGCGACCGGCAGTTTCCGCCGCAGCGAGATCGGCGCGATGGACCATGTCGAGGTGGTCGATCCGCTGACCGTGCGCGTGGTGATGAAGCAGCCGTTCTCGCCCTTCGTTGCCATCCTGACCGATCGTGCCGGCATGATGGTGTCGCCGAAAGCGGCGGACGCCGAGGGCAAGGATTTCGGCACGCATCCGGTTTGCGCCGGCCCCTTCCGGTTCGTCGAACGCGTCGCGCAGGACCATATTACGGTGGAGCGGTTTCCGGAATATTGGGACGCCAAGCGAATCCATTACGATCGGGTGACTTACCGCATTATACCCGACAGCAGTATCCGGCTGACGAATTTGCAGGCCGGCTCGCTGGATATCGTGGAGGTTGCGCCGCTCGATGCGGCGACCGTGCAGCACGATCTGAAACTGACGCTGGTTTCGGCGCCCAGCCTGGGCTACGGCGCGCTCACTATCAATACGGGGCCGTATCCGAAGGCCGAGACGCCGCTGGGCCGTGACCCGCGCGTGCGGCTGGCATTCGAATTGTCGCTGGACCGCGCTGCGCTGAGCCAAGTGGTGTTTGCGGGTCTGTACCAGCCGAACGCGCAAGCCACCTCGGCACTCAGCCCGCTCTATGCGCCGGAGATCGTGCCGCCACCACGCGACCTTGCGAAGGCCCGCGCGCTGCTGAAAGAAGCAGGTGTGAGCACGCCGTTTCCGGTGCCGCTGGTGGTCTACAACACGCCGCCGACGGTGCAGGCGGGTGAGGTCATCCAGGCAATGGCAGCCGAGGCGGGGTTCGCGGTGCAGGTCAACGCGATGGAATTCGGCACCGCGCTCGCGACCGTGCAGCGCGGCGATTTCGCCATGGCACTGGGGCAATGGTCGGGATTGCTCGACACCGACAGCAACTCCTGGAGTTTCCTGCATTCCGGCGGCGCACTGAACATGGCGCGCTATGGCAATCCCACGGTGGATGAACTGCTGGACCAGGCCCGCGCGGTGACGGACACGGCGGAACGCCGAGCGCTGTATGCTCGTGTGTGGCAGCAGGAAAGCACCGATCTGCCGCTCATCTATCTTTATACCCAACGCAACATCCAGGGTGTGGCGAACACGATCGCGGGGTTCACCTTGCTGGCGGACGGTTTGTTGCGGCTGCAGGACGTGCGTGCGGCGCATTAGTCCGACTGCGGCGCTTGACTTGCAGCCGCCAGCATAGTCACGATCAGAAACAATAAGAATGCGGCCGACGCGGCCGTGACAATTGGGAGGGACTGCCGATGCCGTCGAGAACGCTCTCGCGCCGGAAACTGATAACACGCGCGGCAGGTGCCGCCACCGCGGGGATCAGCACGGCCAGCATCTTGCACTGGCCCGCCGACGCGGCGGAGTTCAGTTACAAGCTCGGCTCATCCAGCCCGATGGAGCATCCTGCGATGGCGCGCTCGGCCGAAGCCGCCAAGAAAATCAAGGAACAGACCAACGGGCGGCTGGGAATCTCGATTTATCCGAACAGCGTGCTCGGCGGCGACACGGCAATGATCGCGCAGGTGATTTCCGGCGCGTTGCAGATGTACATCCTGCCGATCGACCTGCTGGCGCCGCGCAATCCGGTCTGCGGAATTTTCGGTGTCGGCTTCGTGTTTCCCGACTACGATCACGTCTGGGCAGCGGTGGATGGCGAATTGGGCAACCTGCTGCGCGGCGCGGCGGAGCAAATCGGACTGCACTGCCTCGACAAGTCGTACGACCACGGCTATCGGCAGATCACCACGCGCACCAAGCCGATCGTTTCGCCGGACGATTTGCACGGCTTCAAGATCCGCCTGCCTGTCGCGCCCTACCTGATTTCTCTGTTCCGCCATCTCGGCGCCTCGCCGACCGCGATCAACTTCAACGAAGTGTACAGCGCCTTGCAGACCGGCATCGTCGATGGCCAGGAAAATCCGCTGGTGCTGATCGACACGGCGAAGCTGTTCGAGGTACAGAAATATTGCAGCGTCACCAACCATGTCTGGTCGGGCTTCCACGTCTCATTCAGCATCCCGGCCTGGCAAAAGCTGCCCCGACCTACAGGAAATCGCGCACCAGACATTTACCGAGGCCGCAGTGGCGCAACGCGGCGACTTCGTGAAGATGACGCAGTCGGAGCAGGCGAATTTGACGGCCAAGGGGCTGGCGTTCAACACGGTCGATACCCAGCCGTTCCGCGACGTGCTGAGCAAGAACGGTTTCTATCCGGAGATGAAGAAGGCTTCCGGCGACCAGGCCTGGGCATTGCTCGAGAAATACGTCGGCCCGCTGGCATGACATTGCTCTGCCGCGTGACGGCGAGGCGCCATTGACATGACGGTCGAGGTGCACGGACTGACCGAACCGATCTCCGAAGCGTCGGGCTGGTCGGGCTTGCGCCGCGCCGCCCGCGGCCTCGACCAGGCGATCGGAACGGTCTGCGAAGCCATCGGCGCCGTGCTCGTGCTGGCCGAGGTGACGATCCTGTTCGCAGGAGTCATCTCGCGCTACGTGTTCGACAGCCCGATCTTTTGGACCGACGAGCTGGCCAACTTCCTGTTTCTTTGGTTGGCGATGCTGGGTGTCGTCATCGCGTTGCGCAATGACACCCATATGCGACTGACGACGCTGGTGGCCTGGGCGCCGCCACTCTGGGGACGCCGCTTGTCCGCCACCGCCGCCCTGGTGGTCATTGCGTTCGTGCTCGAGATCCTGCTGCCAGCGACACAGTATTTCAGCCAGCAGCGTTTCGTCGTTCTGATCTCTCTGGGCATCTCCGACGGCTACCGTGTCGCCGCGATCCTGGTCGGCATGACGCTGTCCGCGGTCATTGCGCTGATGCGGTTGCTCGAAACCACCACGCCGAAAACTTTTGCGCTGGGGGTTGCGGTGGTCGGCGGGATCGCCGCGGCGCTTTGGCTGGCGCAGCCGGTGCTGATGGCGATGGGTTTCGGTGCGCTGGTGGTGTTCTTCGTCATGATGATAGCCTCCTGCGTGGCGATCGGCGTGCCCATCGCCTTCGCGTTCGGGATCGCGACACTGTCGTATCTCGGACTGGCCAGCGACATGCCGCTATCCATCGTGGTCAACCGAATGGACGAGGGCATTTCCAACCTGCTGCTGCTGTCGGTACCGATGTTCGTCTTCCTCGGTCTGCTGATGGAAATGACCGGCATCGCGCGAGTGATGGTGGCGTTTCTCGCTGCGCTGGTCGGGCATGTTCGAGGCGGACTGTCGTACGTCTTGCTCGGCGCGATGTACCTGGTGTCCGGTATCTCGGGTTCAAAGGCGGCCGACATGGCGGCGGTCGCGCCGGTGCTGTTTCCGGAAATGCGCCGCCGCGGCGCGCATCCCGGCGAGTTGGCGTCGCTGCTGGCGACCTCCAGCGCGATGTCGGAGACGATCCCGCCGAGCCTTGTGCTGATCACCATCGGCTCGGTCACCAATGTATCGATCGCCGCGCTGTTCACCGGCGGTTTGCTGCCGGCCGCGGTGGCCGCGCTGGGGCTGGTGGCGGTGTGCTGGTATCGCTCGCGCCGGACGGACACGACCGGCGGCACGCGGGCACCCGCCTCGGTGATCCTGCGCAGCTTCATCATCGCGGTGCCGGGGCTGACGCTGCCTTTTGTGATCCGCTACGCGGTCATCGACGGCGTCGCCACTGCGACCGAGGTCTCGACCGTCGGCACGGTCTATACCGCGATGCTTGGGCTGCTGGTGTACCGGCAATTCGACTGGCGACGGATCTATCCGATCCTGGTGGACACGGTGTCGTTGACCGGTGCGGTGATGCTGATCATCGGCACGGCGACAGGGATGGCGTGGGCCCTGACCCAATCGGGATTTTCGCAATGGCTGGTCGCCTGCATGGCGGCGGTGCCCGGCGGCAAGGGAGGATTTCTCGCGCTGACCATCGTCGCCTTCATCATTCTCGGCAGTGTGCTGGAGGGGATTCCGGCAATCGTGCTGTTCGGACCGCTGCTGTTTCCGGTGGCCCGAGCGATCGGTGTGAACGAGGTGCACTACGCGATCGTTGTCATCCTGGCGATGGGCATCGGGTTGTTCGCACCACCATTTGGCGTTGGCTTCTATGGCGCATGCGCGATCGGCCGGGTGTCGCCGGACGATGCGTTGTGGCGCATCTGGCCGTATATCGCCGCGCTTGTGGTGGCACTGATCGTCGTCGCGGCATTTCCCTGGCTGTCGATCGGGTTTTTGTAGAAGGCGTTACAAGGGGCTGTGGAGAAGCGAGCAACGGCCGGTGAGCTAGATGACTCCTGCCGGGGGTACCACGGGCGCAATTCGCTGCACCCGTGGTGAAGCACTCAGGCCAAAATGGCCGCAACGCAGTCAAGAAACCCCTCGGCCGAGATGATCGCGCTTTCGGCATTCGCCATCGTGATCACTTCGTCCGGGTTGACGCTGTAATCGCCGTCTCCTTGTACCCGTAGGCTTGCGTCAAGAACTCCATCATCGTTCTGGGGACGTGCGGGTTATCTTTCGTCAGACGGGCGAACTCGCTCCGCACACCTTTGTGAGTTTTTGCGACTCTGCCAGTCCGTTCGAAAATCAATGCCTCAGCGGCATGAAAGGCCGCATATTACGCCGAACGCGCCGCGACTTTGGCCAGGCCGATCTGGATGATCTGTCGTGCGTCGCCGAGGTCTTCCCGCGCCTTGGCGAGATAATCCGCGGCTTCAGGCTTCACAGGTCAATCCCGTCGCGCCGTAGCTCGGCCATGAACCCTGTTCGCTTCTGGTAGCCGCCGGCATGAAATGGCAGCGCATCGATGACCGCGCCCGTGTCATACAGAATGTCGGTCTCGATCGCAGCCAGCCGAGCAGTTTCCTCGCCAAAGCTGGCCGGCTCGTGGATGAACACGGCGATGTCGTAATCGGAATCCGGCCGCGCATCGCCACGCGCGCGCGAGCCGAACAGCACCACGCGTTCAAGCTTGCTTCCATACGCCTCGCCAAGTTCTTGACGAAAGCGAACGAGGACAGGGTCGTTGATCCGCGTCGCCGGCATGCCAGCCTCCGACTGCCGCCCACACCATAGCACATGGGCCGAAACGCCCCAAAGCACTCTTGCCGACATGCCGGAGCCCAAGAAGCGCAGGACCGCTTCGCTTCTCGCAATGACAGCGGACCGTGCGCCGCCTTCGCCTCAATATCGATCCGTGCCCGGCGTCTCGGCGGTTCCCTCGCGCCACAGCAGGATCAGTGCCGCCATCAGCGCGGGGCCGACGAACAGTCCCAGCAATCCCCAGACACTGATGCCGCCGAGGATCCCCAGCAACACCCAGATGAACGGCAACCGCGTCGTGCCGCCGATCAGCACGGGGCGGATGAAGTGGTCGGCGACGAAGCTGACCACCATGCCGAAGACGAGTACGGCGATGGCCGCCAGCATCGAGCCTTGCACCAGGAGCAGTAGCGCCGCGAGACCGAAGAGCAGTGGTGCGCCAAACGGGATCGTCGCGGCGATGGCCGTTAGCAGACCCAACAGGGCCGGATGGGTACCCCGGCGAACGCATAGGCGAGGCCAAGCAATAGGCCCTCACCCAGCCCGACCAGCACCAGTCCATCCACCGTGCCATGCACCGAGGCGATCATCTGTGCGCCGACCCGTTCGCCGCTGGGTCCGAACAGACGACGGCTGGCGCGGCGCATCTGCACGATGAGGTGGTCGCCGTCGCGGAACAGGAAGAACAGCGTCAGCAATGTGAAGCCGAACAGCACGACGCGATGCAGTACCATCGAGCCAACCTCGCGTCCCCGGCCGAGCAAGTCGCCCTGGCCGACGCGTTGCAACAAGGCCGATGCATCGTCGGGATCAACGAGATTGGCCGTCCACCATTCCCTGGCCTGCGCGCCGACCAACGGCACGCTGGCAAGAAAATCGGGCGGCGGAATGCCGTTCTTGCGCGCCTGGTCGATCCAGACGAAGACGCCGTGCGCGTCGCGGCCCAACGGCACCGCGACCATGATCAGCGGCAACAGGAACACCAACGTGACGCCGAGGGTGAACAGCGCGGGCATCAACACGTTATGGCGCCGTGGCGGAAAGCGCGTGCAGGCGTGGCGATAAAGCGGCCAGAGCGCGATGGCGAAGATGCCGGCCCAGACGAGTGCAGGCAGGAATTCGTGCAGCGTCCACAGGCCGAGCACTAACAGCGCGAGGCTCAACGCGGCGCGGGCGATGCGTTGCGCCGGGGTCGGCGCAGGTTCGTGCGCAGGGTCGGCGTCGGCTGTGGTCATTAGCGGAAATCCCGTGTTGCTACCTTGATGCCCTTGGTCTCGCGCGGATCGGGGCCGGCGGGATGCTTGAAGTGGTCGGCACCGGTGTATTGCACCGGGAAGTTTTCCCCCCGTTGGCCGACGCTGCGCAACAGGGGGGACAGATCGGTCAGGTGGTCGGCGATGACGTGGATCACTTCGCCCTCGCGTTGCAGCTTGCCGCGGCAGGCCAGCATGCTGGCAGTCAGCACGAGGCGGCGCTGGCGGTCGAACACCGACGGCCAGACGATGAGATTGGCATGGCCGGTCTCGTCCTCGATGGTGATGAACAACACGCCGCGGGCGCTGCCGGGACGTTGGCGTACCAGCACGATGCCGGCAACCGTCAAATGCTGACCATCCCGTGCGGTGGCAAGGTCGGCGCAGCTTGTGATGCGCTGTGCTTTCAGGTCGGGACGCAGGAAGGAGACGGGATGGCGGCGGAGGCTGAGGCCGGTGCTGCGGTAGTCTTCCACGACCTCGCGGCCGGTGGTCATGGGGGGGAGGGTGACGGGGGGTTCCCCACCGTCATGGCCGGGCTTGACCAGGCCCGTGTCATGGCCGGGGCTTGGCCCGGCCACCCACGTCTTCGCTTTCCGCGCGCGATAAATCTTCGCTTTCCGCGCGCGATAAAGACGTGGGTGGCCGGGCCAAGCCCGGCCATGACACGGGAGGGGCAATGCCCGGCCATGACACAGGGATCGGCGGTGACACGGAAGGTGCGTCGAACAGCGGCAGGCGCACATCCGACAGGCCGCGAATCGCCCATAGCGCCTGCCGCCGATCCAATCCCAGCGCGCCGAACGCATCGGCCTCGGCCAGGCGTTCTAATGCCGCCACCGGGACGTGCGCGCGCCGCCATACATCGTCCACCGTGCGATACGGCGCTGCGCCACGCCGCGAGACAACCTCGTCGGCATGCGCGCGCGCCAGGCCTTTCGCCATGCGCAGCCCCAGCCGCACCGCCAGATATTTTCCCCCCGCCGGTTCCAGAGTGCAGTCCCACGCCGATACGTTCACGCAGACCGACCGCACCTCCACGCCGTGCAGGCGGGCGTCGCGCACAATCTGCGCCGGCGCGTAGAATCCCATCGGCTGCGCGTTCAGCAGCGCACAGCAGAACACATCCGGATGGTGGCACTTCAGCCAGGCCGAGGCATATGCGATCAGCGCGAAACTTGCTGCGTGGCTCTCGGGAAAACCGTAGCTGCCGAAGCCCTCGATCTGGCTGAACGTCTTCTCGGCGAATTCCCGCGTGTAGTCGCGCGCCACCATCCCGGCGATCATCTTGTCGCGGAAATGATGCACGCCGCCGGTGAACTTGAACGTCGCCATGCTGCGGCGGAGCGCATCGGCTTCGCTCGGGGTGAAGCCGGCACAGACGATCGCCACCTGCATCGCCTGCTCCTGGAACAGCGGCACGCCCAGCGTCTTTTCCAACACACGGCGTAATTCCGGCGTCGGATACTCGACTTTTTCGATGCCCTCGCGGCGACGCAGATACGGATGCACCATGTCGCCCTGGATCGGGCCGGGCCGCACGATCGCCACCTGGATGACGATGTCATAGAACGTGCGCGGCTTCAGCCTCGGCAGCATCGACATCTGCGCGCGCGATTCGATCTGGAACGTGCCCAGCGTGTCGGCGTGGCAGATCATCTCGTAGGTTTCGGGGTCTTCGGCCGGAACGCTGGCCAGGTTCAGCCGCTGATTGCGATGCTGCGCCAGCAGATCGAAGGCGCGGCGCATGCAGCCGAGCATGCCCAGTCCCAGCACATCCACCTTCATGAAGCGCAGCGCGTCGATATCGTCCTTGTCCCACTCGATGACCTGGCGGTTTTCCATGCGGGCCGGCTCAATGGGGACAAGGTCGTCCAGCCGGTCCTCGGTCAGCACGAAACCGCCGGGGTGCTGCGACAGGTGCCGCGGAAAGCCGACCAGCGTGCGGGCCAACTCCAGCGCCAGGCGCAGCCGGCGGTCTTGCATGTTGAAATTCAATTCGGCGGCGAGGTCTTCCTCCATGCCCTCATCGCCCCAGTGCGAGATCTGCGTGGCCAACGCGCCGGTGACGTCTTCGGTGAGGCCCATCGCCTTGCCGACGTCACGGATCGCGCCGCGGCCGCGATAGCGGATCACCACGGCGGTGATCGCCGCGCGATGCCGTCCGTAGGTGTTGAACACCCACTGGATCACCTCCTCGCGTTGCTCGTGTTCGAAATCGACGTCGATGTCGGGCGGTTCCTTACGCTCGGCACTGACGAAACGTTCGAACAGCAGGCCGGTGCGGGTGGGGTCGATCGAGGTGATGCCGAGCACGTAGCATACCGCGGAATTGGCGGCGGAGCCGCGGCCCTGACACAGGATGTCGCGCGAGCGGGCAAAGCGGACGATGCTCTCCACCGTGAGGAAATACGGCGCGTATTGCAGTTCCGCGATCAGGTCGAGTTCGTGCTGAAGCTGGCGCGTCACGTCATCCGGCACTTTGTCCGGATACCGCAGTTTCGCCCCTTCCCACGTAAGTTGCTCGAGTGTCTGCTGTGCGGTCAGGCCGGGGAAGCGCACCTCGTGCGGATACTGGTAACGCAATTCGTCGAGCGAGAAGCGGCAACGTTCGACGATCTCCTGCGTACGTGCGACGGCGTCCGGATGCTGCGCGAACAGCCTTGCCATTTCCTCGGGCGATTTGAGATGGCGATCGGCCGAGCGCTCGCGGCGGAAGCCGGCATCGTCGATGGTGCAGCCCTCGCGGATGCAGGTCAGCACGTCCTGCAGGATGCGGCGCTGCGGCACGTGATACAGCACGTCGCCGGTGACGACGGTGGGGATGCGTGCCTGGCGGGCGAGGTCAGCGATCTGTTGCAGGCGGACGGCGTCGTTGGGGCGGCGTTGCAGGGTGAGGGCGACGTAGGCTCGGTCTTTGAAGATTTGTTTGAGACGCTGGAGATTTTCTGGCGTGGGTGGGGTGCAGAGGATGGCGATCAGGCCGTCTGCGTGGGTGGCAACATCGTCCCATTGTAGTTCGCATGCGCCTTTGCCGGCACGGCGCTTGCCAATGGAAAGTAGCCGGCAGAGACGGGAATAGGCGGGGCGGTCGGTGGGGTAGGTGAGGATCGAAGTGCCGTCGGTAAGATCGAGGCGGCAGCCGACGATCAGACGCACGCGGGCTTCTTTCGCTCGTTGATGCGCGCGGACGATGCCGGCGAGCGAATTGCGGTCGGTGATGCCGAGCGCGGAGTGGCCGAGCATGGCGGCTTGGGCGAACAGTTCCTCGATGTGGGAAGCGCCACGCAGGAAAGAGTAGTTGGTGGTTGTTTGAAGTTCGGTGTAGGGCGCAGTCATGGCGGCGGCAAAGAAAGCAAGAAAATTTTGCCGCAGATGCACGCAGATGCACGCAGATGGGACGGAGACGTTTGCCCTGTTATAGCCAACCATCCAACCACATGATCCAAACTCTGGAAGTTCATGACGGACTTAGGCCATATCTGCGTGCATCTGCGTGCATCTGCGGCAAAAATTTCTTGCTTCCTTTCGAGAACATCGTTCGGCCAGGATATGGGAAGCCGCCGCACTTCACGCGTTTCAAGACGATGGCGGTGAGCGCCTGACGTTCTGTGTAGATGACCATCGGATCTCATAAAAGGAAGTAAGAATTTTTCAACACAGATTTCATAGATTTCACAGATTAAGGCACAGATAGGAAATTTATGCTCCCTTGCGGCACGATCAACTGTGCCCTTAATCTGTGAAATCTGTGAAATCTGTGTTGAAAGCCCTTACTTCTCCCCTTTCTCTCCCCATCAGAAAAATCCGTGCAGGAACCAGCGCAGATCCCCCGTCGCCGCATCCTCGCCATCGCCGCGCCGGAACAGCCAGAAGCGCCGGCCCTCCTCGTCCTCCACCTGGAAGTAGTCGCGTACCGAGCGCATCTCCCCTGCCCGCTTCCACCATTCGCCGGCGATGCGCTCCGGGCCGTCGGCGCGGCGCACGCGATGGCGGACGCGGCGCCAGGTGAACGCGACCGGCGCCTGGTCCGGCAGCAGCGCCATCGCATCCACCGGCTGCGGCGGATCGAGCAATCGCACCGGACGCGGCAAGTAGGCCGGCCAGGTGCCGCGGCGCGGCGAGCCCAGCGCCGGGATGCGGCGCACCGAGCGTTCCGGGACGTCGCTTTCCACTGGCTCGGCGCGCCAGACCCGCGTGGTACCCAGGCGGTTTTCCAGGCGGTCCACCAGGGCGGATACGTCCGCGCTAACCGGTTCGGCCTCGGACAGCGAGGCACTGGCTTGCGTGTAGGCCAGCGGTTCGGCCAGCGGCACCACCAGTCGCATCGCCTCCACGCCCAGGCCGGGATCGACCCGCTCCAGTTTTTCCCCCAGCAATCGTGCAAGATGCCGGGCGTCGCGTGAGGGGCGGGCGGTGCCGATGCGCAGGCATTGGATGGAGCCGTCCACACGCTCAAACAGGAGGTCGAGGCGGCGGGCGCCCTGGCCGGCTTGTTCCAAGGCCGCACAGACGGCGCCGGTCAGCCGGGCGATCACCGTGGTGAAGGCTTCTGGGGTCAGCAGGGGCTCGACGAAGCCCAGCCGGGCCTGGAGCAGTTCGGGAGGGAAAACGGGGGTGATCGGTTCAAAAACGGTGCCTAGCGCCTGGTCCAGCCGGAGCGCGACCAGGGGGCCGAAGCGGCGGGTCAGCGGGGCGCGCGGGGTCGCCGCCAGTTGCGCCACGGTCTCGAAGCCGAGCAAGCGCAGGCCGCTGGCGATCTCGGGGGGGATGCGCAGGGCTTCGATCGGCAGGGGGGCGAGGAAGGCTGCCGTGCCGCCGATGGGGACCACGGAAAGGGGGCCTCCCCCTCCCCTTGTGGGAGGGGGTTGGGGGGAGGGGGAGGCATTTCGGGCAACCGCATGCGCGGCACCGGGGGTGTCGGCAATCGCAGCATTGGCGGCGATACCCTGCGCAGCCAGCCGGCCGATCAGATCGCGCAACAGCTTGGTCTCGCCGCCGTGCAGATGCGCGCAGCCGGTGACATCCAGCCAGAGTCCGTCCGGCGCATCGGCGGCGGTCAGCGGCGCATAGCGGAGGCACCAGGCGGCCAGGCGAGCCAGCGCCGCGGCGTCGGCCTCCGGTTCGGCCGGGTGCATCGCCGCCTCCAGCCCGGGCACCAGCGCCTGCGCCTGGGCGAGCGGCATCCCGGCGTGCAGACCCAGCGCCGCCGCCGCCGCGTCTACCGCCGCCACCACCATGCGGCGCCCGTCATGCGCCGTGGTGACCAGCGGACCCTCAGCCCCCGCTTGCGCTGCGGGAACGTTGGCGTGCCGGCGCAGCCGATCCGTCGCCAGCGTCGGCAACCAGACCGAGACAACCCGTCGCATCGCATGCCTCCACGATCCAGGATTTTTTTGCCCCGCCGCCGCGGCAGCGCACCAGTTCCAGCCGCCAGCGCTGCCGTCCCAGGCCGGGCGTGTCGGGCGCGTGCGGCAAGGGCGGCGGCGAGGGCAGCGCGGCGATCCGCCAACTTGTGACGCGCGGCGGACGGTTCCGCCAGCGCCGGGTCGTCGTGCTTGCGGCTGCGGCGCAGGGCGAAGGCGATGGTGCCGGAGGCTTCCGCGGCAAGCTGCAGCCGGCGCGAGGCGGTCAGCGTCAGGCGACCACCGATCTCCCCCACCACGCCGGCGAGGTTGGGCAGGCGCAGACCTTCCTCCATCGCTTGCAGGACGGCGTCGGGTTTGCCGGCCTCGGCATAGATCACCCGGTCGGGGTGCAGGCCAGCGCCGGCCAAGCCGGGGGCGAACAGGTCGGCGTGCTCCACCACCCACAGCACCGGACCGTGCTGACGGCCCAGGATGCCGGCGACGAACAGGGCGGCGGCCGCGCCATGCTCGGTGTCCGGGCCGGCGCCGGCTACCTCGTGCAGCGCGCCCCGCGGCAGGCCGGCCGCCGGCAGCACCGCGTCGATCGACGGGCCGAGTGGCAAAGCGGGGCCGCGCGGGCGGGCAGTCGCGTGCTCTATGCGGGCGATGCGGGCGCGGAGAGTCGCGATCGCGCCAGCAGCGGACGGGCTGGCGGCGCGGCTGCCGGGGGTGGACTGAGGCTGGGCGGGCGGGGGATCGACAGGTCCATCTGTTCACCCGGCTAGGGCTGCGGGGAACAGGAACATATATAGAACCTGGGGGCCGAGTTCGAGTTCGTATTGGCAGGCGGAGTGGCGTTACTCGTCAGTCGGCAAGTGAGGCGACCCGCCCCGTGTCATGGCCGGCGCAGGCCGGCCACCCACGACTTCGCTGCTGGCAACAAAAAAGTCGTGGGTGGCCAACCTTCGCCGGCCATGACACGGAGGGAGGGAAAGGGCCATGACACGGGCGCCCTGACAAATATACGTACGCACATTCAAATCGATCGGCTCCATTCAAGCGGACCGTATGCAAATTCGCCAACAGTCCAAGCAGAAGATTGCTTCGCTTCGCTCGCAATGACACCGACGGGTTGGGCTCGAAGCGGCAGGGAGCATGGCACTAACGAAGGCGTGACCGATCTGCCGGTTGGCGAGACTGACCGCGTATGCACATTCTAAGATGTAAGGCGATGATGCGAGGGAACGCCGCAATGCTCGTCAAACCGCACGGTTTGCCAGATAGCAAAACACCCTCGCAGCACCTTTCGGTCGACCAGAGCATGATCCACGCTGTGCCGTCGCCGTGGCGCCGATCGCCTTGACGGGATGCCAGCCGGCCGTGCTCGATCCGCAAGGGATCATCGGGATCGCCGACAAGACAATCCTGCTCGACTCGCTCGCCATCATGCTCGCGATCGTGATTCCGACGATCCTCGCGACCCTCGGCTTCGCCTGGTGGTTCCGCGCATCCAACACGCGGCGCGATCCATCTGCCGGACTTGGGAGTATTCCGGCCGCATCGAGCTGTCGTCTGGGCCATCCCCTGCTGGTCATCATGTTTCTTGGCGGCGTGGCCTGGATCGGCTCGCATGACCTCGATCCCGTACAAGCCACTGGCATCGAACACGCCGGCGCTCGAAGTGCAGGCCGTCTCGCTGGACTGGAAGTGGCTGTTCATCTACCCGGACCAGCGCATCGCCAGCGTGAACCAGCTGGTCGTTCCGGCCGGCGTGCCGATCCATTTCTCGCTGACGTCGGCCAGCGTGATGAACGCGTTCTTCATCCCGCAGCTCGGCAGCATGATCTACACGATGAACGGCATGACGACGCAGCTGAACCTGCAGCGCGGACGCGCCGGCACCTTCCGCGGCCTGTCGAGCCACTACAGCGGCGACGGCTTCTCCGACATGCATTTCGATGTGCAGGCGGTGCCGCCGGAGCAATTCGCCGCCTGGATCGAAGCCACGCGCAACAGCGGGCCGACCCTCGACGCCGCAAGCTACGCGGCGCTCGCGCAGCAGAGCATCAACGTCGACGCCATTCACCTTCGGCGCGGCCGATCCCGGATCTGTTCGAGGAGATCGTCACACAGAAACTGCCGCCGGGGCCCGGCCCGCAGACCGGGCGGCCCGACCCGAACGTATCCCCGCGGACGGAGCGCTAGCATGTTGGGCAAGCTGACCTGGGCGGCCATTCCGTTCGACCAGCCGATCCCGCTGATCGCCGGCGCCGTGGTCGGGCTGGCGATCATCGCGCGTGCTCGCCTGGATCACGCTGAAAGGCTAGCTCCCCTATCTTTGGCAGCGAGTGGATCACCAGCGTCGATCACAAGCGCATCGGCATCATGTACATCGCTGCTGGCGATGGTGATGCTGCTGCGCGGCTTCACCGACGCGATCATGATGCGGTCGCAGCAGGCGCTGGCGTTCCGCTCCGAGGGCTATCTGCCGCCCGAGCATTACGACCAGATCTTCTCGGCCCACGGCACGCTGATGATCTTCTTCGTCGCGATGCCGTTCGTGATCGGGCTGATGAATTTCGTCATGCCGCTGCAGCTTGGCATCCGCGACGTGGCGTTCCCGACGCTGAACTCGGTCAGCTTCTGGCTGACCGCCACGGGCGCGCTGCTGGTCAATATTTCGCTGGTCGTGGGCGAGTTCGCGCGCACCGGCTGGCTGCCGTATCCGCCGCTGTCCGAGATGACCTACTCGCCCGGCGTCGGCGTCGACTATTATCTCTGGTCGCTGCAGATCTCCGGCGTGGGAACGCTGCTGACCGGCATCAATTTCGTCACCACAATCCTGAAGCTGCATGCGCCCGGCATGACCTATATGCGCATGCCGATGTTCTGCTGGACGGCGCTCGCCTCCAACCTGCTGATCGTCGCCGCCTTTCCCGATCCTGACCGCGACGCTGGCGATGCTGCTGCTGGACCGTTACCTCGGCTTCCATTTCTTCACCAACGACGCCGGCGGCAACATGATGATGTTCATGAACCTGATCTGGGCGTGGGGACATCCGGAGGTCTACATCCTGATCCTGCCGGCGTTCGGCGTATTCTCGGAAGTGGTCGCGACCTTTTCCGGCAAGCCGCTGTTCGGCTACCGGTCGATGGTGCATGGCGACGATGGTGATCTGCGTGCTCTCGTTCACGGTGTGGCTGCATCACTTCTTCACCATGGGCGCCGGCGCCGACGTCAACGCGATCTTCGGCATCGCATCGATGATCATCGCGGTGCCCACGGGCGTGAAAGTCTTCAACTGGCTGTTCACGATGTATGGCGGCCGGATCGTCTATGCGCCGCCGCTGTTGTGGTCGATCGGCTTCATGGTCACGTTCGTGATCGGCGGCATGACCGGCGTGCTGATGGCGGTGCCGCCGGCGGATTTCGTGCTGCACAACAGCCTGTTCCTGGTGGCGCATTTCCACAACGTCATCATCGGCGGCGTGCTGTTCGGTGCCTTCGCCGGCTACACTTACTGGTTTCCCAAGGCGTTCGGGTTCCGGCTGCACGAGGGGCTCGGCAAGGCGGCGTTCTGGTGCTGGCTGATCGGCTTCTACGTCGCCTTCATGCCGCTCTATGTGCTGGGCCTGATGGGGATGACCCGCCGCTGCAACAATACGATGTGCCCGAGTGGCGCCCCTGGCTGCTGATCGCAGCCGGCGGCGCGGCCATCATCCTGGCTGGCATCGATCTGCCAGATCGCGCAGATCGTGGTCAGCATCCGCCAGCGGGACGCGCTGCGCGACGCGACGGGCGATCCGTGGAACGGGCGCTCGCTCGAATGGGCGACGCCGTCGCCGCCGCCGGCCTTCAATTTCGCGGTGCTGCCACAGGTCGCAAGGCGGGGACGCGTATTGGGCGATCAAGCAGCGCGCGCTGCAGCGGGCGCAGCTCGGCGACGAGCCCGACTATGACGACATCGAGATGCCGAGGAACAGCGCGACCGGCTTCATCTGCGCGTTCTTTGCGACGTTCATGGGGTTCGCGCTGATCTGGCACATCTGGTGGCTCGCCGGATTGGCCGCGTTGGGCGCCTACGCGGCGTTCGTCGTATTCGCCTGGCGGGACAGGCAGGAATACATGATTCCGGCTGACGAAGTCGCGCGCATCGACCGGGCCAACCGAAACGCGCGCAGCGAGGCGCTGGCTCGGCTGGAGGCGGCACCATGAGCGGGGCGGCAGCGGCCGCCGGACACGGCGATCCGTATCGGGTCGGGCACGGTGCCGGCCACGCGCGACCAGGCCGCGGCAGGCCACGCCGACGGCGATCTCGTCGCCAAGCGCATCGTCGTCGGCTACGGCTTCTGGATCTTCCTGCTGAGCGACATCGTGATGTTCTCGGCCTTCTTTGCGACCTACGCGGTGCTGGTCGGAAATACCGCGGGCGGACCGAGCGGAGCGGATCTGTTCGACCTGCGCAATACTGCGCATCGAAACGGCATGCCTGCTGGTTTCGAGCTTCACCTGCGGCCTGGCGAGCATTGGCGCGCAGGCGCATCGCGGGTCGTGGTTCTATGGGGCGATGACGGTGACCTTCGTGCTCGGCGCAGCGTTCATCGGCCTGGAGGCGCACGAGTTCGCCGGCCTGGTCGCGCGCGGCGCCGGCCCGACTCGCAGCGCGTTCCTGTCAGCGTTCTTTACCCTGGTGGGGTGCCACGGGCTGCACGTGACTGCCGGGCTGCTGTGGCTGCTGACAATGATGGCGCAGGTGTTCGCCAAGGGGTTTCGGCCCGACATCCTGCGGCGGCTGTTGTGTTTCAGCCTGTTCTGGCATGCCCTGGATATCATCTGGGTGGCATTGTTCAGCGTGGTGTACCTGATGGGAGCAGCGAGATGAGTGAGTCCGGGCAAGTCAGGGTCTCGCATCGGGTGGACACGGCGCCGGGCGACGAGCGCATTGGCGGTCATGCGATTGCCGAGGGCGTAACGAGCTATCTGGTTGGGTTCGGGCTGGCCACGTTGCTGACCGTGGTGTCGTTCTTCATCGCGCGCACGACGCTGGTGTGGGAGCCCAGCATTCCCATCGCCCTTGCGGTGCTTGCTATCGCCCAGATGGGCGTCCACCTGGTGTTTTTCCTGCACATCACGACCGGCCCGGATAACGTCAACAACGTTATGGCACTTGCCTTCGGCGTGCTGATCGTACTGCTGGTGATTGCCGGATCGCTGTGGATCATGGGGCATATGAACCAAAACATGATGCCGATGGATCAGATGATGCAGATGCAGCGGTGATCCGGGGCGCAATTCCCTCGTGGGCGAGGAACGCTATCGACATGAGATAGCCGGCGGCTACGAGACAATGAAGTGGCGGGTGTTGGCGAGGGCAATCGCGTTTGAAGCGAAGAGGCACTGGCTTGATGGTATACGGCTCGTTCATCCGGAACCGGGCAACCCAAAAAGCAAGCAAGCGTTTGACACAGATTTCACTGAGAAGATTTAAGCCGCGGATTGGCACAGCGCTGCCGTTGGCCGCAACAGAGGATTGTCAACTGACCTTCGCGCGGCTCGGTGCATCGGTGGGGGATCAGGCCCGGCCACCCGCGACTTTTCTTGTTGCCACCAGCGAAGTCGTGGGGGGGCCGGCCCACCGGGTCATGCGCCCGGTGGCAAGCTCAGCCTGTCCTCGGACGCTTGACCCGAGGGCAGGTCATGACACGGGGCGCAACAGTCCGCCTCTCGATAATTCGGTTCTTCCTCGGCAAGCGCTCAGGCCTCTCTCGCCGCGCGCTGACCTTGGTGTTATCGTTTCGGCGCAATGCGCAGCATCTACACTTGGTTGATTCCGGCAATTTGGCTGGCTTGGCTGCTGTACTGGGTCATCGCTGCCTTTTCCGTTAAGCGGGCCCGGCGCAGGGAAAGCTTCGCATCGCGGCTGTCGCATGGCATTCCGCTTTTCGTCGCGATCCTGCTGGTTTCGTCGTCGTGGTTTGCCGGCCCGGTGCTCAGCACCCGTTTCCTGCCTGGAACTCCGCTGTTGTTCTGGATCGGTACGGCGCTGCTGGTCGCGGGTATGCTGTTCGCCGTTGCCGCGCGCCTGCATCTCGGTGGTAACTGGAGCGGCAGCGTGACGCTGAAGCAGGACCATACGTTGACCCGCAGTGGCCCGTACCGCTTCGTGCGGCATCCAATCTACACCGGACTGCTGCTGGCGTTCTTTGGCAGTTGCGTGCTCGCGCTGGGCGAATGGCGCGGGGTGCTGGCGATGGCGCTGATGACCGCTGCATTTCTACGCAAGATCCAGATCGAGGAGCGGTTCATGCGCGAGCAATTCGGCGATCAGTACGAACGCTACCGGCAGGAGGTCGCAGCGCTGATTCCCTGGCTGCTGTAACGCCATTGCTGGGGGACGGGTTTGCGTGTGCAACTCGACGCCGCGGGTTATGCCGGAGGCGGACGGCCAAAAGCACAGATGGAGGAAACGCCATGAGCGACGCGCAAGATGCCGATCAGGGCGGTCTGCACGCACTGGACCAGCGTTCGATGTCGCCGCGGCAGCGCTATGCGGCGCTGCTGGTGGCGTTTGGCGAGTTCATCGACGGCTACGATCTGCTGGTGATCGGCGGGGCGCTCATTTTCCTGAAGCCGCAATTCGGTCTGTCGCCGCAGGAAATCGGCTTTCTCGGCGCCGCGGGGTTCCTTGGCGCCATGGTCGGGCTGGTGGTGTTCGGCGACATGTCGGACCGGTTGGGGCGGCGCGCGATCTTCGTCGCCAATCTGGTGTTCTTCGTCGTCTTCTCGATTGTCTCGGCGTTCATTACTTCGGTGCCGCAGCTTTTTGTCGTTCGCTTCCTGGTGGGCCTCGGGGTGGGCATGGATATTCCAACCAGCACCGCCTACCTCGCCGAGATCGCACCGGCTCGGCATCGCGGCAAGGTGCTGGGGTCGCTGACGCAGGTCATGTGGATTCTCGGCGCGCTGACTTCAACTCTGGTGGCGCTGCCGTTGCAGTGGGCATTCGGCGATGCGGCGTGGCGATGGATGTTCGGTCTTGCGGCGGTGCCGGCCGCACTTGTGCTGCTGGGGCGGCAAGGACTGCCGGAATCGCCGCGCTGGCTGATCGCGCACGGCCGCACCGACGAGGCCCGTCAGGCGCTGGCCAGCTTTGGCGTGAGTGCGACGGACGCCCAACTGGCGTCGGGCGGCGGTCGCGGATCGTGGAGAGAATTGTTCCGTCCGCCCATCCGCAGGCGTGTCTGGTGGGTTGCGGCGATTTTCTTCCTCAACTGTCTGGCCGGCCCGATCGCGACCGTCGCCACGCCCTATGTCATCCGCACGGTCGGAGCTTTCTCAGTGCAAACAACGCTGCTGTTCAGCACCTTGGTCTGGTGCACCAGTCTGCTCGGCGCCATCAGCAGTTTCATGCTGATCGATCGCATCGGCCGCAAGCCGCTGTGCTACCTGTCGCTGATCCCGGCTGGATTGCTGGCGTTGCTGATGGGGCTCACCGCCGGCGGCAGCCCGGCCATGCTGATGATCGGCTATTTCGGCTTCAGCTTCTTCATCTGGCTGGGTGGGCCGGCGTTGCAATGGGGCTGGTCAAGCGAGTTATTTCCGACCAGACTGCGCGGACGCAGTCAGGGCTTCTGCAACAGCGTGTGCCGGCTGGCGATCTCTAT
This sequence comes from uncultured Alphaproteobacteria bacterium, assembly GCA_963762885.1. Classification (GTDB taxonomy): domain Bacteria; phylum Pseudomonadota; class Alphaproteobacteria; order Acetobacterales; family Acetobacteraceae; genus JASHVB01. The sequence goes on from CAVXNH010000091.1 coordinate 79,790, forward strand.
CAATATCTTCCTGGTTCCTGTCGCGCTTGCCAGTATCGGCTTTGGCCCGTTCATCGCCATGCTGTCGCTGCCGCTGTTCGCCTATGCGCTGATCGTCAACCGCGTCGATATCTTCGAAAGTGCCGGGGTCAGCCTGGAAGCATTGGAAAATACGTGACGGCCGGGTACTCAGCCGTCGGCAATTCATACGAGGCGCCCACAAGACTGACACGCCACGGCACGCCGTCGCCCCGTGTCATGGCCAGCGCACGCCGGCCACCCACGAACTTTGTTGTGTGGCACGAAGGGAAGGCGTCGGTGACCGGGCCAAGCCCGGTCATGACACTGTGGGCAGTAAGCCCGAACAATCCCCGTCGCCGACTGACTATCCCGCCGCCGTGCGACGCCGCTTGCGCATCGAGGGTACTCGGGCTCTGGCGCCGATTCGTCCTCGGGCGGCGACAATGCGGCCAGCAGCGCTTCGCGCAACTGCGTCAATTTGCGTTCGTTCTCCACCTTCAGCCCGAACACGTCTTTCACATAGAACACGTCTACCGCGCGCACGCCGTACGTCGTGACATGCGCCGACGCTATCTGCAGTCCCTGTTCGCTGATTGCCGCGGTGACGTCGTGCAGCAGGCCAGGCCGGTCGCGGCCGTTCACCTCCAGCACCGTGTAGGTGTTCGAGGCATGATTATCGATCACCACCCGCGGCGGCACGTGGATAGCGCGCATGCGGCGCCCGATCAGCGCCTTCGACATACGGTGGATCTCGGCGTCCACCCGCAGGCGTCCCGACAGCGACTGTTCGATCAGCACTGCCAGCCGCGCCAGGCGGTGCGGCGCGTCGAACGTGCCGCCGGCCGCGTCCTGGATCCAGAACGTATCCAGAGCCATGCCATTGGTCATGGTGTGGATGCGCGCATCGACGATGGAGGCGCCCGCCACCGCCAAAGCTCCGGAGATCTGACTGAACAATCCCGCATGGTCGGCGCAATACACCGTCACTTCGGTAACCGCGCGCGCCGGCAACGGCTCGGTATCGACGGTCAGCGGCGCCTTGCGAATCTCGGCCTCGCGGATCAGGCGGGCATGACGCGCGTGCGTCTCCGGATCGAACGACAGCCAATAGCCGGCATAGCCAAGCTCGTAAAAATGCGTGAGGTCGTCCTTCGACCAGTCCGACAACAGCAGCGACGCAGCCTGCCTGGCGCGCTGCACGCGCACGTCGCGTTCGGTCGTGGACAGACCGCCGGCCAGCACCTCCGCCACCCGCGCATACAGTTCGCGCAGCAGCGTCGCCTTCCAGCCGTTCCACACCTTGGCGGACACCGCGCGCATGTCGGCGACCGTCAGGATCAACAGCAGCCGCAACCGTTCCGGCGACTGGATCGTATCGGCCAGATCGATGATCGTCTTGGGATCGTCGATGTCGCGCTTGAACGCGGTCTGGCTCAGCATGAGGTGATGCAGCACCAGCCAGGAGACCGTCTCAGTTTCTTCCGCGGTGAGGCCCAGCGCCGGCCCGACCTCCAGCGCGATCTCGGCGCCGAGCTGCGAATGGTCGCCGCCGCGTCCCTTGGCGATGTCGTGCAGCAGCATCGCCAGGTAAAGCGCACGGCGCGACTGCAAATGCTCTACGAGCTCCGAGGCGACCGGCGCAACTTCCGTCAGCTCGCCGCGCTCCATGGCGTTCAGGACGCGCACCGCCTCGATGGTGTGCTCATCGACCGTGAAGATGTGGTAGGTGTCGAACTGCATCTGTCCGACGATGCGTGCCCAGTCCGGAATGAAGCGGCCGAGGAAGCCGGTCTCGTTCAGCACGGAAAGCCAGCGGGCGCCATCGGGATGCGGGCCGGACGGATGGCCGCCGCGATGATACTCAGGCTCGCGGCCGCACATCAGATCCATGTAGATGGCGGCGGCTTTCGGATCGCCGCGCAGTGCGATCGCCCGGCGTTCGTTCTGCACCATGGAACGCAGAGCCAGCGGGTGCAGCTCCAGCCCACGATCGCGCGCGATTTGCAGGATGCGCAGCATCTGGATCGGCTCGGCATCGAAATCGCGCCCGGCGATGGGCAGCAACTTGCCTTCGGCGAGTTGGAAGCCGGCATCGATCAGGGCCTTGTCGGTCTCCGCCGCAATCGCCGGCGGCCCGAGCGCGGCGCGCAGGATGCCCGGTTCCAGGATACGCGTGAGTCGCACCACCTCGCGCGCAATCAGGAAATAGTGGCGCATGAAGCGCTCGACGCCGTCCTGCTTGCCGTGCCGCGTGTAGCCCATGCGCGCGCCGACCACCGGCTGCATGTCGAAGGTCAGGCGTTCCTCCGCACGGCCAGCGACGTAGTGCAGGTGGAAACGCACGGTCCACAGGAATTCCCAGGCGCGCCGGCCATGCCGGGCCTCGGCGTGGGTCAGCACGTCGCCGACATCGGCAAGTTCGCCCATGGTCTGCGTGTCGTAGAAATAGCGCGCGATCCAATACAGCGTCTGGATGTCGCGCAGTCCGCCGCGGCCCTCCTTGACGTTCGGCTCGACCAGGAAAGGGCTGTCGCCGAACCGGCGATGGCGTGCCGCGCGTTCGTCCTGCTTGGCCGCGATATATTCCGCCACGCCCGCTTCCTTGCAGGCCTCCCGGAAACGTCGGTGAAAATCGGCGAACAAAGTGCTGTCGCCGGCGACGTAGCGCGCGTCCAGCAGCGCAGTTCGGATGGTGGTGTCCTTGCCGCCTTCGACCAGGCAATCCTCGATCGACCGCGTGGCATGGCCGACCTTCAGACCCAGGTCCCACAGGAAGTAGAGCATGTACTCCACCACCCGCAGCGTCTGCGGCGAGGGCTTGTCGGCGGTCAGAAATAGCAGGTCGATGTCGCTGAACGGCGCCAGCACGCCGCGCCCGTAACCTCCTGTCGCCGCAACGCTGAGTTGGTCCGGCTCGTCCAGCCCGCTGTCCGTGGTCGCATACTCGTACAGCGCGCCGATCACCCCATCCACCAGCTTGCCCAACAGCCGCGCCGCCTGTAGCCCGCTGAGTTGCTCTTGCTCGAACGCGTGCTGCACATGGGTCTGGATGCGGGCCAAGTGGCGCCGGAAGGCACCCAGCGCCGCATCGCGCGGGACCGCGCCTTCCGGGTTGACCAGCGCGGCGAGCGCGTCGGTCAGGAACGAAGCCGCAGCCTCCGGGGCCTTCGGCAGGGGAACGGGCATCAGCATTGTGACAAGCGTACTATGTCCCGGCGTTTGCGGAAACCGGCATCAGCGCCTTGAGGCGATAGAGTGCATCCAGCGCCTCGCGCGGCGAGAGGCGATCGGGGTCCAGTTCGGCCATTGCGGCGATCAAGGGATCGATCTCGTCGGCCGCCGGAAGCTGCTCTTCGGCAGCGGCGCCAGCGAATAACGGCAGCGCTCCGAGCGGTGCGCCGGCCCCCAGCGGACCGCCATGTTTCTCCATTAAAGCAAGCAGTTGCGCCGAACGCCGCACGACCGGCGCAGGCACTCCGGCCAGTTCCGCGACGTGCACGCCCCAGGAGCGTTTGGCCGCACCCTCCGCCACCTCGTGCAAGAAAACCACAGTGCCTTTCCATTCTTTCACCCGCATGGTGTGCGGCGCCAGGCGCGGCAGCCGATCCGCCAGTTCCGCAAGTTCATGGAAATGTGTGGCGAAAATGGTGCGGCAGCGAATGGCCGAGTGCAGTGCCTCCAGCACCGCCCAGGCGATCGCCAGGCCGTCCAGCGTCGCGGTGCCGCGGCCGATCTCGTCCACTACCACCAGCGAGCGCGGCCCCGCCTGGTGCAGGATCGCCGCCGTCTCGGTCATCTCGACCATGAAGGTGGAGCGCCCACGGGCCAGGTCGTCCGCCGCGCCTACCCGGCTGAACAGGCGATCCACCACGCCGATGCGTGCGGCTTCCGCCGGCACCGGCAGGCAGGCCTGCGCCAGCACGACGATCAGCGCATTCTGCCGGAGGTAGGTGGACTTGCCGGCCATGTTCGGCCCGGTCAGCAGCAGGACGCGCCGTTCGGGCGACAGGTCGCAATGGTTGGGGACGAAGGCGGCATGACCGGCCAGCGCGGCCTCCACCACCGGATGGCGTCCGCCGCGGATCTGGAACTCGTCGCCGTCGGTCACCACCGGACGGCACCAGGTGCCGGATTCCGCCAGCCTGGCTGCCGATTGCGCCGCATCCAGCAGCGCCAGCGCGTCAGCGCAGGCGGCGAGCGCCTCGGCATGGTCCAGCGCGCCACGCACCAGATGGCCGAAAATGGTCCGTTCGCGCGCGGTGGCGCGCTCGCCGGCTTCCGAGATGCGGCGGTCGAGTTCGGACAGTTCCGGCGTGGTGAAGCGGGCGCCGTTGGCCATGCCCTGGCGCAAGGTCAGCTCCGGGAAGGCGCGCAGCTTCTCCACATTGGCGGCCTGCACTTCGATGACGTAGCCGATCTGGGCGTGGTGCTTGATCTTCAGGCTGGCGACGCCATAGCGCTGCGCGCAATCGAGCTGCATCGTCGTCAGCACACGGCGCGAGTCGTCGCGCAGGCTGCGCTCGGCGTCGAGTTCGCCGTCATAGCCGGGGCGGATGACGTTGCCGTCCTCCAGCCGGTGCGGTGCCGGATCCGTCAACGCGTCGGTCAGGGTGCGGGTCAGCGCGGGATCCGTCGCAAGCTTGCCGCGCGCGGCGGCCAGCACCGGCGGCAGCGGCCCGTCCAGAGCGGCCTCCGCGGCACGCGCCGCGGTCAGCCCATCGCGCAACGCGGCAAGGTCGCGCGGGCCGCCGCGGTTCAGCGACAGCCGCGCCAGGGCCCGCGCGATATCGGGCGCCGACCGCAGCGCCGCGCGCAGCTTCGCTGCCGCATCCGGATTGGCGAGCAACCACGACCACGCGTCCTGCCGGTCGGCAATCGCAACTGGGTCGGTCAGCGGCGCGGACAGCCATCCCGCCAGCATCCGCGCGCCCGCCGGCGTCAGTGTGCGCTGCACCACGGCATACAGCGTGTGCTGCCCGCCGCCATCGCGGGCGCGCTGGATCTCCAGGCTGGTGCGCGTCGCTGCATCCATCGCCAATACCCCGGCGCGGCCCTGCGGCGACGGGCGGGCGAGCCGCGGCAGGGTGCCCGCCTGGGTGGCGCGCACGTAGTCCAGCGCCAGGGCCGCGGCGACTGCCTCGCCGTCGGTGAAGCTGCCGAATGCGTCCAGGCTGGCGGCGCCGAACGCCTCGGCCAGCCGGCGGCGGGCAACCAGCGGCGGCGACGCCGTGGGCTCCGGGGCGCGCTTGTCCGACCAGTCGCCCAGCGGGATGGTGGACGGCGCGAGGATTTCCGCCGGCTCCAGCCGGCCGAGCAAGGCGGGGAGTTCGGGCGGCAGCAGCGCGGCGGTTTCGAACAGCCCGGTCGAGACATCGAGCCAGGCGGCGCCGATCCCGTCCTGCCCTTGCGCCAGAGCCAGCAGCAGATTGGGACGGCCGGCCTCCAGCAGGGCGTCTTCGGTGATGGTGCCGGGGGTGATCAGCCGCACCACCTCGCGGCGGATCGGCGCCTTCCCGGTGCGCGCCTTCGGGTCCTCCATTTGCTCCGCCACGGCGACGCGGAACCCGCGGCGGATCAGGCGGGCGAGATACGCCTCCGCGGCATGATACGGCACGCCGCACATCGGGATCGGCGTCCCCGCGTGCTCTCCACGATGGGTCAGCGCGATGTCGAGGGCGGCGGCGGCGGCTTCGGCATCGGCGAAGAACAGCTCGTAGAAGTCGCCCATGCGAAAGAACACCAGCGCATCGGGATGTTCCGCCTTGGCGGCAAACCATTGCGCCATCGCCGGCGAGGCGCCGTCGGCACGGGGGACAGAAGCCATGGGCATCATGTGTAGCCCGTGGCGCGGAGATCGGGAAACCCCGTCGTCGCCTCTCCGCGTCGCGCTCACCTGAAAGGCATGACTGAACTCTGGGCAAGCCCCCGGCCGAGCTGTTAAGATTAGTTACAATCCCAGCCCCCCCGCCCGCGCAAGGAGTGCCGCCATGCCCACCCCCATGACCGCAGGAGTGACGCCGCTTGGCAGCAGCGTCGAAGGAAAGGTTTGGCACATCCTCGGCCAGACCTACACGCCGCTCAGCCTGACCGAGAGCAGTTTCTCGTGGCATGCGATGTTGCCGCCGGGGACTTTCGTGCCGCCGCACGTGCATCCGACCCAGGACGAGTTCATTTACATGCTGGAGGGCAAGTTCGACCTGGTGCTGGACGGGCAGGCAGCCACGGCCAAGGCGGGCGACCTGATCCGCCTGCCGCGCTGCATTCCCCACGGCCTGTTCAACAAGAGCGAGACCAACATCACCTGCATTTTCTGGGTCTCCCCGACGCGCAAGCTGTGGGACCTGTTCCACGCGATCGACAACGTGCCCGACCCGGCCGAGGTGGTGCGTCTGGCCGGCATGCACGAAGTGGAGTTCATGCCGCCGCCGGCCTGACCACGTCACCGCGGGCGGTTCACCTGCGCGCGGTCAAACCCGGCGATCGAGGCGTAGCCGCGCACGATCGCCTCGCGTTCCGCGTGCGACGCCACCGCGTCAACGTCGGTGAAGCCATCCGGGGCGCGTTCCTCCAGCACGTCGATCACCCGCTCCGGTCCGCCCTTGCGGTTGTTCAGCACGATCTCCGCGGTCATCGGACGGCGCTCGGCGTCGTAGCCGGCCAGCGCCTCCGGCACCGGCGCGCCGGATGACAAGTGCCGCGCCAACGAGCACGCGTCGAGCACTGCCTGGCTCGCGCCATTGGAGCCCACGGGGTACATCGGATGCGCCGCGTCGCCGAGCAATGTGGCGCGGCCGAACGACCAGCGCGGCAGCGGCTCGCGGTCGCACAGCGGGTATTCGTAGAACGTGCCGGAGGCGCGGATCAGCGCCAGCGGATCGACGAAATCCAGCCGGAAGCGATCGCGCATGAATGGCTCGACCTCGTCCCATTCGCCGGGGCGGTTCCAGTCCTCGCGGCGGGGCGGCGGCGCGGTGGCGGGGTCGGCGATGCGCGCCATGACCGCCCAGTTGGTCAACCGCCGGTCCGGCGCCGAAGGATCGAAGTGGATCGGGTAGAACACGAATTTTGCCGCCATGCCGCCGGCGATCACCATGGTACGGCCATCGACATGGACCGGCCAGTCGGCGGCGCCGCGCCATAGCATGGTGCCATTCCAAACCGGCGCGCCCTCATCGGGATAGAACGCTGCCCGCAACGTGGAGTGAATCCCGTCGGCGCCGACCAGCACATCGCCGTCGGCGGTGATGGTTTCCCCGCTGTCGCGTTGCTCGAACCGCGCCTCCACCCGGTCGCCGCGTTCGGCGAAGGACACCAGCCGGCATCCGCCACGCACCTTGTCGGCGCCGAGCCGTTCGCGCACCGCGTCCAGCAGCACCGTGTGCAGCTTGCCGCGATGGATCGAGAATTGCGGCGTGTCCAATCCGGCATCGGTGCCACGCAGTTCCCGCCACACCACTTGGCCGAAGCGGTTGGCATAGATCAGCTCGCGCGTGCGGATGCCGGCGCGGTCGAGCGCGGGCAACAGTCCGAGTGCCGCGAGTTCCTTGATCGCGTGCGGCAGCGTGTTGATGCCGACGCCGAGTTCGCGTAGCTCGCGGACCTGTTCGAACACGGTGCAGTCGATGCCGGCGGCATGCAGCGACAGAGCCGCCGCCAGTCCGCCAATCCCGCCACCCACGATCAGCACCTGCATCGCTCGCGTCTCCTCGCTGTCGTCCAGGCGGCCATGGCAGGCTGGCGGCGTGTGGCATTTTAACATGACCCGGATGCGAAGAGCCACGGACCGGTCCCTCCCGGGCCGGGCTTGACCTGGCCACCCATGCAGCACGGTTCCGTGCCTGGCATGGTGTTTTCAATCGGCACAAATCAGGACGGCGGGGCCAGCCATGCTCTGGCCCCGTTCATCAGGCGCGCCGAAGTCAAGGACCATGCGCGGCACGATAATGAGGATTTCCCACCATTGCAGCCGACATGCCGGAAACTCCCGACAATGGCAGCGACCACGTCGCGGGGAGCAGCGTTCTGTGGGTTTCCGGATTTTCGGCTTTTGGGACCGACATTGCCTGCCACGCCACGACAAAGGCTGGCCGCTCCTTCGCCGGGCCGATATTGGGCGTTTTCCACTGGCGGCTTGTCAATTGACCAGCTTTAGTCCGGACGACATCGTAGAGCAGAAACCACCGAGGACTGTCGTGATCGTCGCCGCAGTAGGTGCGACCAGCGAGACACCTGTTCCACGCCTCAGGGTGGCGAGAGACGCGGTGTAGGCCGCTTGATCGGCGGTAGCGGTGTCGCCGGCATAGTAGATGGTGGAAATCGAAATCCCGGCTGCATAGGCGTCGGACGCCTGATTTTGTGCCATCGTCAGCAGATCGGCGTCAGTGCAGGCCGTGGTGCAAGTGGGCGTCGTCGAAGTCGGTGTGGGATAGATACCGTCCGCCGTGGTATAGGTGGTGCCGGACTTCGCATTCGGCACGCCGTCGGTGATGATAATGATATTCTTGGTGGTGTTTGTGGATGACACGGTGCTGAACTGCTGGATCGCCGAGTAGATTCCGGACGCAACGTCCGATCCGCTGCAGGCTGGCATGCCGGTTTGGTTGCAATAATTGAGCGCATTGATCTTGGTCTGAAGCGAGGACAGATTGGTGCTGGCCTGGAGCAACGCCTGGTAGATGTTGGAATGCCCATCGATCGTCGTAATACCGAAAGTCGATGCACTGCTCGATGAGCTCTCGACACAGTTCAGTATGGCGAGATCGGCCGCCCTTTGTTCGCTGATCTCGGAGCTGAACGACATGGACAGGTCGTTGATGATGATGGTGTCGAAGCTTTGCCCGGTCGCGTAGCTGGCGACTTCCGTCACCGTTAGATCCTTGCTCTGCATGCCGACCAAGCCACCGAAGAACACTGGAACCGCGTTGCCATTCGCCGCCGTGTTCAAACCGGTGACCTGAACGGCATTTGGAGTAGTGCCTCCGCTGGCGGCAAGGCTGGTGAACGTGGACGTCGCGGAATTCCAATTCCCGACAACGACATCCGCTGTCGGAACCACGGTCCCGTATGTCGCGCTCGGTTCGTTTGCCAGCGCGAACGTCTGCGCGGCTGACACGATCGCGGCGGTGGAATTGGTGCCCGACGTGTAATACGTGGTCAGGTTGGAAGCCGCGGCGAGGGTCGCCGCACTCACCGTCTGAGTGAGCAGGAGCTTGCGATAGTAGAGATAGCCTGTACCGACAGTCAGCAGGCCGAACCCGATGAAAACCGGCAACATGATGGTGGCCAGGATGGTGACCGTGCCCCTGCGTGCAAGGAGCAGACGCTGCCAGGACCTGGTTCTGTCGCCTCGTTGACGCACAATCATTGTACTGCTCCTACCCTGCACGAAGATGTACCTGGACACGGCCGGGGCCGTCGCCGGATGCTGGCTGCTGGCATTCTTGTGCCGCTGACTTTGGACGCCGCGGCCCACACGGGTCTTGGACCTGACAGGGCGCGAAAGACCCCTGGCGCGGTAAGGTCCGCGCAGGCGATCGCAACAGCGTGGGATGCCGGCGCTACGGGCATTGCCCTTGCTTCATCACGACCGAGTTGGCCACGAGGGTCTTTCCTGTGAATATCGAGAAGACGTCTGCGATTGCGGCCGTGGTCGCGCTGGCGGAGAGACTGACTGCCACGCTTGGGGTCGCACAATTCTCTGTTGTGGTTACCGTGAAGGTGACCCAACTTGGCAGCCCGGTGCAGGCATAATATTCTGCCTCGGTGGAGGTAAGCGATCCGCTGCACGTGGTTGTTGCCGTCGTGTTGGACGTCGTGAAGGCCCCAGTGCTGATGCTTTTGATTTGACCCGTGGCGACCATCAGAGCGGCGTATTGCGTGGCACTTTGCATTGCCGACAAGGTGTAGAACACCGCACCCACGGCGATGACACCGAATGTCATCAGCATCAGCGGCGTCGCGACGATGGCGAACTCAAGTGCCGCGATGCCGCGCCGGCAGCGGGCAATGTCAAGGACTCGCCACCCGGTTGCGCCGGTGCGGACGCGTGGCGGTCGCGCTGGTGCGGTCCGGTTCCATCGCTGCACGCGGTTGCAGCCGATGAGTGTTGCCGCTTGCTCTGCCCACCCGGCTATAGGCACTTTCGCCCCGCGCCGTTTTTCGGAATCAGTCATATTTGACCCCTTTATCAAGATATATACGCTGATCCGGCATTAGTTACAAAAAAGTGTCAGAATAACGATAAATTACTAGCATAATGTATCCATAATGGTCTTTTTCTCAATATATAAGATGCATCCTGCTTTTTAGGTATCTATCTGCACGCGTTTCGGCGGAAGGGGCTTCCTGGTCCGCGGGTGGCAAGGCCAGTCCGAGGCGCGGGAGTTCGGGGCCACACTTGGGCCGGAAGCGGCGCGGCTTGGTGCCGTGCGACGTGCATGCGCCCATGCTGGCGGGACCCGGCAAGCGATGCCGACGGATACGTCACGTGTGCCGCTGCAATGTCTGTGGCGCGTGCACAAGACGCGCATGGAGAAGGTCCTGGAAGCCCTCAAGGCTGCCTTCCCCGACCCCAGGATCACACGCCTGAAGGCATTGCCCCACAGATCAGGGTGCAAGATAAGCCAATATCCGGCCGGGGCTTGACCCGGGCATCCATACGTGGCGGAGCCACATCCGGGACGCCGTTACCAACGGGCCGCCATGGAGTTCGGATCATGATCAAGGCTTACCTCCTCACGCTGATACTGGGTGCGTCGCTGCTGGCATTGACCGCATGCGAGGGCGGCTCATCGGGGCAATCCGGGAAGGAAGCCCAGGCGACGGGGGCGTTCTCGGCCGTGGACGCGACGTTCCTCAACCGGGCTGGCACGGCGGGACTTCAGGAGGTCACCTTCGCTCACCCCGCGCAGACCAAGGCCGCCAACCCGACGCTGCACAGTTTTGCCGCGTCATTGATCGCCGATCTCACTCCGGTCAATCAGCGGCTCGCCGCGTTGACTGCAAGCAACGGACTGGCGCCCCCGACCGACATGGATGAACACCACGCGGCGATGTATCAGCAGCTTCAGGCCACGAACGGAGTCACCTTCGACCGGACCTACCTGGAGGGCCAGTTGCAGCAGTTGACTTTGCTGATCCAGATCTTCCAGTCCGAAGCCGACCGCGGGTCGGATCCGCAGGTGCGGGGCCTCGCTCAGCAAAACCTGCCGATGCTGCTGGACCACTTGCGAGCCGCGAGTGCGATTGCCGGCCAGTAGAGAGGCGCCCCCTCGCCTCTTGCCGCGGTTCTCTCCTGCAAGACCACAAAGACCAAAACTTGAACCGTCGCTCCGCACATTCGCGAAACCGTGTCCGACTGTGGCATAAACAAGGTCATTATTGGAACCTGGGAACCCGGAATTCCTACCTCGCGTTCAACGGCATCAAGGAGCCGCTGCGGTGCTCCGCCGCGAACTTTGGAGGAAAGGATATGGAAAAGACAACTGTCGGATTGCTCGGCGCCGTTGCTGGGCTGGCCGCCGTGGGATCCGCGCAGGCGGCAGATGCGCCTGCGCACAACCCATCGGAGGCGCTACATGCTGCGTCGTACGCCGATCTGCTGGCGCCAATTCCGAATGCCGTCGCGTTGATGAAGGCCGACGACGCCGTGCGCACGCAGGTCCCGGCCGCAGGGTACGCAGGCGACGTTGAGCTGGTCGACGGCTATTACTACAACCCGTACACTCCCAATTATCACCACCACCACCACCACCATCACCACCATCACCAGGCTTACTATCACCACCACCATCATCACCATCACCACAGCGCGTATATCGGTGTTCCCGGTGTGGGCGTGGTTATCGGCGGGCGCTAGCAGGCGTCGTCTTCGTACCTCCTCGCGTGGGCCGCCGCGCGAGGCGGTCCGCTTGGGGCGTCACGCCCCGCTCGCTTTCGCCTTTGCTCTCGCCGCCCGCAGTATCTGCCGATAGGTGCCATCGAAGACGGTGTTGGTGGACGAGGTCCACCTCGACTGCATCCCTAACGTGTCGCGGCTGGCGTGAATGCGCCGGCCGCGCATTTCGCGTTCGGCCGCTTCATCCTCATCCATCGGCACCAACTCGAACTGCGGTTCAGCCGGGAGGAACAGGATCTGCATGAAGGGCTCGCCCGGCCGGAAAATGTGATAGCGCCCCTCGGGCGGCGCCTTGAAGATCACGAACGAGATCATCGGCCACCAGTCCGTGTGCAACAGCGCGGGTACCGCGAGCGGCACGTCGTCATTTGACGAGGTGTAGAAGCGGGGATGCGGCTCGGTTCGGATCGCCATGCCCTCCGCGACTTTCAAATCGAGCAGTACCTGATATGAGTAGTAGTCCTCGCCGAACGAGCGGAACGGTGGCCAATTTACGCCGGTTCCGGGATCGGGGCCGAAATCGCCTTCGAGCACGACGTGACCATCGCGTTTGGTCACGTGCAGTTCATTGTCGAACGGGTAGAACAGTTCGATGCCGTATTGCGCACCTTCGACGAACGGCATGCAGTGCCAGCCATATTCGTGTGAGCCGTCACGACGGAGTTCCGGCTTGCCGGCCCATCCTGGCACTTCGAGCCTGGTCCGGCGTGGCATCAGACGCGGCTCGAACAGCCGGTATTTCACGGTAGTCATCGGTCGCTCCTTTAACGTCGAACCGACAACGTAGGGTCGCGAGGGGATGGGTAGGATAGCGAAGCGGCCCGGAACCCGGTCGCGGCGAACACAATCGGGAGAAGGTGCTCACCTGTCCCGCGGGAGCGGGAGAGAGTTTGCCCCCCGGAAACGACCTGGATGCTTGAGGCCACCGCAACGAGTCCCGGCGATACGTTTCTTGCCCCGCGCCGCAACGGACGGAACAGCTCTGGCTGTGGTTGCCTGCTGTGGCTGTGGCCTGGGCCTCAGCATCAGTTCCCACTCATCGGCAGCCGAGGACAATCGATTTTTGTAGACCCGCTATCGAAGCTGGTAACTGGTGCACACCGCCGTCGAGCAAACCGACGAATTTTGGCATCTGTGGTCAGTCTTGGTGAGAAAATTCGGCTGAGTATTTCCGCCGTGACTGGATCGTCGAAGCCGCTGTGATGGCCACCGATCCCTGTCAGGGTGAAGATGTTCTAACCGTACGTCCTGCTCTGCCGCCGTGGACGCACCGCCGACGCCGACGGAGGGCAAGTACGACCATGGTGCCGATGTCAGATGCTCGTTAAGCGGCCTTGTGCCGCTCGCGCAGGAACTGGAAGAACTCCACCCCCTCGCGCAGCCGCCGCCGCATCATTTGCGGGCTCCGCACCATCTCGCCAACAATGGAAGCGATCTTCGGCGCGCGGAAATAGAAACGCCGGTAGAACGTCTCCACGTTGTCGAAGATTTCCGTGTGCGACAGATGCGGATAGGTCAGCGGAGCGATCTGGATGCCGTGGTCGTCCACCAGTTCCGCATGCGCCGCATCGAGCCAGCCGTTCTCCACCGCCTGCTTGTACAGGAACGTGCCGGGATACGGCGCCGCCAGCGACACCTGGATGGTGTGCGGATTGATTTCCGTGGCGAACCGGATGGTTTCCTCGATCGTCTCCTTGGTCTCGCCCGGCAGGCCCATGATGAACGTGCCGTGGATCTTGATGCCCAGCTCGTGGCAGTCCTTGGTGAAGCGCCGGGCGACGTCGATCAGCATGCCCTTCTTGATGTTGTGCAGGATCTGCTGGTTGCCGCTTTCATAACCCACCAGCAGCAGCCGCAGCCCGTTGTCCTTCAGCACCTTCAGCGTCTCTCGCGGCACGTTCGCCTTGGCGTTGCACGACCACGTCACGCCCATCTTGCCCAGTTCCCGAGCGATCGCCTCGGCGCGCGGGAGGTTATCGGTGAACGTGTCGTCGTCGAAGAAGAACTCCTTCACCTGCGGGAAATACCGCTTCGCCAGCGCGATCTCCTCCGCCACATGCCCGGGCGAGCGCACCCGGTACCGATGCCCGCCCACCGTCTGCGGCCACAGGCAGAAGGTGCAGCGCGACTTGCAGCCGCGGCCGGTATACAGCGACACGTAGGGGTGCATCAGGTAGCCGATGAAGTAGTCCTCGATGCGCAGGTCGCGCTTGTAGACCTCGGTGACGAACGGCAGCTGGTCCATGTCCTCGAGGACCGCACGGTCCTTGTTGTGGATGATCGCGCCGGCGCCGTTGCGGTAGGAGATGCCGTCCACCGCCGACCAGTCGCGACCCTCGGCGATTTCCTTGATGGTGAAGTCGAACTCGTTGCGCGCCACGAAGTCGATCGGCGCGCCCTGCGCCAGGCTCTCGGTGGGCTGCACCGCCACCTTGGCGCCGACCAGGCCGATCTTCAGCGCCGGGTTCACCGCCTTCAGCGCCGCCGCCACCTTCACGTCCGACGCGAACGACGGCGTCGAGGTGTGGATCACGCACAGTTCGTGCTCGCGCGCGGCCCGCGTCACCGTGTCAAGGCCGATCCCGGCGGGAGGCGCGTCGATCAGCTTGCTGCCGGGCACCAGCGCGGCTGGCTGGGCCAGCCACGTCGGATACCAGAACGAGCGGATTTCCCGCCGCGCCTGGTAGCGCGAGCCGGCGCCGCCGTCGAAGCCGTCGAACGAGGGTGGCTGCAGAAACAGGGTCTTCATCATCGCGGGCATCGTCCCTTCGTCGGGGTCAGGTCGGGCGGTCAATCGGGTCGGATCCGGGCGCAACGCGTCCAGGCGTGTCGGCGATCATCTGGTGGCCGCGCCAGTCCACCCGTCTGCCGACGAAGCTGGCGAGCAGCACTCCCACCGATATGAGGTCTCGCAAGGGCAGAAGCCAGACCGGACATGCGAATGCAAGCCCCCGATCCGCTGCGTCGGCTCGGTTCGCCCCGTCTTCGAGCCCCAGGTCATCCGGCGAGCGGCGGCGGCGAAGAAGAAGGTCCTCCCCTTCCCCCTGTGGGCTTGGGCCACGAAGCGGATCAAGGTTGGGGGGAGGGGTTGGCCCGGGGTTCGCACCGACCAACCCCTCCCCCCAACCCCCTTCCACAGGGGGAGGGCGAGCCACCCCCACCCCCACCAGCATCGGCTCCAACGCCCGATCCACCGCGCTGGCAGCCAGCGCCCGCCCCACCCAGGCGATAAAGAACGCCCCGAACGACCAGGCGGTGCCGCCGGACAGCAGCACCGCCAGCATCGCCCAGAACAGCGGATACTGTAGCACTGAGGCCGCGAACGCCGCCGGCTCCAGCGCCCAAATCGTGCGCGCCCAACGCAGCTCGTGCCGCAGCAGATCGCGCAGCCGGGCTTCCGGGACGGTCGTCGCCGGCACCGTAGCGGCCAGCCGCACTGCCAAGCCAAGCCCGGCCACCAGTCGCCCCAGCACCTGGTCGTCCGCCAGATGGTCGGCCAGCGCCCGGAACCCGCCGATGCGGTCGAGCGTGCAGCGGCGCAGCACCATGGTCGCGCCCAGGCAGTCCTGCCGCCCCATCGCCCGCGCCATCAGCGCCCCGGGCAGGAAGCCGTGGGTGATCTGCGTCCCTCCCAGAAGCTGCGCCAGGCAATTCCCGGCGGGCAGCCCGGTATAGAGGGTCGAGACCAGCCCAGTCCCCGGCGTGACCAGCGCATCGGCGAGCCGGTCCAGATAGTCGGGCTGCACGTGCAGGTCGGAGTCGGCGATCGCCAGCACCGGGTGCTTCGCCGCACGGAGCATGTTGATCAGGTTGCTGACCTTGCCGTTGCTGCCATGCCGCGCCGGGTCCACCACCACGGCGATGTCGATATCCGGAAACTGCGCCCGGACCGAGCGACCACCGGCAACGCCAAGTCGGCGGCGTCCTGCACCCCGAACACCACCTGGAACCTCGGATACCCCTGCGCACAGACGCTTCCCAGCGCTTGCTCCAGCAGCGGCTCGTCGCCGTACAGCGGCTTCAAAATCGTGATGGGGGGGCGCCAGTCCCCCTCACCCGCAACGTGGCGCAGCTCCCGCTCTGCGGGAGAGGGACCGGCGGCGGCGAACCGGGCGACCAACACCGCGCCAGCCGCCGCCTGGACCACCCCAATCCCCGCCAGCACCGCCGCGAACTCGGCCAGGATCACCGCGGCGACGCTTCACAAATCGAGCATGCTGTCGCCCGCCGTCTGCCGAAGTGGCGTGCGGGAGGCTATGGGATGGGGGGCTGACATGCAGGCGTTATAGCAGGTTGCAGCCCGATGTCAGCGCCAGTCGCCAACAATCCAGGGCAATCGCTTTTGGGCGATCACGTCTCGGCGGAATATAGCGCGCCTCGCCGAGGACCGGGGACTGTGCAGCAAAGCAAGTGTTTTAACGCGCCTGCATCCGCAACGTGCCGCGGAATACCAGCCGGTCAAAGCCTGACAGTGTACCGGTAATTTCCCCGCTTGCCTCGATAGAAATTGTTGCACGGCGTTCCCCGCTTAATGGTCTGGTGCTGCATACGCCCAGTCTGTCAGCAGCAGGATGGAACGCCGGACTGGCGTTTGGTTGCGGCCAACGGCTGCGCTGTGTGAACCCCTTGATTGCTTGTTTTGCAACGGCCCGCACCATTCCCCGAGACAAGCCACCACCACATCGCCCCTCGCTATCACTCGCGTTCGACAACCACGCCCTCCGTCATTGAAGATTGCGCGCCACGGCAATAGCTTGTCGTAAGAACGAAAGGCTTTCGTTGTTGATGGACAGCGACTCTCCCCTCGCCCAACGCCTGTTCGACCAGTTGCGCGCCGCCACCGGCGACGGTGTCGGCATCAGCCGCGAGAGCTACGGCCCCGGTGAATCCGTCGCATTGGACATCGTAGAAGCGGAAGCCCAGGCGCATGGCCTCGCCACCGAACGCGACGCCGGCGCCAACCTCATCATCACCCTGCCCGGCCGAGACGCCTATCTCCCCTTCCTCGCCTGCGGCTCGCATCTCAACTCCGTCCCGCAGGGCGGCAACTACGACGGCGCGGCCGGAGTTGTCGCCGGCTTGCTCGCACTGGCCCGCTTCCAGGCGGACGGCTTCGTCCCGTCCCGCACCATCAAGCTCTACGCCCTGCGCGGCGAGGAAAGCGCCTGGTTCGGCCGCGCCTATATCGGCTCCTCCGCCCTGTTCGGGAAACTGTCACCAGACGACCTCGCAATGCCGCACGTCGTCACCGGCCGCCCGTTGATCGACTGCATGCGCGACACCGGCGCCGCCGTCGATCGCATTGCGTGCGGCGAAACATTGCTCAATCCCGCACAAGTCGCCGCCTGGCTCGAACTGCACATCGAGCAAGGCCCGGTGCTGGTGGCGCGCCACCTGCCAGTGGCCGTGGTGACTGGTATCCGCGGCAACTTCCGCCACCGCGGCATCGACTGCATCGGCGAGGCTGGCCACTCCGGCGCGATCCCCCGCTGGCTGCGCCACGACGCGGTGTTCGCCACCGCCGAACTGATCACCCGGCTCGACCGCCACTGGCGGACGCTGCTGGAGCGCGGGCGCGACCTGGTGATCACGTCCGGCATCATCGGCACCGACCCGGCGGAACACGCGCTGGCCCGCATCCCCGGCCGCCTGCGCTTCTCGTTCGAGGCGCGCAGCCAGAGCACCGAAACGCTGGAGGCGTTCTACCACCTGTTCCGCTCCGAATGCGACGGCATCGCCGAAGAGCGCGGGGTGGAATTCGTGTTCGACCGCCGGCTGGACTCCGCGCCGGCGCGGATGGATGCAGCGTGGATCGCCCGGCTGCGCGAGACGTTGCGCGGCATGGGGCTGCCGGACGAGCCGATCCCCAGCGGCGCCGGCCATGACGCCGCGGTGTTTGCCAATGCCGGCATTCCCAGCGCCATGATCTTCGTGCGCAACGAGCATGGCTCGCACAATCCCAAGGAGGCGATGGCGATGGACGACTTCCTGCGCGGCGCCGAACTGATGCGGCGTGCGCTGCACGACGCGGCCGGCGCGCCATGAGCAATGACGGGCAGGGCGATATGCTCAGCGGCTCTCGGAACTCGGAAGACCTGGGTGCGGCAAGTGCTCGGTTGCTGCTGGAAGCGGGCGCTGTCGCGTTCAGCCGGGAGCACCCGTTCATCCTCGCCGCCGGCTGGGCCAGCCCGGTCTATGTCGATTGCCGCCGCCTGATCAGCGAGCCTCGGCTGCGCCGCGCCATGACCGACCTGGCCATAGCGAAGCTGAGCGGCGCATTCGGAACCGCGCTGCCGTTCGATGCGGTTGCCGGCGCCGAGACGGCCGGTATTCCGTGGGCCTGCTGGCTGGCGGACCGGCTGGACCTGAAACTGCGGTACGTGCGCAAACGCGCCCTGGGCATCGGGCAGAATGCACAGGTGGAGGGCGGTCCTGTCGAGGGCATGCGCGTGCTGCTGGTGGACGACCTGACCACCGACGGCGGCAGCAAGGTCGCCTTCACGCGCGGCCTGCGCTCGGCCGGCGCGACGGTGACGGAGGCGCTCAGCCTGTTCTATCACGGAACGTTTCCGGGCGGCGCCGAGCGGCTCGCCGGCCTCGGCCTCCGGCTGCATGCGTTGGCGACCTGGGCGGACGTGCTACGCGTCGGGCCGCACGACTTGCTCGCGGCGGACGACCACGCGGAACTGGAGCGGTTCATTGCCGATCCCGTGGCATGGTCGGCGATGCATGGCGGCCGCACGACACCGATCAAGCCGGTGTTGCTGTAAGGACTCGCGCGGAAATAGCTACTTCAAGTGATCACGCCGCAATGCTTTGTGTCATGACCTGCGCAGGCTCCATCATCATGACCGGCGCACACCCCGTCGTCATGGCCGGGCTTGACCCGGCCATCTGTCGCGGCACTCTGCTGCGGTAGCGAGCAGAGGGGAAAATGAGCCGTTTCTGGAGCAGCCTGGCGCGCGATTTGCGGCCCTATGTGCCGGGCGAACAGCCCCGCATGGCGGAACTGGTCAAGCTCAACACCAATGAAAGTCCGCTCGGTCCTTCGCCGCGCGTGCTAGAAGCGATCCGCGCCGAGGCGGCCGGCACACTGCGCCTCTATCCGGATCCGCAGGCCACCGCGCTGCGAACGGCTTTGGCCGCCTACCACCAGGTGCAAGTCGAACAGGTGTTCGTGGGCAACGGCTCGGACGAAGTGCTGGCGCACGCTTTTTCCGGTTTGCTCAAGCATGACGCGCCATTGCTTTTTCCTGACATCACCTACAGCTTCTACCCGGTCTGGTGCCGGTTGTTCGATATCGCCTATGAAACGGTACCGCTGGACGAGGCGATGCGAGTCCGTGTCGCCGACTATCGTCGCCCGGCCGGCGCGATCATCGTGCCCAATCCAAACGCACCGACGGGCCTCGCGCTGTCGCGGAGCGAGATCGCGACCCTGCTGAACGACCATCCCGACATTCCCGTGGTGATCGACGAAGCGTATGTCGATTTCGGAGCCGAGACCGCCATTCCGCTGGTGGCCTCGCATGCGAACCTGCTGGTAGTGCACACCATGTCCAAGTCGCGGGCATTGGCCGGCCTGCGCGTCGGCTACGCGATCGGCGAGCGGGACCTGATAGAGGCGCTGACGCGCGTGAAGGATAGCTTCAACTCCTATCCCGTTGGCCGGCCCGCCCAGGCCGGCGCCATCGCCTCGCTTGAGGACGAGGCGTATTTTCAAGCGGCCCGCACGCGGGTAATCGAAGGCCGCGAGCGGATGCGCAGCGGCCTGGTCCGGCTTGGCTTCGAAGTCCTGCCATCCTCCGCGAATTTCGTTTTCGCCCGCCACCCAGCCCATGACGGCGCAGCGTTAACCCTCGCGCTGCGCCGGCGCGCGGTCATCGTCCGCCACTTCGCTGCGCCTCGGATAACGGATTATCTGCGGATCAGCGTGGGCACCGATGCGCAAATCGACCGATTATTGTCGGCCTTATCGGATATTTTCGCCGGCAAGCCGCCAACGGCCCTGTGACCGTGCGGCGGCATCGTTCTCGGTCCATGTCGCCCTGGTGTTCTGACTCTGACCGATCGATCGCACGTCCAATTACGTCATTGCGAGTCGAATGAAACCGCTGTCCCCCTGTCATGGCCAGCGCAGGCCGGTCACCCACGACTTCGACCGCGGCGGCACCGCAAGACGTGGGTGGCCGGCCTGCGCCGACCATGACACGGGGGGGACTGTTGCTTGCCAGCAAAACCGTCTTTGCCGAGACATCCCGTGAACTCACGCGAAGCGGGAGAGAGTTCCGGCGTCGCGCAGAATTGCCTCCGCCTCGGCGGTGTATCGCCCGTCCGCCGCGTGCAGCACCAACCCCGGCAGCAGCCGCAGTGGCGACCGGCCGCCTTTTACCCCGCGCACCAGCACCAGCTTCGCCGGCCGACCCTGCTTCGGCCATAGCGGCAGGACCGCGCTCGCCGCACATCCTGCATCGGCGATCGCGACCAGACACTCGGGCAGCGACCCGGCCGGCAGGATGAAGGTCAGCGTGCCGCGATGGCGCAGCGGCGCCGCCAGCGCCCGTGCCCACGCAGCGAGCAATCCCGGCGCACCCCGCTTCGCTTGCGCCCGGGCCGGCAATGGCGAGGCGGTCCCGTCCGGCGCATGGTACGGCGGATTGGCGAGGGCGTGGTCGAACGGACCGGCCACCTTCGCCGGCATCGCCGTCAGGTCGGCGGCCAGGAACGTCAGGCCGGCGGCACCGTTCGCCGCGGCGTTACGGGTTGCCAGCGCCACCAGGGATGGGTCGCGCTCCACGCCCACGCCGAGCACGCCTGGCATCCGGGCGGCGAGACACAGCAACGCGGCCCCTGCCCCGCTGCCGCCCTCCAGGACGCGCTGTCCAGAGCATGCGGGAACCGCGGCGGCGAGCAAGACGGGCTCAATCCCGCTGCGGAAGCCTTCGCGTGGCTGGGCATAGCTGACCCGGCCGCCAAGCAGATGCCCGGCTGTTGCGGGCGGGGTGGCGGTGGGGCTTCGTTCTGGCTCCACGAAACCGGGCGACGAAGTGCGGGGCGGTTCCTGTGCCATGACGACGCGCCTGCGTTCCAAAGAGACATTTACCCGATGTTTACCCGGTTCGACCAATAATACGCGACTTGCGCAAAGCGAAACCGTTCTTTGCGGTCGCGCGACAGCACATCGCATCGAACGTGTCCGTGGAGAGTGTCATGCCGGTCTGGCAAAACCGTTCGATTGCCACCAAGGTCATCGTTGCGTTCGCACTGGTGTTCGTGTCCGCCGTGGGCCTCGGATTGTTCGGCCTGTCACAGACCGCCGCTGTCAACAGCAAAGCGGCCGAAATCCGCGACGATTGGCTGCCATCCACCGCTGCGCTGGGTAAGCTGATTTCCGTCCTGCGGGAATCCCGTGTCAGCGTCGCGCGCATACTGATTGCCGCCGAGGTCAACGACCGGGCCGATTATGCCAAGAACCTCAGCGCCATGCAGGCAGCGCAGTCCGACGTCGACAAGGCCTACGCCGAGTACAAGCCGCTGATCGCGGCGGGCACCGACGGGGAGCGGCTGATGCGGACCTACACCGATGCCTGGACGAAGCTGAAGGCAACCAACGCCCGGGTCGCCGAGCTGGTGAACCAGCACGATCTGGATGCCCTGGGCGCGCTGTATCACGGCGAGGATCGCGCCGACTACGACACGGCGGCTGGCGCGGTTGCCGCCGCGATGGGCTTCACGGAGGCACAGGGCAGAATCGCTGCCCAGCAAGGCGAAGCGACCTTCCGCTTCGCACGCCTGCTGACGATCGGCGCTCTGATGCTGTGCGGCTTGCTCTGCATCGGCGCCGGTCTTGCGATTGTGCGCAGCGTGTCCGGACCGTTGCGACTCATCGCCGGAGCCGTCGATCGTCTTGCGACGGGCGATCTGGAGGTTGCCGTCGAGGGGGCGAAACGCGAGGACGAGATTGGCCTGCTGGCGCGCGGCCTGGAGGTGTTCAAACGCAACGCCGGCGAGGCCAGGATCCTTGCCGGCGAAAAGGCAGCGTCACAGGCCAATCGGGAGCAGCGAACCAGACATCTCGACGCGTTGCTGCACGGCTTCGAAACCAAGGTCAGCGCCCTGGTCAGCCTGCTCTCCGCCGGATCGACCGAACTGGAAGCCACGGCGCGATCGATGAGCGCCACGGCGAGCCGTACCGATCAGCAGGCCAGCGCGGTCGCCAGTGCCGCGGAAGAAGCCAGCACGGGTGTGCAGACGGTGGCCGCCGCGTCTGAGGAACTCACCGCGTCGATTCAGGAGATCAGCCGCCAGGTGGCGCAGTCGGCGCGGATCACCGGCACAGCGGTTGCCGAGGCACAACGCACCGACGCTATCGTGCGCGCGCTGGCCGAGGGCGCCGAGAAGATCGGACAGGTGGTCGGCCTGATCAGCGATATTGCCGGGCAGACCAATCTGCTCGCGCTCAACGCCACCATAGAGGCAGCACGCGCGGGAGATGCGGGCAAGGGATTCGCCGTGGTTGCGTCAGAGGTAAAGAACCTGGCCACGCAGACCGCAAAAGCCACCGGCGAGATCGGCTCCCAGATCAGCCAGATCCAGAATGCGACCAAGGAAGCGGTGGACGCGATCCGCGACATCGCCGCCACCATCACCGAAGTCAGTGCGATCGCTGCCAGCATCGCGGCCGCAGTCGAACAACAGGGGTCGTCCACCGCGGAAATCGCCCGCAACGTGCAGGAGACTGCCCAGGCGACGCAGGCGGTGACCGCGAATATCAGCGGGGTGAGCCAGTCGGCCAACGAAACCGGCGCCGCCGCCAGCCAGGTTCTGGGCGCCGCCGCCGGGTTGTCCAAACAGTCCGAGCAATTGTCCGGCGAGGTCAACGCGTTCGTCGCGAGCGTGCGCGCGGCCTGAGGCAAGGAAAGGCCAGAGGTTTGCGCTTCCTTGCCTCAGCGCCGCAGCAGCTTGGCGGCCTCGGGGGCGAAGTAGGTCAGCACGCCGTTGCAGCCCGCGCGCTTGAACGCCATCAGCGTTTCCATCATCGCGCGATGGTGCTCCAGCCAGCCGTTCTGCACCGCCGCCATTACCATCGCGTATTCGCCCGACACCTGATAGGCGAAGGTCGGCACGCCGAAACGTTCTTTCACCCGCTGCACGATATCCAGATACGGCAGGCCCGGCTTTACCATCACCATGTCGGCGCCCTCGGCGATGTCCAGCGCGACCTCACGCAGCGCCTCGTCCGAGTTGGCCGGGTCCATCTGGTAGGTCTTCTTGTCGCCCTTCAGCGCCCCGCCCGAGCCAACCGCATCGCGGAACGGCCCATAAAACGCCGATGCGTACTTCGCTGCATAACTCATGATCCGGGTGTGGATCAGCCCGGCCTCGTCCAGCGCGCCGCGAATGGCGCCGACTCGGCCGTCCATCATGTCCGACGGAGCAATGATGTCGATGCCGGCCTCGGCCTGGTTCACCGCCTGCCGGGTCAGCACGGCGAGGGAGTTGTCGTTGGCCACGTAGCCGTTGCGGATCACGCCGTCATGGCCGTGGTCGGTATACGGGTCCAGCGCGACGTCGCCTACCAGGCCCAGGTCCGGAAATTCGCGCTTCAACAGCCGCGCCGCGGCGCACATCAGGTTTTCCGGATTGGTCGCTTCGGTGCCTTCCGCGTCCTTCTTCTCGGGCGGCGTGGCGGGGAACAGCGCGATGGCCGGAATGCCGTATTGCAGCGCCGGCTCCACGTGCCTTGCCAGGCGATCGATGGTGACGCGCTGTACGCCGGGCATCGAGGCGACGTCGGTCGTCAAGCCACGCCCCTCGATGATGAACACCGGCCAGATCAGGTCGTCCACCGACAGCGCATTTTCCGCCACCAGCCGGCGGGTCCAGGCGTCGTAGCGGTTGCGGCGCATGCGGGTGTTGGGAAACTGGCCGACGCTCATGTCAGTGCTCTTTTGCCGACGGGGAGGAAATCGCACGCTGCTGCACATAAGCCCCGCACGCGGCCCAGTCCAGCGAGCCGTGGGCCAGTGGGGCCGGTGCGAACTCCACCTGTCGAACTAAACCGGCGGGTGGCCGAGTTGCTCGGCCCCAACAGCCGCATCGGTCAGTGCGACCCTGAGACGCTTCCCCAGCACCGCTGCCGCCCGGTACAGCGTATGCAGGGCAACGCCTGTGTTAGTTGGATCGAGCAACCGATTGAGTTGGGTCCGGCTGGTCTGCATTGCCGCGGCCATCTCGGTCTTGCTGAGGCCATGCTCGCGCATCGCCTGCGCCACCTGCCAGGCGATGACCTCCTTCACCGCGGCTTCGTCGACGCTGGCGAGAAGCCCCCCGCGGCGAGGAAGCTCTCAAAACCGGAGCCGATCGGGTGGGCCGCCGCATGCTGGTTCATGATCTGGGCTCCCGCCTTTGATTTCGAAACACAGGGAGAATAGGTCAAGCAGCCCTCCCCACGCGAACCTCTACATGCAGCCCAGCCGCGGCCAACATATTGACCAGGGTGTCGAGGCCAAATAGCTCGACCTTTCCCCGCATGAGATCCGACACGCGAGGCTGCGTAACGCCAAACAGCTTGGCGGCCTCACCCTGGCTCAACCCCTCGCGAACGATGTGATCCTTGAGTGCCATCATCAGTGCCGAGCGCAGTTTCATGTTTTCAGCCTTTGCAGGCGTGTCTTCGATCGCGTCCCACACACTGGCAAAGCGCTTGCTGCTCATTCGTTCATCTCCTTCACCAGGTCACGGTAACGCTTCGTAGCAAGATCGAGGTCAACCTTGGATGTTTTCTGGGTCTTCTTCTGAAAACAATGCAACACATAGACAGCGGCTGCAAATTTCGTCACATAGATCACCCGGAACGCACCGGCGCTGTCGCGAACTCGTATTTCACGAACGCCAGCCCCGATCGTTGGCATGGGTTTCCAGTCGTCGGGATCGCGACCCTGCTGCACCTGGTCGAGTTGATACCCCGCCTCACGGCGGGCGGCAGCCGGAAAGGTCCGAAGGTCATCCAAAGAGCTTCCCCGAAACTCAATAAACTTCGCCCGTTCACCCATGCCAACTCATACAATATTTTGTATGTCGGCGCAAGCAACGGTAGTGGGCAAGTTTGAACCTCCGATGCAAAGCAGCGCCGGCCGGGTCCTTGGCCATAACAGCCGTGTTAGAACCAAAGCGGACACCCGCCCAGGCCAGCGCAGCGGTTCGACGGCAGGGACAGCGGTCGCTGGCCGCCCGCCGCGGGCGAAATTCGCATCGAGAGACGGACGAAAGTTAGCGAACTCGGCGCGTAACACACTTAGAAAAACCCCAGCGAACTCGCAGCCGGTGCCAGCGGAAAAGGCCATCTTGTGCCGCTTGCCGGGGATGTCGATGACGTGCACCGAGCCGTCGCCCTGGCAGGCCACAAACAATTCGTCACCGCGGAACGCCATGTCCATCGGCTGCGAGCCGACCTTGATCGCGGTCTGCCCGACCAACGATGGGTCGATCAGACTGACGGTATCGCCCCGGTTGCTGGTGACCGCGAGCAAGCTGAAGTCCGGCGCGAAGCGTGCGATCTGAGCCGGCTTCGGCACGTCCTTCAACGGCAGTTCCTCACGCACTTTGCCCGCCTCGGCGTCGATCAGAAACAGCGTCGGTTGCTCGTCGTCGACCGCGATCAAGGTGCGGCCGTCGCCCGAAATGGCAATGCCGGCGAGCGGCCGCGGAGTGGCGATCTTCCCGAGCAACCTGCGCCGCGGCAGGTCGATGACCGAAACCGTGGCGTCCTCCTCGTTCTCGGTATAGAGGCGCTGACCGTCCGGCGCGATGATCAGCCTGTGGCCATTGGTCGAGCCGGTATCGATCGCATCGACGACTTCGTTCTTGCCGCGGTCGATCACCGCGACCACCGCCGAGTTCTCGCAGGTGATGTAGATCAGGCCATCGGGCCCGAGTTTCAGGGTATGCGGGGCGATATAGGGCGACGTATCGATGGTGGCGCAGAGCATGCGCCGGTGCAGGTCGAACACGCAGACATGATGCTGCGGATTCGGATTGCGGCCATGAATGCCATCGCCGAAGATCGGCACATAGGCGAAGCCGGTTTTCGGCACGACGAGCAATTCGTGCACGGTTCTAAGAAAGCCGTCGATCACCACCTCGGTGGCATGGGTCCGCGGATCGAGAAACAGAACCTTGGTTCCCATCTTGTCGACCGCGATCGTGCCGTGTTCAACGCTCGTCATGGCTGCGTCCCTTACTCATATCCAATCGCTCCCAGGATGCCGGCGATGAAGCGCGACCTTGAGGCCGTGCGCAAGTACGCCGGGGGGAACGTGGCCGGGTCAGGGCCGGAGCCTTTCGCCGGACTGCGTGCACTTGGGGGTGGGGAGCGCCAACTCTCGACTGGATGGCACCGGCCGGAGCGCGCTGAGAGTTAGGCTGCGGCAATGTCAGCCGATAGCGAACCCCAGCGTACGCAATCGCGTATGTCCGCTCCCCCATTGCGGCGATAGCGGGTCGGCGGCGGCTACCGCCGGAATCGACCCAAAGCGGTCCTTCAGCATCGGGGCGATTGCACCGAGAGATCCGGCAGGTATCAATTGTCGCTCGAACCCGGGCACTCTATTCTTTTCCAAACGGAGTATCGCATATGAGCGGAGGGAAGCGCCGTCTTGCCGGCATCCTGGCGGCGGATGTCGTCGGCTATTCCGCGATGGTCGCCGCCGACGAGCCCACGGGTCTGGCGCGCGTACGTGCGCTGCGCACTGGTATTATCGAGCCGGCCGCGGCCGCGCATGACGGAAGACTGTTCAAAACCATGGGCGACGGGTTCCTGGTGGAGTTCGCCAGCGCGGTGCAGGCGTTGCAATGCGCCATCGCCATCCAGACCACGCTGAACGGTCAGCCTGACGGGTTGCGTCTGCGGATCGGTGTGCACCAGGGTGAGGTCGTTCCGGAAGGCGACGATCTGTTCGGCGACGGCGTCATCATCGCCGCCCGGCTGGAGCCACTGGCCCAGCATGGCGGCATCGTCATTTCGTCGCGGGTGAAAGAAGATGCGTCCGGCAAGCTGGCCCTGGAGACAGAGGACCTTGGCGAGCCGGAACTGAAAAACGTCGCGTCGAATATCAGGGTGTTCCGGGTCCGACTCGACGGCGGCGGGACCGCGCCAGCGCGGCCAACCCTGGCCCTGCCCGGCAAACCGTCCATCGCCATACTCGCGTTCGTCAACATGGGCGGCGATATCGAACAGGAATATTTCTCAGACGGAATATCAGAAGACATCATCACGCAATTATCCCGTAACAGCGGGCTGTTCGTGACCGCGCGCGGTTCCAGCTTCACCTACAAAGGCCGCGCCATCGACGTCAAACAAATCGGCCGCGAACTGGGCGTTCGTTATATCCTAGAAGGCAGTGTGCGCCGCGGCGGCGACCGGCTGCGGATCAGCGCCCAGTTGGTGGAAGCGGAAACTGGCAACCAGGTCTGGGCCCAGCGGTTCGATCGCACGACGGCCGATTTGTTTGCCGTCCAGGACGAGATTTCGGAAGCCGTGGCCATCGCGATCGGCGTCGCCGTCACCGACGCTGAAATGCAACGCGCGATGCGTCGTCCGCCGCGGTCCCTCGGCGCGTGGGAGCTGTATCAGCAAGGGCTTTGGCACGCCGGGCGGGTCAACATGGCGGCGAACGACGAGGCGCGCCGGTTGCTCGAACGAGCAATCGCGATGGATCCCATGTTCGCCGCCGCCCATGGCAGATTATCCGTATTGTACGGATATGCCGTGATACATTACAAAAACCTGCCGAGGGACGAAGGACTGCGGTTGAACATCGCCCATGCCCGAAGGGCCGTGGAGCTGGATCCCGGCGACGCGGACGGGCACGCCCATCTGTCGATCGCGCTGACCTGGCATGGAGACATGGAAAATGCATTGATCAGCGCCCGACGGGCCTTGTCGATCAGTCCGAGTTGCGCTCAGGGACACATGAGACTTGGAATGGTGCTGGTCATGACCGGAAAAAGCTCGGAAGGCCGCGCCGCCCTCGCCGAAGCCGCGCGGCTAAGTCCGCGCGATCCGTCCACGGCGGACATGAATATCGTTGTCATACAGTCGCACTATTTCGACCGGGATTACGAGCAAAGTCTCGCGGTGTGCCGGCATCAGCTGGTTACATTTCCCGACTATCCAATAACGCAGCTGTTCATGTCCATGGTCCTGGGCCAGCTTGGCCGCGTCGAGGAAGCGCGCGAAGCGCTTGCCATTGCGAAGGCTCGCGGGGGACCCGACTTCAACCCTGCCGCCCGCCGTCCCTGGAACCGCCTCGAGGACCATGAACTCATCCTCGAGGGTCTGCGCAAAGCAGGCTGGGAGGGGTGAGCAGATCGTCTGAACGTTCTGTATCTTTAGCGGCTGTCTGATCAGTTTGGCCAGAGTCAGACGTCCGCAAGCCACCCAAAGCAGCCATAGCCGTGTCCACTGGGCTGTGCCGGTAAGCCGCGATTTGCCCAACCCCGCCCGCCTCTCATACCCTCCGCCGACGCAACGCCAGGACCCCCGCCATGGAACAGGACGACCTCGACGCCCGCCTCGGCTTCGCGCCGGACTTCGACGCGCCGATCCCCTACATGCAGCGCACGCGCGACTACTATAAGGCGATCGGCTACACCACGCCGTATCGCTGGGCGCACCACATCGACGCGCCCTTCACCCCACTTCGCAAGAAGCTGGAACAGTCCCGGATCGCCATCGTCACCACGGCCGCGCCCTACCAGCCCGGCAAAGGCGACCAGGGCCCCGGCGCCGCCTATAACGGCAGTGCGAAATTCTACCAGGTCTATTCAGGCGACACGGCGCAAGACCACGACCTGCGCATTTCCCACATCGGCTACGACCGCGTCCACACCAGTGCCGAGGACAGCGGCACCTGGTTCCCCCTCCCTGCCCTGCGCCGCGCCGCCGCCGCCGGCCGCATCGGCGCCGTCGCCCCGCGCTTCCACGGCGCGCCGACCAACCGCAGCCACCGGGTAACGATCGAGACCGACGCACCGGAAATCCTGCGCCGCGTGCGCGACGACGGTGTCGACGCCGTCATCCTGGTGCCCAACTGCCCCGTCTGCCACCAGACGAGCAGCCTGGTCGCGCGCCACCTGGAAGCGAACGGCATCCCCACCGTGCTGATGGGCTGCGCCAAGGACATCGTCGAGCACGCCGCCGTGCCGCGCTTCCTGTTCAGCGATTTTCCTCTCGGCAACAGCGCCGGCAAGCCGCACGACGTCGCCTCGCAGGACCAGACGCTGGAACTCGCGCTACGTGTGCTGGAAGCCGCGCCCGGCCCGCGCACCACCATGCAGTCGCCGCTGCGCTGGGCCGCCGATCCCGCGTGGAAGCTGGACTACCTCGATCTCGACCGCATGCCGCCCGGCGAACTGGCCCAGCGCCGCGCCGAGTTCGACCGGCAGAAGGAACTCGCGCGCGTCAACCGCGTCGAAAAGGCCGCGTGACGCTGTGAAGCTGGCGGTTGCCGCGCTGATCCGCAACGAGATCGACATCATCGGCGCGTTCCTCCAGCACCTGGATGCGTTGTTCGACTACGCGCTGCTGATGGACCACGGCTCGCTCGACGGCACCGACCGAGCGATCGCCGCCGCCTGCGCGCGCCACCCCGGCTGGACGATGTGGCACATCGATGCGGTGGGCTACCACCAGAGCGCCTTCACCGCTTTCGCTCTGGACCACCTGATGCGGCATACCGATGCCGACATCGTCGTATTGCTCGACGTCGACGAGTTCATAAAAGTCCCCGACCGTGCCAGCCTCGTCGCAGCGCTCAGCCAACTGACCGACCCGGACAAGGTCGGCATCCTGAGTTGGCTGAATGCGGTCCCCGTCCGGCTCGATACGCGCACGATCGCCGCGGGGGAGCAAATCTGGCTTCCTGCAGCGGCAGGCCACCTCGGAAAAGCAGTCATTCCGCGCCCATACTGGACGCGACACGGTGCGGAAGCGCGTCTCGGATTGGGCAACCACGCGCTCTATTACGAGCCCGACCGCGTCGTCCCCTACAGTCCGGTCGGACAGATCGTACACCTACCGATCCGGTCCTACACCCAGATCAAAACCAAGGTCCTCGCCGGTGTCTTCGCCATCATGATGCAGACACCGTCGCAGCCGCTGCAAGGCTGGCACTGGTCCGACATTCTCTACCGCATCGGTGCCGGCAATCTGCGCGATGAGGATGTGATCGGCATGGCCGTGCACTACAGCATCAAAGACCGCCAGACCTCCAGCCCCGTTGCATGGGCGGCGTTGCCCGCTAACGGCTTCTCGCAGGCACGGCTCGATGTCGCATTCGGCCAGCCGGAGCCCGCCGTCATCCAGGACCTGACGATCGATCCCACGCAACTCGTGGCGACCATTCTGCGGCGGTTCAAACTCGAAAACCTGATAACCCATAAACTCGTATTGCAAGGCAACCGGCTTTGCTGCGTTCCGAAAGAGCAATCGCCATGACCCGCCCCTTCACCGGCACGCGCATCCTCGACTTCACCCAGGTCCTCGCCGGCCCCTTCGGTTCCTACCAGCTCGCCCTGCTCGGCGCCGACGTCATCAAGGTGGAACGCCGCGAGGGCGAGGATATGCGCCGCACCCCGCTATCGCGCGAATGGGCGGACCGAGGCATGGCCCCCGCCTGGCTGGCCATCAACGGCAACAAGCGCAGCCTCACGCTCGATCTGCAAAAACCCGCCGCGGTGGAGATCGTCAAGCGCCTCGCCGCCAACGCCGACGTGGTGATGGAAAACTTCCGCGCCGGCGTGATGGATCGCCTCGGCATCGGCTACGCCGCGCTGTCCGCAATCAACCCGAGGCTGATCTACTGCGCGATCTCCGGCTTCGGCCAGACCGGCCCATACAGCAACGAGGCCGGCTACGACGGCAAGATCCAGGCACTGTCAGGCATCATGTCGCTCACCGGCCACGCCGAGATGGGCCCAACCCGCGCCGGCTTCGCGGTCTGCGACGTGCTGTCCGGCATGACCGCCGCCTTCGCGGTATCGTCCGCGTTATTCCAACGCACGCATACCGGCAAAGGCCAGTTCGTCGACGTGTCGATGCTGGAGGCAAGCCTCGCATTCCTCTCGACCCAGATTGCCGATTTCACCGCCGCCGGACATCGGCAAGAGCAATTCGGCAACCAGGCGATCAGCCGCAAAGTCACTGCGAACCTGTTCCGCGCCAAAGATAGCTACCTGCTCCTCGCGGTGAACAACGATAAACAATACGAAGCACTGATACGCACCCTCGACCGCGCCGAAGTGCTGGACGATCCACGCTTCGCCGACTGGTTCCTGCGCAAGGAGAACGAAGCGGCACTACGCGCGATCATCGAAGACGCGCTCGCCGCCGCCGATGCCAAAGCCTGGGAGCAGCGGTTGAACGACGCCGGTGCGCCGTGCGCCAGCATCTGGCGCATCGAGGACGTCATCGACCATCCGCAAATCGTCGCGCGCGAAGCCATGCAGACCGCGGAAACGCCGTACGGCCCGGTGCGCCTGATGGGCTCCGGCTTCCAGCTCGCACATGGAGGCGGCCAACTCGACTCCGCTCCGCCCGAGCTCGGTGCGCACACCGGCGCGATACTGGCCGAAGCCGGCTACAGCGAAGCAGAGATTGCGGCACTCCGACGCGACGGCATCGCCTAACGTCATGCCGACGCAGGTCGGCATCCACGCCTTCGTCCCGCGCAGGAGAGTAAGTCATGGATGCCGACCTGCGTCGGCATGACGCGGACACCGGGTAGTGCGGGGGTTATTCTAACTCCCTAGCGCCCGCTTCGCCACGCTCGCCAGATACTCCGCCGCCGCCGGCAGGATCCCGTCATTAAAATCGTAATTCGAATTGTGCAGATCGCAGCCACCGGCTGCCGACCCATTGCCAATCCAAACGAACGCGCCCGGCCGTTCCTGTAAATACCAGGCGAAATCCTCACCGGTCATGGCCGGCAGCAGATCCCGCCGCAACGGCAAGCCCGCCGCGGCCACCGCCTCCGCCGCCAGCTCGCGCTCCGCCGGCGCGTTCGCCGTCACCGGATTGCCCCGCCGCAGCGTCACATCGATCGTCACATCGCAACTCAGCGCCACGCCCGCCGCAACGCGCCGAATGGCGTCCTCGACCTGGTCGCACACGGTGTCGCGCAGCGTCCGCATGGTGCCACGCATCACTGCTTCGCCGGGAATCTGATTTACCGCGCTGCCGGCCTCCATTGTCGCCACGGTGATCACCACCAAATCCAGCGGATCCACATTACGGGAAACGATCGTCTGCAACCCGAGCAACAGATGCGCCGACGCCACCATCGGATCCCGCGTAAGGTGCGGCAGCGCCGCATGGCCGGCGTGGCCCTTCACGCGGAACTCCATGCGCCCGCCGGACGCCATCACCGCCCCGTCGTGCACCGCCACCGTGCCCGCATCCAGTCCCGGCCAGTTGTGATATCCGAAGATCCGCTCCATCGGAAACCGCTCGAACAGCCCTTCGGCGATCATGCTGCGTGCGCCGCCGCCGCCTTCCTCTGCCGGTTGGAACACCAACTGCACCGTGCCGCTCCACGACGGATCGCGCGCCAGCACCGCCGCCGCACCCAACAGAGAAGTCGTATGCCCGTCATGCCCGCAGGCGTGCATCACGCCCGGATTGGTCGAGGCATGCAGCACGCCGGACGTCTCGGTGATCGGCAAAGCGTCCATGTCGGCGCGCAGTCCCACGCTGCGATTAGACTGGCCGCGGCTCAGCGTCGCCACCACGCCATGCCCGCCAACGCCAGCAACAAACGGCACCCCAAGCTCCGTCAGCTTGCTGCATACGAAAGCCGCCGTCCCCTGCTCATGCAGCGTGAGTTCGGGATGCGCGTGCAGGTGGCGCCGCCAGGCGGTCAGCGTATCGGCAAGGGTGTGGTCCATGACAGTCCCGTAGCGGGAAAGCGATAAGATTGGCAACCCTGCTGACAAAATGCTCCCCCCCTTGAGGGAGGGGGTCGGAGGGACGGGTGCGTGCCGCACAGGTTCCTGCGGCCCGCACCTCTCCCCCAACCCGGCAAGGGGAGCGAGTAACTTCTTCTCCGAACCCCCTACTTCGCCAACTCGGGCACCGCCACCCGCGCCTGCTTGAACGCCGGCATCACCTCCTCGCCGAAACGCTGCAATTGCTCCAGCGCCTCCGACTTCGGCACGCCGACCGACAGGCTCACCGACACCCGATCCAGCGCCGGATACTTTGCCTCCAGCGTCTTCAAATGCTCGATGATCTCGTCCGCCGAGCCGGTCAGGAACCCGCCGGCATTCACCGCATCCTCGATCCGCGGCAACTTCGCCCCCGGCGCCCGCTTCGGATCCCGCATGATCTCGATTTGCTCGTCCGTCATCGCGCGCACCAGCCGCAGCTCGCCGAACATCTTCATGTTCTCTTCGTAGTATTTCGCCGCGCGCCGAATGCCGTCGGCCTTGCTGTCGGCCATGTAGAAATGGAACCCGAAGCACAGCCGCTCGCCCAACTCTATGTGCTTGCCAACCTTGGCATGCGCCTCCTGCCAGCCCAGCACCACCTTGTGCATCGCCCCACCCTCGGCCGAGCCGCCGCCGACCATGCCCTGGATGCCATGCTTGGCCATGAACTCCATGGCGCGGCCGGTACCACCCTGGATCGGCTGCCACGTCTCCACCGGCAGCCGCAACGGGCGCGGCACCAGCGTGAGTTCCTTCAGCGTGTAACCGCGATACGGCACCTCCGGCGGCAGCGTGTAATGCTTGCCCTTGTGCGAGAACGACTCGTTGTTGAACGCCTTGAAAATGATGTCCGTCTGCTCTTCATAAAGCTCGCGGTTCGCCGCCTGATCCAGCAACGGCGCGCCGAACGTCTCCACCTCGCGCGTATGATATCCGCGGCCAAGCCCAAAGATCACCCGTCCATTGCTGAGGATATCCGCCATCGCATAGTCCTCGGCGAGCCGCAGCGGGTGCCACATCGGCGCGATATTGAAGCCGCAGCCGATCTTCAAGGTCTTGGTAACGTGCGTCAGGTGTAGCGCCATGAGCAGTCACATTGGGAATGCACTCGGTGCCCTCGCGCTGGAAATGGTGCTCTGCCATCCAGAACGCGTTATAGCCGAGCCCGTCCATCAGCACCGCCATCGACTGCGCCTTGTCCAGCGCGGTGACGAGATGCGCGTTGTCATAGCGCCGGTCGTTGATCGGTGTGCCGCCATAGCCGACATTGTCCAGATCGACATGGCCGGCATACAGGCTGTCGAATTTCGTGATCATCCCGCGTTCCTCCCGCAGTGCAGTGTTTGCTGACAGCATGGTAAGGGATGGCCGGCGGGGTGCAACAGGCGACCGGCAAACCGCCGCGGCGCCTCATGACACATCGAGCGCCTTACCATAGCGCCGAAGCATTGCGCCGACCTCGGCCTGCAGCCTGGTCAGCGGCACACTACCGCTCGCTAGCGTCATGCCAAGATCGGCCCGCTCGAACCAGGCAAAACAGATCTGACCGGGGTCATGCCTGGAACGATACACGATCCCATCCGGACGATCGGGATGCCGGAACAGGGCATCGGTCCACAGACCGCAATTCTGGTACGGCCCGGTAAAGATGGACCCGTCCAGCCCGAGTTGCTGAAGCCCGTCCCCCTGCAAATCGACCAGCCTCGTTATCCGACCCGTCCCAATCACCGCAAGCGACCCGCTCTCGATCTCCGCCATGCCGATCAATCGCCGCGCAGGATTGCGCAGCACGGTCTCGATGAACGCGCCGGCAAAGGTTTCGGCACCGTAGAGGACTCCGGACGCGCCGGTCGCGCTGTCAAATCGCCCAGCGGGTGGCTTGCCTTCGCCGGGCGAAAAGAAAATGGCGGCGTGCTGGGTCCGATGGATACGGTTAAATATGGCGCCGACAGGAAATTCCCGGATAGGCAACGGCAACGAGGCGGCATGATCGGGCGGCGGGCGAGGCAAACCCGACGGCCCCCGGTGCGACCAACTCACGAATAGGCGTCGGATTGGGCTGCCGTAACGATCCGATGCACGGTTGCTGCCGCGTCACCACCACGCTTGAGCGCATCCAACGGGGTCAGGCCACCCAGAGCGCTCTCCGATGCCAGCAGGAAGTCCAGCGTCGCCCAAGGTCCCGCATCGCGCATCGCCTGGATCACGCTGGCCAGTCCGTCCGGCACGCCTCCGTCGCGATCGGCTTGCGCCGCGGGATATCGCCAATCCGCACCCACGTGCACTGCCAGAAGCTGGCACGCGCGGCGACGCTTATCCACGGCCTGGCGGCTGATGCCGCCCAGCGCGTGCCCCATCTGGACGCCGGTCAGCAGCCCTCCCGCGCGCCGGACCAGGTCAGCCTTCGTCTCCACACCCCGCGCAATGGAAGCGGCCAACGGCTCCAACTCGCCGGCCGCGCCCAGCGCTGCAACATCCGCCACCAGCCGAGCCACCGCACCCGCGCCGGTCGGTGCGCTCAGGGCGTCGGCCAGCAATTCGGAGCTTGCAGTATCCGCCATGCGATCGATTGCCTCCATGGCGCGCCGGCGGAACGCCTCGCGCAGCAGGTCGCGGGATGGTGGTGGAGGCAGCGCAGCGCCATGCCCGGGATGCGGTCCTGCACGATCGGTGCGTGGCGTTCGGGGCATGGTTCGGCCATATGGTTGACATTATTTTTATATGACACCATACGTACAATGTCAACCAACTGTAGCGCACCCGATCGTCAACCGAAAACTGCGCTTGGAAATGCTTCCCCCAGCGGTGCTGCACAGCCGGGGCTGGGAAACATGGTCCCCCTGGTGCAATGTTCCGGACAGCAAAACAATCCAACGGACACGGAGTCTCGCGGAGTGCGCACGAAGTTGCGCGGAGGAGATAAACTCACCCGCCGGATGACGAGCCAACTGCGGCGGTTGAGCAGGCGGGACACGCCGTGGAATTATCCTCCCTGGACCTCCACGAGCACTCCGCGAAACTCTGTGTGATTGCTTCGCTGCGCCGCGCACCGGACGCTCAACAACAGCCCTGGCCGGTACCAGACACGCATCCCGATCGGACGCTCCCCATGAGCTCGGGTCTGCGCTGTGGGTGCCAGATCCTACTTGGGGTCGTCCCCTACCCGCACCAGCAGCTTCCCGAAATTCTGCCCGCTCAGGATGCCCACCAGCGCGTTCGGCGCCTCCTCCAGCCCCTCATGCACGTCCTCGCGGTACGACCAGGCTGCCATCCGCCACCCAGGGAGCCGCCAGCGCCCGCCACTCCGCCAGCTTCTCCGGCTTGTCGGACACGATGAAGCCCTGGATCAGCACCCGCTTGCCCACCACGAAGCCCAGGTTCGGACCCGGCGGAAACTCCGCCTCGTTGTATTGCGACACCATCCCGCACATCGCCACCCGAGCGAACGGGTTCAGCAGGTCGAACACCGCCGCCTGCACCGCCCCGCCGACATTCTCGAAATACCCGTCGATCCCCTTCGGACAGCACGCCATCAGTTCTCGCCGCAGATCCATCGAGCGGTGATCGACGCAATCGTCGAACCCCAGCGTCTCCTGCACGAACAGACACTTCTCCGCCCCGCCGGCAATGCCCACAACCCGCGCCCCCGCGCGCTTGGCCAACTGCCCCGCCACCGAGCCCACCGCACCCGACGCCGCCGAGATCACCACCGTCTCGTCAGCCTTCGGCTGGCAGATTTCGCTGATGCCGCGATAGGCGGTCGCACCCGGCATGCCCAGCACGCCCAGATACGTCGACAGCGGCGCCCCATGCCGCTCAACCTTAACCAGACGTTCACCCGGCGTCAGGCAATGTGTCTGCCAGCCGCGCGCCCCCACCACCACATCTCCGGGCGCGAACCGAGGGTCGGCCGATGCAATCACCTCCCCCACCGTTTCCCCCGTCATCACCTCGCCGATCTGGATTGCTACGGCATAGGTCTGTTGTTCCCGCAACCGCCCGCGCATATAGGGATCGATGGAGAGCCAGATCGTGCGGGTGACAACCTCGCCAGGTCCAGCCTCCGGCACCGCGTCCTCGCGCAACGCGAAATCGTCGGCACTCGGCGCGCCGGACGGTCGCTGCTTCAGCACCCAGGAGCGGCGGATTATGGAGTTTTGGCTCATGTGGAAGGCTCCGAAACCGAGAGAACGAACCGGATACTGCCCCGAACCGCCGGCAACGTCGATTGCCGTACGGAAACATCCCAATACCGCATCGCACGACATTGTGGTGACATCGACAAGATCCCGCCAAAATCGCGGGACATATTGGCTGGAATCGGAGTATCCGTCATGCGCCAGCCCGACCGTCGTCCGCACCCCGCAACCCCCGTTCCAAGGCTCTGCTCCGCCGGAGGGAAGCGGAGACCGCGGCACGGTCGCCCCGGCTTGGGCTGGTGTAGGAGTTTGTTACTTTGCTGACACCCGGTCTGGAGCGCATATGCGCAACCGTCCTGGCCGGGCTATTACTGAACCACCCGGCGCGCGCGTCGGCGATACGCTTAAGGATTGACCATGGCTGTTATCGAAATCCGCACCGAACCCTCCGGCCGCACGCGGATGCTGTTTGACTTTCGCGCCGTCGCCCCCGGCTGCGACGACGTCGGCCCGCATCGCGGCTGCGATGACCCAATCATACGCCGGCGCCTCTCGGGCGCTGTCACGAATCTGCGATCGCCGCGCCGCGGCAAGTCTCAGGCCGCGTCGGACCTCAGCACCAGCCTGCCCGTCACCTTGCCGTCACGCAGGCGCATCAGCGCGTCATAGGCCTGGTTCTGCGGCACGGTGGCGACCGGCAGCGCCGCCAGCGTGCCGTCCTGCGCCAGCTTCACCAATTCGCGCAGCTCCTTCGGGTTGCCGACATAGCTGCCCTGCACGGTCAGTGCGCGGATCGCCATGAGCGGTAGCGGCAGCGACAGTTCGCCGCCGAACAGCCCAACCTGGATCAGCTTGCCGCCCTTGCGCAGCGCGCCAAAGGCGAAGCGCGCGGTCTGCGTGCCGTTCACCAGGTCGATCACCGCCAGCACCGGCCCGCCCGCGGCTTCCATGATGCGCTTGGCGACACCCTCGCCGTTGCCGTCCACCACCTTGTGCGCGCCGGCCTTCAGCGCCGCGTCACGCTTCTCCGCGCTGATGTCCACCACGACGATGTTCTGGTGCCCCAGCGCCTTCAGCACCGCGATCGCGTTCAGCCCGAGCCCGCCGGCGCCGACCAGCACGATCGCCTCGCTCGGCGGCGATCGGCATCGCTTTGCGGATCGCCGAATACACCGTGATGCCGGAACAGGCATAGGTCGCCGCGACCGCCGGATCCAGCGTGCCGGGATCGACCAGGTGCCGCGGATGCGGTGCGATGACATGCGTGCCGTAGCCGCCATTCGCGTACACGCCGAGGCTGCGTGCCGCGACCGTGCACATGTTGTCCTCCTCCGCCAGGCACGTCTCGCAGGTGCCGCAGCCGAGCCAGGGGAACACGATGCGCAGGTCGCCGACCTTCACCCCGGTCGCGTCGGGGCCCAGCTTGACGACGCGGCCGACGATCTCGTGCCCCATCGCCAGCGGCAGCGTCACGCCGCGGTCCTTCAGCGACATCGTGCTGGCCGCCGCCGAGGTCGTAGTAGCCCGTCCCAGATATGCAGGTCGGAGTGGCAGACGCCGCAATGCGTCACCTCGATCAGCACCTCGGTGCCTTTCGGCTCCGGCGTGGGGA
This sequence comes from uncultured Alphaproteobacteria bacterium, assembly GCA_963762885.1. Lineage (GTDB taxonomy): Bacteria > Pseudomonadota > Alphaproteobacteria > Acetobacterales > Acetobacteraceae > JASHVB01. The sequence continues at coordinate 118,425 of CAVXNH010000091.1, forward strand.
GTTCGATCTCCTGCAGCGGTGCCCCGTTCTCGACCACGGCCCAGGCGCGCATGTCCGGTCTCCTGTCTCTGGCGTTGCGGCGATGGATACGCTTCGGCAGGCCGGGGTCAAGGGTGGGCCGTTGCGGTCGCGAGCAACCGAGACCAAGGTGTTGTCCGCTTGATCGGTGGTGATGTCATGTTTGCCAAGGCAGAAGCCGCGATGCCCGAGTTGCTCGGCCTGCGCTCCCACTCTTGCTTGCGAGCTTTTGGCCGCCCGCGTCGAAGCGTCAAGCGCGCACTATACCGCCTTTCTGCTCCGCCTTCGCTACCCCGCCTTCCCCACCGCCTCCGGATTGACCACCCGCACCGGCTTTCCATCCAGAAACGCCAGCGCATTCTCCAGGCTCTGCGGATAGAACTGCACCCACGTCTCCTGCACGCCATACCCCAGGTGCGGCGTCATCACCGTGTTCGGCGCACTCCGCAACGGATGCCCCGCCGGCAGCGGCTCGCGATCGAACACGTCCAGCGCAGCGACAATCCGCCGCGCCTGCACTGCCGCAGTCAGCGCCTTCTCATCGACGATCGGCCCGCGCGAGGTGTTCACCAGGATCGCCCCGGCTTCATCCGCGCGAGATCGTCCGCGCCGAGCAACCCGCGCGTGCGATCCGACAGCACCAGGTGAATACTGACAGCATCCGACCGCGCCAGCAGTTCCTCCTTGGACACCAACGTCGCCCCGGCCGCCTGCGCCTTCTCTGCCGTCAGGTTCTGGCTCCACGCGAGCAAGTGCATGTTCAGCGCCCGCCCGTAGCGCGCCATGTGCCCGCCCAGCCGCCCCAGCCCTAACAATCCCAGCGTCTTCCCCGCGAGGTTGATACCCACCGGCACCCCCTCCTGGAATCTTCCCGCGCGGATATTGGCATCCCCCGCCGCCACCCCGCGTGCCGCCGCGATCAGCAGCCCCAGCGCCAGTTCCGCCGTCGCCGCCTCGGTGTTGCCGCCGCCCTCGGTGCGGCACACCACCACGCCCCGCGCCGTGCAGGCCGCGGTATCCAGCGACGCATTGCGCGCGCCCGTCATCCCCAGCATGCGCAGCTTCGGCAGGCGATTGATCAGGCTGCCCGGCAGCGGAGTCCGCTCCGCATCGACAACACGATATCGAAATCCGCCAGCTTCGCCGCCGCGTCATCCTCATCGGCAAACGCCTGTTCGAAGAACACCACGTCGGCGCGCGCCATCAGCCGCGACCAGTCGGCGCTGGTCTGCGCCACACCCTGCCAGTCGTCGAGCACCGCCACCTTGGTCATATCCGCCTCCCCTCTCGTTCCACACCAAAGTGCGGCGGGCGCAGCGGGCATGCAAGCGGTGGGCTTGAGGCCGGCCGCCAACGCGGGCGACAATGCCGGCACAAACCCCGGGGGGAAGCCGCCATGTCCGAACTCAGCGAAATCCTGCGCAACCATGCGAAAGAAAAACTTGCGCGAGGCGAAGTCGTCGCGTCGATGACCGTCCGCCTGTGCCGCACGATCGAGATCGCGCAGATCGCCAAGACCTCCGGCTTCGACACGCTGTATGTCGACATGGAGCACAATACCCTGTCGATCGACGCCACCTGCCAGATTTGCATCGCCGCGCAGCAGATCGGCATCACCCCGATGGTACGCGTGCCCGCGAACTCGCCCGAGTATATCTGCCGCGTTCTGGATGGCGGCGCGATGGGCGTCATCACGCCGCACATCCGATCCGCCGCCGAAGCGCGCGAGATGGTCAAGCTGGTGAAATTCGCCCCGCTCGGCGAGCGTTCCTCCGGCGGCGCGCTATCGCAATACCACTACCGCAGCTTTCCTCTTGCCGAAACCAATGCGGCGATGAACCAGGCAACAATGCTGGTGGTGATGCTGGAAACCGTCGCAGCCTTAGAGCATGTCGAGGAGATCATCGCGGTGGATGGCGTGGACATGCTGCTGGTCGGCAGCAACGATCTGTGCAACGAGATGGGCATCACCGGCCAGTACGACCATCCCAGGCTGCGCAATGCGTTCACCCGAGCCATCGCCGCGGCAACGGCGGTGGGAAAACACGTCGGTGTCGGCGGACTGGCGTCGCGCAACGACCTGATGACGCAATTCGTCAAGCTGGGTGCGCGCTATGTCTCCACCGGCACCGACATGGCATTTCTGACCGCCGCCTGTGCGCAGAAGGCAAAGTTCGTACGCGACATCGGCACCTAGCGGTCACCGGGAGATTATGTAGCAAACGCGACAACAAATCGTCATCCCCGCGAAATCGGGGCCCCATGCCGCTTGGGTCCCCGATTTCGCGGGGATGACGGTGCGGTTTGCGGTGAGCGCGGAACAAGTGGCGTTTGCTACATAATGCCGGGAAAACGCTCTAACGCTCGCGCGAGGGCAACGCCGCGAACATCGTCATCCCGCCGCGTGCAGGCTGCGATCCTGCTGTGTGGAACTGGGTTATCGTCGAGTCCGACCGATCGTCGAGATCAACGAAACGATTAAACGCGTTCGCAATGCTAAGGGTTGCCATGGCAAACAGGACCGCGCCCCCAGCCAGCGACATACCAGAGTTCTTCGTCATGATTCCCCTCCGTTCGTCTGTCCGGCGAGGCTTCAGCAAGCGCCCCGTCGGAGCCCTCGATCTGCCTCCCTGCTAGTCGCATGGTCCGCGTTTGGATACGGTTAGTATGGGCCGGGCAGTTCAGCGCATCGACGCGACGTTGTTTCGCGGTTCGTGGAGCCGGCAAATCGACGAAATTCCTCATTCGTTCCTGCCGGAACGCCCGCAACGAAGCCACGCCGCGCCACGGGCGAACCGCCAATCGTGCCGCATCCCGACACGACTGGCGCACACCCCGGCAATCCGTGCTAGGACATGCAACCACAAGCTGTGGGCCGCGCCCGGCCATAACGACGTGGGGCAACTACAGCCGGACATTGAAAGCTCCCGGCATGTTACAACCGATATTGCACCGCTCACCCGCACCACGCGTCCGCAGTGCCGCTGCCAAACCGCCCGCCCGTAAGGCTCCCCGCCCACGCCGCACCAATTCGCCAAGCCAGCCCGGCAGCACACAGGCGAGCGACCCCGCCGGGACCGGTATTCTGCCATTCCTGACCGTGGCCATCGGTGCTTCGGCAGGCGGCCTGCAAGCCTTCACCAGCTTCCTCGCCGCCTTGCCATCCAACACCGGCATGGCCTTCGTGCTCATCCAACATCTCGATCCCAGTCACAAGAGCCTGCTGGTCAGCTTGCTCTCCGGCCATACCGCCATGCCGATCGTCGAAGCCGCCGACGGGATGAAATTGCTGCCGAATGCGGTCTTCATCATCCCGCCTGATGCAACGTTGACGGTGCGCGACGGCCGCCTGGTCGTCTCCAGCCCCGCCCCGGCGCGGGTGAACCGCCAGCCGATCGACCGCTGCTTCGCCTCGCTCGCCGAGGACCAGGGCGCGAATGCCGTCGCGATCGTGCTCGCCGGCGCCGGCGGCGACGGCTCGCTCGGCTTGGCCGCCATCAAGCAGCATGGCGGGTTGACCATGGCACAGGCCGGCGAGGACGGACGTGCCCTGGCGGGCATGCCTGCCAGCGCAGTGGCGACCGGCCTCGTCGACAGCCTGCTGCCGGTCGAAGCCATCCCAGAGCACCTGCTGCGATACCAGGCATCGCAGGGAGTGACGCCGTACACCTCGGATGACGCCTCCGTTGGCGAGCAAAACAGCCAGTTCTTCACGGAACTCTGCGCCCTGCTGCGGCACCGCACCGGCCACGATTTCAGCCAGTACAAGCAGCCGACCCTGCTGCGCCGCACGCTTCGCCGAATGCGGACCGTCCACGCCGAGACGATGCCCGCCTTCCTCGAACTGCTGCGCCGCGAACCGCAGCAGATCGATCGGTTGCTCAATGAACTGCTGATCCACGTCACGCAGTTCCTGCGCGACCCCGGCACCTTCCAGGTGGTGCAGGAGAAAGTGCTGCCGGCATTGCTGGCCGACAAGGGCGCAGCCGACGCGGTGCGCATCTGGGTGCCCGGCTGTGCCACCGGCGAAGAGGCCTACTCTTTGGCGATCCTGCTGCGCGAGTTGATGGACCGCCAGGATACCGCGCCGAAGGTACAGATCTTCGGCACCGACATCGACGAAGCGGCGATCGTGACCGCGCGCGCCGGCAGTTACACCAGGCAGTCGCTGACCCGGCTCCACCCCGACCAACGCAGCAAATGGTTCGTCGAAGACGGCAGCACCCTGCGCGTCGCACGCACCATCCGCGAGATGTGCGTCTTCTCGGTCCACAGCGTCACCAAGGACCCGCCCTTCTCCAAGCTCGATATGATCTCCTGCCGCAACGTGCTCATCTATCTCGGCACCGACTTGCAGGTTCGCGTCCTGCGCGGCTTCCACTACGCACTCAATCCGGGCGGCTTCCTATTGCTCGGCCCATCGGAAAGCGTAACCCAGGCGGTCGGCCTGTTCGCCACGCTCGACCGCCGGCACCGGATCTTCACGCGAGAAGATCAAGCCAGCGCCGCATCCGGCGTACTGCCTCGCAGCGCCTCCGCCGGCCTCTACTCCCCGCCGTTGACCGCGACGCACCTGGCTGCCGCGTTGGAAGATGGCATCGACCGCAGCGCCCGCCGCGCGCTGGAGCAATTCGCCCCGGCCTATGTCGTGATCGACCGCGCCAGCGACATCATCCGGTTTTCCGGCGGCACCATCGCGCGTTTCCTGGAGCCGTCGCCCGGCGTCGCCAGCCTCAACCTGTTCGGCATCGTGCGCCGGGCGTTGCGTCCCAGCGTACGCAGCGCCGTGCGCAAAGCGATCGCCGGCCGCCAGACAGTGATCGAGGAGCGTCTGATGCTGCCGCTCGACGGCGGCAGCCACAGCGTCACACTGATCGTGAAACCCTTCACCGACGGCCACACCGATCGCGATCTCTATTTGGTGGCCTTCCACGACCTCGGGCGGTCCGACACCCACCCGCGCGGCGCCGTGCCGGCCCGGCGTGACCACGCGCATGACACGGCGCCCGCCGTCGACTCCGAAATCGTCGCGGAGCTGTCAGCCACCCGCTCGCAACTGCTGACCATGGTCACCGAACTGGAGAGCGCCAACGAGGAGCTGAAATCCTCCAACGAAGAATTCCAGGCCACCAACGAAGAACTTCAGGCCACCAACGAGGAGCTGGAAACCGCCAAGGAGGAGATGCAGTCGGTCAACGAGGAGCTGCAAACAGTCAATGCCGAACTGGCCGCGAAGAACGAGCAAATGGCGACGCTCAACGACGACATGCAGAACCTGATGGACAGCACGCAGATCGCGACCCTGTTTCTTGATCGGGACCTGCACATCACGCGCTTCACCCCGCGGGTCACCGAACTGTTCCACCTGCGTTCGATCGATCTCGGACGTTCCATTACCGAAATCTCCAGTCTGCTCACCTATGCGACCATGCCGGCCGACGTGACGGCGGTATTGAATGGGCTGGAGTTCGTCGAGCGGGAGACACAGCTCGTTGCCGGCGGCGCAACCTTCCTGATGCAGATGCGGCCGTACCCGCACGCTCGACAAGGCGATCGAGGGGGTGGCGATCACCTTCGTCGACGTCTCGGGACCCAAACGGCTCCAGGAGACGCTGCGTGCGCTCAACCAATCCCTGGAAGACCAGGTCGCCGAGCGGACGGTCGAACTGGAAGCCACCGGCCGCGCCCTGACAGAGCAAACGGAAGAGCGCCAGCGCACCGAGGAGATGCTACGCCATTCGCTGAAGCTGGAGGCGATCGGCAAGCTCACCGGCGGTATCGCGCACGACTTCAATAACCTGCTGGGCGTGATCATTGGCAACGCCGAGGTCTTGCTCGACACGCTGGAGGACCGGCCGCGACGACGCCGAGCAGACGCGCGAAATTCTCAACAGCGCCTTGAGCGGCGCGGAGCTGACCCGTCGTCTGCTCGCCTTCGCGCGGCAGCAACCGTTGCAGCCGCGCCGCATCGACTTGAACGCGCTGTTACAGGGCCAGGTCGGGATGCTGCGCAAAATCCTCGGCGAGACGATCCAGGTGACCGCCACCCTGGCGCCCGACCTGTGGATGGTGAGTGCGGATCCCTCGCAGATCGGCGATGCATTGCTCAATCTGGCGCTCAATGCGCGTGATGCCATGCCGCGGGGCGGCGGACTTACCGTCTCCACCGCCAACGTGCATCTGGACGCTACCGATGCCGCGACGAATGGCGAAACGCTGTCCGGGGACCATGTGGTGCTGGCGGTGACCGACACCGGCACCGGCATGGCACCCGAAGTGGTAGCGCAAGCAACGGAGCCGTTCTTCTCGACCAAGCCGCCCGGCGTCGGCTCCGGACTGGGCCTCAGCATGATCTACGGCTTTGCCCGGCAATCCGGCGGCCAATTGCTGATCGACAGCGAAGTGGGCGTGGGCACCACGGTACGGCTGTATCTGCCGCGAGCGCAGGCAGGCGAAGTCGATCGCGTGGTCGCCGCCGGTCCAATGGCCCCACATCCCCGCGGCGACGAGTTCGATCCTGGTGGTGGACGACAACACGACATTGCACGAGGTGGCGCGGCGCCATTTGACGTCGCTGGGCTACAGCGTGAGCGTGGCCAGCAACGGCCCGGCCGCGCTGGCTCTGCTGCGGGCCGGTGCGCGGTTCGATCTGCTGTTCAGCGACGTCGTTATGCCGGAAAGCATGAGCGGCTACGCGTTGGCGGAAGCCGCGCGCCGGCTGCAACCCAACTTACGGGTGCTGTTCACCACCGGCTACGCCGGCGAAATCGCCGACGCAAGTAACGGAACCCACCGCATGATTCAAAAACCATATCGCCGCCGAGAGCTGGCCGAAGCCGTCAGAACCGCTCTGGACTTATAAAAACCTCTCCCGCGGGAGCGGGAGAGGTCGAGACGCGAAGCGTCGAGGGTGAGGGTGATCGGGTCGGCACGGTGCAGGTAGAGCGTCGTGTGCCGACCCGATCACCCTCACCCTCGGTGCTGCGCACCATCGTCCTCTCCCGCTCCCGCGGGAGAGGAAAGGAACCTACCCGGTCTCCACCGTCTTCATCCGAAACAACTGCGCCCACCCGGCAATATCCTGCAGCATCGCCAACGCCACCCCATAGAGTTCCGCGGCAAGCGCCTGCGACGCCAGCGGACGATCGAGCGGCAGCGTGTTCAGCTCCGCCAAAGCACTCCGCATCGCCGCCTGCATCTTGCCGGACTGGTGCGCCAGCAACTCGAACTCGGCATAGGCGCGGATACCGACGAACGCCGCGGACGCCGCCGGCAGCAGCGCGCAGACCACGCCCAGCCATCCGACATACGCCTCGCCGGTCCCGAGCAATGTCAGCTTGATGGCAACCGCAACCAACGTAAGGATGAAAAACAGGTCGCCAAGCGCGCCCAGCCGCCGCGCCGCCTGCATACTTCTGACCCGGCGCGACTCACTGGTACGCATTCTGCTCCTTCAGCAGGCTGCGCCCAACAGCGCATGCACGCTCCAGGACGACGCCGGTGCACACGCCTTCAGGCAATGGCGCTGCTCGCCGCGCGGCGGTGAAATACCATGCGACCCAGGCGTCGCGCGGCAGTTCGGTTGCGCTCGGCTCCACCGCGCCGTCCGCCGCAAGACGATCGATCTCCAAATTCGGTAGCGACCACCCCAGCGGCGCCAGCGCCTGCTGCTTGCGGCAGAGTTCCGACAGCAGCCGGTAGGCGATCCAGCGCTCATGCCAGCGGAGCAGGTGGTTGCCGGTCACCAGCCCGCCAATCGCCGCGAGCACCAACAGCTCAAGCAGCGTGAACGGCAAGGCGACCGCATGGACCGCATGGAAGGCCAGCGCGAACACCGCGCAGATCACGGCAACAAAAGCCAACCCGAAGATCAGCAGATAGGAGGAGCGGTAGCGGTCGCCATAGGCTTGCGACAGGCGGTCCGCCGGCGTGTACAGGTCGTGCCAGTAGGTCTCGATCGGACCTTCCGGCGGCAGCATGGCGGGGCTCGGATCGGATCGGCGCGGCGCAATCTTGCGCATGAACAGCGCGTAGGTGCGCCATAGCCTGGCGGGCGTGCGGCCGTCCTCGCGCAGGTAATCGCGCAGAGGCGAGGGATGATGACCGACCAGGCGGCAACCGCCATGCACGCAGTGCCCGAGTGCGCCGTGCGCGCGCGGCGGCGGTACCAGCGGCGGCAGAACTGCACGCCGGACAAGGTCGCGTAACGCTTGCTCGGCCTTTTCGCCCTCCGGTGCGCCCTGCGGCTCACGCAGTTCCAGCGGCGTGCGCAGCAACCGTGGCAGCCCGCCACCGTCGCAGGGCAGCCACCACACCGGCACCCCGGCGCGAATGGCGAAGCGCACGATGTCGCCGGTGCCCCCGCGACGTTCGCCAGGCCGGCCATCCCAGATCGCAATCAGCAGATCGGCATTGCGCGCGACGTAGCGGCCGACGGCTTCGTAGCTGGCGTTTGTATCGTCGCCCCGGCCACCGTCGAGTTCCAGTTTGTGCGCTGCCTGGCCAAGCAAGTCGCGAAACGTCCCAACCGTATCGGGAAAGTCGGTCTCATAATCCGCCTGCGCAAACGGTAGCGGCGCTTCAAGGCTGTAGCCGAGCATACCGCTTCCGCGGCGACCAGACGATCGGCACCCTCCGCGAGGGGCGACAGCAAGCGGAAGACCGGAGGACGCGCCGTGTCGCAGGCGGACCGAGCGTCCTGGGTCTCGGCGTAGCAGATCACCTCCTCGCGCAGCAGGGTGAGCACCCGCGTGACGCTGGCTCGGAGTTTCGCCACGGCCGTGGCGGCCAGAACGCGTTTGCCGGTGACGCCGACGCGCCAGCCGTATAGCTGGCCGCGGCGGCGGGGTGGGACCAGCATCGACGGCGCCTGGCATCACGCGCTCACCCTTACCCGTTGCTCCCCCACCATAAGGCAGGCGAGGAAGTAACGATCAGGGCGTTACGTGGCCAATGAACTTCTCCGGCGGTCGCGTGCCCCATTGCGAGCGCAGCCCTTCCTCCGCCGACACCAGGTTGCCCCCGTTGGCCGCGTTCAGCCGATCGGTGTCAGCCCAATGTTCGTGCACGCGCATCCATGGATCGGCCCAATAGTCGTACACCTGGCTGCCCAGCAAGTGCCGTCCGATGCCCCACATGTGCTCGTACTTCGCCATCCGCGCCAAGTGCTCGTGGCCCATGAACACGTCATCGATATCCTGCACCTCGAACGAGAAATGATTGAGCCCGACACGCTCGTTTCTCATGCAGAAGAACGCGTGGTGATCGACATATTCGTCGCCGTTATCCAGCCGGCTGAACTGGCCGATGATGTTGCCCTGCTCTCCGGCATACACGTCGTCGGACCCGATCAACCCCAGCGTCTCGCGGAACCAGCGCACCGTCTCCTGGTTCTTCGGCGTTCCCATCACCGCATGACCGATCCGCTTTACCCGTGACGGGCCCTGGTCGATCCGCATCACCTCACCCACCCGGTTAAGCGGCTCCTGCCCGGAATTCAGCGGCTGGCGCACCACTTCGATCGGCGCCGCCTGGGCAATCCCATAGACGACCTCGATCGTGTAGCCGTTCGGCTCTTTCAGCCGCACGCGCTTGCCGCCCCCGGGCTCATCGATATGCTCTATGCCGGACGCGCCCGGCAGCTTGGCCGCCACGGCGAGGTCCTCCTCGCTGCGCGCATACCAGGCGAAGCCGAGGAACGCCGGGTCGCCCTTTTCGGTGATATGGATGTGATGGGCGGGATCGGTACCCCGCATGTAAAGCGCGGTCGGCGTGCGCGCCGCGCGCACCATGCCGAACGCGGTGAGGAATTCTTCCTCCTGGTCCAGATCCGGAGACCGCAGCCGACCGAACGCAAGATCGCACACCTTGATGACGGACATGATTTCCCCTCCGGATGTCACCGGTCCTTGGATGAGCGATCATCCTATGGCCTGGAACGGCCCCGGTGCAAAGGCGCAATTCCGGCCCAGAAGCAGGGGCGACGGCCGCCGGTTAGCTCTCTTGCAGGGCTCCGGCAACGTTGGGACTTGAGTCATCCGGCAGCAGGTCGATGGAACCCGATACGCTGACCGGCAACTCGGTCGGACCGGCCGCAGGCGTTATCACCTGCCAATCCGGCGACAGTGTGCGGAAATCGACCATGAGGCCGAACGACCCCTGCGCCGCATAAGCGCCCCCCGGCACGTGCGACGCGCTGGGTGTCGCGCTGTCCGCGGCGTCCGGCAGGGACAGGAATGTCGGTCCGTCGCTCCCGAGCGAAGACAGGATGACGGCGCCCGAAACGGTGTCACTCATGCAAGCGTCCCTACGAAAGGCTATCCTTCTACCTCGGTATTGTCCGCCGTCGAGTCAATAGATGGCTACAAGCCGATCGGGACGAGACGAAAAGTTTTGAACCTGGGTGGAAATACCGCGAAGCCCCCTGTCATCGCTTCTTCGCTTCGCTCCTCGCAATGACAGGGGCGCACGATTCCGGTCAGAGTGAAAACGCTCTCTCGGCCAACCCGGTCAACCGGCCCGCTCCACCACGGTCACCCCCTCGACCTCCCGGCCGGCGCCCAGCGCGAGACTGCACGGGTCCTCCGCATCACGCGGATGCAGCAACAGTGCGATCAGCCCGGTCCACCCCGTCTGGTGCGAGGCCCCGAGGCCGCAGCCCGTCTCGCCATGGAAATATTCGTAGAACAGGACGTTGTCGCGGAACGCCGGATCGTCTCGCATCAGCGCATGGTCACCGAGTGCCGGTCGCCGACCATCGGGTCCGCGCAGAAACAGCCGGCCGAGCCGGCGCCGCAGTTCGTCGGCGATGTCGCACAGAGTCAGCATCCGGCCGGACCCAACCGGACACTCAACCAGAAAGTCGTCGCCGTAATAACGATGGAACTCATACAGCGACTCGACCAGCAGAAGGTTCACCGGCATCCAGACCGGGCCACGCCAGTTCGAATTGCCGCCGAATGCGGCTGTCTCGCTCTCGCCGGGGGTATACTCGATGGCGACGCGATTGCCATTCTCCTCAAGCACGAACGGGTGCTCTTTATGCACGCGCGAAAGGCTGCGCACCCCGTAGTCCGAGAGGAACTCCGTCTCGTCCAGCATGCGGCGCAGCAGGGCTTTCATGCGATGACCGCGCAGCAGCGACAACAGATGCCGCTCGCTAGTGCCATGTTCCGTCCAGCGCGAAACCAATCGTGCCAGCTCCGGCTTGTGGTCGAGAAACCAATGCAACTGGCTGGCGAATTCGGGTTGCTGCGAGAACACATACGGTTCGATCACGTGAACCGCGAACAGCGGGATCAGCCCGACCATCGAGCGGACTCGCAGCGGCACGCTACGGCCATCCGGCAGTTCCAGCACGTCGTAGTAGAAACCGTCCACCTCGTCCCAAAGCCGCACTCCCTCACCGCCCATGTTGGTCATCGCCTCGGCGATATACAGGAAGTGCTGAAAGAACTTCGTGGAAATGTCCTCATAGGCGCTGTCGTCGACTGCGAGTTCCAGCGCGATGCGCATGAGGTTCAGCGCATACATCGCCATCCAGGCCGTGCCGTCGGATTGATTGATCAGGCCGCCGAGCGGCAGCGGCGCCGAACGGTCGAAGACGCTGATGTTGTCGAGCCCGAGAAAGCCCCCCTGGAACACGTTGCGACCCTCGGCATCCTTGCGATTCACCCACCACGTGAAATTCACCATCAGTTTGTGGAACACCCGCACGAGGAACTTGCGATCGCCCTTGCCGGTGTGCGCCTTGTCGATCTCGTACACGCGCCAGGTCGCCCAGGCGTGGACCGGCGGATTGACGTCGCCGAACGCCCATTCGTAGGCCGGCAACTGCCCGTTCGGGTGCATGTACCATTCGCGGGTCAGCAACACGAGCTGCGACTTGGCGAACTCGGGATCGATCAGCGCGAACGTTACGGAATGGAAGGCGAGATCCCAGGCCGCATACCAGGGGTACTCCCATTTGTCCGGCATCGACAGGACTTCGCCATTGTTCAGGTGCAGCCAATCCCGGTTGCGCCCGCCGCGCCGGTCTGCCGGCGGTGCCGGCTGCGCGGGATCGCCGGATAGCCAGCGCGCCACGTCGAAGCGGTAAAATTGTTTCGACCACAGCATACCGGCCAGGGCTTGCCGTTGCACGTTGCGCATGTCGGGGTCCGCGATGCCGTTTTGCAGGACGGCATAGAATTCGTCCGCCTCCGCACGCCGCTGCGCCATCGTATCGTCGAACGTCGCGAACGCCGGTCCGGTTTCGGTTTCAGGCACAAGCGCACGCGCACCGCGGCCTCGCCGTCCGCCGGCAGCTCCAGCACTATGTGCCCAGCACACTTCGTACCGCTTTGAGTTTCGCTGATGGCGTCATCTTCCCCAAGGACAACGAAGTCGTTGATCCCGTCTTTGAACGTACCGGCCGTGTCCAAGCCATCGAGCCGGCGAAAATTGGTCTCGTTTTCGCAGAACAGCAGGTCGCAGGTTGGCTCGATGTGCAGGCGCATGGGTGGCAGGCGCGGATGCACGGCCGTCACCGAGCCGTCCGCCTGCGCGCGCAGCAGCGGCCGCGGCGAACCTGGCTTCCAGGACCATGTATTGCGTGCCCAAAACGTCGGCAGCACATGCAAGGTGGCCGGTCATCCCACGATTGCGCACGCTGATCAGCATCAGCAGATCGTCCGGCCCCTGCTTCGCGTATTCGACCGTCACATCGAAGTATCGGCGGTCGTCGAATACGCCGGTGTCGAGCAATTCGAACTCCCGATCGGCCCTGCCGCGACGGCGGTTCTCCTCGACCAGATCGCTGTACGGGAAGGCAGCGTGCGGGTATTTGTAGAGCATGCGCATATAGGAATGCGTCGGCAGACCATCGCTGTAATAGTACAGCTCCTTGACGTCCTCGCCGTGATTGCCCTCGCCGTTGGTCAGGCCGAAAAACCGCTCCTTCAGGATGGGATCGCGGCCGTTCCAAAGCGCCAGTGCCAGGCACCAGCGCAGCCGGTCGTCGCTGAATCCGGCGATGCCATCCTCGCCCCAGCGATACGCCCGGCTGCGCGCGTGATCGTGCGGCAGGTAGTCCCAGGCAGTTCCATCAGGGCTGTAGTCCTCGCGCACGGTGCCCCACTGCCGGTCGCTGAGATACGGCCCCCAGCGCCGCCAGGCGGGGTCCGCCTGCGCTGCCTCCAGCCGCCGTCCTTCGGCGGTCTCGCGCAGCGACTTGGGCAGGTCGGGTGGCGGCTGGCGGGTCATGTCATCTCCCTGGCGCCCTCGTCGGCCGTCGGCGCAAGCATGCGTTCGATCCTGATCAACTCGCCGAGCGACCAGGCCTGGAATGGACAGCCGCCGGGCAAATGCGGCGGCGCGCCATCGGCGACTTCAGACACATGGCCGATGCCGGCCGTCGCCAAGTGGGCCTGTAACGGAGCCAGAAATCGCCGTCGCGCCTCCACCTTTGCCGCCGCCGAACCATCCCGCGCCCGCAGCCAGGCATCCACGAACGGCCCCATCAGCCATGGCCACGCAGTTCCCTGGTGGTAGGCATTGTCGCGTTGGGCGGGGCCACCGCGATAGTGCGGCACGTAGTCCGGATCGTCGGGTGAGAGTGTGCGCAGACCGAGTGGCGTGAGCAATCGGTCTTCCGCCAGATCGACCACCGCGCGTGCCGCGCTGCCTTGCAGCAGTGGATACGGCAGCCCGCCGACGGCAAAAATCTGGTTCGGTCTTAGCTTGCCATCTACGGCGCCGGGAACGTGATCAACGTCGATGATGTCGTAGAGTCCGCCTGCCGGATTCGGAAACCGGGCAACGAACGAGGCCATGGCGTGCCCGGCAAGCTCCGCCCAGCGCGGTGACCAGACGCCGCCGATACGCAGCGCGTTGATCCAGAGCGCCTGTACTTCCACCGGTTTGCCGATCCGCGGTGTCACCGGCCGATCGCCGATTTTCGCATCCATCCAGGTGAGTTGGACACCCGGCACGCCCGCGCGCAACAGACCATCGGCGTCGGCGGCAATCGCGAAGCGCGTCCCCGCGGCATAGCCCTGCAGAATCGCCTCTGCCGCGTTCTGCAATCGCTGCCGCGTTTCCGGCGCAACCACGTGTCCGGCTGCCGCCGCTGCAACCATGAATTCATGTGTCAGGATAATGAACCAGAGCGAAGCGTCGACCGCGTTGAACTCCGGCTGGTCCCCTGCGTCAGGGAAGCGGTTCGGCAACATGCCTTCGCTCACGGTGCCGGACCAAAGCAGCAGTACGGCCTCGGCTTCCGCGAATTGCCCGGTGGCCAGCATGAGGCCCCGCATGGAGATGAAAGTGTCGCGCCCCCAATCGGTGAACCAGGGGAAACCTGCAATCACGGTGCGCCCAACGTCACGGTCCACAAGATACAATTCCAACGCCACGCCACGCGGACCCGCCGCCGCGCGACGCACTTGCTCCGCAGCCACCAGCATCGCCGCATAAGGCGCGGCGCGCACACCCAGCCCGTCGCCGGCGCGCAGCACCATCACCGCGTCGCCGCGGGAGAACTCCCAGACGAACGTGCCCGGCGAAGCGAGATCCTCCAAAAAATCGAGGCCACGCTCGGACTCCCGGGCATAAGCGAAGTTGCGGTACCAGTCGGGTTCGTGCGTGTACGCGCCGTTGGTCAGCGCCGCGATGGCCGGCCGATCGGGATACGGGCGCCAGCACACATTGCCACCACGAACCACCGCGTGCATGGCGAACGCCCCGTCCTCCCGACGCAATGCGTGATAGTCGCGCACCGACAGCAACAGGCGGACACGCAGCCTGCATGCGCCGGCCGTGCGGCAACGCCAACGCAACACGGTCTCGCAGGTGTCGCGATGCACCAGGATCTCCTGCGTGATCTCGGTCCCGGAGTTGTCGCGGAAGGCCCAACGCGGCCAGGGCGTGGCCGAGAAATCCACGATGCGGCGGTCGCCATCCGGATACGTCGCGTTCGGCGCGTAACGCTGGCTGCTGATGGGGAAGCTGCGGGAGCCACAGTCTACCCAGGCCTCGAACCCGTTGACCAGCACGACCCGCCCCGTGGGCGGCGTGGTCGCCGCGAGAAGCACTGCGTGATAGCGGCGATTCCGGATGCCGCCGACCGTGCCTGAAGCGAACCCGCCCAGGGCGTCGCTCTCCAGCCACTCGCTATCAGGGTCGATCCGCTCCATCCCGCGCCTGGTCCTCGCCTCGGAGTCCGCATGCGCCGACTGACGCGGCGCTTCCATCGGATGACTCCTATCACGGCAGGACCCTAACCGTCATGGCCGGCTTGACCCGCCCATCCATGCGGCACAGCGCCGCGATAGATGGCCGGGTCAAATCCGGTCATGACGCTTTAGAGTACCCGGTGCGAACGATTCATAAGTCCGCCGGTCGAGCGTTTGGTATCAACCCGCAATCGCTCTGACCATGGCCGCCTGATCAACCCTGATGCACAGCACGAGTACTTCGGCGCAAATCCACTCAGCCCGATTCCTGCCAAGCCTTACATTCGCTTGTCGGCAACGACCTATATCCGATCTACACCGGTCGCCAGCGCCGCACGCATGTCAGTGGCGGTCCATCCTTGCGACAAACCTGCTTGCTCCCGTTGCACCACTGCTGGCACCCGATATTTTCTACGCCAGGCGCCAGGGGTTTCGCCAACCAGCCTGCGGAAGACGCGCGACAAATGCGCCTGATCCGCGAGACCGCAGCACAGAGCGATCTCCGCCAGCGACGGCGGGTCGGCTGACATCATGAGCCGCTTCGCACAGGCGACACGCCTGGACAGAATATACGCATGTGGCGACTGGCCAAACGAGATCTTGAAGGCGCGAAAGAAATAGCTGCCGCTCAGTCGCGCCAGTGCTGCCAGTTCGGTTGCCAGCAACGACGTCTCGATATGGGTTTCGATATAGGCGAGGACGCGATCCACCTGCCACGCCTTCAGGCCGCCGGATGCGACGCGTCCTGGAACTGGTAACGTCTCTGGCTCGAACGGCACACTCGGTCGTCCCTGTCCAAGCGCAGGCAGGCCGATACGGCAGCCATTCGTTCGTACGCTTCGGTCAAACTGAAGATCGGCAGAAGCCAGCCGTGGCGGAGGCTGACGCATGATTGGGTGATTTGCGTTCATGATTGTTCCACCAGTGTGTGAGGGTCAGGCCTGAACAGCACGCCGCTACTACTTTTGCAGCGGAGCAATGGCGATCGATTGGATATGCGATTCCACCAGGCAAAGCAGTTGGCCGATGCTGCGTGATGCTTCGGACAATGCTTCCGGCGGGTAGTTCTCATCGAACCCATCTGCCTGGTCGATCGTCGCACCAACCCGGGCATCGACGGCGGCGAGCGCTTCCGCGACGGCCCTGACCAGCGACGGGCCATCCACGCCGTGCAGCGGATCCGGCTGCACAAAAAAGGCACTTGCCGCGGAGTGGGGTGCGTCCCCTACGACCATGCCAATCGCCCCCGCACGGTCCGCCAGGAAATCGGCACAGTCCAAGATCGCTGGCGCGGGCCCATCGCCGGGAACATGGACCGCGATGAAGCTTGCACCACGCGCGCTCCAATGGCCCCGCTTCTCCGGAGCCCGGAGGTCGATCGCAACCTCCAGATGAAGACCGGGCAAGATGGCTGATCTGGAGACGATCCTGCCGGACAGGGCATTGTCGATGTGCATGGCATTCCCCAATCGTCGTGTAGAACCTGACAACCGCCAGGTCGCGCACTGCATTCGACCGCCGCAGTGACGCCGATGGATTGGTAGCTATGTTCCCTCGATCCTGGAGCGAATATGTGCCCATCGGGAGACACCCTTCCATCGCGCGATTGAATGGAAGGCTGAGGCACCGGACGGTCGGCTGGATCTCGCGCAGGCACGCGCGGCGCAATGCCAGCTCGCAGTCCGCACGGGACGCGATGCGGGATGACCTCGCGATTTCGTGACCTCGCTGTCAGGCAGGGTCCCCGCCCGGATGGCCATCGGCGCTGCGCCGCACTTACACGCCTGGGACAAACCCCTGACCGGTCAACCGGCACCGAAGACCGGGAATGCTGAGTTCAGGCTGCCCAGGATCGATCTCGCAAGCGCCCGACGAGTAAATCGCCCCAACTTCACTCGCAATTACGTGATCGGCCCACCATAAGACATCTTCAGATTTCATCAGAGCCTGGACTGAGGGCAACGAGCCTGGTCCGTCTGGCTATCCATCAGCCCACCGCCGACCCAATGTCTCGCAACGGCATTCGTGCAAGGCCCTGACGCACGTCCTGCACGGGTTGGGTTCCCGCCGGCCTGCCCACCATGCAGAGTCGCCAGGCGGAAGCGCGCCTGAAAACCTTAAGGACGCCGCAGGACCGGCCCCCCCTTCACAACAATTCACGATAACCACAAGGACTTGGAGCCGCTTCCTGCACTAATCACCCCCATCCGGGAGGTGAACCATGAACAACACCCCAATGACTTCGGCTACGATCCTCGATCTGACGGCGCGCAGCGATGCCAATCCGCCACACAAGGTGGTTCGGAGGGATGCGCTTCCCTTGCCGGGCACGACCCTGCGTTACCAGTAGCGGCGCCGCCATCCCAAGGCAAAGCGCACTGTTCTGCCGATATCGTGGAAACCCAATTCTCCGAGGAGCAACCGATGGACCGCATCGACGCCATGAAGGTGTTCGTCACCGCGCTCGACGAAGGCAGCCTCGCAGGGGCCGGCCGCAAGCTCGGGCGTTCACCCGCCGCAGTGAGCCGCGCGTTGGCCTATCTCGAAGAACATGTCGGCGTGCCGCTTCTCCATCGCACAACACGCTCGAGCAAACTGAGCGAAGTCGGTGAGCGCTATGCCGCGGCCTGCCGGCGTCTGCTGATGGATCTCGACGAGGCCGATATCCTGGCGGCGAGCGAGAAATCGGCCCCGCGTGGTACTCTTGCCCTGACGGCACCGGTCCTCACCGGCGAAGACGTACTGCGTCCAATCCTGGACGACTTCCTCGACGCCTTTCCGACGGTGTCCGTGAAACTCTCCCTGCTCGATCAGACCGTGAACCTGATCGATGAGGGATTTGATATCGCTCTGCGAATAGGGCATTTACCTAACTCATCGATGGTGGCCGTACGGGTCGGCGAAGTCCGTCAGGTCATCGTCGCCGCACCGTCCTACCTCGCGAGATATCCCCGCATCGACACGCACTGCGATCTTGCGAAACAACAAATCATCACCTTTGCGCAGGCCGGTCTCGAACTCGTGGAAACTACTTGCCACCGATGGTTCGCCGATGCTGCGGGCCGTGCAGACAACGCCGCGCCTGATCGTCAACAGCGCGCGTGCGGCCGTTGCCTCGGCGGTCGAAGGGCGGGGCGTAACACGCCTGTTCTCCTATCAGGTCGCAGACCACGTGCGTGATGGCCGGTTGCAGATCGTGCTGAGATCGCACGAACAGGCTCCGCTGCCGGTACACCTCATCATGCCGGAGGGCCGGATTTCCATCCCAAAAGTCCGCGCCTTCGTGGACTTCGTCATGCCGCGGCTGAGGACACAATTCGCACGCCTGACTGTCGATGCCAAAGACTGACTTGTACCCATCGCAAACGAACAACTGCGCCGGCGCCCGCCACATGCCTTACCGCTTACGTCGCCGCGGAAAAGGCGGTCGGCATCGGCAGCTAATCGCCGATGTCCCGGGCCTTGTGTATTTCGTGCCATCATAGACGCCATTCACGAGCTCCAGCGCTACGAAGCCGACCGATACCGGCTAAGGCCGTTCAGAACCTGTCGACGTCAACCACCGCTTGGGCAAAAGCCTGCGGTGCCTCTTGCGGCAAATTGTGGCCAACACCGCCCTTGATGACCCGGTGCGCGTACTGGCCCAGGTACTTCTTCCGGTAAGCTTCGGCGTCCAAATGGGGCGCACCGTTCGCGTCGCCTTCCAAAGTGATTGTCGGAACAGTAATGACCGGCGCTGTCGCAAGCCTGGCTTCCGCATCGTCGTATTGCGGTTCACCTTTCGCCAGGCCCAACCGCCAGCGGTAATTATAAATCACGATGGCAACATAGTCGGGATTACTGAACGACGCCGCTGTGCGGTCGAACGTGACGTCGTCGAACTTCCATCGCGGCGACGCGATCTGCCAGATGAGCTTGGCAAAGTCGTGCCGGTATTTGTCGTAGCCGAGCGCGCCGCGCTCCGTCGCAAAATAATATTGGTACCGCCACTGGTACTCAGCCTTTGGCGGCAACGGCGCCTTGTTCGCCTCAGGGGTACCGATCAGATACCCACTCACCGCGACAAGCGCTTTGCACCGCTCCGGCCAGAGTGCCGCGATGATGTCGGCCGTCCGCCCTCCCCAGTCGTACCCGCCAATGATAGCCTTCGGAATCTTGAGCGCATCCATCATGGCTATGGCATCGAGGGCGACTGCCGCTTGCTGTCCGTTGCGGAATGTCGCATCCGAGAGAAAGCGCGTCGTGCCACAGCCGCGCACAAACGGAACGATAACCCGATAGCCTGCCGACGCCAGCAACGGCACAACATCGACATAGCTATAAATATCGTACGGCCATCCGTGCAGAAGAACGACGGGGGCACCATCGGCGGGACCAGCCTCGGCGTATCCAATTTTGAGGAGGCCCGCATCGACCTGCTTGAGTGACGTGAACGACGTGTTCGTCCCCGGCTTGATCGCCGACACGCGCGTCGGCTTTGAGTTGGCCGGTTCCGCTTCAGCGGACTCGGTCGTCCCAATTTGGGCGGCCGCAATTGTCAGGAGCGCGGCGCTCAATAGGCGGCGACGCTGATAGTTGATATTTCCCGATATTTTCATCGTAGACATCGGCAACTCTCTCCCAGGCAGCATTGATGAGATTGTGGGACGGCCGGGCAAGGCCCGTTCAGACCAGATTGATTGCGACGTCGATGTTGCCAAGTGTCGCGCGCGAATATGGACACGTTCGATCCGCAGCCTCCACGAGCCGCTGGGCAACTTCATGTTCGACACCTGGCACCCTGATATTGAGACGCGCCGCGAGCTTGATCGCACTAATGAAACAGGCCGACCAGCCCGCGGCGAACAATTGCTCCGGATTGGTGCCGGTGCCCGTGCCACCAGGAGCCGAAAGCGAAACCTCCAGGCGTCCATCGACACTGCGTGCCGTGCCTCCGTCCCGCCCGCCTGTGGCGTGGATCTTGGCTGTGTACAGCACCTTTTTCAAGCGTACTCATCGCGGACTCGGTTGTCTGTAACGGGTGATTTCAGTGCCCAGCGCTCTGGCCGCCATCAACATGCAGAATTTCACCCGTCACGAACCGTGCCGCCTCAAGGTAGAGGATCGCATCGACGACGTCGGATATCTCGCCCATACGACCCAGCGGATGCAGACCATCGAGTTGCGCATGTGTCTCCGCCGGATGCATTGGCGACTTGATGACGCCCAGCGCTATCGCATTCACTCGAATTCCCCGGTTCGCGTACTCGATCGCGAGCGATTTCGTCGCTGCATTCAGGCTGCCCTTCGTCAGCGACGCCAGGACGGACGGTACCGCGGCACGCGCGTGATCGACGAGGCTGCGTGCTGACCTGTACGACATGCCCGCTGCCGTGTTTCTCCATCTGCTCGATGGCAAGTTGCGTGATGTGAAAAAAGCCAGTGACATTGACCCCAATCATGGCAGCATAGTCGGCCTCGGTATATTGAGTGAACCGCTTGCCGATGAAAATGCCAGCATTATTGACCAGGGTGTCGATGCGGCCGAAGCGGGCGAGGCCTTCGAAAATCGCACGCTCCGCCGTATTTCGATCGGCAATGTCCCCGGGTACCGCCAGCACATCGTCGTCATTCGATGGGCTCATCGTCCGCGCCGTGGCGACCACCCTGTAGTTGCGATCGCGATACGCCTTGACCAACGCCGCGCCGATGCCCTGCGACGCGCCGGTGATGACCGCAACCTTTCGCTCGGTGAGCATAGTAGACTTCCTTCGTGTTTCGGACGCGCTGGCGCGACCGCGACCCGTCGGTCCATGCGCCGCCGGTTTCCTGAGCTTGGGTCCCGTCGGTACGGAAGCGAATGTCCGCCGTTCGGCAGACACTCTTCCGCTCCGCGATTGAATGGGGCCGGCCACGTTCGATGGCGGTTTTGGACCGCAGGAAGCAATGCCACCCTGTCGCAGTGCGGAAGAGTGTCCGCCGCACGACATATATTCACTTCCGCGCCGACCGGCCCTAGGTTCGGGAATGAGCGACGAGGCGGCCAAGCGGCTCGGGGACCTTGGCGCCGAATGCCTGAGCCCACGGGATCGGTGGTGTCGGATGTAAAGCCAGTCTTTACCAGAGAAAGATAACAAAGATTGGCTTGGGCATACTATGTCCAGATTGAACGACAACGCTAGGCTCACTCATCGGCCAGTCCATTTGTAGCCGCTCTCGAACGAGGTATCCCCGATACCACCGAAGGAGCGTGTTTACCCACCAGCGCAATCGCTGAAAGATGCGACCGGTCCGCATGTCGTATTTGACATTTTTGGACGCAAATACCACGACCGTCTCTTTTCAACTGTAGCAAATAATCAGGTCTTTTAAGACTTTTGCTAATGACTTTCAGGAGTCAGGCGTGCCATTCGTAGCATAGCGAATATGCACCAAGGAGATCCGTCATGGGCTATGTTGAGGTCAACGCGAGGTCCGGGCGTACCACATCCGGCTATCTCAAAGAGATCAACAGATTTCCGATGCTGTCGTTGGAGGAGGAGCAATCGCTGGCATGCCGCTGGCGGGATCAGCAGGATGTCGCCGCGGCTCATAAGCTCGTCACGTCACATCTGCGGCTGGTGGCGAAGATTGCCATGGGATATCGTGGCTACGGCCTGCCCGTCGACGAGCTAATCGCCGAGGGAAATATCGGGATGATGCACGCGGTAAGGCGATTCGACCCGGACCGCGGGTTCCGGCTCGCCACTTACGCGATCTGGTGGATCCGTGCCGCGATCCAGGCCTATATTCTGCACAGTTGGTCGCTGGTGAAGATCGGTACCACGAGCGCTCAGAAAAGGCTGTTCTTCAACCTCCGCCGACTGAAGGGCCAAATGCAGGCGAGCGATGAGGGCGATTTATTCCCCGAACAAGTCGCCAGCATCGCTCGCGCGCTTGATGTTCCCGAGGGGGAAGTGATCAGCATGAACCGTCGCATGCTTGCTCCGGATTATAGTCTGCATTCCCCCATGCGTTCCGATGCCGAAGGCGAATGGCAGGATTGGTTGGCCGACGACAGCGAGAGTCATGAGGTGGTGTTCGGGGAGCGTCAGGAGGTGACCAGGCGCTCGAGCATGTTGTCGGGCGCACTGAAAACCCTCAACGAACGGGAGCGCTATATTGTTGTGGAGCGGCGCCTCAAGGACGATCCCGCAACCCTCACGGAATTGTCCGAGCACTACAAAATCTCGCCGGAGAGGGTACGGCAAATCGAAGTGCGCGCCATGCAGAAGCTGCGGAAGTCGATGAAGGTGCCGAATCTACACGCGATCGCGGCATAAAATATTCGCAAAGGGATGGAGGGGGTTTCGGTGGCACTTGTGCAGGCCGCCACCGAATCCTCTGGCCGCTCGACCAACACCATAAATCTCCCGCCGTGGTGGCCTTGCGCTTGCAAAATACCATTTCAGTGATGGGCCCACAGGGGCCCTTTCCACGGTAGCGGCAGTTCCCCGCTATAACCCTGTCGGGACGCTGCCCGGGTAATAGCTTGAGCATTTTTTTTGGAATATCTTGATAGCTCTGAACAAGAAATCCCCCTTTTTGTTGCCGATCTCGGTTTCAGTTGCAGATCAAACGGGGAGGAGCCGCGACATGTCGCGTCAGACCGCTTTTTCGATCGGACAGGCGGATCCTGTACCGATTGCCGAGAATCGCGCGTTCTTCGAACCAAACCCATCAGATCGCGAATCAACGACGCCAGTCAAGTGGCTGCACCGGGCCGGACGTCGTCATCAGGCATCAACCTCATGGCAGCGAACGTGTAATCTGGCTTTGCAGATTCTGGCGGTCGGAGCGGCACTTTGCGCCAGCCAGACGGGTCATGCCCAATCTCAGACTCCTCCGGCCGAGGCGCCGCTGACGGTTTCGTTCGGACAGTCCTTGGAAGACTGGTTGACGCAACCAACCATGACCGGTGACTGGGGGGGCCTTCGCACCACGCTGGTCCAGGATGGTTTCAACTTTCGGGCGTCTTATATTGGCGAATACGCCTACAACTTCTCCGGCGGCAAGCGCATCGGCGGCGACTACGCTCAGCAAATCGCCTTTGGAGTGGATGTGGATATGGGCAAGGTGGCCGGTCTTACCGGCGGGACCTTCCACCTCAGTTTCAACGTCCGCGAAGGCCGCAACACCACCGCCGACTACATCGGCAACAAGATCGACGTGCAGGAGATCTACGGGGGACGGGGAGAATTTTCGTCTGGCTGAGGTCAGCTACCAGCAGTCCCTGTTCAATAATCTGCTCGATGTGAAGGCCGGTTTTGTGGTCATGGGTGACGACTTCGGCAGGACGGGCATTCTTTGCGACTTCGAGAATGACGCGTTCTGTGCTCATCCGGTGTCGCTGCCAACCAATAGCGGGTGGTCCGATTATCCGGCGGGCAAGTGGGGCGGTCGCGTTCGGCTCAATCTGCCCGGCGATGTCTATGTCGAAGCCGGTGTCTTCGAGGTAAACCCCACCTACTCGAACTTCTACAACGGTTTCAAGCTTGGCCTGGCGGGAGCGACCGGTGCCTTGTTCCCGCTTGAATTCAGCAAGACCGTCAAGCTCGGACCGGACGCGATGCCAGGGCACTATAAGATAGGGGGTTACTACGACACATCTCATGCCCCCAGCGTTACAAACTCCAGCATCAGCTATGCAGGCCGATACGGCGGCTACATTCTGGCCGACCAGATGGTTTGGAGCTTCGAGCCAGGGACAGATCGTGGACTGATCGTGGTGGCGAACGCAACCATATCGGACAAGCGAACCTCGCAGATCCCGACCTACTTCACCGCTGCGTTGGTGGCCCAGGGACCGTTTGCATCCCGTCCGCATGATTTCATTGCGATCGGCTATGTTCGGGATACGGTCAATAGCAACGTGATCGCCAAACAGAACGCCCTGCTGGCGTCGGAGGGCGTGCTGGACCCAGGATTGGAACTGGGCGAAAACATTGTGGAGTTGGCATACGGATTTCAGGTTACACCCTGGATGGTGCTGCATCCGAACGTGCAATACATTGGCAACCCCGGTGCATTTACCTTCACGCACGTTCCTAATGCCTGGGTGTTTGGCGCACACGTAGGACTTACCTTCTGAATGTGCGATGACTGGGGCGTCGTTAGGCTGTCGATGCATGCGAGCGTGGCACCCATAGCACAGCCAACGCCAGCGCCACGGCCACGACGACGCACACAACTCCACTGAGCGTGGCGAACCCCGAGGCTCCGAAGATCATCCCAGCCAGCAGCGAGCCAACCGATGCAGCAAGCGATGTTGCCGCATTGAATAACCCGACGCTTTCGCCGCGTGCGGTTGGCGCAAGTCGCACCGACAGCGAGTTTGCGGCAACGCTCAACAACGGCCAGACGAACTGGATCAGCGCGAACCCGATAAGGATCAGCCATCCGCTCCAACTGCTATGCGACAGCCCCAATGGCGCAAGCGCGGCCAGCAGCATAAGCCTTGCTCCGAGTCCGGCCAGAAGCATGCGGCCACCACCGATTTGGCCCGTGGCAATGCCGACTGGATTATACAGCAGCAGACTGAACCCGACTCCGATCGCGTAGGCGCCTGAAGGCAGAACTCGGATCCATGCCGAACTCGTGCGTCATCGCCACCGGGAATAGCGTTGCAAAGCCATTCATAGCGGGATAGGCGATAAGCCAGACAATCAGAAATCGCCGCAGTCGCCGGTTGATTACTTTCAAATACGCGCTCAATTCAGACCACCCGACGTGATGCCCGTGGCGGTGAGCCGCGGTAACACCGGCATCGCCGCCGACCATTGGCCGTGCATCCGGTTTGTCGCGCGAGTTGCGCTGCGACCGCCCGGGCGCCGAGACGCTCGCGATCACTCCGGCGACGATGAGAGCGATACCTGCAAACACAAATCCATCGTTCGGGCGGCTGTGCGCCAGCAGGCCGGCTGCGGCCAATCCAACAACCTGCCCTGCACTAAGGAAGCGTTGCAGCCGCGCAACGTGACCATCCCATTCGGCCTCGGGCAGTCCTTGGATGGCCAGCACATTGCCGGCGGTCGTCGCCGCCATCGCTCCTAATCCGGCGCCCGCGGCAAGCGCGATGCGGAGCGAAATACCTGCCGCATCAAAAAGTAGCAGCAATAGACCTGCGCAGAACGTGCCCCAGATCAGCAGGTCGCGATGTCGTCCAGTACCGATCGGCCCAGGTGCCAAGAACCGGGGCCAGCAGGCCAGGCAGCGAGAACGCCGCATAGGTTACGCCGGCGGCACCTCCGCCGGGCGCAACAAGCGGCAACAGAATTGGCAGAAGTCCGTTCTGAGTCAGTCCAAGCAGACCGTAGGAGACGAGCCATGCCTCGATGCGCACCGTGCGACGCCCCGTAGTTAAGAACAGTGCTGCGACAGCCCGACGGATCAGACCCAATCTTGTGAATAACCAACAGAATTAACGCTGGTGCCGTCCGGCGACACGCACAGGCACAGCGGCTGACCAGGTCCGCGCGATCCAAAGGATCACTATGGCAAGCAAGCTCAGCGCAGGGGCAAGTCCGAACGCAAGCCACTCTGACCAGATCGGGATATCGAAGACGAATATGTCCGACAGCCAAATGACTGCCCAGGGCAGGGCCATCTCGGTCACCAGACCAACGCATAAGATGAGAACGAGTGGATCAACCGGTTCGCTTCGTGCCCGACGCCAGACCAACCGCCGCCTGGCCTTGGGACTCGACGTCCCAGAGCCCCGCTCCTCCCGCCTGCTCGGATGCGCCTCTCCAATTGAGGCCGTCGGGCGAACCGCGTCCGACCGGTGGCGCCGGTCGAGTTCGGAACCGCCACCCCTATGGCCGGTGCTTTGTCTCGTGGCGTGGTCTGATTGAAGATTTTGCACACCAGGCCTCCAACTCGAGCCGGCAAATTCGGCACCTTGGTAACGCAAGATGATTAGTTATCGGGGAGGATATTGATAATACCGGTCTTCGACACAGGACTTGTGCAGTATTCGGGCAATCGGCCACCCTCCCTGAACGTCCGGCTATCATTCCGATATGGACGGAGCATCCCGGTGCACGGGCAGTGACCGCCTATGGCATGGTCACATCATCTGGCATTGTGGTTCGTAGCGCAATCCCTCCCGTTGCATCGAGTCCTTACGGCATCACTTCAAGGCCAGGTCGCAAGTGTGACCAGCCGGGCGAAGCACGGACAATTTTTGACCTGGCGTTTCAATGGCGGCGTTCGCGCCGCCACACGCCCGGGCTGGTGCCGATCTGCCGCTGGAAGATCTTGGTGAAGTGGCTCTGATCTGCGAATCCCGTCTGGTAGGCCACATCGGCGAGCGGTACACCGGTGTCGAGCAGCAGTTCCTGGGCGCGCCGGATCCGCGCATTCAAGTGCCACCGGTGCGGCGGCATGCCAGTAGACCGTCGGAACGCCTGGCTGAAATGCGACCGGGACATCCCGATGAGTTTGGCAAAGTCGCTCAGTTGGAGCGCCTCCGCGAGGTGCGCTTCCATGTACTCGCTGACGCGCCGCATTTGCCACGGCGCCAGTCCCCCACGCACAACATCTCGATGGTCGGTTTCGCACAGGCGAAGGACCTCGATACATAGCGCTGTTGTCAAGCTGTCTCGTACAAACGGTCAGGCGCGACCGGCTTGGAGCATTCGGCCGCCAGCAGGCTGGCAATTTTCCAAATTGGTTCGTGCGAGAACATAATGCGTGGTGCGGCTAACCCCGACGCCAGAAAGTCTTCACCCAGCCTCGCGCTGATCATATTTTCGTCGAACGTCAGTTTGACACATCGCAAAAGCCGAATGCTGCTCGCATAACCCCAAATCTCCGTCCCGGCGGGTACCAGAACTCATTGTGTGCTGACCTGGAAAACTGCGTTGCGCCGATTCATTGGGCGCCGTCCTGTATTCATAACGGCCCCCAATTTGCTCCATGACTATCCACAACGTCGGCTCGCCGCTGGTGATCTCATGGCATATCTTGCTACCTGACCACCGTATCTCCATCTCGGAAAGAGAGACACCGCCCCAGGTTTGGCTCTGCCGGACCAGAATGGAGGGGGCGTCCAGGGTCGACTGCCTACTGGACACCGCCGACGGTACGCTTCGCAGCATCGGCGGCAATGTCTCGCGTAGATCATGAACCGTCATATCCATTGGATAGCTCCCCGTTGCCGTGTTGCATTCGCGAAGAAGCATCAGGCCGTACCGGTCCTGAACGCCAGTTAAACGACGTGAAATTTCATGGGTTATCTCGGTGAGGTCATTTGCTGGCGTGACAGCGGCCATTTACGCGGTCGCTCGACGCGTCCCGCCTGAAGTGAATCACGAGTCCGTGAATTGGAATGTTCTTATGCCGCGCCTGCCCGCAAAATTGCAACTGATACGCGAGAATCTTGGCACAGTGTGGCGACTAACTGGTATATTTAGACGGCACGGTCGCTGATTTCGTCCCGGACCATCGGAGTCGCGATCGAGCACGACGGCCTCCTCCCCGGATCGTGAGGACGGTCGTCAACGGTGGATTAACATCTTTTAACAGGGCTTAGCGCCCTGAGACGCCACCGGGCGCAAACCGGGACTGCTTGGGTCACTGGCGTTCTCTTGCCAAAAGGGACGCCGTGACAGTCAATCACGAATTCGGGAGAGGGTCGCGGATCCGAACAGGGTCGTAAGAAAGACCCGGGATATGATCACTTCCTGGGCGGCCGTCGCGCGACGCGCCGCAATCCGCTCGCACACGACCAGTGCGCCTCCGCGGACTAGGACATTGCGCATCTGCCAGCCAACAGAGCCGGCCGCTCCATCGCTGGCGGCACAGGTCAACAGGACGTGCATGCCGTTGAGACTTCCAACCGCCACCGGTGATACAAAACTGGTTGGTCGCAGCAAAATCGCCGCCGCAAGCAGACTGTTGTGCTCCAACACAAGTTGCACTGCGAGATCTGCACCGTCACCACGGCCAATCACGACGACAGGAACCAGCGACAGTCCATAGAGTGGCAGTGCCGCACCAATCAGCGCGGCAATCCGACCCGCCGCCGAACTGTCCGGACTGCTGCCTGAAGTGGGCATGCCCAAATGCAATTCGCGTTGGTCGGGCAACAGAAGTGCTGCGCCAGGGCATATCTGCCGGCAAAACCGTATCATCGCGGCGGAATCGGTTTGTTGGGCTACAACCGGCAGTAGAATGGGTGCTTCAGTCTCTGAACCTTTGACAAAGCGATGCCTAAGGAGAGACCGTAAATAGCGCCTGGCGACCATCACACCAATCTCACTGAACCGGTAGCGGGTCCGACCATCTCGGTTGCCCCACGTCAAAACGACAGGCCTATTATCGATCTAACCTGGCTTCCCGTAACTTCAAAATGTCCCGTCCGGAAGAAATGACGATAGATCGGACAAGGAGACGCCTTTTTTTGCCAAGCATGCCCGTCGACTCGCGTCTAACGTCGAACAGTCGGGGCCCTGCACGGGTCTCAGCGGACTCACATATTTGGTACCGCACATGTCCGGGCAAAGCATGATCGGTTTAACCCGACGCGCCTTGGCATTCGCCGGTTTCGTGCCCTGCACGGCCTCGACTTTCCAGGTAGCAGAGCAACAGAAATGCAAATTATGCCAGTGGCCATTTCACAGGATCACCTCCCGCTCGAAATGGCTACCCTTGAAGTCGATCCTCACTCGCGGGTCCTCCGTAGCCGTTGTCGCCGATCATTCGTCGTGACTGTCTCGGGCGAGAATCTGCGATAGAGACAAAATCTACCACCGAGCCTCCGTCCTCGCTGGCGTGGTTGGCCAAGCGGGCGAAGTGGTTTCGCAGCCGGGGCACGGCAAAATCCACGAATGCCCGAACCTTCGGTCAGAGAGCCGACCGTGCGGCGCAATCAGATGCACCGGCAGAGGCGGCGGTTCGTGGTCTGCGAGGACAATCTCGAGCGCGCCTTCGCGCACCTTTTCGGCGACCTGATACGAGAAGACGCGCGTGACACCACGCCCATTGACCGCGAAAGACAGCGCGCCGCGGCTGGTGTTGATTACCAACCGGGGTGCCAGTTGTATCGTTCGTGGGACGGCGGAACCTGACGAGGGTGGAAAGCTCCAGGAGTCGTGATCATATTGCGTGATTGCGATGATCTGGTGCCTGGATAGGTCACCGGGATCCTGAATGCGCGGATGCTGTGCCAAATAACGCGGGGCTGCCACCACCACACGGCGGACGTCGCCGACCCGAATGGCAATCAGTGACAAGTTGGCCAGGTTGCCGATACGCAGCGCAAGGTCAAATCCTGCATCGATCAGGTTTACCGATCTGTCGGTGAAATCAAGTCGCGCAGACACCTCCGGGTAGGCGTCGATGAATGCATCGACGATCGGTCGCAGCACCAATTCCTCGGAGAGCAGGGGCGCGGTCAGCGCGAGGGTGCCGCGCGGCGCCGATCGCTCTCTCGCAGCCATTGTTTCGGCTTCTTCGAGGTCGGTCAGCACCCGACGGCAGGCGAGCGCATAGTGCTTGCCTGCCTCACTCATTTTAAAGGAACGCGTCGTCCGATGCAGCAGCTCGGTGCCGACATGGGCTTCAAGAAATGCGATGGCGCGGCTGACCGCGGCAGGTGAACGGCCAAGCTTTCGACCGGCGCCCGCCAGGCTGCCCTCTTCAAGCGTGGTGACAAAGACCTTCATTGCATCGATACGGTCCACGATTCTTCCTCCAGCAAGGAATAATGAGCGGAAGCAACTAGGACCTTTGGGGTGCACCTACTGGCCGCCAGTGCTTCGGCGGGTCCGTCGCGCAAACCAGGCAATGGTCGAACTGCACGAGAACGGTCCAACTGGTTACAAGCGTGCTCATCGAAGTATCTCCCCAGTTTAAATTGCCGCTCGGTCCTGGGTGGTCTGCCAAACGAACCGTCGGATGCGATGCAGTCACCAACAATGATGAAAGCAAGTCCATTGAACGATGGTATCGGCGATACCTTAGTATCAGGCATATCCGATGACACTACGACATGGAATACCTGACCGCGGCGAACGCAAGGCCACTGGTCGCGGCGGCGGTGACATGGGTGCAAGACCAACACCAAAGTATCATAGACGAGTGCGGGCACGTGGGGCATGCTGGCGCCGCACGAATGCCACGAAAGCCTGGGCATGGAGAGCAGGCACGGCGACATCGTATGTCGCGGCGTCACTGCAGACGTGTCGCCCGAAACTCATGAGGGAGATACCCACCATGAAGAAGGCCGTGGCGCCCATTCCGTTTGCCGGATCCGAGCTCGGCGACGTTCGGCATGTATGTGCGTTCTTCAATAGCGACGACGAGGCGTATCGCGTCTTGCTGCCGTTCATTAGCGGGGGATTCGCGTGCGGCGACAAGGCCGTTCATGTCGTCAATCCGGATCAGCACCAGGACCATCTGCAACGGCTGACGGCGGCAGGGATCGACACGGCATCCGCGCTGCGGAGTGGACAATTCGAGCTGCGAACCAACACGGAAACCTATCTGCGTGACGGTCGCTTCGATCAGGACCGGATGTTGGGTGCCTTCGAACAAATGGCCAGCGGTAGCGTGCAGGGTAGGTATCCGCTCAGTCGCATCGTCTGCCAGATGGATTGGGCGTCCGGCAACCAGTCGAACATCGGTGAGCTCGTCGAATTCGAAGCACGTGTGAACGATGTGTGGTGCCGCCACGACGACGCGGTGATTTGCGTGTACGATCTGGCGAAGTTTGGTGGAGACACGGTGATCGATATCATGCGAACGCATCCGATGATTGTCATCGGCGGCATCCTTCAGCACAATCCGTTTTACGTACCGCCAGGGGAGTTCGTACGTGAGCTTCGAGAACGACGAGCCGGCCGGGTCACGCCCCAGTAGATGGCGGTCTGACCTGGACGCGCAATTCGAACATCATGCCGAGGCCATTCGGCGCCTGCAGCGCTGTATTAACGACCTGATCAGCCTGCTTGCACTGCCCGCGATCTGGAGTGGTGGCGATGCGTCCTACATTAGTCGCACGGTGCTCGACTCACTCATGGGTATGCTGCAGCTCGATTTTCTCTACGTGCGACTGAGCAATTCAAACGGTGAGGCACCCATCGAGATGTTTCGTATTGGGCATCCGCAAGAGCAGGTTGGGCGACCCGAGGATGTAGGCGTGGTGCTGAACCAATGGCTCGGAGATGATCCGAAGAAATGGCCGCCGCACGCCAAGATGTTCGTTTGTGACGAAGACATTTCAATTGTGCCACTGCGACTGGGGTTGCAGGGTGAATTCGGCATGATCGTAGCCGGATCTCGGCAAGCGGACTTCCCGGGTGAGATCCAAACGCTGCTCTTGAGCGTGGCAGCCAATCTGACGACGATCGGGTTACGCGAGGCGAGGCTGCGTAGCGAACAAAACCGCGCCGCCGACGAACTCGATCGGCGAGTCGTGCAACGGACCAGCGAACTTGCCGCAGCCAACGAGGAGCTAAAGAAGGAGATTGCCGAACGTACCCTCGCAGAGGCCAGGCTACGTCAAGAGGAGAAGGCACTTCGGCGCAGCGAAGCGCGCAAGGCTGCGATCGTGAACTCGGCACTCGATTGCATTGTGACGATCGATCATGAAGGCCACATCACCGAGTTCAATCCCGCCGCAGAGCATGCCTTCGGCTACCAACGCGACGAGGTCATGGGCAAACCGATGGCCGACATCATCATCCCACCGTTACTTCGCAAGCGCCACCGGCAGGGGATGGCGCACTACCTGGCGACGCATGAAGCGCGCGTACTTGGGCGGCGCATAGAGATGACGGCGATGCGCGCCGACGGGACCGAATTCCCTGTCGAGCTCACCGTGACACGAATTCCATTGGACGAACCTCCGTCCTTCACCGGCTACCTGCGCGATATCACGGAACGCAAGCGGGCGGAGGAGGAGTTGCGGCGCAGCGAGACATTTCTTGCGGAGACTCGGCGCCTCAGCTCAACCGGCGGCTTTTCCAAGCGTATAGCAACCGGTGAAATCAGATGGTCGGCAGAGATCTATCAAATGTTCGAGCTCGATCCAGCCGTGCCTTTGACGCTCGAGCGGATCCTTACGCAAGTCCATCCCGAGGACATCCACTCATTCAATGAAATGCTCGATCGGCAGGAACGCGGCGTCGACTACGAGCATGACTACCGGCTGCTGATGCCCGACCAGTCGGTCAAGTACCTGCACGTAGTCGCGCACGCAACACGCGGCCAGGATGACGAACTGGAGTATTTCGCTGCTGTGCAGGACGTGACGCAGCGCCGGCTCGCGGAAGAGGCGCTCGCAAAGGCACGATCGGATCTCGCTCACGTGACCCGGGTCACGAGCCTTGGGGCGATGACGGCGTCCATTGCGCACGAGGTTAACCAGCCGCTGGCGGGCATCATCACCAACGCCAGCACCTGTTTGCGGATGCTGGCCGCCGATCCTCCCAACGTCGACGGCGCGCGTGAAACTGCGCGGCGTACCATTCGCGATGGCAATCGTGCTTCCGACGTGATCACCCGGTTGCGCGCGCTGTTCACCCGGAAAGAAGCTACGGTCGAGACAATGGATCTGAATGAAGCGGCACGCGAGGTGATTGCGCTGTCGTTGAGCGAACTTCACCGTCACCGCCTGGTTCTGCGGCAGGAATTCGCTGATGATCTCCCACCGGTCATGGGCGATCGTATCCAACTTCAGCAGGTTATCCTGAACCTTGTGCTGAACGCGTCGGATGCGATGAGCAATATCCACGATCGCCCAAGGCGACTGGTGATCAGCACAGAACGAGAGGACGACGATTATGTGCGGCTGATGGTGCGAGATGCGGGCATGGGTTTCGACCCGCAAAGTGTGAACCGACTTTTCGAAGCGTTCTACACGACGAAGAGTGGCGGAATGGGGATCGGCCTATCCGTGAGCCGATCGATCATCGAGAGTCATCGTGGCCGCCTGTGGGCGGTACCGAATGATGGACCGGGCGCCACGTTTGCATTTTCACTCCCTCGGCAATCCGAGGGAGTGATCAGCGCCGATATTTCCGACACCAGTTGGACATCTGCGGTAACGGATACGCCGCAGCCCCCGAGGAAGCCGTGATGGTCAACCGTTCGCTCGTGTCGGTCGTCGATGATGACAAATCCGTGCGCAAGTCGCTCCCCGACTTGCTGAAGGAACTTGGCTTTGCTGTTCAGGCGTTCTCGTCGGCGGAACAGTTTCTTGCCTCTGATTACGTCGACCGGACCCGATGTCTGATTCTCGACATCGCCATGCCGGGCATGTCCGGTCCAGATCTGCAACTGGAACTGACGCAGCGTGGTCGGGATATTCCGGTCGTCTTTATAACCGCTCACGGAGATGAGAGCGTCCGTCCGCGTCTCCTGGAGCAAGGGGCGGCGGAATGCTTGTTCAAGCCATTCAGCGATACGGCACTCCTCGCGGCACTCAATACCGCGCTTCATGGGGGCTAATCAACTCGCCAACCACTTGCCTGGCAGAGGTGCACATGAGTTTAATGACCGTCGTTGACTGTCAATCGGGGTCATTACCCATGTCACCTGCTGCGCCGGTTGTATATGTCGTCGACGACGATATATCAGTCCGCGAGTCTCTGGAACTCATGGTTATCAGCGCGGGCTGGCAGCCGCTGACATTCGCGTCCGCTCAGGAATTCCTGTCTCACAAACGCGTCGTTGCCCCGAGTTGCCTGATCCTTGATGTCAATCTTCCAGATCTCAACGGCCTCGATCTGCAAAGGCGTATCGCCGCCGATCATGCTGATATGCCGGTTATTTTCCTCACGGGTTACGGCGATGTGCCGATGACAGTGCGGGCGATGAAAGCCGGCGCAGTTGAATTCCTGACGAAGCCATTCAGCGACGATGTCATGTTGAGCGCCATCCAGCAGGCCATCGAGCGAAGCGAAGCTTCCCTGGATGACGCGGCGGCGCTGCGGACACTGCAAGATCGTTATAGGTCGCTCAGCTCACGCGAACGTGAGGTCATGGCGTTGATAGTCTCCGGCCTGTTGAACAAGCAGGTCGGTGGGCAACTCGGCATCAGCGAGATCACGGTCAAGGCGCACCGGGGCCAGGTCATGCGAAAGATGCAGGCCGGCTCTTTCGCCGATCTGGTGCAAATGAGCTCCAAACTGCGTTTGACGCCGACGTCACGGGGCTGACGCCCGTCGCCTCCCCTCCACGCTCATTTCGCGTCTTGCTCTGCCATTGGTTCCGTCGCGGCGAATGCGTCCCGTATCCGCGAAACGCCGGATTGCGCATGATTCTCCTAGCCAGGGCGATCGGGTTCGAGTGAACAGTCGACCCGCGACGGCACGATGTGGCCGAGGCGGTGCTTCGATGATCCGGAACGGGAGTAGCAGGATGGATGAGACCGAGATTCAAGAAGCACTCAATCGCCATTGGGCCGCCTCCGATGCAAATGACTTCGATGTAGAGCATGATATATATCGAGATGACGCGGTGCTTGAGTACCCGCAATCGGGCGAGCGCATCAGGGGCCGGCACAACATCCAGGCCTCACGCGTCGCACAGCCGGAGTCGAAGCGCTTCAGGGTGCGCCGAATCGTCGGCACGGGTCACCTCTGGGTCACGGAATTCATCCTCACCTATGACGGCCGGCCGTCCTACTCGGTGAGCGTCATGGAGTTCCTGGATGGCAAGGTCGCTCGCGAGACCCAGTACTTCGGCGACCCGTTCGAACCCGGACCTTCACGCGCCCATTTGGTCGAGCGAATGGGATGAGAGCGACACGACAATAGCGCGCCCGCGCCTGCTGGACCGGGCAGAGCTACCCGTCGATACCGCCCAGCTCGCTCGTTTTTTCATCGGCAAACTGCTCATCCGGATACTGGCTGAAGGCGTGGCGGGCGGCCGCATCGTCGAGACCGAAGCTTATGACATCGGCGACCCTGCGGGTCACGCTTATCGCGGCATGACCCCGCGCAATCGTGCGCTCTTCCTCGAGCGCGGACACGCGTACGTTTATCTCGCCTATGGAATCTCGTTCATGCTCAACGTCTCTAGCGAGGCGTCCGGCGTGGGCGCCGGTGTCTTGATCAGGGCGATCGAGCCAACCTGCGGCATCGCACTCATGCAGCGAAATCGGGGCACCGAGCGGGTGCGAGACCTGGCGCGGGGCCCGGGACGGCTGTGTGCCGCCTTGGAGATTGATCGCCGGTTGGACGGGATCGACCTTTGCCAGGCCGGCCCGTTGTGGCTCGGATCTGATGGCCGGGCGTCGGGAGAAATCGGGCAGAGCAAAAGGATCGGCATAACGCGCGCGGCCGACAGTCCGCTGAGATTCTACGTTCGGGACAATCGGTTCGTCAGCGGTCCACAGGCGCTCAACAGAGCGTTTTCACCGTGACTTGGAGCGTGAGTCGACTGGCGGATGTGAACGCGGCGGATGCGAGCACCGCAAGCGCCGCGGGACCCCGGTCGATCGGTCGCAGGAGAGTGGATTTTACAATTCTCATCGTGACCGGAGCATTATGTCACTGTGGCGTGTTGCAAAAGGCAAAGGACGGCCGCCATGCAGCCCAATTTCACTCCGGCGGCAACCTCGATGACTTCCGCCATCGCGATGCACGAAGCCAACGTGGAGCAGTTCGTCGAGGACGACGCCGCGCCGCGCGAATCGCTGGATCGCCCTGCGGCAAGGCCAAAGCAGACACTGCGGGAGCGGCTGCGTCGCCCGCTGTTGGTCTTCGTTCCGATCCTGATGGTTGCCGTCGGTACGGCGTACTATCTGGTGGAAGAGCCTTACGTTTCGACGGACGACGCATTCGTCCGTGCAGCGAAGGAGTCGGTCAACGCCCGGGTTGCCGGGCAGGTGGTGCAAATCGCGGTCAAGAACAATCAGCGTGTCCAGAAAGGCCAACTACTCTTCCAAATCGACCCGCAACCGTACCAGATCGCGGTCGCTCAGGCCGAGGCGCGGCTCAGTAGCGCGCGTCTCCAGATCGGCCAGCTCAAAGCCACCTTCCGCCAGCACGAGGCCGAGCTTCAATCGGCGAGCGCTTCCGCGGACTTCGACCAGCGTGAGTACGCGCGAAGGAAAGCGCTTGTCAGTGACGGTTGGACGCCGCGCGAGGTCTATGACCGAGCCGACATGGATCTCAAGGTCGCCCGTCAACAGATCGCTTCGGCTGCGCAACAGATCGCCAACACCGTGGCCGCCTTGGACGGCGATCCAAATATCGAGATCGATCGCCATCCGACGGTCCGCGCAGCCCAGGCCCAACTCGACCAGGCCCGGCTCGATCTGTCCTATGCGACGGTAGTGGCGCCCGACGACGGCATCGTGACAAGAGTCGATGACCTTCAAGTCGGCGACTTCGTCAATCCGGGCGCAGCCGTGTTCTCTATGATGTCGAGCCGAGACATCTGGATCGAGGCGAATTTTCGTGAAACCGGCCTGACCCACATGGTTCCGGGTCAAGAGGCAGCAATCGACGTCGACGTTTATCCGGGTCACACCTTCAAGGCGCATGTCGTCAGTATGAGCCCCGGCACCGGATCGGACTTCTCGGTCCTGCCGCCGGAGAACGCTACTGGCAACTGGGTCAAAGTCGTCCAGCGCCTGCCGGTGCGCCTCGAGCTTGACGAGATAGATCCAAGCCGGCCGCTATACTCGGGCATCAGCGCGACCGTGCGGGTCGACACCGGCTATCGCCTCTTCTGGCGCGATCAGCCCCGGGCTGTGCTCGCGGCGGACGGGGCGAAATGAGCGCCGCACTCGCATCAGGCACCGCAATCGACGGCCATCGCTTGATCGTTGTCGCGGCGCTGACGGCGAACTTCATGCAGTCGGTCGCCCTTTCGCTACCCAATGCGGCCTTGCTCTATCTCCAAGGCACGCTGTCGATGGCCGACGACGAGGTCGGATGGGTATTTACGTCGTATATCGCGGCGAGCGTCATCACCATGCCGATGACACGTTGGCTTGCGGGGCGCTACGGCCGAAAGACCATATATCTCCTGTCGATTGCCATCTTCGCCCTCGGCCTTGTACTTGCGGCGCGTGCGACAACTCCATTGCAATTCGTCGCCGCCCGCATCGTCCAGGGTGGCGCAAGCGGCCCCCTCGCGCCGCTATCGATAGCGATTCTGCTCGATATTTTGCCGCCTCCACAGCATGCTCGTATCAACCTGATGGTGGCCGTGATCTTGATCGTCGGCATCCTCAGCGGTCCTAGCATCGGCGGTTGGCTCGCCGAATATCATGACTGGCCTTCAATGTTTTATCTCCTCCTGCCAATCGCAGGTTTCATCTTCGCGGCGGTGTCGCTCTCGCTTCCGGAGAAGCGGGCCGAGCACAATCCTCCCTTCGACTTCTTCGGCTGGACAACTCTCTCGGTCGGCATGATCGGGTTGCAGATGCTGCTCGACCGCGGCGAACGCCTGGAGTGGTTCAACTCGACCGAGGTCTGCGCAGAGGCGGCTGCCTCGGTGTTGGGTTTCTATCTCTATCTCGTACACGTCCTGACCATGAAGGTTCATTTCCTCGACAATGCGCTGTTCAGGGACCGCAACTTCGTGCTTTCCACGATCATGTATTTCGCGTTCGGTTTTGTCCTGCTGCCGACCATTGCGTTGACATCGCCGATGCTGGACGAAATCCTCAAATACCCAGCCGACACTACCGGCTATATGGCGATTCCGCGCAGCATCGCGCTCGTGGGGGCGCTGATCTTAGCAGCCCGCGTTGTTCCGGCGTGGATCGACAGCCGGGTGCTCGTGGCTGGTGGGATGGCCCTCGTCATCTACGCCAACTGGCAGATGCTCGGCTATTCGCCGTTGATGGACTGGTGGCCGGTTCTGATCGCAGGCATGCTTCAAGGTGCCGGCCTGGGCATCTTGCTGCCGACGCTCAACAAGGTGGCTTTCAGCACGCTCGACCCGGCATTCCGTCCTGAAGGCACTGCGCTCTTCAATCTGTCGCGCCTCTATGGCAGCTCGATCGGCGTCGCATTGGTCCTCGTCTTTTTCTACGACAATACGCAGGCGATGCACGTCGCGCTCGCAAAGGACCTCGCGCCCTACCGCGCCGCGGCTCATGTCACGGGTTCGATGGCCACGCCGGGGCTTGCTACGCTCAATGATATGATTACCGGCCAGGCGGCTTTCATCGGGGTCATTGACCAATTCAAGGTCATGATGATCGCAATGTTGATCGTGAGCCCGCTCGTGCTGTTTCTCCGCAAGCCGCGCCCGGCCAACTAACAAGGAGCCTATGCATGGCAACTCCCGATGCGCTTCGCTATACGAGGATACCTCTTACGCACGGATCCGGTGCGATGCCAGCCGTCGGGTTTGGCACGCTGATACCCGATCCTGTCGCGACCAGACAAGCGACCCGGACCGCACTGGAAGTTGGATTTCGACATTTCGATTGCGCGGAACGCTATCGGAATGAAGATGCGGTCGGCGAGGCGATCCAGGCAGCGTTCAAGGCGGGGATGGTCCGGCGGGAGGATGTCTTTGTTACGACAAAGCTGTGGAACACCAACCATCGTCCCGAGCGGGTCAAGGCCGCCTTCGACGGCAGCCTCCGGCGACTGCAAGTCGACTATGTCGACTGTTACATCATCCATACCCCTTTTTCCTTTCGACCCGGAGACGAGCAGGATCCGAGGGATGAACGCGGGCAGGTGATCTATAATTCGGGGTTGACGCTGGCCGAGACGTGGCA
Organism: uncultured Alphaproteobacteria bacterium; assembly: GCA_963762885.1. Lineage (GTDB taxonomy): Bacteria > Pseudomonadota > Alphaproteobacteria > Acetobacterales > Acetobacteraceae > JASHVB01. The sequence continues at coordinate 157,374 of CAVXNH010000091.1, forward strand.
GGCACTCGAACGTCTGGTTGACGACGGTCGATGCAAATCGATCGGCTTATCGGATGTTACGTTGGAAAAACTGCGAGAGATCGTCGCGGCCGCGCGGATCAAGCCTGCCGTCGTGCAGGTCGAGTCGCATCCGTACCTCCCTGAATGGGAATTGCTCGATTTTTGCCGAGAGCACGGGATTGTACTGCTGGCGTTCGCAGCGTTGGGACACGGCTTGCGTCCGAGAATGCTGGATGACCCCGTCATCACCAGCATCGCGCGACGCGTTCACAAGACGCCTGCGCAGGTTGCGCTGGCCTGGGCCGTGCAACGCGGTACCGCTTTCCTGACCACCTCGGCCACACCCGCCCATATCCAGGAGAGTTTTGAGATATCGGCCCTGCCTGAAGACGCCATGCAGGAGATCCGAGATGGCATCACGACCAATGTCCGGTTCAACACGGTGGTGACGACCGGCGTGCCTGGCTTTATTCCTCAAGGCAGTTGAACCGAATCCACTTTTCGCTGCTCCTGTCTGCATCTATGCGTCTCCGGAGGTTCCATGACGGGCGTGATCGTTTCGGTTAATGTCGGACTACCTCAGAACGTCGCATGGCAGGGCAGGACGGTTCGGACGGCGGTCTGGAAGACGCCGGTAACGGGGCGGATTTTAGCCCGCCGGCTGAATCTTGATGGCGATGGCCAAGGGGACCTGCACGGCCATGGCGGCGAGCAACGTGCGATCATGGTATACCAACTCAATTCCTATCGGTACTGGGCGAAGTATCTTGGGCGGTCGGATCTCGTGGCCGGAAATTTCGGCGAGAACCTCACCGTGGAGGGCCTCGCCGATAATGAAGTCTGCATCGGCGATCGCTTCAGGATCGGCGGCGCCATCGTCGAGGTCAGCCAGCCACGCGATACCTGCTACCGGGTCGGCATCAGGCTGAACCATCCGGAGATCGCCGCGCAACTGGTTGCGCACCACCGGCCCGGCTTTTATTTCCGCGTCATACAGGAGGGTGAGATCGGCGCCGGCGACCGTATCGAGAAGCTCTCTGACGGCCCGGAGCATATGACGGTCGCCGAGATCGATGCGCTGCTATATTCGGCAGAGCACTCGATCGAAGGCTTGCGCCGCGCAGTGCGCATTCCGGCACTCAGCCTGGACTGGCAAGGCTCGATGCAGGCGTTGCTCTCCGCCGCCGAGGCGGGGGGCACAACAGGCAACGCTGGCCTCGGACTCGGCGCGTCGGCGCCGCTTGCGTGGCGTGGTTTCCGCCCGGTTGTGGTCGTTGCTTCGCGCGAGGAAAGCGCGGATGTCCGGTCGTTCGAGTTCTCTGCTGAAGATGGTTCGCCGCTACCATCGGCACGACCCGGCCAATACATCATGGTCCGCGTGACGCCGAGCCCGGATGCTGGCGCCGTCACGCGAAGTTATTCGCTGTGCGGTCCGCCCGGGACCGCCAATTACCGGATTGGCGTCAAGAACGAGAGGGGCCTCGCGAGCGGCTTTCTGCACGAAAGCGTGCGGGCAGGCAGTCGCCTGGAGATCAGCGCTCCTCGTGGCTCGTTCACGCTCGCTGCAGGTACGGCTCCCGTCGTCCTGATCAGCGCCGGTGTCGGCGTCACGCCTGTCCTGGCGATGTTGCATAGTGCGGCTGCTACAAACGCCGAAGCGTCGCGGCCGATCTGGTGGCTGCATTCAGCCCGCGATAGGGCGCATCAGTCGTTTGCCAAGGAGGCGGACGATTTGCTCTTCGCGCTGCGTGCGTCCCGCCGCTGCGTGATCTACAGCCGGCCTGCGTCGGAAGACGTGCTTGGACAGGACTTCGATCGAGCGGGTCATCTTTCGCTCGAACTGCTCCACGAGCTCGGGATTCCCCAGGACGCTGATTTCTATTTGTGTGGTCCGCCCGGCTTCCTCGAGGATTTCCAGAAAGGCCTGGCGGCATGGGGCATTCCCTGGCCCAGGGTCCACGTCGAATTGTTCGGGCCGGCGCCTACGCGCACGCCGGGCATCTTCAACGTCGCCCCGGCCTCACCTCATCGTCCTGACGGCCCCACGGGCGACGGACCCACCGTGACGTTCTTGCGAAGCGGTCTCGCCGTGCCATGGGACTCCCGCTTCAGCAGCCTGCTTGAATTGGCCGAAGCCTGCGCCGTTCCTGTGCGTTGGGCCTGCCGATCAGGCGTATGCCACAACTGCGAGAGTGGCTTGATCGAAGGCGAACTCGCCTACGCGCCAGAGCCGTTGGATCGGCCAGCCGAAGGCAATGCGCTCATCTGCTGCGCTGCGCCAAAAACCGCCGTCGCGCTCGACCTTTAGTGGGCGCCGCTGCGACCTCACCGGGCAGGAGTAGACAATGATAGCCTATGACGCGATCATCATTGGAACCGGGCAGGCTGGGCCGCCACTCGCACGACGGCTGGCGGGTACGGGGATGAAAGTTGCCATCATCGAGCGCGGCCGCTTCGGTGGCACGTGCGTCAACACGGGTTGCACGCCGACGAAAACCCTGGTCGCCAGTGCGTATGCCGCGCACGTGGCCCGCCGTGGCGCTGACTATGGGTTCAGCGCCGGCGACGTCAAGGTTGATATGAAGCGTGTCAAAGCGCGCAAGGATTACGTCGTTCGGCTTTCCAATCGCGGGGTGGAGCAATCTCTCAAAAATCTGGAGCACTGCCGGGTCTATGAAGCCCATGCGCGGTTCGTGTCACCGCGCGAGGTGCAGGTTGGCAGCGAGGTCCTGACGTCCGACCAGATTTTCATCAATGTCGGTGCTCGTGCGGCGGTGCCAGACATACCCGGCCTTGATCGGATCGATTACCTCACCAACAGTTCGATGATGGACATCGATTTCCTGCCGCGCCACCTGCTGGTGTTTGGCGGCAGCTACATTGGTCTCGAATTCGGTCAGATGTATCGGCGGTTTGGCAGCGAGGTCAGTATTGTCCAGCGCGGGCCGCGCCTGCTTTCGCACGAGGATGAAGACGTATCGGTGACAATCGCCGATATCCTGACCCGGGAAGGCATCACTGTTCTCCCCGGCACGAAATGCCTGCGCGTCGACAAGCAAGATGACGACATTGTGATGACAGTCGATCGCGGCGGCATTTTAGAACTCCGAGGCTCGCACTTGCTGATCGCAACGGGCCGCCGTCCCAACACGGATGATCTCGGTCTCGACCGCGCGGGGGTACAGCGAGACGAACAGGGCTATATCGTCGTGGACGATGAGCTACGCACCTCAGTTCCTGGCATCTGGGCGCTGGGCGACTGCAATGGCAAAGGCGCGTTCACCCATACATCGTGGAATGATTACGAAATTGTCGCCGCCAATCTCGCCAATATGTTCGATGGCGAGAGCAGACGGGTGAGTGACCGCATTCCCGCCCATGCGCTCTACATCGATCCACCGTTGGCGCGTGTCGGTATGAGCGAGGCGGATGTTCGCAAGAGCGGCCGCCCTGCACTGATCGCCAAACTCGCCATGGAGGATGTGTCCCGCGCTTTCGAAAAAGGCGAGACCGATGGCTTCATGAAAATACTGGTCGATGCCGAGACCAAGGAAATCCTGGGCGCGTCGTTCCTGGGCACCAGTGGTGATGAGACGATCCACTGCGTGCTCGACACCATGTATGCGAAGGCGCCTTACACCGTGCTCCGGCGTGCGATGCATATTCACCCTACCGTCGCGGAGTTCATTCCCACGATGCTCGACGACCTTGTTCCGCTGCCGGGATAGAAATACCCACCGGAAGGCGCTGCTCCATACGGGCGGCCGAGGTATCTTTCCGGGCACGATGATTGGTAGGCTTTCGACGCCCTACGTTCCGTCCTCTTGTAACGGATGCCCGACATGACCGAGCAAAGTGACAAGCCGGCTTCGATCGATGCGCAACCGACAGCGAATGAAGATGCCTCGGCAACCCAGGACGCGAAATCCGCGCCGACACCGCCGGAGTCCGGTCCCGCGCCACAAGACGCCCATAAGGCACCCGGGAAGCGAAAGCTTGTGGCCGGTGTGCTCGGTGTTGCTGTCCTGGCGGTTTTCCTTGTGTTCGGTATCCCGTGGGTCAAGGAGATGCTCAACACCGTCTCCACGGACGACGCCTATGTGAACGGCCACGTGACGTTTGTTGCGCCTCGCGTGGCAGGACAGATTTCCCGCGTCCTGGTGGATGACAACAACCGTGTGCGCAAGGGAGATCTCCTCGCCGAGTTGGACAAGGAGCCGTTCCAGGTTGCGGTCTCGGAGAAGCAGGCGGCGGTCGACACCGCGGACGCAGACCTGCAAGCAGCCAAAGCGGCGGTGCACGCGATCGAAGCGCAGGCGATGAGCCAACGCTGGAACCTGCAACACGCCGTGGAGGGCGTCGACAGCCAGATCGCTCTGCTGCAGGCGCGGGTCGCCGATATCAACAAGAGCAAGGCCGCGCTGGTGCTGGCGCAGCTTCAATTCGATCGGGCACGGCAACTCGTCCCCCGGGGGATACGCCGCAACAGGTGTTAGACCAGCGGCAAGCGGAACTAACGACGGCCGGCGCGGAACTCACCGAGAGCCTGGCCGAAGTTTACCAGATCCGCGTCTCGCTCGGGCTGCCGGCGCAACCTGACGGGGGAGGCGATCTCGGTCAGGTGCCGGCCAATCTCGACGAGACGTTTTCGTCGGTGCTCGAGACGCAGGCGGCGCTGATTCAGAGTGCCGCCCAGCTTGGTGTTGTGCATTCGTTCGATCAGGGTCCGAAAGCGATGCTCGAGCAGTTCTATAAACTGGGCGACGTCGACACCACATTCGCTCACTTCGCGGCCAATGCACCGGCGGTCAAGCAGGCCGAGGCGAAACTCGAAGTCGCCAGGCGCGATCTCGCGCAGGCCGAACTGGATCTGCGTTACACCGACATCATCGCGGACATTGACGGTGTCGTCACGCGGCGCAACGTCAATCCGGGCAATTTTGTTCAGGTCGGCCAGAGTTTGATGGCGGTTCGCTCGCTCAACGAAATCTGGGTCGACGCCAACTTCAAGGAAACCCAGTTGCGCGACCTGCGCATCGGGCAGCCCGTCGATCTGTTCGTCGACATGTACGGCGGCAAGCACGTCTTCAAAGGCCGGATCTCCGGCTTTACGGAAGGGACCGGATCGACCCTGGCACTGCTGCCGCCCGAGAACGCCACGGGCAATTTCATCAAGGTGGTGCAGCGGTTGCCGGTCCGGATCGATCTCGTCGATTACAATCCCGATCAGGCACCTCTGTTCATTGGCACCTCGGTGGTCCCCGACGTCTATATCAATAAGCCGCCAACCGGACCCGATGCCGGGAAGTTTCTCCAGACCTATGTACCCCAAATATCTGTGCCTCAAATATCGGTACCCCAGTCGCCGAACCTTGGTCCGACCGCCAGCGCATCGGGCGCCAGGCAATGACCGCCGCGGTACTGGCGCCATCGCTGCCGGGCTCCCGACCCCGCGCGGCGATAAACCCCTGGATTGTCGCCGCTGTTGTCGTGGTGCCAACCTTCATGGAGGTGCTTGACACTACGATCGCGGTCGTGGCGCTGCGCTATATCGCGGGCGGGCTGTCGGCCACGGTCGACGATGGCGAGTGGGTCATCACCAGCTACCTTGCCGCCAACGCGATCATCCTGCCCATTACCGGCTGGCTGATCGCGCATATTGGGCGCCGTAACTATTTCCTGCTGTCCATCGCCGTATTCACCCTTGCCTCGGGGATGTGCGGGATGGCCACGAGTCTCGGCCAACTGATCCTGTTCCGCGTGCTCCAGGGCCTTGCCGGTGGTGGTCTTCAGCCATCCAGCCAGGGCGTGCTGCTGGACGCCTTCCCGCCCGAGCGGCAGGGCATGGCCATGACGCTGTTCGGTCTCGCCGCGCTGATCGCGCCCGTCGTCGGTCCGACACTCGGCGGCTGGATTACCGACAGCTACTCATGGCGGTGGGTGTTCTTGATCAATGTCCCCGTCGGCCTCATGGCCCTGGGTGCGTGTGCCCTCACACTCCGGGATCCCGATTACCTCACGGAACAGCGCATGGAGTTGCGGAAACGACCGTTCAACTTTGACGGCGTTGGTCTGTCGCTGCTGGTTATCGTCATCGTCTGTTGGGAGGTGACGCTCAGCAAGGGACAGGAATGGGACTGGCTGGGCGACCCATTCTGGCGTGTGCAGACGTTGGTGATCTTGTTCGTCGTGGGGTTGGCCGGGCTGATCTTCTGGGAACTGCGCCATCCGAGCCCTGTGGTGAATTTCCGGCCGTTGCGGGAACGGAATTTCGCCGCCTGCTGCGTCATCATCTTTTGCGCCTTCGCGGTGCTGTACGCTGCCAGCACGTCGTTGCCTGCCTTGCTCCAGTCGCTGTTCGGCTACGATGCTCTGAGCGCCGGACTTGTCATGTCGCCGGCCGGCTTCTTTGCGCTCGTCACCATGCCGTTCGTGGGGCGCGCGCTTGGTCGCGGAGTGGACGCGCGATGGGTGCTTGCCGCGGGTCTGTTAACCATGGCCGCGGGGAATTACTGGATGTCGCAGATGAACCTGGACATCAGCCCGGGGCAGGCGGTCTGGCCGCGGGTGGTGCTCATCATCGGCCTTGCATTGTGTTTTGCCCCGGCAAACGTGGCGGCGTACCTCTATACGCCGCTCGCGCTGCGCGGGGCGGCGGTCGGCCTGTTGAGCTTGCTGCGCAACGAGGGCGGCAGCGTAGGGACCTCGATGGCGCAGACCATACAGGAGCGCCGTGATCAGTTCCACGACCTCCGTCTTGGCGAATGGCTCGATCCCTTCAACGCGGCGGCGCGTTCGTTCCTTGATCAGGCGTCTGGACCGTTCCTGCAACAAACCGGCGATCCGGCCGCCGCGCGGCAACTGGCCTTGCAGACACTGGCAAACCTGCGCGAGCAACAGGCATCGTCGCTCGCCTACTTCGATGTGTTCTGGGTGCTGGCCGTTGTCATGGCCGCGCTTGTGTTCGTTGTGCTGCTGATGAAACGCTCCGTCGCAGAGAAAGGTGCACGGATCGGAGGCGAGTAGGCTTGCGCACAGCTCGCCTTTGGCGGATCAGGTTTTCAATGGCTTGGAAATGGCGGAAAGGCCGCGAGCGGTAAGCCGGATAGGTGACGGGCCTTTTGCGCGCGTGGTGCTGACCCAAGCAGCTACTGGTAATACTGGCGGACCCGACACAACTCGAACGTGCGACCTTCGCCTTCGGAGGGCGACGCTCTATCCAACTGAGCTACGGGTCCGTGCCACCTTCATAGCCGGAATTCTCGCGCTGCGGAAGTGCGACGACGGCCCAAAGGCAAAGGCACCGCAAGGCGAGTGCAAGAGCAGCCCTGGCCGCGTCGGTCATCCACGACCAGGGCCGCCGCCAGCGACGCGGAGCCGCGTCGCCAGCCTGCGACCGAAACGTCGCCGAAGCTGGATCGGTTCCTGCTTCGGCGCAACAATTCGTGGCACGCGCAAGGAAATGATTGTGACCGTGCGGACCGGTCCACGCCCCCTCGCATGACAACCGCGGCGACTCGGCGCTCGCAATCGGGCCCGGAAGCAAGCACCTTCCCTGACGATCGAAAAAACGGTGGAATAATCGGGCGTGTGCCCCCGTCCGTCACACGGGGAGAACTGCTCTGGGGTTACGCCACCGACATGCCGGAGGAGATCAACTGGCGCAGCCGGACCGCGCCGGCCGGGCCTTTCACAGCCTCACGCCACGTTGCCTCGGCAACGCGCTGATGCGCCGCAATGGCCTCGTCCGCCCCGGTGATCATCGCCACTCCCGTATGGGCACTCGGGTGCGTGTCAGGGCGGAATGGGTTGATGGCCAGGCTCACGCGGTCACGCGCACGCAGGATCTTGAACGCCGAGCTTGGCTCCGCCGCGGTGAGCAGCCCGAATTGCAGGCCCATGGGCTCGGTTTCCATGAGCCGGGCCATGTTTTCCACCTCGGCTACGGCCACATCGCGGCAAATCCGGCGCACCCGGTCGGACACGGCGACGCCGCCGGCGATCCCGGTTTCCAGCAGGCGCTGCACCGATGCGAGCGACACCATCGCAATGATACCCGGCCGGCGCATCGAGTACATGCGCTTGCGCGCCGACAAAATGCCCAGCACTTGCTCGGCCATGCTGCGCATCGCCGCGCGCTCATGGCCCGCCTGGTCCGCGGCCTCCTCGAAGGCCTCCCCCAGCGCAGCGTCGTACGCGTCCGACGTCGTCAGATAGCAAACCGGACCGAACAGTTGCAGAATCTGGTCGGCAGTCTCCTCGATCTGGCGGACGCGCTCGAAATATCCGATCGGGCGGTTGTAGTACTCGACGCCGATCCCCAGCAGCGAGAGCGGCGAGATTTTCGAGCAACTCGGCGAGGCGCTTGATGGTGTCAAGCTTGATGACCTCGCCCTTTTCGTAGCGATAAAGCGCAGCCCGGGACACCCCGAGCCGGGCGGCAATCTCTTCGGCACGCAAACCCAACTCCAGGCGATACGCCCGGAGTTGCTGTCCGATCTCGGTAAACCGCATCGACATCCGCCAGACCCTCCCGGCCCCATCGCCCGCTGCGGGACGCGCTTGGATGTGATATGCAACCAAGCGGACACACGCCGAGTCTCAGAATCGGGGCAAGCGCGGCATCTTATCGTGAAATCGTCCGGAAATTCAACCCCTGTTCAGCATATGCGAACTCGTTCGAGCCCCCCGTAGCAGATTTATTTCTGATCCCGAATAGAATAGCCCGCAAGTCCCTCAATCGCCAGGATTAGCGCCGAATGGTCCAGCTCTGCGCCGCCATGGGCCGCGCAGGACGAGAACATCTGTTGCGCGATCGCCGTGTTCGGCAACGACAGGTTGAGCTCCTTGGCCGCTGTCAGCGCCAGGTTGAGGTCCTTCTGGTGCAGCTTGATGCGGAACCCTGGGTTGAACGTGCCATTAAGCATCCGCTCGGCATGCACCTCCAGGATGCGTGACGACGCGAAGCCGCCCATCAGCGCCTGACGCACCTTGGCGGGGTCGGCGCCAGCGCGCGAGGCGAACACCAGCGCCTCGGCGCAAGCCTGGATGTTCAGCGCCACGATGATCTGGTTGGCCACTTTGCAAGTCTGCCCGTCGCCGTTGTTCGATCCGACATGGGTGATGTTCTTGCCCATCACGTCGAACAGCGGCTTGGCGCGAGCGAATGCAGCGTCCGGCCCACCCACCATGATGGTCAGGCTCGCCTGCTTGGCGCCCACCTCCCCTCCGGACACCGGCGCGTCCAGGTAGTCGCAGCCCAAATCGTTGATCTTGCGGGCAAATTCCTTGGTGGCGATGGGACTGATCGAAGACATGTCGATCACCAGCGTGCCGGGCTTAAGGCCCTCGGCGACGCCATCGGGCCCGAATAGCACGTTCTCCACGTCCGGGGTGTCCGGCACCATGACGATCACCACCTCGGACGCCGCCGCCAGCGTCTTGCCGTCGGGCTCCACGATGGCGACCGCGCGGATATCCTCCGCCAGCGTCGCGCGGTCATAGACGACGAGCGAATGCTGCGCGGCATGCAGGTTGAGCGCCATGGGGCGGCCCATGATGCCGAGGCCGACAAATCCGATTTTCATGCTGTATCTCCTTGGTCCGCAATCTTCCTGGAGCGTTCTTCCCCTTCCCTTGAGGGAGGGGGAGACAACCTCATCTTCTTCTCAGTCCGCCCTTCACCCGGCAAACCGCTCCCGCCAGACCAGCCCCGCCAGCGTCTCGCCCGCCGGGCGATACTCGCAGCCGACCCAGCCGCCGTAACCCAGTTCGTCCATCCGCCGGAACACGAACCCCCAGCCGATCTCGCCGGTGCCTGGCTCGTTACGTGCCGGCACGTCGGCGACCTGTATATGGGCGATCACCGGCATGTAGCGCTCCATGCGCTTGGTGATGTCGCCCTCGGTGGTCTGCACGTGGTAGACGTCGAATTGCAGCCCGAGCCGGTCGCGGCCGATCGCCTCCACCACACCCGCGCCCTGCGCCTGCGTGTTCAGGAAATAGCCGGGCATGTCGCGGTGGTTGATCGGCTCGATCACCAGCTTCACGCCAGCCGGCGCCGCCTGTTCTGCCGCCCAGGCGAGGTTCGCGGCGTACACGCTCGCCGCTGTGACCGGCGACACGTCGGCCGGCACGATCCCCGCCATCGCGTGAACCAGCTTGCAGCCCAGCACGTCCGCGTAATCCAGCGCCACCTTCACCCCGGCACGGAACTCCGCCTGCCGTCCCGGCAGGCTCGCCAGCCCACGCTCGTTCTTGCCCCAGTCGCCTGGAGGCATATTGAACAGCACCTGGGTCAAACCGGCATCATGCAACCGCTTGCGGATCTCCGCGGCCGGGTAGTCATACGGGAACAGGAACTCCACGCCCTCGAAGCCTGCCTTGGCCGCCGCGGCGAAGCGGTCCAGGAAGGGCACCTCATTGAACATCATCGAAAGGTTGGCGGCGAAGCGCGGCATGGCTGGCCCTCCCTTGAAGCGGCGGCGCAGAGTAGAAGCGATGGGCTGAAAGTAAACCTCTCCCGCCGGTGCCGGGAGAGGCTTCTTGTGGGGAGGACCCGGCCGGTCATGACCGCCGAACGCGTATTGATGGCCGTGCTGATCGGCGGCGTCGCCGCGGGTTGCGTCCTCGTGCTCTACCCATTCTTCTCCGCCGTGACTGTGGGCGGCGATCCTGGTCTTCACCACCTGGCCGGTAGCGGAATGGCTCCGGCTCAAATTGCGGCTGGGACACAGCGGTGATGCCAGCTTGATGGTTGTGCTGACCGCCATCGTTCTGGTGCTGCCGCTGGCCCTCGCGGCGCCCGGCGGCGCCTCCGACGTCAACCAGTTGCACACCGCCATCGAGGACGCGCTACGCGGCGGCCTGCCGAACGCACCGCAGTGGGTGTTCGACATCCCCGTTCTGGGACCAGCCGTCGGCGGCCTGTGGGACCGCTGGGCCGCCGACATCACCGCGCTCGGCGAATCGCTACAACCCTATTTCGGTATCCTGCTCGAGGGCGGGCTGAACATATTGCTCGGAGTCGCACACGGCGTGCTGCTGTTCGGCCTCGCGCTGTTCGTCGCCTTCTTCTTCTATTTGTACGGCGACCCGCTGGCGGTGCGGCTGCGGCTGATCCTGCACCGGATCGCCGGAGCCCAGGCCGATCGTCTGATCCTGGTCACCGGCGCCACGGTGCGCGGCGTGGTTTACGGCATTCTCGGCACCGCCATCGTGCAGGGTGTACTGACCGCGTTCGGCCTCTGGATCGCCGGCGTGCCGCGGCCGGTGCTGCTGGGCGCAGTCGCCGGGTTTCTCGCGGTTCTGCCGATTGGCGCGCCGCTGGTGTGGATTCCCGCTGCAATCTGGTTGCTCGTCAACGGGAACATCGTGCATGGCATCTTCCTGGCGGTCTACGGCGTCGTGGCGGTATCCGGCGCGGACCAGGTCATCCGCCCGTGGTTCATCTCCCGCGGCGCACAATTGCCATTCCTGCTGACGGTGCTGGGAGTGCTCGGCGGCGCCCTGGCCTTCGGCCTGCTGGGCATCTTTCTCGGGCCGGTCCTGCTGGGTATCGGCTACACCCTGGTCAACGAATGGGCGCGCGCGACGGACCCGACGCCGGCGCCGGAGGAGCACTGAACGATGCGCCAGCACCCTGTTGCCGCCCATGACGCCAGCCCGACACGAAGTGAACTCCAATGACCGGCGCAAGGGTTGCGGTCCTCGGTGCGGGATCGATCGGCTTCGCCAACGCCGCCTTGCTGGCGCAGCGAGGCTTCGTGCCCGTCCTGTGGTCGCCATCCGGCTCCCGCACCGCCGCGCTATCGGGCGGCGAGACCTTGCGTTCGACCGGCGCGATCGAAGGCGCCTTTCCCGTCGAAGTGGCGCCGACCTGCGCCGACGCGATTGCCGGGGCGATGGCCGTCGTCGTTACCGTCCCCGGGTTCGGCCATCGTGCCGTATTCGACGCCGCGACACCGCATTTGCGGCCGGAGCAAAGCGTCGTCATCAGCTCGCATAGCTCGCTGGGTGCTTTGTACCTGGCACGGCGCGGCGTGCTCGCGCCGATCATTGCGTTGGGCACGACAGTCGTGACCGCGCGGCAAACCAGTCCGACCTCGGTGCTCGTGAACAACGTCCGCAAAGCCGTGGACGTCGCCGCCCTGCCGGCCGCACGCACCACCGAGGCGGCCGCAACCTGCACCACCCTGTTCGGTGATCGCTTCGTCGCCCGCGAGGACGTGCTGGCAATCACGCTCAGCAACATCAACCCGGAAGGCCACATGGCGATGGCGCTATGCAACTTCACGCGGATCGAGCGCGGCGAGGTCTGGCGCAATTATTGGGGCATCACGCCGCACGTTGGACGGCTGATGGAAGCCCTCGATGCTCGAGCGCCTCGCGCTCGCGGCCAGGTTCGGTGTCGCCGTGCGCAGCATCCACGAGCACTTCCACCTGTCCTACGGCATCCCGTTCGGTACCATGGGAGAGATGGCCGCCGCCCTGGACGCAACCGGCAACACGCCGAACGGTCCCGCCTCGGCGGATACACGCTATATCCACGAAGATGTGCCCTTCGGCCTCGTCGTCACCGAGATGTTAGGACGCATCGCCGGATCGCCGACGCCGCTGCACACCGCCGGCATCGATCTCTTCTCCGGCCTGTACGGACGTGACTTTCGCGCCGCCAACGATCTGCTGCCATCGCTCGGTCTCGACGGCCTCGATGCGTCGTCGCTGCACGCGTTGTGCCGAGCCCCAACCGTCATGGCCGGGCCATGACGGTTGGGGCGGTCCGTGCGACGCCACCGAGAGTCAATCGTTTGGTGGATTGGCTTTACTTCACCACCACCCACTTCGCTTCCATCTGGTTATCCGCACGCAGCGACACCTCGATGTTGCTGCGGACCGCCCAGGCGATCTGGTTATAGAACAGCGGTATGGTCGCGATGTCGTCACGCGCGATGACCATCGCCTGCTGCATCAGCTTGATCCGCTTCGCCTCATCGAGTTCGCCGCGGATCCGCGGCGCAAGATCGTCGATCGCCTGGTTCTTATAGCCACCAAGATTCCACGCCCCATCGCCCGGACGAGCACCGGGAGACAGCAACGAAATCTGGATACTATAATACGCATCCAATGTCGGAGGCGACGTGCCCAGCAAAAACATACTGCTCTCGCGCCGCTGCACTTTCGGAAAGTAGGTCTGCACCGGCATCGCATTCAACTGCGCCCGCACGCCGATCCTCGCCCACATCGCCGCGATCGCCGTGCACATCTCGGCATCGCCTGGATAGCGATTGTTGGTGCAATCGAAGACAAAGCCGAAACCATCGGGATAGCCGGCATCCGTCAGCAACGCCTTGGCCTTCTCCGGATCGTACGGCAGCCGCACGTCGAGCGCCTTGTCATAACCGCGCACCCCAGGAGCAATCATCAGACCCGCCGGCGTCGCGAACCCGCGCAATATCCGCGCCGTGATCGCGTCCATATCGATCGCCTGATACAGGGCCTGACGCACGCGATGGTCCTTGAACGGGTTCTTGCCTTTCACATCCCCCGACGAAAGCTCATCGTGTCCCGCGTCGAT
>CAVXNH010000092.1:0-6074 GCA_963762885.1 uncultured Alphaproteobacteria bacterium
ATGCCCATCCGCGATGCGAATGCAATTGCGCGGGCCGTTCTCGCGCATATAGGCCACCAGCACCGCCATCGTCGCGCCGCAGCACCGTGGGCTGAATGTTGCCAAAGCCGATGAGCGGCTTGCTCGGGTACCACGTCGCTCCCTGATCGTCACTGATGGCCATCAAGGAAATGGAAAATGTGTCCGTGTACAAAGGCAGCAAGAATGCACCGCTGGGCAACACCGTGGGCTTGCAGCGACAGGCCCAGCCCAAGCGCTGATACAGCGCGTCGTCCAATTTCGCGCCTGCTCGTCGGGTCCCCCCTTGGCGCCGCGCGGGGGGCGAAGCTTGCCGTCCCCTAGCAGCTGCAGTGCCTCGTCGCGGAAATTATCAGGCCGCAGCAGGATGATCCCCTCGCGTTCCCATCGCGGCGCGCGCCCGCTTCCTGGTAATCCTTCGAGACGCGGTAATTCATCAGGCAGCTCTCCCACGATTCGCCGATCACCGTGGGCCAGAACAGCCAGAGCCTTTGCTGGGCGTCGACCATCATGCAGGTGTTGCAATCGGGAAAGCCCGGCCGGTCCGCCATCGAAAACGGTTTGCTCCAGCTCGCCTCACCCTTCCTTTTGCGAGCACCAGAATGCCCGAGTCGGTCTCGTCCCGGTCCGGATCGCCATACCAAGAGGCAATCAGCTCGCCCGACGGCGTTTCGACGATGCCCGGCGCATGCGTTTGGCGCTCGACCGGAGGAAAAATCTGCTCGGCCTCGAAATGCGGGACTTCATCGCCGGCGGCCAGCGCCAACAACATCACAGTCACCAGGTAGCTCATCCGTAATTTCTCCACAGGCTTAGGCAAACGAAGCCGCCGGCTGATATCCTAAGGGAAGTCGCCGCGAAATCGTAGCGGCATACGCCGGCAAATCGGGCCGGCCAGGGATCAGAGACGGCGGGAGGCAGGGCGTGACACCGGGGGATTCGCTAGACCATCTGCGCCGCCAGCTCGGCGCGCTAGACGCCGTGGCCGACAGCTACGCCACGCACTTTGTCGAGCAGCTACTCACGGCCAGCCGCACATTGGCGCCAGCGATGTGCACCTGCTGCCGACCGACGTCGGCCTCGACGTTCGCCTTCGCATTGATGGCGTCTTGCAGAAGCTGGGCACTTTCCCGTCGGGCGAAACTGCCCACGTCATCACGCGGCTGAAGGTCCTGGCGGAACTTTTGACGTACCGCACCGACATTCCTCAAGAGGGACGCTTGCGCCACCGTGTCCTCCGACGTCGAAATGCGCCTCAGCACCTTTCCCACGCTGCATGGCGAAAAGGCCGTGGTGCGCGTGTTCGCCGCCAAGGACCGCTTTTCTTACCTGGCTGACCTGGGATTGCCGCCGCCGATTGTCCAGCGGCTGGACCGGCTGCTCGACGAGACCTCGGCGCGATCCTGATCGTCGGCCCGGCCGGCAGCGGCAAAACGACCACCGCGTACGCCTGTTTGCGCGAGTTGTCGCGGCGCTATGAAGGGGGCAAAAGCATTGCCACGCTCGAAGACCCAATCGAGGTCGAACTCCCCGGCATCGCGCAATCGCAGGTCAACGCGCGCGTGGGACTCGACCTGGCCCATGGGCTGCGATCGCTGCTACGTCAGGATCCGCAAGTGATCATGGTGGAGAAATGCGCGATCCCGAGACCGCTGCCATCGCGCTGCAGGCGTCCCTGACTGGGCAATTGGTCCTCACCACCTTTCATGCCGGCAGCGCCGCCGGCGCCATCGGTCGCCTGGCCGACATGGCGCTCGAGTCCTACGTTCTCCGCTCCGGCATCTTAGCCGTGGTTTGCCAGCGGCTGGTGCGTAAGCTGTGTACTTGCACCGTGGACAGCGACGCCCCGGAAGCGCGGCTCGGCCTGCCCGTCGCCCGGGCACGTGTCCCCCGCGCGTGCCCGGCGTGTCACGGCACCGGCTATCGGGGGCGAGCGTCCTGGCCGAGCTGTTGACCCTCGACGTGGCAGCCGTCGCGGCCGGTGTCTTGGCGCGGCAGGATATCGTGCAACTGGAAAAAACCGCCGTCGATGCCGGCATGCTCAGCCGCTGGTATTGGGCCTGCCAGGCGGTCGAATCCGGCATTACCAGCGCCGCGGAAGTGCGCCGCGTCCTGGGATTTCGCGATGCGTGTGCATCTCGGCCCGATTAGATTCATGCCGGAAGGGGAGTGGCGAACGTGGCGAATCTCTCGCTGCCAATCGGGCGCGGCATCTCGCTGGACGAGATGATCGCGCTGGCCGATGAAGTGGCGGCCGTCGCACGCCACCGGCGTGCCGCTGGAAACCGCGCTGGTCGACTCGGCTCGCGACTTCTCCATGCCGGGCGGAAAGCTGGCGATCGAAATCGGGCGTCGGTTGCAGGCCGGCGAAGGACTGACGCAAATCCTGCAATCCTCATCCGCCGTCTTGCCGCCGGTCTATCGCGCCGTGATCGAGGCGGGCATGCGCAGCGGGCGGTTGCCGGCCGCCCTTGAGGGGTTGGCTGCTTCGACCCGCCGCGTGGCACAGCTGCGCACTCTGGCACGCACGGCAATCATGTATCCGCTCGTCGTGGCGCGTATTGGCGTACGGACTGTTCGTGTTGTCGATCACGCGCTTTTCAACCGCTGGTTTCGACGGCCTACGCGCAGTTCCGCGTGCCGCAAAACTCGTTGAATCATTTGCTGCTGCGGCTGAGCGGATCGGTTTCGATTTGGGGGCCCATTCTGCCAGTGGTCCTGGTCTTGCTGCTCGCGCTGTGGTGGCGCCGGTCGGGGCGCGCCAGCGGTGGCGAAAGCCGTGTCGCGCAGGCTTGCTCTTCCCGCTGCGCGACTGCTGCACTACGGGCGGATCGCCATGTTTGCCGATCTGCTGGCGCTATTAGTCGAACACGACGCGCCGTTGGGCTCGTCGCTGGTCCTGGCCGCCGACGCCACCGGCGACCCCGGACTCTGTCGCGCGGCACGCAGCCTGGCGCAACAGATCGACCGCGGCGAAACCGCCGACGTCCCCAGCGCCGCGGCCGCCGGCTGCCCGGCGATGCTCGCCTGGGTCGTGTCGCGCGGCGGTCATCAACCCTTCATGGTCGAGACCTTGCGCCGCATCGCCGAGTCCTATCGTCGCCAGGCCGAGCGGCTCGAGGATCGGCTGCGCATCTACCTGCCGCTGGTGCTCTCGGTCGTCGTCGGCGGCACGGCCGTTGTGATTTATGCCATCAGTGTCTTGTGGCCGTGGTACGAATTGATGTTCGACATGAGCGAGCTCCGCTGACACCCTGTCCCCCTCAAGCGGCTATCGGTGCTGCCCGATGGAACGAGCTGTGAGCAACACGACACGTTACCGATACACGGCCTGCACCCAAGCCGGTCAGGCCGTCGCCGGTGATCTCGACGCTCGCGATCTCGAAGATGCGCAGGCGCAGCTCGCCGGCCGCGGTCTGGTCTCGGTCTTGATGGTCGCATTGTCGGGCGGCAACCGCGGCCGGTCGGCGGCGGCACGCCCGGCACCGCGAACAAACTTGTCGTCCGCGGAGATCATCCGGCTGGCCGAGGATCTGGAAATGCTTTCGCGCCGGCCTAACGCTGGCCTCCGGCCTGCGGGCCGCGATGCGTGAAACGCCACATCGCCGACTGGCCCAGGTGTTGCAAGTGTTGGCCGGACAGTTGGAGTCCGGTCGCTCGCTGGAACAGGTGCTCGACTCTCAGCCTCAATTGATGCCGGGACATCTGCGCC
The DNA here is from genome assembly GCA_963762885.1 of uncultured Alphaproteobacteria bacterium. Taxonomy (GTDB): domain Bacteria; phylum Pseudomonadota; class Alphaproteobacteria; order Acetobacterales; family Acetobacteraceae; genus JASHVB01. Next base: position 3,731 of record CAVXNH010000092.1, read on the forward strand.
AGCTAATCGAGGCGGGGCTGCGTTCCGGCACGCTGGCCGAAGTGCTGACGCAACTGGTCGAGATCGACCGCTCGTCGTATCGACATGTGGCACACCGTGCGGCTCGCCCTGTCCTACCCGCTGCTCTTGCTGGTCGGCTATGCGGTTCCTCGTTTTCTTCCTGGGGCTATTTGTTCTGCCAGGATTCGCTGACCTCTACGGTGACGCGGGCCAATTGCCCTGGGCGACCCAGGGCCTGCTGTGGCTGGCCGGCGAGCGCACGCTGATCGTCTTCGGCATCGCGACCGCCGCCGGGCCCATGCTCTATTTAATGATGCGCGCCTCTATTGACGCCGATCTGGAATTGGCGCAGTGCTGGTCAAGATTCCGTTTCTGGGGCCGATGTTATTGTGGCGCAGCGTGGCCACGTGGACGCGTCTCTTGGCGGTGTTCGTGGAGAATGGCATCACGGCACCCGAGGCTCTGGGCCTGGCCGCGCAATCGATCCCCGACGCGAATCTCGCGAACGAGAGCCGGCAACTGGGGCTGGCTGCGTCGCTGGGAGGCGCCCTGGCCGAATCACTCGCCGCGCGGCCGCGGCTGCCAGCCTCTCTGGTGCCGATCGTCCGTTGGGGCGAGCGCGTCGGTGCCTTGCCCGAGGCCCTGAATGCCGCCGGCGACATGTTCGAGAACCGCGTCCGCCTGCGCAGGTCTAATGCAGGCAGCGCTGCCACCGATCATGTTCGTCCTGATGGCCTTGGGCTGCGCTCGCTTTATTTAATGCGTTGATTGCTCCTCTGCTGAACATGGTGAACATGCTTTCGGGATTCCCATGACCTCTTGGTACGTTGATCTGATTCTGCTGGCCGTGACCCTCGCGCTGCTCTGGAAGCTGCGTGCCGGGCCACTGCGCGGCATCATGCCTTATGTCTGGCACTCGCGCAGGGTAGCGCTGGATCGTCTTCTTTCTGATCTTGCTGGGTGTGATGATCCTGGCCGGGGGTCCGTTGGGTTTCCTGTTGTGGCTGGCGACGCTGGTCATTGCCTCGATGATTGCCGGTCGTTATCGAGAGGCCGAGCGGCGGATGCTCCTATGGTCCTTGCAGCTCGCGGCCGAAAAGGGTTTTCCCTTGCCGGACGCCGCCCGCGGTTTTTTGCCCGCGAACGTGGCGGTGGCATCGGCCGCCGGGCCAGCCGCCTGGGCGAGGCCCTGGAATCGGGATTGCCGCTGGACGCGGCGCTGGCGGCCTCGGGTGCCAGGCTCTCGACCAGCGCGCTGCGTGGCCATGCGGCTGGCTGCGAGCCGGGCAACTGGCGGTCGCGTGCGAGGCGCAGACCGAGGCCGCCGCCGCCGTCGATACCAAGGCGCGGACTGGCCGGATCGCAGCTCGCTTACCTGTTCGTCCTGGTGTCCTTCGCGTTCGCCACGATCACTTTCATTCAAATAAAGCTGGTCCCGGAGTTCATCAAGATTTTCGATGGCTTTGGCCTGCGCTTGCCCCCGATGACCATCGTGATGGTGAACCTGGGGCAATTCCTGATCTCCGCCTGGGCCATACTCGGATCTCGCATTACTTCTAATGGCGGTGGATACGCCCTTGCACGGTACGTCGGCCTGGTGCGTTGGGAACCAACCTTGGTGCGGCATTTTTCCCGCGATCTTGACGCGGCCATCGTGCTGCGCGCGCTGCGGCTGGCAGTCGACGAGCGGCAGCCACTGTCCCTGGCAATTGCCTCTCTGGCCTCGCACTACCCACAACCACACGTGCGCCGTCGATTGCGGCGTGCCAACGACATGGTGACAAGCGGGGCGAACTGGTGCGACAGCCTGCAGAAGTTTGGGCTTGTCGGACCGGTCGAGGTGGCGGTGCTCAAGGCGGCCGAGAAGATCGACAACTTGGGCTGGGCGTCGGCGAAATGGCGGACCGGCAGGTGCGTCGCTTTACGGCTCGCATGGCGACCCTGAACACATACGGCTTTCCCATTGCGATCGTGCTCATCGCCGGCGTGGTGTTTCTCGTGGCGCTGGGATCCTTCATGCCGCTGGTTGAGCTCATCGGGAAACTGTCATGAGCCGTCCACGCCGCAGTACGACCATGATGGAGACCTTGGTTGCCATGTGCCTGCTCGCTGCTGCCTTCGTGGCCACGGCGCAGATGCTGGCCGTCTCGCCGCGGCAGCGGCAAGCGGCCGAGCGGCAGTTTGCTGCCCAGTTAGCCGCGAGCAACACGGCCGAGCGCATCGCGGCGATGCCCTTCGCCGACGTTTTAACGACGCGCTGGCCGCAGCTGGCGCCCTCGCCGACTGCAAACCGCCCTCGGCGATGCGCAAGCTCACGATCGAACTGCCGCCGGATACCGACGAA
>CAVXNH010000093.1:0-40388 GCA_963762885.1 uncultured Alphaproteobacteria bacterium
GGCAGCACCTGCGACAGCTTCGCGTGCAGGCGCAATCGCGGCACGTTGGGCATGGTGTTGGTGGCATGCAACATCGTCTGCATCGTTTCGGTGATGCGTTTGACCATGCGGGGGTGCTGGTGACCGAGCGCGGCGCCCATCTGGCCCGACTGGAAGTCGAGATACTGCTTGCCGTCGGTGTCGATGACGATCGAGCCATGCGACTGCGCCAGGATCGGCTGGTCCTCCAGGCCGCCCATGTAGCTGCCACTCTCGGTCGGGATCATGCTGTGCGCGATGATTTCCCTTGCCGTCGCCCGATCCATGCTGTCCCGATCGGTGCCCTGCCGGTGCATGCCTCGCTCCCATTGCTTGCTAATGTATGGTCAACCATACAATTGGGTGCGTCAAGCGCTGGGTTGGTTTTACTCAGCAGTCAGTAAATGTTCTCCGGCACAAGCCCAAGCAAGACCTGGCCCACCGTCTCGTAGTGCAATATCCGCCCCTGGCCCTGTTGCGCCACCGTATGGATGTCGCGCAGGCGGCGTTCGAACGGATTTTCTTCGAACACCGCCATCGAGCCACAGTCATGATACAAGGTGTTCACAATCTCACGCGACGATTGAATCGCCCAGGTGGAGGCGAGGCGCAGGCGGGCGCGCTGATCGGCTTCCATTTCGCCGCGTTCCTCGATCGTTTCCAGTGCCTCGTCCGCCGCCGCATGCAGGAAATAGCGGGCGGAACGCCATCGCGCCTCGGACTGCGCCACGTGCGACTGGACGACGTTGTTCTCCACCATCGGCTTGCCCGCGCCGCGTCGGGTCTTTTCCCGCGGTAGCGTCAAAAACGCGTCCATCGTCCCCCGTGCGATGCCAAGCGCGACGCCGCCGAACCCGATCGAATAGAGCTGGTTGCTGGTGAAACGATACAGCGGGCTGTCGCTCCGGCGGTCGCGCGGAGCATCGCGATAGATGGCCCGTTCGTGCGGAATGAACAGATTATCGACGGAATATTCGTTGCTGGCGGTGCCGCGCAGTCCCAGCGTGTGCCAGATATCGTGGAACGTGGCGCTCGATTTGGGATACAGGAAGGTCTTCGTTTCCTTGGTGCCCGCGACCCGCAGATGCGCACCGAGCCAGGTGGCATTCTGACTGCCGCTCATGAAGCGCCATTTTCCGGTGATGCGGTAGCCGCCCTCGACCGGTGTCGCCTCATATGGCGAACCGGGCGGTCCCCAGGCGACGATCCCGTCCGGCCTTCCGAAAATCTCCCGGGCAATGTTCGGATCGAGATACGCGCTGGTGGTGGAACACCCGTTGCTTTGACACACCACCCACCCGGTCGATCCGTCCGCGCTGGCCATTGCCTCGGTCACCTGGGCGAAGATCGAGGGTTTCAGCTCCATCCCGCCAACGGATTTGGTCTTCAGCATGGTGAAGAACCCGCCATCGATCAGGGCCTTGACGACCGGTTTTGTGAGTTCCCGGATTTCGTCGTTCTCCGCCGAGGCCGCAGCGATCAGGGGCATGAGATTGCGGGCCTTCTGGACCTGCGGATGGACAGTGGGCATGGTGTATCTCCTGCGCCGCGAAAACGCGGTCCCGGTGGATTACCCACGGGCCAGGCACCGTGGTCAAGCGTTGGCCGCGTCGCTGCGAAGTGGGCCGTGAACGTTCAGTCACCGTGGCGCAGCATAGAAGTTTGGCGATCATCGGAGATTGCTCGGAATGACTGGATGGAGAGCGCGGATCGGGTTCCTGGTGCCACCGGGCAATCCGACGGTGGAACCGGAGATGATCGAACTCGCTCCAGCAGGCGTCTCGGTTCACTTTACGCGCATGTCGGCCAGCGGCTCTGCCGGAACCCATACCGGTCAGGACGAACGGACCCGTAGCCAGATCGCCAGCCTGGACGAGGCCACGCGTCTGATGGCGATGATTTCTCCCCAATCCATCGTTCTCGCCCACACCGCGACCAGCTATTCGCTTGGCCGTGAGGCAGAGCATGCACTGGTCCACCGGCTGGAAGCCTCGTCGGGTGCCCGGTTCGTCACTGCGTTTGGCGGCGTGGTGGCGGCGCTGCATTGCCTCGGTGTTCGGCGGATCGCCTATGCCACGCCGTACGACGAAGAACTGACGGAGCGAGGTCGCACACATCTCACCGCACACGGTTTCGACGTCGTCGGGATGGCGCGGCTTCAGGGGGTCCAGAACATTTATGAGGAAACACCGGCCCGTGCCTACGCGGTTGGCAAACAGGCTGATCGGGGTGAAGCAGAAGCTGTCTTTCTAAGCGGCACCGGGATGCCGACGCTGGCGATCATTCAGGCGCTGGAGGACGACCTGGGCAAGCCGGTGATCTCCGCCGCCTCCGCGATGATGTGGGCCGCGTTGCGTGCCGCTGGCGTCAGTGTGCAACGGCCTGGATATGGGCGGCTGTTCGCCCGAACGGTTTAGCGGTGGCGACGGAGCAGTGCTTGGGGAGGGGCGATGATGCATGATTGAAGTCAACGGCTTGGCGCACGTGATTTTGACCGTCAGCCAGTGGGAAAAGGCGCGCGCATTCTATGCCGAATTGTTGCCTTTCCTGGGCATGACGAAAGTCTACGACGGCAACAATTTTCTCTACCACGTGGGTGGACGCACTGCGATCGGAATCCAGCGTTGCGCGCCAGAGCATGTGAACGAGCGATTTGTCCAGAACCGTGTGGGCTTGCACCATCTTTGCCTGAGGGCCCGGTCGCGCGAGGATGTTGACGCGGCGGCGGACAAGGTGCGTGCGATCGGCGGCATTATCGATCGCGGCCCCATGGAGGGCGACTTCGCGCCGGGCTATTACTTCTTTGTCTTCGAGGATCCTGATGGCATCCGGCTGGAAGTGAATTTCATTCCGGGCAAGGGTTTGCTTGTTTCAAAGGATAACCCGTTGGTCCCAAGCACCGATCCCGACTGGGATCAGAATCCATAGCGGTTCGCCGCACCGTGACTGGTGCAGTGCTCCTGGCGCTTCGAGCCTGCGGCCAACGCTGTCATTGCGAGCGAAGCGTTATACCAATCCGCCGAACAATTGACTCTCGACCGCTTCGCACGGACCGTCTCCAACCGTCATGGCCGGCCATGACGGTTGGAGGCGGTTCGTGCCGTACGTCAATCGATTTGCGGGTTGGTATTAAAGTCCGAACACGACCGTCTCGCCGGATCATCATGCTGCACCACCGGTTTTTGGCAGACGGCCAAAAACATGCGACCGTCCCGATCGCAAGCAACCGAAAAGGCAGCGGACATGGCAGTCGTCCTGACGGACAGCGGTGAATTCACGATCGAGGCAACCAACGGTCTGTGCGCATCACCCGCGGACGCGGAGGAGGTCACCGGGTGGACACTGAAACCCGAGGGCATGTGCCGCGATGACCTTTGCGTACCCCTGATGGGTGACGCTCGGCACGACGGCAATGTCGACATCGCCACGTTCTGGCGCAAGCTTGGCCATCCCGTGGTGTCCGATCGGCCTGGCAATGTCTGGGTGCTCGGAACGGCCGCCGAGAGCCGCGCCAACGCCCTCTCCGGGCTTGAGGCACCCGATTTCACCTTGCCTGACCTGGCCGGCGTGCCACACACCCTCTCCGCATTCCGCGGCAAGAAGGTCTTCCTCACGACCTGGGCCTCCTGGTGAGGCTGCCGAAATGACTTGCCCGTGTGGCAGCACCTGTTCGACAGCCTCAACACAGAGAATTTCACCATCGTCGCGGTCGCCGAAGAGAGCGGCGGAGCAGACGCGGCCCGCCCCTGGATCGCACAGGCCCATCCGGCCTATCCGTGCCTGATCGACGTCGATCACCGCGTCGCAGCGCTCTATGGCATGGTCAACGTGCCGCAATGCGTCTGGATCGACGAGGCCGGACACATTGTCCGTCCGGCGGAGACTGCCGGATCGACGGATCACTTCCGCCGCATGGATCCAGCGACACGCACTCTGTCGCCGGAAGACCAGGCAGCCCGCGCCGCTGCGCGCAGCGCTTATTTGGACGCAGTCCGGGATTGGGTCCGGACCGGGCGCCACGCACTGGATGCGGACCACGCCAGACGGAAACAGCCGCGCATCACGCCTGACATGGCGCTCGCGGATGCCAATTTCCGGCTTGGCATCTGGCTGCGCCGGAATGGGCGGCCGGAGGAGTCCAGCGTGTTTCTGGCCGAGGCCAGTCGGCTGCATCCGGAGTCCTGGAACATCTGGCGACAAGCCGCGGACAAGAACGAGACGGGCCTGGCTGCCGGTCCCGAGTTCTGGGACCGCGTGCAGGCTCTGGGCGACCGGCCCTACTACCCGCCACCGGACCTGCCGGGGCTTTGAGTTCTTGCGAGGCGCGTGGCTTCGGCCCGCGCGCCTCGCAATGACAGGGGGAAATCGCGTCGCCTGGCGTCACACCCGCGGCATGCCGAGGCCACGCTCCGCGACAATGTTGCGTTGGATTTCGTTCGTGCCGCCGGCGATCGTTCCGGAGAACGCACTCAGGAAATCGAACATCGGGCTGCCGAACGGGTGCTCTGCGAGCATGGCGAATTCCTGGCCTTCGACTCCCGCGATCCGAGTCATAAAAGAGCAGATCCGTTGCCGCAGCACGGTGGCTGACAGTTTGACGATCGACGGCAGGACGCTCGCCGAGGCCTCGGGCGATTCGCTCTCCTCGAGCACGCGCCGCAGCAGCCTCCGCCCAGCTTGCATCTCCGCGAGAAAGCCCATGAACTCGCGGCGGAGCTGATCGTCCCGTAGCCAGGCCGCGTCACTTTCCAACGCCCGGCGGTAGAACGCTTCGACCTCATAACGCTGACGTTCCGCGCCTTCGAACGCGATCACGCCACGCTCCGATGCCAGGGTCGCCTGCGCGACCCGCCAGCCGTTGTTCTCGCGCCCGATCATGTTTTCAGCGGGGATCCGCACATTCGTCAGGAAGATCTCGCCGAACTCGGAGCGGCCGTTGGCCTGCCGGATCGGCCGCACCTCGACGCCGGGCGACCGCATATCCATGATGAAATAGCTGATGCCGCGATGCTTTTGCGCCTCCGGATCGGTCCGTGTCAGCAAGATGCAGTGGTCGGCGTACATCGAATTCGACGACCAGATCTTCTGCCCGTTGATCACGTAATGATCGCCGTCGCGAACCGCCCGGGTGCGCAACGACGCCAGGTCGGACCCCGAGTTCGGCTCGGAGAATCCCTGGCACCAGACATCGCCCTTGGCCACGCCGGCCAGGTAGCGTCGCTTCTGCGCCTCCGTCCCGTGCGGGAACAGCGTGCCGGGGAGATGGATCAGCGAAATGGTGAACAAGCGCGCCTGCGGTGCGTCCGCCCGCGCCATCTCATCGGCGATGACGATCAGGTGCCGTAACGTCAGCCCGGCGCCGCCGTACTCTTTCGGCCAGTGCGGAATGGCGAGGCCAACCTTGCTCCGTTCCCCCATCCACCAGCGTTGGAAGGCGATGAATTCCTCATTGGAGGCGCGTACCATCCGGGCCTTCCAGTCGGGCGGCACGACCTCGGCCAACCAGTCGCGAATGGCCTGACGGAACGCCGGCAGATCGTTTTGTGCGTCGAGGATTTTCATAGGCCCAGCTCCAACGCGGAACGTCCGGCGCGTGTCATCGCGGCCAGCCCGGCGGCGGCTCGATCGCGCAGGGCGGGGTTCGCCATGACCAGCACTTCATTCAGCCGTGCGCGCTTGAGGTAGATCTGCGGATCGTAGTCCCAGGTGAAACCCACGCCACCGTGCAGTTGCACGCAGTCGGTGGCGATGAAGACAAACATCTCGGTCACTTCGGCCTTGGCAAGCGATGCCCAGATATCCGCGTCGGGCTCGTCCGTCGCGGTCCGGAGGACGGCGTGCGCCACCATCTCATCCATCACCGCCAGCTTGGTGGCGAGGTCGGCGGCGCGATGCTTCAGCGCCTGGAACCCGGCGATCGGCTGTCCGAATTGCTCGCGCGTCTTCATGTAGGCGATGGTTCGTTCCGTGACGGAACGCGCAGCGCCGCAACTGTCCGCCGCGATGGCAAGTGCCATGGCGCGAAGCAGCGCCAGGCTAGTACCCTCGCGGTCTTCCAGAACCGCGGAGGGCTTCGCGTCGCGCAGGTGAATATCGATCACCTCTCGCGTGCGGTCCCACATCGGTGTCGCGCTGACTTCGGCCCCGGCGAGTTCGACGATGACCCAGGCGTCGCCGGTGGGCGCGAGGACGAACGCGGCATCGCGCGCGCCCAGGCAGCGCAGCGTGCCCGACACGCCCGCGCCAGACCATGTCAGGCACGCAGCGCCGGGGGCAGCCGGGATGGCCGCGCTGATCTCACCGGCCGCGATGCGCGGCAGCCACGCCATCCGGGCCGTTTCCGTGCCATGTTCGACAATCGCCTGCGCTGCCGAGAGCGTGGCGATGTACGGACCCGGCGCGGCCTGCCGTCCAAGCTCGGTGTGCAGGATGGCGAGGCCATGCGCGCCAAGGCCGAGCCCGCCGTATTGCTCCGGAACGCCAAAACCAAGCCACCCGAGGGACGCGGCCTGGGACCATAGTTCCCGATCGAGCGAATTCTTGCCGTCGATGAACGCGTGCAGTCCCGTGCTGCCGCTTTGCTCTGCCAGCACGCCGGCGATGCCTTCACGCAAGGCGTCGAGCGTCGCCTGATCCAGTGAGCCTGCCGTCTCGATCGCTATCGTCGCCATGCGGACTCCTGTTGCTTTCGGATGCCCGTTTCCTCGTAAGATGCGGAGCCCGGGTGCGGTTCCGCATACCGCCGAGTATCCTTCGCCCGCCCCTGAGCATCAAGCGCACGCCGCTGGCCCGACGTGTCATCACCGGGCTTGGGCCGGTGACCCACGACTTTCTTTGTTGCGATCTGCAAAGTCGTGGTGGCCGGCCGGAGCCTGTCCGCGGGCGCGCCGATCATGACACGTTACTATGCCGCCCCGTCTGGCTGAGGCACTTGTTTCCTCGCAGTCCCATATCCGCGCCGAGCCGGGCAACTTGCAGTCGTCAGACAGGACGACGAAACGTGCCTATCGGTTCGTCGCGCGGTATACGGCACGGATCGACCCGCCGGACCCGATCGCCGGCGGCGCGACCGCGAGGGAGGAAATCCAATGAAAGACTTCTCCGGCAAGATCGCCGTGGTGACCGGCGGCGGCTCCGGGATGGGCCGCGAACTCGTGCGTCAACTGGTGGCCGAGGGCTGCGCCATCGCGATGTGCGATGTGTCCGCTCGCGGCATGGCTGAAACCCAGCGTTTATGCGAGGCGGCCGGCCTGCCCCAGGGTCTGCGCGTCACGTCGCACGTCGCCGACGTCTCCAATGAAGCCGACGTGCTGCGTTTCCGTGACGAGGTTGCAGCCCAGCACGCCACCGATCGCATTCACCTGCTGTTCAACAACGCCGGGATCAGTGGCGGCGGCAGCATGATCGTCACCGAGCGCGCCGAATGGGAACGCACCTTCAACATTTGCTGGGGCGGCGTCTATCTGAACACGCGCGCCTTCCTGCCAATGCTGCGCGCCGCGGATGAGGCGCACGTGGTCAACACCAGCAGCATGAACGGGTTCTGGGCCTCGGTCGGACCCGACACGCCGCATACCGCCTATTCAGCGGCGAAGTTCGCGGTGAAGGGCTTCACCGAGGCGCTGATTGCCGATTTCCGGATGAATGCACCGCACATCAAGGTGTCCGTCGTGATGCCGGGACACATCGGCACGGGCATTCGCGACAACTCGCTCAAGGTGCAGACCCAAACCGACGCAGATGGGCTGAACGCCGCGCAGATCGCGCAGATCCGCGCCCAACTCATCTCCATGGGCCGGGATCCGGCGAAATATTCCGACGCCGATATCGAACGCATGCACACCGAGCGCGCCCGCCGCTTCGTCACCGACGCACCGACCAGCGCGGCCGAGGCGGCGACGATCATCCTGGACGGGGTCAGGGCTGACCGGCTCCGCATCCTGGTCGGGCCCGACGCGCACGTCATCGACCGCATGGTGCGCGAAGACCCCGACCACGCCTATGAACCGGAGTTCTACGAACGGTTCGCCACCGAGGCAGGCTGGTATCCCGGCCGCTGATGGCGGCTCTGAATCAGCCCCAGGTGGCCTTACCGCTCGCCAGAGTGATGGTGATGTGACCCATCGTGGTGTCGGCTTTGGCGCCGTGCCAGTGCCGCTCACCCGCCTTGACGTGCGCGACGTCGCCGACCTTGATCTCAAGCCGCTCGGTTTCGGTGGCGACCCACCCGCTGCCCGAGGTGACGATCAGGATCTGATCGCAATCGTGAACATGCCAGCCCGTGTTGCATCCCTGGCTGAAGTTCACAATGCTGCAATTGAAATTCGCCGACTCCCCGGGCTCGATGATGGTCTGGCGGGTGCGATGCACGGGGCCGGAATATCCATCCGTCGGTTCGGACGCGCCCGGCGCGGGGACTTCGGGGATAGTCTTCAACGTGACAACCTTCATGACACTCTCTCCCTTATTACCGAGTTCTCGTCTGTTGCACCGGCCGGCAACGGATTACCCGCTTTGTCGTCAGCCTGCGTCCAACTGTGCCAACAGTTTCTCTGCGCGTTGGCGCTTCTCTGGCAGTGGATCACGCTGGACGATTCGCAGGATCGCGTCCCTCGCCCCGCGATCCCCGGCTTCCGCCATTTCAAACGCCATTGCGTCGCGCCGCTCGTAATGCGACCGATCCAGCGGCACGATTGCGATCGGCAGATCCTCCCAGTAATACTGGCCCTCATTGCTCGACCAATCGGCGTAGACCTCGTCCCAGGACCCACAGCCGGCGTATGGCTTCAGGTTCACATCCGCCATCGGCTCACTGAGCTTCTGATACCGCGCATCGAACGACATCCGGATCGACCGCGTCCAATTCGGCAGCGCCTTGTGCACCGTCACATCCTGGAAGATCAGAGCATCGCCCGCCTCGAAGTCGCCGGTGACCCAGGTGCCCGGAATCGGCACCGCGATATCCATGCCTCCCGCGCCCGAGCCAACCTTGGTCGGCAGGATACCCGTGGTATGGGATCCCGCCGCGACCGCCAGAGTGCCCATCTCGCGCGGGCAGTCTCCCAGCGGCACCCACATCGCGTAACTGGTTGCTCCGCCGATATGGACGCGATCCTGATGACTGCCGGTGGTGAAGTCGAACACATCCGACTGGGGAAAAATGTTGCGTTGAACAAACATCGGATGCGCCAGGGCACGCTCACCGAAGATCCGATCAAACAGCGCAATGACCCGGGGAGCGATACGCAGGCGATGCAGCGCTTCGTCCGACCAGAGACGGCGAAACACGGACATATAGCGCGGTTCAGGGTCCTTGCAGGCCGCGGCAGGATCGGCGACACCGACCGCGACGGGCGAATCCGAGGCCAGCCACCCGCCCTCCATCGCCTTGTTCAGAAGCCGAACACGCACATCGAGGATCGCATCCCGTGGCAACAGGCCGCGCAGGAACAGATAACCGTCCTCAGCCATTCGGGCCCGCAGGGTGTCCCCGTCGCTCAGGTGTTCGGTCGAATCCCTGAAGCCTTCGGTACTCAAGCATGATTTTCCTCTCGTCCGGGTCTGGTTTGCCCGATATCCCTTCAGCCTTCGCCGACTTCGTATTTGGCGCCCTTATCGGCGGCCCTTCTGAGGCAGGGTGTGCGGGTTCTTGGCGTCTGACAAGCCGGACCGGCCGGCCGAGGCCGCGAACCGGCGCGTTGTCGCGTCCCGCCGGATCGGACCACGGCGCGCAGGTTCGGTTGACAGGCCAGCAATGGCGATCACTATCGCGGATGCGGGCAGCAAATTTCGCAATCCGGGGGAATGCAAACCATGGACGACACTATACCAACGAATGTCAGGCGACGAACACTGCTCGCAACGGCAATCGCCGGCGCGCTCGCCACCGCGGCACCTGCCATCGCACAGGACAAGCCTAAACTCCGCCTCGGCGTTGCCTTGCCGCTTACGGGATCGCAGGCGCTGTTTGGTACGGATCAGGTGCGTGCCGCGCAATGGGGCGCCGATGACATCAACAAGAAGGGTGGCGTCAACGGCCAGCCCCTGGAGATGATCGTCCAGGATACCCAGGCCGATCCGCAAACCGGCATCAATGCGTTCAACCATTTGATCGGCGTCGACAAGGTGCCGGTGATCGCCGTGGCATGGAGCTCGGTCGTGCAGGCAACTGCGCCGGTTGCGACACGCGACACCACGCTGGCGCTATCGATCGGCGCCAGTTCGACGAAAATCGCGCACCTGGGCGATTACGTGTACACGACCTACCCGCTCGCCAATGTCGATGTTACGGCACTGGCAAAGTATGTTTACAACACACTCGGCAAACGTAACGCGGCCGTGCTTTACATCAACAACGAGAGCGGCCTGGAAGGCGGACGGGTGTTCCGCGATGTGTTCACCCAGGTCGGCGGCAAGATCGTGGCTTACGAGGCGTACGATCCGACAGCAACCGACTTCACCGGCATGCTATTGAAAGTGCGCGTGGCCGATCCCGAAATCATCCATATCCAGGGCCTGACCCCCGACATACCGCAGGTCATCGCGCAAATGCGGCAGCTCGGGCTGACGCAGCGGGTCACCAGCTACTCCGCCGGATACAATCCGCAGCTGATCAAGCAACTCGGGGCTGCCGCGGAAGGCTTTATCGTCACCTCGGTGGCGCCGGGACCGGGTGACAATCCCAATGTCGCGGCATTCATCGAGCGGTGGAAAAAGGAGATGGGACGGGCGCCGAACGGTCTGCCCTACACCCAGTATCTGTATGACTATCCCTACATCGTCGCGACAATCTACGCGTGGCTGGACAAGAACAACCTTCCGGTCAGTGGCGAGAATTTTCGTAAGGGCCTGGTCGAGATCCGCGAATTCGATTTGCCGATGACGGGGAAGCTGGTGGTCAACCCGGACCACACGGTGGACAAGCCGGTCTATCTGCTCACCGTCAAGGACGGAGCATTCGTGCCGCTGGCGACGCTCTCCTAGAATCCGAGCCGACGCCATGCTGCCGATTCTCGCCCAGATATTTTGGACGGGCTTTGCCAACGCGGCCTATTATGTGCTGTTCACGATCGCTTTCGCCCTGATCGTCAAAGTGGTGCAACTGTGGAACTTCGCCCAGGCCGGCATGATGGGCATCGCATTCTACGCGATGTATACCGTCATCAACCTGCTGGAATGGCCAACCTGGGCGGCATTCGTCATCGGCGTGGCGGTGACGGCATCGGCAGGCCTGCTGGTCGAGTTCTATGGCCTGCGAACGTTGCGCCGCCGCCATTCCTCCAACCTGATGTTCTTTATCTTCACGCTGATATTTTCCGAACTCATTGCCTATATCCTGATGTTCCTGTTCGGTACAGAACCCGTGACGCTGTTCCCCAGCATTCTGTCGCCGGTTCGCATCATACACGGCATCGCGGTGACCAATTGGGACCTTACGGCGATTGCGGTGACGGCGGTGTCACTGATCGCGCTGTGGCTATTCCTGCAATTCCACCGCGAGGGCCAGTTCCTGCTGGCGGTCGCCGATAATGGGCGACTGGCGGAATTGTATGGCATCAGCGCTCAGCGTGCCTACCTTGTCGCGTTCGCAATTGCCGCCGTGTTCTCGTGTGAGGGCATGTATTTGTTCGGAACGCGCGCAGGCGTGCTGCCGACCACGCCCAACGATCTGATGCTGTTCGCGGTGATCGGCACGTTGCTGGGCGGCATGGGGCGATTGTTCGCCGCCGCGGCCGCGGCCGTCGTGCTGGCTTTGGTGCAAAGCTACAGCGTGCTGGTAATTGCCTCGAAATGGCAGGGGCTGGTGCTCTACGGCTTTCTGTTCGTCGTCATCGTGCTGTTCCCGCGCGGCTTTCGCCTGCCGGACTTCCGAGCCAGGCGCGCCGCCCGATCACCAGGTCCTGCACAGGCGAAGGTGTAGCTCGGGTGAACTACATCAATTCGATTCTCGTGCTTGCCGGCATCTACCTGGTGCTAAGTTCAAGCTTCGACCTGATCATCGGCTATGGCGGGCTTATCAGCATCGCGCACCCAATCTTCTATGCCATCGGTGCATACACGGCCGGTTTGATGGCAATTGTCTGGCATGTTCCGGCAATCCCGGCCATCCTGGCGGGAGGCGTACTGGCCGCGCTCGCATCCGTTGCCATGTCGCTTCCGGCGATCCGTGTCGCCGGCGATTACCTGCTGATCGCAAGCATCGGCTTTCAACTCGGCTTGTTGCAGATCATCAAGAATGTGGAATTCACCGGCGGCGACGCGGGACTCAGCGACATACCGCCGGCAATCACCGGCCCCTCGCGCGCCGCAGTGTTCGCCGCGATATCGCTGGGCCTTGGCGTGGTGGTCGTGCTGCTGATCCGTTGGATCGTGCGCGGACCGTACGGCGCCATCATCACGGCCATGCGCGACGATGAACTCGCGCTGCTGGCGCTGGGACGCAACGTCACCCGGATCAAGGTCGTGATTCTTGCGGTTGGTTCCGGTCTCGCCGGACTGGCAGGCGGGGTCTACGCTTTTTACTACCAGTATCTCAGCCCATCGCAGTTCGATGTGCTGCAATCCGCCGCCATCCTGACTATGGTGGTGATCGGCGGCATGGGCACCGCGCTAGGGCCGGTGATCGGCACATTCCTGCTGCTGGGCCTGCCGCAGGCAATCACGTTCCTGCAACTGCCGCCCAGTATCATGGCGCCATTTCAAGGCATCCTGTTCTGCGTGCTGGTGCTGTTGTTCATCCTGTTGCGCCCGCAGGGCATCATCGCCGCACGCCGGCCGCACACATGACCGAAGTGATCCGGCTCGAAGGCGTCCACAAACGCTTTGGCGGCATCGTCGTGGCGCAGGATATCAATCTGGCCATCGGCCAAGGAGACATCCTGGGTTTGATCGGCCCGAACGGCGCCGGCAAGACATCGCTGTTCAACCTGATCTCCGGAGTCGTCGCGCTGGATGCAGGCAGCATCTTTCTCGCCGGCCAGCGCATCGACGGCATGCCGCTTTATCGCCGGGCGCGAGCCGGCATTTCGCGCACCTGGCAGCATATGCGGCTGTTCCACACCATGACGGTCATTGAGAATCTTACCGTCGCACCGCGCATTTATGGCGGTGAAAATCTGCTCCAGGTCCTGCTCTCGCCTCGCGCGATGCGTCGCGAACAGGCGGCGTTGCGAGAGCGCGGTCAATCCATACTGCGACGCCTGGGATTGGGGGACATGGCGGACAAGCTCGTCAGCGAATTGCCGTTCGGCCAACAGAAGCTGATCGGGCTTGCCCGCGCCTTGATGCATGGTGGCGAATGCCTGCTGCTCGACGAACCGATGGCGGGTGTCGAGGGCCATGCTTACGAAACCATGCAGAGTGTTGTGCGGGAGGAAGCCGCCAACGGTCGCGCCGTCTGCGTGGTTGAACATAATATCTCCTTCATCAAGGATCTGTGCACGAGCGCCGTGTTCATGGCCAACGGACGCATCATACAGGCAGGCACTGTCGAAGAATTGCTCGCCAGCAGCGTGCTTGCCGAACTCTATTTCGGCGTATAGGCGGCCGATGCTCGAATTCAGCAATGTCGGTGCGTCCTACGCCGGCTTGGTCGCATTGAAGGGCGTGACGTTGCAGGTCGCTGCCGGTGAGCGGCTCGCCGTGTTCGGTCACAACGGCGCCGGCAAGACCACGCTGCTGAAATGCGCTGTGGGCGACCACGATTCAATGACCGGTGAAGTACGGTTTCGCGGCGAGCTTATCATCCCCGGTCAAGTATTCCGCAACGTGCGGCGCGGCATCGGATTCGTGCCTCAGGGCCACAATGTATTTCGCGAGCTCTCGGTAGAGCAGAACCTGTCGATCGCTGGATTGCTGCATGAGCCTCGGGCGATCACGCAAGTCTTCGAGTTGTTCCCGATCCTCAGCGAGCGTCGGCGGCAGGTTGCCGGCTCGCTCAGCGGCGGTCAGCAGCAGATGCTGGCACTCGGCATGGCGCTGATGACCAAACCTGCGATCCTGCTGCTCGACGAGCCGACCACCGGCCTGGCGCCGATCATCGCGGCCAACGTGCTGCGCGGCCTCCAGAGCATCAACCAGTCGATGGGCACCGCCATCGTCATCGTGGAGCAGAATGTGCCGGTCACGTTGAAGGCGGTGGACCGGGCGGTGATCCTGAAGTCAGGCTCTATCGTTTTCGATGGCACGTCCGAACAACTGGCGGCCGAGCCCGACCTATGGGCGTGGTTCTGACGGGCAGCCGCGTCAGCAGTCCGGCACCGTGCCGGCCGGCAGGCTGGCGCAATATCGCGCGATCTCGCCGGGCACCGTGATCCACAGCTTCTCGCGCTTTCGCAGCACGTAGTCCAGCGCGCGGCGCAGCACCTGCATGCGAAACGGCTGGCCAATGACGAACGGATGCAGCGACACAGCGAACACCAGCGGATACTTCTCCGACCGCCGCAGCATCTCGTCGAACTGATCGCAAATCATGTCTTCGAAATCGCGTGCCGATTGCTGACGCGAAACCATGGCCGGGATGTCATTCAGCTCCAGCGGATAAGGCACCGACATGATGCGTCCCGCGCGGGTGCGCATCCAGAACGGTTGATCATCCGCCGGCCAGTCCAGTACATACTCGTAACCGGCTTCCTGCAAAAGATCGAGCGTGACGCGGCTCTGCGCGACATAGGGACCCATCCAGCCGGTTGGACGCTTGCCGGAAAGCCGCGTCAGCACCTCGGTGCATTCCGCGATCAGTCGCGCCTCGTCCTCCTCCCAAAGTACATCCTGACGTTCCGCATTGGTCCGGCCATGCGCGATGTATTCGTCGCCGCGCTGATTGAGCCGTTCCACCAGGTCCGGGCACGCTTCCAGCACCGCCGAATTGATGTTGTGCGACGCGGGCAGATCGTATTCATCCAGCAGGTCGAAATACGCCCAAATGCCAACACGGTTGCCGTATTCCCGCCAGGCGTAATTGCGCTGCGTCTGCGGCGCATTCTGCACGGCACTGTCGCCACCCAATCCCGCGCGAAAAGCAAATTGCTCGATGTTGTTGCACAGCGTGAAGGCAATCCGCCCGCCATTCGGCCACTCATACACCGGCCGCTTATGGATTGGGCTGTAGCCGTAGCGTTCATGATGCGGCAGCTTCATGCCATCCTCCCTGTCATCAGCCAAGCTTCCCACCGGACATGGCGGCTCGCAACCATCAGCCGGTTGCGAACCGGCAAAGGACATGGAATGGATGCCTGCGTGCGGTCGGGGAAGCATTGATGCCGGATATCAAGCTGCGCCTGTGCGAGAACATGCGCACCATCGTCTACGCACCATTCTACTTCGCGCTGAACGGCGATTTTTTTGCACGCGCCGGGCTGACGGTGGAGTGTATCACGTCACCCGATCCCTCGCGCACTGGCCACATGCTGCTGGAGCATCAGGCCGATGTGTCCTGGGGTGGTCCGATGCGCGTACTGCAACACCATCAGGCGGACGCAGCGTGCGAACTGACCTGCTTCGCGCAGGTCGTGGCGCGCGATCCATTCATCCTTGTCGGACGCCGGCCGAACCCGACGTTCCGTTTCCAGGAGCTGCCAGAATACCGTGTCGCGGTCGCGTGCGAAGTCCCGACACCGTGGCTCACGTTGCAAGATGATCTCGCTCGCGCTGGCGTGCCGCCGTCGAGCGTACGGACGCTGCCGGACCGCCCGATGGCGGAAACAGTCAGGGCATTCCTGCGCAACGAGGTTGACGTGATCCAGGTGCTGGAGCCCTGGGCCGATCGCCTGGTCCAATCCGGTGACGGGCATGTCTGGCATCAATTCTCGCAGCGCGGCGATATCGCCTACTCGACCTTTTATGCATTGCGCAGCTACATCGTGGCCAACCGTGTTGCGTGTCGCAGGCTGGTGTCCGGTCTCGCGGCCGCACAGTTGGCATTCCATGCCACACCACCGGCCGCGATCGCCGATGCCATCGCCGCCTGGCTGCCCGATCTCGACGCCGCTGTAATCGCTCGCATTATCACGGCCTATCGCGACGCAAATCTATGGGCATCGACCCCCGAGCTGCCCCTGGCGAGTTTCCTGCGGCTGAAGGCGGCCCTGGTATCCGGCGGTTTGCTCGGACACGATGTCGCATATCAGCATGTGGTCGATGCGTCGATTTCGTCGGCGCATCCGACATGATGAAAGGAGACGCGATGGCCATCCAAACCATCGACCTGGATCGCTTTCTGGATGGAACGGACCGTGACGGCGTAGCGCGTCAGGTCGCTCGTGCCTGCGAAGAGATCGGCTTCATCATCGTATCGGGCAGCGCTTTGCCCAATGATCTGCTGCGGCGTGCGTTCGCCGCATCGCAAGCGTTCTTCCACCTGCCACAGGAGACAAAGGCGCAGTTCACGCCTGCGACCAAAGGCCAGCAGCGGGGCTATCACGGCCTGGCGACGCGGAACCTCGCGCGCACAACGGGACAGGATGCGCCACCCGATCTGCGCGAGTCCGTTTTTGTCGGCCCAATCGACGACAATAGCGCATACTTCGCCGATCTGGCCGAAGCCCAATCGGCCTACGCCGCCAACATCCTGCCAAATGTTCCCGCGGGAATCGATGCCATGCTCATCGCGCTCTATCACGCGTTTGAGCAATTGACATCAGACTTGTTCCGCGTCTTCGCATGCGCACTCGCGTTGCCGGATGATTTTTTCGCCGGCAAGATGCAACGGCACTTCAGCATCATGGCTTGTCACTACTATCCGCCGCAGCACGAACCGCCGCAGCCTGGACAGTTGCGCGCCGGCGCCCACACCGATTTCGGCGCGATGACGATACTGGCGATGACCGACGCGCTTGGTGGTCTCGAAGCCCGCGCTGCCGATGGCAGTTGGACGCCGGTCACGGCACGGCCTGGCGAAGTGGTCATCAATATCGGCGACCTGATGGCACGTTGGACCAACGATCGCTGGCGCTCGACTTTGCATCGCGTCGTCAACCCGCCAGGTCTCAGCATGGCGACCAGCGAGCGTCAGTCGATCGGCTTTTTCGTGCATCCGGATTACGACGCGCGGGTTGCCTGCATCGGTTCCTGTCTGGCGCAGGGAGAAACGCCGCGCTACCCGCCGATCACCGCGGGGCGCCACATCAAGATGAAAATCGACCGGAGCCACGATCGCACCGGCCAGCAAGGAGACGCTTCGCATGCAGGATGATCGAGCAGCCGCGCAAGGTGGTCTGCGGATATTGACCGATTGGGCGGCGGGACTTTCGCCGGATCGCATCCCACCGCAGATCCTGGCGCGCGCGGCCGCGGTATTGGCGGATGACTTCGGTGCGATCGTCGCCGCCGGCAGCGAGCCTGAAGTTGCCAGATTCCATGCAATGGTTCTCGATCGGCGCGCGGATGCCGAGGCGACGGTGTTCCGTGGTGGCCGTTCGCGCACTGACCGGCGCAATGCGGCGGTCGCCAACGGGCTGGCGGCGTGTTGGCTCGAACTGGACGAGGGCTATCGCAAGGCGTCGTGTCATGCGGGGCTGTATGTCGTGCCGGCATTGCTCGCCGAAGCCGAAGCAACCGACATGCCTGTCATGGACGTGCTGCGGGCATTGGTGCTGGCGTATGAGATCGTCACGCGCTTCGCGATGACCTGGAACTCGCCGGGCCGGCACGTCCATTCGCACGCGCAATTCTGCGCCGTTGGCGCCGCTGCCGCCGTGGCCCTGGCGCGGCGGCTGCCCGCTGATGAACTGCGCAACGTGCTGGCGATGGCGAGCACGCTGGTCACCGTCGGTCCGCGCAATCATGTCGTCCGCGGAGCGTTCGTACGCAACACCTGGGCCGCGGCCGGCGCGTGGAGCGGCCTGATGAGTGTCGACTGGGCCGCTTGCGGGCTGAATGGCTCACCCGATGCACCGCACGACGTATTCGGCACCATCTACCAGGCACCGACCGAAGCGGAACACCTCAGTGCAGGTCTGGGTGAGTCCTGGGCCGTGCAGGATGGCTACACCAAACTATATGCGTGCTGTCGGTCCACCCACTCGGTGGCGGAAGCTGCGCTGGGCCTACGGCAGGAGCTCGGTGAACCGGCACTCGCCGGATTGGCGGCAATCGATGTTGAAACGCATCCTCTGGCGGTAGATCTGAAAAACGCCGATCCGGACACCACGCTGGCGGCGAAATTCTCGGTGCCACACGTGGTCGCGACGGCGCTCGCTACAGGATCGGCCGGAGCAGAAGGGTTCCGTTCGGACATGATGCATGCGCCGGATGTTGTGCGCCTGCGACCACTGGTGACGCTGCGCCTGTTGCAGCCAGAGCACCCGCCGCCGCACGACCGTGCGTCGCGTGTCTCGGTGACATTGCGCGATGGCCGCACGGTGAGCCGCGAATGCCTGAGCGCCATCGGCAGCCCGGATCGCCCGATGGACCGCGCCATGTTGTTGCAGAAACTCGCCGACAACACCGGTCGGCAGTATCCACAAGCCGTTCCGGTGCTGGAACGCCTGATGCAGTTGGATCCCCAGTGCTGCGCGACAGGATTCCGCGCGCTGTTGGATGCGATCTGCGGCGACTGATCCTCGGTCTTCGGGCACCAAATCTCGGAAGTCTGCTCATTCCCACTCGATTGTTTTAATTCCCCATAAGCCATTGAAAAGCCTATGGTATACTCCGCTTTTGACGGTCCATCGCCGACCGTGAGGCCGTCAAAATGCTACGCTTCTGATTTTGTTGAAAAAACTCCCGAAAAAATATTTTCGAGGTTTCGGCATCTATCGAGGTCAATCGGCCTTCAGGCCAAGTTTTTTGGCTGCCCAGCGTCGCTGCCGCGGCCGCCCCGAAAATACCGTCAATTGGCTATAGCAGGATTCACACTTCGGATCGAGCGGCTCGTGAAGGCGGAGGCCCACGCGCTCTTTCGGCGCGTCGTCTTCAACGTGCTGATCTCCAATGTCGACGATCATCTGCGCAACCACGGCTTTCTCTGGCTCGGCAAGGCTGGATGGTTGCTCTCCCCGCTTACGACCTGAATCCGGTGCCGACAGATCTCAAGGCGCGTGTGCTAACGACGAACATCGATCTCGACGAGGGGGCACCTGTTCGCTCGATCTGCTAGAGAGGACATCAGGATATTTCGCGCTCACGCTGACGCAGGACCGTAAGCGAGAGCGCACCCCCACATTCCGGCGTGATCTTGTCTTGAGCAGACTGCGTTCTGTTTGGGGTGAGGCGGTGCGTGATGGACGAGGGCGAGTGCTCTTATGAGCAGTCATACGACGGTCGTAGGAGTGGTCTTTCGGAGCGGGAGGAGGTGCGTGCCCGGCCGGAGCGTCGCCGTCGGTGGAGTTCGGCGGCCAAGCTTGCCATTGTTCGAGAGACTTTGGCGACGGGCTCGACGGCGCAGGCGGTGGCGGACCGGCATGGAATTGGCACGGGGCTGATCTACACGTGGCGCAAGCAGATGCTGCGGGCGGCGATGGCAGGCTTCGCCGCTGTCGAGATCAAGCCGGACGTCCCGGCCTCGTTGCCGGGCCCGGTCCAGGAAGCCGTGGTGCCTCCATCGCCATTGCCGCGGCCATCGATCGCATCATCGAGCGCCATGCCCGGTGGGATCGAGGTCGAGCTGCCGTCCGGGGTTCGGTTGCGCTTCGGGTCCGACGTGGACGGCCCCGCGTTGCAGCGCATTCTGGCAGCACTGGCCGCGCCATGATGCTGCCGCCAGCAACCCGGGTCTGTCAACGGCGTTCGGAATCTAGGCCAGCGCGGCGGCGCAATAGCAGGCCAGTGGTGATGCGGCGGGGTGACAGGACAAGGGGCCCAATTGGGCCCCTTGCGTTGAAGTCCGACTGGGCCTGGGATCAGGCGCTGGTGATCTCGCCAGTCTCGGGATCGGCGAGTTCGGTGGCGGGCTGACTTTGCTCCACCCTGGCGGTGTTGCGCCGGCGGCGGGCGGATTGTTTGAGGCGGTAGCTGTCGCCGTTCATGGCGAGGATGTGACGTGGTGGGTGAGGCGGTCGAGCAGGGCGCCGGTCAGGCGTTCGGAGCCGAGCACGCGAAGTCCAGTCCTCGAACGGCAGGTTGGAGGTGACGATGGTGGAGCCGCGCTCGTAGCGCTGGGTGAAGGTCTCGAACAGCAGTTCGGCGCCGGTCGGACGACAGTGGCACGTAGCCGAGTTCGTCGATGATCAGCAGCTTCACCGCCTGCAGCTCGCGCTGGAGCTTGAGCAGGCGCCGTTCGTCGCGGGCCTCGATCAACTGGGTGACCAGGGAGGCGGCGGTAGTGAAGGCGACCGTGAAGCCCTTCTGGCAGGCCGCCAGGCCGAGTGCCAGGGCGACATGGGTCTTGCCGGTGCCGCTGTTGCCGAGCGCGATGATGTTCTCGCGCCGCAGCGACGTAGTCGCAGCGCGCGAGTTCAAGCACCAGCATCTTGTTGAGGCTGGGGATGGCGGTGAAGTCGAACGTGTCCAGGCTCTTCACCGCCGGGAAGCGCGCCGGCCCGGATACGCCGCTCGACCGTCCGCCGTTCGCGCTCGATCAGTTCCAGTTCGACCAGGCGCAGCAGATAGCGGGCATGATCGACCCCGTCGCGGGCGCATTCGCGGGCGACCTTGTCGTATTCGCGCAGCACCGTAGGCAGCTTCAACTGCTTGAGATGGTGGGCGAGCAGCACCTGCGGCGTGCCGCTCGTCGTGCCCGCCGGCATCGCCGCCTCGGTGGCGCCGGTCATGCCGCCATCTCCGCCATGAGCGTCGGCGTAGTCGGCTGCCGATGTGGTCTTGACACGTCAGCTGCGGGCAGATGCGGATAGGCGGCCAGATCGAGGCGGGCCGGGCGTCGCTCGATCCGCGCCAGCGACGATCTGCTTGACCGCGTCGAAGCCGATGGCGCCCAGCCGGATCGCCTCGGTCACCGCCGCCGGCGACGATCTCCTTGGCGGCCATCGCCTCCATCAGCCGCAGCACCTGGATGAACTCGCGCTTGCCCCGGTTGCCCATGCGCGCCTCGAGCAGATGGCGCAGATGCTGGAACACCTCGGGCAGATCCCAGCCCTGCAGCGCGGCGGCCTGGTCGAGCGCGTTCGGCTTGGTCTCGATCAGCGCCAGATAGTGCAGCGGGTCGTACACGAACGCGCCCTCGCCGTAGGAGCGCGGATGCCGGGCGATCTCCTGCCCGCCGCACAGGATCACCACCGTCTCGACGAAGCCCTTCACCAGCACGGCCTGGAAGCCATAGGACGTCGGCACCGAGTAGTCGTTGCCGCGGTAGCGCACCAGCGCTGTCGACGAAACCCGCGCCGCCCGCTTCTCGCACGGCTCCAGCGGCACCGCCGGCAGCTCCCGCAAAGCCGCGACATCGGCGGCCAGCCGCTCGCCGATCGTCTCGGCGTGCCGGCCGGCACGCTCCGACTGCCGCGCGCAGGCAGCGCTCGCGCCAGCATGGCGTTGAGCGCCTCGAAGCTCGCCGCGACCGGGATCGGCGTCATGAAGTTGGCTCCGCGCATACTTCACCAGCCCCTCGACCTTCCCCTTGTCGTTGCCCTTGCCAGGGCGGCCGAACCGATCCTGGAACAGATAATGGCTGACCAGTTCGGTGAACGCCCGGGTGCGCTCCCGCTTGCCGTCGCCGCAGATCTTCGCCACCGCGATCTTGAGGTTGTCGTAGAGGATCGACAGCGGCACGCCGCCGAAGAAGCGCGAACGCCGACAACGTGCCCGTCCAGGAACGCCTCGGTCGTCTCCGCGCGGATAGGCCTTCACGAAGCAGGCGTCCGATTGCGGCAGGTCCAGGCAGAAGAAATGGATCTTCTGCCGCACGCCGCCGATCACCCCCACCGCCTCGCCGAAATCCACCTGCGCATGGCCCGGCGGGTGCGCCAGCGGCACGAACGTCTCCCGCCCACGCGCCCGGCTCGAGCCGAACATAGTCCTTCACCACCGTGTAGCCGCCGCCATACCCGTGTTCGTCGCGCAGCCGCTCGAATATCCGCTTCGCCGTGTGACGCTGCTTCACCGGCGCCGTTACGGTCGGCCTCCAGGATCGCGTCGATCACCGGGATCAGCGGACCCAGCTTCGGCTTCACCGCCGGCCTTCGCCCGTATGTAGCCGGGCGGCAGCGAGAACCGGCACATCTTCGACACCGTCTCGCGGCTCAGACCAAACACCCGAGCCGCCTCGCGCCGGCTGTTGCCATCGCTGAAAACAAACCGACGAACCGCTGCATAGACCTCCACGGCAAACATCCCCGGCCGACCCCAAAGCAGTCAGCCTATCAACGGCCGGGTTTTACCCCGCCGCGCTCAGCACAATGCCGGCGCTCCAGTGGCTGGGTTTGTCACCGCCGTGCACATCGCCGACCGTCACCGCCGCCTGCTTTGGTTGGCCCCCAGCCGTGACGAAAACAGCACGGGACTTCTCCTCCAGCCCGAAGCGGTGGATGTGTGGGCGTCGAGCGATTCTGATCAGCCGAGCAGCGCCGAAGTCCTGGCCGCGATCCAGGGAGGGCGTGAACGCGGCCTCATCCTCCACAAGCTCCTCGAGGAAGTGCTGACCGGCGAAACCGCCGACACCGCGACGGCTTTAACTGAGCGAGCGCGCGCCCTCGTCGTTGCGATCGGAAAGCCCGTCGTCGATGACCCCGCCAAGGGTCTCACGCCAGTCGAACTCGCGGAGTGCGTCACACGCACTCTGGCTCTGCCGGACATCGTTCGGCTTCGTCCAACCCTCGCGCCGGAGTTTCCAGTCTATGCCTCTCTGTTCGCCGACAATCTAGAACAGGCGACGGCCGGCATCACCGACGCGACAAGCTTTGGTGAGGATGGCAAGCCAAAGGTCGTCATCGACTGGAAAAGCGATGTCCAGCCCAGCCCCGAAACGATCGAGCACTACCGCGCACAGGTCCGGAACTATCTGGATATGACCGGCACCGAACGCGGGCTGATCGTGCTGGTGACCTCGGGTTTGGTGCTGCCGGTTTCGCCCTCTCCAGTCTCTGCGGCCAGCGCCGCCTAGAAACGCGAACGGAGAACGGCGCGTGTCATCATTAGCCTGGATTGATTTCGATGAAGCCGAGCGCCAGCGTGCGCAGCGGATCATGGCGCTGTTCCAGGAAAGGGAGAGCCGTGACGAACTCGGCTTGGGCGGCATCCGTGATTCCATTGCCGATCACCTCTTTCCGGGCACCAGCACAATCCAGACGCGGCTGCGCTATATGCTGTTCATTCCATGGCTATTCCAGATTTTGGAGAATTCGAGCGGCGGCGCTGACCAGCTTGCGGCCGAAGCCCGCGCCCTCGAGAATCGCCTTGCCAAAGCTCTCAAGGCCGGCGGCGAGTCGAACGGGATCATCGGGCGTGACGCCGGCGCCGATCTGCAACGTCTTCCCAGTTCTGTCTATTGGGCCGGACTGGGCTCCTGGGGAATTCGCTTGTTCCCAGGCTCGACCGACAATTTGTTTTCGTCGATGCGCCACCTCCAACGTGGTCGCCCTCGGGTCCGTGAGAGCGATGACGCCGCCTCGGAGGCGCAGGCCTTGCAGATCTGGACGCCGTCGCTGCCGCCCCGACCCAAGAATCTGCTTGAGGCGGCAACCTTCCGCCTCAGCGCTGACGAGGCGCAGTTCATTATCGACCGACTCGTCTTGCACCAACCTCATAGCCTATTGGCGACGTTGGCCCGCAGAGCCGGCACCCCCGCCGACTGCCGCTTTATTTGGGAGCACCCAAACCTCGCCCATTTTCCTGAGGAGATGCGCACGCTCGTCAGCCACGGAGAAGTGTTTTCGAGCGTGATGCACGGCGCATCACTCCTCTACAACCTGTTGCTCAGCGAACTGCGTGAGCAGCCCGCCTGGATAGAGGACTACAAGGCTCGCTTGCAGGAGTGGCGCGACGAACTGGACATGCCGGTGATCCGCGCCTGGTCGCTCGACGCCTTTTGGCAGTCCGTCGATCATCCCGCCCACAGCATTCGGCCGGCCGCCAAGCGCTTTGTCGCCGAATGGCTGATGTTGGTCCGCGACGGATCGATCACCGACGGCATCCAGACCCAAGCGGCGCAACTGGTGCAGGACCGCGAGCGGCGGCTGAAAACCAGTCAATCTCGCTTTGCGAACAGGGCGGTCCGAGATCGCTGGACAGGGGCATCGGGGACCGAACGGCTGTCCTTCCGCTGGGCGCAGGCGAAGGCACACCTGCGGGACCTCGCAAATGCTCAATAGGACCACGCTCGATCCCGAGACGCGCGTGCTGTACGGCGACAGTCTTCAGCCGCCGCCGGGCTACGTCTTCGACGCGGCAGTCGCCACAACCTTCTCCCTCGACTTCGAGACCGCGCTTGCCGCCCCGGTTAGCCTGGCGTTGTTCGCCGCTGAAAACCGCGACGACATCCTCTCCCATCCCTTGGCCCTGCTCGAGGGCGCTGAACGGATCGCCGGACGGCTCGTCGTCTTCACCGATGCAGGCCATATTCACGCGCAGACTCGACCGCACTCACGGCTCTGCTCACTCCTTGAGCGGATCATCGTCGAAGTCGCAGCCCCTCGCGATGGCGCCTTCCATCCCAAAATGTGGGCGTTGCGATATAGGCCGACCCTGGCTCAAGACCCGGTCCTGCTTCGCCTGCTGGTTTTGTCGCGCAATCTTACCCGTGACCGCTCATGGGATATCTCGCTCCGCCTTGATGGCGAACTCACTCGGCGACCCGATACAAATAACCGCCCCCTGTTTGATCTGCTGACGCGTTTGCCGGACCTGGCGGTGTCGGGGATCACCGACGAGGCGCGCATCCTGACCAAGGAGATCGCCGAGGACGTACGGCGGGCACAATGGACAATGCCCGAGCGGTTCGACGAGGTGTCCTTCGCGGTCAACGGCTTCGGCGGCAAGGTTTGGCAGCCGACCGAGTGCGCGCGGCTGGGCGTGATTTCGCCGTTCTGCGATACCGACGCCCTGAACTTCTTGGCTGCTCTGCCGACGGTGGAAAAACCCATCATCATCAGTCGACCTGACCAGCTGGCCTGCGTCGAGAGCAAGACGCTCGGCGCGTTCGAACGGGTCTCCGTTCTGGACGAAATGGCAGCGAGCGAAGACGGCGAAGAAGTTGCCGCGAGCGCTCTCCAAGGCCTTCACGCAAAAGCCTTCATCTCAGAGATCGGTTGGGACACCCTCGTCACCATCGGTTCCGGCAATGCGACACGGCCGGCGCTGCTCTCTGGCAACAATGTCGAGCTGTTCGCCTCACTCCGTGGCAAGCGGTCGAAGGTTGGCAGCGTTGAGCAAATCATGGGGGAGAAAGGTTTCGGCCGCCTGACGCGAACTTTCGTCGCCACCGAGTTGGACCCGATCGATCCCGAACTAACCACGGCCGAGGCCCGCCTCGACGAGGCACGGCGGGCACTATGCCGTGGCGCGCTGCGACTGCGCTGCGAACGGACCGAAAGCGACGATCCCGAAGAGAAACCGTGGCGCGTCTGGCTGACACCATCCGGACCTCTGCCACTCAAGGGTATCGGTGCTTTAAGCGCCTGGCCGATTACGCGCGGCGACGGGCATGCTCGCGACGTCTTGGCCGCACTGCGTATGGGGGAAACAGTCGATCTGGGCGCCATGCCGATGGTCGATCTCACCCGCTTTCTTGCCTTCCGCCTGACAGATGGAAGCGAGAAGGCTTCCGCCCTGTTCAGCACTAGCCTGATCATGGAAGGCCTCCCGGCTGAGCGGCATGCCGCCATACTTCGCTGGATCATCGACAGTCGGGACGCGTTCTTCCGCTATCTGAGGCTGCTATTGTCCGAACTCGGCGACCCGTTCGGCGCGGCGCTCGCGGCGCATGAGGGGCCAGGACAGACCGCATGGGCCGTGTCGGCCGATGACGCTCCGCTGCTCGAAGATATGGTCCGCGCGCTCTGTCATGGAGGCGAACGGCTCCATGCGATCGAACGTCTCATTACGCGGCTGGAGTCGGGCAGCGACGCAGGCCCAGATCCCATCCCGGATGACTTCCGCACCCTGTGGGATGCGTTCCGCATCGCGCTCCAAGACCTGGGAGCTGACCATGTCGGATAAACGCTTCGAAGCAGCCGCCGCTCTGGCGCCGCTCAAGGCGTTTCAGCGCCGCACCGTCGACTACGTGTTTGATCGGCTCTACGGGGACCAGGATCCCGTGCGTCAGTTCCTGGTCGCCGACGAGGTCGGTCTTGGCAAGACGATGGTTGCCCGCGGTGTGATCGCGCGGACAATTGAGAAACTCTGGGACAAAACAGAACGGATCGACATCCTCTACATTTGCTCCAACCAGGCGATCGCAGCGCAGAATATCAATCGCCTCAATGTGCTCAATCGACGTGAACTGGCTTTGCCAACACGCATGACACTGATCCCGTTACAGGTCCGGGGCGATCAGGGGCTCGACGCAAACAAAGTCAACTTTATCAGTCTGACGCCCGGAACCACTTTCGATCTACGGTCGACCACAGGCGTCACCCGAGAACGCGCCCTGCTTCTGCGGATGCTCGAGGGATGCGTTTCGCGACCAAGGGGCTTGCACAACTTGCTTCAAGTCACCGCTGGGGTGGACGGTTGGAACCAAGCCGTCGATGATCTGACACTGGAAGGTGTCGATCATCGAATCATCGATCGCTTCCGCCGCGACGTCGAGGGCGATGCCAGCCTGTTCGAAGAGCTTGAGTTTGTATGCGATCTCTTCCCTCGCCGCAGGGAGAGTTACCCGATCGAACTGGCGCAACGCCGCAATAAGCTGATTGGCAAACTTCGGGGAAAACTGTCTCACGCCTGCGTCGACGCTCTAAAACCCGACCTTATCATTATGGACGAATTCCAAAGGTTTCGGGATCTGCTGCATGGTGAAACCGACGCAGCAATACTGGCGCGCGAGCTTTTCGACTATTCCGACCAAAACGGCCACTCCGCAAGAACCCTGCTACTGTCCGCAACTCCTTACCGTATGCTGACGTTGTCCGGGGACGAGCCCGATGATGGTGAACACTACCGGGACTTTCTCGAAACGCTGTCATTTCTTTATGGAAGGAAGAACGGCCCGCAGATCGCCGCGACGCTGGAATGCGAGATGCGGCAGTTCCGCGGTTTTCTCCACGACCTTCCGGAAGCCCGCCCCGCCGCAATTGAAGCGCGGCGCGGCATCGAACGACACCTGCGCAAGGTAATGGCTCGCACTGAACGAGTGGCCAGCACCGTCGATCGTGACTCCATGGTCGGTGAGCCGCCGATGTCGATCACCGTGCAGCCTTCGGACCTGCAGCAGGCGGCCTCTGTTTCCGGCGTCGCGCGCGCGTTGGATGCGCCAGAAATCACCGAATACTGGAAGTCCGCGCCGTATCTGCTGAACTTCATGCGGGACTACGCGCTAAAGCGCCTTTTGAAAGAGAAGCTTGACCGGCCGCCCCCCAACCTGCGGGCGGCGCTGATCCGCGCCAAACCCGCCATGCTGGATCACGAGCGCCTCGATGCCTATGAGCCGCTCGATCCGGCAAACGGCCGGATGCGCGGCGTCGTTGACGACATATTTAGCGAAGGACTCGATCAGAACCTCTGGATCCCGCCGTCATTGCCCTACTACGGACCCGCGCGGCAGAATCCACCGCTGACCAAGGCGCTGATCTTCTCGTCCTGGTCGATGGTCCCTGACGCGATCGCCGCTATTCTCTCCTATGAGGCCGAACGCCGAATGGGCGCGGGCGATGCAGGCAGACACTACTTCGACACCGTGCGTCCGCGACCGCTCCAGTTCAGGCAGGATCAGGGGCGGTTGGTGGCCATGCGCGCCATGCACCTGATTTATCCGTCGCCTACGCTCGCTCGCCTTGGCGATCCTTTGGCGATCTTCGCGGAAAATCCACTGACGCTATCCGTCGACGACATGCGCAAGGCTGTGGCTGAACGGCTCCGGGACAGCGTAGAGGCGCTGGGGCATAGCGTCGTCGACACCGCAGGCGGGCGTGACTGGGAATGGGCCGCGCCAGCCGTCATCGACGCGATGGCGGGCGCGAAGTCGACGGCGTGGCTTGCTTCGCCCAGTGGATTGGCCGCTCTCGGTCATGAGGAAGGCTTCAAGGAACACGTCGCGGAACTCAGTTCGGCGACGGCCGGGCGTGATCTCGGCCCGGTCGGTGACTCCATCATCGACCTACTCGTCGATGTCGCCTTGGGTAGTCCTGCAGTATGCGCGCTGCGCGCACTGCGCCGCATCGCGCCAGATTTGGAGTGGGACGATGCCCGGATGCTCAAGGCGGCGAACCAGGTCGCCTGGGGCTTTCGTACGCTGTTCAACCAGCACGACGCTGTCGCGCTCCTGCGCAAGGACGACGATGATCGATACTGGCGCCGCGTCCTGACCTTCGGCACAGAACACAATCTGCAGGCCGTCCTAGATGAGTATGTCCATTATCTCGTAGACGCCGAGGGCTTGGGCGCGAGTTCGTCAGCCGACCGCGTTGCTGGTGTCAGCAAGGCCATTGCCGATGCGTTGTCGATCCGCCCTTCGCAAATCGACGTCGAGGACCCCACGATCGATGGGGATGCACTCGTCATCAACAAATTCCAGATGCGGGGCCGCTTCGCCATGCGGCTTGCTGACTACAAAGATGAAGAAGGTGGGGCCGCTCGCTTGGGAAGCGTTCGTGACGCCTTCAATTCACCCTTCCGGCCGTTCATACTCGCCACAACCTCGATCGGACAGGAGGGGCTCGACTTCCACCCCTATTGCTACCGCGTCTATCACTGGAATTTGCCCGGCAATCCGGTCGATCTGGAGCAACGGGAAGGTCGCGTGCACCGCTTTAAGGGCCATGCGATCCGACTAAATCTGGCACATCGGCAAATCGATGTCGTTCGCGGCCACACCTCGGCTTCGGAAGATCCTTGGAAGACAATGTTCGACGCCGCCCGAGCGCAAACTGACGTCGATACCGATCTCATTCCCTATTGGATTTACGAAGGCCCCGTGAAAGTGGAGCGTCGCGTTCCCATGCTGCCCTTCAGCCGCGAGATCCGCCGTCTCGAATGGCTGAAACGCAGCCTGACGGTCTATCGGCTCGCGTTTGGACAGCCACGCCAAGAGGACCTGCTGGAATATCTCCACAGCTTGTTGGGAACGGACATAGCGGCCGAAGACCTCGCCGAGCTTCAAATTCGCCTCGAACCCTAGCGCGGACCACGGTCGCACCCACGCCGTGGGTTGGGTGGATTCAATCAATACGCTATCCGGCGATGGCTGCGGATCGCTCACTGACAATGGCGATCAGCTTCTCTTGCGCAGATTTTGCCGCTTCGGCGTGGCCCGCGAAATCAGGCAGGTGCAGCGTAAGCGCGCGCTCGGCCAGCCGCGCGGCGAGTTCAGTTATTGCCGCGCCGGCGTCACCGGCCGTCAGGCCAATTGTCCGCGCCAGCGCGAGGAAATCCTGCGCGTTCAGGCGGTCATCCTTGCCGTTGAGCTTCAAAGCCATGCGGTCGTTGCCAAGGCCGGGGAAGACTCTCGTAGTGACAGCGTCGTAGAGCGGCGCGAAACGCACTGTAGTGAACGCCTTCGCGCCAGCGTCAGCGGTCTTCAGCAGCGCGAGATTCTTCATGTGCATGTCGCCATCTGCGACCAGCCAGGCGAAGATCGCGCGGCGAAACAGGGTGTTGAGGTCAGCGGCCGGGTCCGTCGATAGTGGGCGCACGCTCCTTGCCATGCGTTCGATTGTGCCGTCGTATTTCGCCGAGGCCGGAAGATCCAAAATGGAGCAAAAGTCCTCCAGAGCCAGGCGGCGCTGATCCTGTGGTCCACGGCGGATATCGAAACGCTCAACCACCAATGCCGGTAACATGCCGCCCGGCATCTCGATCAACGCCGCCGACGGCACATCGAAGCCAGCGGCGCGGCCGAACTCGAGGCAAAGCCATTCAACGACAGGCAGCGTCTCATACCCCGCCGTGCCGGCCGGTTTAAGAATGTGCGTGAACGGCTGATCGATCGCCGGGACAAGATCGCCATCGGCGAGGAGGCTCATCGGAGCCTTGATCTGAACGCCCGACAGGCGAGGCGTCTCGGCGCGCTCATAGATCCTTGCGAGCTTTTGTTCGAAGGTCTCCTCGATCTCCCCGCGCGCCGGCCCTCCATAACGCCCAGTGAACCGGCCGGCATCTGCGAATGCGGCAAGCGGCGTAGCAAGAACGTCGGCTGGCAAGGTTGCCAATTCCGCACGGTTTTGGACGATGACGATGTTCGACATATAGCGCCGGCCTCGACGAAGCGCCTCGCGTTCGTCGCGTTCGTGCAAAACCTGCGCGAGCCAACCTTCAGGCAGGAGCGACTCGATGAAAGCCGGAAGCTTTCCCGGCGTTGTCTCCCGCACCAGCGCCGGCCCTGAACGCTTTTGCGGTTTCCATCGCCATTCGAAGCCATCATGCGTTAGTCGGCCGAGAAACTCGCCATGCCAAGCGACCAATAGGTCAAGCGCCGCCTTGTTGGCAGGAGCCTTGGTCGTTCCAGGCTGGAGCAGGAGGAAGCGCTCAGCGCCTTCACCTTCGCGATACCAGGCATTCTCTCGCGCCAGCGCCCAGACCGCGTCGGCAGCGGCCCGTGCGGAACCGTGTTCTTCAACCAAGCGCGCCGCCATCTGGGTTCGCATGTCCGCGGTGACCGCGCTGGCGTGTTCGCTCCTCAGCCGAAAGGCTTCCAGGAACCGCTGACGCGGCGACGATACATCGATGCGCAACTCCCCCAGATCGTCGCCAACCACCGCGACGGCGGTTGACGGATGCGGCGGCGCCTCATTCTGGACGATCTCAAGGTTGCGCAGGCGCGTGCGTTGATTGCGCCGGCCACTAATGAAAAGCCGTCCGTCTGGCGTCGGCGCGAGAAGAGCCGCGCTTGCTGACGAGAGGTACGCGTTTGGGTAAAGATAATGGGCGATGCGAACGGCGTGGCTCAGGACCGCGGTCTCCGCATTCCCGTCATCATCGACATACACTCCCCGGACTAGCTGGATCAGCTCGCCCGATTGGGCTCGAAGATGCGCCCGCTTGGCATCGATGGTCTCTCCGACCAAGTGTAAGGCCATAGAATTATCCCGCACCTGAGATGCGCGTTAATTCCATGTTCGGCCTAAAAAGTCAAGAATTTTCGCGCATCTCATGTGCGGGAAAGTTCCGCCGCCTCCAACCGTTCGAAGATCCAGCACACCCGGTTGGCCAGTTTTGATCGGCACTGTCGAACGCCAGTTTCATGCCCCTACGCCCGATTGGGCATAGGTTTACTCACGCCCCGGGATTGAACGTTGGAAAGGTAGCCTTTTCGGGGGAAGGCGTTCCCCTGCGGACGAGCCCGTAGGCGTCTCGTCCGACCCCTTCTGCGGGGGATACCCCGCAACGCCCCGAGAGTGAGAGATCGGCCGGGTTGGCCGTGACGGGTTAGGATCGCGAGAGAGGCTCGCGGCGCCCGTCGCGGAGACCTACGATGTCACATTCTGCCGCGCGCGCTCGCCCCGATCAGGACCGGGTGAGCCTCTATGAGGAAATCACCAACAAGATAATCACCGAGCTCGAAGCCGGGCGACTGCCCTGGGTCCAGCCCTGGGGCTCGAACTGCGTCTCCGCGCCGCTCGCCATGCCGAAGAACGCCGGCACAGGCCGCAGTTACTCGGGCATCAACGTGCTCATCCTTTGGGGCGCGGTCGTCCAGCACGGCTTCGCGACACAAAGCTGGCTGACTTTTCGCCAAGCGCTCGGTCTCGGTGGCAATGTGCGCAAAGGCGAACGCGGAACAACTGTCGTCTATGCCGACCGTTTCGTTCCAGATGATGAACGCCGCCGCTGCCGCGAGACCGGCGACGAAGCCGTCGCCATCCCGTTCCTCAAACGTTTCACGGTCTTCAACGCTGCGCAATGCGAAGGCCTGCCGGAAGATCTGGTCACTGTCCCGCCGCCGGTCCCCGAAGGGTTGATCATGCCCGACGTCGAGGCATTGATCCGCGCTAGCGGCGCCGATCTACGCCTTGGCGGCGACAAAGCCTTCTACGCGCCAGCGCTCGACTACATCCAGGTGCCACGGCCCGAGAGCTATTTCGAGCCGATCAACTGGCATCGCACAGCCTTGCATGAGCTCGGTCACTGGACAGGCCATCCGTCTCGATTGGCACGTGATCTTTCAGGTGGGTTTGGTTCGAAGATATATTCGCGCGAAGAGCTCTGCGCCGAAATGACGTCGGCATTCTGCTGCGCGACGCTCGGCATCATCCCGACCGTCCGCCACGCCGACTATATCGGCTCGTGGCTTGATGTTTTGCGGGAAGACAATCGCGCGGTCATTCGGGCCGCGAGCGCGGCGTCCAAGGCAGCGGACTATCTCCTCGCCTTCCGGCCGGGCATCGATTTGGCGCTTGCCAACGAGCATGACGCGACCTGACGAAGGCCGGTCTACGCTCGTTGATACGATCGGCCAAGCCATGACATCTTTTGCGTGAACCACCAGAAGGGCAAGAATTCAAAATGAAAAGGACCTCGCTAACGCACCCATTGAAGATCGCGGCGCTATCCGCGGGGCCAATTTTTGGACGAGTTGGCATCACTTTATGCCCTGGCAAATACGACCCGCATGCCATGAGCGGCCATTGGGATCGTGATCTTTCTCTCGACCTCGATGCCATCCGCGTATGGGGAGCCGCCGCTGTCGTTACTCTCGTCGAGCAGAACGAATTACTCCTCCTTCGGGTCGAACAACTTGGGAAGGAAGTGACTCGCAGAGATATGTTGTGGTTTCACCTTCCTATTGTGGATGTGTCGACACCTGACGAGGAATTCGAGCAGCGATGGGCAGTCACTGGTGATGCGCTTCGAAATCTGCTGCGCAGCGGGCGTGATGTCCTGGTTCATTGCCGCGGGGGGCTCGGGCGAGCTGGCACAATCGGAGCTCGGCTTCTAATCGAACTCGGGATGGAGCCGACCACGGCTGTCAGGCAGGTTCGCGCCTCACGTCCCGGTGCAATCGAGACCCGCGAGCAAGAAAAATACGTCCTGGGTATCGGTGCCCGCTTACCGTGACACACGGAGAAAATCATGGATTGGTTTGAAAAGCTCACAGGGTTTCGGGAAGCTGGCTACGAAGAGACCCGCGCGCAGCTCACTGTCATGGACGGAAGACTGGTTTCTCGGATCAATGGCGAGAGCTATGGGATCGGAGAGCTTGAATTGGTTTCACTTCAGGCTCTCCGCGAAAGGGTAAAGTCCGCAGACAAACTGCCCGGCAGGTTGAAGACAAGTGTGGTGATCGGTGATGTACGGCGCATGCATAGGTCTCCCGAAAATGCCGGCGCGCTTTTCCAGGTGGCATCACAGTTCAATTTGTTGGAGATGGTGTCGCCAGACGTGACGCCGGAACATGGCGTGACCCGGTATCAAAGCGACCCCACTCAAGGGCCGGCTTGCGCCATCGCCGCAGGCGCGGCGACTATCTACCGCAATTACTTCGCTCCGTTCGGGGGCAGCCAGGGCCAAACCGCGAGGAGGCAACTCGATGGGCTCGCGGACCTTGGGGATGCTTTGAGCAGTGCGACGAAACTGCCCGTCGGCGATCTATGGACGATGCAGAACGGCTACGCGTTGGGTACCCAAACGGGACTCGATGCCATCGCTCAACATCTCGGAACGCTTACAACAGACCAAATCGATGTCCTGCGCGGAAAACTGCGTATCGGAATACACCACGATGTCGAAGTCACCGAAGCAGCGGGGCCGGATCGGCCCCGGGTCTCTCAGTTATTCTGCTCGGCCCTGCCAGTCGCCTACAGTCGTGTGCCGCCCGCTCATTGGGAGCCATTCGCGGTGCTCGTCTTGGAGGCCGCTTACGAGGCAACCATGTGGGCCACCGTGCTGAACGCCCAACGCGGCGCATCAAATGTCATTTTCCTGACGCTTCTTGGCGGCGGCGCCTTCGGCAATCATGGCAATTGGATCCTTGCCGCCATACGGCGGGCCCTGAAATTGATGACCGCCTACGACCTCGATATCAGACTCGTGAGTCACGGCACGCCCTCCAAGGAGATAGTGGCTATCGCGGAGGAATTCAGCTGATTGTCACCCGGGCGCGCAGGATTATGCGCCTCTCGCTCCCCCTGCATATCCGAGCCGATTGCGCGCGGCCGGATCATTCCGGCCGGCGAAGCGCCAAGTGCGCCGTCCCGGTTATACAAACTCGGGTATTCCCTAGGCGTCGTGGGCGAGGCTTGCCGCGTGGGCCCGTGGGAGGTCTCCAAGCTGCCGCCCCCCGCGAATTTCGCTCGACGAGAGTAAGAGGGCTGCGCCGGTTTTCGTGACGGGTTGGAGGTCGAGAGAAAGTCTTTCGGCCGCCCGTCGCGGAGAATCCGACATGGCTACCGCCGTTCAGAAGATCACCCTCAGCGCCTCGCGCGACATCCCCTTCAACAAGCTGGTGCTCAGCCAAGCGAACGTCCGGCGCGTGAAGGCCGGCGTCTCGATCGAGGAACTGGCCGAGGACATCGCCCGACGCACGCTCTTGCAGAGCCTCAGCGTCCGGCCGGTTCTCGACGCCGAAGGCCAGGAGACCGGCATGTTCGAAATCCCAGCCGGTGGCCGGCGCTTCCGGGCGCTCGAACTTTTGGTCAAGCAAAAGCGCCTGGCGAAGACCGCGCCGGTCCCCTGCGTGGTGCGCGAGGGTGGCATCGCCGAGGAGGATTCGCTGGCCGAGAACATCCAGCGAGTCGCGCTCCATCCGCTCGATCAATTCCGCGCCTTCCAGGCGCTGCGCGATCAGGACCTTGGCGACGAAGAGATCGCCGCCCGGTTCTTCGTGACGGCGACCGTGGTGAAGCAGCGCCTGCGACTGGCCGCCGTCTCCGACAAACTCCTCGACATCTATGCCGATGACGGAATGACGCTGGAGCAGTTGATGGCGTTCACCGTCACCAACGACCACGCCCGTCAGGAGCAGGTCTGGGACGCCGTCTCGCGCTCCTACAACAAGGAGCCCTATCTGATCCGCCGTCAACTCACCGAGGGCGCAGTCCGAGCCTCCGACCGACGCGCGCGGTTCGTCGGCATGGATGTCTACGAAGTCGCCGGCGGCGTGGTCATGCGCGACCTCTTCCAGCATGACGATGGCGGCTGGCTGCAGGATCCGGCGCTGCTCGATCGGCTGGTGACCGAGAAGCTCCAGGCCGAGGCCGAGGCGCTGCGGGCAGAGGGTTGGAGCTGGATCGCGGTCGCCACCGACTTCCCCTATGGCCACGCCGCCGGTCTGCGCCGCCTCACCGGCGAGACGGTCGAACTCAGCGAAGAGGAGAACGCCAGCTTCGCCGCGCTGAAGGCCGAACAGGACGCGCTTGAGGAGCAATACGCGCAAGCCGACGAGTTGCCCGACGAGGTCGATCAGCGCCTCGGCGAGATTGAGACCGCGATCGCGGCGTTCGAGAACCGGCCCGTCCGCTACGATCCGTCCGAGATCGCTCGTGCGGGCATCTTCGTCAGCATCGACAACGACGGGGCGTTGCACATCGAACGCGCCTTCGTCCGCCCCGACGACGAGGCACCGGTAGAGCCGGTCCTGGGCGGCGATGGCGATGCACCGGAAACCGCCGCCACCGCCGGCGGCGCCATCCAGCGGGCCGTCATCACCATCGGCGGCGCGCCGACGGGTTCCGAGATCGACACGCCGGACGATGACGAAACCATCCGTCCGCTTTCAGATCGGCTGGTGACCGAGCTGACCGCCCATCGCACCCTGGCGCTGCGGGATGCAGTGGCGAACGATCCGCACATCGCCTTCCAGGCGGTGCTGCACGCCCTCTGCCTCAACGCCTTCTACCGCTACGCCTCGAACACCTGCCTGGAGATCACGGCGAAGCACTCCGGCTTCAGCGCTCAGGCGCCGGGGTTGGCCGAGACCGCCTCCGCCAGGGCGATCGACACCAGGCACGCGCAGTGGGCCAAGCAGTTGCCTGAAGCGCCGGCGGCACTGTGGGATTCGCTGACGGCGTTCGACAGCGACAGCCAAGCAGCGCTCTTCGCTCACTGCGCCGCCCTTACCGTCAATGTCGTAAAGGAGCCTTGGAACCGGCGTCCGGACGCTTTCGCGCATGGCGACCAGCTTGCCCGAACCGTCAATCTCGACTTGGCCGCCGCCGGCTGGGCGCCGACCGTCGATAACTACCTCGGGCGGGTTCCGAAGGCACGCATCCTCGAAGCTGTGCGTGAGGCCAAGGGCGAGCAGTCGGCACAACTCATCGACCACCTCAAGAAAGCCGAAATGGCCAAGGAGGCCGAGCGGCTGCTTGCTGGCACGGGTTGGCTGCCGGAGCCGCTTCGTCTCGTCGAGGTCGCATCCGTCGCCGACGAGTCGACCGGCGAGTCCGAAGCGCTGCCGGACTTCCTCGCGGGTGACGAGGACGAAGCGCCCGCCGACGCCGACGAAGAGCCGGCGCACATGGTCGCGGCCGAGTAACTGTCGATGTGCGGGGTGGCTTCGGCCGCCCCGCACCCGTTTCTCCACCAAATTCCACCCGAAAGCCCGGCCATCGCGCCGGGCTTTCTCGCTTTCGGAGCCATGCCATGATCGAGCATTCCCCCATCCCCCCAACAGCTGCCCCGACGCTCACCGATTGGGACGTCCAGCGCGGCGAGCACGATCGCCTCAACGCCGAACTGCGTCCCACGAACAAGGCGGTCGTCTTCGACGCGCTCACCGCCGCCGGCCTCACCATCGTTACCGTCCGTTTCGACGGCTATGGCGATAGCGGGCAGATCGAGGACATCGAAGCCAAGGCCGGCAACGATGTCGTCGCCCTGCCGCCCGGCAATGTCGAGATCGCCGCCGCCCTCTGGGGCCACGCTGACCTCGAACGGACGGAGATGTCCGTCCGCGACGCAATCGAGCGGTTGGCCTACGATTTTCTCGAGGAAAACCACGACGGCTGGGAAAATAGCGACGGCGCCTATGGCGACTTCATCTTCGACGTCGCCGAACGGACCATCACGCTCGATTACAATGAGCGGCACATGGAGTCCGACTATTCCCAGCATGTATTCTGAGGAGGCGACGATGGGACATTGTTTTCATCACGCGCTTTCCTCTGTGAAGAAATGGGGCGGCGCGGCCGAGGACTATCTGCCGCTGCATCAATGGTTCAACGAGTTGAAAGCCATCACCGCTGATTTTCGGCACCGTGCGTTGCGCCATCATGCCGAAGGCATCTTCATGCTGGAGCGCTTCTTCGGCCCGACGATCACGATCTCGACCGGCCGCGTGGTGCCGGTCCGGCTGATCGGCGAGCAGCATGTGCGCGAAGACCTCGGCTTCATCCCGAGCTTCGCGGATTGGGTGCGCTGCATCCGCCCCGAGCCCTGGATGGGGCGGGCCCAGCCGATCCATCGCGACGTCGATCCCTTCGCCGCCGCCGGCTGATCACTCTTCCACGTCAACGCAACGAAAAGCCCGGCCATCGAGCCGGGCTTTCGCATTTCTGGAGACCCGACATGGCCGACTACTTCTCACCCACCGTCATTCAGCAACCGATCCCGATCGCCGACATGACGCCGCTCGAACGTCTCGTGCTCAGCCTCATCTTCGACGCCGAGCCGGATGGCGAGGCGGTGTACTTCCACACCTCTCTCGGTCCGAGCGACGCTGTTGGGCTTTCGATCGACGAACTTCGTGCGGCGTTCGATGCATCCGCGGGAATCGACAGCACGGCGACCACGTACATCGCCGAGCGCGTAGCGGTCGCATCCACCGACGACACGGAGATCGAGATCGATTTCAGCGGCACGTCCTGGGAGTTCATCTTCCAGGACATCGTCCGGCGCTCATCCACGCTCCGCTACGTCACCGCGGTCACGTCTTTCACCTGCTCGAAGATGCGGTCCGACGGCTTCGGCGGCATGGCGGTCCTGATCACGGCGGACGCGATTGTCGGCAAATCCACCAATGACATCATCGAGGACTTCCTCGCGGAGAAGGAGGGAGATGCCGCTGATGACGGCGTGCATGTTCTGCTCCGCATGCGGGAAGACGCCGTCAGGCGACAGATCGACCAAGCAATCGAGGCCGATCCCACGCTCACCCGTCTTACGGCTGACGCGGTCAATGACTTCGACATCCACGCCGGCTGTCTCGCCGTCGTCGAATGCAGCGACCTGTCAGAGCAGCAAGGCGCCGCCGAGTTTCGCGCGGCGCTCGCGGCGATACGCGAAGCCGAACAACGGCTCGCTCCGATCCGCTGATCGGCGGGACTTTCAAAACCAACCCCGTGCCGCGCTCACCGCGCGCATCGTCGTTCATCTCACATCGAAAGGAGACAGCCATGGGCTGGCTCTACATGAAATCCCTCAAGGGCCATTCCGGCCCGCGCCAATATCTCGACGCCCAGTTCACCTACGAGCGTGCCGACGTGCGATCAAATGTGCTGCGCTCGGCGCTGGTCAGCATGCGCGTCTACTACGCCGCCGTGGAACAGGTCCGCATCGCCACCGGTCAGCGCGAGGTCTGGGCTGCCATCTGCCTCGTCCGATACAATCCGCGCGACCCCGAGGGCTACATCTTCGGCTACAAGGATATGGAAGAATCGATGGGGCCGTACGAGTGCGATTGTCCCGAACCGGTTCTCGATCTGCTGACGCCGACCGATCGTGAATATGCGGTGCAATGGCGGGCCCGATGCCGCGAAAACATCGCCACCCGCCGCGCGAAGGCCGCCAAGCCGAGCCCACGCGCGGGACAGATGATTGTCTTCGACGCGCCGCTCTCGTTCGCCGATGGTCGGAGCTTCCAGCGGCTGGAGGTCATCGCCAATCCGCGCAGCCATCGCACCATGCTCTTTCGCGCGCCTGGCTCCCGCAGCCTCTACCGGATTCCAAACATCAAGAGCCGGACCTACCGGCTCGTCGATCCGCCGGGATAAACGCGCGTTTCTTCTCGGCGACATCAATGGGTCCGGCGCCTAGCGCCGGACCCTTTTCTTCTTGGACGTCCCGAGAGGGAGAGGATTGCCGGGACGGGTTTGAGCCGTTGGGGTCGAGAGAGAGCGCCCCTCGGCTCGACCCGTTCCGGCTCTCCCGAGGTTCCCTTCATGACGACGAATCCCGCTTCCACGGCCGCCTTCGCGGCCGCGCCTCTCCCGATCGCGCCGCTCGTTCCGGCTGCGGCCGACGCCCTGGTTCATGCCGCACGGATGATCTTTCCCCATCTCCAACGCGGCCAGCGTGTCGACGCACCGACGCTCCGCGCATCCATGGTCTCCGCCTTCGGAGGTTCCGACGCCGATGGCGCCTGGGACTGGAAGACCGCCTATGATGCTTGCGAGGCGGCGACTGTCCTGTTCCTACGCAAGTTCGGCCCCGCCATGCTCGCGCGGGCAGTCTCTCCTGCCGCCGTGCCGCCGATGCTGGCCAAGATCGCGGCCCTTCTTCCCACCCATACGCGCCGCTCCGAAGAGAGCCAGGCGCTTCAGCAGTTCTCGACGCCGATCGCTCTGGGCCTCGCGGCCAGCGCAGCCGCCGCGATCACGCCCGCCGATCTCGTGCTGGAACCTTCGGCCGGAACCGGGCTGCTCGCCATTCTCGCCGAACTCGCGGGCGGGTCTCTCGTTCTCAATGAGTTGGCCGAGACGCGCGCCGGGCTGCTGGAGCCATCTGTTCCCCGGTATCGCCGTCACCCGCTTTGACGCCGCGCAGATCCACGATCACCTCGACGCCGACGTCGTTCCAAGCGTCGTGCTCATGAACCCGCCGTTCTCCGCGCTCGCGAATGTCGATCGCCGCATGGCCGACGCCGCCCTGCGCCATGTCGGCTCGGCGCTCGCGCGTCTTGCCGAGGGGGGCCGACTTGTCGCGATCACCGGCGCGAACTGCGCGCCCGACAATCCGATGTGGGCCGATGCCTTCATCCGGCTACAGGAGCGCGGGCGCATCGTGTTCTCGGCCGCCATCGATGGATCGGTCTATGCCAAGCACGGCACGACCATCGACACCCGCCTGACCGTGATCGACCGTCTCCCCGCGCCCGATCCGACGTGTTTCCGGCTTTGCACAGCTTGCGCCCCCGATGCCGCAACCTTGCTTGGCTGGATCGCGAATTCCGTTCCGCCAAGGCTCCCGCTCGCCACGCCGATCGTCGCCCGGGCCGCAGTTCGTCCCGCCGCAGCACGGCCGCAGCGCGTTGCGCCGCGCCCTTCCTCCGTCCCGGCCACGACGCCCGAGCCGGAGGCGGTTGAGCTGACCTATGAGACCATCGACTGGGCGCCGGTCGAGGGCGGCCACATCACCGAAGCGCTTTATGAAGGATACGGATTGCAGTCGATCCCATTCCGGCTCTCAGGCTCACCCCACCAAGCTGGTGCAATCGGCGGCGATGGCGTCGGTGGCGC
>CAVXNH010000094.1:0-16534 GCA_963762885.1 uncultured Alphaproteobacteria bacterium
TACCTGGCGGTGGATCCGGCTATTTCGGTCGCGGAGGGGAAGCGGCACCCCGAGCGGCGTGGCCAGGTCGCCACCGCCAGGCCGGCCACCGAGGTGGGCGGCGCGTGAAGGGCTGAATCGGCGGTTGCGCTGGTAGAGAAAGGCGCCCGGCCGCACCATATGCCAGCACAAGGGCGTTGCAGCCTCGGAGGGAACAAACAATGCGCGATCACCCGACCAAGAACGATCTGAATTCGAATG
This sequence comes from uncultured Alphaproteobacteria bacterium, assembly GCA_963762885.1. GTDB lineage: Bacteria > Pseudomonadota > Alphaproteobacteria > Acetobacterales > Acetobacteraceae > JASHVB01. The sequence goes on from CAVXNH010000094.1 coordinate 241, forward strand.
CCAAGCAGTTGTCCATCGGCTTGCTGAACGCCCGCGTCGCCGACTGCATCGACCTGGCATTGGCCACCAAGCAGGCGCACTGGAACCTGAAGGGTCCGCAGTTCATCGCGGTACACGAGATGCTGGATGGTTTCCGCACCCAGCTCGACGAGGCGGTGGACACCATGGCGGAGCGCGTGGTGCAGCTCGGCGGCACCGCGTTGGGCACCAGCCAGACGGTGGTCGAGGTCAGCACGCTGCGGGCCTATCCCACCGACATCTACACCATCGCCGATCATCTGGCGGCGCTGATCGATCGCTATGCCCAGGTGGCGAACGGCGTGCGCGACGGGATCGACAAAACGTCCGAGGCGGGGGACGCCGACTCGGCGGACATTCTGACCCAGGCGTCGCGCGACCTCGACAAGGCGCTGTGGTTCCTCGAGGCGCACGTGCAGGAAAAGGACTGACCGCGGGCGAGCGGTTTTACGCCGCGACTATCTCGAGGGCCGTCGAGCCGCATCGAATTTATATTGGTGTGAGCCCATTCACTATGGCTCTGCCGCGCTGGGCGCGGGAGAGGCCATTCACGATACCTCTCCCGCGGGAGCGGGAGAGGTCAAGACGCGCAGCGTCGAGGGTGAGGGTGATCGGGCCGGCACACTACGCTCTACCTGCTACGTGCCGACCCGATCGCCCTCACCCTCGCCGCTTCGCGTCTCGACCTCCCTGCTCCCGCGAGAGAGGTTAGAAGGACACGCCCTTTGTTCGACACATTGATGCTGGTCCTGCTGTGCGCCGCTTTCGCGGGCGCCGCGCTTTACGTCCGGGTGTGCCTGGATCTGACGCACGCGGCGCAACCGCCTGAACGTAGCGCCAAATGACCTGGCAGGGCTGGCTCCAGATCGCCCTGTTCGCGGTACTGATCATCGCGGCGGTTCGCCCACTGGGCGGCTATATGGCGCGCGTGATCGACGGCGGCTGCACGCCGCCGCAGCGTCTGTTCCGTCCGCTGGAAAACGCGCTGTACCGCCTCGCCGGTGTCGATCCGGCCGAGGAACAGACCTGGGCCGCCTACGCGCTCGGGTTGCTGGCCTTCAGTCTCGCCGGCATCGTCATGCTGTATCTGCTGCAACGGTTGCAGCACCTTCTACCGCTCAATCCGCAGCAATTTCCCCCCGTCGCGCCCGACCTGGCGCTGAACACCGCCGTCAGCTTCGTCAGCAACACGAGTTGGCAGTCCTACGCGGGCGAGACCACGCTGTCCTACCTGACCCAGATGGCCGGGATCACCGTGCAGAGCTTCCTGTCCGCCGCCGCGGGCATTGCGGTGGCGTTCGCGCTGATCCGCGGATTCGCCCGGCGCTCGGTGGCGACCATCGGCAATGTCTGGGTCGATTTGACCCGCGCCACGCTGTACGTGCTGCTGCCGATCTGCGTCGTCGCCGCGCTGTTCTTCGTCTGGCAGGGCGTGCCGCAGACGCTCGGCGGTTATGTCCAGGCCACCACGCTGGAGGGCGCCTCGCAATTGCTGGCGCGCGGGCCGGTGGCCTCGCAGGAGGCGATCAAGCTGCTCGTCCGGCGACGGCGGCGGGTTCTTCAACGCCAACTCGGCGCATCCGTTCGAGAACCCCACGGCGTTCGCCGGCCTGGTCGAAAATGCTGCTGATCTTCGCTGATCGGCACCGCGTTGACCAACACCTTCGGCCGCATGGTCGGCGACGAGCGCCAGGGCTGGGCGCTGTTCGCGGTGATGGCGGCGATATTCCTCGCTGGCGTCACGGCGATCTACGCGGCCGAGGCGGCGCCCAACCCTGCTTGCTCCGTTCCACGTGGCACAGTCGGCCGGCGATTTGCAGGCCGGCGGCAATATGGAAGGCAAGGAGGTGCGGTTCGGCGTCGGCCAGTCGGCGCTGTTCGCCACGGTCAGCACGGCGCTCGTCGGATGGCGCGGTGGACGCCATGCACGACAGCTATATGCCGCTGTCGGGCCTGGTGCTGCTGGCCAACATGATGCTGGACGAGGTGATCGTCGGCGGCCCCGGTTCCGGCCTGTTCGGCATGCTGCTGTTCGCGATCGTCGCGGTGTTCGTCGCCGGGCTGATGATCGGCCGCACGCCGGAGTATCTGGGCAAGAAGATCGAGGCGACCGAGATCAAGATGACGATGCTGGTGCTGCTGACCGTGCCGGCATTCATCCTGGTCCTGACAGCGATGGCAGCGGTGCTGCCGGCGGGGCTGGCCGGGCTGAACAACGCCGGCCCGCACGGGTTTTCCGAGTTGCTGTATGGCTATACGTCGGCCGCCGGGACCAATGGCAGTGCGTTCGCCGGGCTGAATGCGGGCTCGGAATTTTTCAACCTGACGCTGGCACTGGCGATGTTCGCCGGGCGGTTCCTGGTTTTCGTGCCGGTGCTGTGCATTGCCGGCGGTCTCGCGGCGAAGCGCGTCGTGCCGACCTCGGCGGGACGCTGCCGACCCACGGACCGCAATTCGTCGGGCTGCTGATCGGCACGGTGGTGATCGTCGGAGGACTGACGTTTCTGCCCGCACTGGCGTTGGGGCCGGTCGCGGAGCAATTGGCGATGCAGGCGGGGATGACGTACTGACGGCGGGGCTTCTAATACCAGCCTGCGGCAATAGTAACCTATGTGTCATGGCCGGGCTTGGCCCGGCCACCCACGACTTTTCCAGTTGCCATCAGCAAAGTCGTGGACGGCCGGCCTTCGCCGGCCATGACACGGGTGAGTTGGCATCAATGCAGTCTGGTATAATACCAATCGTCAAACGATCGACTCTCGATGGCTTCTGCACCGTCCGCCCCAACCGTCATGGCCGGGCTTGACCCCGGCCATCTATCGCGGCACGGTGCCGCGATAGATGGCCGGGTCAAGCCCGGCCATGACGGTTCGGGAGCAGGTGCCGGATGTCGGAGGATATTCAAATTCGGAGAGGATCGGCTGCTGCTGCTTTGCTCTCTTCCATTTACGTGGTGCGGAAAATTTCGCAGCAACCGGAGCGATGTGCCGTGGTGCCGCTGATGGGATCGCGCGCGGTCGGATCGACGGTCAGATTGTAGTTCGATCCCTGCGGGCTGAACGGATCATAGCCCGGTGCATTGGCCTCGGGGGCCGCTTGCCACCAGCCATGCTCGCCCACGACCACACGCGGATCGAGATCGGCGTTGAGCAACGCTCGCGCCCGCATTGCGCCCGCTTGAGTCTCGACGCTGACCCAGTCTCCGTCCGCGATGCCTCGCCGCGCTGCGGTCGTCCGGATGCAGCATCACCTCCGGGTCCATCGCGCGCCGGCGCAGACTGGGCAGCGCGCGGTGCTGGGTCTGGCAGAACAGCGTCGGCTTGGCGCAGGTGAGCACAAGCGGGTAACGATCCGCTCGCGGATCCGGCGGCGGCGCAAATTCCGGCATCGGCGCATAGCCCTTCGCTTGCAAGGTCTCGGACCAGAACTCCACCTTGCGCGAGGGCGTGGCGAAGCCGCGCGCATTGCCTGCCGCGTCCGGCTCGGCGTGCTTGGCGTAGCGCGTGGCAAGCGGCACGCGGATGCCTCTCGGTTCGGCCCGCAGGGCCTCCAGGCTCAGCCCGCTGGGCGCAAGCTGGTGACGATAGGCCGCCTCGACATCCCCGTTCCAGAAATGCTCGCCGAGCCCAAGCCGGACCGCGAGATCGAAGATGATGTCGGTGTCGGGCCGCGCCTGCGCCGGGCGGCGGAACGACGGGCTGGCGGAGCTGCACCAGCGATTGGGCCTCGGCGCTGATCTCGAAGCCGAAGCGCAGCGCCTCCCGCTCGAAGCAGGAGGCGACCGGCAGCACGATGTCGGCGAGTTCGGCCGTCGGGTTCATGAACAGGTCGGCGTGAACGTAGAAATCCAGTGCCGCGAGCGCGCGCCGCCCGCGCAGCGGGTCGGAAAATGCGAGCAGCAGGTTCGAGCCGAACCCGACCAGCCCGCGCATGGGGTAGGGTTCGCCCTCCAGCACCGCGCGGTAGAAATCGTGCGTGGAGACGTTGTTCCACTTTGCCGGCCCGAGCGGACGCGTCTCCACCCCGACGGCGGGCGCCATGCGCCGCGCCGCCGGCAAGTCCTCGCCGGTGATCGCCGGGCTGGGAACGGCGGGGAACAACACGTTGCCGCCTCGCTGATCGAATGAGCCGGTGAGCGCATAGAGCAGCGCCATCGCGCGCGCTGTCTCGGTGGTGTTGGCGTGATGCTCGTGCCCGCTCCAGGCGTAGTAGGAGACCGGCCGCGAATGCCAGAGGAGCCGCGCCGCCGCCTCCACCTGGTCAGGCGCAATCCAGCAGATCTCCGCCACGCGCTCGGGCGTATAGCGCCGCGCAAAGCTCGGCGTAGTGCGCGAACACCGGACGGCAGCGCGACCATTCCCTGCTTCGTTGCAACCATGACCTCGCCTTCGAGGGCGAGATGCTCGACCGGCGCGCCGTAGCGGCCCGTCGCGGGGTCGTAGGCGACGGGCGCGCCCGCCGATTCGTCCCAGGCGACGAAATGACCGGCATCTCCGCCTTCGGCGAGATCGGCGGCGCGCAGCAGCCGGCCGGTATCGGAGCGAACGAGATGCGGCGCGTTGGTCCAGGCTCCGCACGAACTCGCGGTCGTACCAGCCGCGGCTGATCATCACATGCGCGAGCCCGAGCGCGAGCGCGCCGTCGGTGCCGGGGCGAACGCGCAGCCAGAGATCGGCCTTGCCGGCGAGCCCGACATGGCGCGGATCGATGACGATGAGCTTCATCCCGCGCTTCAGCGCCGCGACGGTCGCGGTCGCGTGCGTCAGGCGCGTGTAGGAGGGGTTGTAGCCCCAAAGGATCAGGCAGCCGCTGTTCTCGATGTCCGCCATCGCCCCGCCGCCGCTGCCGGTGGCGACGCTCGCGACGCCGAACGCGTAGCGCGTGGCGAAGCCTCGGCCCCAGCCGCACATGTCCAGCGCCCAGACGAGGTTCGGCGTGCCGAAGGCGTTCATCAGCCTGCGCAGGAAGCGGCGCGGAATCGCCGATCGCGGTGGTGGAGGGGGAGGACTGGCTGAACGCCACGCTCTGCGGCCCGTGCGCCTGCGGCCAGCCGCCGCATCGCCGCCGCCGTCGCGTCCAGCGCCTCGTCCCAGGAGATCTCCACCCAGCCTGGGTCGGCCTCGCCCTTCGGCCGGGTGCGGCGCAAGGGCCGGGTGAGCCGCTCGCTTGCTGTAGACCAGCTCCGGCGCGGCGCGGCCCTTGGCGCAAAGCGCCTGGCCGGTCGGGTGAGTGGGATCGGGATCGAGCCGCGTGAAACGGCCGTCCTCCACGGTGGCGATGCTGCCGCAGCGGGCGATGCACAGGCCGCAAAAGCCGGGCATCTTGGTGGCCGTCTGTTGTGCTCATGGATCGCTTCCTTGTTTGGGGCCAACCCACCGCGCCCCATCGGGGCCGCGACGCCCGGCATGGTGCCGCATTTTCGAATAGTTCGCATCAATCTAATGGCTGTGGCTTATGAAGTGCGAGGGGTCGTTCCGGACGTTCGTGCTGGGTCGCCGGCCGGAGGGCGGGATTGCGCCGCGGGCAAGTCTGCCTACCTGAGGTGCCGCTTGGTAGAGAGGAGAGTCCAATGGCTGAAGCCGCCAAGGTGCGCGTCGTGGGGTTAATCATGTGGCGCTGGAGGTGGGGGACATCGAGGAAGCCCTTGCATTCTATGGGCGCCTGTTCGCGTTCGAACTGCGCGGCAAGAGCGAGACCATGGCCTTCATCGACCTGGGCGACCAGTTCATCGTGCAAAAGGGGCGCAAGCAGCCGGCGGACATGGCCGTCCATGTCGGGCTCGTCGTCGAGGACAAGGAGGCGGTGCGCGCGGCCCTCAAGGCTGCCGATGTGCCCCTGGTCGGCGGGCGCTTCCTGGATTTCCTCGACCCTTGGGGCAACCGCATCGAGATTGTCGGCTATGACAATATCCAGTTCAGCAAAGCCCCCAATGTGCTGCGCGGCATGGGTCTGACGCACCTGACGAAGAACGAAAGTGCCAGGAAGGAGCTGGCCGACAAGGGCATGGCGGTAGCAGCGGAACAGCCGTCCGCGGGGTGATCGGCACAATACGGCATGGACCTGGCGCAAGCCCGGCTGGATCTGGCCCGAGCCCTGGAGGTGGCGACTGCAACGCCGCACGCTGCTGACCGCTTCCGCACGGCGCGGCAAATGCTTGTCGATCGGGGGGCCGAGGCACTTCCATCGATCCGATCGCCACGCCGGAACTCGCGGATATCGTGGAGCTTGCGGTGCTGGCGCCGGCGGGTCCGGCCCGGCGCGTGTTCGCGGTCTTGCTGGTGGATGCGCTCGCGGTGCCTGGGCTGTTGTCCGTGCGGTCATCGCAGGCCCGGCTGGATCGCAACATCCGCGCCCTGTTGGAACGCGCGCTGCCGGACGTGCTGCTGCGCGCCCGCTATCCGTTCGGCGGCGACGTCGATGCGAAGCGCCGCGCGCTGATCGCGCTGCATGCGTCGATCGATGAGCATTTGCGGCCGCTGGAACCGTCGATCCCGACATGGCTGAGCGGGCGGGCGGGACGCTGATACCAGACTGCATTGATGCCGAACTGCACCTGTGTCATACCAACCTGCCGAAAGACTGACCCATCGACACTGCGCTACCCTCATCGTCATCCCCGCGAAAGCGGGACTCAAGCAACATGGGCCCCCGCTTTCGCGGGGATGACGATGAGCGGGAACGGTCAATCATATCGCAGGCTGGTATCATAGCCGGGCCAAGCCCGGCCATGACACATAGGTTACTATAGCCGCGGGCTGGTATGAGACGAGCAGAACCTGCCGGTCATTCGATATCCAGGTCCATCGACGCCTGGCTTGAGCGAATGTGGAAGTCCTTCACTTGCGGGTGCTCGATCGGCCAGAAGCCAAAGCTCGTGGGTTGGAAACCCCATGGGACGGTAATACCGTTCCACCAGGATGTATTCACGTCCTGCAGCACAAACGGGTAGCGGATATCGGTCGCAACGTTGGCAATCTGCAGGTGGCTCATTTCCAGACCGTTGATGTGCCGCAGGAAAAAGCCCGTGGCGGGCATGACGCCAAAATTTCTTGGGTCGGGGTAGGCGCTGACAGTTTGGGAATTGAACTCGCCGGCTCGATCGCCGCGTCCGTCGCGGTGCCGCCGCCCTGCTGCTGCATGTAGAAGTTGGCGATCTTGATATCCTCGATCCGATAGACGTTGCCTTTCGAATCCTGGGTTCCGGTGATGATGCAGGTGTAGAGCGGGTTGGAGTTCGACGCCACCACATTGGACACCAGGACCCGGCGCAACACGCCGACCTCGGTCCCGGTCGGTCGCGAGCCGGTTGCCCAGGACAAAGAATAGCGGACCGGAGACGAGATCGCGCATCGTGATGTTGGAGATGGCCACATCCTCGATCACCGAGCCGTCGACGCTCTCGATCGCGATGCCGCGGCAGTCGTCGAAGACGCAGTTGGTGATCGCGATGTTCTTGAAACCCCCGTTGGACTCGGTGCCCAGCTTGATGCGCCCGGTGCGGAGGTGTCGGTGTCGGGAGGCGGGCTCGCTTGAACGTGGCATCGAGCAGCGTGCCCTCGTCGAAGTTTCCCGCGACGAAGCAGCTTGAGATCGTTATGTTCTCGCAGGGCCTTGCGCTAGCCGAGGGCGTAGGAGGCCTTGAGGCAGATGCCGTCGTCCCAGGGGAATTCACGCTGCAGTTGGAGACCCGGACGTTCCGGCAGCAGTCGATGTCCATGCCGTCGCGGTTGGTGTCGATCTTCAGGTTGTCGATCGTGAGGTTGTCGACGCCGGTCGCGAGGATGCCGAAGTGCCCGCCGTGGAGAATGGAAAAGTCGCGGAGGATGACATTGCGGCAGTTCTTCAGGGCGATGGACTTGTTGCCCGTGCCCGGCTGCGTCCTTGTACACGCCAAAGTTGTGGCCGTTGTTAAGACCCTTGCCGTAGATCAGGCCCGGACCGAGGATGGATAGTTCCGAAGGCCCTCGCCCCAGATCAGGCAGTTGTGCCAGTGGCTGTGGCCATAGTCCTGCCAGCCGTTCGGGTCGCTCGGCGATGGCGCCGCGGCGGGATCCTGGGGCTCGGCGGGGTCGTAGGCGCCGCCGAGTTGGCCCGCGGTTTCGCCGGGGGTTGGGGAATTGGCCGCGAGGATGGTGCAGCCTTGGGCAAGATAAAGCAGAACGTTACTGAGCAGGTGGATTGAGAAGCTGAGATAGGTGCCGGAGGGGAAGTAGACGGTGCCGCCGCCTGCCGCGGATGCAGCGGCAATCGCGGCGTTTATCCCCGGTGTGTCGAGCACCGTGCCTGAACCGGTCGCGCCGTAGTCCTGCACGTTGTACAGCGGGTCCATCGGGAGTCTCCGTTTCTATTGTGAGTGCGTCACCAGATGAGGGCCGGTATTGTTAGCGTTATACCGGGCGCGTGAAAGGCTGGCTTGTGAATTGTTGGCTCGGGCCGGCCCGGCGTCGTGGCCGGTGGCGGATCGGCTGGCCATGCAGCAGGGTGCCGCGATGGATGGCCGGGTCAAGCCCGGCCATGACGGTTGGGGTGGACGGTGCGGCGACGGACGGTGCGGCGACGGACGGTGCGGCGGTCGACGGTGCGGCGGTGGACGGTGCGGCGGTCGACGGTGCGGTGGTCGACGATGCGGCGGCCGACGGTGCGATCGAGCCGCGCGCCCCGTGGCACCCGAAGCACCTGTGGTACCCGCGACCCCCGTGGCGCCCGCATCGTTGCGCCTGGAACGCCGCCGGCTTTTCCGCGATGATGCAGGCTCTGGTGGCGGCAGCACGGACCTGCTGGCCGCGCCCCTCCCACATCGCCTGGCCCCATGCATCGAAGCCTTCCCCTGATGTTCCGCGCCATCGCCTACGGGTTGCGCGGCGGCTTTCTGGTTCGGCCGTTCGTCATCGCGCTGGCGATCGGCGCGGTCGGCGCGGTGCTGTCCTCGCTGGAGGAGCAGGTGCCGACGCTGGGGTGGTGGGTGCCGGCGACGCTGTTCCCATCGCGGCAGGACCCGCAGGTCGCGCAGGTCATCCTCAGCGCCATCGCGACGTCCATCATGACCGTCGTGTCGATCGTCTTCGCCATGCTGCTAATGACGCTGACGCTGGCCTCGACGCAGTTTTCTCCCCGCATCCTGATCAGCTTCGTGCGCGACCGGGGCACGCAATGGACGCTGGGCGTGTTCCTGGGGACGTTCTGCTACTGCATGGCGGCGCTGCCGGCGGCCCGGTCGTTGCCGACGCCGTTCGTGCCGGTGGTCACGGTCAGCGGCGCCATGGCTCTGGCGTTGGTGTCCGTGGGGTGGCTGGTGTTCTTCATCCACCACATCTCGCAGGCGATCAGCGTCAACAACATCGTCGATCGGATCGCGCGCGAGACGGAACTGGTGATCGACGAACTGATGCCGCACCCGCGCGGCGGCTTCGAGGCGCGGAACGAAGCACTCCAGTTCGATGGCAACGCGACGCCGATCCTGAACCTGCGGTCGGGGTATATCCGGTTTGTCGATACCGGACAGTTGCTGTTCCTGGCGAAGTCCTGGCGCATCCGCATCCGGGTGGAGCGCGGCGTCGGCCAGTTCATTCCGGCGGGCGTGCCGCTGCTGGTGGTGTCGCGGGAGGACCGCATCGACCCGGTGCGCGCCGCCGAGCTGTTGGGCGCGTTCGATATCGGGCCGACCCGCACATTGCAGCAGGACGTGGAGTTCGGCGTCATCCAGATCGTCGATATCGCACTGCGGGCGATTTCGCCGGCGGTGAACGATCCCAGCACGGCGATCAGTTGCATCGATCAGCTCAGCCGGGTGCTGATCCGTTGGCTGGGCCGTTCGGCACCGGAAACAGTGTTGTTCGATCCGCCGCATGTGGCTCGGGTGGTGGTGCCGTGGATCGGCATCGAGGGAATGCTGGACACCGCGCTGGAGCAAATCCGGCATTACGCCGTGACGGATGTGGCGGTGAGCCTGCGGCTGCTACGGGCGATCGGCGATATGGGCGGGGCGGCGCAGCGGAGCGATGTGCGTGCGGCGTTGCTGGCGCGGGCGCGGCGGGTGGTGGAGGGGTGCGGCGAGCGGCTGGGCGCGGCGGAGGTGGCTCGGTTGCGCGGGCGACTGGCGGCGGTGGAGGCGAGGCTGGGGGTGTAGCGGGGCGGCGGCTGGCGGCGATCGCGCAGTCATGGCGTCGGGGGCCGGGCGGCACTACAATCCGGGTCTGGCCTTTGGAGAAGCGGATGTCTGAGCGCGCCGTACGACGGATGACGGAGGCCGCGTTCCTGGAGTGGCAGCTTCATCAGGAGCAGCGCTACGAGTTGGTCGATGGCGTGCCGCGGGCGATGACAGGTGCGCGGTTCCGGCACGACCGCGTGCTGGGCAACGCGTTCGCCATGCTGCTGGAGGCGTTGGAAGCGATCGATAGTCCATGCCGGCCGTTCACCGCCGACATCGCAGTCCGCGTGCCAAGCGGTAACCTGCGGCGCCCTGACGTGGCGGTTTATTGCCCGCCCTTCGACGAGGACGCGATGGTGTCGGATCGTCCTCGCCTGGTTATCGAAGTGCTTTCTGAATCGACCGACGATACCGATCAGCACGTCAAGGTCGATGAGTACCAGCACATGGATGCCGTGGATTATATCATCCTGGTCGCACCGCGCGTGGTGGATGTGCTGGTCTGGGCGCGCGCTGCGGACCACGCCTGGCGGAGCAAGCGCTATCAGTCGCTGGAGGACGTGGTACCGCTGCCTCGGCTGGGCGTTTCGCTGAGCTTGGCGCGGCTTTACCGAAGCGTGGAACTGCGGCCTCGGCCGCGGTTGGTGGCGGATGAGTGAGGGCGAGGGCCGATACCGCCAACGGGACAAGATGGGCTGGATCTTTGGACTTGTGAATTGTCCCGGCGAAAGACGACAATGAGCGTTAAGGCCTATTACAACGCGAAAATTCGGGATTTTCTCAATGATGACGATGACCGCATTTTAGGCATCTTGACGGCCGGGCATCATCATTCCTTGGAAGGGCAGCAGCGTTGGGCGTGGCAGGAACAGATCAGGGTCCTTAAGCAAAGCCTGCACGACGATTCGGCCGGGCACCTCTTTCTGGAATTTTATATCCCGCGGATGGGTAAGCGGGTTGATGCTTTGCTCATTATTGACGGCATCATATTTGTGGTTGAATTCAAGATTGGCGCAAGTGACTACTCCAAAAGCGCCTTGGACCAGGTCGAAGATTACTCCCTCGATCTAAAGAATTTCCACGAAGGAACCCATTTGCTGCCCATCGTGCCAGTCCTAATTTCATCCGAGGCGCCATCTCTTTCGCTCTTGCCGCCCACCTTCGCACGGGATCTCGTTGCCGAACCGCTCGCGACGAACTCACGCCAATTCGGTGCCACGATCGCACATATCGTGAAGTCCTGCCGGTTTCCTTCGATCGACATCGGGGCGTGGATGGCCACTGGATATAAGCCGACACCAACGATTATCGAAGCAGCTCAAACTCTCTATCGGACGCATAGTGTCAGCGACATATCTCGCTCTGATGCTGGCGCCACGAACCTGCAGGAGACCAATACAAGCGTCAGCGTCATTATAGATAACGCACGACGGTTCCGAACAAAGTCGGTTTGCTTCGTGACCGGCGTCCCCGGATCAGGCAAGACGCTGGCCGGACTGAACATCGCGACTAGGCGCTCCGAAGAGCACCTTGACGAGCATGCTGTCTTTCTGTCGGGCAATGGGCCACTCGTCGACGTTCTGCGCGAGGCGCTCGCTCGTGACAAAGTGGATCGCGAGGGCGTTTCAAAGAAGGATGCTCAGCGCGAAGTGCGAAGCTTCGTCCAGAACATTCACCACTTCAGAGATCAGTACGTCGCAAACGACGAAATCCCCGTCGAGAAAGTCGTCGTCTTTGATGAAGCACAGCGCGCATGGACACGGCAGCAAGCAACCTATTTCATGCAGCGTAAGCGTGGCCAGGCTCTATTCAACATGTCCGAGCCTGAGTTCTTGATTAGCGTCATGGACCGGCATACCGATTGGTGCACGATCGTCTGTCTGATTGGTGGCGGGCAAGAAATCAATACCGGTGAGGCGGGCATATCTGAGTGGATCTCCTGCGGTGAAAGCTGCTTGTCGCGGCGTTCAAGCGTCGTCCTCGGGACAACGTCCCACTCCAGGCGCAGGATCTTCGTCTTGTCGCCGCCGGCCAAGTGCTCTGCAAGGTGTCGGAGGGCTGTTCGGGGCAAGCCTCTTTCCACGGCCCGCTCGATAAGCGCAGCCGAGGGCGGCGATAAGACGTCCTGCTGAATACCGGAATGTCGGTGTGTGCTGCCCTTTGACGGAATGGGCCGGGCGGCTTTGTGGTAAGACTCGGCCTCCACAACCCGCAGGGTGCCGTCGTCGGCATGGAAGACGACATCCCCGGTGAGGCGACCGGCGGGAGATTTGGCGCTGCTCTTCGCCGCCTTGGCTGATGCGGGAACAGACGAACGAGTCCGACGCCGCGAGAAGGCGATGCCCATTACCTCAGCGACGGCCTTGGCATCGTAGTCCGGCAGCATCCTGAGCATCCTCGACCAACTGGTCCAAAATGGAGCCCCAATTGGTAAAAGGCAAGGAGCGTCCGTTGGGAATTGCGACTGATGGGGGCGGAGGCGAGGCTGGATGTGTAGCGGGGCAGCGGGTTGGCTGCGATCACTCCGTCATGGCGTCGGAAGGCAGGAGCGACCGTCACGCTCGGAACATCAGGATTCCACTGCGGCTGGTGCCGTTTCCTGCAATGCACCGATAATCACCGATCGAAGTTGCCGATCGGACACCGGCTTGAAAAGAGTAGTCGTCGGACGAAACAGTTTAATGCGCGCCAAAGTCTCCGGGTCCTTGGAGCCTGTTATAAAGATGACCTTGGACCCCACCAACTCATCGATGGCGAGGGCGGCGTCAACGCCATCCTTGTCTTCACCTCGCAATCGAACGTCCATGAGGACGACGGCGGGCCGATGCTCCTGAGCAAGAGCGATGGCGGAATCGGCAGTCGCTGCCGTACCGCAAACATCTAGCCCCATTATGTCCAAATGCATGCACCAAAGTTCAGCGATGATCGGTTCGTCATCGACGACAAGAACACATCGATTAAGGGTATTCATGATGGTGTCGGCATGGGGGTTCGAATCTCCGTCGTCGTTCCGGGTCCGCTTCCTATAGTCATCGTTCCATTGAGCTGAGCGACCAGGCTTTTGACGATACCCGCGCCCAGGCCGGTCTTCGATTGTTCTATCGTGGCGTTGGCGGATTGAACAATGCCGTCATCCGAGACGATGAGCACCACATGCCCGTCACCATCCGGGCGCAGGATGACGGAGATGTTTCCTGCTCCGTTCGGAAATGCGTGCTTCATGGAGTTGGTTACCAGTTCGGTCACGAGCAGCCCCATCGGGACAGCAAAGTCCAGGCCCACGTCAAGCTGATGGGCATCGACGAAAAGCTTCACCATGTCATCTGCACCGCCTTCCAGAATGTTGGCGGAAAGCTCGCGCAGAAAGGGAGCGACGTCGAACGTTTTCAAATCGGCCGACCCCATGAGCTGCTGGTGTACAAGTCCGAGCGCAAAAATCCGGCTGCGCAGGCCGAGCAAGGCCTGCTTTGCCAGGGGATCTTCAATCTTGTGAGCTTGCAGCATCAGCAGGCCGTCGACGATCTGTAGATTATTCTTGACCCTGTGATAGACCTCGCGCAGCAGAAGATTGCGCTGATCGAGCGCGGCTGTACGTTCCTCGACAACCTTTTCGAGAGCCTGCTTTGCCTCCAGGAGGTCCGTCTGCGCCCTGTACCGTGCATCGATGTTCTCAATCGCGATGACGGCGAGGGTGGGCTGGCTGCTATCCGGAATGCGCGCGAGTGTCGCCGACACGCGCACCCAAAGCGGCGTACCATCACGACATAAATAGCGTTGTTCCCGAACATGGGCATCGGAGACGCCCGCCAGCAGATCTGCATACTTGGAGGCATCGAGCACCCGATCCTCAGCCCAGGTGAGTTCTGGGGTCGTGCGGCCGACAAGCTCGCCGGGTTCATAGCCCAGCATGTGCGCAAAAGCATGGTTCGCGCGAAGTATCCGCCTGGTTTCCGGCTCCGCCAGGACCTTGCCTACCGCCGCACCCTCAAAGCTGGCCCGAAACTCTGCCTCGCTGAGCGCCAAGGCTCGCTCGGCATCCCGGCGCTCGGACATATTTCGAAGGATTTTCGAGGCGCCCACAACGGCGCCGCGCGCATCGCGGATCGGCGAGACCGTCAGTGACACTGGAATATCCGTGCCGTCTTTGGACCTGCGGACAGTTTCATAATGCTTCGTGTGTTCACCGACTTTTATCTTGTCCAGGATGAGATTTTCTTCGTCCAGACGATCAGGCGACAGGAGCAGCCGAATGGACTGGCCAATCATCTCGTTTGCCTGGTAGCCAAACATGGCTTCCGCGCCACGGTTCCAGCTTCTGATGGTTCCCGTCAGATCCTTGCCGATGATCGCATCGTCGGAGGACTCGACGATCACCGCGAGATAGGCGGCTTGCATCTGCTTTTGCTTGCGCTCGGTAATATCGACAATCGCCGACAGGACCATGATCCCTTCGTCCGTCTCGATCGAACTGAGACCGATTTCGATCGGAAACTCGCTGCCACATTTTTTGAGGCCGTAGAGGTCGCGGCCGGCGCCCATCGGTCTGGCATGCAGGTCATCGAGAAAGGCATGCCACAATCCCGGATGGTGCCCACGAAATCGTTCTGGTACCAGCATCTCGACCGGCTTGCCGACAAGTTCCGACCGTGGATAGCCGAAAACCTGCTCCGCCTGGGCATTGACCATGTCGATCAGGCCGTCGGCGCGGATCACCACCATCGCGCTCGGCGTTGCTTCTACGACCAGGCGAAAGCGTGCCTCGCTATCCATGGCAGTGGTTCAGTCGCCCCCCCCCCCACGGTGACCGGCAGCGTGAGTTATCGTTGCACATTTTGACGCTTCGCGTTTTCCGGGGCATGAGATGATTCTGATCGCCAGTTAGCTCTTCGGTTGCTCCTATAGCGCCTTGTGCGTCAAGCTTCGGAAACTACCTAGATCAACGGTTTGGGGCTCGTTACTCACCCTTCGGCAAGCACCGAAGCATTTTCCGATGTGTTGTGGCCGGCCCTCGGGTCAAGCGCCCGAGGCCAGGCTCCGGCCCGCCACCCACGGCTTTGGCGTGTGGCACGAAGGAAAGACGTGGGTGGCCGGGCCAAGCCCGGTCATGACACGGTGGGAACGCAGTGCCGGAGTAAGCGAAAGGAGACGCATGCATGGCCACCTATCTGATCTGCCATGGCGCCTGGTCCGGCGGCTGGAGCTGGCGGAAGATCCGGGCGCTGCTGCGGCAGGCCGGCCACGAGGTCTTCACCCCCACCTACACCGGCCTCGGCGAGCGTGCCCACCTGGCGCATCCGATGGTTGACCTGGAGACGCACATCCAGGACGTCCTCGGCGTCATCGAATACGAGAACCTGCGGGACTTCATCCTGCTCGGCCACAGCTACGGCGGCATGGTGGTGACCGGCGTTGCCGATCGCGTGCCCGGGCATGTGCGGCACCTCGTCTACCTCGACGCCTTCGTCCCGGGCGACGGGCAGTCACTCAACGACCTGACCGGGCAAGAGCGACCCGCGGTGGAGGGTTGGTTGCTCGAGCCCAACCCGCCGGCGCCGGATACCGCGGCCGCGGACCTCGCTTGGACCGTGCCGCGGCGGCGACATCACCCGGCGCGCTGCTTCAGCCAGAAGCTGCGGATCACCAACCCGCACCCGAGCTTTCCGCGCAGCTACATCCATTGCACGAAGAAGACCGGCCCCGACGTGTTCCGGCAATTCGCCGATCGGTTCCGCGGCGATCCGAGCTGGCGCTTGCAGGAACTGGACGCCAGTCACAGCCCGAATGTCACCGAGCCGGAGGCACTGGCGGCGCGATTGCTTGCCATCGAATGAGACCGGGCCGCATTTGGATTTGCCAGGAGGTTCTCGCTTGACGAACACGGTATTCAGGCCGCCGGCCAGAACCCCATGCACCAATTCGGGCCGCCATTTCGGCAACAGCCCAGCTTCAGGCATCACCCCATGCCAAGCGGACAGTTGCCCGCTGGGCGCTGCCCAGAGTCTCATGGGGAGACTTCTGAGACGATGGTGATACGAGGCGGTAGAACGACTGATGTACCAACGCAGGCCACCCCGACCGTCATGGTGGTCTTGTCCCTGCCATCTCTCGGGGCGCCCGTGCTGCATGGAT
>CAVXNH010000095.1:0-43937 GCA_963762885.1 uncultured Alphaproteobacteria bacterium
CCCGCGGAGCGGGAGAGGTCGAGGTGCGAAGCACCGAGGGTGAGGGTGATCGGGTCGGCACGCCCTGTATCGCCAGCCCGAGCGGACCTCCGCGCGGAGACCAATGAACCGGCTGACCTTCTCATTCGCAACCTTCCGATTGCATTTCCCGTCGCCAAGCCTATGCTGATCCGCAACCAGGAGGTTGCCCATGGAAGACCGCATCGAAAAGCGCATAGAACTGCGCGCCCCGGTGTCGCGCGTGTGGCGCGCCCTGACCGATCACCGCGAATTCGGCACGTGGTTTCGTGTCGCCCTGGAAGACCCGTTCATACCGGGCCGGGAGGTGCGTGGCCGGATCACCTGGCCCGGCGCAGAGCACCTTGTCATGACCGCGACCGTGCAGCGGATGGACCCCGAGCGGCTGTTCTCGTTCACTTGGCACCCTTACGCCATCGATCCCAATACCGACTACTCGTCCGAACCCGCCACACTCGTCGAGTTCAAACTTAAAATCAACCCTGACCGGCACACTGCTCTTTGTCACCGAGTCCGGTTTCATGGCACTACCGCCGCACCGGCGCGACGAGGCGTTCCGGATGAATTCGAACGGCTGGTCGATCCAGTTGGAGAATATTGCCCAGCATGTCGGACAGGCGGGTTAGCACCGGGGCCGAACGGATCGATCCGGCCGCGGTGTTCGCCGCGCTTGGCGATCCCACGCGGCTGACGTTGATCGGCAAGCTCAGCGTTGATGCGCGGCTGTCGATAGCGCGATTGACCGAGGGTTCGGCGCTGACACGACAGGCGGTCACCAAGCACCTGCGCGTGTTAGAGCGTGCGGGCGTGGTGGGATGCGAACGGTCCGGGCGGGAGAGCCGGTATTGGCTGGAACCGGCGCCGATCACGGAGATGCGTGCATATCTGGACCGGATTTCGCGACAGTGGGACGATGCGCTCGCGCGGTTGAAGGCGTTCGTCGAGGCCTAGGCGGCGGGATTCCAGAAGGCGCGCGATTGGGGACGTGTGAAGCACCGCACGCGTCTATTTTGGGCCAGATTCTGTTCTTGCGTCCATAACGCTTCGTCCCCCGCTGTCATTGCGAGCGAAGCGAAGCAATCTCCCACGTGGGTTCGCGCGAACTCTCGGGGAGATTGCTTCGCTTCGCTCGCAATGCCGGGGTTGGACGCGGTTGCGGATTGGTGATGGAGGGCTTGCGCTGCAGCAGCAGTCCGGACAACCCTGACCGATCGGGGAGGGGTGAAGGATGGCGGCCGAATTTCAGTTTGGACTGGTGGTGCGTGGGCAAGCGGAGGAAGGAGAGGATATTTCCCGGCGGTTCCAGGAAACGCTGGCGTTTGTCCGGCTGGCCAATCGGTTGGGCTTCGATTCCGTCACCAAGACCGCGCATTACAGCGCGTATCCATTTCAGATGCTGCAGCTTGTGCCGATGCTGGCGCGCTTCGCCGCCGAGGCGCCGCGGCTGCGCTTGAATGCCGGGGTGTTGCTGTTGCCGCTGCTGTCGCCACTGCACGTCGCGGAGGAGTTCGCGACGCTGGATGTGATAACCGGTGGCAAGATCATCCTTGGCGTCGGGCTGGGCTATCGCGATGTCGAGTTCAAGGCGTTCGGCGTGCCTCGGTCGCAGCGGGCGCGTCGCTTCGAGGCTAATCTGGTCGCCATCAAGCGGCTGTGGACCGAGGAAAAGGTCCGGATGAAAACGCCGTATTTCGAATTGGACGATGCGTCGTGCCTGCCGAAGCCGCTGCAAAAGCCGCACCCGCCGATCTGGGTCGGCGCCAATGCCGATCCCGCGGTCGAGCGCGCTGCGCGGCTGGGCGACTGCTGGTATATCGGGCCGGCCGTCGAACTTTCGACGCTGGAACGGCAAATGGACTTGTATCGCCGCGCGTTGGACGCGGCCGGCAAGCCGTTTCCGGCGGAGCTGCCGCTGCGGCGCGAAGTCTTCGTGGCGAAGACCAGGGACGAAGCGATCCGCCTGTGCGCTCCGTATCTGGGGGCGAAGTATGCGGCGTATCACGCCTGGCGGCAGGAGTTACCGGGCGATGACGGCGGGCTCGGCCAGGAGTTCACAAGCCTGATTGGCGATCGGTTCCTGATCGGGTCGCCCGACGAGGTGGCGGAACAGATCCTGGCAATTCGCCGGCGGTTGGGCGTCAATCATCTGGTGATGAGCACGGAGTGGGCCGGCATGCCGGAGAGCCTGGCCGTGGAGACGATCGAGATGATCGCGCAGGAGTTGTTTCCGCGGGTGCGGCAGGGGCTGTGACGGTCAAAGGGTTGAAGCGCAGTCATCGGCATTATTGATCGTCATTGCGAGGAGTGGAGCGACGCAGCAATCCCCCGCCTGACGATCCGCGCACTGCTCATCAGGCGGGGGATTGCTTCGTCACTCCGCTCCTAGCAAGAAACAGCCAGCCGAGGTCGTCTCCCCCGTCATGCCGACGAAGGTCGGGCATCCACGACTTCACTTTGCCACACGCAGAACAGTCGTGGATGCCGACCTTCGTCGGCATGACGGGGGGGGCGACGACCGCCGCAGTTTCATCCAGGGCGGGTCGACCGCCGCCGGCCGGTGGCCAACTCGCAATGACAGTTTTGGGGCGACGGCAGTTGTGAGGCGATCGATCGTTCTGTGACCTAAACCACCAGATTCTTCGGCACATCCCTGAACGGGCGGTCGTTGTCGGTGCGCGGCTCCTTCGGCATTCCTAATACGCGCTCGGAGATGATGTTGCGCTGGATCTCGTCCGTGCCACCGGCGATCGACCCCGCCGGCACCGACACCAGAATCTCCGCAAGCAACCCGTTCATCGGGCTGTCCTCGCCGGTCAGCATCGCGTCCGCACCCAACAGCATCGTGTGAACGCGCGCAGCGGCGCGCGCCACGTGGCTCGATACCAGCTTGCCCAGCGAGCCCTCCGGTCCTTGCGGCCGGCCCTGCATCTGCGCGGCCCGGGCGCGCCGCGCGGTCCATTCCGCCGCCTTCGACATCGTCAGCAGTTTCGCGATCTCCTGCCGCACCACCGGATCCGTGTTGCGGCCGGTCGCCTTCGCTCGTTCCAACACCAGATCGACCCGGCCGGCGCGCTGCGGATACCATTTGTATGGCTCCATGACGGTGGCGTTCTCCGCCCGCTCCTCGTCATAGATTTTTCCCGCCCGGCCGGTCGATTGGCCCCAACGGCTGATGCCGTCGGCACCGCGCCGTTCATGCATCAGCGTCGTCGTCGCCACCGCCCAGCCGCGGCCGACCTCGGAGACCAGCATGTCCGGCGGCACCTCGGCATCGGTGAAGAACACCTGGTTGAACGAGGCGTGGCCGTTCATCTGCCGCAGCGGGCGCACCTCAACTCCCGGCTGGCGGATGTCCAGCACGAAATATGACATGCCCTGGTGCTTCGGCACGTTGACGTCGGTGCGGGCAAGCAACAATCCCCAATCGGCGTGATGCGCGCTGGTGGTCCACACCTTCTGGCCGTTGATCACCCAGCGGTTGCCTTTGAACTCCGCGCGCGTTGTTGCGCCGGCGAGGTCCGATCCGCTGCCCGGTTCGCTGAACAACTGGCACCAGGTGTCCTCGCCGGTCAGGCTGCGCCGCAGGAATTTTTCCTTCTGGGCGTGGCTGCCGTGCACCAGCAGGGTCGCGGCGGCGAGGCGGCGGATGCCGGTCTTGGCGACGCTGACGGCACCGATGCGCTGCATCTCTTCCTCGACGACGGCTTCCAGCGCCTGTGGCAGCGCGCGGCCGAACCATTCCTTCGGCCAGCTTGGCACACCCCAGCCGGAGTCGATCAGCTTGTTACGCCACTCGACCAGGCCGTGATCGACGCTCCAATTTGCCTCGAGCCAGGCTCGCACTTCGGCGCGGACGGAGGCTTCGGTTGTTTCGCTCATGGTTATTCCCTCCGCTCAGACGTTCCAGGCGCGCATCATCAGTTCGCGATGCCAGGTGGGATCGCCGAGGAACACTTCGGAACTCTTTGCCCGCTTGAACCACAGATGCGTGTCGTTGTCCCAGGTGAAGCCGATGCCGCCATGGATCTGGATGGTGTGGATCGCCGTCTGCATGTAGGCATCCGACGCGCAGGCCTTGGCCAGCGACGCGAGCGCCGGCAGTTCGGGATCGTCATCGGCGGCCGCGGCGGCCGCAGTAGGCAGCCGACCGCGCGAGTTCGACATCGACCAGCATGTCGGCCTGCTTGTGCTTCATCGATTGGAACGAGGCGATGCTGCGGCCGAACTGCACGCGCAGGTTGGCGTAATCCAGCGCCGACTGGCGCAGCTTCTCGGCGCCGCCGACCATCTCGTTCGCCAGGCACACGGCGGCCTGGGTCATCGTCTTGGCGAACGGGGCGGCGGCGGCGCCCTCATCGCCTAGCAGATCCGCTTCGACCGAGGCGAATTCCAGCCGCGCCTGCTTGCGGGTCGGGTCCACCACCTTCAGTGCGCGGCGGGTCAGGCCGGCCGCGTCGGCGGCCACGGTGAAGAACGACAGCCCGTCGTCGCCGGTCGAGCCGGGGCGGCGGGCCAGCACGACAATCAGGTCGGCGGTGTGGCCGTCGAGCACGAAGCTCTTGACGCCACCGAGGCGGTATTTGCCGCCGGCTTGAGTTGCGGTGGTTTCGATGCCGGTGGCGTCCCAGCGTCCGTTCGGCTCGTTGAAGGCGAGCGTGGCGATGCAGTCGCCATCGGCGATCGGCGGCAGCAGGGCGCGCTTCTGCGCGTCGGTGCCGGCGTTCATGATTGCGGTGGCGGCCAGCACGGTCGATGCGAAGAACGGAGCGCAGAGCAGGGCACGGCCCATCTCCTCCAGCACGATGCCGAGCTCGATAAAGCCGAAGCCCTGGCCGCCATAGGCTTCGGGAATGTGCACGGCGCTGAGGCCGAGCTGCTGGTTGAGCTCGCGCCAACTGTCGCGGTCCCAGCCGGTTTCGGTCTCCATCAGGCGGCGCACCGTGGCGGGGGGCGACTTGTCCTCAAGGAAGCGCCGCAGCACCGAGCGGAACTCCTCTTGCTCCGCGGTGAAACTGAACTGCATGTGGTTTCCTCCCGGTGCGTCGCTTTGCGTCGAGCGATTGAACGAGCACGCGAGCGCGCGGGCAAGCCCCGCCGCGCAGGACCGAACTGTCGTATTCACTTGCGTCGCCCGGAATCGGCAAGGAGCTGGTGAATTCTCCGGTCGGCGCGGCCGACCCGCCCTGGATGAAACTGCTGTCCCCCCGTGTCATGGCCGGCGCAGGCCAGCCACCCACGACTTCGACCTCGGCGGCACCGCAAGACGTGAGTGGCCGGCCTGCGCCGGCCATGACACGGGGACCGTTTCTTGCGAGCGCAGCGGTGCAATCTCCAGCGTTCCGCGCGCCGGCTCGTCACGCGGGAGATTGCTTCGCTGCGCTCGCAACGACAGGCGGAACGCGGTCTGACGCGGTTAATCCGGGACGATTCCTTAGCCCGCCCCGCCCGACAGGTCGACGGTCTTCTCCTGCAGGCTCTTGGCCAACGCCTCCGCCCCGCCGTGGGTCAGCAGGCCGCGAAAATCCGACCGCTGCACCGCGACCCGGCTGATGGTGCCGTCGAGCAACACGTCCACCGCGCGCCACCCCTGCTGGTCCTGCCGCATCACGTAGTCGAGCAAGTGCGGGTCGCCGTTGCGCGGAATGATCCGGGTGTTCACCTCTTCCTCGCCGTTTGGCAGGTCGCGCAGGTGGGGCGAAACCTCGAACTGCTGGCCGTTGTAGTTGTCGAAGCTGTTGACATAGGACGCAACGGTGTATTGCCGGAACGCTGCTTCCAGCATGGACTTGTGCTCCGGCGGCAGCATCGCCCAGAACGGCCCCACCGAGACCTGGAGAATGGTTTCGAGATTGAACGCCCGCTCGACGATCGGAGCGAGCTGGTCGAACCGCTGCTGGAACGGCGTTGCCCGCCCGGCATGCATGACCGCCAGCAATGCATCGCAGAGCTGTTGGATCGGCGCTACCACGGCGGCCGAATCGGCAGCATGCACCGACCGCGTCAACCCTAAGGTCGCGAGCAGTGTTCCGCCCAGTAAGCTACGACGATCAATGGAGATTCGCGTCATTCGCGGTTCCCTGTCACAACCCGGCATCCTTTCCCGACGCGCGCCCTCCCCCAGCATCAACCGAGTTAGGGCCAGGACCCGGGATGGTCAACTCGATCGCGTCCCTGAAATAATGCGGATACATAGGTGCGGTTCGCTGTCATTCGACCTGCTGCAGCACGGTCACGTCTTCGTGGCAATCGAGGGGGAGCATTTACCCCAATCATTCATTATCTGGTTGCAAGCATCGCCTCGGGTCACCTTATGCCCTGCGACTCGAACAGGAGTGTGCCGTTTTGCCGATTGCGACGACTGGGCTCAAGCTGGCCGATGCCATTGCCGGGAAGCTGGGGTTGCTCGACCGCCGGTTCGCCGCCGACGATTTCATCCGGTTGGCGCGCCGCCGCACCGGCCTCGACGATTTCGGCGCTGTCGATCTGGCCGCCCCGTTGCAGCGCTTCCTCGATGCTTGCTCCGACGATGCATCCTTGAGCCTGGTCGGACGCTTCGCCACACGCTGGGACGTCGTGCGGTTCCTGTCCAACCTGCTGCTGCTGCGCGCCGCGGAGCAAAGTCATCCGGAAATTCTGGCAGAGCCAATTGCCCGGCCGATCTTCATCACCGGCCTGCCGCGCACCGGCACGACGTTCCTGCACCGGATGATGCTGGAGGATTCCGCCAATCGTGCACCTCTGGTGTATGAAACGATCTATCCCTGTCCGCCGCGGTCGGGCCGGCATGATCGGCGAGCCTCCCAGGTGACGCAGCAGCTTCGCGTGTTCGACCGGCTCGCCCCGCAATTCCACGGGCTGCATCCGCTGGAGGCCACCTCGCCGCAGGAGTGCAGCGAGATCACCGCGCATGTGTTCCGCAGCCTGCGCTTCGACACCAATTACCGCATCCCTTCCTACCGGGCCTGGCTGGAGGCTGATGCGGCCGGCCATGTGCCGGCCTACCGGTTCCACCGCCGCTTCCTGCAACACCTGCAACACCAGGACGGCCGGCGCGCGCATCCGCCGCAGTGGGTGGTGAAGTGTCCGGACCACCTGTTCGCGCTGGATGCGATCCGCGCGGTGTATCCGGACGCAAGGCTGGTGTTCGTGCATCGCGATCCGCTGCGGGTGCTGTTGTCGGTCGCGCAACTGACCGAGGTCTTGCGGCGGCCGTTCACCCGCCAGTTGGACCTGGAGGAGCTCGGGCGGGAGGAGAGCCAGCGCTGGTGGGAGGGCACGCAGCGCATGATCGCGGTTGGCGACGATGCCGGACTGCCGGAACCGGTGTGCCACGTACACTCACCTGGACCTGGTGTCGGATCCGGTGAGCACGGTGGCGCAGGTGTATGGGCATTTCGGGTTGGCGCTGCCCTCGGCCGCCGCCGCCGCTATGGAGCGCTTCGTGACAGCGCGGCCGAATGGTGGCTACGGGCAGCACGCCTACCGCTTCGAGGATCACGGCCTCGACGCCGAGGCGGAGCGGCAGAAGTTCCGCGGCTACATGCTGCGCTTCGGCGTGGTGCCGGAGTTGCCCCGCAAGGCGCCGGCGGCGGCGTTGCCCGCGGGCGAGGTGGGAGAGCGCAGCGAAGCCGGGTGAGGCTGACGGCGCGCGCTGCACACGGGAGAGACGTCCGCATCGCCGGCGATGCGCTACCGGGGATGAAAACGGTGATGCCAGTCGTCATTTCCGCGCAAGCGGGGACCCATGCTGCTGAGTACCCGCTTTCGCGGGGATGACGACATCGGGGGGAGTTTTCGTAGCAGGTGAGCGAGGCGGCGGGAAAGGTATTAACCTCTGATTATGACGTGCGGGCGGACACTCGCCGGCGCGCGCCATGTTGTTTCATTCGCAAGGCTTCGTTCTGGGCTTCGTGCCGGCCTGCCTGGCGGGCTGCTTCCTGCTGGGGCGGTTTGCCGGCCGGAGCTGGGCGCTGGCGTGGCTGCTGGCGGCCAGCCTGTTCTTCTATGGCTGGTGGAACCCCCGCTTCGTCCTGCTGTTGGCCGGATCGATCGGGGCGAACTACGCGGTCGGAAATCGCATCCTGCACCTGGCGCGTGCGGATCGCCGAGGCGCCACCCGGGCCTGGCTGATCGCCGGCATCGTCGGCGACCTGGTTCTGCTGGGCTGGTTCAAATACGCTGATTTCCTGCTGCACGTCGCAGTCCCCGGCGCCGCGCCGCTGGGGATCTTCCTGCCGCTGGCGATCAGCTCTTCACCTTCCAGCAGATCATGTTCCTGGTGGACAGCGCCCGGCAGGACCGCTCCGACGCCGGCTTGCTCACCTATGCAACATTCGTGGCGTTCTTTCCGCACCTGATCGCCGGACCGATCGTCCGCCCGAAGGACATCATTCCGCAATTGCAGCAGCCCGGCCTGATGGCGCCGGACGCCGCCAACCTCGCTGACGGACTGACGCTGTTCCTGCTCGGGCTGGCGAAGAAGCTGGTGCTGGCGGACATGTTCGGCGGGTTCGCCGATATTGGCTTCAACGCCGCCGCGAACGGCGCCAGCCTGAGCCTGGTCGAGGCATGGTACGCCGTGCTCGCCTACAGCCTGCAAATCTATTTCGACTTCTCCGGCTATTCCGACATGGCGATCGGCCTGGCGCGGATGCTGAACGTACGGTTTCCGCTGAACTTCGCCAGCCCCTACCAGGCTCGCAACATCGCCGAGTTCTGGCGGCGCTGGCACATCACGCTGGGCGCTTTCCTGCGCGAGTATGTGTATTTCCCGCTGGGCGGCAGTCGCTGCGGCGCGCTGCGCCATAGCGGCAACCTGCTGGCGACCATGCTGCTGTGCGGCCTGTGGCACGGCGCGGCGTGGCGTTTCGTGCTGTGGGGCGGGTTGCATGGGCTTTATCTGGTGCTGCACGCGCGCTGCCGGATAACGCTGCCGCCCGTGCTCGCGCAGGCGTTGACGCTGCTGGCGGTGATCGTGGCCTGGGTGCCATTCCGCGCCAGCAGCGCAGCGGCCGGGCAGAGCATGCTGGCTGCCATGGCTGGGCTGCACGGCGTCGCTCTGCCACAAATGGTGGTGCATGCGCTGCCGATCCTGGGCGCGGTCGCGACGCCGGTGCCGGTGCTGCCGTTCCTCGGCGACGCGCGCACGCTGAGCTTTCCGGAGGTTTCCGCCTGCCTGGCGCTGGGTTGGGGCATCGTGCTGCTGCTACCGCATGTGCACCAGCTATCGGAACGCGGGCGGGGCTGGGCGTTGACGTCGGGCTTTGCGTTCAGCGTGCAGGCGCTGTTCTTCGCGCCGCACGTCGCGCCGTTTTTGTACTTTCGGTTCTGACGCTCCGTCATGTCATTGCGACGCGCGCAGCGACGAAGCAGTCCCCCGCGATGGTGCGCACCCACCGGGGGATTGCTTCGCCTTCGGCTCGCAATGACAGGAGGTTGGGTGCGCATCCTGTTCGCCTGCGCGGCTTCGCTGCTGCTGTACATCGCCACCTTCGCCGCGATACTCGATCGGCCGCTGTCGTTTGGTTTCCTGCGCAACGAGATCGACGCCCGGCTGCTGCGCGGCGCCGTGATCGCCGGCCCCAAGCTGGTGATCCTGGCGGGCTCCAACGGACCCTATTCGCATCGCTGCACGACGATCGAGCCACTGCTGCACATGCCCTGCGTCAATGGTGGCGTCGCGGTTGGCATTGGCCTCGACTACCTGTTTGCGCGCTGGCAGCCGCTGCTGCACCCCGGCGACGTGGTGTACCTGCCGATGGAGGAGGCGCAATACGTGCATGATCGCGCCGCCACCGCGCTGGGTCCGGACGCGGCGATCATGCTGCGGCACGATCGAGCGACGCTCGCCCGGTTGTCGCCGCGGCGCTGGGTCAGCGCGCTGTTCGTTTACGATCTGCGCGGGTATCTGATGGCGTTGATCGAGACTGCGCTGGTCGCCGGCGGCTTCCATGACCCGCGTGCCGCCGCGACCGGCGAGAGCAACGCCTGGGGCGATCATATCGGCCACACCGTGGCATTGGCCGCACCGAGTATCCCAGTGCTCGCCGCAGCCGAGCCGTACCATCCCTCGGCCGCGCAGATCCGCGACGGCTACGGCAGCGCGCTCATCGTGGGTTTTGCCGACTGGGCCAGTGCGCACGGCGTTCGGGTGATCGGCGGGCTGCCGGCCGGGTTTTCCGACTTACCGATAAGCGACGCCGCGGTGGCGGCGATTCGTGAGATTTACGCGGCGCATCGAGCCTGGTTCCTGGAACTGCCGAACCGCAGCCGTTATCCGCGTACCGCGTTCTTCGATTCCGCGGAGCATTTGAACGAGACCTGGCAGCAGATCCATTCCGCCGCGGTGGCGCACGGGCTCGCCGGCCTGTTCGAACAGTCCGCACCCGTTGGCCGGGCTGGCTATGGCGCCGACACCGGCAGCACCCCCGTAATGGTGCAGGATGTCTGGTGCGTGGCCTCGCAGCGGCTGCGCGCCGCCGCGATCGCCGCGACCGAATCCTCCGCGCAGCCGACATTGCACACCGCGGCATCGCCGGCGTTCGCACAGGCGATGGCGATCCGCGAGGCATGGTCGGAGGTGCAGCGCGAGGCGTCCTCGGTGGTGTTGGCAAGCTGTGGGGCGTCGCGGAATCCGCGGTTCATGTCGGCGAACACGCAATCCGCCGGCTTCGCGGCGTGGTCGCGGCAGAGGTTGAGCGCGGTTTCGCCGATCAGCTTCGGTATCAGCAGGGGGCAGGGCAGCCGGCTTTGCAACGGGTACCGCGGTGGGCGATGGTGTGAACTGCATGCGCGCGACGAACGTGTCGCCGGCAGCCACATCCTGAAGCAGATAGGCGACAGTGCAGGCGCGCAGTTGGCCGACGCCCTCGAGCACGGTTGGCTTGTCGTAGCCCTGGAGATCGAAGTCGAGCGGCGATCCTCGGCTGGTGGCGCTGGCCAGCAGCGGCAGGACGAGGACGGCACAGCGGCGGAGCCAGATCCTCATTGCCGCGCCTGCCAGCGTTGCGCGATCAGCTTGCCCGCGACCGGATCGGTCACGTCCACCACCTCGGCCGAGCCGGTGCGATAATGCGTGCTGACCGCGAGCGTCGCGGCGAGCGGCACGAACGTTGCGTACAGCGACTCCGCCGCGTTGTGGACGTCAGGGCAGGCCTGGTCGGGCAGGAAGCGCCAGGAAACCCGCATCAGTGCATTGTCGCGGAACAGCAGGACGAGGTTGCTGAGCTCGCCGAAGCAGGCGGCGCCGGGCGGGCGAAGGCTGCCGGCGGCCTGCATGGGCATGCGGACGAAGCGCACCTCTTCGGGGAATTCTCGGGCCACCGGCAGATTGCTCCAGCGCAGGTCGGTGCCGAGCTTGGGCAGGCGCTGGCTGACGTCGTCGGTTTTCAGTCCGAAGATCAGGCCGCCCATGGCGCGGGCGAGGTCGCGCGGCGTCTGCTGCGCGGCATAGTGCCAGGATACGCCCATGTCGTTCCACTGCACCGCGGGCAGCGCCAGGATGGTCTTGGTCGTGTCGGGCGTCTGGGCGGTGGCGGTGACGCTGATGAGCGATGCGAGCGCGGCCAGCAGGGTTGGGAGTAGGGGGCGGCGCGCGCGGCCACCGCGGCCACCGCGGCCACCGTCATGGCCGGGCTTGTCCCGGCCATCCACGCCTTTGCGGTAATGGTTGGAAAAAGGCGTGGATGGCCGGGACAAGCCCGGCCATGACGGTGGCCGCGGTGGCCGCGGTGGCCGCAGTGGCCACGATGGCCGTGCGGGTGCGGGCAATGGGGGGGCCGGCCGCGACGTTATGCCGACATCGGGAATCGGAGCCATAGACCAAGTTTAGATCAAAACGCCAACGACGTCGCCTGTACGACCAGCGGCAGCGTACGCACCATGGCGAGGACGTCTTCGGGCACCGGTTCGTCCACCGACACCAGGCAGATGGCGTCGCCGCCCTGGCTGGCGCGGCCGAGATGGAAGGTGGCGATGTTGATGCCCGCGCCGGCCAGCGTGGCGCCGAAGCGGCCTATGAAGCCGGGCTTGTCCTGGTTGGTCACGTACAGCATGTGCGGGGCGAAGTCGGCCTCGACCTTGATGCCCTTGATCTCGACGATGCGCGGACGCGAGCCGGCGAACAGGGTGCCGGCGACCGAGCGGGTCAGCTTGCCGGTCTCGATGGTGACGCGCACCAGGGTCTGGTATTCGCTCGGGCGGTCGTGCACCGTTTCGGCCACGTCGATGCCGTGGTCGCGCGCGGCGACGCCGGCATTGACCATGTTCACGCCTTCCATCAGCGGCGACATCAATCCGGCCAGCACGGCGGCGGTGAGCGGCCGTGTGTTAAGGGCCGCGACCTGCCCCTCGTATTCGATCGCCACGCGGCGGATGACGCCTTCGCCCGCCTGGGTAAGCTGGCCGGCGAACGCGCCAAGCTGGCGGCAGAGTTCCATGTAGGGCTTGAGGCGCGGCGCGTCCTCGGCGGAGACAGAGGGCATGTTGATGGCGTTGGCGATTGCGCCGGAAAGCAAAAATTCGCTCATCTGTTCGGCGACTTGCAGGGCGACGTTTTCCTGCGCTTCGGTGGTGGCGGCGCCGAGATGCGGGGTGCAGACGACGTTGTCGAGGCCGAACAACGGTGAGTCCGTGGCGGGTTCGGTCTCGAATACATCGAGTGCGGCGCCGGCGACGTGGCCCGATTTGATGGCGTCCGCGAGTGCCGCCTCGTCCACCAGGCCGCCGCGGGCGCAGTTGATGACGCGCACGCCTTTGCGGGTTTTCGCCAGCGCCTCGCGCGAGAGGATGTTGCGGCTCGCGTCGGTGAGCGGCGTGTGGATGGTTATGATGTCGGCGCGGGCCAGCAGGTTATCGAGTTCGACTTTTTCCACGCCGAGATCGAGGGCGCGCTTTTCCGAAAGATACGGGTCGTAGGCAATGACCTTCATTTTCAGCCCGACGGCGCGGTCGGCGACGATGGACCCGATATTGCCGCAGCCGATAAGGCCGAGCGTCTTGCCGGTCAGCTCGACGCCCATGAAGCGGTTCTTTTCCCACTTTCCCGCGCGCGTCGAGGCCGAGGCATCGGGGATCTGCCGCGCCAGCGCGAACATCATGGCGATGGCGTGTTCGGCCGTGGTGATGGTGTTGCCGTGCGGCGTGTTCATCACCACGACGCCGCGTGCGGTGGCGGAGCGCACGTCCACGTTGTCCACGCCGATACCGGCGCGGCCGACCACCTTCAGGTTAGTGGCGGCATCGAGCAATTCGCGGGTGACCTTGGTGGCAGAGCGCACCGCCAGGCCGTCATAGGGTGCGATAATGGCGCGCAGGTCGGCGGGAGAGAGGCCGGGCTTGAAGTCGGCCTCGATGCCGCGCTGGCGGAAGATGTCCACGGCGGCGGGGGAGAGTTTGTCGCTGATCAGGACTTTGGGCATCGGACGTGGGTTCCTGTTGTCCCCTAATGCTGGTGGGGCCTTTCACGACGGTATTTTTACCGGCCATTGCGCGCTTTCCTGTTCGGCTTGCACGGCGTCGTGTGCCCAGTCGAGCCAAGGCAGCAGCTTCTCGATATCTGCGGTTTCGACTGTGGCACCGCCCCAGATGCGCAGGCCGGGTGGCGCATCGCGATAGGAGGCGATGTCGTAGGCGACACCCTCCTTCTCCAGCAGCGTCGCCAGCCGCTTCGCTGCTTGCGCCTGAGCGGAAGCCGGCAACGCGGTGAACCACGGCGCGACGATGTTGAGACAAATCGAGGTGCAGGATCGCGTGTCGGGCTCTGCGGCGAGAAAATCCACCCATGGCGTGTGTTCGACCCAGCTTGCGATGGCGGCGAGGTTCGCCTCCGACCGGGCGATCAACCCGTCGAGGCCACCGACGGATTCCGCCCAGCGCAGGCCGTCCAGCGCGTCCTCGACGCAGAGCATCGACGGGGTGTTGATGGTCTCGCCCTTGAAGATGCCCTCGATCAGCTTGCCGCCCGAGGTGAGGCGGAAGATTTTTGGCAGCGGCCAGGCGGGCTTGTAGGTCTCCAGGCGCTGCACCGCGCGGGGCGACAAAGCGAGCATGCCGTGCGCCGCCTCGCCGCCGAGCACTTTCTGCCAGGACCAGGTGACGACATCCAGCTTGTCCCACGCCAGGTTCATGGCGAACGCAGCGGAGGTCGCGTCGCAGATGATGAGGCCGGCGTGATCGGCCGGGATGCCGTCGGCGTTGGGCACGCGCACGCCGGACGTGGTGCCATTCCAGGTGAAGACGAGGTCGTGGGTGAAATCGACCGCGTCGGGATCGGGCAGGCGGCCATAGGGCGCCTCGATCAGCCGCGCGTCCTTCAACTTGAGCTGTTTGAGGATGTCGGTAGCCCAGCCGGCGCCGAAGCTCTCCCACGCCACGATGTCGACCGGGCGGGGACCGAGCAATGACCAGAGCGCCATTTCGACGGCGCCGGTGTCGGAGGCCGGGACGATGCCGAGCCGCCAGTCGGGCGGCATGCGGAGGATGGCGCGCGATCGGTCGATCACCTCGGCGAGGCGCGCCTTGGGGGCGGCGGCACGGTGGCTGCGGCCGAGGAACGCTCCCGCAAGGGCGTCCAGCGTGAAGCCGGGGCGCTTTGCGCAGGGGCCGGAGGAGAAATTGGGATTGGCCGGACGCAGGTCCGGTTTGGTGGCGAATGCCATTGCAGCTCTCCCTTTCAGAAGAGAAGCGCCCCGGTGGGGGGGCGTGACCCGGCGCGGGGTGTAGCTATGGCGGTGGGCTGCGTCAACGACGATGGTGGGGAGGTCGTTGGAACGTGCGGGAGGCGCTAGGATAGATCGCAACTGAAGCTTACCGAGTGCCCGGCGCCCCGCCAGCATCATTGCGAGCGAACCGCAGCAATCGCCCGCGTGGGTTCACGGGATTTCTCGCGGGAGATTGCTTCGCACCATCGACCTCTCCCGCGTGCGGGAGAGGTCAGCTGGGTCAGGTACCAATACCGCCGATCGCCAGGTACTTGATCTCCAGATACTCCTCGATGCCGTACTGGATCCCTCGCGGCCCAGGCCGGATGACTTCATGCCGCCGAAGGGTGCTTCGGCGGTGGAGATAATGCCCTCGTTGATGCCGATCAGGCCGTATTCCAGCGCCTCGCCGACACGGAAGATTTTACCCACGTCGCGGGCGTAGAAATACGCCGCCAGGCCGAACTCGGTGTCGTTCGCCAGGCGGATCGCTTCTTCCTCGGTCTTGAAGCGGAACAGCGGAGCGACGGGGCCGAACGTCTCCTCGCGGAAGATCGCCGCATCCTTCGGCACGTTGGCCAGCACGGTCGGCTCGAAGAACGTGCCGCCGAGCTTGTGGCGATGGCCGCCGGTCACCACTGAGGCGCCGCGCTTCAACGCGTCGGCGATGTGTTCCTCGACCTTCGTGACCGCGTCGGCGTTGATCAACGGGCCCTGCGACACGCCGGGCTCCATGCCCGGCCCCACCTTCATCGCTTCGACCGCGGCTTTCAGCTTGGCGGCGAAGGCGTCATACACACCCTCCTGCACCAGGATGCGGTTGGCGCAGACGCAGGTCTGGCCGGTGTTGCGGAACTTGCTGCCCATCGCGCCGACCACGGCGGCATCCAGATCGGCATCGTCGAACACGATGAACGGAGCGTTGCCGCCCAGCTCCATGCTGGTCTTCTTGATCGTCGGTGCGCACATCGCCAGCAGCTTGGCGCCGACCTCGGTGCTGCCGGTGAACGACAGTTTCCGCACCAGCGGATTGCCGGTGAGTTCCTCGCCCATCGGGCCGGACGGGCCGGTGAGCACGTTGCAGACGCCGGCGGGCATGCCGGCGCGCTCCGCCAGCACCGCCAGCGCCAGCGCGGAGAACGGAGTCTGCGACGCCGGCCGGATCACGCCGGTGCAACCGGCGGCCCAGCCGGGGCCGGCCTTGCGCGTGATCATGGCGGAGGGAAAATTCCAAGGCGTGATCGCGGCGAACACGCCGATCGGCTCCTTCTGCACCAGGATGCGGCGGCCCTTGGCGTTCTGCGGGATGGTGTCGCCGTAGACGCGCTTGCCCTCCTCCGCGAACCAGTCGATGAAGCTCGCCGCATAGGCAATCTCGCCCTTGCTCTCGCTCAGCGGCTTCCCCTGCTCTGCGGTCATGATCACCGCGAGGTCTTCGGTGTTGGCGAGCATCAGATCTGAGAGCTTGCGCAGGATGGCGCCGCGCTCCTTCGCCAGCATGGCGCGCCAGGCGGGGTAGGCGCGGTTGGCGGCCTCGATGGCGCGGCGGGTTTCGGCGGCGCCCATGGCGGGGACTTCGCCGATCGCCTCGCCAGTGGCGGGGTTCTTCACCACGATGGTTTTTCCCCCGTCGGCCTCGACCCATTCGCCGTCGAGGTAGTTCGCCTGGCGGAACAGGGTGGGGTCCTGCAAGGGCAGTGGAGAGGTGGGATTCAGCATGGCGGTGTCCTCCTTGCCTCGGCCCCCGCCGACGCGGGGGCGACGTCTTAACCGGACCATAGGACTTGCGAGGCAGGGTGTCAGGGGGCGGGCCGGATGGGGATTGCTCCGGGGGTTTTTTGTAGCTACATTCTGCGGGTGTCGCGGTGGAGTACGAGTGGGACGAGGCGAAGCGGCGCAGCAATCTGGCGAAGCACGGCGTGGATTTCGCCGATGTGCAGCGGTTCGAGTGGGGACTCGGCCGTGGTCCAGGAGGACCGCAGGCGCTCCTATGGCGAAAGTCGATGGCTCGCGCTCGGCAAGATCGGCGACCGAGTGCACACGTTAATCTATACTGAACGTGGCTGGCGCATGCGTGTTGTCAGCCTGCGCAAGTCGAAACTGAGGGAAGTCGGCGTCTATGAGCAAGCATCTGGTGCGTCCAACACCTGAAGAGGATGCGGAAATTCAACGTGGCATCGACGCCGATCCGGACACCTGGGAGGTGAAGGAGGCCGATCTGCCGCATCTCCGCCCTGCCCGCGAAGTGCACCCCGAGCTTGTCGCCGAGTACCTCCGAACCCGTGGCAAGCAGAAGCGTCCGACCAAGGTGCTGGTCTCGCTGCGTCTGGAACGCGCCGTGGTGGAGCGGCTGCGTGCCTCCGGCCGTGGGTGGCAGAGCAGAGCGAATGAGATGCTGCGGAAGGCGGTGTTGGGGGCGTAGCGGACGTCGCACGACCCGCCGGCGATATTACCGCTCGACCGAGGCAACCGGTTCGCCCGCGGCCTGCGTTTGCATCGGGCGGTTGGCGATGAACAGCGCCGAACTCGCACCCAGCAGCATCATCGCTCCCGCGATGACGAAGGCGGCATCGAAGCTGGTGGTGATGGCGATGACGTAGCCGGTGACGATCGGCGACAGGAAGCCGATCACATTGGCCGCCGCCACCTCGAACCCCATCGCCTTTCCGATATCTTTCGGGTTCGGGAGAAGGTCGTTGGTCAGTGCGAAAACCTGAGAGGTGTTGGTGGCGATGCAACCGATCGCTACCGCGATCATTCCCAACAACACCGGGACGCTGTCGACGAACGGCACCGATGCAATCAACCCCGCGGCGGTCAGCGATGAACCGGCGATGAAGAACCGCCGGCGGCCGGTGTTCACGCCGCTGTCCTTCAGGAACCGGTCGCTGATCTGCGCCACGCTGATCGAAATCACGAACGCCGTCGCATACGGCACCGCGGTGTAGAGGCTGGTGGTGCCCAGCGAGAGATGCCGCGCGGTTTGCAGGTAGCTCGGCAGCCACGACAGGAACAGGTAGGAGCAATACGCGTCGGAGCCGCCGATCAAGGCCAACCCCCACATCGTGCGCGTCCGCAACAATGCCGCCAGCCCCGCTGCGCTGGCGTGGTCGCGTTCGATATCACGCATGCCGCGATGCGCGACGATGGTGCGGCGTTCGGCATCCGACAACCAGCGAACACGTTCCGGCGGACCGAACCAACGCAGCCAGGCGGCGAGCCATACGAAGCCGATGGCGCCGGCGGCAACGAAGGCGAGCCTCCAGCCCGCCACCTGGATCAGATAGCCGACAACCAAGGCCGACAACGCCGGCCCCGCGAAGGCTCCAGCGTTGAACACGGCATTCACCGTGCCTCGCTCGGACGCGGGAAACCATTCGCGCACGATGCGGGCGCCACAGGGATTGGTGACCGCCTCGCCACCGCCCATGACGAAGCGCGAGGCGATCAGCATCAGATAGTTTACGCCGGCGCCGGTGCAGGCGGTGGCGACAGACCAGACCGCGATGCCGAGCGCGGCGGTACGCCGCGCTCCGAAACGATCCACCAGCATGCCCATCGGGATGCTGACCAGCACGTAGGCCCAGAGATACGACGAGAACAGGTAGCCAAGCTGCACCGGCGACAGGTGGAACTCCTGCGCGACCGGCTTCGCCGCCATCGAGAGCGCGAGGCGGTCGAGGTAGTTGATCGCGGTCAGGGTGAACAGGAACAGCGCGATGAAACTGCGTCTCGGCATGGCGGGCTCCCGTGTCATGGCCGTCCCCCCGTGTCATGGCCGGCGCAGGCCGGCCACCCACGACTTTTCTTGTTGCTAGCAGCGAAGTCGTGGGTGGCCGGCCTGCGCCGGCCATGACACGGGGGGGACGGCCATGACACGGGGGGGCCGGCCATGACCCTACGCTGGCACGTCGAGGCCGGCGGCGCGGGCCATCGCGTCGATCTCGGGCACGCGCAGACGCAGCAATGCGTGGGCGAACTCGCGCATCTCGTCTTCCGGCGGCATGAGGTAGGGCTTGCGCAGGCCGCCCTCCCAGCCCGGCAGGCGCAGCACCTGCATGCACATCTTGATCCAGCGCGCACACGGGCCCCATTGCATGATGAAGCGGTTGAAGCGGCGGATGTCCGCCAACACCTTGCCGGCGTCGGCGAACCGTCCGGCCTGTGCGTGGTCGATGAAGGCGCGGAAGGTCTGCGGGATGATATTGGCCTCGGCGGCGAACAGCGTGGCGCCGAGTGCCAGTGGATCGAGCGCGCCGGAACCAAGCTGCCAATGATACTCGAGCGCGCGATCCGCCATGTCCTGCAGGTCCACCAGATAGATCTGCGGCTGCGCACTGAGCCGCGCGCCGATGATCTGCTTGTGGCGACGGATGATCTCGGCGATGACCGGAGGCTTTGGGATGTAGCCCATGGTGGGGTTCACCGCGACGATCACCGGGTGGTCGATCACCGACAGCACATCGTCGAAATAGCCGATCAGTTCGCGGTCGGTCGGACGAAAGCCGTGGCGGCCTTCCAGCGTGTAGAGGTGCAGCGCGGCGACACCGGCCCGTATGGCGATGCGGGCCTGGGCGATGGTGGCGTCGGCGGTGTGTTCCTCCGGCAGGTTGGCGTGCACCGGCACTTTGCCGCGGCACGTTTCCACACCGATGCGATACATCGTGGCCAGTTCGTCCGGCGTCATCGCGTGGGTTTCGCCGTTGCCGCCGCTGCCGAGGTAGACGCCGAGGCCCGCGTCGATCTGGCGTTGCAGGTAGCCACGGAAACCCGCCTCGTCGATGCCGCCGCGCGGCGAGAACACGGTGGCGCACATGGTGAAAAAATCCATCGTCGCTCCCTCCTTCGTTGGAGGGATCATGGCACCGCGGCGACGGGCGGAACAGGCCGCGCCCGCTGTGTCACGGTCCGCCCCCGGGTCAAGCGCCGGGGGCAGGCTCGGCGGACCATCCACGACTGTCCTTGGTGCCAGCCGCGAAGTCGTGGACGGAGCGCTGGAGCCTGCCCTGGGCGCTTGACCCGGGGGCGAACCACGACCCGAGAAGCCAGCGGCCACAACCGGCCCTGCCCCGTTGCGGTCCTTTCCAACGGCCGGCGCGCCCTCCGATGGCGATGCGGGAGCGAGTGCCAGGGCCATCTCACCTTTGTCTCAGAATCCCGATCAGCGCGAGGCAGTGCTGTATTTCCGTGCCGGTCCCGTCAGGCGGCCTTCTGCCAGCATTTCGCCGCCGATCTCGTCGAGCGAGGCCAGCAGGTCGCTGGTGCCTCGGACCAGCGCGTCGATCACCGCCGGATCGGCGGGGAACGTCACCGCGTGGAAATACGCCCTGTTATCAGGCGTGACGCCGCCGTCGCGGCGGATCTGCGCGGCGGCGACGCATTCCTCCACCGCGAAGTCCTCGGCCTGGACGATCGCCTCGGGTGAGGGCGGCGGCGCGGACCCGGCTGCCTCAGGCTGTGGCGCGGCCTGGGTCGCTGCCGGGCGCGGCGGCGTGGCCTGGAGTTCGGCGGATGGCGCGGGGCCAGCCGTCATCGCCGGCCGCGGCTGCGCGCTGCCCGCCACGCCTTCCATCCTCAGCCGCTCCTTCTGCTCCCGCACCAGGATGTGCATGGCCGCGCGTTCCTCGCGCTGGAAGCTGTTCGCCTGGGAGCGGCAGCGGGACCGTTTCGAGAAGTCCTCGCGGTAGATGCTGGCTTCGTACAGGCATTCCACGGCAAAGGCGCCGCACAGCACGATCCGCACGGCGAGGCGGCCTTCGTAGGCGTCGCCAGGGCGCAGGGCCTGGAACGTCTCGATCGCGGTGGAGAGGCGGCGGTGGCGGTGTTCCGGGTTCTCGGGGATAGGCGCCGGCAGGGACCTGGCGAGTTCGTCGTAGTATTCGAGGGTGGCGGGGGTGGAGAGGTCGGACATCGGCGTGGCTCCCGGGTTGGTTAGTGTGGCGGACCTTGGGGGGGTAATATATCTAACCTAACTAACGCGCGCAAGTGGCTGGATGCGGCGGTGCGGCGATTTTGCTTTGGGGTGTCCGGTGCGGGTGATGCAAGCCGGCTGTCCGGGCGCATTCATGGCGCTGGCGATGGTACCCGCGGTTGGTTGGCACCGCGCTGGATGGCTGGGTTGCTCTGCCTGGCGGGAAGAACGCGGTTCGTGTCGGGCCGTTAGCGGTCTGGAATCGGCACTTGAACCTGTACCTGGCTGGTAGCAGCTTTCGACCCACAGCCTACGCATTGACGGACAAGCCGATGAACCGAGCGATGCCGGGCGGATGGTCCGGCGCCGGACGGAAGGGCTTGGCATGCGGGTCAAGGTTCGGCTGCTACACCTTCCGTGCGACGTTATCACGGCCTATCTCGAAGCGAGCGGGGCGTTGGAAAACGCGCAGGCCACGGCGGCGCACGAATACCCACGCACTACGAAACTCTATGACCGCCAGGCTCGGGCACACGATTAGGATTCCGTGACCGTGACGGGAGAGAATCAGCACTGGGTGCCAAGGTTTGTAGTCAAAAGTTTCGCGGAAACTGACGGTCGCGTGTTTTGCCTGAATACACAAACGGACGAAGTCGCGAAGCCGCCGCCGAAACGCGCGGCGTCGCGACGCCGGGTTCAATGATTTTGCGATGAACGGGGGAACTTTTTCTTTCGAAGACGGCTTGGAAAGGATAGAGACCGCTGCTGCGCCGATGTTGAGACGAATTGTGGACTCGCAGGCACTCTCTGGACCGGGTGCCGCGCAACGGGCACACGTTGCCGACTTTGTCGCCGCCCAGAGCTTCAGGACGAAGGCATTTTACAAAGAGATGGATCAGGATGTCCCTCGGCAGCAGTTCGGACCGGTCTTCGCCGAGCTCTGGCGAGGCGCATTTCTGCTGTCGGCTAAGGCCTTTCCAGGCTGCACCTGTCGGTGTCCACCAGAGCATGCCGCTTGCGGCCGTTGATCTTTTTGCCTGCGTCATACCCTCGCGGCCCGCCGGCTTCGGCGGTCTTGACCCGGCCATCCATGCAGCACGGTGCCGCGACAGATGGCCGGGTCGAGCCCGGCCATGACGGTTGGGGCGGCCGCTGCGATAACGGCGCCCGTTATCCCGTCATTCGGCCGCGGCAGCGACTTCCTTGGCTCGCATCGAGGCGATCTTCGCCTCCGCTCTGGCACGCCGATCGTCGAACTTTGCCAGCCGCCGCCGGGGATTCGGATGCACCACGTTCTCCTCCGACCCCGGATCCTTCTGCGAGCCGGCCCAGCCATGCGCCGCGATGTCGAAGATGATCCCCGACAGGTCCGTGTGCTTGACCTCATACCCGTCGGGATTGTTCGGATCGCCCATGATCCAGGTCGCACCGGCGTTGCGCGCGATCTTGCCCTGTTCCACCACGTCGTCGACCCAGAAGCCGATGTGATGGATGCCGACGTAGTCCTTGCCGGTCCCCTGGGCGGCCTCGTCGTCCTTGAAGTGCAGGATCGCGAGGTTGACGACACCGTCGGTCAGGAACACCCCCTCGGCGAGCGGGCCGTCGAGTTCCGTCACTTCCTGCAAGCCTACGGCCTGCTTGTAGAATTCGGCGGTTTCCCACGGATCCTGGACGCTGAGAGCGACGTGACGAATCCGGCCTTTGGTTTGCGCGGTCATGGACAACTCCCTGGTTGCTTCTCGAACCTGCCGCCGAGTGTAGCGGCAAACCGCAACCGAACCCAAGTGCCCTGCCAGCGCCCGGTCGGATCGGCGAGGCGCCGCATCCCTCCAGGCACAGGACGCCATTCGCCTCGTTGACGGGTCTTCCCAATCCGTCCAGCCTCCGGTCAACCAACAGAGCAGCCAAGGGGGAACGACCATGCCGCTCCCGGCAGACACCGACGCCACCACGCCAAAATACCTGCGCGACAAATACGCCATCGTCGGCGTGGGGGAGACCACCTACACGCGCGGCTCCGGCCGCACCACGCGCGCGCTGGGCACCTGGGCGATCCGCAACGCCATGCAGGATGCGGGTCTGAAGGCCTCCGACGTGGATGGCATGCTCTCTTACTCGGGCAACAATTTCACGTTCGCGCCATTCCTTGCAGGCGATCTCGGCATCCGGCTGAACTTCTACATGGACGTGCACGGAGGCGGCTCGTCCACCGAAGCGCTGATCGGCATTGCGATCGGTGTTATCGAAGCCGGCATGTGCAAGTGCGTGGCGATCTTCCGTTCGATGAACGGCTTCTCGCAGGTGCGCATCGGCGGCACCGGCGCACGCTCGGCCGCGCCGGTGAACGGCGACCAGTTGCATAGCCGTGCCTATGGCTGGCAGAGCGCCGGGCAGATGTTCGCTCCCACCTTCATGCGGCACATGTACCATTACGGCACCAGGCCGGAGCAAGTGGCGATGGTGAAAGTGGTGCATTCAGAGCATGCGTCGAACAATCCGAAGGCGTATTATAAGAAGCGCTACACGGTGGACGATGTGTTGAGCAGTCGGATGATTTGCAAGCCGCTGCATTTGCTGGATTGCTGCGTGGAGACGGATAATGCGACCTGCGTCATCGTCACCCGTGCCGAACACGCCCGCGACCTGCGTCACACGTCGCCGCTGATCCGCAGCGTGGTCGGCCGGTGTTCCAAGCCGCGCACCGACATGCACTACCAGCACGGACCGATTTCCCGGGTTGCCGGCTACTACGCCAAGGAGATCCTTTGGCCGAATGCCGGTCTGGGACCGGAAGACGTGGACGCCACCGGCGCATACGACGCCTTCACATTCACCTCAATGATCCAGCTCGAGGAATACGGTTTCTGTAAGAAGGGCGAGGGCGGCGAGTACGTCGCCAGCGGCATCACCCGGCTGGGCGGCAAGCGGCCGAACAACACCTCCGGTGGGCATCTGTGCGAGGCCTATACGCACGGCATGAACATGGTGATCGAGAACGTGCGGCAGTTGCGCCACGACGTCGATGATTTCGTGTCCGGTCGGGCCGGACGGCAAACGACAGCACACTTATGACTACCGCGAAGGCGGCTGCCGCCAGGTGAAGGACATCGAGGTAACCTGCAATCTCGGCTGGGCCAATCCGATGACCGGATCGGCCATGGTCATGCGGCGCGGTTGAGGGGGGATACGATCATGGCACTCAAGGGCGACTATCTCGGCATGGCGCTGTCGGTCGATGACCTCGACATCGAGAACCTCGAGTATTTCAAGCACTGCGCGGCGCACGACTTCCATCTCCAGCAATGCGACGACTGCAAGAAGCTGCGCTATCCGCCGACCACGGCGTGTCCGTGGTGCACCTGCCTGACGTCAAAGTGGGTTCCGGTCGAGGGCAAGGGGGAGGTGCACTCCTACGAAGAGGTGCACCACGCCATCCAGCCGGCGTTCAAGGCGCATACGCCGTATCTGGTGCTGCTGGTGGATCTCGATACGCAGAAGGGGGAGCCGACGGCGGACGAGTCGCTGCGCGTGGTGGGGAATTTGACGACGCCGGAGGGCTCGCTGGCGCCGGTGGACGCTGTGAAGCGGGTGGGGATCGGATCGCGCGTGCGGATGGTGTTCAGCGACGTGGCGGAGGGGCTGTCTTTGCCGCAATGGACGTTGGACGAGACGGCGAAGCAGCCGGACAAGCCGTGGCGGTATCCGCTGGAGTAGGGGTGTAAGGTTGAACTGGGTGGGCAGTGCAGGTCCATAGCTGAGAGACCGGGGGGTTCGGCACCGGCGTTTGACGGCGCCTAACCCCTTGGTGTGTTAGACGCCGGATACTGCCGCGAATTTTGAGATATGCACGCTGGGTGGTTTTTGGGGATTTCATGAGAGCCACGTCAAATTGGCGAAATTGCATAGCGGTGCGAAAGAGTTCGGCTAACATGGTTCAGGCTATACGGGATGTTTGCAGGCCGCTGACACCCGGCTGTAGACAGGTGACGGCTAAATCAGATCGGCACAACAACGCGAGAGGAGCACATGCACAAGCACTTGGAAGTCATCATGACCGTGGGGCTCTGGCTGGGATTGGCAGTCGCGTTTGCGCAAGAGGCGAGGGCACAACAGAACCCGGTCACGGCGATCGACATTGCGCTCGAGCCAGACGCGACGATGATGCAGCATGCAAGGGACGCCAACGCTCGTTTGCTCAAGGAGTTTCCGAAGGGCTTCGCGCTGGATGAGACGCACCACCCGCACGTCTCCCTATTGCAGCAGTTCGTCCGCACTGACGACCTGGAAAAAGTGTATGCGGCGGCGAACGCAGTTCTGGCCAAGGAAAAGCCCACGGCGTGGACGCTGAAGGCGTTCAAGTATTACTACATCCCGTCTCCGCCGGTCGGCCTCGCGGGAATCGTCGTCGAACCGACTGAAGACCTGCATCGGTTGCAGGATGAACTCATATCGGCCGTCAAACCCTTCACCGTGAAGACGGGAACCCCAGCGGCGTTCTTCAGCGAGGAGGGCGGTCGCGACATCCAGAAATCCTTGATCAGCTACGTCGCCAATTTCATTACTGACGCAGCGGGCAAGCGCTTCAATCCGCACGTGACTATCGGTGTCGGGATGGAAACGTATTTGAACAAGATGCTGGCGGAGCCATTCCCGTCGTTCACGTTCTCGGCGGCCGGCGCGTCGGTCTATCAGCTAGGGACCTTTGGCACGGCCCGAAAGGAACTTAGGGCGTTAACCGCGACACCCTGAGACGGGGCGATTGCGTGTTTTCCGTCGTCCGTTCGTGCTGCGTAATTCTTGAGATACGCATCCAACCATACTCGATTGATGAAGCACCGAAGCGTATGGCGTAGCCTCTGTATGAACTATTATGCCAAACTGAGCACCGAACCGGGAAAGCGCGGGCGGGGTCAGGAGCACTGCATTTGCAAGACGGTCCAGTGGGGGACGCAACCCGGGCCCGTGCGTCATGGTGGCACGTCTCGGTGTTCATCGTGCCCCCTCCGTTCGTCCTCCGTGCGAATAAATACTGCAACGAACGGCACGAACGGCGCGCATCGTGGCGACCAACCCAACCGCACCCACCCGGCCCGTCTATCCACCCACGTCATGGCAGACCAGTAACCGGCACGCCCCCTCCCCCAACCGCCTCCCACAAGGGGAGGGGAGTATTCTTTCGCCCAGACACCTATACTGACGCACCATGACCCCTGAACAAATCCTTGCGCATCCGGCCCGCGTCCTGACCACCGCACAACGCGAGCGCTACTTCGCCACCGGTTTCATCGCCGCCGA
Source organism: uncultured Alphaproteobacteria bacterium (assembly GCA_963762885.1). Lineage (GTDB taxonomy): Bacteria > Pseudomonadota > Alphaproteobacteria > Acetobacterales > Acetobacteraceae > JASHVB01. The sequence goes on from CAVXNH010000095.1 coordinate 25,924, forward strand.
GGGCCTCATCCCGGACGAATGGCTGCGGCGGCTGCACGCGCTGTCGGCTGAATTCCTCGAGCAAAGCCGCGCCCACACCGCATCGAACGAGGCGTTCGATCTGGGTCCGCGCCACACCCCGGATCAGCCGCACGTCCGGCGGCTGCGCGCGTTGGTGGACCGCCATCCGGACTTCTGGCGCTTTGCCAGTGAATCGGTGCTGGCCGATATCGCCGCCGACCTGGTCGGGCCCGACGTGAAGTTCCACAGCAGCAAGCTGAACTACAAATGGCCAGGCTCGGGCGAAGTCGTCAAATGGCATCAGGACATTCCGGCATGGCCGCACACCAACTACAGCCCGGTGACGCTCGGGGTCTACCTGGGCGATGTGCCAGCCGCGCAGGGGCCGCTGACCTGCGTGCGGGGAACTCATACCGGCCCGATCTTCGTGCACCGCGATGACAGCGGCACCTGGACCGGCTCGATAAGTGATGCCGACATGGCGACGGTAGACATGGCGCAGGCGCATGATTTGGTCGGCGCCGATGGCACCGTGGTCGCCATCAACTGCCGCACGGTGCATGCCTCGCGCGCGAACACGACTGGCAGAGTTCGTCCTGTGGCGTTGTTCGTCTACAGCGCCGCGGATGCCTTTCCCTGGATGCCGGCGCCGACGCCGACCAGCCGGACCGGCGAGATCGTGCGCGGCGCACCGGCCCGTGTCGCACATCTCGATCCAACCCCGTGCCCGGTGCCACCGGATTGGAGCGCAACAGGCTACGGCTCGATCTTCACCTCGCAGCACGCCGAAATGTGACGAACCGCCGCTGCGCAGCCTGTCGCAACTGTATTAGCGAGACGTTCCGGTGGCGGACGCAACCGAGGTCCGCGCGGTCCGCTCCGTTTTGATTTCGCACGGAGAAAGTGCGAAGGGCACGGGGAACACGGAGATGCTTTCCCGGTAAGCCCCGCTGCAATGAACCACCGGTCATCGATGAAATTGATTGCATCCCATGCGAACACACGCTGCCTCATGGTGGCATGTCTCCGTGTTCACCGGGGCGCTCCGTTCGTCCTCCGTGCGAATCAAAACCACAACGAACGGCACGCCGTTTGGCAGGCCTTGATCCGGGTCAGCTTCCAGCACGGTGCCGCGATAGATGGCCAGGTCAAGCCCGACCGTGACGGTTGGGACGGTCCGTGCGAAGCCGTTCGAGTGCCGATACTAACGCGACTGATATCGGACCCGTACTGCTCAATGCAGCCGGATGCGCATCGTCAGCACCCGACGGTCGCCGGGCGGGATCAGCATCAGCCCCGGCTTGTCGCGGAACTCCCCATCGAAATCACTCGGGCTAGCGGTGCCGTGCCACGGCTCGATGCACAGAAACTCCGCACACGCATCGTCCCCCGTCATCCGGGTCCAAATCCCCAATTGGTCGAACCCCTCCCAGCTCACCTCAATCACCTCGGCGCCCGGCGCGGTGTAGCGCACCGACCGGCTGGCGACCTGATCCAGGATCACCGCATCCGCCGCGAACAATGCAGGCGCCAACGCCAGAGTGTCACCCTGAATGGGCGATTGCTCCGGCGCCGGAAGCAACAGACCACCGGAAAGCCGCCGCACCGGCGCCGGCTCCGGCAGTTCGAACTCCAGCACGTGCGACGTCTTCGCCGCGCCCTCGCTCAGCGGCCAGATGAAGGCGGGATGCGCGCCCACCGAGGCCGGCAACACCTCCCGCCCGGTATTCACCACCGTGAAACTTTGCTCCAGCGCGTCGTCGTCCAGCGCATATGCGACCTCGAACCGGAACGGAAACGGGTAGATCGCTCGGGTCTCGACGTCGTCGCGCAGCACCAGGCGGCATGACGTCGCGGTGCGGTTCAGCCACGCGAACCGCCGGTCCCGAGCGAAACCATGCTGGGTTAGCCGGTACGACTTGCCCTGGTGCAGCAGGGTGTCGTCCTTCAGCCGCCCGACGATGGGAAACAGCACCGGGGCATGGCGGGGCCAGATCGGATCCGCCTGCCACAGCAACTCGGTCCCCTCCGCATCGCGCAGGGAACACAGTTCGGCGCCGTCGGACTTTACGGCGGCCGAAAGGTAGCTGTTCGACAGGATGTGACGATCCATCATCGGCGGACGCATTAGCACACGCCACCTTGCGTGCGGCGTCAACGGTAGACTGCACGGCCGTCGAGCGATCCCCCCGCAGCCGACACCCCGGCGACGCTACGTCAGCGCACTGCCCCGAGCTCGGCCCTGACCGCGGCCTCCAGCTCTTTCATCCGGAACGGCTTGCGCAGGAACCGCCGATGCACCTGTTGGGCAACGAAATAGCCGGAGATGAGGATGACCTTGAGATGCGGATTTCGTTCTGTGGCGAGTTCGGCCAGCTCGATGCCGGACATCTCCGGCATGCGGATGTCGGTGATCATCAACTGCACAGCCGGATTGTCCTGCAACCGGCCAAGCGCCTGGGCACCGCCATTCGCTTGCAGCACACAATACCCGAAATCCTCCAGGAACTCCGCAACAACCGCGCGCACCTCAGGCTCGTCGTCAACGATCAGGATGGTGGCCGATTGCGTTGGCGCTGGTTTGGCAAACAAGATCGCGGTCTCGTGCATGCGGAACACGCTCGCTGCGTGGAGGGAGGAGATGGTTGATGACGGGCCCGGACCTATGCGACCGGGCTGGTCCTGAAGAGACCGGTAACCGTCCGCGAGATCCTTTGCATAGCATCGCCACGCGCGCCTGGGTCCTTCATTCATGGCCTGCGGTGCACTTGTCCGGTCACAAAGTTGCGAACTGTGAATTGGGCGTTGTCTCGGGAACCACCAAGTTCGTCGCTGCGCGAGATTCGGCCTCGATCCTTGCAAATTAGTTTCGAATCTGCGCCTTGTTTCACCACCTCGCCAAGCGCCCGAACCAGTCCTATCGTGCGCTCCTCGTTGCCGCACCAAGGAAGTCCAATGACCCAAGGACCGCTTGCACGCTTCAAGGTGATCGACCTGACCCAAGTCCGCGCCGGCCCCACCGCGGTGCGCCAGCTCGCCGACTGGGGCGCCGACGTGATCAAGGTGGAGGCGCCGGAAGGCGATGCCGGCCTGGGCGGCGAACGCCACGGCCCGGACTTCCAGAACCTGCACCGCAACAAGCGCAGCCTGACGCTGAACCTGAAAGCGCCGGAGGGGCTGGAGATCCTGCATCGCCTGGTGGAACGCGCGGACGTGGTGGTGGAGAACTACCGGCCGGATGTGAAGTTCCGCCTCGGCGTTGATTACGAGACCCTGCGCAAGATCAATAAGCGGCTGGTCTACGCCTCGATCTCCGGCTTCGGCCAGGACGGGCCGTATCGCGACCGCCCCGGCTTCGACCAGATCGCCCAAGGCATGGGCGGACTGATGTCGACCACCGGCCTGCCGGGCCAAGGGCCGGTGCGAGTCGGCATTCCCGTCGCTGACCTCACCGCCGGCATCTTCGCCGCCATGGGCATCCTGATCGCCCTGTTGGAACGCGAGGTCTCCGGCGAAGGCCAGTGGGTCACCAGCTCCCTGCTCGGCGCCCAGATCGCCATGCTGGATTTCCAGGCGGCGCGCTGGACGATCGGCCACGAGGTGCCGGGGCAGGCCGGCAACAACCATCCGACCAGCATTCCCACCGGCGTGTTCGCGACGTCGGACGGGCACATCAACATCGCCGCCGCGGGCGACGACATCTATCGCCGCTGCTGCAAGGCGCTCGACGCGCCGCAACTTGCCACCGACCCGGACTTCGCCACCGGCGCGGCGCGCTCGAAGAACCGCGACCGCCTGAACGAGGCGATCGAAGCGATCACCCGGTCGCGGACCTCCGCCGAATGGATAGAGCAATTGAACGCGGCGAGCGTGCCGTGCGGGCCGATCTATAAGATGAACGAGGTGTTCGCCGACCCGCAGGTGAAGCACCTGGGGATTGCCCGGTCCGTGCCGCACAAGGTGCTGGGCTCGGTAGAGGTGATCGGCCAGGCGATCGAACTCAGCCGCACGCCGTGGAGCGTGCGCAGCGCAACGCCGGAGCCGGGCGAACATACCGACGCGATCCTGGGCGAACTGGGCTATGGCGCCGCGGAGATCGAGACTTCTACGGGGCAAGAAGGTGGTGTAGCGGGCGGCGGTCCGGGGCAGCACTCGCCGAACGATTGGCTCTCGACGGCGTCGGCGGTGCCGCACGTCAATCACTTTGGCGGTCCGTTATTATACCAACCGCCCGAAAGACTGACTTTTCGGTCGCGCGCTTTCACCCCACCCGTCATGACCGGGCTTGACCCGGCCATGACGGGTGGGCGCGGTCCGCGTGATGCCGTCGAGAGTCAATCGATCAGCGGGTTGATATTACTCCGCCGCCGCCCTCACGGGAGTTCGATCGCGGCCGATCAGCGCATCCCAATCCGCCCCCTCCAGATACGCCCGATACACCCGATAGAAGTTTCGCGGCGTCTGATCGGTGATCTGCAATGACACCTCGCCCGGAATCGGATCGTCCGTCCGATAAGCCCCCATCGACATCTGGTAATTGAACGGATAGCGCCGCGCGATCGTTCCCCGGCTTGCCGCCGTCGCATACAACCAGTTCTCCATATCATCCTGCTCCGTCATCCCCGCCGGACCGGAGTAACGCATGTAATACCGCCGCAGCACGTCCTTCACCTCCGCTGGCGCATCCGCATCCACCAGGAAGAACCGCCACCCCTCCGTCTCCGTCGGGCTATGCGGGTGCCACACGCAGATCGAGCGCGGCTGCCGTCCATGATACGACGCATTGGGAAAGATCGTGCCAACCAGCGGCAACATCCGAGCCTTCTCGCCCAGCCGCCGCTTCCGTTCATAGAAACAGTGGCGATAATATTCGTCCACCACCGGGTGCTTCTCGTAAGTCGAGACATACTCCGTCTGTTCGGGCATCAGAGCGCCCGTCATGCCGTGCCCCGCCGGATGCCCCACCCAGAACCGTTGTCCCCCGGTATATTCGTTATCCCGTCTGCTCGAGGCCCCACGTTGCCCGCTCGGCCCCATGCCGATCATGTCCACCGAGCGGTGCGACGGATTGTGATAGGTGTCGCCAAGGAAATTCTCCGCCGCGAACTTCCAGTTCGACGGAAATACCCACTTGTGCAACCCGATCACTTCCGACCCGCCCGGCCGCCCGTCGCGACAGTCCAATACCTGGTCCAGGTGATCGAGCGCGCTGCCAAGATACGCCTCGAAATCCGGTGCCGTCGCGTCCCACGAAGCCCACACCGTGCTCTTGTATACCACCAGCCGAGGCACCTCGATCAGCGACCAGTCCTCGCGCTGCAGCGTCCCTTCGTACAACGCGCGATACAGCGGCACGCCTTGCAGCTTGCCGTCGGTGGTATAACTCCACGCATGGTACGGACACACGAACAGCGACGTATTCCCCTGCTCATAGCGGCACACCTTCATCCCGCGATGCCGGCACGAGTTCAGGAACACATGCACCGAGCCCTGCGCATCGCGGCACAGGATGACGGACTCTTCGCCCATGCGCGACACAAAGAAATCGCCCGGCTTCGGAACCTGGCTCTCGTGCCCTACGAACAGCCAGGTGGGCGCGAACAGTTTCTCCAGTTCCACGCGATAGAACTCGGGCGACACAAAGATCTCGCGGCTGATCGTTCCATGCTCAACGTCGATCATGTCATCCTCCAACCCTTACCTCTCCCGCGGGAGCGGGAGAGGTCGATGGTGCGAAGCACCGAGGGTGAGGGTGATCGGGCCGCACGTAGGCAGGTAGAGCGTATTGTGCCGACCCGATCACCCTCACCCTCGCCGCTACGCGTCGCGACCTCTCCCGCTCCCGCGAGAGAGGTAAACTACTCTGCCGCCGCCCGCACCGCCGCCGTCTTCCGCCCGATGAGCGCATCCCAGTCCGCGCCCTCCAGATACTCCCGATAAACCCGATAGAAATTCCGCGGCGTCTGTTCGGTGATCTGCAATGACACGTCGCCTCGCACCGGATCGTCCGTCCGATATGCCCCCATCGACATCTGGTAATTGAACGGATAGCGCCGGGCGATCGTCCCCTTGCTCGCCGCCGTCGCGTACAGCCAGTTCTCCATGTCGTCCTGTTCCGTCATCCCCGCCGGCCCGGAATACCGCATATAGAATCGCCGCAGCACGTCCTTCACCTCCGCTGAAGCGTCCGCATCCACCAAAAAGAACCGCCAGCCTTCGGTCTCCGTCGGACTATGCGGGTGCCAAACGCACAACGCCCGAGGCTGCCGGCCGTGATAAGCGGTATTCGGAAAGATGCACCCGGTGAACGGCAGCAGCCGAGCCTTCTCTCCCAGCCGCCGCTTCCGTTCATAGAAACAATGGCGGAAATACTCTTCGACGACCGGATACCCCTGATACGCCGGCGCGTATTCCATCTCCGACGGCATCAGCACGCTGTGCATGCCGTGCCCGGCCGGATGCCCGACCCATACATGCTGGCCCTTGTTGTATTCATTATCGCGCCGTCCGGTCACGCCGCGCTGCCCGCTCGGCCCGATGCCGATCATATCCACCGAACGGTGCGACGGATTGTGATACGTATCACCCAGGAAATTCTCCGCCGCGAACTTCCAGTTCGACGGAAACACCCATTTCTGCACGCCGATCACTTCCGACCCGCCCGGCCGTCCGTCGCGGCAATCCAGCACCTGGTCCAGATGATCGACCGCACCCCCGAGATACGCCAAAAGCTCCGGAGCCTCGGGGTCCCACGACGCCCATACCGTCCCCTTGTACACCGCCAGCCGAGGCACCTCGATCAGCGACCACTCATCGCGGTTCAGCGTCCCTTCATACAACGCGCGATACAGCGGCACGCCTTGCAGCTTGCCGTCGGTGGTATAACTCCACGCATGATACGGGCACACGAACAGCGACGTGTTCCCCTGTTCGTAGCGGCACACTTTCATCCCGCGATGCCGGCACGAGTTCAGGAACACATGCACCGAACCTTGCGTGTCGCGGCACAGAATCACGGACTCCTCGCCCATCCGCGACACAAAGAAATCGCCCGGATTCGGAATCTGGCTTTCATGCCCAACGAACAGCCAGGCGCGTGTGAACAGCGTCTCCAGTTCCGCGCGATAGAAGTCAGGCGAGACAAAAATCTCCCGGCTGACCATCCCATGTTCGAGATCGATCATTCGCTCGACGGGCAGCGTCGCGGTCATCCGCCGTTCCTCCATGCCAGGCCTTTGCGCTGGATTGTGCGCCCCCCGATCCGGTGCGCGTCAAGTCCTTCCGCCTCCGGCGGGGCTGACTCTTTCCGCGGTCGGCAAAGCGTGTTCTGATTGGACGCGGAGGCAATGGCCTCACGTGGCATTGCAAGGGAGACAACGGAATGTTCAGTCATATGGCGGTCGGCAGCAACGATATCGACCGATCGAAGAAATTCTATGACGCCGTGTTTGTCGCGATCGGCGGTAACCCCGGCGTGCTGGATGCCAAGGGGCGGGTGATTTACGCGCATAACGGCGCGGTGTTCCTGGTGACCAAGCCCATCGACGGCAAGGCCGCCACGCACGCCAACGGCGGCACGATCGGCTTCAAGATGGAGAGCCCGGAACAAGCCAACGCCTGGCACGCAGCCGGCGTCGCTAACGGCGGAACGTCGATCGAGGATCCTCCGGGCATTCGCCAGGGCGGCGCCGGCCCGATGTACCTGGCTTACATGCGCGATCCTGACGGCAACAAACTGTGTGCGATGCGTCGCATGCCGGCGGCCTGAATAGCCGCGAGTGACAGGTGACAAGGGCCGCCGAGCTCGGCGGCCCTTTCACGTGTGTTCCGCTGGTTGGGGCGCCTCTACTATCCGAGCAGCACGAAGGACGCTTCGCAATGACCCTGGCGCACGGCACCGACCGGCTGGAGTTCGGCTCGCCTTGTGTTGCGGCGGATCGTGCCGGGCGATCTGGCGTTCTTCACGCGCCTCCACGCGTACCCCGAAGTCGCGCAGGGGCTTTATCCCGAAGGCCGGCCTCTCTCGCCCGAAGAGTCGGCCGCATGGTTGCAGTCCACGCTCGCGAGTTATGAACAGCTCGCGCTCGGCTATCTCGCGGTCGTGCGCAAGGCAGACAACGCGCTGATCGGGCGCTGCGGCCTGATGGACCTCGTGGTCGAATCCGCGGCTCCCGAACATGGCATTCGCCAAGGATGGTTCGGCGACGCCCAGGCGCCCGCTGGCATCGCGCTGACTTTCGAGTGCGAGCTCGGCTACACGTTCGACCCCGCCATCTGGGGCCAGGGCTTCGCGACCGAAGCCGTGGGTTGCGTGCGCGACTACGCGCGCGACATTCTGCGCCTGTCGTATGCGATCTCGGCAATCCTGCCGCACAACGCCCGCTCGCGGCGCGTCGCCGAACGGTTCGGCGTGCGACCCGCCGGAAAAATGCAAGCGGTCGGGCTCACCTTTGATCGCTACGTGTGGGTGCTCACGACCGGCGGTACTGCCCGGCCCCAGCCGATGTCCACGGGGCATGCGGCGATTACGGAGTGACGCGACGCGGCGCCGGTCATAAAGTGACGCGGCGCGGCCGCGATGCTATTGTTGCGCTGCCGGACGGGGAGCGCCATGCCAGACATCACAGTGTCCGTAATCAACGCCAGCACCGTGGTGACCGACGATGAGTGCCGCGCGCTGGTCGCCGCTTTGCAAAAGCAGGTGTCGCAGGATTTTGCGCCGGTTTGGGGCATCGACGCGGCGCTGGTGTTCGTGCCGACCGGCGGGAAGCCTGACTCCGGGACGTGGTGGCTGAGCATCCTCGACACCACCGACCGCGCCGGCGTGCTGGGTCACCACGACCTGACGCCGGACGGGCTACCCGTGGGCAAATCCTTCGCCGGCACCGACAAGCATTTTGGCCATTCCTGGACCGTGACCGCGAGCCATGAGTTGCTGGAGATGCTGGCCGATCCCGACGTCAACCTGGCCGTTTTCGTGCACTCGGATGTCGGCAACGGCAAATTGTACGTGTACGAGGTGTGCGACCCGTGCCAGGATGATTCGTTCGGCTACGATATCGACGGCGTGACAGTAGGCAACTTCGTCTATCCGGCGTATTTCCAAACGTTTCGTCCGCCCGGAAGCACGAAGTTCGACCACATGGGCAAGCTGCAAAAGCCGGTGCCCGAGGTGCTGAGCGGCGGCTACATCAGTGCGTTCGACGTCAACGGATCGACCGGCTGGCACCCGGTAACCGGGGCGACAGTCGAGCCCATTGCCAGCCGCTTGATCCGCGGCCGCACTTCCAGCCGGAGGGAACGGCGCCGCTTGCCGCGGTCGCAATGGCTCAAGTCGACGGCCTTCCAATAACAGTCGCGATGCTGGCGGAGTACTACCGCAAACGCGCCGGCGAGTATGACGCGTTCTATGCCGATCCGGCGCGACAGGCCGATCTGGCGGCGTTGCGCGCCTGGCTGGTTGCGGCGGCGCGAGGCCGGCGGATTCTGGAGGTGGCGGCCGGCACGGGCTACTGGACCGCGGTCGCTGCGCCGATCGCGGCGGCGATCACTGCCACCGACATCAACGATGCAACGCTGGAGATCGCTCGGGCCAAGGCGCTTGGCGGGCATGTGACGCTGGTGCGGGCGGATGCGTGGGATCTGCCTCGGATGACAGGCGGGTTCGATGTCGGGATGGCGCATTTGTGGTGGTCGCATCTGCGCAAGCAGGAGCGTGGTGCGTTTTTGGCGCGGTTCGCGTCTCATCTGGAGCCGGGCGCGACGTTGCTGATGATCGACGAGAATTTGGTGCCGCAGGTGGGTGCGCCGATCGCCCGGCGCGATGCGGCGGGGGATACCTGGCAGCGGCGCTGGCTGGCCAGTGGAGAGCGATTCGAGATTGTGAAGAATTACCCGGATGCGGGAGAGTTGGAGGCGAGCGTCGGAGAGGTCTGCGAGGAGGTTCGGGTCCTGCAGTTGCAGCATTTCTGGGCGCTGAGCGGGCGGTTCGCTATTCGCTCTCCTGCTCCACGGGAACAGATGGGCCGAGGGTAGAACGTGCCGCACGCACCACCCTCACCTGGCCTCTCCCGCTACGCGGGAGAGGAACTACTACGCGGTGGGATGGGAAAATCCGCGCCTCGTGCCAAATTCAGTGCCGGCAGGCCGCACAGAGCCTGCGTGCGTTGCTGAATGGTGGGCGTGTCGGTGCAGGGACCGGTGAGCAATGTGATCCCGAGCCCCATGTCAGCCAGCACCGATTTCGCACCCAGCGCGGCAAGCGAGTCCGAGGCGACCAGGATCACCTTGGCATCCGGACGGCGTCGGCCGAGGGCGGCCAGGAATGTCGGAACGTTGGCGCCCAGGATGTCGCCGCCACATTCCATCAGCACCGCATCGGCGGCAACCGACAGGCATGTGTCCAGCACGGACTCGAACGCCGCGTCGATATCCGGACGGCCCGACGGATAGGTGGTCGGCAAGCCGAAATCGACGCAATCGAAGCAGGGCGCGGCGCCGTTATCTTCGTAGCTGTGCAGTTCGGTGAGCGATGACGTGCCGGTGGCCTTCAGCGCCACCACGCGCTTGCGGCCGCTCTTGCGCAGCGCCCGCAGCACGTTAACCGCGGCCGTGGTCTTGCCGACCTCCGACGCGGTGCCGACCACCAGGAATACCGGGGCGCCGTGGTCCTCGGTGCCGCGTGGCGCCTCACTGCGGCTGCCGCCGATGGCGAACTGGCGGATGTTCAGGTCGGCACCATCGGCGTCCTGGGTTGTGCCGAGGAACGTGACGCGGCCGAGATGGCCTTTCTCGCGCGGTGAATCGCCGATGAACGCGCCGACGGCGCCGCAATCGGCCAGCACCCAATATTCGTTGCCTGGCTGCAGGCCGCCCTCCGGCACGCTGCCCACGACCCAGCGCGTTGATTCGCGATGGCCCGGCGTGCCGAGGAAGACGTCGCCCGGCGCTATGGTCATCGCGCGGCCGGTCACGGCTTCTGCGCTGAGCGGTGCAGCGCCGGACGCCAGCGCAAAAGCGCAGACGTCCCCCTCCAACCCGCATTGCTCTATGACCCGGACCGCAAGTCGTGCCGGCACGCGCCGCAGTGCCGAGGTGGACTTGATGTTATCGGGCAACACGGGACGGCCGGTGTCCTGGCCCGATCCGGTTTCAGCCGGCGGACTTGCCGTCGTCGTCCAGCACCACGAGGACCGAGCCATTGCTCTTCAGTTTCGCCTTCCCGGCGTCGTCGAGTTCGAGCAAACCGGCGAGTTGGTCGAGCTTGTCGTCTGGCACGAACTGTACAACGCTGTACGTTCCGGATACTTTGCGAATTGTCGCGTTCATGAGATCCCCTCTGGTAAGCCGGTGCCGATATGGCGTCGGAACAATGCTCTATAATCCAGGGGAGAAGCAAGGCCAGGGCTCTGCCCCCCGGGCTTGACCGGGGGGGGCAGAGCCCTGGCCTTGCTTCGCTCGCCCAAAAATTGCGAAAATGACGACTGGTCCGGTAGAGGTTAACGCGATGGACTGCCTGCGCTGCGGGACGACAGCGCCAGAAGGCAAGCGATTCTGCGGCGACTGTGGCGCGCCACTGCCATGGCGCTGCGTGGCGTGCGGCGGCGCCAACCCGATCGGCAGCCGTTTCTGCGGCGATTGCGGCGTGGCCGCGGGCGCCAACAGCGCCCCCGCACCCGTTGAACCCCCGCCCCCACCGGGCCCCGAACGCCGCCAGCTCACCGTCATGTTCTGCGACCTGGTCGGTTCCACCGCGCTCGGCGCGCGGCTCGACCCCGAGGACCTGCGCGAGGTGATCGCCGCATACCACCGCTGTGTCACCGGCGAGGTGATTCGCGCCGGCGGCTTCGTTGCCCGCTACATGGGCGACGGCGTGCTGGTCTATTTCGGCTATCCGAAGGCGCACGAAACCGATGCCGAACACGCGGTGCGCGCCGGCCTGGCCGTGGTCGAGGCGATCTCCCGGCTGGCGACCATGGCGGGCCCGCCGGGCACATTGGTCACCCGCGTCGGCATCGCCACTGGCCTGGTGGTGGTCGGCGACCTGATCGGCGCCGGCGCCTCTCGCGAAGAGGCCGTGGTCGGCGACACCCCCAACCTCGCCAACCGGCTGCAAACGTTGGCCGAACCGAACACCGTGCTGATTGCCGACTCGACGCAGCGGCTCACCGCCGGACTGTTTGAATACCGTGCGCTGAGCGCGATCTCCGTGCGTGGCTACGATGCCCCGATCCAGGCCTGGCAAGTGCTGCGCGAAGCGGCGATCGACAGCCGGTTCGAGGCGTTGCGCGCCGGCGGACGCATTCCGCTGTTCGGCCGCGACGAAGAGCTGTCGCTGCTGGTGCGCCGCTGGGAGCAGGCGCGTAACGGCGAGGGCCGCGTGGTGTTGCTGAGCGGCGAGGCGGGCATCGGCAAGTCGCGCCTGAGCGCGGCACTGGACGAACGCTTGCTCGGCGAACCGCACATGCGGCTGCGCTGGTTCTGTGCGCCGCATTACCAGGACAGCGCGCTGCATCCGGTGATGTCGAACTTCGTGCGGCATGCCGGCTTCGAACGCGACGACGACGCCGCCACCAGGCTGGCGAAGCTGGAGGCGCTGCTGGCGCACACCGCCACCCCGGCCGAGGACGTGGCGCTGATCGCCGACCTGCTGTCGCTGCCCGTCAGCCCGGAGGCCCGGCTGTCCGAACTCACGCCGCAGCGGCGCAAGGAACGCAGCTTCGCCGCCGTTCTGCGCCAGTACGAGGGCCTGGCGCGCACCCAGCCCCTGGTCGGCGTGTTCGAAGACCTGCACTGGGCAGATCCGACGACGCTGGAATTGCTCGACCAGTTCGTCGCGGCGATAGAGCATCTGCCGATGCTCCTGGTGACGACGTCGCGGCCGGATTTGCAGCCGACCTGGGCTGGCCAGCCGCATGTGTCGGTGGTGATGCTGAACCGGCTCGCACGAAACCAGGCGGCGTCGCTGGTGGACGGTGTCGCTGCCGGCCGCGCGCTGCCGGATTCGGTGCGCGAGCAAATCATTGCCCATGCGGACGGGGTGCCGCTGTTCGTCGAGGAGCTGACCAAGACGGTGCTGGACAGCGGGCTGATCGCGACGGACCTGCGGGCGCCGGTCGAGCTGCGCCCGCCCGTGGTAGTGCCGAGTTCGCTGCACGCGTCGCTGATGTCGCGCCTCGACCGGCTCGCCAGCGTCAAGGACGTGGCGCAGATGGGCGCGGTGATGGGGCGGGAGTTCTCGTTCGAGACGTTCCTGGCGGCGTTCCACCTGCCGCGCGAACTGGCCGCCGGCAGCCTGCGCGTGCTGGTGGACGGCGACGTGATGGTGGAACGCGGCCGTCCACCCAACGCGGTGTACAGCTTCAAGCACGCGCTGATGCAGGACGCGGCGTACGGCTCGCTGCTGCGCGAACGCCGCCGCACGCTGCATTTGCAGGTGGCCGAAACGCTGGAACGCGACGCGGCGGGCGCGAAGGCGGAGCCCGAGCTGCTGGCGTATCATTTCGCCGAGGCGGGCGTCGCCGACCGTGCCATCGACTACCACCTGAAGGCGGCGGAACAGGCGATCGCCCGCTGCGCCATCGCCGAGATGGTGAGCCATTTGCGGCGCGGCCTGGGCTTACTCGCATTGCTGCCGGACGGGCCGGCGACGCGGCGGCGCGAGCTGGCGTTGCAGACCGCGCTGGGCCGCGGGCTGATCGACAATGTCGGATCGGCCAGCGACGAGGGCCACGCGGCGTTCGTGCGGGCGCGGGAGCTGTGCCTGGAGTTGAACGAGACCGACCTGCTGCTGCCGATCCTGTACGGCTTGCAGGTCTACCACTTTACCCACGCCGAACCGGAGGTGGTGACGCGCTACGCGCGCGAGATCCTCGACCTGGGCGCGCGCACCGGCGACCGGCGGGCAACCATCCTGGGAGAGCGGGTCGGCGGCAGCGCCTATTTGTTGCTCGGCCGTTTTGCCGAATCGCGCGGGGCGTACCGAAAACCTGCTGCGGCTATACGATCCGGCCGATGAGCAAGTCGGTACGGCCGCGGATACGGCGCGGGACCCGATGGTGGCGGGTTCGTCGTTCCTCGGCATCTGCCTCACCGTCATGGGCTATCCGGAGCAAGGACGCATCGTGACGGCGCGTGGACTGGCGCGGGCCGAGGAACTGGATCACGCAATCAGCATCGTGTTCCTGCTGCGCCGCGGTTGCGTCTCGGCCATGCTACGGCGCGACGTTGCGGCGGTGCACGCGATGGCGACGCGGCTGCTGGACATGTCGGCGGAGTTCGAGACGTTTCTGGGCAAGCCCGAGGGGCATTTCTTCCAGAGTTGGGCGTTGCTGCACGACACCGTGGATCCGGCGGTGGACGCACAGCTTCGGGACTCGCTGGACCGGCTGGACAGCGCGCAGAGCTGGGCTCTGCTGTCGTACCTGATGGCATCGACGGCGGAGATGAAGGGCGAGCACGGCGACCTCGATGGCGCACGGACGTTGCTGGCGCGGGCAGCGGAACTGGCGCGGCTGACCGGCGAGCGCTGGTGCCAGCCGGAAATCACGCGGCTGCAAGCGCGGTTCAACGCGGTCGACGCAAACGAGAGTGCGGCGATGTTGCGCGAGGCGCTGGCAGTGGCCCGGGTGCAGCAGGCGAAGCTGTGGGAGTTGCGTGCGGCGACGGACCTGGCGCGGTTGTTAATGGCTCGGAGCGAACATGATGCAGCGCGGGACGTGCTGGCGCCTGTGTGTGCGTGGTTCACCGAGGGGCTTGACGGCCCGGACCTGGTAGCGGCGCGGGCGGTGCTGGGGGATGTTCAAGTGCCCGCGCTGCGTGCGGGATAGGTGGGGCCGTTAACCGCTCCCGCCCGCGGCGGGGTTAACCTCTCCCGCGAGAGCGGGAGAGGTCGCCACGCAGTGGCGGGTGAGGGTGATCGGGTCGGCACGCTCTACCTGCCTACGTGCCGACCCGATCACCCTCACCCGCGACGCTCCGCGTCTTGACCTCTCCCGCTCCCGCGGGAGAGGTTGATTCGATGAAGAACCAGGTGGACGTCGCGGCTTGGCTGACCGGTCTCGGACTTGAACAATACCAACAGGCGTTCCGCGATAACGAGATCGACGCCGATCTGCTGCCGAAACTGACCGCCGACGACCTGAAGGACCTCGGCGTCGTGCTCATTGGCCATCGCCGCAGATTGTTGCAGGCGATCGCGGATCTGGGATCCTCCCAGGAAGCTGCAACGTCCGTCGGCTCCGCGCGGCAACCGGATGCCGAGCGGCGGCAACTGACAGTGCTGTTCTGCGACCTGGTCGGCTCGACCACGCTTGGCGCCCGGTTGGACCCCGAGGATCTGCGCGAGGTTGTCGCCGCGTACCATGGCTGCGTCACCAGCGAGGTCATCCGCTTCGGCGGCTTCGTCGCGAAGTACATGGGCGACGGGGTGCTGGTGTACTTCGGCTATCCGGTGGCGCAGGAGACGCATGCCGAGAATGCGGTGCGGGCGGGATTGTCGATGATCGCAGCGATCCCTCGGCTGAAAACCATGGCGGGGCCGCCGGGAACACTGGCAAGCCGCGTCGGCATTGCGACCGGAGTCGTCGTGGTCGGCGACCTGATCGGCGCCGGCGCCTCGCGCGAGGAAGCGGTAGTGGGCGACACGCCGAACCTCGCGGCCCGCATGCAGGCATTGGCGGAGCCAAACACCGTGCTGATCGCGGACGCGACGCAGCGGTTGACCACGGGGCTGTTCGAGTATCGCTCCCTGGGGGCGCTCGCGGTGCGGGGTTACGACGCGCCGATCCAGGCATGGCGGGTGTTGCGCGAGGCGGCGATCGACAGCCGGTTCGAAGCGCTGCGCAGCGGTGCGGATGTTCTTCCACTTCTGGGCCGCGAGGAGGAACTCTGGCTGCTGCGCCGCCGCTGGGAACAGGCACGCAACGGCGAAGGCCGCGTGGTGCTGCTGAGCGGCGAGGCGGGCATCGGCAAGTCGCGGCTGGGCGCGGCGCTGGAAGAACAGTTGAACGGTGAACGGCATTTGCGGCTGCGGTGGTTTTGCTCGCCGCATTATCAGGATACCGCACTGCATCCGATCATCGCGACATTCGCACGGCTTGCGGGCTTCGAGCGGGACGACGACCCGGCGACCCGGCTGGCGAAGCTGGAGGCGTCGCTGGTGCAGGCCGGGCGCCCGGCGGAGGAGGTCGCGTCGATCGCCGACCTGCTGTCGTTGCCCACCGGAGCCGATGCGCGACTGGCAGAGCACACGCCGCAGCGGCGCAAGGAACGCAGCTTCGACGCCATCCTGCGGCAGATCGAAAGCCTCGGCCGAACGCAGCCGATCCTGGGCGTGTTCGAAGACCTGCATTGGGCCGATGCCACCAGCCTGGAATTGCTGGAGCGCCTGGTGGCGATGATCGAGCATGTACCGATGCTGCTGGTGGCAACCTCGCGGCCGGAGCTGCGGCCGTCCTGGACCAGCCAACCGCACGTGTCGATGGTGATGCTCAACCGGCTGGGGCGGGCGCAGGCGGCATCGCTGGTGGACGGCGTGGCGGCCGGGCGGCCGATCCCGCCTTCGGTTCGCGACCAGATCATTGCCCGTGCCGACGGCGTGCCGTTGTTCGTCGAGGAACTGACCAAGACCGTGTTGGAAAGCGGCCTGCTGGTGCAGGGCGCGCGCGCCGCGAGCGAATTGCGCGCGCCGGTGGTGGTGCCGGGTTCGCTGCATGCGTCGCTGATGTCGCGCCTCGACCGCTTGGCCGGGGTCAAGGAAGTCGCCCAGATGGGCGCAGTGATCGGCCGGGAGTTTTCGCTGGAAACGTTCCTCGCGGCATTCCATGTGCCGCGCGAGCATGTGGCGGCGAGCCTGCGCGCGCTGGCCGATGGTGACGTGATCGTAGAGCACGGGCGGCCGCCCGATGCGGTGTACCGGTTCCGGCATGCGCTGATGCAGGACGCGGCGTATGGCTCGCTGCTGCGCGAACGCCGGCGATCGTTGCATTTGCAGGTGGCCGAGGCGCTGGAGCGCGACGTGGCTGCGGCCGCAGCGGAGCCCGAACTGCTGGCGTATCATTTCGCCGAGGCGGGCATCGCCGACCGGGCCATCGCGTATAACCTGAAGGCGGCAGAGCATGCGATGGCACGGTGCGCGATCGCCGAGATGGTGAGCCATTTGCGGCGCGGCCTGGGATTGCTGGCAGCGCTGCCGGATGGGCCGGCGACGCGGCGGCGCGAACTCGAACTGCAAACGGCGCTGGGGCACGGTCTGATCGACAATGTCGGATCGGCCAGCGATGAAGGGTACGCCGCGTTCGTGCGGGCGCGCGAGCTGTGCCTGGAGCTGAACGAGACCGATCTGCTGCTACCGATATTGTATGGCTTGCAGGTGTATCATTTCGCCCATGCGGAGCCGGAGGTGGTGGCGCGCTACGCCCGCGAGATCCTCGAATTGGGCGAGCAAACCGGCAACCGGCAGGCGACGATGCTGGGGGAGCGGGTCGGCGGCAGCGCGTATCTGCTGCTGGGGCGATTTGGCGAAGCACGGGCGGCGTACGAAAACCTGCTGCGGCTGTACGATCCGGCGGAGCAGGGCGACGCGACCGCGCGCGACCCGATGGTGGCCGGGTGTGCGTTCCTGGGCATCTGCCTCACCGTCATGGGGTATGCCGAACAGGGGCTCGCGGTGACGGCACGCGGGTTGGCGCACGCCGAGGCGCTGGGCCGGGACGCCCGCCACGCCATCAGCCTGCAGTTCATTCTGCGCCGCGGCTGCATCACGGCCATGCTGCGGCGCGATGTGGACGCGGTGCAGCGGCTGTCGGCGCGGCTGCTGGAGTGTTAGAGTGATAATCGACGAAAGCTCTAGACTGCTCGTGTTGCACAAGTTGCCGTTCATAAAAGCAGATATAGATAAAAATGAGACCACGAGCTGGTCTCCGCTCGATTTAGCAGATGCCGGGGGCGACGGTAATCTAGACGTGATTCTGAGCGGAGACGCCTATGAAGATCACTGGATCGAAGTCATCAGC
>CAVXNH010000096.1:0-16808 GCA_963762885.1 uncultured Alphaproteobacteria bacterium
AAACAGGGATGAGCACGCTGCAACCATCTTAGACAGTGATAGACTTTCCGCATGAATTTCACGACCATCATCCGGGGCGTGGCGGTGGGGGCGGCACTGGCCGCCTGTCTATCCGCGCAGCGCCCCGTCTTCACCGAAAACTTCGAATCCGGCAAGCTGGACCCCGCGGTGTGGGACCAGCGCGTGATGGGCACGGCCACCATCGCCGTCGAGCCCACCGACGGAGCGCACGGCAAATACGCGCTGCATGTGCACTATCCCGATATGGCGGCGGGCAGCTACGCGTTCGCGGTGGCCACGCATCTGCCGGATTCCGTGCGCACACACTTCTTCGGCCGCGCTTATATGAAGATCACGCCGGGCCTCGGGACCACGCACAATCCGCTCATCTTCGCCGGCGAAAACGGCTGGCAGCTTTCGAAGTTCGACGAGATCGGCACATCGCGCGGGATGTTCATGCCGTCCTTCCAGGAGAACAAGTCGGCGCGTGGGCAAGGGCGCGGGGAAGTTACTTATCGCAGCGAGACGCCGCCTCCGTTCGACCGCTGGTTCCTGCTTGAATGGGAGTTCAACGACAATCCTTCGCAGATCACTTTGTGGCTGGATGGCGAAAAGGTGATGAACACGATGAACGGCGAAAAGGTGGATACGGTGAAGTTCGAATGGCCCAAGGGCAGCGGGACGACGTCAAACCTGGTGGGTGGATTTACCGAGTTTGGATTCGGCTCGCGGGTGTGGGGCGCGCCGCCCAAGGGCTTCGATGTGTATTACGACGACATCGCGATCGGTACCAGCCGGATCGGACCGGCGAAGTAACAGGAGTCAATCGGCCGCGGGCGCGAACCTCACCTTCACGTACAGCTGACGTTCGCCCCGCGTATAGCCGAAGGTCATTTCCTGACCACGTCGAGCGCGGGCTGCGCCAGTGCCGGATTCGAAGCGGCCGAGAGGTTTGCATACAGCCATCGGGCGTCACCGGCGGCTGTGGGGTCGACGATGGTGAAGTGAGGCGGTTGGGCATGAGGCGCCCATGGAACTGTTAGCCGCGACTGGCTCTGCGGGGCATCGCCGGCGTCCGCGCCCGACGACAGGATGCAGCGGTCCAGCGCCATTTCTGCCCGGTCAGCCAGGTTTCGGAGAACTCGCCCGCGCCGGTATCGGCCACATTCGCGCTCGTGATAAATGACACGTTGAAACGGCAGGGCTCTTGTCCGCGCGCGTGGCGCATGTCGCCGGTCACGGGTTCATGCGGGTCGCCTACCTATTGCCGGCCCGGCAAAGTCAACGGGGATTGGGTGGGGACTACTTTGACCTATGAGGATTGTCTGTTGTCCGGGACGAACGGCGCGATAGAGGGCAGTGCGTTTTGATTGACGAATGAGGGAGAGCGCATTTCCCGCTCCCGTATTTCCGTGATAAGAGCGATCCTGTGGAATCTCCAGAACCGCGAAGTCACCAACACTGAGAGTTGTGTTTCCCTCCAGGGTCAGCGGCGTTGGTTGATCGGCACTCCGGGCATTACTCGAAATCAGGCATCCGAAAACGATCAACAGGCCACAGATTCTCATGCGGCCACAATTGTATTGCTCACGGGGCTGGTTTCCCATGCGGCCGCGAGATTTTCAAAGTCGTCCTCTGCCGGGGTTTGACGGCGCTTCGGGTGGTCCGGTAGACTCAAAGATTGGTCCAACGCGCAAAAATCCGCGCGCCTCATCAAACCGGAGAGTGCATGGCAGAAGTCCAAAAGTATCTTTTTACATCCGAATCGGTAACCGAAGGTCACCCGGATAAAATCGCCGATCAGATTTCAGACGCGGTTCTTGACGCGGTCCTGGAACAGGATCCCTACGGGCGCGTCGCCTGCGAGGTACTGGTCACGACCGGGATCTGCGTGGTATCCGGGGAGATCACCACCAATTGCTACGTCGATGTGCCGAAGATCGCGCGCGACACGATCCGCGAAATCGGGTACACCGATGCGTCGTTCGGTTTCGATGCAAGACATGCGGGGTTCTGAATACAATTCAGAGCCAATCGCCCGATATCGCCATGGGCGTGGATCCCGGCGGCGCGGGCGATCAGGGGCTGATGTTCGGCTATGCCTGCGACGAAACCGATGAACTGATGCCGCTGCCGATTCAGTTGGCGCATCGGCTGACCGAAAGGCTTTCGGAAATCCGCAAGTTCGGTTCGCTGACTTATCTTCGTCCCGACGGCAAGAGCCAGGTTTCGGTGGAGTATGTGGATGGCAAGCCGTCGCGCATCGACGCCATCGTGATTTCCACCCAGCATGGCGAGGATGTCACGACCGAGCAGCTTCGGAAGATGTTCGCAAGCACATCATCGACGCCGTGGTGCCGCAGCGACATGGTGGACGCAACACCAAATATCACATCAATCCGACGGGCCGCTTCGTGATCGGCGGACCGCATGGCGATACCGGGCTGACCGGCCGCAAGATTATCGTCGACACTTACGGCGGCATGGGCCGGCATGGCGGCGGCGCTTTTTCGGGCAAGGATCCGACGAAGGTGGACCGCTCGGCCTGCTACATGGCTCGCTATATCGCGAAGAATCTGGTGGCGGCCGGGCTGGCGACAAAGCGTGGAAGTGCAGCTGGCCTACGCGATCGGCGTGGCCGAGCCGGTTTCCGTGATGGTGGATACGTTCGGCACCGGGGTCATCGCTGAAAATCAGATGACCCGGCTGATCCGCGAGCATTTCCCGCTGACGCCGAAGGGAATTATCGACCACCTGCAGCTGCGCCGGCCGATTTATAAGAAGACGGCGGCGTTCGGGCATTTCGGGCGTTCCGATGCTTCGTTTACATGGGAATTGACCGATAAGGCCGAGGCATTGCGCGCCGCCGCGGGTCTTGAAGAACCGCCGAAGCCGTCGCCGCCCGCTAGCCGGCTGTTTAGGAAGTCGCTTGGATCGTACCCTGAGAGACGCGGCTGATAGCCGAATGTCCGGGGCGGTAGCGTGGTGAAAGAAGGAGGCCGTATGAGGAGCAAGTCGGTCGTGACGCCGGTGGAGCTTCTTTACGAAGAGGATTTCATCGCGTGGACCGAACACATGGCCACTCTCCTTGAAAAGCGTGAGGTCGCCGATCTCGATTGGGATCACCTTGCGGAAGAGGTTCGCGACTTGGGACGAAGCCAGAAGAGTGCCTTGATGTCCAATCTGGTGAATTTGCAGTCGCACCTGATCAAATGGGAGATTCAGCCGGGACGCCAACCCGGTCATGGGAAACACCGATATCGAATCGGCGGGTAGAATTGACGCCCTTTGCGATACGACCCCGAGCTTACGTGTTTATATGGAAGAGATTTTCGATCGGTGTTATGGCAAGGCATATCGTCAAGCACTCGGCGAAACGCGCTTGCCGGCCGGTATACCTTATACGCGCTGGCCGGTCGAGAAGATTCTGGATCCGGGCTTTCTCCCCGAGCAGCCGTCTACGATTTGACGCCCATCGCCAGGATCGTTTCAAACCCGGGCGGCTGCTTTTCCCGGTCCACGATCCAGCTCTGCACGTCATTCAAACCCGGCCGCTTCGAGAAACCCCCGCAACTCCACCTCGGAAAACCCCAGCCAGGTATCGGCATACAGCTCCCGCGCCTGCTCGAAGCTGTGTCGCTTCAAATCCAGAATCACAATTCGCCCGCCGGGCTTCAGCAACCGGTACGCCGCCTCCACCGCCCGCTGCCGGATGCAGCGCATGATGCAGGCTCTGGCTGAAGAACGCGAGATCCACGCTGCGCGTCGTCGATGGGCGGAGATTCCAGATCGCCCAGCCGGTATTCCAGATTCGCGATGCCGTTCTCCCGCGCCAGTTTAGCCCCGAACTCCACCATGTTCGCGGAATTATCCACCGCAATCACGCGTTCGGCGCGCTGGGCGAGCAATTGCGAAAAAGTTCCTTCGCCCGCGCCCAGATCGGCGATGACCATGGGCGGCATCAGTTGCAGCAGCGTCTCGGCGAGGCCCTTCCACGAACGGCCCGGCACGTAATTGCGCCCGAACTTTCCCGCCAATTCATCGAAGTAGCTGCGCACCTTGTCGCGGCGCTTTTCGAGCGCCAATTGGAGCGCCTCGCGTCATCCTCCGCAGCCTCGGGCACTTCGCTTGCGGCGGCGTGGAGGAGTTCGACTAACTGCCGGTCTTTCAATCGATAAAGGCTGTTCTTGCCTTGTTTGCGATCTTCCACCAGCCCGGCCTGCTTGAGTTGCGACAGATGCGTGGAGATGCGGCTTTGCCCCATCCCGAGGATTTCCTGCAGCTCCGCCACGGACAATTCCTCACGTTCCAGCAGCAGCAACAGCCGCAGCCGGCTCACGTCGGCCAGCAATCGCAGCGATTTCAGGATTGACGCCATCGGGGTCTTAAAGCTAATATATCAACATATCAGGATTCATTGATATAAGGAGAAGAACTTGAGCACAGCCACCCTGCCGCAGCTGGGCATCGACTACAAAGTCGCCGACATGAAACTGGCCGATTGGGGCCGCAAAGAGATCACCGTGGCCGAGAAGGAAATGCCCGGCCTGATGGCGATCCGCCAGAAATACGCCGAGACCAAGCCGCTCGCCGGAGTGCGCGTTTCGGGCTCGCTGCACATGACGATTCAGACCGCGGTGCTGATCGAGACGCTGGTCGATCTGGGCGCCAACGTGCGCTGGGCGAGCTGCAATATTTTCTCCACGCAGGATCACGCGGCGGCGGCCATCGCGGCGGCGGGCGTGCCGGTTTTCGCATGGAAGGGCGAGACGCCTCGAGGAATACTGGTGGTGCACCGATCAGGCGCTGACGCATCCGGGCGGGCTCGGTCCGGAGCTGATTGTCGACGACGGCGGCGATGCCACGCTGTTCATCCACAAAGGCTATGAGCTCGAGAACGGCAGCGATTGGGTCGATACGCCGTCCGGCAATAAAGAAGAGCAGGTGATCAAAGATCTGCTGAAGAAGATTCATGCCGCGAATCCCAGACCGCTGGCATGGCGTTGTGAAGGATTGGCACGGCGTTTCCGAAGAGACCACCACCGGCGTGCACCGGCTCTATAAGATGCACGAAGCGGGCGCGCTGCTGGTGCCGGCCATCAACGTCAACGATTCGGTGACGAAGTCGAAGTTCGATAATCTCTACGGCTGCCGCGAATCGCTGGCCGATGGCATCAAGCGCGCGACCGACGTGATGGTCGCGGGCAAGGTGTGCGTGGTGTGCGGCTACGGCGACGTGGGCAAAGGGTCGTCGCATTCGCTGCGTGGATTAGGCGCGCGCGTCATTGTCACCGAGATCGACCCCATCAATGCGCTGCAGGCCGCGATGGAAGGCTTCGAAGTCACCACGATTGAGGAAACGCTGGGCCGCGGCGATATCTATGTCACGACTACCGGCAATGTCGCGGTGATCACGCTCGAGCACATGCGGCATATGAAGGATCAGGCGATTGTCTGCAACATCGGCCACTTCGACAGCGAGATTCAGGTGGACCGGCTGAACCAGTCGGACGCGAAGAAGATCGAAATCAAGCCGCAGGTGGATATGTATACGTTCCCCGCGGGCAACAGCATTTTCGTGCTGGCCGAAGGGCGCCTTGTGAACCTGGGTTGCGCGACCGGCCATCCGAGCTTCGTGATGTCGAACAGCTTCTCGAACCAGACGCTGGCGCAGCTGGATCTGTGGGAGAACAAGGACAGCTATAAGCCTGGCGTTTACGTGCTGCCCAAGAAGCTGGACGAAGAAGTGGCCCGGCTGCACCTCGAAAAGATCGGCGTGAAGCTGACCACGCTGACGCCGGAGCAGGCCGAGTATATCGGGGTGCCGGTGGAAGGCCCCTATAAGCCCGACCATTACCGTTATTGATACTCTCGTTGTATCAATGATGGTTCGCTTCCTGCTTTTCATGGGCGTGGCCGCGCTCGGTTACGCCCAAACCGGCCAGTCCGAATTCGTGCAGCAATGCGGTTTCTGCCACGGCCGCGACGCGGCGGGCGGTGAGGACGGGCCGGATCTGACGCGCTCCAAATTGGTCGCTGAGGACAAGGACGGAGACAAGATCGCCCGGTGGTGCGCAATGGGCGCCCCCACTCGGCGAGTCGCCGACGGGCCAGTTCGATCTCGCGCCTCTGGCGCCTGGGGCTGGCATCGGCGCCCTTGTCGTAGCCGCCCAGGAGGAGAATGCGTCGAGAGGGACGGGAATGGCAGAAGACCCGGAGGACCATGGGGCTCGATTCGCCGACTGACGGCTCGAAGAACTCGATGGCGAAGGGCGCTCGGGTTGTCCTCATGAGCCCAGCGTAGAACGCCCACAGCGTCCGGTCGTCGCGCCGAGACGAGGTGGCGAAGTCGACACTGGCCGCTGCTGACGGGTGTCGTTCAGCCGCTGCCGCGCCACCGGAGATCGCTGCCCGCCCGACCGCCCGCTTGCACGTCAGCATGGTTGACGACACGCAGAACTGCGGCACACGATGCTTGCACCTGTCGGCCGGCCGCCAGACACTGCGGCCATGAGAAACGGAGTCGCCCCCATGCCGCGCGTCACGACCACACCCGTACAGGTCCGTCTGCCCGACACGGTCAACGACTTCCTCACCCAGTTCGCCGCCGCGCGCCACGAGAGCAAAACACAAATCGTGGTCGAGGCGCTCGACTTGCTGCGCGACCGCCTGCTCGCACAGCAGATGGAAGCGGGCTACCGCCAGATCGGCGACGACCAGATCGCGCTCGCCGGGGCCATGCAGTCGTTGGTCGCCGAGGCGCTGCCGAAGTGAGCGGGCAGAGCACAAGGCTGCCGACCGCCCACCCCTGCAGCGGGTGACACCCCTGCGCGGCGAAGTCTACGGGACGACGTTCCCACCGTCAGTCGGGCGACGCCCCGCTCTCGTGGTCCGAAACGACGTCGGCAATCGCTGGTCGCCGACCACCATCGTGGCCGTTCTCTCCACCGCTCCCCTCGGCGACTACCCGTTCCTCGTGAGCCTGGCGGCAGAGGAGCTGGGCACCCCGGCATGGGTGCACTGTGAGTCGCTCGACACAGTTCTCGTCTCCCGACTCGATGAGAAGCTCGGCGCGCTCTCCCCCCGGGCGATGCGCGCCGTTGATCAGGCGCTGAAGGTGTCGCTGGGGCTGAAATGGGCGGAGCGCCCGTTCAGGGCCGCCCAGGCGAGGCCCGCCAAGCTAGTCGACGGCCAAGCCGAGCATCGCGCACGCCGTGACGAAGTCGACGTCGTCGGCCGCGACCGGCGAGCGCTCCAGCGACGTCACCGGAAACGGCTCTCCTCGCTCAAAGATCGCGCAGTCGGCCAGGTCGTCGCCGTGCCTCGAAAGGTAGAACAGCCCGCCGTACGGCGAGCCGCCGTCTCCGACCTGGTCGTAGACGAAGCGTGACACCTCTTGCGTAAAGGCCCGTGGCGCCGACAGGCGGATCGCGGCACCGTCGAGTTCACCGAGCCCGTAGCGGCGGGCCACATGAGCCAGCCGGCGGCGAAGGGTGGCCAGCGAAACCGACGCGCCGATGACAACGAGCAGACCATGGACATCGTCGGGCACCCCACGCCCCACGACGCGCTCGTGGCGCCATCTTGGTGACACGCGCCCGGGCGAGTCGGTCCGTGGCGCGCCGCGATCGTTCGAGCGGATGGGCCCGAGCTGCGCCTGCAGCTCAGGTCGGGCCGCAACGGCGCCAGCACCTCGAGGAACGCTCCCAGCCTCGAGCAGCTCGTGTACAGGACCCGATACCGGCTCCGCGGGTCGTCCCACCGCCCGCGGCCCGCGTGCGCCCAGTCGACCCAGGCCCAGACGTCAGGACCGCGGCCCACGCGGAACAGCACCTCGGGTGCGGGCGTCGTGTTGAACGCGGGCGTCACCCTTCGGCGAGAAACCGGCGCTCCGCCGCGACGACCAGCGGACCGACCTCGTCGAAATCGCCGTCGCGCAGAAGCCGCGCCGGCGAGACGTCGTCGAGGAGCGGGTTGAGACCCTGAAACCAGGCCTGGGCCACCTCGGGCCCGTCGGCGTCGGCGATGCAGAGGGCGACCTCGTAGGCCAACCGCAACCGGCGCTCGACCGCCCCGCTGCTCGGCGCGCGCCGCCCCTCGGCCCATTCCCGGACGGCGCGCGTCTCGTGGACCGCGCCAACATAGGCGACGAGCCTGGCTCCAAGCAGGTCACGAAGCTCCGCGGCGAGCGCGGCGAACGGCAAGCGCACGGCCTTGTCGTGACAGGCGAGGTCGGGTGGACTGACTTGGGTGCTCATCGGCCGCCTCCTTCAACACCACCAGTATCCCACGATTCATCCATGTGAAAACACACTCTAAATCACATGCAGGATGACAAACCAGAGCCACGGAGCGCCGCGGCCCCGCGCCTCGTGCACTGTCAGCGGGGCCCGACCGATCTTCGACTGCCGGTTGCCGGCGGCGTCGGTGGCGTAGACCTGATCGTGTAGCTGCCCTTGGCCAGCGTGCACTTCCAGCGGTACCAATGGAGGGAATTCGTGGTGTGGCTGCCCGCGGAGAGCCGCCTCGCGAGCTTGCTTCCCCTGTAGACGAGCAGGACCACCTTGCCCTGCCGCAGCTCGGCGCGGCGTCCCTGACCTTGTAGTGCAGCGTGACCGTGCGGTCGTGCTTGACCGAGGCGGCGTAGGCGACGGTCGTCGGCCTCGTGGTGTCGGTGGTCAGAACGTGGACCTCGCAGTCGGTGTCGCCGACGTAGATCCTGGCGCCGCTGGCGCTGACGGCGACGCCCCAGGGAAAGTGGAAGCCGGCGTTGCCGCGATCGACCTGGAGCCCAGTGCCGAAGGTGGCTGCCAAGGTGTAGCCGCTGGCCGAAGGGTCGTAGCGATGCACCACGAACTTGCCGAAGTCCGCATAGTACACGTCGCCGTGACTGTCGACGTCGATGCCCTTGGGGTCGTTGCAGAGCGAGACGCTGGAGATCACGGTGGCGGCGTACGCCCAGGAGGTGCCGTCGTAGTGCCACCTCACCACCCGCTCGTTGCCGGCGTCGCTCACGTAGAGGTCACAGGTCCCGCCGCTCCACGCCGCCGCCACATCCTCAGGGTCGCTGAACTGCGACGTGCCGCTGCCCGGGCCGCCGCCGATGGTGAACAACGGGGTGGCGGCGCCGCTGCTGTCGCTGGCGTACTCCAACACCTCGTTGTTCGGTCCGTCGGCCACATACACGTGGCACGGGCTGGCCGTGTCGGTACAGATGCCGTGCGCGTACATCCCACTGGCTGCCGGCAGAGACCAGCCGCCGGCGACCGCATACGCCGTTCCCCGCGCTGGGCGTGTACTCGCGCACTCGGTTCTTGTAGGTGTCCATGACGTACACGGTGCCGTTGGCGGCGACAGCCAACCCGTAAGGGTCGTCCAGCCCGTCAGTGTCGCCGATCAGGCACACGAACTTGCCGGCCGAGGTGAACTTCTCCACCCTCCCATTGCCTGGATCGGTGCAGTAGATGTTGCCGACCGCGTCGACCGCGATGCCGTCGGGCGAGGCGAGCTCGAACTGCCCGGGCAGGCTGCCCTCCACACCGAAACGTAGCAGCGGCCAGTACGTGGTGGCGGCAGCGGCGCGAGGGGCGGTGGCAAGGCAGACCGCCGCCAGACCGGCGGCGATGGCAAGTGCCGTGGCAAGGGCGCAGACGACTCGACCAACGGGCATATGACGCCGACGCGACACAGAACCTTTCATGACAGTCCCCCTGGTAGACACGACCAAGCCGGCACGATCATAGCAGGAGCGAGGCCGACGGACGGGCGCGGTCAACCGGTCGGTGGGAACGCCAGCTCGTCGGCCAAGCCCAACAGTTCGTCGCGATCCTCGACCGCCTCGAGCCAGTCCGCCGGAATCGACCCCAAGACCGCCGGCGGCGCCGAGGATCGCGCCGGCGATCGAGGCCGTCGAGTCGCTGTCGCCCGAGATGAGGGCGGCGGCGCGCAGCGCCGCCGCCACGTCGCTCCGGTAGCGCAGGGCACAGAACAGGCCGATGCCGAGAGCCTCTTCGGCGACCCAGCCCTTGCCGCCCCCATCGGGCGTCTCGATGCCGACGTCGCCGATCCGGCCCAGCGCCTCGTAGGTCTCGACCGACGCATCGCCGGCCAGGCGAACGGCGGCCTCGAGCGCGTCGAGGGCGGCGCCCGGACGCGCCGGAGCGTCCGGTGCACCAGCCGGACCGGGCCCGGCGGCGCGCGCCTCGGCCAGGCCGCGCCAGGCGACGAGCGCGTCGCGCGCGGCCGCCACGGCCGCGCCCAGCTCGTCGCCGCCGACCAGCCGCTCGACGAGCAACGCCTGAAAGCCCGCGGCGGCGTCGCTCGTGCGATGGCGATGGTCAGCGCCGCCGCCCGCGCGCCGGCCTCGAAGGCGGCGCCTTCGAGGCCGGCGCACCCAGCGGCGCGACGCGCATGACCCGCCGCAGCCCTTGCTGTCGACCGCATGCCCGCCGCTGAGCGCCGTCATGCAGGCGGTGCCGGGCGCACGACCCTGCCACTCACCCGAGCGATGCCACGCCAGGTAGCGCCCCGAGATCGCCTGCGCCAGCGCCTCGTGGTCGACCGCGGCGCCCGGCACCCAGCCGCTCGCCGCCCGCCAGTCGAGCAGACCGCGCGCCGTGGCCACCGACATCTGCGTGTCGTCGGTGAACGAGCCCCGGCGTGGCCGCCCCACGGCGCCAGGCCGGGCGGCCGTCGGCCGAACCAGCTCAGGAATCGGCCGCGCCGCAGGAACTCCAGCGGCGCGCCGTAGGCGTCGCCGACCGCCAGGCCGAGCAGGCAGCCGCGCACGCGGTCGCGCCTGGCGTCCGCCTCAGCCACTGGACCGGTCCCTGTCATGCGCTGCAGCCATCCCCGCGATCATACGTCCGCCCTGACGGGGTCCGCGCAGGCTGGGCTTCGGCCCGCGCGGGCGAGGTCGGCGCGGCGTGAGGGTCGGCGCGGGCGAGGCTTGCGCGGGTCGGCGCTTGCGTGCCGGTCCGCACAGGCCGCGCCTGACCGCGCGCGGCGCCTGAGCCGGGACCGCCAAGATGTGTTGTCTCGCCCGTATGGATCGCGCCGAGCGGGCGTGCGTCGAGCCTGAGCGAGCCGCCGCGAGCGGCGTCGCAAAGTGAAGTCTCGAAGCCGGCCCGCCGATATTCTCTACCATCGGACTCAGTGTCGGCGTCCGGCTCTCCGGCCGCCCGGCATGGGGTCAGTCTGGTGGGGTCACCCAGAAAGGATGTCCAAATGAGTATTCTGTCCGGCAAGTATCCGAAGCTCGCGATGGTGGCGCTGATCGTGTCCATCGCTCTGGCGAGCGGCGCAGCCAAGAAGTGGGCTTAGCAGCGTCTCCGGCACCCGGCTCACGTCCGTTTGTCTAGGAGAGAGAGAACATGAAATCACTGCTCTACAGCAGAGTCGCTGTCTGCACTCGGCTCGTCATCGCCTTGGCCGTCGCCAGCGGCGCCTGGTGGAAGTGGGACTGACCGACTGCCGGTCCACCCGCTCCAGCTAGTCGCTTCACCGTAGCCGCCCGCGAAAGGCGGGCGGCCGGGCAGTCGTCCCCCGGCGGCGCCGGTGGGCGTACCGCGGGTGTGGTCAGGAGTGGCAACATCGTCGGTCTCGCGGCCGTCGCCGCCGGGCCGACTCAGTCGCCGCCCTCGGCGGCGGCGCTTCGCGTGCCCCGGGTGTAGTCAGGACTGACAACGTGCGGCCAGGCGGGCAACGGCTTGCCAGACGGCGCCAGGCCGGAGAACATGGTCGCAGCGACCAGCCCGGCCGACGCGCGCGCGGCCGGCCGGGCCGACCCCGACCGACGAAGGAGACACTGACGACCAACGATCAGGAACGAGGGCTGCGCCAGCCCCTGCGCGGGCGGCGGCCTTTGTCGTCACCGCCGGCCTGTCGCTGGCCTTCTGCGCTCTCTTCACCCCGGCCACCCTGGGTCGTGGGTTCGCCCTGGTGTTCATCGCCGCGGTGCCCGCCATGGTCGTCCTGGCCCTGGGCCTGCACCTGGAGTTCCCCGGCCTTCTGGCGAGGGCGTCACAGCCGGCCAACGGGCCTGATCTTCGTCGCGCTGGCGGCGCTGGTGAGCGCCGTCGTCTCGCCGCTCGTGCTCTACGGCATCGGCGGCGGCGTGACCCCGCCGAACCCCTTCGCCATCCTGTCACCTGGTGCAGACCGTCCCGGTCACGCTCGGTCTGGTTCTGCTGCTCGAGGTGCTGGCCCTCACCGCCCTCTCGCGGCGCCCGGGCGTCGTGGGCGTCGGGACGCTCGTGCTTGCCTACGCGCTCACGTGGGTGATCTTCGCGTCTTCTTCGACTTCGGCTTTCTCCGGGGCACGCCGGTCTACCTGGAGCGCCTCGACCCGGGGGCCTCTTCATGGCCTGGAAGTGGGCCGCCTTCATCGTCACCGCCGGCGCCGTGCTGCTACTGGCTTCGTGGCTCTTCGAGTTCTGGCCGCTGAGCGTCCTCGTCGCCAAGCGACCGGCGCTGGCCCGCGAACCGCTGCTTCGGGCTGCTGAGCGGCGCCGTCGTGCGCGCTCGGTGACACTGGTGGTGTGGGGCATCCCGGTGGTCCTCGCCGGCGCCGACCCGGTCGTGTTCATGACCCGCGCGCCGGTCGCCGTGATCTTCGGGGTGTTCATCGTCCAGGCGATCTTTCAGAGCGTCGGGTTCTCGCGGTTCGCACAGGCCCTCAAGGGCGTCGCCATGACGGCGACCATGATCGTCCTGGCGCTCGTCGTCCAGGTGATTCAGCGGCGAAGCGATTTATACGCGGCGTGTGGAGATTCCCATTGCTACCGAGGCGCAGTTGACGCCGCAGACCCATGAGGCGGCGGAGATGAGACAAGACGTGGCAGAGGAGCAATTGGAGGCGGCAAACGACGCGAAGGCCGTGCCTCATGCCATGGCGCCAATGATGGCCAGGAAGAAAACGTCGGGCGGAGCGGTCGGCTCGGGCGCTGGGATCGGCTACGGCCCAGGCTATGGCGGCAATGTGGCTGGCGGAATCGTGAGCAACGACGCCAATACGATTGCCATGCCAAGCGCCCCTCCTTCTATGAGTGGCGTGGACCGCGCCAGCGACGCCTACAAGGAGGGTGACGTCTCCACCAACACCTTCGACGACTTCTTCGAGTACGCCCTGACCCAGCCGGTCACGATTCATAAGAACGAATCGGCAATGGTGCCCATCCTGCAGCAGGCGTTGCCCGCCGAGCACGTAACCTTGTGGAGCGAGAAGGAGCCGACGCCGCTGCGCGCCGTCTGGCTGGAAAACAACTCAAAGCTCACGCTCGACTCCGGCAGCTTTTCGATCTTTGAGAGCGGCGAGTTTGCCGGCGAAGGCCTGATCGATCCCATCCATCCCGGCGAAAAGCGGCTGCTCTCCTACGCCGCCGATCAGGCGGTGCGAGTAAAGGTGACGGAACGCGAAAACCGGCGCACCCTGCGCCACGTGAAGATCAGCGAGGGCGTTGTGGTTGAGAGCTACATGAATGTCGCGTCAGTAACTTACTCGGCGGTCAACCATGCGGATCTGAATCGCGCGGTACTCATCGAGCATCCGCGAGCCAACAACGGATGGACGCTGGACGGCGATTTGAAGCCCGCCGAGACATCGCCCAATCTCTATCGCTTCAAGCTGCCCGTTGAAGCCCACTCGACGGTGACGCTGGAGGTGCGCGAACGCGGCCCGGTGAACACCGAGGTCCGGCTGAATCCGAACTACAACCAGTCGGTCTATCTGCTTGATCTGGTCAAGAGAGCTCCCGATGCGCTGGACAAGCTGAAGCCGGTGATCGACGCGCAGACGGCATTGGCCGATCTGGATCGCCGCATCGGCGAATCCAAGCAGACGGAAGAAGCCGCCGCGACCGACGAGGCACGCGACCGCGAAAACCTGACCGCGCTCAAGGGCAACGACGCGGCCAAGCGCTTTGTGGAGGAGCTGAACCGCGCCGAAGACCAGTTGCAGACCGCGCACAAACAGACCACGGACCTGGAGCAGCAGAAGAAAGCCGCAGTGGACAAGCTGAATGAGATGATTTCCCAGATCAGCTTTGATTGGGATGTGAAGGCGGAGAAGTAGCAGATTCCAGAATCACTGATTCGAGCGGGTTCCCAGGTTTGAGGGGTGGAAATCTCGCCTTTTAGACCTGGGAATCACCCGAGATGATCATCATGGAATTACCTTGGCCGGATTCGTCAAGCCGCTATGTATGGGTCATCTATGAAAGCCAGGCAGGATGGCTGCATGCCCCACTCCAGATGGGTTTGTGCATAAATATCTGTCAGTTACCTTCATGGAAACTTTGGTGCCATGGGAGTTATGGGAAAACTCCGGTAGAGTGAATATGGCCCTTTTTTGGGTTTGGGGTGGCGTCTATGGATGCTTCGAATTCCGCACTTCCGCCCTCGTCAGCCGATCCGCGGCTAACGCCTCCACAGCAGGAGGTGCGTTGTGCGGTGCGTTTTCCGCTTACGCTGCCCGTGATGTTGTCGTCTGGCAAGGAAGAGATTTCAGCAATTACCCGGAATGTATCCGCCAGCGGCGTGGTTTTTGAGCTGGACAGCCCGAACCCGATTGATATCGGGCTGGAGATCCGTTTTTCCCTGCGCATGCCCAGTGAGGTATTGGGCACCCCTAACGATGTACTGGTTCATTGCAGGGGACGTGTGGTACGCTGCTCAAGGAACCAAAGTAACTATCTGGCTGCCGCTACGATTGACGAATATCAGTTCGTCGAGCAGTGACAGCCGGAGAGGGCCTGGCGACAAACACGTTTGCTTGGCAAGAACCAAACATGGATATTCTGGACGAAACTGCAGAAGGCGAAAGTCACGAAGCTCCGGTCCAGCCGGGGACCGTCCGGGTGATACTAGCGGATTCCCAGGCTATCTACCGCGTTGGTATTCGCAAAGTATTCGCTCTCGAAGACGATCTTCGCGTGGTGGCTCAGGCAGATTCCCTGGAGAATCTGCGTGCGGCCATCGAGCGCGTATCCCACCGACGTGGTGCTGCTGGAAGGCAGCATGCTGGCCGGCACATCCAATGTCATTCCCGACCTGCTGCGTGTTGCCCCTGATGTGAAGTTGATTGTGCAGGCCGTAGCCAGCGATGAAAACCAGACTGTGGAACTGTACCGCCGGGGGGTTCGCGGCATTGTCAGCCGCTCCATCTCGCCCGACCTGCTGGTGCGATGCGTACGGCGGATTGCGGCCGGCGAGACCTGGATTGACAACCAGTCGGTCAGCTGGGTCATCGAGGCTTATCGCGCCCAGGCCGCAGCCTTGATCAATCCGCGCGTCCAGCCCAAGCTCTCGCCCAAGGAGATGGCCATCATCACTTGTATCACCCAGGGCAAGCGCAACAAGGAGATTGCCTACCAGTTGGGGACCACCGAGCAGGTGATCAAGAATTATCTGCGCAAGATCTACGACAAGCTGGGGGTCAGCGACCGGCTGGAGTTGGCCCTCTATTGCCTGCACAACAAGATTATTCATACCGACGACGATGAGGAGTTGATGGCTAAGAAACTGGTGGGCAGGTAAGCGGATTCTTCTCTGCGACGGCAACGGCCAGCCCCAGGGCTGGCCGTTTTGCATCACAATAAGATCCATCCGGCACGAAGCTGCGCGGCGTATGGTCCGGCCCTACTCGCTTTCCGGCCGCTTGTAAGGGTTTTGCAGCCATTGCCGGGCCTCGTTGACCGCGCCCTGGGTGTTGTCGCTGGTCTGCACAGCCAGCCGGTACTCGTTCACCGCGCGGTCGCGCTGGCCGGTGATGTCGAAGATCTTGCCCAACGCAATGTGGCTCCAGACCTCGGTCCATCGTGGCTCGCCATCGCCGCGCAATGCATCCCGGTAGGCGTTTACGCTGGCCTGGTAGTTGCGCTTGGTGAAGAGCACCTCGCCGATGCGGTAGTTGGCCAGCGAACTCTGAGAATTGGCCTCCAGGGCCTTCTGATACTCGGCCAACGCGCCGACCATGTCGCCCTGGGCTACAAGTTGCTGACCTTTGAGAATGCTGACGCGCACCTGCAGGTCGGTGGTGGACTTGAGCACCCAGCCCTGCGGGGTCGATGCTGATGCGGCGGGGCCGGCCGAAGGTGTCCACGACAAACGGCGTATTAGCGCCCACTACTTCGATTTTTTTCGTTTCGGTTTTGCCGTCGGTCTCTACGCGCATCTCCACCGGCATGCGGAAGAGATCAAGATCCTGGTCAATCTCGCCGATTGTCCGGAAGCCCTTGTTGTTGCCCAGCCGGTAGACGGCGTACTTGTTGGTGAACTGCGGCGCGCCGGTGCCGTCGACCCATTGCGCAAAGAAGGCGGTCAACTGCTGCTGGCTCTCGGCCTCGGCGACCTTCTCGAAGTCCGCGGCGCGGATCCCATTGCCGGTAAATTGGCTGATCGCGCCTTTGAGCGTGGCCAGGAAGGCCTGGTCGCCGATCTCCCCGCGCAGCATGTGGAAGATCATGGCGCCCTTTTCAAGCGTCATGGACTGGAACTCGGGCGAAAAGGGGTTGAGGCGGCTGGCGCTCGACAGGGGAATGGTGTCGTAGGCCAGCGCTCCGGCGGCCACATCCTGAATGGCCGCCTGCAAGGCGTTCGTGCCGCTCTCGTGTTCAACATACATCAGCTCGCCGTAACGCGCCATGCCGTTGGTGATCCAGGCGTCGTTGAGCGAGCGCGGGCTGACCTCGGAGCCCCACCACTGGCGGGCGATGGTGTTGGCCAGCAGGCGAATGCCGCTCTTGTCGCCCATGCGCACGCCGGGAATCGCCGCCAGCTCCGGCGCCCAGACGGAGGTCAGCGTGTCGTCC
>CAVXNH010000097.1:0-28683 GCA_963762885.1 uncultured Alphaproteobacteria bacterium
GCCGGCACAAGGCCGGCCATGACGACGGGACGGCCGGCCGTCACGACGAGGCGGCCGGCCATGACGAGCGGCCGGCCGGCCGTCACGACGGGGCGGCCAGCCATGACGAGGGGACGGCCGGCCGTCACGACGGGGCGGACATCGCCCATGACGGTGCCAGATGACTCCCCGAACCCTGATCATCCTCGTTGTCCTCGGCGTGGTTGCCATCGCCGGCGGCTGGTACTTCGGCATCGACACGCTGCCGACCAACCAACGCTCCGCGGATGCCGGGCGGCTGATGTTCCCCGATCTGGCGCCGCGCCTGCAGAAGGCGACGAAGATCGAGGTGGTGCACCAGGGCAAGCCGATGGAGATCGACAAGCGCGAGGTTGGCGGCCAGGTGCGCTGGGGCCTGGCGGATCGCGGCGGCTATCCTGTGCAGGACACCAAGCTGCGTTCGATGCTCACCGCACTGACCGAGCTGCGCCTGGTCGAGCAACGCACCGCGGACCCAACGCAATTCGCTACGCTGGGAGTTGAAGACCCCAACAGCAAGGACTCGAATTCCAATCTGCTGCGTGTGCTGGATGCCTCCGGGAAGCCGATCGTGGCGCTGATCGTCGGTCATCGGCGAGTGCGCACCGGCGGTAACGTTCCAGAGGAGGTCTACGTCCGCCGGCCGAATGAGGATCAGAGCTGGCTCGCCGAGGGCAGCCTGGAGGTGGACTCCGATCCGCAGCTCTGGCTTGATCGCGACATCATGAACATCGACCACAGCCGGATCGCCAAGGTGGTCGTCACGCGCGGCGATGGCACGCTGCAATTCGCCCGCGCCAACGATAAGCTGACGCTGGACGCGCCGGCTGACCATCCGAAGCTGGACGACTACAAGCTGGAGGATGTGGCGCGCGCGCTGGAACTGCTGACCTTCGAGGATGTGCATGCGGATGCGGCGCCAACGGGCGATCCGGTGGGAACCTCGGTGTTCACCACGTCGGACGGGCTGACGGTGACGGCATCGGTGTATCGCGCGCCTGCGGCCGCGGCGGCGAAGCCGGATGCTGCGGCGACGCCGGCGGCCGACCGCGACGTGCTCGCGCGGTTCAGCGTGACTGGCGACGACAAGGCGAAGGCCGAGGCGGACCGGTTGCAGGCTCGTCTGGCGGGATGGACGTATCAGGTCGGCGGGTGGAAGCAGAAGTCGCTGGTGCCCTCGCTGGACGATCTGAAGGCGCCGGCACCGGAGAAGCCCGCGGCGCCGGCTGCGGAACCTGCGCCTGCGGAGCCTGTGCCCGCGGCCAAGCCGTGAGCGATCGCGAATATCCGGCGCGGCCGATCGTCGGCATCGGAGTCATCGTGCTGAAAGGCGACACGGTGCTGCTGGTGCGCCGCGGCAAGCCGCCGAACATGGGAAGCTGGACGCTGCCCGGCGGCGCGCAGGAAGTGGGCGAGACGGCGGAACAGGCGGGGCGGCGCGAATTGCTGGAGGAGACCGGCATCAGCGTCGGCAAGCTGGTGTTCACCGCGCATGTCGACAACATCCGCCGCGATCCCGAGGGGCGCGTGCAGTTCCACTACACGATCCTGGATTTCGCCGGGCGCTGGGAAGGCGGCGAGCCGGTGGCCGCGACGGACGTTTCGGAAGCGGTGTGGGCCCCGCTGAATCGGCTGCGTGACTACGAGCTTTGGAGCGAGGCGTATCGCGTGATCGCCCTGGCGCGGGATTTGCTGCCATAAACCCAAAATTCTCCCCCTCCCACAAGGGGGGGCGGTAGTGTTTTGCCCCCCGACCTCACCACAACAACCGAATGAGGAGGCCGTTGACATGCCGTGGCAGCGCGGAACGCGACCCCTCCTTGCCCTTCTGGTCACGTCGTTGATGGTCACTACCCCCGCCTCAGCCACCGAACTCGCGTTGAAGCGCGTGATGCTGTCCTCCGCCGGGGTCGGCTATTTCGAGTACGAAGCCGATGTCGACGGTCCCGCGACGCTCGGGTTGGACGTGCCGCTAGAGCAAGTGGACGACGTGCTGACGTCGCTTATCGTCCTCGACAGTGCTGGCGGCGTCGGCACCATCGAACTGCCCGGACGCGATGACAGCCACGCGGCTTTTGGCGACGTGCCGTTCGGCCCGGACACGCTGCGGTCCCCGCTCGATACGCTCAATGCCCTGCGCGGCGTCGAGGTCGCGGTGCAGGGCCCGCGCCCGATGACCGGCCGCATCGTGCATGCCGACACCGTGGCCGAGCCGGTCCCCGGCACGCCCACCATGGCGGGAACCGTGCCGCGCACTCGCGTCACGTTGCTGTGCACCGACGGGCTGCGTCAGTTCGTGCTGGAGGACGCCGAGAGCGTCCAGGTCACCGATCCCGCGCTGCGCGAGCGCATCGGCCGCGCCGTGGCCGCGGCGCGCGGCGAGGCGGGCAGCAGTCAGCGCCACCTGACATTGCACAGCAACGGCTCCAGTCATCGCACGGTGCGCATCGGCTATGTCGCCGCGGCGCCGCTATGGAAGACATCGTACCGCATGGTGCTTCCCGACCAGGCCGGAACCACGGCGCGGCTGCAAGGCTGGGCGGTGATGGAGAACCAGACGGCGAGCGACTGGAACGGCGTCGCGCTGACTTTGCAATACGGCAATCCGGTCACGTTCCGTCAGGCGATCTATCGCAGCTACTTCGTCACCCGCCCGGAGGTGCCTGTCGAAATCCTCGGCCGCATCCTTCCGGACGTCGACACGCGCGCCTTCGCCCCCGACATGGCCAACACACGTCGCGGGATCATGCTGCAAAAACCCGCTGGCGTGGCAGCAGCCGCGGCGTCCGTGCCGGCACCTGCGCCGATGGCGTCCCCGCCGGTCCTGGCTGAGCCGGCCGAATCGACCCAGGCCGCAGAATCGGCGGAGGAAACCACGTTCCAGCTTCCCTCACTGCTCGTTCTCGCCGCCGGCCACACTGCTTCCGTGCCGATCGTCGACCGGGCGATCAAGGCCGAACGCGTTGACGTAGCGGTCGAAGCGGAACAGCACCCACGCGCGGCGCTGCGGATCACCAACGACACCGGTTCAAGCCTGCCGGCCGGCGTGCTGGCGCTGTACGACCTGTCGAGCGCGGCGGCCTTCGCCGGCGACGCAAGGCTCGGCGGCCTGCCGCCGGGCGAGAGCAGATTGCTCGAATTCGCCCAGGACCTGCACACCGCGGTCACGTGGCAGAACAGCCCATTCCAGCAGACGGTCGTTGCCGTTACCGCTGCCGACGGCGTGCTGCACGCAACAATGCGACAGCGCCTGACGAAGCGCATTGCGATCGCCGCGCCGGAGACTGAGGGCCGCCGTATCCTGGTCCAGATCCCGCGCACCGGCGACCAGACGCTCACGATCGAGGACGGGCCGATCCCGGACATCGAGGAAACCGCAACGGCGTGGCGCGTGCCGCTGACGCTCGTAGCGCAGCAGAAGCGTACGCTGGTGGCGTATGTCGATCGGCTGGTGCGGGAAGACACTGTACTGTTGTCCAGCGACGATCAGGTCGTGTTGCGGCTGGTCAATGCGCAGGCGCTGAGCGCGACGGCGCGGGCGGCGTTGCAGCACGTGCTGGATCTGCGCCGGGAGGAAGCAGCGCGGCGCAATGCCGTAACGGCGTTGCAGCAGCAACTGGCCGATGTTGAACGCGACGAGGATCGCATTCGACAGAACCTGAATGCCGTAGGGTCAACGGACGCGTTGCACGGCCGGCTGACACGCGCGTTGGATGCCAACGAAACCCGTATCGACCAGATCAATCAGTCGCTGGCACAGGCCGTCGCCGCGGCGGACAAGGCGCATGAAGCACTAACGGCGGCGATCGCGACACTGCGGATATGACATTGCGAAAGGCGCGCATGAGTTCAACGCGCCGCGTGGCACTCCGCGGCCCCGTGTCATGGCCGCCAAAGGCCGGCTACCCACGACTTTGCTGTGTGGGACGAAGGAAAGTCGTGGGTGGCCGGCCTTCGCCGGCCATGACACGGGGCGAACGATGTTCGTCGCCTCCTGTCATTGCGAGTGCCGCGCACCGACGCTATGCGCCCGACCGCACCACACGCGCGGCTATTTCCGCGAGACGTTCATAATCGCCGATCTCGTTGTAGGCGTGTGCCGACAACCGCAGCCACAGGGCGTCGTCGATGACGTGGGTTGGCGCATCGGTCCCGGCATCCAACAGCATCTCGCGCACGCGCTGCGAACGTTGCTCCGTCACGGGGCCGCTCAGCGGCAGCCGCACCAGACCCATCGCGCCGGCCATCTCGCCGGTCGCACCAGGTTCGGTGTTGAGCCGGCGCGAAAGCAGCGACGTGGCTTCCGCGGCGAGCGCCACGTTGCGCGCTCGCAGCGCCGCGCCGCCGAGGCGGGCGTGGAAATCGATCGCCACGTCCACGCTCAGCCAGGCGCTGCAATCGCGCGTGCCGGTCCAGTCGAACTCGGCGAGGAAGCCGCCGCCGTAGCCGTGCGAAATTGTCACCGGGTGCAGCCCGGCCTGGCGCTCCGGCGCCGCCCAAAGGAACCCGCAGCCTTTCGCCGCGCACAGCCATTTGTGGCAGTTGCCGACATACCAATCCGCGCCCAGCGCACGCATGTCGAGCGGCACCTGGCCTGGGCCGTGCGCTCCATCCACCAGCACCGGCACGCCGGCGTCGTGGCACGCCGCGACGATGCGTTGCAGCGGCAGCACCAGCGCGCTGCCCGAGGTGATGTGGTCGATCACCGCGAGTTTCGTGCGCGGCGTCAGCGCCGCGGCGACGGATGCGACGATTGCATCGGCGTCGGGGCGCGGGAACGGGATCGCGGCTTCCGTCGTACGCGCGCCGGCGTGTTCGGCGACGTGGCGGACGGCGTTGCGCACGGCGCCGTAGCCATGCGTGAGCACGAGTATTTCGTCGCCGGCGGCCAGCGGCAGCGACCGCAGCACGGCGTTGCAGCCGACCGTGGCGTTCTCGACGAATGCGACGTCCTTGCCGTCGGCGCCGATGAACACGGCAAGACGGCCGGCGGCGTGGCGCAACGCGTCCGGCAGGATGCTGCGAAAGAAGCGGCCGGTCTGGGCTTCCATGCGGCGCTGCCAGTCCTGTTGCGCGGCCAGCACGATGCGTGGCGTGGCACCGAACGAGCCGTGATTGACGCTGACGAAATCCGGGTCGAGCAACCACTCGTGCCGCACGGCGCTACCGAGCAGGGGGGTGTTGGTCATTGGGGTCTCCGGTGCGGGGGAGGAGGTTATAGAGCGGCGGGCGAGGTTCGGCAGGGCAGTCATTTAGAATGTGCGCGGACAAGACATTTGAGCGCGCGCAGGGCATCGGCGAGCACTGTCCGCCTCGCCGTCACGGCCGGGTCAAGCCGGCGCAAGGACCAGCCATGATCGCATCGGGGTAGGCAAGCAGGTGCGGCAGTCCATGTCCCCTTTGCGGGCATTTGGGTTCAATCTTGCTGACTTTCGCGCGCACCGCACCCTCTCTCGGGAAGAGGGACAGTTGCCGCGAAGGCGAAGTTCCCCGCACTTATGTCTGGGCTTCGCCTTAAGTCATCGGCCGCGGGAAGGTGGCGGATTCGCGAGACGCACTGGCCAGGCTCACACCGCGCGCGGTCATCCCACAGCTCCGGCCAAACGTTTCGGTGCCGTCAAACGCCAACTCCGGCGCACCAGCGCGTCCAACTCCGCCCAGTCAACGCGGGCATCGAGCCGCACGCCGATCCAGCCATTGTGGCCCACATAGGGCGGCCGGAAGAACCGCCTGGGATCGGCGCCGATCAGGATCTCCTGGGCTCCGGGTGGCGCCTTGCACCACACGGCGAGGGTACCGGCGTGCGTGGAGACCATCGCGAAGATCTTGCCACGTACTCGGAAAGTCGTGGTCTCCCAGGTTTCGCGCTCCTCCGCCTCGGGCAGCGCCATGCAGATGCCGCGCAACCGCCGCAACGGATCGGCGCGCCGGCTGATACCCGTGCTTACGTCCATCGATCCCTGCGCTGCGTCATCCGCCGCTTTTCGCCAGTGCGTCGAACGCTTTCAGCCGCCGCACCAGCGCCGGCATCTCGCGTAGCGGGATCATGTTCGGGCCGTCGCTGGGTGCTCGGTCCGGGTCCGGGTGTGTCTCGATGAACACTGCCGCGACGCCGACTGCCAGCGCCGCGCGCGCCAGCACCGGGGCGAATTCGCGATCGCCGCCGGATGACGCACCCTGGCCACCCGGCTGCTGCACCGAGTGCGTCGCGTCGAACACCACCGGGTAGCCGGTGCGTGCCATGATCGGCA
The DNA here is from genome assembly GCA_963762885.1 of uncultured Alphaproteobacteria bacterium. Taxonomy (GTDB): domain Bacteria; phylum Pseudomonadota; class Alphaproteobacteria; order Acetobacterales; family Acetobacteraceae; genus JASHVB01. Next base: position 6,270 of record CAVXNH010000097.1, read on the forward strand.
GCGCGCGCATGTCTGACACCAGCGTGTTGTAGCCGAAGCTGGCGCCACGCTCGCATAGCAGGATGCTTTCATTCCCCGTGCTGGCGATCTTCGCGGCGACATGCGCCATGTCCCACGGCGCGAGGAACTGGCCCTTCTTGACGTTGATCACCCGCCCGGTGGCGCCGGCCGCCAGCAGCAGGTCGGTCTGGCGGCAGAGGAAGGCGGGGATCTGCAACACGTCCACCGCCTCGGCCGCCGGAGCGCATTGGTCCGGCGCGTGGACGTCGGTGAGCGTCGGCAGGCCGGTGCGTTCGCGCACCTCGGCGAGGATCGCCAGGCCCTGCGCCATGCCGACGCCGCGTGCCGCCGAGGCGCTGGTGCGGTTGGCCTTGTCGTAGCTGGACTTGTAGATCACGCCCACGCCGGTCGCGTCGGACAGGTCGCGCAGCGCCGCCGCAACTTCCAGCGCGTGGGCGCGCGATTCGATCTGGCAGGGTCCGGCGATGAGCACGAACGGCAGGTGGTTGCCGATCGCGGCCTCGCCGACGCGCACCACACGGTTGTCCTGTGCCATCAGCCTTTGCTCCTGTCGCCGGGAAGTGTAGCGCGGCGTGGGCGGCATGGCGACGCGTCAGCGCCGGGCTGGTTCTTTCAGGCGACGCGCAACGGGTCACACACCAGGTGCAGCGGTGTCGCGATCCGGTTCCGGCGGCGGCCAATCTTCCGGCAATTCGTCCTCCGGCGGGACGACGCCGGCCGTACCCGGCTTGGCGGGGATTTCCGCCATCTGGCCTGGCCGGGCTCGGGCCGCGCGGGTTTCCAGATATGTGGATTGCTCTGTCTCGCTCAAGGCGCGCAACATGCCACGTGCCCTCAATGCCGCTCGCTACGTGAGCCTGCACCGGGACGGGGCGGCGTCACGTTGGAAAGCGGATATCTCGCCGACAAGCCGCGCGAGCTCCCCGGTACGGTCAAGGCAGTCCTGGCGAATAACCCAGACGACGCAGGTCGCCGAACGGCATATCCTGCATTTCGAAACAACGCCCGGCGGTCCGCTATCCCTCACTCACGGCCCCGAACGAAATCGCTGAAGGACCAGTCCCATGAACGTCGCCGATGTGATGACCCGCCATGTGATCTCGGTGTCGCCGGATGCCACGGTAGAAGCTGCCGCCAAGCAGATGCTGGAACGCGGCATCTCCGGGCTTGTGGTGGTGGATGCCAAGGGCGAACTGGCCGGCGTGGTGACCGAGGGCGATCTGCTGCGGCGCGACGAACTCGGCACCGAGCGGCACCGCCCGTGGTGGCTGCGCATGCTGGTCTCGCCGGGCCGGCAGGCGGCGGATTTCACCCGCACGCATGGCAGGCGCGTGCGCGACATCATGACCGTCGATGTCCTCACCGTGGCGGCCGGGGCGCCGCTGGAGGAGGTGGTCGAGATGATGGAGCGGCACCGCATCAAGCGCGTGCCGGTCACCGAGAACAACCGCGTGATCGGCGTGGTGTCGCGCGCCGACCTGCTGCGCGCCCTGGTCGTCGCCGAGCGGCGGGAGCCGCCGATCGCCACCGACGACCGGTCGATCCGCGCGGCGATCCTGGATGCGCTGGACAAGCAATCCTGGGCGCCACTGACCACGCTGAACGTGACGGTGGCCGATCGCGTGGTGGATATCTGGGGCACCATCACCAACGAGGACGAGCGGCGGGCCATCTGCGTGATCGCCGAGAACACGCCGGGCGTGCAGCAGGTGAACGACCACCTGGTGTTCGTCGAGCCGTATTCCGGCACGGTCATCGATGGGCCGGCGGATCGGAGATGATGGGAACGGTCGGGGAGTAAAATATCATGACCGGCTTGTTCGATCTCGCGGTCATCGGCGGTGGCATCAACGGCATCGGGATCGCACGCGACGCGGCGGGCCGCGGGCTGTCGGTGCTGGTGCTGGAACAGGGAGATCTGGCAGGGGCGACCTCGTCGGCATCGACCAAGCTGATCCATGGTGGGCTGCGCTACCTGGAGTACTACGCGTTTCGCCTGGTGCGCGAGTCGCTTGCCGAACGCGAGGTGCTGTGGCGCGCCGCGCCGCATATCGCCGGGCCGATGCGGTTCGTGCTGCCGCATCATCCGGGGCTGCGGCCGAAGTGGATGATCCGCGCCGGGCTGTTCATGTACGACCATATGGGCGGGCGGAAGATTCTGCCCCGACCCGGACTTTGGATCTGCGGCACGATCCGGCCGGGGTGCCGCTGCGCCCGCAATACACCACCGGCTTCGAGTATTCCGATTGCTGGGTGGATGACGCTCGGCTGGTGGTGCTGAACGCGCGCGATGCGGCGGCGCATGGCGCGGATATCCGCACGCGGACGCGATGCGCCGCGGCGCAGAGCATCGACGGCGTGTGGCGGCTGACCATGGAGGACGGCAGCGAGGCGCAGGCTCGGGTGCTGGTGAATGCGGGCGGTCCCTTCGTGTCGGGCGTCCTGTTGTCGGTGCTGGGGCATAAGACGGTGACACCGATCCGGCTGGTGAAGGGCAGCCACATCGTGGTGCCTCGGCTTTATGCGCATGACCGGTGCTATATTTTTCAGAACGCGGACGGCCGGGTGTGTTTCGCCATTCCGTACCATGACGACTTCACGCTGATCGGCACCACCGACGAGGACTACAAGGGCGATCCCGCCGCGGTCACGGCGTCGGAGGAGGAGGAGCGGTATCTTTGCGCCGCCGTCAGCGAGTATCTGCGCGAACCAGTGGATCCGGCCTCGATCGTCTGGCGGTATGCGGGCGTGCGGCCGCTGCGCGACGACGGCGCGAGCAAGGCGCAGGAGGCGACGCGGGATTACGTGCTGGAGGTGCAGGATGCGCCCGGCGACGCGCCTGTCTTGTCGGTGTTCGGCGGCAAGCTGACGACCTACCGGTGCCTGGCCGAGGCGGCGATGGTAAAGCTGGGGCCGTTCTTTCCGGGGATGCGCGGGCCATGGACGGCGACCGCGCCGCTGCCGGGGGGCGATTTCCCGTACGACGGGGTGGAGACGGTGCGCGCGGATTTGCAGCGCCGCTATCCGTTTGTTGCGGAGGCGACGGCGCGGCGGCTGGTGCGGTCCTATGGCACCCTGGCGGGGGGGATGCTGGGCGATGCGCGGAGTGCCGGAGATCTGGGGCGGGTGTTCGGCGCCGATCTGAGCGAGCGCGAGGTGGACTGGCTGGTGCGTTGCGAATGGGCGCGCACGGCGGACGATGTGCTGTGGCGGCGGAGCAAGCTGGGGCTGTGGTTCAGCGCGGCGGATGTGGCGGCACTGGAGCGGTACCTGGAGCGCGCGCCGGCGGCGGTTGGATGAGAGAGACAGACACGCTCACAATCGAATTGGTTCCGTCTGCGACCGACGAAGTAAGCGCGTTGATTGGCGAACTCGATCAAGTGCTCGGGGCCGAGTACCCACCGGAGCAACGGCATGGGTTATCGCTGGACTCGATTTCAAGCCGGATGTGCGGTTCTTCGTCGCGCGGCTGAATGGTGCAGCGGTTGGCTGCGGCGGCGTCGCGTTGTTCGCGGACTTTGCCGAAGTAAAACGCATGGTACGTGCGCGATGCGGCGCGCGGGCGCGGGGTGGCTCAGGCGTTGCTGGCGCGGATCGAACGGGAGGCGTGGGAGGCCGGACTTGCCGTGTTGCGGCTGGAGACCGGAACGCGCCAATTCGCAGCCATGCGGCTGTATCAGCGGGCCGGGTTCGAAGTCTGCCCGGCGTTTGGTGCTTATGCGGAGATGCCGCCGCATGCGGTTGCCACGAGTGTGTTTCTTGAAAAGCGGCTTGTGGGACGGTTTGCTTGAGTGGCGGCCGTTGTAGAAGATCAAGCGTACGAGGGTTCAAAACCGATTCTATAGAACTGGAATTTGCAACAATTCGAATCATCCTCCCAACGGCTGGAGTCCGGGCAATCGTACTTGCCGTGACGAGCGAGTTGCGAATGCACTCGATCGCATGCGCAGGTGAGCAGCACCGCTAAGCTTTTAACACGGAGGCAGAACGAGAACCACGGAGCACCACGGAGGCAGTGTGCCTTCCGCGCTGCCGGAGTGGGCAGATGGCCTCCGTGGCGCTCCGTGGTTCTCGTTCTGCCTCCGTGTTAAAAACTTGCTTCGAGAGTTGCATATTATACCAGACCGCGTAATCATTGACACGCGGACGACCGCCGGAACGTCATGCCGACGAAGGTCGGCATCCACGACTTTTCCCTACGACGCGCTGCGAAGTCGTGGATGCCGACCTTCGTCGGCATGACGGGGAGGCACTGTACGTGCGTCAACCATTTCGCGGGCTGGTGTTGTTATGAGACCTGCGGCGGCGACCCACGTTGACCGCTCGAGATGTCATGGCGAACACCTTGGTCAAGTGCCCGGGCGCTGGCTCCGAACCAGCATCGAAACTTTGCCGTGGCGCCGGGACTTACTCCCGCGCGATTTGCAGTTCTCGATGGGAACTTGCGCCTTGCTTCGCTGCCATCCCCCAGAGGCCATCGGCGTCGATGTCGACTTCAGGTTCACCATTTGCGTGCAGCGGTTCCGGCCATTCCAGCACAGTCCCGTCGAACGCTATGCGCGCCTGATCGAATAGCCGCTCATCGCGCAGTTCAGACCATACGCCGCCATTGTGGACATCATTCGAGAAATCAACGTCCGATTGCTCGCCTGTCGCCCACGTCACACGCAGGCGATAACCCGACCGGGGCTCCACTGTCTTGATGCGATGCAAGATGCCGTCCGTCACGGGTAGGATATCTCCCAGATTTCCAGGCCGGCACGAGCCAGCACCCAGTTCAGTGCCAGTTCAGCCTGATGATCACGACCCCACCCTTGCACCAATAGCAGATCGCCGCTGCTCATTGAACCCGCAAGACTGTCAGGTCGGCGATCCTGATCAGAATGTTGGCACCAGCCTGACGGACATGAAAATGCGGCGGATCATGGTCGTTATGAAACTGACAACTAGGCATCTTTCGCGGCAGAGTGGCAACTGTCGGCATGTGCCATAGTGGTCGCACGGCAGCGGTGAACATCCGTTAAATACTGCGACCTTCTTTCCGAGGCTCGCGCCGGTGCCTAACTCCCCTACTGCTCTTCGTCGTCGAACAGGATGCGGTTGGCGGCGCCTTCCAGATCCTCGTATTGGCCGCTGCGCAGCGACCAGAGAAATAGCGCGAGGCCACCGCCGCCCAGCACGAGACTTGCCCCCAGCAGATACAGGATGACGGTCATAGGGAATGTTCTGCCGAGCGCAGGCGGAAGCTGTTCGCCATCACCAGGAGCGAGGAACTGGACATCGCGGCGGCGGCCAGCCAGGGCGTGACGTAGCCGGCCATCGCCAGCGGCACCATCAGCGCGTTGTAGCCGATCGCCAGGATCAGGTTGCCGCGCATCACCGCCTGGGCACCGCGCGCGGTGGTGATCAGTCGCGTGACGGGCGCGAGGTTTCGGCCCTGGAAGACGACGTCGGCCACGGTCTGGCTGATGTCGGCGGCGCTCGCGGGCGAGGCCGACACGTTGGCAGCGGCAAGCGATGGGCTGTCGTTCAGTCCGTCGCCGACCATCAGCACGGTGCGGCCGGCTGCGCGTAGCGCCTCGACCGCGGCGACCTTCTGCACCGGCGTGCGTTCGGCCAGCCAGTCGTCGATGCCCAGCTTGGCGGCGACACGCGCTACCGAGGCGGCCTTGTCGCCGGAGAGCAAGTGCACGTCGAGGCCGAGGCGGCGGAGTTGCGTTACGACGGACGCTGCGTCGGGACGCAGGATTTCTTCGAACGCAAAGCGGACGGGGGCGTAGTTGGGGCGGCTGAGCCAGAGTTCGGGGGACGTGTTCGACTCGTGCTCGACGGTCGGACGTGGGCAATCGTGCGGCGGTGGTGCCGCGATAGATGGCCGGGTCAGGCCCGGCCATGACGGTTGGGGCGAGGGTGCCACACCACAGAACACGGCGCTGCCTAGCCGCACGTCGCCGGCGCTCAGCCCCTGCCCTGGCTGTTCCGTCACGCTTTCGGCCGGAGTGACCGGGCCGGCGGCGGCGGCAAGTGCTCTGGCCAGTGGATGACGGCTGGTTGCGGCGAGCGATGCTGCCCGCAGCAAGGCGTCCTGGTCGGTGACGAAGGACAGGCCGAGCAATGGTTCGGTCAGTGTGCCGGTCTTGTCGAAGACGACGGTGTCTACCGTGGCCAGACGCTCCAGCGCGGTGGCGGATTTGAGCAGTACGCCGGCGCGGAACAGGCGCGAGGTGGCGATCACCTGCACGGCCGGCACCGCCAGCGCCAGAGCACACGGGCAGGTGACGATCAGCACCGCGCTGGCGGTCAGCAGCGCCTGCGTCGCGCCGATGCCCATGATGAAGAACCACCAGGCGAAGGTCGCCAGCGCGGTCAGGTGCACCGCCGGGGCGTAGCGGCGTGCCACGCGGTCGGCCAGCACGACGAAGCGGCCTCGGCGGGTTTCGGCGGCCTCGATCAGCCGCACGCAGTCGGCCAGCAGGGTGGAGTTGCCGGCAGCGGTGACTTGCAGGGTCAGCGGTGCGCCGAGGTTCAGCGTGCCGGCGAAAACCGGCGTGCCGGGGGTGGCGACGATCGGCAGGCTCTCACCCGTCACCAGGCTGGCGTCGAGCGACGACGTGCCGCTTTCGACGATGCCGTCGATGCCGATGCGCTCGCCCATGCCGACCAACACGCGGGCGCCCGGTTCCACCGTGTGCTGCGCGCGGCGGGTGACACTGCCGTCGGGGTTGAGGATGGCGATGTCGGCGATTCGCAGGGTGAGAAGCTGTTCCGCGGTGGCTCGGGCCTGGCCGCGCGCGCGATGGTCGAGCACGCGGCCGATCAGCAGGAAGAACAGCAGGGTAACCGCGGAGTTGAAATAGGTGTGCTCGCCGCCCGCGATGGTCTGGGCCAGGCTAATGCCGGTGACCAGGATCACGCCGAGGCTGATCGGTACGTCCATGTTGGTGCGCGCGTGGCGCAGGGCGGCGGCGGCGGAGGCGAAGAACGGCATGCCGGCGTATGCGATCGCCGGCAGCGCGATCAGCGCCGACACCCAGTGCAGCAGGGAGCGCGTCGCCGGTCCCATGTCGTCCAGCAAGCCGGCCCGGTCGCCGGCCCAGATTCCGATCGAGATCAGCATGACGTTGCCAGCGGCGAAGCCCGCAACGGCGAGCGCCCGGAGCAGGGCGCGGCCGGTGCGGTCCTGGGCGGCGCTCAGGGCGGTGGTGTCGAACGGGATGAGGCGGTAGCCGAGGCGCTCGATCTGGCTGATCAGGTGTTCGGCGTGGTCCGCGGCGCCGCGCCAGATCAAGCGCAGGCGGCGGGTGGTCATGTTGACGCGGCCGGTGAGGACCGCGGGTTCGCGGGCGAGGACGGACTCGATCAGCCAGACGCAGGCGCCGCACTGCAGGCCGTCGATGGCGAGGGTGAGCTCGTGGGTGCCGTCGGGGCGGGAGGCGATATGGCGGGCGAGATCGGGGCGGTCGGTTGGTTCGGGCCGCGGTGCGCGGAGAGTGCGGTCCAGCAAACGCTGGCGGTAGTATTGGCCGAGGCCGAGGCCCTGGATGGTGTCGTAGGCGGCGGCACAGCCGGGGCAGCAGAAGCGGCGGTTGGGCGCGCTGGGCAGGCCGCAGTGGACGCAGGTCGCGGAGGGTTCTGCCACGAGGGGCGAGTTGCGCAATTCGGCCGCTGCGCTATCGAGCATAGAGGGACGTTCTTCGGCTCGTCATGGCGGCGAAGGCCGGCATCCACGACTGTTTACGCCGATGCGGCGGCAACAGTCGTGGATACCGGCCTTCGCCGGCATGACGAGGATAGGTGGCGCAGAGCATCACCCTCACCCGGCGCCTGGCGCCGAGCGCGGGAGAGGTTTGGGGACGACAATCCGCTTGGTCGCCGCGATGCTGTGGCCTTGCGCCGTGGCCGATAGTTGCAGCTCCCATTGGCCTGGGGTGGCTAGCGCCGCGTCGGCGACGTAGTGGCCGGCGCCTTCGTCGTGGAACATCAGGTGCGTCGTCTCGGGCGGGCCGAGCGGACGTTCGGCGGTGGCCTGCACCTGGGCGTCGCGCAACGGCGCGCCCGTGCGGTCGGCCAGCAGCACCACCGGATGTCCGGTGTCGCCCGGCAGCAGGCGGACGTTCCAGCCGAGCGCCGCCTCCTGCCGCACCTTCTCCAGAACCTGGTCGTAGTGATTGCTCAGGTCGAAGCCGTCGCTGCCGGCCTGCCCTGGGAAGGTGTGAAGTGCAAACGACACCATCGCGATGTTGACCGCGACCACCACGCCCATGGAACCGATCAGTGCCCATGGGAACCATTGCCAGGTGGAATTCCGGCGCGGCCCGGGGCCGTGCACGGCCGCCAATCCATCCCTTAGTCGCATCGGATTCTTCTCCCCGGTTCAGCGCGGCTTCGCGCCGGGTCCCATGAACAGCGAGCGATACACGGTGTGTTCGCCGGTCACGGTATTGCTCAGCATGAAGGTGATGGGCTGTTCGCCATCCTGCAACGAGGCTGGCTGGCCGGCGACCATCACGCGGAACGTGCCGACGCTGTCGGATTTCACCGGCAGGCCGAGTTGGGCGGCGGGGCCGAGGCCTTCGTCCGCCTCGGTCAGCACGGCGCCCGGCAGGCCCTGGACGCTTAATTCGTAGAGTTCAAGCGTGTTCGACTTGTTGACGATTTTCACCGTGTAGCCGTTGCGCAGGTCGCCGCTGGCGAGGCGCACGAACAGCGGCGCGCGATCGTGCAGCACGGAAATGCCGACGCCGGAGCGCGTCGCGAGCGCGACTCCCATGACGCAAACCGCCAGCAACAGGGCCGAGACATAGATGATGGTGCGCGCCCGGAACAGACGGAAGCGAGCCTGCGCGCCGCTCGCCTTGGCGGTCTGATCGGCCAGCGTGTCCCAGGTGACCAGGCCGCGCGGGCGGCCGGTTTTCTCCATCACGTGGTTGCAGGCATCGACGCACAACCCGCAACTGATGCATTCGAGCTGGATGCCGTCGCGGATGTCGATGCCGGTCGGGCATGCAGTGACGCAGGCGCCGCAATCGACGCAGTCGCCGGCGGCGTCGCCGTCGTGGCGCTTGCCGCGCATGCGGGGTTCGCCGCGCCATGCCTGGTAGGTCACGGTCAGGCTTTGCTCATCCAGCATCGCCGACTGGAAGCGCGGCCAGGGGCACATGTAGGTGCACACCTGTTCGCGCGCCCAGCCGGCCAGCAGGTAGGTGGTGGCGGTGAACAGTGCGGTGAAGAAATAGACCTGCTGCGAGGCGGCGCCGGTCCAGAACTCCACCGTCACCGTCGGTGCGTCGACGTAGTACATGATCCAGGCGCCGCCGGTCCAAAAGGCGATGCCGAGCCAGACTGCGTGCTTCAGGGTTTTGCGCCAGACGGTGTCGAGGGTGACCGGCGCGGCGTCGCGCTTCATGCGTTCGTTGCGGTCGCCCTCGATCAGGCGTTCGACCCACATGAACAGGTCGGTCCACACGGTTTGCGGACAGGTGAAGCCGCACCATACGCGGCCGACCAGGCTGGTGACGAGGAACAGCCCGACGGCGCTCATGATCAGCAGGCCGGCGAGGTAGTAGATGTCCTGCGGCCAGAGTTCGAGATTGAAGAAGTAGAAACGCTCGTTGGTGATGGAGAGGAGGACTGCCTGGTTGGGCTGGTTGACGCCGCGGTGCCAGCGGAGCCAGGGGAGCAGGTAGTAGAGGCCGAGGCAGATTGTCAGGACTGCCCATTTGATGCGGCGCACCGGGCCGTGCACGGACTTCGGATAGACGCGCACGCGATTGGCGTAGAGGTGCTGGCCGTCCGCTTCGGCCTGCAATTGCAGTTGGCGCTCGGTCTTGCTGATGCGGGACATGGCGGGGCGGCCTCTGGACGTCCCACCGTCATGGCCGGGCTTGACCCGGCCATCTAGCGCGGCAGGGTGCCGCATACACGGCCGGGTCAAGCCCGGCCATGACGATTGGAGCGACGACCATGACGATTGGGGCGACGACCGTGACGATTGGGGCGACGACCGTGACGGTTGTGGCAACGACCGTGCGGGTGAGACGGTCACTCGCCACCGCCCAGCGAATGCACGTAGAGCACGACGCTTTTGATCGTCGCTTCGTCGAGGCGGGTGTTCCAGTTCGGCATGACGCCCATCTTCGGATTGGTGATCTGTGCCACCACCGCCGCGAGATCGTCGCCGTGCAGGTGGATGCGCGACGCGAGGCGGGGACCGCCTTTCTCGCGATCGCCCTGGCCGGCGTCGCCGTGACAGACAGCGAGTTATCAACGAACAGCTTGCGGCCCGGCGCGACGTCGGCGCCCTGCACCGGGGCGCCAACAGCGTCATCACGTAGTCAGCGACCTGCTGGATCTGGTCCGGCGTCAGCAATGTTATCGACACCCCAGCGCGGCATCTGGCTCTGGCGCGCGTCGGGATCGGCGCTGCGGATGCCGCGCGTGACCGTCTGCTGGATCGCGTCCCAACTGCGGCCCCAGATCCAGTCGCCGGCAGCCAAGGCGGGGAAGCCGGGATTGCCGCCGCCTCCGGCGCCATGGCGGGCCGGGAGTTGTCGAAGGTGATGCGGCCGGCGGTTTCCGCCACCTCCAGAAGTTGCGGATCGGCGCGGATTTCGCGAACTACAGCGCCTTGATGCCGCCCATCGCGCCGGCGCGCTGTGCGGCAACCTCGGCCACGGCCTGGTCCACGCTGGCGCGCTGCCATCTTCGCCGTGTGTTATTTCACTTAGCGTTACGTAATCAAAATAATGGCAGCTCGCGGGTCCCTTGGAGGAGCCGGTCGTCCTTCGGGACGGTAGCATCGGGCCTCGACGGGCGCCAAGCGAAGGAAAAACGGTACGTCCTGAGGGTGCTGAGCGCGATGGGTGGACTACTCAACGTGGCACGTTGACTCGGGCCGTTGCAGATGCCGTCAGGGAGCCTTTCCTGTCGCCGTTGACAAGAGGAGGCTTGCAGGCGCCTCGGGTGGTTGAGCACGAGCAGGTGAGCCTTGGGGAAGGACGAACCCACGAGAATAAGACCCAGTCTCCTTAGTTCGGACGAGCCCCGGAGCAGATTATCAAGAGGAAGTCCCGTTTACCCTCCAGCCCGCCTTGGCCAGGGAAACGCTCACCCGAGGCGAACCGTAACGCGCCGCGAGGCCGTCCAGGTACCGAAGATGGCATCGGCGAGAAGGGCCTCGTCCCAGGTGGCCTGGTCGGCGCCGTCGCCGTCGGCTCGCCAGGAGTAATAGGCCGAGCGCGACACCTGGCACACCCGACAGAGCATGGTGAGGGTGAAGTTGGCCGCCTCGGCCTCGATGAAGCGGTAGAGCCGCTCGCGCTCGGCCCCGCGCTGGTCGAAGCCGGCCAGGCGCCGGGCGATCTCGGCCTCATCTTCGAGCACGCCCACCCGTCGGGACAGCACTCTTACTTGCTCGTCGAGGCTCACGGGGAGCCCTTCACCCAGTAGGCGGTGAACTTCTTCAGGATGTCGATCTCGGTCTCCAGTTCCTTTATGCGCTTGCGCAGCCGGGCGGCCTCTCGTTCTAGCTCCGCGTCACTTGCCTCGGCGTTCTCGCTCATTTCCTTGGCCCACGCCCCAAGTGAGGTGTCCGATACGCCCAACTGCCTGGCCACCTCCTTATTGGCCGGCCCGATGAGCGTAACAGTGCCACCGCGTCCTTTTTGAACTCGTCGGTGTACCGGCGTGCTGATGCTGCCTTTGGCATGCCTCCATCCTCCTCCAGCTGACGCTGGTGCGAGGTGTCCGGCCGAAGGGGGGAAGTTCACCAGCGAAAAGGACCTCGCCTGGTGGCGCCGGGGCGGGTTCGCCATCCTCCCCTGCTTCCTGGTCAGCGCCAACCTGTCGCCGTTCAGCCAGGCGCTGCCCAACACGCTGCTGTGGACGTGGCTGGGGGTCATGGCCATTCCCTATACCAGCCGGCTGTGGGTGCCCGCCCGCCAGGTGAGCCTGGCCCGTCCCGTCCGCCCCCGGGCCGCCAGGCCAGGGCCAGCGCCGGTACCGGCGGACCTGAGCCCCGTCCCGGCATGAACCGAGGGCCGCCGAGGTCTGTGGCGGAACTAGCCGAAAGGCCCTGAGGTCCGGCGCGAAGTTAGCCGAAACGCACTGAAGTCCGTCGAGGAAAACTTCTCGGCGGGGCCAACAAACGGAAAGCGTGGCAAACGTAGCGAAGTCGGCCGTCTGAGCAATTCGCGAAAAATGGGCCTTAGTTCCCTTAAAGGCACGCTCCCCGGCGCCGAGGGTAGTATATGCCCAATCTCGTTCCGACGAGGGGGCGAGCCCTTGATCGGCGAAAGGTAAGGGCCTGCAACCTCCCAGTTCACCGGGCGCGCGTCGTGGCTGTGGCGGTGGCGTTGGCCAGCATGACTTATGTCGGCAGCGTCATGGTGGCTTCGGCTACGGGCCCTCGCATCCACAGCAACGCGGAGTACCTGATCGCCGTGCGCCAGGCCGTGGGCTTCGCATCAGGCCCTGTCCACGACAGCGGGTGGGTCGCCTACCACGCTGGCGGCGTGGCCGCCTACGGCGGGACACGGCGGCTCGGGCCTGCCCCAACGGGCTTCGGTCCCGTGAAAGGGATCGCCTCCAACCCCAAGGGCCGTGGTTTCTGGCTGTTCAACGCCGACGGCAGGGTGGCGGCGTTCGGCAACGCCCGCACCCACTCCGGTCCCATGCCCCTGACGACGACCGTGGGGATGATCTCGAGCGCCACAGGTCACGGTTACCTGCTCCTCGACGGGCCGGCAACGTCTACCCCTATGGGGACGCCGTCTTCTACGGTGAAGCTTCGGGCCGGCCGGGGCCGTTCCGCCAGATCGTCGCCACGCCCAACCACAAGGGCTACTCGATCCTTAGCAGCACCGGGCGGGTTTACGGCTTCGGCGACGCCCACACCTACGGGCCCCGGGTGGGCCACCGCATCGGGGCCAGCTCCTTCGTCGCTCTGACGCCGACACCCGACGGTCATGGCTACTGGGAGGCCACGGCTGCGGGAGCCGTCAGGGGCTATGGCGACGCACGCAAGGTGACGGCGGACGCCCTGCCCGGTCTGGTGGCGATCATCCCGTCCCCCAGCGGCCGCGGCTATACCGAGCTCGACGTGAACGGCGGGCTGTACCGCTACGGCCGCGGGCCGGCCATGGTGCCGGACTTCATGATGGTGCCCCAGACGGTCAGGTACCACTTCCGGTACAGCGTGCATGCCCAGCTCACGACCACGACGTCCCTGCCCGTGGTGACGTCCCGGCCGGTGGCCACGACCGCGCCGGTGACCGAAGTACTTGGTCCCCCAGTCCAGCGCGCCAATCGTTGCCGACCCGACCACCACCACAGCGGCGCCGACAACGACGGCAGCTCCGCCTACGACGGTGGCGCCCACAACGACCGTAGCGCTCACAACGACCACGACCGTGGCCCTGACCCCCACAACCTCGACGACGACCACCCCCACCACGACCACCACGGTGGCGTCCCCAACGATCGCAACTACGCTGGCGACCCCGAGCACCGAGCCTGGCCAAGCGGCGTCCCTGTCCCTCTACGACGAGACCGTCCTGTCGCAGGATCCGGTGATGTACCTCACGATGGGCTACCCCAGCTCTGGTTCAGAGCCAGACCTAAGTGGGGACGACCAGAACGGGACCTACTACCCCACGGGTCAAGAACCCGAGACGGTCGCACTCCCCAACGGGGACCTTGCCGCCGACTTCAACGGCAGTTCTGAATACCTCCAAGTTCCCAACGACGCTGACTTATCCGTAACCGACACGGGTCAACTCACTGTGGAGGCCTGGGTGCGCCCAGACACGCTGCAATTCCCTGCCGAGGAGGGCACCGGGTACGTCAACTTTGTTGGGAAAAGTAGCTATGGGGATGGGAATCAGGAGGAGTACGAGCTGCGCATGTACTCGCAGGTCAACACAGAGGTCCCGGTGAGGCCCAATCGAGTGTCTGCATACGCATTCAATCTCTCCGGCGGAGAGGGCTCAGGCGCCTACTTCCAGGACCCTGTCACCGTAGGTCAATGGATGATGGTCACGATGGTTATTAACACCAGCGCCGTGTCAGCGGCCTACCCAACTGGGTACATAAAAATCTACAAGGATGCGCAGCTCCGGGGCACGGTACCTCTAACGCAGTTTAACGTCATACCACAGCACGGGAACGCACCATTTCGTGTGGGTACCTCCAGCCTAGAATCCTACTTCGAAGGAGCCATAGGGAAGGTTGCCGTCTTCGACTACGAACTCACCCAGGCACAAATTGCACAAGCGTACGCCGTGATGACCGGGTGAGGCTCCGGTACTCTTGTAACGCCGACAAGCCCGAGCTAAATAATCCCGCTGTGCCGACACGACTCGCCAAGCCTCCTTCATTCCTGTATTAAACCATGGCCATGCAATGTACCATCCATCCCAACGGACCGGAGCGGACCCGCACCGCTCGCATCAACTCGAATGAGACAGGACCAGACCATACGCCTACCGGTGTTGTGCGACCATAGCCAGGTACGTAGACCGGATCTCGATCCCAGTCAGGGCTGCATAAGATACACTCCGCCTTTGCCGATTGCTCCTTGGAAGTACGACTGTAGGTCTCTGGTCGCAATACGGAACGGTGCGTCCGAGGATCTCGGCGTGACATCGAACTGGTCCAGGCTAACTCTTCCTCGAAGCTCGCCGTCCTTGTATATGGCGATGTAGCCATCCGGCCACCCCGTTGTTTCCCTATCCTCCACCACGAACACGGCCATTACCCATTGCCCGATTTCGATCCTGTCCTGGAAGTACGCCCCAGATCCCTCCCCGCCCCCCAAGTTGAAGACGTAGGCAGATACACGATTTGGCCTCGGCGGATGCTCGGTATTCCGGTACGAGTACACCCGCAACGCATACTCTTGTTTGCCAGTCGTGCCCTTACCTAGCACGTACACATAGCCGGAGCCCTCCTCGAAAGGGAACTGTAGCGTCGCCGGCCGGAACCAAGCCTCCACCGTTAGGCAGCCAGTCCGCCCTATCGATAAGGCGCTAGACGACGGCACTTCTACGTACTGGCCCAGACCGTCGAATTCCGCTACGGCGTCCCCATTTGGGAGCCTAGTGAGCCCCGGGCTCTCGTCCTTAGGGAGGTACTCACCATTGTGACCGTGCCCTGACAAATCCGGCTCACTTCGCCAAAACGGGTGCGCAAGCGTCAGGTACAAAACAGGACCGAATGACAATACGCTCCGGTCGTACTCATCAGTGATGCCCCTCGCTGGCTTCACGAGCACCGGACCACAGTATGCGTTCCTGCTACTAACCCCACGACCTCCGACGCAGACTCGCGCGCCGACAGCCATGCCAGCAACTATCAGGGTCGCAACCAGCCTCTCTAGCCATTTCCGTGACAAGTTGCGACCGCATCGCTGTGCCGTCATCTTGTGTCTCTAGATTCACGCCCCACAGGACACCAAGACTTGCCCACGCCACGTCGCTGTCGCCGAGAGCCAGACGACCTTCTTCCCGGTACCGGCCATCCGGAAAGCAGTGCCGTCCGACGTGCTTCTCGCAACCAATTCCATCTCACTTCGAGACACTTACCGCAATCTGCGAGGCCGACCCCCGGTCATATAAATGTGGTTGTTCACGGGCACCCCGTTGCTTCGGTCGAGTTGACTGAGCGTAAGCACCCTTACACCCGACTTCACGACGCCGTTCACAACCTGTTTGAACAACGACAGCGGGTAACCTGGCTGATCATCCGACTCCGAGTGAATCCTGTGGAATGTCAGCAGAACCGTCATATGATACTTGATCGCGTCCCTCACAATGGCCAGCACCTCCGAAGGCGGATGTACCCAGAAACAGAGGTCTCTCCGTCCCCCGGGTACTGAATTTCAAAATTATTGACGGCGTGAGAATCGCCGTATGGGTAAGCCGTCGGGTCGTCCACTGTTGTACGCCCGAACATGTAGTACTTGCCGACTACTGATTCCAAAACCTGATTTGTGGTGCCGTGCGGATAGATTAGCCAGTTGGGCGCCGAGTTGATGCCGTTTGCCTCGAGCCACAGAGCGTTCTGCATAATGTCGTTCGCGTAGCCTGTGAGATCGTTGCCCTTATAATAGTGTTGATAAGCATCGACGTGCTCCTGTGTATGATTAACTATATCCCAACCCCACTTATTCTGAAGCATCTTCAGGTCGAACACCGTCAGGTAACCCCGAGAGGGATAATCGGCATCCTTGCCTATCACAGCAACGTCACCCTCCAAGCCGTGGGCGTGCATGTAGGCCGCCGCAGGTAATATAGACTCGTAACCATCGTCGAACACGAAGACAACCTTACCCTCGTTCTGTGGAGGTACTATGTTCATCCTATCGACACTCACTGTTGCTGGAGGACCACCCGCAATCCGTGGACGTAGTTCGATCTTGATACCGTCGATCGCAGACCAGCTAAAGTTGGGACCCGACACGAGCCAGCCTCCGTGCAGACCCCACTCAGTGCTCGGCCCAAGAAAAATATCTTCCCAAAAGCCACCTTCGTAACGCGGGTATGCGTCTAATAAGTCAAGCTCGGCTGTGCGTTTCCAGTGGTCATTAGATAAGAACAAGTCCAGTGCCTCGAGGTGGACGTACCCATCAACCTTAATCCGCAATTCCCCGTTATGCTCCAATAAGTTGACCTCGATGCTGTTATTTACCAAACACGACGAGCTAGCGCTGGTGCTCGATAGGCTGGCAACCAGACGGTGGGAATCGTCTTGGGCCTGGCTGAACGACAACTTGCCCGGGCCGGTCTTGTGCCAATCTCTGGGATCGTTGCTCGTGCCAACCAGGGTCGTCTGAACCGATGGCGGGGTCGGGTCAGTGGCTCCGGTCCGCGCTCCTATAGCCGTCGTCTCCGCAAACGACAAACGGAGCACCCGGCCGGCGTCAGTCAGCGTAAGGCGGGAGCCTCCGGCGGCCACTTTGACATCGAAGTCCTTCTTCTCTGGCCCGATGGTAATGAGAGTAAGGTATGTCGCATCTCGACCCCGCACCGTGTAGCTGATTTGGTAACATGGCAGCAGAACCCCAAACTTCTGGGAGCACAGACCAGCCGGCTTCGCCCCGCGATTGTTGATTGTCACCTGAGCCGTCATGTTCTTCCGCAGTAGTTGTCGTATCGTGACCGCACGCCAGGGTGTCCCCCCCACTCCCGACATCGTCAGGCCGAATTGGAGCAGCTTAGCGCCGGGGAACAGGTGGAACATCTGCTGATAAGTGTGAACGGTGCCCGAACTAAGGCGGTCCACTACTAACAAGTGATTCGTGTCGAGCATCATGACAAGACGGCGGTCAGTTACACCCGCGTAAAGAGTATTCTCCGCTGTCTGGTAGGTCACGCCGTCCTTGCTGAACAACGGCCCAGCCACGCCATTCCCCTCGGCCTGGGATTTGTCATCCACAACCACCGTGTTGTGTGAAACCGTTCCATGGAAGTAGTTCCAGTATTTCCCAGGAGTGTAGGTATATAGTCCGGCACCAGGCAACAGGGTCCCTCCGTCACCGTAAAGCGTTATCGCCAGGGCGTCTAACTGGTTGTGGCGATTGCGGTAGAGACCCGTATTGTAGGTGGCGTAGGTGCTCAGTGGGTATTCGCTCCCCGCCCCAGCCGGACCGCATGATTGTCAAGGCGGACGCGGGAAAATAGACACTGTTCTTCGGAGGACGGGTTCCAAGCCTTCCACGGGTCAAGACGTACAGGAAGTTCGGATCCGTCGAGGCCATTTTGGCATAGACGCCGTGATCGTTAATGGTCGCCACGATGGAGGCGCCCAGGAGTGGAACTTGCGAGTTTGGTTGCAGAATGTAGGTGGCAAAGTTTAGCATTGAATGAAGCTTGCTTGCAAAATCTGTGCTGATCGGTACGCCGCGCTCGATTGAATAACTGTAGATCTGCCAGTACTTGTCCAGGGTGTAAAAGTCGTAGTACGGAGAGTTCTCAATGAGGTCACCATCCGCGTCTATGAGGCTGTCGAGCTGCTCTTGGAGACGCTGTTGGGCGAGAGCCAGCCACTGATGCGAAGCTGGAAGGGTGGGGAACGCGACAGCAAGCTCGTACAAGGCGGCGGCTTCGTTGGTGCCGTGGTTGTCCTCGGGCTGGTAGTTGTTCGGGTCAACCAAGAAGGGTCCAGTCTTTACCAGTTCGCGGAGTATAGCGGTGCTCTCCGGCTCCGTCAGCTGGTGGGCTTGCCGAAGCTTCCACCACGTGTCGACCAGCGCCATGCACCGGAAGGCGACGGCGTGTGCGTCCGACCACGCCCATTTAGACGTGGGCTCCGAGGCGATGAAACTCATGTCCAGGTCGAGGAGCTTTGTGGCGTACTTGACCTTCTCGGTGGTACGGAACGCGTAGAGGAGGTTGAGGCTAGGCCGAAGCGAGTAGAACTCCATTCGCCAATAATCTGCATGGAATGGGTCCTCCGACCAAGTGAGCGAGCCAAGGTGTACCAAAGGGTAGCGGGGAACGGCAAAGTTGTTAAGTAGGAGGTCGTTGGCTGCGGGGAGGCTACCTTCGTCGATGTTCGAATAGATCGACTCGCGTCCCTGACCGACAAGGGGGTAGGTGGTGAAGATCTGTGCGTACACCGTGCTTGGATCCGACGGGGCGCACACATAGCCGCCAGGGACGTCGTACATTCGCAGGGGGTGGGCGCAGCTGTTCAAGGCCGGGAGGTTGCCAATCGCGTTGGCAGCGTTACGGACAGCGCGGATGCCGTGGAGACGATAGTGGACAAGGCGAGGCTGGCGGGGTCCACGTAGTTGAGAGTTTTCAAGGTGAATAGCGCGGCGATTACCACAGCGACGAGGGCCTCGATTTTACGAGCCCGCCTACTGAGCATAGCCGCGGCGGTGGCAAGGCACTTTAGGTGTTGTGAAGGCGGGCGCGCGTGGAACGTTCATCCGCGTGACCACTTCATTTATGTATGGTGGCCGCCGCGTTAAAAGAGTAGCCACGAGAAAAGAAGCGTTGACATAAGGTTCATCATGGGCCTGCAGAGCCATCGGAGGGAACCGGGGTTCTCGTAACGGAACGCCAGGCCAAAACTCAAACCAATTAGGCTGATTCCCGGCGAGGTAGAGCACCAGGGACATCGGGTCGCCATGGAGGGGCATGTAGATTAGGTGGCGTGCCGCCACGAATGGCCCAAACAGCACGAACGCTACGTGCAGATAGTAGAGGAGGGCTGGAAGAAACGGGCGCCGCCAATAGAAGCGACCGGTGACGAAGACGTTCCTTATGAAGCTCTTCTTCCAGCGGACCTGTTGCTTTACCAAGCCCTCGAAGGTCGACGGGACGTTCGTCCACGCCCGTGCGGACTTGGAGTAAACGATGCCCCAGTTTCGCGTGCTGGGTAGCTTGGAGAGGAGAAGGGCGAAGCAGAATGTTGGGGCAAGACCTTCGGGGCTAGGTAGCTGCCGCCGAGAACATAGGCCGTAAGCGTGCGATCGGTAGCGAACCGGAATTCTTGGCCCAGGAAGGTATCAGCCTCCCAGGCTGGCAGAAAATTGTAGATGGCGGAAAAGCGAAAGAAGGCTAGCGGTCCAGATACGCAGCTAACCGAGCGGAAAACGCTCTCAAAGGCCTTCGCACTGAGAACTGGCCTTCGTACCACGAGTCCTGGATCTTCGTGAGAAGATTAGTGTCGCCGTTCAAGGCCCTACAGTGGCCGCTGACCGCACCGATGTTTTGGTCCGCCAGGAAGATGGGGACAACCCGGTCGACGGCGTCGGGCGCCCACACGGTATCGCTGTCGGCGAAGGCGATGATCGAGCCGTGGGCTAGAAGAAGGCCTGCACACAACACGCTCTTTTTGCCACGATTGGTTGGAAGTGCCAGGAGATGGAACGGATAACGCGTAGCGAGTTGCTGCAGGATAGCAAGCGTGTTATCGGTGGACGCATCGTCTACGACGATAGTCTCGGAGTTGGGGTAGGTTTGCGCTGCCATGGATTGGATGCACTGGTGAACTAAGGCCCTCTTCCCCCGTTGTGCACAGCAACGATGTAGGTGACTAGGGGACGGTTGGACTGGTCGGGCTGAAGAAGTTCTGGGTGCGTCGCTCGTGCTGTAAGAAGGGCTCGATCTCGGTATAGACCGAACGAGACGGTCATGATTACGAGGATAGTGGCGGTAACAGTAACGCCGTAGCCGTAGAAGGCGATGTTCGCGTCGGGGTTGCGGAACTCAATCTTTATGACCAAGAGGAAGAGAAGGCCTAGGACGGCGAGCAGAGCCGTGCCGTGGAGCCGGGAGTGCGACGCGGAGTGCGACGCGGAATGGTGTTTCCCGTCGTCTCGCTTCGTGAGCATTGGAGGCTAGCCGGTGCTTTGGAAGTAGCCGTGGCTGGTTGCTACAATCTCTGGGGTACGGACTCTGGGGAGTGTCCCGAGCAGGACGGGGCATGTGCGGTCATGGGCGTCGGAGTCGCTGTTTTGGCTCGCGGAGTCTGTAGGTAGCGTCCAGGACCAACCCTGTTTGAGGCAGGAGGCAGTCGGTCCCATCGTGGAGAGTGTGCACGACGGTAAGGTCCCAGGCGTCCAGGGCAGCGAGGTGGTCTAGCGTCACCGAACTGAGGGACCCTCCCCTCAGGGAGGAGAGTTGTGGCACGAGGGGGTCATAATAAGAGACGGTTATGCCACATGAGTGTAGACCGGCGAGGAATTCCAAGCGCCGGGGACTCTCGGATGTCGGCCACGTTGGCCTTGTATGTGACGCCAAACAGGAGAACGCGGGCATTGCGAAGTGGTACGCCGAGCTCGGCGAGAACGTCAACGGAGCGCTCGACGACATGATGGGGCCGGTGGGCAATGCTAGCCATGACCTCGTCGAGGAGGGGTGTTGCGACGCGAAGGGCTTGGAGCTGCCATCGGAGGTAATGGGGATCGCAGGGGATGCAGTGTCCCCCTACGCCAGGCCCCGGGTAGAAGGGCATATAGCCGTAGGGCTTGGTTGTCGCAGCCGCTATTGCCTCCATGACGTCAACGCCGAGCGCTCCTGCGGCGACCGAGAACTCGTTGGCAAGGGCAATGTTGGCCGCTGGAAGGTGTTCTCAATCAGTTTGGTGAGCTCTGCGGTCTCGGGGTCTGAAACGACGTGCACCTGTGAGCCAGCACCCTCAAAGAGTTCCGCTGCTCTTCGGGTGCCTTGGCGTCGCGCCGCCGACAACCCGGGGGACCACCTGGCGATTGTGGGTTACTCCGGGATCTATGCGCTCAGGGCTGAAGGCCACGTTTAGGTCTGAGCCAACCGTCAGGCCTGTTGCCTCGATGGGGGCGATGAGTTCGTCTCGGGTTGTACCGACGTAGGAAGTGGAGGTGAGAATCAGGAGTTGGCCGGGGTGTACGTGAGCCACCGCTGTCCTGCATGCCTGACGCACAGCACCGAGGTCGGGCACTAGGTGGTCGTCAATAGGAGTTGGCACACAGATAATCACGGCGTCGGCGTCGTCCAAGGCGCTGTCGGAAGCGGTGAGAACGAGTCGCCCACTGTCCAAAGCAACCTTCAGCCTAGCACGCTCACTGGGTAGCAGGTCCACGTCGAGGTGTCGGATGGAGGCACGACGTGAGGCACTGAGGTCGAATCCGAGCACGCTGAAAGCCAGAGTTTATGAACTGCAGTGCAGTAGGGAGACCAACGTAACCTAAACCGATAACGGCCACTTTTCCGCTAATCGTTGGTCGGCCCTGAGCCAGGCTGTACTTCGTGAAGTGCGTTAAGGTCGATGCGAGTAATAATTGACGAAAGACCGGCGCCATTTGTGTAAGTGACGTCGTCCTGTAGAAGTAAGTCGTCCTTGATGGTAGTCATGCTGAGCCCATCGAAATCAGCTCTCCATTCAGTCTGGGTAGTTGCGAACGCCCACGAGGGAGTGAGCGCGTCACGTCTATGCGCGGCTCCCTGGCCCGGCACTCCGCCAGGGTGGTCGTGGTGCAACTGAGTACCTAACGTCTCGAACCGTACCTTGTGGTGGGTCCGCCTACAAAGGCTAAGGTCCCGAACCGAAAATCATGAACGTAGGCCGAGCTCCGCGGGCGCCAGCAGTGGCTAAGTGCCCACATGGAGGCGGGTTCCTGGTAGTCACGGCCTTTCTTATTAGTACCTAACAAGAGTTGTGCACTTTACCTAAGTGGTCCCACGGTAGTGCGTTCTCCGTGGGCCCGACATTCGTAACTCCCCCCAGGGTCGAGACCCAAACGGGCGTTCTTGCCTCCTTGGGTCGCAGAGGAGCGGATCGGGGACATCCCGCAGCAGCGCACCCAAGCACGGGGTGCCGCGTACAGCGTTGAGTCCAACCCCCAGACGCGGCCCTTCCGTGGAAGACCGCGATCCACTGCTCGGGGCCGGTTTCGCCATTCACTACC
>CAVXNH010000098.1:0-133217 GCA_963762885.1 uncultured Alphaproteobacteria bacterium
TTCGCACGGACCGCCCCAACCGTCATGGCCGGCCCTGTGCCGGCCATCCACGCCTTGCCTTCGTGCACGCGGCAAAAGGCGTGGATGGCCGGCAAAAGGCCGGCCATGACGGTTGGGGCGGTCCCTGCGAAGCGGTCGAACGTCAATCGTTTTGCGGGCTGGTATAAGATCAGCGCGAGTAGGCATCGACCACCAGGTTGGGTTCCATCTGCACCGGATACGGCACGTCCGATAGTTTCGGTGCGCGCGCGAAGCGGCCTTTCATGGCGCGATGGTCCACTTCAAGATACTCGGGTACGTCGCGCTCCGAGCTCTGCGTCGCATCCAGCACCACGGCGAGCTGCTTCGACTTTTCCTTCACCTCGATCGCATCGCCGTCCTTCACCAGATAGGACGGGATGTTCACGCGCTTGCCGTTCACCGTGATGTGGCCGTGGTTGACCAACTGGCGCGCGGCGAACGGGGTGATGGCGAACTTCATGCGGTAGCAGACCGCGTCGAGCCGGCGCTCCAGCAGCTCGATCAGCTTTTCCGAGGTGTCGCCGCGGCGGCGGATCGCTTCCTCGTAATACTTGCGGAACTGCTTTTCGCTGATGTTGCCGTAGTAGCCTTTCAGCTTCTGCTTGGCCATCAACTGGGTGCCGTAGTCGGTGGCCTTCTTGCGGCGCTGGCCATGCTGGCCGGGGCCGTATTCGCGCTTGGCGATGGGGGATTTGGCACGGCCCCAGAGGTTCACCCCCAGGCGGCGGTTGATCTTGTACTTGCTCTCGGCGCGCTTGGTCATGGTTGCGCGTTGCCCTTTGCTTCTGGCGTTGTTGCACCGGTAGGCCATGCGGTACGCTGCATGGCGGGCGCGGGCCGAGCCAACATGCGTTGGCAGCCCGTCCACGTTCCCGGCCGTGAAGGGCGCGGCTATAGGTGGCGGCAGGGCGGCTTGTCAAACCGGCGGCCGGACCGTAGCAGGCACCACACATGGTCAATCGTTCCGAAATCGTCTGGCTTGGCGTGTCGTCCGCCGTTTCCGGCTGCCTGATCGGTGGCATGATGCTGGGGATCGGGCTGGACCTGATCGTCAACGGCCAGCCGCTCGGCTGGCTCATCATGCTGCCAGGGGCGCCGGTCTCCGCCATCCCCGGCTGGGTGCTGGCGCGCCGGCTGGCGCGGCAACTCTAATACCAGCCGCAAAACGGTTGACTGTACGGCAATGGCCGGCCCCAACCGTCATGGCCGGCCCATGGCCCCGGGCGCTTGTCCCGGGGCTTGTGCCGGCCATCCACGCCTTGCCTTCGTGCACGCGACAAAAGGCGTGGATGGCCGGCACAGGGCCGGCCATGACGGTTGGGACGGTTGGGACGGTTGGGACGGTTGGGACGGTCCGTGCGAAGCGGTCGAGAGTTGATCGTTCGGCCGGTTGATATAACCGTCGCCCCCGCGGATTTGCGCTGCGCCTGCTGGCGGCACGCCTAGGGCCGCACCCACTCCAGCAGAACGTCGGGTTCGCGCTCCTCGTTGCGGCTGCCGTCGGTGCGCTCGATTACGCGGAACCCGCGCGCGGCGTAGAAGCGCAGCGCCTGGGTGTTGCGCTGGAAGGCCCATAGCCGCAGCGGCGAGTGCTCTGCCATGGCCCGGCAGAGCAATGCGGTGCCGAGGCCCTGGCCGTGGCGCTCCGGGCGGATGTAGAGGTGGTCCACCCAGCCGGGCCGCCAGGCGCAGAAACCGTCAAGGCCCGCCTCGCCGGCGACCCAAACAGAGCATTCGGGAAATACGCGCTCGCCGAAGAACCACAGCTCGTCGGCTGGGGTGTGCAGGTCAGGCAGGTATGGCAGGCAGGCCGTGCGCACCACCCGGAACAGGTGGGCCACGGCCTCGACGTCCTGCATTCTCGCCGGCCTGATGCCGGGCATGACGTCTCCGCCTGCGCTGCGTCCGCGTTAATCTAGCCAGAGCAACCAGGGGACGCCAGCCGCGAGGAACACCAGCAGGTAGATCATCCCGAAGATCGTGCCCAGCCGCCAGAAGTCCTTCGCCGGCAGGTAGCCGCTGCCTGCGTAGATCGGGCCAGGTCCGGTGGCGAACGGCGTGATGATGCCCATGATGCCGATGGTCATGCTCAGGGCCAGCGCGGCCGCCAGCACGTTCATGCCGGGGACGGCCGCGGCGACCACCAGCATGGTCGGCAGCAGCGCGGTAGTATGCGCGGTCAGGCTGGCGAACAGGTAGTGCAGCAGGAAGAACGCCGCGACCAGCGCGATCAGCGCCGGCACCATCGACCAATGCACCAGGTAGACGCTGAGCAATCCGGCCAGCCACTTCACCATGCCCACCTGCGCCAGCCCGCTCGCCAGGGTCACCAGCGTGCCGAACCAGATCAGCGTGTTCCACGCCGGCTTGTTGGCCAGCAGGTCGTCCCACGTCACGGTGCGGGTCACCACCAGGCCGCAGACCACCAGCAAGGCCGCCGTGGTCGCATCCACCACGGAGCCGCCGAACACCCACATCGCCAGGGCGCACAGCACCAGGCCGGCCAGCACTTTCTCACGCCGTGTCATCGCCCCGAGCTTGCGCAGCTCGCCGCGCGCCCAGGCTGGCACTTCCGGACTTTCCTTCAGCTCCGGCGGATACAGTTTGTAGACCAGCCAGGGCGTGCCGATCAGCAGGATGATGCCGACCGGCAGGAAGCCCAGGAACCAGCCGACCCAGGTGACCTGGACATGCAGCGTGGTGCGGATCAGCTCCAGCGCCAGCAGGTTCGGCGCCACGCCGGTGAGGAACATGGAGCTGGTGACGCAGGTGGTCGCCAGCGCGGTCCACATCAGGTAGCCGCCGATCCGGCGCGACGACGGATCGTTCGGCAGCGAGTTGTAGATCGCCGGCATCTGCTTGATCACCGGGAACACCGTGCCGCCGCTACGCGCCGTGTTGGACGGGGTGAACGGCGCCAGCACCGCGTCGGACAATGCCACCGCGTAGCCGAGCGACAGGGTGCGGCCGCCCAGCCACGACACCAGCAGCAGCGAGATGCGCCGGCCGAGGCCGGTCTTCTCGTAGCCCAGGGAGAAGATGAAGGCGGCGAAGATCAGCCAGACGGTGGAGTTGGCGAACCCCGACAGCGCCCAGTTGACCGCCGAGCCGGTCAGGTTGAAGTCGGGCTTGGCGACCTGGGCGGGGGCGAACAGGACGAAGCGGGCCAGCGCCGCGGCCACGGCGACGCCACACAGGCCGACGGCGGCGGCGGGGATCGGCTCGACCACCAGGCCGGTGATCACGGCCGCGAAGATGGCGAAGTAATACCACGCATATTGCGGCAAGCCGGGCGGGGCCGGCGCCAGCGCGATCGCCGCGCCGACCAGCAAAGGCAACAGCATGACGACGTGGTGCCAGATGGGTTTGTGGGCGGGCTTCGGCTCGATCAGTGCCGGGGCCAGTTGCGTGGCGCTCATGGCGGCCTCCTGCGGGCGCCGATGGTCTTGTGGCGCCGAGACGGAGGCTACGCGTGGTTGGCTGCTTCCGCCTTGATCCGGATCAAACCGGGACCGGGAGGCGCGGGCCGAGCTTCTCGGCGCGGGCGGCGCGCATCAGCCGGCGGCATTCCTCGTCGCACCAGGTATTGACGGCGTTGCGCGGCGTTACGGTGCCCTGGTGGCCGCCGACATGGCGGAATTCCACGACGACGCCCGAGGCGGCGATTTTCTCGCGATAGGCGGCGACCACCGCCTCGTATTGCCGGATCGCCTGGGCGCGGCGGAGCAAGCCGCTGAGCGCCTGGATGGCTCCCAGGCAGTCGGTCTGGGCGATGATCTTCGAGGCGGCGGGCGGGCGCATGGCGGCGATGGCGAGGTGGATGCCGTTCACCAGGGCCATGGTCTCGGCCAGCGAGGAGTTCGGCACCGGCTGCTTGATCACACCGGAATGCCGCACGGTGCGGCCGTCCGCCTTGGCCCAGGCCGCATAGGCCGCGATGCGGGATCGGCTGCAAAAGGAGGCGTCGGTGAACAGCGTGATCAGCATGCGGACGAGGTGCGTGTGCCGTGCGGTTGCGCCGCCCAAATCGGCCGGCACGGGTGAGCATGACGGCGGCACGGCGCGGTTGCCAGCCAAATCCGGCGTTAACGAAACGGTCATCAGGCGGGCTGAGGATGGCCCGGATCGGCGTTGCCGGGATATTGCAAAGATGGTATATACACGCCGGGAAGCCTGCTCGGCGGGAGATTGATATGGCGTTTCGCCAAGCCGAGGAAGTTGTGTGATATCAAGAGCCAAAGAGACTGACCTACGGCAGGACACCGGCCGCCCCCTCGTCATGGCCAGCCGCCCCTTCGTCGAGGCCGACCGTCCCATTCGTCGTGGCCGGCCGCCCCTTCGTCATGGCCAGCCGCCCCTTCGTCGAGGCCAGCCGCCCCTTCGTCATGGCCGGCCGCCCCTTCGTCATGGCCGGCCTTGTGCGGCCATCCACGCCTTTTCGATGACGACCACAGCAAAGGCGTGGATGGCCGGCACAAGGCCGGCCATGACGAAGGGACGGTCGGCCTCGACGAAGGGGCGCCGGCCGTGACGAAGAGGCGGTCGGCCTCGACGAAGAGGCGGCTGGCCATGACGAAGAGGCGGTCGGCCGCGACGAAGAGGCGACCGGCCATGACGAAGGGGCGGCCGGCCACGACGAATGGGCGACCGGCCTCGACGAAGGCGCGGTCGGCCTCGACGGACGATCGGTCTCAAGGATGCTTGGTATGATTCGCAAATTCATTCCCGTCGAGGAGAGCTTCCGCAAATGGCACCAGGATCCGGAATACCAGGCTGCCTATGACGCATTGGAGGACGAATTCGCGCTGGCCTCAGCCATCATCGCGGCGCGTGCCGATGCGGACATGACGCAGGAACAAGTGGCCGAGGCGATGGGCACGACCCAGGCGGCCGTGGCCCGGCTGGAGGGCGGCCACATCCGGCCCACCACGCGCACTCTGGAACGGTTCGCCAAGGCG
This sequence comes from uncultured Alphaproteobacteria bacterium, assembly GCA_963762885.1. GTDB lineage: Bacteria > Pseudomonadota > Alphaproteobacteria > Acetobacterales > Acetobacteraceae > JASHVB01. Next base: position 4,980 of record CAVXNH010000098.1, read on the forward strand.
ACCGGCACCAAGCTGCGGATCAGCTTCGAACCAATCAAGCCGCGGCGCCGCGCCGCGCGATAGACGCGCCGCTTGGTCAGGCGCCCTCGGCAGGCGGTTCATCGAGAGTTGAATATCGTTTTCCTCGCACCATTCACGCAGCGCCTGCTCCATGGCGCGCTGTTCCAACTCGTACCAGCGTTCCAACATGTGGCGATACTGTAGCAAACTCTTGAAGCGGCCGTATGCGCCGCGCCGCCGGAAGAAACCGGCAACCGTGTCCTAGTCTCCCGGCAAGTGCTCTTCGACGAAGCGCAGCACGAGGCGGCGGCCGAGGCCCAGGTCGTTCTTGTGCGGCACGGGAATATAGCCCTCGGCATCGTCATTTTCGTCAGGCTCGTCGTCGTCTTCCCACACGTCGACCGACACTGAACGCCAGTGGATCTTTCCGGTAGCGACCAAAATCGTTGCGGTGTGTTCCTGCGGGGCACCCGCACTTACAAAGTCGAATGCCGATTCCAGCTCATCGCGGTTGACGACGACGGTCTTGGTCGAGGTCATCGTTGAGGCTCCGGTTCAGGCCACCTTTTCTGGCAGTTGCATCCAGGCCGGCACGCGCGCGGTCAGCCGCGCCTCGCCGCACGCCAGCGGCGTGTCCAGCGCGTCGAGCCGCAGCACCGCCAGCCCTATCGCGTCGCAGCCGGAGCGCATCGTGCCGACCTCGATGCCGTCGCGCAGCACGGGTGTGCCAGGCTCGGGCAACGGGCCGTCCACCGCGACCGGCACCAGACGGCGCTTGAGCAGGCCGCGGTACTTGGTGCGGGCCGTCAGCTCCTGGCCCATGTAGCAGCCCTTGCTCCAGGACACCCCACGCAACTCGTCGAACCCGGCTTCCAGCAGCACGGTCTTTTCCAGTTCCATGTCGCTAGTGCCGTCGGGCAGGCCGAGGCGGAGGCGGTGACGGTCCCAGTCGTCCTCTCCCGCGTTGGCGGGCAGCGGCATCGCCGAGAGCAGCCGCCAGCCGGCGTCGGGCAGGCGCGGATCGGGCGCGGCGATGGTGGCGGGTTCGGGTTGCCCATCCCAGGCGACATACACAAGCAGTTCGGCCGCCTCGCGGATCGTCACCTTGGAGCGCAGGCGGAAGCGGGTCAGGCGCTGCATCAGCATCGGCACCTGGACTCGTTCGGCATCCAGGAGCAGCCGGTCGCCGTCCGCGAGGATGAAGAAGTCCGCAAGGTATTTGCCTTGCGGGGTGAGCAATGCGGCCCAGACCGCCCGGCCGGGCGCGGCGTCGGCGACGTCGTTGCTCACCAGGCCTTGCAGGAAGGCGACCCGGTCGTCGCCGCCGACCTCGATCACCGCCCGCCCGGGTAGCGCTGCAATTCGTGTCATGTCGATCAAGTCCTCCAGCTTGCGGAGGTGGTGGTGGGCAGGGGTGATCGGCAAGTGGTTGCAGGCATGGGAGGCTCTTCGCTGGTTTCGTCCGTTGGCTGTCGGTGTGATGGCGCGGTCAGGCTACGCGGAAGCGGGCTGGAATTCGATACCCTCGTGCGGCGCGGGCCACGACAGCGAAAGGCCAAGGTTGGGCCGTGCGATGCGGCGTCTCCTGGGTGGACCGGTGCGGAACGCGGCAAAGCGAAGAAAGAATTTCTGCGCAGATGCAGGCAGATGCACGCAAAACACGCGGATGGGCCTGAGTGCGGCACGGTCGTTCACGGCAGCGACCGCGGCATTGCGCCCTGGGGAGCCGCGCGGATGCGGTGGCCGCTGTCCCATCTGCGTGTTTTGCGTGTATCGGCCTGCATCTGCGTTAGGATTCCTGCTGGCTTCGACGCGCACCGCACGGTGCTGGCAGGGACCCCGGCCCCTGCACGCCCACCAGAACCCCATGCACCAATTCCGGCCGCCGTTTCGACAAAACGAGCCAGCCGGGCGCAGGCAGAAGCCCATGCACCAATTCAGTGATCCGACCGGCGCGGCCGACCGTCTCACCAGGAGATTACTGAGACGCTGGCGGACTTGTCCGGGATCGGTCCGGACGCAGAGCAATCGCATTCGGCGTTTGGGTGACGAAAGCTAGCAAGCGGCGCTGCTCGCATGCTCCTACGATCTGGGGCTCACGCGGAATACCCGTCAAATGACATAGGCTAACGTCCGGGCAGTTATTTTACTTGACAAAAATAAGTTAGAGGTGTTATTAACGCGCCATGCAACACGCCGCGGCCGCCACTGCCTGTCCTACCTCACCCGACGATCCTCAACTGGATCGGCCAGCGGAGACGGTGTCGGCGCGGACCGTGCCCGAGCGCATCGCCGCACTGCTGCACACCGTTCGCATCATCCTGGGCTTCGGCCGGCATCTTGAGGCGACCGCGAAGCAGCGCTCCGCCACCCCCGAGTTCAACGCCATCGCGGCGTGCTTTGGCACCGGGCGGCTGTTTGCGATCATGGCGCACCTGCAACGCGGCATCCTGCGCGCCACCGCACTGGAGAACGTGCTGCTCGCACGCGCGGCACGGGGCCGCGATATCGCCGTCGGCGTACCGCGCAGGCACGTGATTACGGAACTGACCATGCCGGCCGATCCGCCGGTAGAGCAATCGGCCGAGGCGCCGGTAGAGCAACCGGTCGCGCCGCCGGTAGAGCAACTGGCTACGCCAGCCGAGCCGCTGGCCGAGGCGCCCGTCGCGAGGAAGAACCCGCGGCCGTCCCTCCCGATCGGCTGGGACGATCCCGAACTCTTCATGCCAACACTGAAGGAACTCGAGGCGCAGGTGCGCCGTCGCCCAATCGGCCGAACCCTGGTCGATATCTGCCTCGACCTCGCGGTGGTGCCCGGCTTCTGCTCCAGTCCGTTCCTGAATCAGCTGCTCGACGCCATCCGCCTGCGCGGCGGCAGCATCGGCGTTCTGATGGTGGAGAAGATGCACCGGGAGCAGGCCTTCTGTAAGGAGCAGGACCGGAAGGTGGGCAGCAACTGGGATTGGCAGAGGCTGACGCAGGACGCCGTCCGCCGCATGCTGGGGGGCCTCATCGGCGAAAGGACGGACGCTGCATCCGGTCCGATATCAGAACGACACGCGCCGTCCGCGGCGGTGGCCACCGGCCCTTCCTGACCGTTTCGCACGCATCGAGGCAAATCTCACGCACGGGACCGGATCAAGGCCGGCCCCGCGGTTCCGATTCCGGTTTACGCACGAGTGCGGGGGCGCCAGGCGGCGCCTGTGCCGGCACGGAATTCAAGAAAGATTCTAACACGGAGGGCACGAAGGACCACGGAGCAGCACGGAGAGCGCGTGGCTCCCGATCAGCCGACGAACATACTGGCTCTCTCCGTGCTGCTCCGTGGTTCTCCGTGCCCTTCGTGTTAAACGCTTGCTTTGTTGCCGACGGGCAAGACAGTGCCAGGTTCCCACCGGCGGCCGATCCGGTGTGAGGACATTCAAAATTATAATCGCCCCGTGCGCTGCGCACCTGCCTCAGCGCGATCGGGCTGCACCTGGTTTTCCCCCCGCGCTCGACCATGTCCTCGATAGACCCGGCGTCGCCCCAGCGCACCGCGCGCGGCGCGCGGCGGTTGCGCCCGGTATGCGATCGTCGAATACTGGCGGCGCGACGCTTTCGGGCAGCGGCGCCCGTTCATCCCGCCTGAGGGTGACGGCGCGCCGCTCCGATGGCCCGAGGGACGCTCAAGACCCGACACATGGAGGAAGACCAATGTCATTCTACCGAGGCATGACCTGCGAGAACGTGACCATCAACGGCGACAAGGGAACGCCGATCACGGCTTACGTCGCCAAACCAGCCGGTCCCGGCAAGTTTCCGGGCGTCGTGCTGATCCACCACCTCCCCGGCTGGAGCGAACTCTACATCGAGACGACGCGCCGGTTCGCGCACCACGGCTATATGGCGATCTGCGCCAACCTGTACCAGCGCGAGGGTGGCGGCAGCGACGGCAACCCTGACGACGTCGCCGCCAAGGTGCGCGCCGAGGGCGGGATCGCGAACTCGCAGATGGTCGGCGATACCGAGGCGGCCGTGAAGTGGATGCGCGCCCAGCCCGAGAACAACGGCAAGGTCGGCCTGATCGGCTCGTGCTCCGGCGGCCGGCACGCCTTCATTTATGCCTGCCAGAAGCACGACGTCGATGCCGTCGTCGAGCAATGGGGCGGTGGCGTGGTGATGGCCCCGGGCGAACTGAACGACAAGAAGCCCGTCGCCCCGATCGACATGACCGCCGGCCTGAGCTGCCCCCTGCTCGGTCTGTTCGGCAACGACGACCGCGCACCGAGCCCGGAGCAAGTGAACCAGCACGAGGCCAAGCTGAAAGAGCTTGGCAAGAACTACGAGTTCCACCGCTACGACGGCGCCGGCCACGGCTTCTTCTATTGGCACCGGCCGCTGTATCGGCCGGAGCAAGCGATGGATGGCTGGAACAAGATCTGGGCCTTCTTCGGCAAGTATCTGGCGGCGTAGGAGGGCCGGACATGTGCACGTCGATCATCGAGATCGCTCGGGCCGAGGGCATGGCGAAGCGCGGGGACCAATGGTTCCCGCTGACGCGCTCGGTGGTTGCCTATGACCACGCGCGGCATGCGCATCTGGGCGATGTCATCACGCTCGACTTCTACAACACCGAACTCGACGCCGGTGCGCGGGCGGCGGTCGAACTGACGCTGGAGACGGCGAAGGAACTGCGCGCTGCACTCGACCGGGCGATCGCGGCGGCCGACTACGAGGAGGCAGAAGTGCGGGGCAAGGGCGCCGTGCTCAGCCTGGTGCGCGCTGCGTGACGCGATAGCCTCGATCACCTCGGGCTGGCCGGTGTCTGGCTGGATTGCAGAGCCAGGACCGTGCCATGCCCGGGAGTGAGGCTGTTGGATGCGCGCGCCGCGATGCGGTGAGCGAGGGGCCGCATCGCGTGACATGAACGACCCGCGTTTCGCACGTTAAACCGAGCCTCTTAAGGGTTGACGTACCGGCTTAAGGGTTGACTTACCGGCACCGGCCGCCCCAACCGTCATGGCCGGGCTTGACCCGGCCATCTATCGCGGCACCTCAGCGGCATAGATGGCCGGGTCAAGCCCGGCCATGACGGTTGGGGCGGCTGGTGCGGACAATTCATGGGTCGGCCTTTCGGGCGCTTGATATTACCCACGCGACGCCGTTCTTGGTGTACCGCGACCGGATCGGCGCGCCGTCGGAACTCCAGTTCCTCCGCCGGCAATATCTTGGCTTCACCCGGCTGAGCCCCGTCTGGATCGGACGCCATGTCATGCCGGACGCCCCCGCGCTCGGCGGCAGGGTGCTGAGGCTCGGCGGGGACGGTCCGGCCGGTTGGCTGCACCGCGCGCTGTTCCGCCATTTCGGCCGCGTGCGACCGCTGCCCATCAAGCCGATCGCATCGGTGCTGCACGCGCAGTTCGCCCGCGGAGGCGCGCTGGCGCTACCGCTGGCACAGGCACTCGGGCTGCGTCTGGTGGTAACGCTGCATGGCGGCGACGTCAGCAAGGCGAAGAACTGGCGCGGCACGGTGCAGGCCCGGCGCTGGCCCGCCGTGGTCGCGGCCGCGTCCCGCTTCGTCTGCGTATCCGCCGCGGTGGCGGACGCGGCGCTGGCGCACGGCGTGCCGCGCGACAAGCTGGTGGTGCTGCCGATCGGGGTCGAGATGCAAAGCGCCCCGCCGCCGCCGCCGGAGGGCCCGCCCGGCTACCTGTTCGTCGGCCGCTTCGTGCCCAAGAAGGGCATCGGCGTGCTGGCCGACGCTGTGCGCCGGTTGCGTGCCGCGGGCGACCTGACGCCGCTGACCTGCATCGGCGACGGCCCGGAACGCCCGGCGCTGGAGGCGCTCGCCCGCGACGCCGGCGGCGTCACGCTCACCGGCTGGCTACCGCCGGAAGCGCTGCCCGCCCGCATGGCGCAAGCCTGGTCGCTGCTGGTGCCCAGCGTCATTGCCGCGGACGGCGATGCCGAGGGCCTGCCCAGCGTCATCCCGGAAGCCATGGCGCAGGCCTGCCCGATCATCGGCTCGGACCAGGGGGGCATCGCCGAGGCGGTGCAGCATGGCCGGACCGGCCTGCTGGTTCCCCCCGGCGACCCGATCGCCCTGGCGGATGCCATGCATCGTCTGGTATCGGAGCAGCGGTTGCGGCATGACCTGGGACAGGCAGCCTTTTTGTTCGCGTCCTCCCACCTGAATGCGCATATCCAGTCGGCCGCGCTGGAAAATCTGCTGTTGGAGGTCGGAACCTGAATGTGCGGCATTGCCGGACTGATCCTGTCGAGCGGCGCGCCGCCTCCCGATCCCGCCACACTGTCGACGCTGATCGACAGCCTGCACCATCGCGGGCCGGACGGGACCGGGCACGCGGTCGTCGGGCGCGTCGCACTGGTGCACAACCGGCTGGCGATCATCGACCTGGTCACCGGCGACCAGCCGCTGTTCGCCGGGCCGGCGACGCTGATCTGCAACGGCGAGATCTATAACTACCGCGAGCTGCGGGCGGCGATGCCGGGCATCGCCTTCGCCACCAACAGCGACTGCGAGCCGCCGCTGCATCTGTGGTTGCGCGATGGGGCGGACTACGCCCAGCAACTGCGCGGCATGTTCGCCGTCGCCATCCACGAGCGCGCGCAACGCACGGTGACGCTGACCCGCGATCCGTTCGGCATCAAGCCGCTGTACATCGCGCAGATGCCGACCGGGCTGGCATTTGCGTCGGAACCGCAGGCGTTGCTGGCAGCCGGGCTGGTGCAGCGCGAGGTGCGGCCGGCAGCGCGCGAGGAGCTGCTGCAACTGCAGTTCACCACGGGCACGGACACCATCTTCCAGGGCATCCAGCGCGTGCTGCCCGGCGAGACGCTGACCTGCGCCGATGGCCACGTGATCGACCGCCGCCGCATCAGCTTCGTGCCGGAGGGCGGGCCGGAGAATATCGACGAGGACGCCGCGCTGGCCCGGTTGGACCGCGCGCTGGAGGAGAGCGTCGATCTGCACCAGCGCAGCGACGTGCCCTATGGCATGTTCCTGTCGGGCGGGATCGACAGCGCCACTCTGTTGACTCTGATGGCGCGGCTGAACAGCGACCCGGTGCTGGCGTTCACCGCGGGGTTCGATGTGCCGGAGGCCGCGGATGAGCGCGAGCACGCGGCGGCGGTGGCGAAGGCTCTGGGTGCCCGCCACGAGTCGATCGAGATCAACGAGGCGATGGTGTGGCAGCATCTGCCGGAGATCGTCGCCTGTATGGACGATCCGGCGGCGGACTACGCGATCATTCCGACCTGGTTTCTGGCGCAGCGGGCGCGGCAGGACGTGAAGGTGGTGCTGTCGGGCGAAGGCGGGGACGAGATCTTCGCGGGATATCCTCGGTATCAGAGCGCGACGCGACCGTGGTGGCTGGGCGGACGGGCGATGTATGCCCGGGGCTCGTTCGACCGGGTCGACGTGCTGCGGGCGCGCCCGACAAGCTGGCGGGACGGCATCGCCGCGGCGGAATTGCGGGCGGCCGAGGGCGGGCGGTCTCGGCTGGCGGCCGCGCAGGCGACCGACATGACGGACTGGCTGCCGCACGACCTGCTGCTGAAGCTGGACCGCTGCCTGATGGCGCACGCGGTGGAGGGGCGCACGCCGTTCCTGGATCGCGGGGTGGCGGCGGCGGCGTTCCGGCTGCCGGACTCGATGAAGCTGCGTAACGGGATGGGCAAGTACATCCTGCGCAAGTGGCTGGAGAAGAACCTGCCGATGGCGCGGCCGTTCGCTCCGAAGCAGGGGTTTACCGTGCCGGTGGGGGCGTGGATCAAGGGGCAGGGCGCGCGGCTGGGGCCTCTGGTGGCAGCGCAGCCGGGCGTGGTGGAGATTGCCGATCCCGAACGCGTGGTGGCGCTGTTCCGCGGGATCAGGCGGTGGCGGGATGGGTTTGCTGCCTGGAAGCTGCTGTTCTACGCGCTATGGCACCGCCGGCACATTCTTGGGCTGCCGCCGGCAGGGGATGTGTTCGAGACGCTGGGGGCGAGGTGACGGGTTTCACACACGGAATGCGCGACGCGCGGAGTCTTGCAGCTTCTGCGACGCGGATAGCCGTAGTGGCGGTCGTCACCGCGCTCGCCGGATGCGCGCCCCGCACAGTGCCGGTTGCGCAGCCGACCGTGCCCGCAAGCGACACAGCGCAAATCGTCACAATCGTTCTTACGAACTTCGCATTCACGCCCGACCACATCACGCTGCGGTCGGGGGAGCCGGTGCGTCTGCTCCTGGTGAACCATAGCGATGGCGGCCACGATTTCAGCGCACCCGCATTGTTCGCGGCGAGTAGTTTCCCGGCCGGGTCGATGGCGCCGGTGGGCGGCAAGATCGAAGTCGACTCGCAACAGACGGCAGAGGTCGCGTTCACGCCGAGCGTTCCTGGCACCTACCCGGTCGAGTGCACGCACTTCCTGCACAGCCTGTTCGGCATGACCGCCACGATCCAGGTGGTATCGTAGCCAGACCCCGAACCGCCGGATCAGGACGGGATGGTCAGCGCGATCAGCTTGTGTGCGGCGTTGTCGGTTTGTTCGAGATGCCGACAGATGTCGATCAGCTCGGCGAAATGCTCTGGGGGGATGGCAAGGCCGGGGACCACGGGTTGGATGCGCCGTGCCTGTTCCTCGAAGTCCCAGATGAACTCGCGGCCGGTGCCTTCTCGGGTGATGTTGCGACCGTCCTTGGTGAAGACGGTGATGCGCGGGCCGAACAGCGTCCGCCGCACCATCGGGATCAGCGTGACGCGATGCATCAGGTCCAGCACTTCCGGCGGGTCGGTTTCGCCGGGGCCTGGCTGCGCGCCTCGGAGCAGGGGATAGCCGCGCGTGACGGCGCCGTAGGCGGTGAAGTATTGCGTGCTGCCGACACGCGGTTTGCCGTCGCTGCCGGGCACCGGGAAGGCGGGACTGGGGTATTCGGTTTCGAACCAGTTCACCACGGCTTCGATGCGGTCGATGTCGGCGTAGGTGATGTTATGTTCTTCGCAGAGCTTCGCCGTCACGTCGACATGCGCGATGTTGTAGCCGGCGGTGGAGTAGATGCGATACAGCGTCTCGAGAAAGATCCAGTCCTGGCCAAGGCCTTCGGTGATCCTGGACAGGTCGGTGCTGGTTTTCCCGGTGAAGCTGTAGGTCAGGCGGCCGAGATTGTTGCCGGTGTAGGCGTGGTAGAAGCCGGCGTCACCTTCCAGCGTGGTTTCGCCGCCTTGGGTGCCGTGCTTCGCCATGGCGACGGCGAGCAAGGCATTGCGGACCGCGGCACCTTCGCGCAGGGAACGGCCGCCGCTGCGAATGCCTTCCAAATTGCCGGACGCCAGGTTGACGCACTGGGCGATGGCGCTGTGGATCTGGTTGGCGTCGAGGTTTTGTAGTTTCGCCACCGCCACCGCCGCGCCGAAAATGCCGAACACCGGACCGGCGTGGAAGCCGCGCGCCATGACGGTGGGGATGAACTCGGCGGCCATGCGTTCCATCACCTCGTAGGCGGCGGCGACCGCGGTGAGGAATTGCCGGCCGGAGGCGTTGGTGGTTTCCGCGGCGACAAGCGCAGCGGGGAGGATCGCTGTGCCGGGGTGAGTCAGCATGCGGAACGTGTCCCACTTGCCGCCGGCGAGGATCATTTCCGAATTCACAAACGCAGCGCCGGCCTTGGTGAGTTTAGTGACCATTGCACAGGACTGTGGCGATGCCACCGCCGCCGGCTTCTTCCTCCCGCATCAGTGTCAGCGCCTGTTTGCTGGCCGGCATGTCGCGCGCCAGCAGCGCCGAGGTCAGTGCCTGCAGCGTGACGCCCTTGGCGCGGTCGGCGACGGGCGCGGGAAGATCTTCATAAGTGAGGTTGGCGATGAAGGCGGCGAAGTCTCGGCTTATGGACATGGGGCGAGTCCTGGCGAGGGGCGGTGCGTTACTCATTGGTCGGCAGGTAAGACGACAATTCGTAATGTGTCATGGTCGGCCACCCACGACTTTGGTATGTGGCACGAGGGAAAGACGTGGGTGACAGGGGCAAACCCGGTCATGACACAACGGAAAGGGTACGTGCGTCGGGCCCCTCACCCGCGTCGCTCTGCTCCGCGGCCTCTCCCGCACAGCGGGAGAGGCATACTCAGTTCAGACCGGATCCCAGGGATAGACGTCGCGGGTGCGCTCCAGCGGGGTAAAACTGCCTTTCACCGCGGGCAGCCAGCTTTCCGCCAGCTTCTCCGGCGTCCAGCCGTCGGTGCGGGCCATGATGCGGATTGGGCGCGGCTGGTTGTAGAGATAGACCTCGTTGCCGCGCACGCCGAAGATCTGCCCCGACACGCCGGCCGCTGCATCGGTGCCGAGGAACGCGATCAACTGTGCGATGTGATCGGGCCGCGTTCGCGCCGCGCGCGCCTGCAATTGCTCCTCTGTCTGCCCCGGCACCGTTTCGATCATGCGGCTGAACGCGTGCGGGCCGATGCAGTTGGAGCGGATCTTGTAGCGCTGCATGTCCATCGCGATGCAGCGCGACAGGCCGGCGATACCCAATTTGGCGGCGCCGTAGTTGGTCTGCCCGACACTGCCAATCAGCCCGGACGTCGAGGTGATGTGCACGTAACAGCCGCTCTCCTGCTTGCGAAAATACGGCACCGCGGCGCGGCTGACATAGAACGCGCCGTAGAGATGCACCTTGATCACCGCGTCCCACTCTTCCGGCGACATGTAGTGGAACATCCGGTCGCGCAGGATGCCGGCGTTGTTCACCACCATGTCGATGCGGCCGAAATTGTCGATCGCGGTCTGGATGATGCGCTGGGCATTCTCCCATTCGGCAACGCTATCGGTATTCGCCACCGCGCGCCCTGCCCCATTCGCCTGCGTGATCTCCGCCACCACCTGCTGTGCCGGGCCGACATCGTGGCCCTCGCCGGTCACCGCCGCACCGACATCGCACACCACCACCTGCGCACCATTCGCTGCGAGGCAGATCGCGGTCGCACGCCCGATGCCACGGCCCGCACCGGTCACCACGGCAACCTTGCCGTCCAACATTCCAGCCATCGTTTCCCTCCCGTTCGTCCGGAATGCGCGCAGTGTGGGGCAAGCCGCGGCCACTGTCATCATCCGGACCTGCGGGGGGTGATGCGACGGCGCGTCAGGTCGTGGCGACCGATGCTTCGATCCGCGCGATCAACTCCGGCGGCAACGGTCCCGCCTCGGCAGCGGCGACGCAGGCAGCGAGTTCCTGACGGTTCTTTACGCCCAACACCAGCGTATCGATGTTCAGCGACAGGGCGTAACGATGCGCGATCGCTGCGGGGTCCTCACCAAGTTCGGCGCACAGCGCCCGGAAGCCGGCGGCACGGGCGTAATCCAGCATTTCCGGATGATCGTCCGGCAGTGGACGGTCGATCGCGGCAGTCAGCGCGCCGGCTTGCACCGCGCGGATGCCCATGACGCCGACGCCGTTGGCCCGCGCCGCTGCCATCACGTCGCGTGGCTTCGCGGGTCCGTCGAAGAATTTCAAGCCACCGGGTGAATCGAGGAGATTGGCAATGCATTGCACCACGGCCGGCGCGGGGCGTTCGCCGAGCAATTTGATGATCGTGTCGGGATGCCCGATGCCGGTGAGGCCCCAGGCACCGATCAGGCCTTCGGCTACCAGACGTTCGAACGCTGGACGCACGCGATCGACGAACAACTCGTACGGGTCAGGCGTGGCACGGCTTCGGGATTGCGCCACATCGAATGGTCTGTGGGGGCAACGTTGCAGTGCAGGAAGAACAGGTCGAGCCGCGAAAGGCGCAGCCGCCGCAGGCTTGCCTCGATGGACCGGCGCAGGATGGAGTCCACATGATCCGGCGGTGGATTGCCGAGATTGCACTTGCTGGTGACGCGCACTCCTTGCGGCAGCTTGCCGGCGAAGGCGGCGCCGACGACGTCCTCCGCCTTACCGTCGCCGTAGCGCGGGGCGAGATCGAGCAAGGTGATGCCGGCGGCCGTGGCGGCGTGCACGGTGGCGACGCACTCGTCGAAGGTGGTGGCGCCCCACAGCATGCCGAGGCCGCCGCCGCCCAGGGTCAACACGGAGACTGGTGGCAGGGGGCCGAATGGGTGGTGCTGCATGGCAAGACTGTCACGCAGTTTCGGGCGGCACGCCAGACGGGCGGGGCCCGCGATGTTTCATCCAAAACACCCGGCCGATCGGGCTTCACGCAAACGTGGCAGGGCGACGGCACTCACAAGGGCGACTGAACAATATCAACCGATTGACAATATCATTCGATAGATATAGCTGGCGGCGCGCAACGAGGACACCATGCCCCTGCCCGCCAACCGATACCGACCAGGCGCGCGACAACGCGGCGAGGATACGCGGCGGCGCATCCTGGAAACCGCGCTCTCGCTGTTCGCGGCCGAAGGCTTCGACAGCGCCAGCACGCGTGCGATCGCCGAACAGGCCGAGGTCAACCTGCCGGCCATCCAGTATTATTTCGGCAGCAAGGAGGGTCTGTACCAGGCCGCCATCGCCCATATCGGCGAGCAAGCCGCCCAGGCGATCGCCCCCATCGCCGCGCGCGTGCGTGCAGCGGTGGATGCCGAGGATGCGCCATCGCGGGCGCAGCTTGTCGAATTGCTCTGCGAGATGGTCGATGCACTGGTCACGCTGTTCCTCGATGAACACCTGCCCGGACGCGAGAGCCGCAGCCTGTTCGTTTCCCGCGTCGAGATCGAGCACACCGCGGCGCTGGATCCGCTGAACGAGATGATGCGGCAGCATGTGCTGTCACCGACCAGTGCCCTGGTGGGTTGCCTGGTAGGCCTGCCGGCGGACGACGAGCAAGTGGTGTTACGCACCTTGATGATCCTTGGGCAGGCGAAGATATTTTGTAGCCGCTCAGTCGTGCGCGCGCTTGGCTGGGACACCGTCGGCGACAGCCGCGTGGCGCAGGTGAAGGCACTGGTACACCAGCACACGCGCGCGATCTGCCGCTCACTGAAGAGTGCGACTGCATGAGGTGTGCTTCTCACAGCATACTCGTCGCGACCCTGCTGTTGGCGGGTTGCGAGGTGGGGCCGAATTTCCAACATCGGGCGGCGCCCGACAATGCCGGCTACACGCCGGAGAAACCGGCCGATCCGATAGCGACGTCGGATGTCACCAGCGGCAGCGCGCAGCACTTCGATCTCGGCAAGGATATCCAAGGCGAATGGTGGACGCTGTTCCATTCGCAAGCACTCGATGGCCTGGTGCAGCGGGCGCTGCAGGCCAATCCCAATGTCGATGCAGCCCAGGCGGCGCTGCGCCAGGCGCGGGAGAATGCCTATGCCGGCGAAGGTGCGCTGTTCCCTTCCGCCAGCGCCAACTTCGAGCCGGAACGAGAGCGATTGGCCGGCGCGGAATTCGGCGCTCCGAACCATTCCCCGACATTCAGCCTGGTCACCGCGCAGCTCAGCGTGTCCTATGCGCTCGACGTGTTTGGTGGCACCCGCCGGCAGATGAAATCATTGAGGGCGCAGGCCGAGTACCAGCGATTCGAACTTGAAGCGACGTACCTGACGCTGACGTCCAACGTGGTTGCCGCCGCGGTCAACGAGGCCTCGTTGCGTGGGCAGATCGCAGCGACCGAACAGATCATCAAAGCGGACACGGATCAACTCGACCTGGTGCGCAAGCAATTCGCCATCGGCAGTGCATCTCGCGCAGACGTGCTGACACAGCAGGCCACTCTGGCGCAATCCCGCGCGACGCTGCCGCCGCTGCGCAAGCAGCTTGCTCAGCAGCGCAATCAGCTTGCGGCCCTGACCGGCGGCTTTCCCAGCCAGCAACTCGACGCGCGTTTCGATCTTGCGGGTCTGCAACTGCCGGTCGATCTGCCGCTGAGCCTGCCTTCGCAACTTGTCGAGCAACGGCCGGACGTGCAGGCGGCGCAAGCGCAGTTCCACGCCGCCAGCGCCAACCTCGGTGTGGCCATCGCCAATCAATTGCCGCAGTTCAGCATCACCGGCACGCTGGGCAGCGTCTCTGAAGGTTTCACCGATTTGTTCACGCCGGCGACCGGCGTTTGGAGCATTGCCGGCGGCATCACGCAGACGCTGTTCGATGCGGGCACGCTGTTGCACAAAAAGCGCGCCGCGGCGGCGGCGTTGGATCAGGCGGCGGCGCAATATCGCGGCACGGTGATTACCGCGTTCCAGAATGTCGCCGACGCCTTGCGGGCGCTGCAATACGACGCCGACACGCTGCATGAGCAGCAAGCGGCAGCGCAGGCGGCTGCGGACAGTTTCGCGCTGGCACGGTTGCAATTTCAAGCCGGGGCGCTGAGTTACTTGAATCTGTTGAATGCCGACCGCACCTGGCAGCAGGCCCAGTTGTCACTGGTCCAGGCGGAGGCAGCGCGGTTTGCCGACACCGCCGCGCTGTTCCAGGCACTCGGCGGTGGCTGGTGGCAACGCAACGACGTCGCTGCCGCCGCGGATGGACCCGACCATGTGACGCCGCCGCTCGCCGCGGCCCTGCAGCCCTGACGGAGACGCGACGATGATCCGGCGCATGATCGTGATGCTGGTGGCGCTTGGCGTCGTGCTGGGCGGCTATTTCTGGTTCCAGCAATTCAAGGGGAAGATGATTCATCAGTTCCTGTCCACGCTGGCCAATCCGCCGCAGACGATTTCCACCGTGACGGCGGCGATGCAGACGTGGCAGCCGGCGGTGGAAGCGGTCGGCAGCCTGCGCGCAGTGAATGGCGCGGCGTTGTCTTTGGAAGTGGGCGGCATCGTTGACCAGATCGGCTTCCAATCGGGCGACGACGTGCAGGCAGGGCAGGTGCTGCTGCGCCTGCGGGCCGACGACGACACCGCGAAGCTGGCGGCGCTGGAAGCGAGTGCGGCGCTGGCCCAGGTCAACTATGAGCGTGACATGCGGCAGCTCCACGCGCAGGCGGTGAGCCAGGCCGTGGTGGACACCGACAATTTCAATTTGAAGAACGCGCGAGCGCAGGCGGACGAACAGAAGGCGGAGCTGGCGAAGAAGACGTTGCGAGCGCCGTTTGCAGGACATCTGGGGATTCGTGCGGTCGATCTGGGGCAGTATCTCAATCCCGGTACCGCGGTAGTCACGCTCGAAGCGCTGGATCCGCTGTTCGTCGATTTCTCGGTGCCGCAGCAGGCGCTGAACCGGGTCACGGTCGGGCAGACGGTGACCGCGAAGGTCGATACGTTCACGGGGCAGTCGTTCCAGGGAAAAATCATCGCGATCAGCCCTTCGGTGGATACAGATTCGCGCAACGTGCAGATGCGCGCCAGCCTGCCGAATCCGGATCATCGGTTGCTGCCCGGGATGTTTGCGACCATCGACATCGCGGCGGGGGCGCCGGAGCAACGGATCACGCTGCCGCAGACGGCGATTACTTACAATCCATATGGCAGCACGGTGTACCTGGTCGAACATGCGGGTGAGGCGGCGCAACCGGGCGGGTCCGCGCAGGCGGGCGGGATTACGCTGGTTGCGCGGCAGGTGTTCGTCACGACGGGCGAGACGCGCGGCGACCAGGTTGCGGTTTTGACCGGCGTGAAGGTTGGCGATGTTGTCGTATCGGCGGGGCAGATCAAGCTGCACAACGGCAGCACGGTGCTGGTGAACAACACCGTGCAGCCCAGCGACAATCCGGCGCCCGTGCCGACGGACCGGTGAGATGCCCCGGCCGACGCACACGGAGGACCGCGGGATTTCGGCTGCGCCGCCCCTTCGTCATGGCCGCCGCCCTTCGTCATGGCCACCACCCCCCCGTTCGTCATGGGCGCCGCCCCTTCGTCATGGCCGGCCTTGTGCCGGCTATCCACGCCTTGCGCATGGTCTCAGTGGCAAGGCGTGGATGGCCGGCACAAGGCCGGCCATGACGAAGGGGTGGCGGCCATGACGAAGGGGCGGCGGCGATGACGAAGGGGTGGCGGCCATGACGAAGGGGGGGCGGCCATGACGGGAACCGCGGATCACTGACCACTGACTACTGACCACTGACCGCACCAACCAGCGCAGGTAGGAGACTTCTCGATGCGCTTTACCGATATCTTTATCCGCCGTCCGGTGCTGGCGACCGTGGTCAGCCTGCTGATCCTGGTGCTGGGTCTGCGCGCGATGAGTTCGTTGCAGGTACTGCAATATCCGAAGACGCAGAACACCGTGGTAACCATCACCACGGTGTATTACGGCGCCGACCCGGACGTGGTGGCAGGGTTCGTCACCACACCGCTGGAGGCAGCGATCGCCCAGGCGAACGGCATCGACTACATGTCCTCCACCAGCCTGTCCGGCGTCAGCACCATCACGGTGTACCTGCGGCTGAACTACGACGGCGACAAGGCGCTGACCGAGATCAACACCAAGATCGCCTCCGTGCTGAACCAGTTGCCGACCGGTACGCAGCAGCCGTCGTTAAGGGTGCAGGTCGGGCAGACCATCGATGCGATGTATATCGGCTTCAATTCGCAGGTGCTGCAACCCAACCAGATCACCGACTATCTGGTGCGTGTGGTGCAGCCGAAATTGCAGGCGGTGCCGGGGGTGCAGACCGCCGAATTGCTCGGGGGCAAGTATTTCGCGCTACGGGCGTGGCTCGATCCGGACAAGCTGGCGGCGCAGGGGTTGACCGCTGGCGATGTGTCGCAGGCGCTGGCGGCAAACAACTATATTTCCGGCGTCGGCACCACGAAGGGCGAGATGGTGCAGGTCAATCTGAGCGCCTCGACGGACCTGCATACGCTGGTGTCGTTCCGCAACCTGGTACTGAAGCAGTCGGGGCCGGCGATCGTGCGGCTGAAGGATGTGGCTGTTGTCACGCTCGGCAACGACGATTACGAATCCGAGGTCGGGTTCGACGGCCAGCGCGCAGTCTATATCGGTATCCAGGTCGCTCCGGGCGCCAACCTTCTGGATGTGATCCAGGGCGTGCGCGCGGTGTTTCCGTCGATCCAGTCGCAACTACCGCAGGGCCTGAACGGCACGATCGTGTATGACTCGACTGACTTCGTCTCCAGCTCGATCCGCGAGGTGGTGCTGACGCTGGTGGAAGCGGTGCTGATCGTCACCGTCGTGGTGTTCGTATTCCTGGGGTCGCCGCGCTCGGTGCTGATCCCGGTCATCGCGATTCCGCTGTCGTTGATTGGTACCTTCACGATGATGCTGATCTTCGGCTTCTCCATCAACCTGCTGACCTTGCTGGCGCTGGTGCTGGCGATCGGGCTGGTGGTGGATGACGCGATCATCGTGGTGGAGAACGTCAATCGCCACCTGGAGGACGGCATGCGGCCGATCCCGGCGGCGATGCAGGCGGCGCACGAACTGGCGGGACCGATCGTGGCGATGACGGTGGTGCTGATCGCGGTTTACGTGCCGATCGGATTCCAAGGCGGGCTGACCGGCGCATTGTTCACCGAGTTCGCCTTCACGCTGGTTGGCGCGGTGACGGTATCCGCGATCATTGCGCTGACCTTGTCGCCGATGATGACGTCGCGGCTGCTGCGGGCGCATGCTCCCGGTGCGCGGGACTGGGAATCACGGCTGGTGGCGTTCATCGATCGCGGCTTCGGCGTGGTGCACCGGCGGTATCAGCGGTGGCTGGCCGGCAGCCTGAACCACCTGCCGGTCACCGTGACGTTTGCCGTGATCATCCTGGGCAGCATCTATTTCTTCTACTCCGATGCGAAGACCGAGCTGGCGCCGCAGGAAGACCAGGGGGTGATCATCACGTCTGCCACCTCTGCACCGAACGCCACGTTGGCGCAGCGGCTGCTGTACGACCGGCAGGTCTACGAGGACTTCGCCAGTTTCCCGGAAACCGCGCATGTGTTCCAGATCGACGTGCCGGGGACGAACATCTCGGGCATGGTGATGAAGCCGTGGGACGAACGCACGCGCACCGCGGACGTGCTGCAACCGATCGTGCAGCAGTCACTGGCCAAGATAGCGGGGCAGCGCATCGTGGCGTTCCAGCCGCCGCCGTTGCCGGGCGGGGTCGGCCTTCCGGTGCAGTTCGTTATCGGCACGACAGAGCCGTTCCTGCGACTGAATGACGTGACGCAGGGATTTCTGCACACGGCGCTGAGCAGCGGACTGTTCATCTTCCTCGACACCGATCTGCGCATCGACAACCCGCAGATTACGGTGGAGATCGACCGCAGCAAGGCGGCGCTGATGGGGCTGAAGATGAGCGATGTCGGAGGCGCGCTGGGTGCTGCGCTGGGCGGCGGTTATGTCAATTACTTCGGGTTGGATGGGCGATCTTACAAGGTCATTCCGCAGGTACAGCAGCGATTCCGGCTGAACCCGTCGCAGATTTTGAATTACTATATCCGCACCGCGGGCGGGGCGTCGGTGCCGCTGTCCACCATCGCGAAGGTAGTGACCCACACGGAGCCGGAGTTGCTTGACCACTTCCAGCAGATCAATTCGGCGACGCTCCAGGGCGTGGTGGCTCCGGGGGTAACGATGGGGACGGCGATGGCGTATCTGGACGATCTCGCCGCACGCACGCTGCCTCCGGGCTATACCGTGGATTATGGCGGGCAGTTCCGGCAGTTGAAGCAGGAATCAGGCGGCTTCCTGCTCACCTTCGGGTTCGCGCTCATCATCATCTTCCTGTCGCTCGCTGCGTTGTTCGAAAGCTTCCGCGATCCGTTCATCATCCTGGTATCGGTACCTATGTCGATCGCGGGAGCGCTGTTCTTCGTGGCGCTGGGGGTGAAGGGCGCGAGTTTGAACATCTACACCGAGGTGGGGTTGGTGACCCTGATGGGGCTGATCAGCAAGCACGGCATCCTGATCGTCGAATTCGCCAATGCCATGCAACGCGAGGGCCGCACCAAGCGCGCGGCGATAGAACATGCGGCGGCGATCCGGTTGCGGCCGATCTTGATGACGACGGCGGCGATGGTGCTGGGGGTGGTGCCGTTGATCACGGCCTCGGGCGCCGGCGCGGTGTCGCGGTTCGATATGGGGCTGGTGATCGCGACCGGACTGGCGATCGGCACGCTGTTCACGCTGTTCGTGGTACCGGCGGTGTATCTGCTGATGGCGGCGGACCATCACGTGGCAACGGCCGAGATGGAGTTGGAGCGACACAGCGTCCCGGTGACCGTGCCGCACTGAAGCCGACGCCCCGGCCGCAATGCCAACCCGGGGTTTTCCGCTGTCCGTTAACGCCGTGTGAACCTCGAGCGGCTAGCGTTCCCCGGTCACGGCCTGGAGCGCTGCACATGTCCCGCCCTTGGCAAGCCATTTGCCACCCGGGCCTCGCCATCCGCGTGCAACTGATCGTTGCGACGTCACTGCTATGCTTGCTCGTCCTCGGCGGTTTCGCGGTCTACGAGACCTACAGGTACGATTTGGAACGGGCGGGTCGATAAGCTTCGCGCGGTGACCGAGCAAGCCGTCTCGATCGCTGCCACTCTTGAGCAGCGGGTGCAGGCAGGCGGTATCACGCGCGACCAGGCAATCCAGCAATTTCGCGATGCCATTCGCCCGATCCGCTACGATGCAGGCGCGGGCTACTATTTTGCGTATGACATGGATGGCAAGACGCTCGTTCTGGGCCCCACTCAAGAGGTCGAAGGCACCAATCGCAGCGGCATCAAAGATGCCGACGGGACGTTGTTCGTGCAAGTGATGATCGAGGTTGCGCGCCACGGCGGCGGCGTATCGGACTATCGCTATCCGAAACCCGGTTCGACGATCGCGCAGCCGAAGCTTGCGTATGTTCTGCCTATTCCCGGCTGGAACATGTTCGTCGGTACCGGCCTGTACGTTGACGACGTGAGAGCAGCGACCATGGCGGCAATGGTCAGCTTCGGGGTGCTGGTCGGTGGATTGCTGCTGGTCGGCATCGGGGTCGCCTGGCTCGTGGCGCGCGGCATTACGCGGCCGTTGTTTCGCCTGCAATGCAGTATGGCGGCGCTGGCGAGCGGCGACCTCGGAACGACCATTGCCGGCGCTGACCGGAGGGACGAGATCGGCGCCATGGCCGCCGAGATATTGGTGTTCAAGCACAGCATGATCAAGGCGGAAGCCCTGGCGGCGGAACAGGCGGCTGCACGCGCTGTCGGCGAGCGGCGGCATGCCGCGATGGAGCAGCACACTCAGGATTTCGGCAAATCGATCTCCGGTGTGATGACGTCGCTGGTTGGCTCCGCCGAGGCGATGCGGCTGGCCTCCGAGGCGATGGCGACCGCGGCGAAGGCGGTGGACGTCGAGGCGCACGACACTGCGGACGGCGCCGGCAAATCCTCGCGGGATCTGACCGCGGTGGCGACAGCGGTGGAGGAACTGACCTCTACCGTTGCAGAGATTTCGCGTCAGGTCGCGGCGTCGGCCGATGTCGCGGGCCAGGCGGTGCGGCGGGCGGAAGCGAGCCGCGGCACGATGACAAGCCTTTCCGAAGCGATCGTACGGATTGGCGACGTGGTGCATCTGATCAGCGAGATCGCCGGCCAGACCAATCTGCTGGCGCTGAACGCGACGATCGAGGCGGCGCGCGCGGGCGAGGCCGGCAAGGGATTTGCTGTGGTCGCCGGCGAGGTGAAGGTCCTGGCGGCACAAACCGCCAAGGCCACCTCGGAGATCAGCGGCCAGATCGACGCCATCCGCAACGTCACTGCGGAAGCGGTGACCGCGATGGCCGAGATCAGCGGCATCATCGGCCGTATCGATGCGGTGTCGGTGGCGATCTCCTCGGCGGTGGAAGAGCAAAGCGCAACGACGCGCGGGATTGCGTCCAGCGTCGAGGTGGTGTCCGAGGCCACGGCGAAGGTCGCGGGGGCGATGGGGCACGTGGTGGAAGTCGCCGATGCCGCCGGAAGCACCAGCCGCGATGTGCTGTCCGGCGCCACCACCATCGGCCGGGAAGCCGAGACATTGCGCAACGAAGTGGATCATTTCCTCACCGCGATCCGCTCCGACGCTGGCGAGCGGCGGCGCTACGAACGGATCTCCGGCAACGGCGCACCGGTCACACTGCGGGCTCTTGGTCGCGAAGCCAGGTGCAGCTTGCGCGACGTATCGCACGGTGGTGCCGCGGTGGTCTGCGATTGGACGCTGCCGCCGGGCACCGGGGTGGAGATAGATCTGCCGCAGGCTACCGGCGTAGTGACGGGTCGCGTGGCGCACAGCGATGGGCACGAGGTCGGGCTGGTGTTCGGTAGCCATCCGGCAAATCCTGGCCGGATCGATCGCGTATTGGATATGCTGAGTACCACGGCAGCGGCAGCGTAAGCAGATCACCCGCGTCGTTCGCGTGCGGCACGCAAGAGAGGACATGGGTAGCCGGTCCACTGAGTTCAAGCCCGACGGCATGATTCGCCGGCCGTGACACGCTGGCCGGTTAGCATATATCAAGCGCCCTTGAACCTGACACACGGACCGACGCTACGTCGTCATGCCGACGCAGGTCGGCATCCACGACTTGCCTTTGTGCGAGCGGCATAGTCGTGGATGCCGGCTTCCGCCGGCATGACGGGAAGTCGGCGTCGTTCGAGGGTCGATCGATGGGGCGCTTAGCATTACGCAGGGAGTTCGTAACCGATCGCGGCTTCCAATTCGCAGGTTTGCTGCACGGCAGGGCGGCCCATCATGCGGTGGTAATGCGCGGTGAGGTTGGGAAACACGCCGGCCTCCGGGTGCTTCGAATTGACGAAGCGCCAATACAGCCGGAACAGATGGATGTCGGCGATCGAGTAGTGGCCCAGCACCCACTCGTTCGGGCCCAGGCGCTGTTCGGCGACGGCGAACACCTCGTTGCAGCGTTGCACGCCCTGGCGGCGTGCGGGATGCACCGTGGCGGCGATGAACGACATCCAGGAGACGGCCTGTGCTTCGGCCTCGATATCGCCGTCCGGCCACAACCCGGCTGCGGGAAATCGCCTGGCCAGGTAATACAGGATGCCGGCGACCTCGGTCAGCGGGCGGCCATCGGTCACCAGCGTCGGCACCTTGCCTTCCGGGTTCAGCGCCAGATAGGCCGGCGTGCGGGTCTCTCGTTTGGCGAACGACAGCGGCACCGGTTCGAACTTCGCACCGACCTCGTGCAGCGCAATGTGCGGCGCCATCGAGCTGGACCCGGGGGCGAAATAGAATGTCAGCATGACGTATTTCCCTTGCATGGGGTGGGCCGGTGGCACGGCGTGGCTATTGCGTCTTGAAGAACACCTGCGACGTGGCGAACGAAATCCAAACCCGGCGCTGTGCCACCACCCAGTCGGCGCCGAGCAAGGCATCGACGATCGGCGTCACGCGCACCGGGGCGATCCATAGCGAGGGATCCGGCTGCGCCACGCCGCCGATTTGCAGGCTGGCGAAGCGGTGCCGGTGCATTTCCGGCGTCTGGCGGCCAATGCCATGAACCGTGGCGCCCGGATCGCCGGCCAGTGATTCCTGCGTCAGGCCCAGCCGGATCATGCCGGGCAGCGTGACCATCGACGCCGAGGCTCCGGTATCGAGCAAGGCGGTCAGGTGGTGGCCATCCAGCACGATCGGAACAATCAGCGCGTGGGTCATTGGCGTTTCGGCCGTGACCGCGGCGTAGGGCTGCGTCCACGGCAGAAAGCGGCCGGCGCAGCCCAGCACGTCGTACAGCGTCAACCGATGCGTCGCCATATCGAGTTCGAGGTCGAACACCGAGAGGAAGTCGCGGCCGAGCAATCCGTCGGTCGGTGCGGTGGCGCTGATCCCTGGCAGCGGTCCGACCGTCAGGCTGGTGTCGTGCGTGATGGTATGCCGCTGCAACGGGACGCCGCCGAGCGTCATCGAACGCGGATCGGCGTTCTGGTGTGCGACGACGCCGCCGACACCGTGCATCGTGGTGCCGACCCACTGATCCAAAGCGAGGTTCAAACGCTGCACGGCTTCCGGCGTCACCATCGATCGCTCGGCGCCGGTGTCGAGAACGAATGTCGCCGCAGCGCCGTTCACCATCAGGGGAATCAGCATGTGGCCGCCGGTCGCGGTGAAGGGCACCTCGGCGCGCGGGTGCAGTTCGCAGGCGGCGCGTGCGGCCGCCGGCCAGCCGATGACCCAGGCGACGAACAGCAGGAGCAATGGACGTGGCGTCATGGCAAGTCTCCTGCCGCGGGATGGCGTCAGGTGCCAGGTGCCGACCCGATCACCCTCACCCTCGTCGCTTCGCGCCTCGACCTCTCCCGCTCCCGCGGGAGAGGTTTGGTATGGGGCGGGAGAGGTTTAGTATTTGGCATGCCCGATGCGCCAGCCCCACCTACCCTCCCCGGCCTGTTCTTCGGCTTCCTGACCGTGGGGATGTGCGGCTTCGGCGGCACGCTGCCCTGGGCCCGGCGCATGGTGGTCGAGCAACGGCGATGGATGACGGCGGCCGAGTTCACCGACATGCTCGGGCTGTGCCAGTTCCTGCCGGGCGGCAACATCCTCAATCTAACGGTGGCGCTCGGCGCGCGGTTTCATGGGGTCGCCGGCTCGGCCGCGGCGTTCTTCGGGGTGATGGCGGCGCCGATGACAATCGTGCTGATGCTTGGCGTGGTCTATGAGCGTTACGCCGACTTGCCCGAAGTGCACGCCGCATTCAACGGGCTGGCGGCGGCGGCAACCGCGCTGGTGCTGGCGACCGCGTTGAAGATCGCCGCGCCGCTGCGCACACGGGTGCTCGACATCGGCATCGCGGTGGCGACGTTTGCCGGCATTGCCTTGGTGCGATGGCCGCTGCCGCTGGTGCTGGCGATCGTTGCGCCGCTGTCCATCCTGATCGCGTATCGTTTTCGCCCATGACCCAGTTGGGCCTGCTGGCCGCCATCGCCGGCGTGTTTGCACAGATGTCATTGCTCGCATTCGGCGGGGGCACCTCGGTGCTGGGCGAGATGCAGCGCCAGGTGGTCGAGGTGCACCCCTGGATGAGCGCACAGGAATTCGCGGCCCTCTACGCATTGGCGCAGGCCGCACCGGGACCGAACATGCTGGTCACGACGCTGATCGGCTGGCGAGTCGCCGGACTGCCCGGTGCGCTGGTGGCGACCGGGGGGATGTGTGCGCCCTCGTCGGTGCTGACATTCTTCACCGCCAGCCTGTGGTACCGATTTCGCGACGCGGCATGGCGCCGCACGGTGCAGGCGGGACTGATGCCGGTGACCGCCGGCTTGATCATGGGCGGCGCGGCGTTGCTGGCGCGCACGACCTCGGCGGCGTGGGACACCGGGGCGCTGACCGTTGCGGCCTTGCTGCTGTTCCTGTTCACCCGCCTGCATCCGCTGCTGGTGCTTGGCGCGGCCGCTGCGCTGGGGGCTTTGGGCGCGGTGCGATAAACGCGACGCTCCGCCGCGCTGGCCGGTCTGTATAGAGACACTGACATCACAATCCTGCCTGCGCTGCATTCAAATCGCCCCAACGCCAGGCGTTAGCGGCAACTCATCGTGGCAGGGCTGCGTTGTCGCCGCATGGCGCACAGGAATTCGGCACCGCAACAGACGACACGCGACCTCGAGATGCATGACGCCGGGTATCTCCGTGCGCGTGCGCAGCATCTGCGCACGGCCGCCGCGTCGTCGCGCGATCCGGAAATCGCCCGCGCTTTGCGGGAGGTGGCGGGGGATTTCGACAGCGAAGCGCGGCGGGAGGAGCAGCGGGATTCCGGCGGTAGGTCGGAATGAACGTTGGTATGGGCCGATCCGATCGCCCTCACCCGCTGCGCTGAGCGTCTTGACCTCTGCCGCAGAGCGGGAGAGGTTTTCTGGGTGGAAACCTTGCCTCCTGCCGACCTGCGGCATTTCGAAGACTATCCTGTCGGGACGGTGTTCGACCTCGGAACGTTTACGCTGTCCGAGGACGACATCGTCGGCTTTGCCACGCACTACGATCCGCAGTCGATGCATGTCGATCCGGCATGGGCGGCGCAGGGTCCGTTTGGCGGGGTGATCGCCAGCGGGTGGCACACCGTTGCCGCGGTGATGCGGCTGATCGTCGAGAACTTCCTGCCGAGCAATGGGCTGGCCTCGCCGGGCGTCGATGAACTGCGCTGGTTGCTGCCGGTGCGGCCAGGCGAAACGCTGCGCGCCCAGGTTACCGTTACCGAGGCGCGCCGCTCCCGCTCGCGGCCGGATCGAGGGCTGGTCACCAGCTTTGTCGAAGTGCTGAACCTGGCTGACGATCCGGTGCTGACCATGCGGCCGATGAACTTCATCCGGTGCCGCCCCGAATTGCTTGCGTCCGGCGACTGACGCCCCGATCATGGCCGGATGGAGTCCGACAACAAGCTCGACTGTTTGAAGTGCGCCAGCTTCTGCTGTCGCATGGCCGGCTATGTCAGCGTCAGCCGCGCCGATATCCGCCGCCTGGCAAAGCACCTCGGGATGACCGTGCCGGCGTTCGAGGCGAAGCATATCGTCGAGAAGACCCGCAAGGGCGAGAAGCGCATCAAGTCGGGCTATGACACCTGTCAGTTCCTGAAGGGCAACCACCTCTGCGGCGTGTACGAGGCCCGGCCGAAGGACTGCCGCGGCTATGTGTGCTGGAACCAGGAGGACGACACGGTGTTCCGCTTCGCGCAGCTTTACCAACTCTCGGTGAGCAAGCTGCGCAAGCTGGAAGCGGAGGAGCGCAAGAAGGGCGAGCGCTGACCCCTGACCAGCGGCGACGTGCCTGGACAAAGCACCATGCCGAACGCGGTGCCCCTGAACGAACGTCGGTAAACACGGTCCTCCCCAACCGGCACAGTCAGCGCCGACCGGCACAGTCCGCCCCCTCCGGCACAGTCCGCGCCCACCGGCACACAGTCGGCGCCCACCGTCATGGCCGGGCCTTGACCCGGCCATCCATGCAGCACGGTGCTGCGATCGATAGCCGGTTCAAGCCAATACCAACCCCCACGACAATCTCATCGCCGTCTCAGAATCCCAATTCGTGCGATATTGTCCTCTGTTTCCACGCCGATCCCATCAGGCCGCCGTATCCAGATCCTCGCCGCCGACCTCGTCGAGCAGGCTCAGGAGATCGCTGACACCGCGGACCAGTGCGTCGATCACGGCCGGATCGGTGGGCATCGTCACATGGCAGAAATACGCCTTGTTCTGCGGTGTTACGCCACGGTCGTGGCGGATTTGCGCCGCGGCCACGCCGTTCCCCTGCATGAAGGCCTCGGCCTTCTTGATCGCCTCGGGTGAGGGCGGCGCAACCGCGGCCGGCCTGGACACCACCGGAGCCCCGGCCTTCGCGGCAGCCGGACGCAGCGGCGCGACCGCCGCCGGCGCCGGCTGTGGTGGCGCCGCGGTTGCGGCCTGGACCGGCCGCCCCCTCTCTGCATCCGCCACCGCCTCTCCTGCCAGCCGCACCTTCTGCTCCCGTTCCAACGCGCGCTTTGCCGAGCTCTCCGCGCGCATCATACTGGACGCCTGGGCGCGGCAGCGGGTTCGTTTCGCGAAGTCGTCGCGGAAATCGCCGGCCTCGCGCAGGCACTCCGCGGCATGGGCGGCCGACAGCACGATCTCCACGGCGAGGCTGGCTTCGTAGGCGTCGCCGGGGCGCAGGGCTTCAAAGGTCTCGACGGCGGCCTTGAGGCGGCGTTCCTGGTTTTCTGGCTTGTCCTGGGCCGGGGGCGGCAAGGAACCGGCGAGCTTGATGTAATATTCCTGCCTGGCGTTGGTGGAGAGGGCGGACATTGGCGGGGCTCCGGATAAGGTTAGTTTCACAGACTACAATACGACAATATGACTAACTGACGGACGCGTTCAAGTGGCTGCGTGCCAGGGCGTGGCGATTTTCCGGGGGTTCTGCGTGCACACGGATGCAAGCCGGCTCTTCGGGCGGCTCGCGGCGATGGTTGGAGTGCCGTGCCCATGGTCGGCACCGCGCCGGCTGAGCACAAAAACTCGCGTATCTTGCCAAAACTGCATAGACATATGCGACCACGTGGAACATCGACCACCGACCCCGGATTTTTGGCAGGAGGCGCTCAGTGGCGCGGACGTTCCATGTGGAGATGATCAAGCCCTCGCACTACGATGACGACGGCTACGTCATCCAGTGGTGGAAGGCCTCGATACCCTCCAATTCGCTGGCCAGCCTGTATGCGATCGTGCAGGACGCCGCCGAACGCCGTGTGCTCGGGGCCGACATCGAGCTGACGTTCGACGGTTGGGACGAATGCAACAGCATCATCTCGGAGGACCGCGTCGCGCGGCGCATCGCCGACTCCGATGGCGGCGTGGTGTTTCTCGTGGGCGTCCAGAGCAATCAGTTCCCGCGCGCCGTGGATATGGCACGCGGGTTTCGCGCGCGCGGCCTTGGCGTCGTCATCGGCGGCTTCCACGTCAGTGGCTGCCTTTCGATGCTGGACGACCTGCCGGCCGATCTACAGGAGGCGATCGATCTCGGCATCACGCTGTTCGCCGGCGAGGCCGAAGGGCATATCGACAGGCTCTTGCAGGACGCGTTCGCGAACCGGCTTCAGCCGGTCTACAATTTCCTCGCCGATCTGCCGGGACTGCAAGGCGCCGTCGCGCCGTATCTGCCGCCGGAGCGGCTGCAGCGTTACTCGCCGCCGATCGGATCCTTCGACGCCGGACGCGGCTGCCCGTTCCAGTGCAGCTTCTGCACGATCATCAACGTGCAGGGGCGCAAGTCGCGCTACCGCAGCGCGGACGACGTCGAGCGATTGCTGCGCGCGCATCTGGAAAAGGGCGTGATCCGGTTCTTCATCACCGACGACGATTTCGCGCGCAATCGTCATTGGGAGGAAATTCTCGATCGCGTCATCGCGCTGCGCGAGCAAGAGAACATCCCCTTCACCTTCCTGATCCAGGTTGACGCGCTCGCCTATCGCATCCCGAACTTCATCGAGAAATGCCGCCGTGCCGGATGTTTGCGGGTATTCATTGGATTGGAGACGATCAATCCCGGCAATCTGCTGCACGCCAAAAAGCGCCAGAACAAGATCGGCGAGTACCGGCAAATGCTGCAAGCGTGGCGCGCGGCCGGGATCATCACGTTCTGCGGCTATATCCTCGGCTTTCCCGAGGATACGGCTGCGTCCATCGAGCATGATATCAAGATCCTCAAGCGCGAGCTGCCGGTCGACTGCCTCGAGTTCTTCGTGCTGACGCCGTTGCCGGGATCGGAGGACCACCAGAAGCTGGCGCGCGCAGGCGTTGCGATGGAACGCGACATGAACAAGTACGATCTCGAACACGTGTGCACCGCGCACGGCCGGATGACGCAAAGGGAGTGGCAGGATATCTACCACCACGCGTGGTTGCAGTATTACAGCATGGAGCATATCGAAACACTGTTGCGGCGAGCGATTGCCGACGGGGTTGCGGCAAAGCGGCTCATGCTAAGCCTCGTCGTGTTCCGCGGGATGCCGCTGATCGAGCATGTGCATCCGCTCCAGGGCGGATATCTGCGCAGGAAAGATCGGCGCACCCGCCGCCCCGGATCACCAGCCGAAAACGCGATGTTGTTTTATGTCCGACACTGGACAGACACGCTCATCAAGGCAGGGCAACTCGCTGCTCTTGTCTGGCGCGTAAACCGGATACGGCGCCGAGTGCTCCAAGAACACGCGCTCCACGGCTATACCGACACGGCGATAACCAGGCTGGCGCGGGAAGCAGAAGGCCAGCTCGAGATGATGCAGGCCCGTCCGCAGTTGGAGGCAGCCGCGGCGGAGTGACCGGTGCGGACACTTGGCGACCCCCAACAATGCACGAGTTCGGCTGGTGGCACGCTGATCCGTTCTCCCGTCGTTGCCGGCCATGACGGGGACGCGTAGTCCGGGCGGCAAATGATACGTCTATTGTTGGGCGTGACTCTATCCGTCATTGCCGGGCCTGGCCCTAACCGTCATGGCCGGGCTTGACCGGCCATCCATGCAGCACGGTGCCGCGACAGTTGGGCAACTCCACCACGCGATGATACGCGGTTGCGGGTGCTTGTATGCCGCATCGCTTATCATGACACCCGATTGAGCCAGATATCCATCGAAGCACTCAGGATCTTTCAGAACTCTTGTCACCCCTCGCCTGGACCATGAAAACAAGGTAAGGGATGATGACAAATCGACGCTTCCCGAAATGCCATCGAGCGACCCGGATTCGCGAGGATGCCAGCGGAGAATCAAGCGCAGGTCTACCAATCGGACGACTGCGAGGTTGATCTCGGCCGGCGTGAGCTGCGCGCGCGCGGCGTGCCCGTCCCGATCGGGGGAAAAGCATTTGAGCTGATTGAGGTCCTGGTTCGCGCCGAGGGCGATCTCGTCACCAAGGATGAGCTGATGGATCGCGTCTGGCCAGGTGCGATCGTTGGGGACAACACGCTTCAGGTCCATATATCGGCGGTGCGCAAGGCGCTGGGCCCCTATCGGACGATGTTGAAGACCGAGTCGGGTCGCGGTTATCGTCTGCACGGCAGTTGGACCGTCCGGCCTGGTGGATCGGCGCCCGCGACGATTGCCCGCCAACAAATCGCGGTATCACGAGAACCCGCGGCGACCAATCTTCCGATATTTGGCCTGGACCTCATTGGCCGGTCCGCGGCAGCGCAGAGACTGCAAGACCTTGTGTCCGCCTATCGCTTGGTGACGCTGACCGGACCCGGGGGCATTGGGAAGACCTCCCTTGCTCTCGAGGTCGCTCGCGGGCTGCGCACCGAATTCCAACACGGCGGATGGTTTGTCGACCTCGCGCCGCTATCCGATCCCGACCTTGTGCCGTCGGCAGTGGCGGGCGTGCTTGGCCTCAAGCTGGCCGGCGAGGAGACATCCGCGGAGGCTGTCGCACGCGCCATCGGTGGAAACAATCTTCTGCTCATACTTGATAACTGCGAGCATGTGATCGACGCCGCGGCAAAGTTGACCGAGATGCTTGTGCGCTATTGTCCGCGCACCTCGATATTAGCCACGAGCCGTGAGGTCCTGCGGATCGACGGCGAGTATGTCTATCGCGTTCCACCGCTCGACGTGCCGGCCCGTCAGCATCAGGTGCCGAACCACATCCTGGCTTGCAGCGCGGTGGAACTTTTCGTCGCCAGAGCACAGGCCCTGGACTCGAACTTCTCGCCGGACACCAAAACCCTCCCATTGATTGGCATTATTTGTCAGCATCTCGACGGCATTCCGCTGGCTATCGAGTTTGCCGCGGCACGTGCCGCCATGCTTGGAATTCAGCAGGTGGCGATCGGCCTGCGTGACCGCTTTGCGCTCTTGACCGGCGGACGCCGAACCGCCGTTCCCCGGCATCGGACACTGCGTGCAACGCTTGACTGGAGCTATAAGTTGTTGCCGGAGACGGAACAGGCGTTGTTGCGCCGGTTGTCGGTGTTCCGCGCCGATTTTACCTTCGATGCGGCTGCCGCGGTTGCGGGCGATACCAGGTTCGATACGTCGACACTGGCGGATGGCATCACCAACCTCGTTTCTAAATCATTGGTTGCAATCGACAAATCCGAAGCCGAGCCCCGCTGGCGCTTGCTGGAGACAATCCGGACCTATGCTTTTGAAAAGCTGGTCGAGAACGGCGAACACGAACACGCCGCACAGCGCCATGCCGAGTACTATCGTGATCTCTTTGCGTCGCCTGCACCGGACTCTTCAGCGCTTTTATCGAATGAGGATTTAAATCGCTACGGCCGGGAGATGGACAACGTTCGCGCGGCACTCGATTGGTGCTTCTCCTCCACGGGAGACGTCGCCGCAGGCATCGATCTGACAGCCGCTTATGCGCCGGCCTGGCTGCATGTCTCACTGGCGGCTGAATGCCGCGATCGCTGCGACCTTGCACTACGCAATATCGAGCCCTTCGGAAACTCAAAGGTCCGGCAGCACCTGGAACTTCTGACAGCTCTCGGATCCGCGCTTCGCGTGGCGCTGGGGCCCGTTGAGCAAACCCAGGCTGTACAGACCCGAGCGCTTGAACTCGCCCAGAACCTGGGCGACCTGCACGCGCAAGCGCGTGTTCTATGGAGCTTGAGTTCCACACTTGTTTTCCATGGGGAATACGGTCAGGCGCGGACGGCGATGGAACAGCTCACGCAAGTCGCTCACCGTATCGGCGACCCGGCCATCACCGTCGTCGCCGATCGTCTGATGGGAAACACGCTGCTGACCATCGGCAGGCCTCGCGAAGCCCAACAATGCTTCGAGCGTGTGCTTCGAACTCCTGTGCCGCCAGTGGATCAGCGGCGTACAATCTGGTAATATTCGGATGACCGCGCTATGGCCCGAGCGATGCTGGCTCGGGCGCTTTGCCTCCAAGGATTCCTGAACAGGGCGCGATTCGAAGCTCAGTCTAGCGTCGAAGATCTGCACGGTACAGACCACCTGCTGTCATTTTGTCGTGTGCTCTATTACGGCTTGTGCCGCGTCGCACTCATGGTGGGGGATGTCGCCGCGGCCGATCGCGCCATTGCGCGCTTCGTCGACACAGCGACAAATCTGAACGTGCCCTTTTGGACGATTGTGGGGCGCTTCCTGGAAGGAAAGTTGCTGACTGAGCGTCGTGAGTTTGCCAAGGCGGCTACGGTGCTGCGCGAGACCTTCGATATCTGCGATCGAACCGGATGGCGCGCATCCTATCCGGAGTTCAAGGGCGCGCTCGCAATGGCGCTCGCCGGGCTTGGACAATTCGACGACGCGCTCGACACAGTGGAGCAAGCGATAACAGCCGCAGGTCACGGTCAGGATGGTCAGGTATGGTACGTCCCCGAACTGCTTCGCATCAAAGGCGAGCTTTTGCTCCAGCAAACCACAGCAACGTCTGTCGCGGCGGCGGAAGATTGCCTGACCCAAGCGGGCGAGATGGCCCGCGAGCATGGCGCCCTATTTTGGGAACTGCGGATCGCCATCACCTTCGCTGGCTTGAGGATGACTCAGAACCGGAAAAAAGACGCAAGAAACATTTTGGCCCCAGTGTACGGGCGGTTTACAGAAGGCTTCGAGATGGCGGATTTACGCGCTGCGCGGAGTCTGCTTGAGTTTTTACCAATATAACAGCGCATACAGACTGCCTTGTGGTCGTTTCGTCCAACGAGTTGCTTCCGATCCGCGACGTGAATAGACTAAAAAAGTCCAGCAAGGGTTCTAAAATTGCCAACGCGGGGTGGCGGAACGATCTATGTTTGTGGCGCATGGGAGGTGGATCTCGGACGGCGCGAATTGCGTGTTCGTGGCACGCCGATCCCGTTGGGGAGCCGCGCATTCGACATCGTCGAAATTCTGGTCAAGGCCGCCGGCGCACTGGTCACCAAGAACGACCTGATGGATCGCGTGTGGCCGAGCACGATCGTCGGCGATAACACGCTACAGGTACATCTTTCCGCCATCCGCAAGGCGCTCGGCGCCGACCGGGATTTGCTCAGGACGCAGTTCGGCCGGGGCTATCGTTTCGATGGCGACTGGAAACTGCGTGAGGCTGACGCGGCGGCGGACCCAGCGCGACCATCCCCGCAGGAAACGGCGTCCGAACAAACGTTTCGATCCAATGTCCCTGCAACAGCAAGCGCGCTGATTGGCCGCGCAGCTTCCCTCGCGAGCCTGGAGAACCTGCTATCGGCGTATCGCGTCGTGACGCTGACCGGGCCAGGCGGAATCGGCAAGACCGCGCTGGCGTTAGAAACGTCGCGTCGAATTCTTTCCGAACTTCCAGGGTGACGTCTGGCTGGTTGAACTTGCCTCGCTTGCGGATCCTGGTCGGGTTCCGTCCATGGTCGCCAGTGTGCTGGGCTTGCGGTTGCACGATGACGAAATCACTTCCGAATCCGTTGCAACGGCCATCGGCGGCAGAAAGTCACTGCTCGTTCTCGACAACTGCGAACACGTCATCGACGCCGCTGCCGGCCTGGCGGAAACCATTGTGCGCCGATGTCCTGGGACGACCATCCTGGCGACCAGCCGGGAGTTGCTGCGAATCGAGGGCGAAAATATCTATCGCGTCCCCGCGCTCGACGTGCCGCCGCGGAGTCGACAAGCTTCGAAAGACATCCTGCAACATAGCGCGGTACAGCTATTTACGGCACGGACGCAGGGACTGAATTCGGATTTTTCGCCTCAAGATGACACCCTTCCTGCCATTGTCGCGATTTGCCGCCACCTTGACGGCATCCCGCTTGCCATCGAGTTGGCCGCTGCGCGGGCTGCCACACTCGGTCCGCACCACGTCGCCAGGGCCATGGACGATCGCTTCATGTTGCTCGTCGGCGGCCGTCGAACCGCGCTGCCGCGGCAGCAGACGCTGCGTGCCACGCTCGACTGGAGCTACGATCTCCTGACCAACACGGAGCAAATGACGCTGCGGCGCCTTGCGGTTTTCGCAGGGGACTTCCCTCTCGCAGCCGCGGAGGCGGTCGCTACGGATACTGCCATCGTGTCAGCGGGAATAACGGACTGCCTCGCCAGCCTTGTGGCGAAGTCACTCGTTGTCGTGGAGCACGTAACGCCGTCGTTGGCCCACTACCATCTGCTGGAGACCACGCGCGCCTACGTGCAGCGTAAGCTGGAGGCGGCCGGAGAATGGAATGCGTGCCGCCAACGCCACGCCGATTACCACCTCGCCGTTTTGCAAGAGGGTGCAGCAGAGCAGGAGGCGGACGGCAGTGTGCGGCCGTCGAGGCAAACGCGCGTCCTGGCCGACGACGTTTCGGCCGCACTGGACTGGGCGTTCTCGCCACATGGCGATAATTCCGTCGGCGTTGCCCTGACGATCGCGGCCATTCCCTTGTGGATACGGGCATCGCTGTTGCAGGAGTGTCGCTGGCGTGTCGAGCAAGCGATCACCTCGCTCGACCCGGCAAGTGGTCCGGGCGATCGTGAGGAACTGCGATTGCTGATTGCTCTGGCAACGGCGATGCAGAACGTTTCTGGACCGGGACACGAAACGACCAGGTTGTGGCGCCGAGCGAACGAATTGGCCGGACGGATAGGCGATCAGGACTTTCAGCTTCGTACCTTGTGGGGCCTATGGATCGATTGCCGCAATGCCGGCGAGCATCGTCAGGCTCTTCAGGTGGCCAATCGCTTTCACGACCTGGCGGCGTTGCGCAATACGTCGGATGATGTGCTGGTCGCCGACCGGATGGTCGGGATGTCACACTTTATCACCGGCGATCTCCGTGGCGCGCGCCGCTATGTCGAGCGCATGCTCGCGCACTACGCCGAGACATCCCGAGCCACCCATATGCTGCGCTTTCATTTCGAGCAGCGCGCTGGTGCAGCGTTTCTTCTGGCCATGATTTTGTGGCTTCAAGGCTTTCCGGGCCGGGCACGCGACATGATCGACGGCGGCGTCGCCGAAGTGGTCAACGCAGGACATGCCCTGCAGATCTCGGTGCTCCTGACGCAGTTCGCCTGCCCTGTCGCCTGCCTGACCGGCGACCTCGCACGTCTGGAGACGTACATCTCTCACTTGCTTGACTACGCCGACCGGCACGGCCTTGCAGCGTGGAGCGCGCGCGGCAAATGCTGGCGCGCATTGCTGCGGATTCGACAGGGCGATGTGATCGCCGGCAGCGCTGCGCTGCAACTTGCACTACAGGACTTCCCTGGCCGAGGCAGGGCTTTCCAGCATGTCTGGTTTCTCGGCGAACTGGCCAAAGCGCAGGCGGACGCCGGTCTTCATGCCCAGGCGGAAGAATCGATCGACCTTGCCTTGAAACGGGCGGACACGGGCGGCGAGGCATGGTGCGTGCCGGAGCTGCTACGCATCCGTGGCCATATCTTCTTGTCCAAGGCACTGCCGACGCAGGCAGAGGCTGCATTCACCCAGTCTCTGGCCCTGGCACAGCAGCAGGACGCGCGCTCCTGGGAGCTGCGTACGGCCACAAGTCTTGCCAGGCTATGGTGCGAAGATGGTCGTCGTGCCGAGGCCGCCGCGCTGCTGGCGCCAATCGTCGGCAATTTCGACGCGACGGTGGAGACAGAAGATTTGCGCGATGCCCGCACGTTGTTGAATGCCGCGACCGATCAAGCCCGGCCATGACGATTGGAGCCGCAGGTGCCGGCACGTCAAACTCTAAGATGCCCGATATAAATCACCCCTGCGAGATCAGCTTGTTCCACCATGTGCTGACCTCGTCCTGTACTCTGCTTGTGTAGTTATAGTCTGGTGCAACGAGTTTCGGCTGTGGATCGGGCACGCTAAGCTGCCTGGCGACCGGCCCAGCAAGTGGCGCGTTATCCACGGCAGGCATATAGCCCATCTTTGCAGCGAAACCTTGCTGCGCCGTCGGTGCCAGCATCGCATCGAGGTATCGAAACGCATTTGCCTTGTTGGGCGCATTGCGCGGCACGACCATGCCCGATTCGTATATGATGCAACCTTCGCGGGGGAAGGCCGCGGCGATGGCGACTCCCTGGTTCTGCCACATGATGACACGCGCCATGCCCATCATGCAAAGCACGATCTCACCGGATGCGAAAGCGGAGGCAATCGAATCCACCGTCGGATACAACCGAAGGCCATTGCCGTTCAATTTCTCTATCAATGGCTTCGCGCTGTCTATCTCATTCGGACTGCCGGTCTTCAGCAATGACGCTGCCAGCAATATATTGAAGTAACTGCCACTGGGAAAGCCGACCCTGCCGTGGTAGCGGGCATCCAGCAGGTCGGCAAAGCTCTGCGGCGGCACGACTACTGCGGCCGGATTGTAAACCAAGACCTGGGGGCTGTAGAACTGCGGTGCGATGATCCCGTCGCGAAACTCCGGCAGGACGTGAACCAGGTTCGGAACCTTGCTGCTGTCAAGCTGTTCCAGCAGGCCCGCCTGTGCCAGCTTGTAGTTGACGCCTATGGAGTTGCTGGACACATCGACCACACCGTGCGCCAAACCGCGTCCGGCGTAGATTTTCGCGGCGCGTTCCGGTTCGCTGCCGATATCCTGAATGATCTCGATGCCCGATGCCTGCGTCAGCGGCCCGTCAATGATTTCGCGCAGCAGCCGCGCATAGTCGCCGCCCTGGGCGCTGATCACGACCCTTTCTGCTTGGGCCGCGCGGCCCGACCCATTGCCAGCAATGATGGCAGGCAGCGCCGCCATCCCCGCGATGACGCGCCGTCGGGACAAAAAATTGCTAGCTGTGTCAACAACCATACGCGTCCCCCGGTTTGCAGGTCGGAGAGGCACGCTACCGCATCCTGGTGTTTCGACCTCAAGAATGCGCGCCCGACGCGCCGGTGTCATCACCACCCCGGCGCAGGCTCGGGGAAGCAATCCCCCGCCTGGGTAGTGCGATCTTTCGGGGGAGATTGTTTCGCTTCGCTCGCAAGAAAAAACCAGCTGAGATCGTCTCCCACGTCATGCCGACGAAGGTCGGCATCCACGACTGTGCTCGGTGCGGCCAGACAAGTCGTGGATGCCGACCTTCGTCGGCATGACGTGGTGGCGGCGACCGTCGCGGTTTCATTCAGGACGGGTCGACCGACGGCCGGTGGCCAACTCGCAGTGACGGAATTGGACGTGCAATCGATCCGTCAGGGTCAGAACGCTAGCTGCGTCTTTGACGGAACCTCCGAATCAAGGCGTTCGTCGAACCGTCATGCCGAAGCTCGGGCTCCGTCGCCGTAGTGAGTTCGGGGATGATGCGCTGGGCAAGGACCTTGCCGAGCTCAACACCCCATTGGTCGTACGAATCAATGCCCCAGATCGCGCCCTGGGTGAACACGCTATGCTCGTACAACGCAACCAGGGAGCCGAGGCTGAAGGGCGTCAACGCGTCCGCCAGAATGACATTGCTCGGACGGTTGCCCTCGGTCACCCGGAATGGTGTCTGGAACGCCGGCGAACCTTCGGCCGTTAGTTCTTGCGCTGTCTTGCCGAAGGCCAGAGCTTCCGCCTGGGCAAACAAATTCGCCATCAGCAAATTGTGCTGCTCTGCCAGCGGGCTAAGCGGACGACAGAACCCGATGAAGTCGCATGGCACCAGCTTGGTACCCTGGTGCAGCAACTGGTAGAACGAATGCTGCCCATCGGTGCCCGGCTCGCCCCAGATGATCGGGCCGGTCTGAACGCTTACGGTCTGCCCGTGCAGATCGACGTGCTTCCCGTTGCTCTCCATCTGCAACTGCTGGAGGTAGGCAGGAAACCGCCGCAGATGCGACGAATACGGCATCACCCCGAGCGTTTGCGCACCGAAGAAGTTATTGTACCAGACGGTCAGCATGCCCATCAGCAGCGGCAAATTGCGCTCTGGCGATGCCGTGAGGAAGTGCTCATCCATCGCGCGGAACCCCGCCAGCATGTCGCGGAATCCATCGGCGCCAACGGCTATCATCGTGGACAGGCCGATCGCCGAATCCATCGAATAGCGACCGCCAACCCAGTCCCAGAAACCGAACATATTGGCAGTGTCGATGCCGAACTTGCGCACCGCATCGGTGTTGGTGGACAGCGCGACGAAATGCCGCGCGACAGCAGCTTCGGAACCTAGCGCATCGACCAGCCATTTGCGCGCAGTCGCCGCATTGGTCATCGTTTCGAGCGTGGTGAAGGTCTTCGACGCAACAACGAACAGCGTCTCACTTGGATCCAGATCGATGGTCGCCTCGCTGAAGTCCGCCCCGTCCACGTTGGAGACAAACCGGAACCGCATCGACCGATCGCTGAACGGGCGCAGCGCGAGATACGCCATCTCCGGCCCGAGATAGGACCCGCCAATACCTATATTCACAACGTTCCGAATGCGCTTGCCTGTATGGCCCAACCACTCTCCCGAACGAACGCGCGTGGCAAACGCCGACATCGCATCCAGCACCTGGTGCACGTCGGGAACAACGTCGTGCCCATCGACCAGGGTGCGAGCATCCCTCGGCGCACGCAGCGCCACGTGCAGCACAGCGCGTTGCTCGGTGATGTTGATCTTGTCGCCGCGGAACATCGCGTCGCGGCGCTCCGTCACGCCTCGCTCCTTGGCAAGCCGCAGCAGCAGTCGAACCGTCTCGTCGGTGATCCGATGCTTCGAGTAGTCCAGGTAAAGCCCCGCCCCTTCCACCGTCAGGCGTTCGCCACGGCCCGGATCATCGGCGAATAGCTGCCGCAGGTGGACATCCTTGATATGCCGGTAATGCGCCGCCAGAGCGTCAACCACTGCCGTCTCGTTCGCCCGCTGCAAGTCCGCCATCGTGTCCTCCGTAACTTCTATCCCAGAGCCTTGCTTTTCGTCTCGATCGCGCCAAGCAGCTCCCTCCAGGAAGCAACGAAACCCCTCGCGCCTTCATCCTGCAACTGTCTCGCCAGCGCGCCAACATCGACACCAGCCCGGGTCATCGCCACCAGCACCTGCTCCGCATCGCCACCATCGGGCGGAATCACCCGATCGACTATGCCGCCGTGTTCGCCGAATGCGAGCAACGTCTCCTCCGGCATGGTGTTGATCGTGTTCGGCGCCGCGAGCGCACCGACGTACAGCACGTCCGATGCCTGCGGATCCTTGGTGCTGGTGCTGGCAAACAGCAGCCGCTGCGGACGCGCACCCCAGCCTTCCAACCGTTGCCAGCGATCGGAGTCAAGCAGATCGCGATACGCCGCGTAGCTCTGCTGCGAGACGGCGATACCAAGCCGGTCTCGGAGTTCCGCTGGAACCTTGTCCATCGTCGCCTTGTCCCAACGGCTGACGAACAGCGAAGCGACGGAACGCACGTCTGGATTGAGGCCCGCCGCGACCCGCCGCTCCAGCCCGCGCATATAGGCATCCGCGGCGCGAACATAGTCGTCACGCGAGAATAACAAGGTAACGTTGATTGGCACACCGGAGAAGATCGCTTCCTCAATGGCGGGCAGGCCTTCCAGCGTACCGGGAATTTTGATGAAAAGGTTCGGACGGTCCGCCTTCGCGTGCAATGCGAGGGCATCTGCCACGGTTTTCGCCGTATCATGCGCGAGCAATGGCGAGACCTCGAGCGACACCCAGCCATCGACCCCCGCCGTCCGCTGGTAAATCGGTGCGAACATGTCAGCGGCCTTCGTCAGGTCCTGAACCGCCAATTCGAAAAACAGCGCCTCACCCGTCTTGCCGGCGCCAGCCTGCCGCCTGATCTCCGCGTCGTACGATTTGCTGTGGGTGATCGCATGGTCGAAAATCGACGGGTTGGACGTCAGACCGGTCACCGACAACTCGTCGATATACCGCTGCAGCGTGCCACTGGTCAGCAAGTCGCGCGTGATGTTGTCGAGCCAAAGACTCTGACCAAGCTTATGCAGCCGTTCCGTTGCCTTCATTGTTCATCTCCGTCCGCGATCCGTTAAGCTGGATTTCGCCAAGGTCCGTCTTCGCCGATCAACGCATCCGCCTCGCCGGGTCCCCACGTTCCCGGCTCATAAGGATAGAACGGCGTCACGTCGTCCAGGATCGGCTCTACGATGCGCCATTGGGCATCGACGATGTCGTCCCGCCCGAACAGATCGCCCAGACCGCGCATCGCGTCCCCGAGCAATCGCTGATAAGGCGGCATCAAATTCGGCGCCTGCTCCGTTAGAATCAGCTCGACATCCTCGCCCACCATCCGTTCGCCGGGTAGTTTGACGCGCACACCCATGGCTATACTGACGTCCGGGCCGATCCGCATGCGCATGTGGCCGGAATTCTGCGGCACAAGCTCCTCGAAGGTTTCGCGCGGTGGTCGCTTGAAATGCACCACGACCTCGGTCGCCGTTACCGGCAACATCTTACCTGCACGGATATAGATCGGTACGCCCGCCCAGCGCCATGACTCGATGAACAGTTTCAGCGCGACGAACGTCTCGACCGAGGACCCTTGTCGGACTCCGGCTACAGACTGATAGCCGGTGTACTGTCCCCGCACGACATGCGCTTGCTCCAGCGGACGGACCGCCTTCAGCAGCGCGGCCTTCTGGTCGCGCATTGCCTCGTGCTCTTCGCCCGTTGGCGGATCCATCGTCAGTTGAGCCAGGACCTGCAACATATGGTTCTGCACCACATCGCGTATAGCGCCGGTCTCGTCGTAAAAGCGCCCGCGGTCCTGGACCCCGAAATCCTCCGCCATGGTGATCTGGATGCTACGAACGTGGTTGCGATTCCACAGCGGTTCGAACATCGGATTGGCAAACCGCGTGTAGGTGATGTTCTGCACGGGTTCCTTGCCCAGGTAGTGGTCGATGCGGAAGATGTTCTCCTCGGGAAAATACTGCGTGAGCAATCTGCTCAATTTGCGGGCAGTGTCCCGGTTGTGGCCGAACGGCTTTTCGATAACCAGACGCTCGTCATTGTCAGGGCCCGATTGCTTCAGCCCCTGCGCCACGGTTTCGAACAGGCTTGGCGGCACTGCCAGATAATGCAGCGGCCGCTGCGCCTCGCCGAGCTGCGTGCGAAGCGCACCAAAGGTGGCGGCATCGTTATAGTCGCCGTCCACATAGCGCAGCAAATCGAGCAGCCGCTGTATCGACTCAGAGTCTTTGTAGCCGTGGTGCTCAAGGCTATCCGCCGCACGCGTCTTCAACTGATCCAAATTCCACCCGGCTTTGGCGACGCCGATGATCGGAACGCTCAACCCTTCTTCGTGCACCAGGCCAAACAGCGACGGAAAGATCTGCTTGTAAGCAAGATCGCCCGTCGCGCCGAAAAACACGATCGCATCCGATGGCTTTCCCGTCATGGACGCCTCCTACGCCTTCTTCTCAACGTGGCCGCCGAATGCGAAGCGCATCGCCGACAACATGCGGTTGGCAAAATCGGCGTTGCCGCGGGATTCGAACCGCGAATAAAGCGCGGCACTGATCACCGGCGCAGGCACGCCTTCGTCGATTGCCGCATGCAGTGTCCAGCGGCCTTCACCAGAATCGGAGACGCGGCCCTGGAAATCCGCCAGCGCCGGATCCTGGCGCAGCACACCAGCGGTGAGGTCGAGCAACCAGGAGCCAACTACGCTGCCGCGCCGCCACATCTCGGCGACCTGCGCGACATCGATCTGGTACTTGTAGTGATCGGGCTCGCGCAGCGGCGTGGTTTCGGCGTCCACCTCCTGGTGACGCAGGCCGATATCGGCATTCTTGATGATGTTGAAGCCCTCGGCGAACGCCGCCATCATGCCGTACTCGATGCCGTTATGGACCATCTTTACGAAGTGCCCGGCGCCGTTCGGGCCGCAATGCAGGTAGCCGTACTCAGCCTGCACGGGCTCTCCTGTCGCGCCCGGAGTGCGCGGCGCGGCCTGAACGCCAGGCGCGAGCGAACGGAAGATGGGATCGAGGTGTTTCACCACCTCATCTTCGCCGCCGATCATGTGGCAGTAGCCGCGTTCCAGACCCCATACGCCGCCGCTGACACCGACATCGACGTAGTGCAGGCCTTTGGTTTTCAGCTCCGCTGCACGCCTTATATCATCCTGGTAATAGGAGTTGCCGCCTTCGATGACGATGTCGCCCGACCCGAGCAGTGGCACCAACGAATGCAACACGGGATCCACAGCGGCTGCCGGCAGCATCAGCCACACGGCCCGTGGCTTCGATAGCATTTTTACGAAGTCCGGCAGGCTGGTGGTGCCCTTGGCGCCTTTCGCAACGAGGTGCTGCACGGCGTCCGCGTGGTTGTCATACACTACGCAATGGTGACCGGCCTTGATCAGCCGCTCCACCATGTTCGCACCCATGCGGCCGAGGCCGATCATGCCCAGTTCCATTGTCGATCCCCTCAGTGCCCGCGGCCCATCGTTTGCCGCGCTGCGGCAACGACGGCGTCGGTCGTGAACCCAAAATGCTCCGCAACCACCTTTATCGGTGCCGACATGCCGAATGTGTGCATGCCCAGCGTGACGCCGGATGAGCCGGCATAGCGCTGCCAACCCAGCGTAGAACTTTCCTCAATCGTCACCCGCGCCGTCACCGCCGGTGGCAGAACACTGTCGCGATATGCCGTGTCCTGTTCCTCGAACAATTCCCAGGATGGCATGCTGACGACACGCACTGCTACGCCCTCCGTCAGCAACTTTTCGCGTGCCGTCAGACAAAGGCTGACCTCGCTGCCGCTGGCGATCAGGATGACGTCCGGTTTGCTGCCCGGCGCGTCAGCCAGAATGTAGGCGCCTTTGGCCAGCCCGGATGCCGGCGCGAACTTCGCACGATCGATGACCGGAAGCGCTTGCCGCGTGCAAATCAGTGCGACAGGACGGTGCGTCGATTGCAATGCGAAGCGATACGCCTCGGACATTTCGTTGCCATCGGCGGGCCGGATGACGACCATGCCGGGAATCGCGCGCAACGAAATCAGTTGTTCGATCGGTTGGTGTGTCGGACCGTCCTCCCCCAGACTGATCGAATCATGCGTCCAGATGTG
Organism: uncultured Alphaproteobacteria bacterium; assembly: GCA_963762885.1. Lineage (GTDB taxonomy): Bacteria > Pseudomonadota > Alphaproteobacteria > Acetobacterales > Acetobacteraceae > JASHVB01. The sequence continues at coordinate 47,219 of CAVXNH010000098.1, forward strand.
CAGCACCGGCAGATCCATCAGTGACGACAGCCGGATCGAGCCCCGCGCGTAGTCGGTGAAAATCAGGAAGCCGGAGCCAAATGCGCGCAACCCGGTCAACGTCATGCCGTTGACCGCCGCGCACATGGCATGCTCGCGAACACCGAAGTGCATGTTACGGCCGGCATAAGACCCCACGGGAGCAGTGGCCTCGAAATCGCCGGCACCTTCGAATGTCAGCCGCGTCTTGGTGCTCGGCGAGAGGTCCGCCGCACCGCCCATGATCCAGGGAATACGAGCGGCGACCGCGTTCAGCGCCTTGCCCGATGCATCGCGCGTCGAGATTCCCTTGTCGTCCGCTGGAAAGACTGGAAGCACCGACTCCCATCCGGCGGGCAGTGTCCGATCCGTCATGCAGTCGATCTGTTCCGCCAGGTCCGGATATTGGTCGCGGTACCTGCTTGAACATCGATTGCCACGCCGCGTTGAGCCGCGCGCCGCGCGCACCGATCTGGTCGGTGAAGTGCTGGCGCACGCCGTCGGGAACCACGAAGCTCTGCGCCGGATCGAAGCCGAAGAAACTCTTGACCAGGCGCACTTCATCCTCGCCCAGCGGCTCGCCATGCGCTTCAGCGGAATCGTGCTTGTGCGGCGAGCCGTAACCGATATGGCTGTGCACAATGATCAGTGTCGGACGGTCCTCGGTACGCAGGAAAGTCTCGTACGCCTGTTGCAGCCGTTCGGTATCGTTCGCATCGCCAACGCTAAGGACGTTCCAGCCATAAGCCAGGTATCTGCCCGCGACATCCTCAGACAAAGCAAGATCGGTATGTCCCTCGATCGTCACGCGGTTACTGTCATAAATCCAACATAGATTGGACAGGCGCAAATGCGCGGCAGTCGAGGCGGCCTCGCTTGTGATACCCTCCATCGTGTCCCCGTCACCGCACAGCGCGTAAACATTGAAATCGAACAGATCGAAGCCTGGGCGATTATAGGTGGCTCCCAGCCACTTCCCCGCAATCGCCATGCCGACACTCGTCGCCGCCCCCTGGCCCAGCGGACCCGTGGTGGTCTCGACACCGGATATCCAGCCGTATTCCGGGTGGCCAGGGCAACGGCTGCCCGCCTGCCGGAAGGTCTTGATGTCGTCCAGCGTGATCGCATCGCGTTGAGCCCCCTCATAACTGGGAGCGACAGCCTTGATGCCGGCGAGGTAGATCAGGCTGTAGATCAGCATGGAGGCATGGCCGCTGGACAGGACAAAGCGATCGCGGTTGATCCATCCGGGGTCCGTTGGATCATAGCGCAGCACACGCTGCCACAGCGTGTAAGCGGTCGGGGCGGCATCCATCGGCGTGCCGGGATGGCCCGACTTTGCCTTTTGCACGGCGTCTACCGCCAGCATCCGCATTGTATTGATCGCAAGCTGATCCAAGTCGGACTGGGTGTTCATGTCGATCCCTCCCAATGTTAGGACGCATCATCCGGCGCGATCGCGGCCCGTCGCTCTCATCCCGTCTGCGCTCCAATCCCGTGACCACCAAAGATGGAGGTGGGACGATGGGGCGCAAGCTCTGGCCCGCCAGAATCCGGCCCCACCGGCGTTCTCGCCGGGAGCGTCAACGAACTGACATCCTGTGGACCCGGCCTCGGCGCTGCTGATCGGCCATACTCCACCAGTTCCGGCGGCATTCATCTCGCAGGGCGCCTCCATCCTGGGTCGCTGCTCGCGTTGCTGACATAAGGGTAGGTCGAAGCCGCGGCATCGTATGGAACGTTCATGCGATTTTTTTCACCGCGATGGGCCGGACATAACGGTACCGGATTGGACTCCGACCCGACTTCAAACGGCCCGCCCCAGCCGTCATGCCGGGCTTGACTCGGCCATGACGGCTGGGGCGGGCCGTGCGATACCGCCGACGGCCGATAATTCAGCGGGTCGATATAACAGAAACATTTTATGGTCGGTGCGCAAGCCCGGACCCACCTGCGCTTTGCTCAACTCATTCTTGGCTTTTCGCGTCAAGCGTTGTGGGTGTCGGCACGCCATCGAACCGGACTGAAGCAAGGTCGCAGTCATGCAGCCGATTGTGGTGGCACCATCGATACTCTCGGCCGATTTCACCCGATTGGGCGATGAGATCCGTGCCGTGGACGCCGCCGGCGCCGACTGGATCCATGTGGACGTGATGGATGGCCGCTTCGTGCCGAATATTACCATCGGACCCGCCGTTGTGCAGGCTATCCGGTCCTGCACGGCAAAGCCACTGAACGTACATTTGATGATCGTCGAACCCGAGCGCTACATCGCCACCTTCGCCGAGGCCGGTGCCGACCATCTGCTGGTTCACGCCGATCCTGGCTCGACCATTCACCTCCATCGGGTGCTCACTCGGATCAAGGCGCTCGGCAAGAAGGCAGGGGTGGTGATCGACCCAGCCAGCCCGCCGGAACTGATCGAATATGTTCTATATCTGTGCGACGTGATCCTGGTCATGACAGTGAATCCCGGATTCGGTGGCCAGCCGTTCCTGCCCGAAATGCTACCCAAAATAAGGAGGATCCGAGCGATGTGTGTGCAGCGCGGCCTTGATCCGGTAATCGAGGTCGATGGCGGAGAAACCGAACAAGCGGCCGGCCTGACGGCAACGGCCGGCGCCAACGCAATCGTGGCTGGATCGGCGATCTTCGAGACCGGCGACTACCAGGCCGCCATCACCGCAATCCGCCGCGGCGCCACATCCGGTGCGGATCAACGATGATGGATGTCGCAGTATCAAACACCGCGGCACTGGATGTCTTCAAGGCGGCGGCTGCGGAAGCGGCCGTGGCCTTGGTGCAGCAAGACATGGTCGTCGGCCTCGGCACCGGATCGACGGCAAAGTTCGCGGTCGATGCCCTGGCAAGGCGCCGTCGTGAGGGGTTGCGGTTTGTTGGCGTTCCCACGTCGGAGCGGACGGCAGCACAAGCGAAAGCAGCCGGCATCCCGCTCGCATCGATTGGAAAACGCGGGCAGATCGATCTTACCATAGACGGTGCGGACCAGGTGGAGCATGGCACGCTCAATCTGATCAAGGGCCGCGGCGGCGCGCTGCTGCGAGAGAAGATCGTTGCCGCCGCCAGCCGGCGTCTCACAATTATCGTGGACAGCACCAAGGTCGTGGACCGGTTGGGAACGCAGTCATCGGTCCCAGTGGAAGTTGTCGCATTCGGGCTGAACGCGACCTGGACCGACCTCGCAGTGCTGGGCGCCAGCGTCTCGCCGCGTCTGACATCATCGGGCGACCCGTTCGTCACCGACAGCGGCAACCAGATTCTCGACTGCTATTTTGGTCCGATCGCCAACCCGGCGCGGCTGGAGAGCCGCATCAAAAGCATTGTTGGGGTGGTCGATTGCGGCCTCTTCATTGGTCGCGCCGATGCGGTCTTTGTGGCCGACGCAACCGGCGTCCAGCGTCTGGACAATCCGCATGCTCATCGGGGCTGTCCGCCGGTCCTGGTGATCATGGGGGTGTCGGGGGCGGGCAAATCAACGCTCGCGCAGGCGTTGGCCGATCGCCTTGGTTGGGCCTTCGAAGAAGGCGATTCGCTGCATCCGGCAGCTAACGTCGCCAAGATGAGCGCCGGAACGCCGTTGACCGACGTCGACCGGCTACCTTGGCTCGAACGCGTCGCTGCCTGGATCGACGGCCAGCGCGCCAGGCAGCAGCCTGGGATTATCACCTGTTCAGCGCTCAAGCGATCCTACCGCGATATCATCATCGGCGATCGGCCAGAGGTGCGTTTGGTCTACCTGCGCGGCGGCCGTGACCTTATCGCGCAACGGCTGACAAGCCGCGTCGGCCATTTCATGCCGGCGAGTTTGTTGCAAAGCCAGATGGACACGCTGGAAGAACCTGGCCCCGGCGAATTTCCTCTTACCTTCGATGTTGGACCGCCGGCCGGCCAGACCGCCGACAGTCTCATTCGTCTGATCGGCGCCCGGAACGGCAATGGCACCAGCCTGGAGGCAAGAAAATGAAACCGGAAATCCTGCTGATCGAGGCCATGATGCCCGAAATAGAGGACAAGCTGGACGCAAACTATCGCGTGCATCGCTATTTTGCAGCACAGGACAAGGCCGCTTTCGTGCGGTCCGTCGCGTCCAACATCCGCGCGATCGTCACCGGCGGCCGCACCGGCGCCAGCACATCGCTGATGGAAGTGCTGCCGAAGCTGGAGATCGTCACGATCAACGGCGTCGGTACGGATGCGGTCAATCTGGACTATGCCCGCAGCCGCTCCATTCGTGTGACGACCACACCAGGCGTACTCACCAACGACGTCGCCGATCTGGGTATCGCGCTGATGTTGGCGGTCTTCCGCCAGGTTTGCGCCGGCGACCGCTTTGTCCATGCGGGGCGCTGGCCCCATGGGGACGGCCTGCCTCTGGCACACTCCGTCACTGGCAAGCGGTTGGGCATTCTTGGCATGGGCCGGATCGGCCGCGCCATCGCGCGCCGCGCGGCAGGCTTCGAAATGTCCATCGCCTATCAGGACCGTCGACCAATCGCCGACGTGCCATATACGTTCGTTCCAAGCCTGGTCGATCTTGCCCGCCAGTCCGATGCCTTGATCGTCGCAGCGTCCGCGGGCCCGCAAACGCATGGCATCGTCAATGCTCCGGTGCTTGAAGCACTTGGGCCGAACGGTATCCTCATCAATGTTGCCCGCGGCAGCATTGTTGACGAGCAATCGCTGGTCACGGCACTGGTGACCGGCCGGCTCCGGGCCGCGGGGCTGGACGTGTTCGTGGACGAACCCAACGTGCCCGAGGCACTCCTGCGGCTCGACAACGTCGTTCTGCAACCACATCGCGCGAGTGCAACCGTAGAGACGCGGATTGCGATGGGCGAGATCGTTCTGGACAATCTTGCCGCGCAGCTACACGGAAGCGGTTCACTGGTGGGGCTGGCCGACTGAACAGGCGAGACCGGCAACTAAGTACTCTGTTTCATAAATACGGTGACGTATTTTGGGCCGACTCGTGCAGTCGTGACAAGGTTCTCCTCCCTCAGGAGGACCGACCATGCCCAGACGGAGCCCTTTCGTGATCCGCCTGACCGAGCAGGAGCGAGCGGAACTGGAGGCTCGCTGCAAGGAATATAGGTCGCCGTATCGCGATGTCATGCGTGCGAAGGTGGTGCTGTTGGCGAGCCAGGGCCTTGGCAACGACCAGATCGCGGCTCAGCTCGGCATGCCGCGCCAGATCGCCAGCAAGTGGCGCCACCGCTTTTGGGTTGAGCGACTGCCTGGCCTCGAAGAGCGGCCCCGGGGCGGGCGACCAGCCCGCTTTTCCCCCCGATGCGGTGGTGGCGATCAAGGCGCTGGCTTGTGAGCTGCCATCCCGTCGTGGCCTGCCGCTCGCGCATCGGTCCGTCGCCGACCTGCGCCAGGAGGCGGTGGCGAGCGGCATTGTCGCGAAGATCAGCGGCACCACGCTGTGGCGCTGGCTCGGCCAGGACGCATTGCGCCCCTGGCGCCATCGCAGTTGGATCTTCCCCCGCGACCCGCAGTTTGCCCGCAAGGCCGGCCGAGTCATCGATCTGTATCAGCGTCGCTGGAAAGGTGCAGCGCTGGGGCCACGGGATTACGTGCTCTGCATCGACGAGAAGACCAGCATCCAGGCAAGGCGGCGGAAACATCCGTCCTTGCCGCCAGCACCCGGGCGCCCGATCTACGTCGAGCACGAATATGTACGTGCCGGCGCCTTGGCCTATCTCGCCGCATGGGACGTACACCGGGCCAGATTGTTTGGCCGTTGCGAACGCAGGAACAGCATTGCCGCGTTCCATCGCCTGGTCGGTCAGATCATGGGACAGAAGCCTTACCGGTCGGCACGCCGCGTATTCCTGGTCACCGACAACGGCTCGTGCCATCGCGGCCAACGTGCCGCCGAGCAGCTTCGCGCCAAGTGGCCCAACGTCGTTCTGGTTCATACCCCTGTTCACGCCAGTTGGCTCAACCAAATCGAGGTCTACTTTTCCATCGTCCAGCGGAAGCTGCTCACGCCGAGCAGCTTTGACAGCCTGGCCGATCTGAAGCACGCTGTGATGGCCTTCCAGGCTCGCTATCAGCGGGCTGCCAAGCCGTTTAAGTGGACCTTCACGCGTCGCGACCTACACATGCTCCTTGCGAAGCTGAGGAAGCGCCGCAATTATACTAGAAGGTTCTTGCACCGTAATACGTCACCGTAATTGCGAATCAGGGTATTAAGGCGACACGCAACAATGAACGAGTCGATTGGCGGCACGCTGATCACCTCCCCCGTCATGGCCGGCACAAGGCCGGCCATGACGGGGCGCGGTCTGGGCGGCAACCGCTGCGTCTATTGTTGGGCGTCACCTAAATCAGCGACGCAACTCCTGCGACACCCGGCCATACCGATGTGCCGCCGTGAAACGGGACCGAGCGAGAGGTATTTCAAGTCGTTCCGCGATCCGGACCAGATCCGCGAGCGAAGCGGCTTGCATCTTGCGCATCACTTTCCCGCGGTGAATTTGATAGGTAATTTCGCTGATGCCGAGCTCGACCGCCGCCTGCTTGTTGAGCAAACCGCTGACCACCAGCGGAAGTACCTCGCGTTCACGCGGCGTCAGATACGAAAGACGTTGCCGCAGCTCCACATGCTGCGCCCTTTCCAACCGCAATTTACAATCCTGCTCGAGCGCTGCACGAATGGCTGCTGCCAGATCCGCCTCGCGGCATGGCTTGGTTAGAAAGTCGATGGCGCCACGCTTGATGGCACGAACCGACGACGGAATATCTCCATGGCCGGTAATGAATATGACCGGCGGATGGGCCCCTTGGGCGATCTGCTGCTGAAAATCCAAACCATTCGTATCCGGAAGTCTGACATCCAGGATCAGGCAAGCCGGCAGGTCCGGCCGCGGGAACGCCATATACTCCCCGGCCGATGCGAACGCGATCGCACGCAAGCCCAGTGACGCCAGAAGCTGGCTCAGAGCTTCACGAAATGGCAGGTCACCGTCCACGATGTAGCCGATATTGGATTCCGCTGTCATACCGAGTCACTTGAAACTTGATTGACGCCGCTGCTTGGATCAACCAGCCGCGTCCGTCTGCCACCAGTTCACGTTCGTCCCGCCTGCACCGTTCTGTTAGCCGCGACAGCGGGGCGCGCGGCTTCATAGTCCGGCAACGGCGTAATCTCGCCCAACAGGAAAACATAGGAGAGGATACCGACCAGCAACACCACTCCAGCCACCAGAAAGGCCCCATTGAAGGAGTTCGTCGCACCGACGATGTAGCCGGTGGCGATGGGCGCCACGCCACCCATCAGGTTGTTGAAGAAATTCATAATGCCACCGATCGTTCCGGTGCCACCCTTCGGCGCGATCAACGACGGAATGGACCAGCCAACCGGCGCCGCTGCCGCCAATCCGCCGAGCGCGATCGAGATCCACATGATTGCCCATCCCGCGTTCGTCGTGAAAGCGGCGCCGAACACCGCCAACCCGGTCAACATCCCAAGCACCAGTACCGATTGGCGCACGCGCGTCTCGCCATAGCCGCGTGAAATCAAGTGGTCGATGAGCCAGCCGCCAATGGCCAGATCGGTAATGGTCGCCACGATCCAGGGGATCGTCGTGTATCCGGCAGAGCTGATCAGGCTCATGTGCAGTTCGTGCACGAGATAACCGGGCAGCCAGGTCAGGAACAGATAAAACGAGTAGCCGTAAGCGGCGAAACCGATGGTGAGGCCCCAGACCTTCCGGCTACGCAGCAGGTAGCCAAGCATGGCTCCCGCGCCACGCGACGATGCGCCTTCCGGAGCGCCGCCTCCTGCGCGGATGTATTCGTACTCTCGCGGGGCCAGGTGCTTATCGGCACTGGGATCGCGATAGAACACATAGAAGGCGATGAAGTAGAGAAAGCTCAACGTGGCGGTGGCCCAGAAGGCGCCGCGCCAGCCGAAATGAACGACGGTCACGGCCACCAGCGGCGCGCCTATGACATTGGAAAATTTCGCGGCAGCATCGAAGATCGACGTAGCCATCGCGCGCTCGGTGCGCGGGAACCAATAGCCGGTGGCCTTGGCGTTCGCCGGGAATGCCGGCGCTTCCGCGACACCCAGCAATACACGGGCACAGAGCACTCCGCCAAAGCCGCCGGCGAGCGTGGTCAGCGCGGTGCCCGCCGACCAAAGTATCGCTCCGATGCGTCCGATTGGCGTCACGCCGAAACGGTCCAGGATCAGGCCCGTCGGAATCTGCATCACGGCGTAGGACCAGAAAAAGGCGCTGAACAGCCAACCCAATTGCGCGGCGTCGATCCCGAAGGCCTGCTGCAACTGGGGTCCGGCAACCGACAGGTTGATCCGATCGAAGTAGTTGATCAGCACCCCGGAGCCCAGCAGGATGCCGATCCACCACCGGCGTCGGGGGACAGGCTGATCCGACGAACCTGCGGCCATCTAGCACCTCCATATCACCCGTAGTTGGTGACCGTCGTACCCACAGGTATTGAATAGAACTACCGGCTTTTGGGGTTCTGTATCGTTCAAATCCTCGACGGCGCGTGAATTGGCGGATGACCCGGACCATCGTGGCCGGTCTTATCACGGCGCAACAATCAGCCATTTCCGCGCAGGTGGGTAGAAATTTCATCCCTGCCGGGGCATGGTGGCGCTAACGGCTTGCCGGACAACCCCTACCAAGCCGCCACAACCGGCGTACACGACACCGTGAAGACGCGGCGCAAGGCGGGCACCATCGCTCCGCCCCGGCCCCGCGCGCACGGCTGAGGGAGGAGAACGACTTGGCCGACTCGGCAGCCTCACGGACCTCCGGCTTCATGCGCCCGGTGGAGACGATCGACACGTCTCCAACGATCTCCGACACAATGAAGACCACCACCTGCTACATGTGCGCCTGTCGGTGCGGCATCCGCGTCCACCTGAAGGACGGCCGCATCCGCTACATCGAGGGCAACCCCGACCATCCGGTGAACCACGGCGTGCTGTGCGGCAAAGGCTCCGCCGGCATCATGAACCACTACTCCCCTGCCCGGCTGACCAAGCCCCTGTTACGCACCGGCGACCGCGGCGCCGGCGACTTCCGTGAAATCGAGTGGGAGGAGGCACTGGCGCTGGCGGCGCAATGGCTAGGCGACATCCGCGCGACGGAGCCTCGCAAGCTGGCGCTGTTCACCGGGCGCGACCAGAGCCAGTCCTTCACTGGCTGGTGGGCCAAGCAATTCGGCACCCCCAATTTCGCCGCGCATGGCGGGTTCTGTTCGGTCAACATGGCGGCGGGCGGGCTCTACTCGGTCGGCGGCAGTTTTTGGGAATTCGGCGATCCGGACTGGGAACGCACGAAATACCTGCTGATGTTCGGAGTCGCCGAGGACCACGATTCCAACCCGATCAAGCTGGGCATCGCCAAGCTGAAAGAGCGGGGGGCGAAGTTTGTCTCGGTCAACCCGGTGAAGACCGGCTATTCCGCGGTCGCCGACGAGTGGGTCGGCATCCGCCCCGGCACCGACGGCCTGTTCGTGCTGTCGCTGGTGCACGAATTGCTGCAAGCCGACCGCATCGATCTGGATTTCCTCGCCCGCTACACCAACGCTGCCTGGCTGGTGGTGCAGAATCCGGGAGGCGCGGATGACGGGTTATTCGCCCGCGACGCGGACGGCAAACCCCTGGCCTGGGACCGCCTCAGCGGCACCGCGATCGACGCCGCCACCCCGGAGATGCAGCCGCAAATTGCCGGCGACATATCGCTACCCGACGGACGCCGCGCCCGACCGGTTTTCCATCTGCTCGCGGAACGTTACCTGGACGGCCGCTACGCGCCGGGGGTTGTCGCGGAGACCTGTGGCATCCCCGCCGCCACCATCCGCCGCATAGCCCGCGAAATCGCCGACGTCGCGTTCGAGCAAGCGATCGAACTGGACCAGCCGTGGACCGATACGTCGGGCCGGCGGCACGAAAAAATGCTCGGACGGCCGGTGGCGATGCATGCGATGCGCGGCATCTCGGCACACTCCAACGGCTTCCACACCTGCCGCGCCATCCACCTGCTGCAAATGCTGCTGGGTGCGATCGATACCCCCGGCTCGTGGCGCTACAAGTCGCCGTATCCGCGGCCGATGCCGCCCGGGCCACAGCCCTCCGGCAAAGGCGCCAAGCCCGACACCATGCTGCCCGGCATGGCGCTGGGCTACCCGCGCGGCCCCGAGGATCTGCTGCTGGAAGCCGACGGCACCCCGGTGCGCATCGACAAGGCGTTCACCTGGGACGCGCCGATGTCGGCGCACGGCCTGATGCACACGCTGATCGCCAACGCGCACGCCGGCGACCCGTACAAGATCGACACGCTGTTCATGTACATGGCCAACATGGCGTGGAACTCCTCGATGAACCCGGGGGAGGCAGCGCGCATGCTGGCCGACAAGGACCCGGCCGGCGGCTACCGCATCCCGCACATCATCTACTCCGATGCGTTCTATTCCGAGACGGTCGCCTACGCCGACCTGATCCTGCCCGACACGACGTATCTGGAGCGGTGGGACTGCATTTCGTTGCTGGACCGGCCGATCGGCAGCCCGGAAGGCCCGGCGGATTCCATCCGTCAGCCGGTACTGCCGCCCGACCGCGACGTGCGCCCGTTCCAGGACGTGCTGATCGACCTGGGCGCGCGGCTGAAACTGCCCGGCTTCGTCAAGCCGGACGGCAGCGCGCTGTATCGCGACTACGCGGCCTACATCGCCAACCACGAACGCCGCCCCGGCGTCGGGCCACTCGCGGGTTTCCGCGGCGCCGACGGCAAAGGCGAAGGCGTCGGCGCCCCCAACCCAGAGCAATTGCAGCGCTATGTCGATAACGGCTGCTTCTGGTCGTATCACCACAAACCCGAGGCGCTGTACTACAAGCATGCCAATGCAGCCTATCTGAAAGACGCCAAGCGGCTGGGGCTGATCGACAGCACAGCGCAGATCGTGTTGCAGCTTTATAGCGAGCCGGTGCAGAAATTCCGCCTCGCCGCCGAGGGCCATGGTCCGGTCCAGCCACCGGACGCGCAGCGCGAGCGAGTGCGGAAACACTTCGATCCGCTGCCGATCTGGTATCCCCCGTTCGAGCAAGCGTTGCCGGAACAGGCGGCGTATCCCCTGCATGCGGTGACGCAGCGGCCGATGGCGATGTACCATGCGTGGCACTCGCAGAACGCCTGGCTGCGGCAGATCTATAGTCACAACCGGCTCTACATGCACCGCGGCACCGCCGCCGCGCTGGGCATCGAGGACGATGGCTGGGTCTGGGTGATCGGCCGCAACGGCCGGCTGAAATGTCAAATTCGGCTGATGGAGGGAGTCAATCCCGACACGGTGTGGACCTGGAACGCAATCGGCAAGCGCCGCGGCGCATGGAACCTATCGGACAACGCGCCGGAATCCGAACGCGGCTTCCTGCTGAACCACGTGATCTCGGAATTCCTCGCCGGCGGGCGCGTGCTGAACGCCGACCCGGTCACCGGCCAAGCGGCATGGTACGACCTGCGCGTGCGGGTGGAAAAAGCCGACGGCCCCGCCGAGACGGTGCCGCATCCGGCGGCGCTGCATCATCCCCCCGGCATGAAGGCCGCCCCACACACGCTGCACTACGCCGTACCAAAAACCTCTCCCGCGGGAGCGGGAGAGGTCGAGATGCGAAGCATCGAGGGTGAGGGTGATCGGGTCGGCACGCAGCAAAGCGGTGCTATGGAGCGACCCGATCACCCTCACCCGCCGCTACGCGGCGACCTCTCCCCCAAGCGGGAGAGGATTTGATCGCCATGACCAGCATCCCACCTCCCGGCGCGAAGAAACTCGGCCTCGTCATCGACCTCGACACCTGCGTCGGCTGCCACGCCTGCGCGGTGAACTGCAAGGAGTGGAACACCTCTGGCCATTCCGGGCCGCTGACCGATTTCAACGCCTATCAGGACCATCCTGACGGCGTCTGGCTGAACCGCGTGCACACCTACGAAGCCGGCACCGGCCCCGACAGCCGCACCGTGCATTTCCCGCGCTCCTGCCTGCATTGCGAAGACCCGCCCTGCGTCACCGTCTGTCCCACCGGCGCCAGCTACAAGCGCGCCGAGGACGGTATCGTGCTGGTCAACGCCGACATCTGCATCGGCTGCAAGTTATGCTCCTGGGCCTGCCCGTACGGTGCCCGCGAATTCGACGAAGACCAGGGCGTAATGCGCAAATGCACGCTGTGCATCGACCGCATCTACAACACCAACCTGCCCGAACAGGAACGCGTCCCAGCCTGCGTCGCCACCTGCCCGGCCCGGGCGCGACATTTCGGCGACCTCGGCGATCCGGGCAGCGCGGTGTCGCAACTGGTTGCCGAGCGCGGCGGCTACGACCTGATGCCGGAGATGGGGACCAAACCGGTGAACAAATACCTGCCGCCGCGCCGCCGCCCGGTCGCCGCCGCGCCGGTCGAAACAGCGCGCCCCACCGGTGGCAACAGCGTGTTGCGCTGGATCGATCGAGTGCTATCCCGATGAACCCTGCCTTCTCTGTTATCCTGCTGACCACCGCGTCGGGCGTCGGCTACGGCATGCTGGCGTGGCTCGGCATTCTGAACGCGCTGCGGCTGCTTCCGGCGTCGCCATGGTTCGGCATTCCGGCAATCCTCGCCGCACTGGCGCTCAGCACCATTGGATTGCTCGCATCGACATTCCACCTGGGACGTCCGGAACGCGCCTGGCGCTCGATCTCGCAATGGCGCACGTCGTGGCTGTCGCGTGAGGGCATCATGGCGCTGCTGACCTACCTGCCGGCTCTGGGCTTTGCGCTTGCATGGTGGTTCGCCGGGGCGGGAAGCGGAGTGGCGGCGGTCCTGGGATTGCTGGCGGCGGCGTGCGGCTTGGCGACCGTGGCCTGCCAGGCGATGATCTACGCCACGCTGAAGCCGATACGGCAGTGGCACCATCGGCTGGTGCCGCCGAACCTGCTCTTGCTGGCGTTGTTCACCGGAGCCGCCTGGCTCGCCGCCGCGGTCGCGTTGGACAATGCCGATGCGGCACGCTGGGTCGCGGCGATCGCCGTGGTGCTGGCCGCCGGCGCGGGGATGGCGAAGCTTGCCTATTGGCGGCAGATCGATGCCGCTGCGCCGGTCGCAACGATCGAGAGTGCGACGGGGCTGGGCGCGCTGGGTCGGGTGCGCATGCTGGAGTCCCCACACACCGAAGAGAACTACCTGCTGCGCGAAATGGGTTACGCCGTCGCACGCAAGCACGCATCCCGGCTGCGCACGATCGCCCTTTGCCTCGGCTTCGCAGCGCCGGTGCTGCTATTACTGCTGGGCAGCGTGCTGGCCGGCCGGGCGGAACAGGTGTTGCTGGTGCTCGCCGCGGTAGCCGCCGCGCTGGGCGTCTATGTCGAGCGCTGGCTGTTCTTCGCCCAGGCGACCCACACCGTCACGCTGTATTACGGCCGATGAAAATCCCCGACGGGTGACTTCCCCCTCCCGCTTGCGGGAGGGCCAGGGGAGGGTTTTGCGTGCCGCACGCACCACCCTCCCCTAACCCCTCCCACTTCGTGGGTGGGAGATTCAGTTGCCCTCGATCTCCCCCATCACCGCCTTTACGTCCTGCTTCAACTGGGAAAAATCCACCGGCTTTGCCAGGAACTTGTTCGCCCCGCGTTGCATCGCCAGCGCGACCGTATCTGGCGTCGCCATAAGCGGAGATCATGAACACCGGCAGATCGGGCCGCTTCTGCTTCACGGCCGGCAGCAATTCCAGCCCGGTCATCCCCGGCATGTTGATGTCCGAAACCAGCAGAATGATCTCCTCGCCGACATGGTCAGCGAGCATTTCCAGCGCCGCCTTCCCCGACAGCGCGAAATCCAATGTGTAGAGCCCCTGGCGCACTTCGCGCCGGAACTGCTGACGGAACAACGTTTCGACGTCCGGTTCGTCATCGACGACCAGCACCCTGACGGTCATGTGCGGCCTCCCTCGCCGACTGGCATCCGGCGCGGCAGGGTGACGACGAATTCGGTGTGGCTGTCGATCTGGCTGTCCACGGTCAATTGTCCATTATGCTGTTTGACGACGATATCGTAGCTGAGTGACAGGCCGAGCCCCGTCCCCTCCCCCGCCGGCTTGGTGGTGAAGAACGGTTCGAAAATCTTCTCGCGGACGTCTTGCGGTATTCCCGTGCCGTTGTCGCGCACGCGGATTTCCACCTGATCCCCCTTGTTGCGCGTGGTCAACCGCAGCGTCGGCTCGAAGCCCTGTTGGGCTTCACGATTGGCGCGCTTATGCGCGGCGTAGAAGCCGTTGTTGATCAGGTTCAACATCACCCGGATGAATTCTTGCGGAAATAATTCGACCGAGCCCGCCGCCGGATCGAGATCCTTTTCCATCGTGATGTTGAACCCCGGCGTTTCCGCCCGTGCGCCGTGGTAAGCCAGGTTCAGCGCTTCCTCGACCGTCGTGTTCAGGTCGATCGCGCGGTGCTCGCTGGGACCGGTTCGCGAATGCAGCAGCATATTCTTCACGATGCTATCGGCGCGCCGGCCGTGCTGGGCGATCTTCTCCAGGTTGCCCTTCAGGGTGGTGGTGATCTCGTCGATCTCCGCCCGCAGTTCCGGCAGCAGATCGAGTTTGTCCGGCGCCACCGCCTCGTGCAGTTCCTCCAGCAAATCAACGGACAGATCGGAGAAGTTGTTGACGAAGTTCAGCGGGTTCTTGATCTCATGCGCGATGCCCGCCGTCAGTTGCCCGAGCGAGGCCAGCTTCTCGGTCTGCACCAGCCGGTCCTGGGTGCGGCGCAGATCGGACAGCGCGGTCTCGGCGGCGATGCGGGCGCGGCGGGCTTCCTCGCCCCGCGCGGCGAGTTCCTGGAACAGCCGCGCGTTCTCGATCGCCAGAACCGCCTGGCCGGCGAAGGTCTGCATCAGCGTGACGGTGGCGGGCGGGAAACCATCTTCGGTGTGCCGGCGGATCACCAGGCCGCCGATCACCGTATCGTCGCGCAGCAGCGGCACCGCAAGCACGGCGTGGATGCCGGGCAACGCCTCGGCGGCGTTCGGAACGGAGGCGTCGTGCTGCACGTCGTCGGTGAACACCGGCGCGCGCAGCACCGCGCTGCGGCCGAGATGGGTCTCGCCCAACCTGATCCGCCGGTCGCGCAACAGCGCCACCCGCTCCTCGCTCATCCCGAACGCCGACTTAGGCACGAACACCTGTTCCTCGGCGTCGAATTCGTAGATCGTGCCTTCATCGGAGCGCGACAGCCGCACCGCGCGGCTGACGATGGTTTCCAGCACGGTGTCGAGGTCGAGCGAGGAATTGACCGCGCGCAGCACCTCCTCCAGCGCCTGGAGTTCGGCGACCGAGCGGGCCAGCGCTTCGGTGCGTTCACGCAATGCCCGGAAGTTGGCGACGCTGGTGATGGCAATCACCGCTTGTTCCGCGAAGGTTTGCAGCAGTGCGACCTGGCTGTCGGAGAAGCCGCCTGGCTCTTCGGCCCCAAGCGAGATGGCGCCAATGACCTGATTGTCGCGCATTAGGGGGATGGTCAGATGGGACCGCTGCCCTGCTTTCGAGTTCACATTGCGCACGGTCGGCGATAGCCCGGTTTCGATTTGCGCGTCCCGGACATGGACGATCTGCTTGTCCAGGATGGACCGGCATGTAAGAGACTCCCGTGTGGGCGCCATGGGGAACATCGCGGCATACGCAGCAAGTGCCGTCGGGTCCATCGACCGGTGCTGAATGGCGCGGAAGTGGACCATATTGCCGTCGAATTCGAATAGTGCCGTGCCGACGCCATTACATAGCTCCGTCGCGCGGCGGCAAATTTGGTCGAACACAGGTTGCGTATCGTCCGGCGTGCTCGACATCACCTTCAACACGTCGATCGTCGCGGCCTGCTGCTCGATCCGCTCGCCGAACTCGCTGTTGCGCTGCGCCAGCGCCGCGGTGCGTTCCTGCAATTCGCGGTACGTTTCGGCGGTGCCAATGGCGATCACCGCTTGCTCGGCGAAGGTCTGTAGCAGGGCGATCTGGCTGTCGGTGTAGCCGCCCGGCAACGCCGCGCTGAGCGAGATGCATCCGATCGCCTGCCCATCGCGAATGAGCGGAATCGCCACCTGCGATTTGTAGATCCCATCCTTGATCAGCGCGCGCACGGCCGGAGACAGACCGGGTTCGGCGTCGACGTCCTTGATGTGGATGATCTGGCTGTCGAGAATCGTCCGGCAGATGACGGACCCTCGCGTGGGCGCCATGGGATATTGCGCCATGTAGGCCGCGTACGCCGGCGTTTTCAAATCGCGATCGCTGGATATTGCACCGAAATGGACCAACCCATCGCGGAGTTGGAACAACATGGCAGTGTTGCTGTTGCACAGTTCCTTGGCACGGCGGACGATCTGGTCGAACACCGGCTGGGTGTCGTCCGGTGTGCTCGACATCACCTTCAACACGTCGATGGTCGCGGCCTGCTGCTCGATCCGCTCGCCAAACTCGCTGTTGCGCTCCGCCAGCGCCGCGGTGCGTTCCTGCAACGCACGATACGTCTCGGCGCTGCTGATGGCGATGACCGCTTGTTCCGCGAACGTCTTCAGCAGCTCGATCTGCGTGGCGGAATATTCGCCCAATTTGGGTCGGCCGAGGGCAATGGCGCCGATCGCGGTTCCCGCGCGCAGCAATGGTACCGCTGCGCCAGAGTAAGACGAGGCCCTGAACGCATATTCCGGGTCTGCACGCGAATCCGGTATCTGCACGGTATCGCGGGTGAGGATCGCCCGGCCAAAGATGGTGGTGGAATTGGCCGGCATCGGGAACATCGCCTCATAGGCCCGGTCATCCCCAGTGAAGGTGCCAGTGTAGGCATGCAGGTGGAGTTTTTCACCGTCGAACAGCGCGAATGATGAGACCGTCGCAGCGCAGAACGCGCGTGCCCGTTCGACGATCAGATCGAACACCGGCTGCGGATCGCCGGGTGAGGCCGACATCACCTTCAACACGTCGATTGTCGCGACCTGCTGCTCGATTCGCTCGCCGAACTCGCTGTTGCGTTGCGCCAGCGCGGCGGTGCGTTCCTGCAAGGCGCGATACGTCTCGGCGCTGCCGATGGCGATCACCGCCTGCTCGGCGAAGGTCTTCAGCAGTTCAATCTGCGTGTCGGAGACCCCGTCCGCCTCCAGGCTTATGGTCGTGATCGCGCCGATCGCGCGTCCGTCGCGCATCAGCGGGATCGTGACCTGCGTCCTGTGCCCGAAATCGCGAACCGCCTGCGAAATTCCGGGCTCCGCCGCCAGATCGCGAATGTGGACGATCGTTCCGTCCAGAATGGCCCGACAGGTCAGCGACCCGCGGTCGGGCACCATTGGGAACATGTCTTTATAGACTGCATAGGCTTCGTGTCTGGCGTCACCGAGCATCTGCTCGATACTGGGATTCGCGCGAAGATGGACCAAGTGCCCATCATATTCGAACAACGTCACGCCCCTGACATTCAGCAGCGCCGCGGCCTGGCGGCATATCAGATCGAATACCGGCTGCGCGTCGCCCGGCGAGGCCGACATCTCCTTCAGCACGTCGATCGTCGCGGCCTGATGGTCGATGCGTTCGGCGAACGCGCTGTTGCGTTCGGCCAGTTCGGCGGTGCGGTCGCGCAATTCCCCGAGCAGTCGCGTGTTCTCGATCGCGATCACCGCCTGGTCGGCGAAAGTGCTGACGAGATCGATCTGCCGGTCGGTGAACGGTTCGACCCGATGCCGGCCCAGCACAATAACACCGATTGTTTCGCCCTCGCGTAGCAGCGGCACGCCGAGCGCGGTCCGGACGCGCGCAAGGGTAATGGCCGGAGTGGAGGTGTAGTCCGGATCCTTGCTGATGTCGGTGATGTGTACGATCTGTCCCTCAAGCACCGTCCGCCCGGCGACGTTCCCGCGATTCATCGTTACCAGTCGGCCGCGGAAGTATGCCTCGTACTCCGGCGACATCGAGCAAGTGGCCGCCGCGCGATACGCATCGCCCTCGCGCGTGTAAGCAACGGCCACGTCAGCGTCGGTCAGCCGCGTGGCGGTCGACATCAGCGTATCCAGCACCGGCTGCAAATCGAACGTCGAGCGGCTGATCACCTTCAGCACGTCGCTGATCGCGGTCTGGTATTCCAGCAATTCCTGAAGATCGCCGGTGCGGTCCTGCAACGCGCGGAACGTCGCCCGTACTGCCGATCGCGATCACCGCTTGCTCGGCGAACGTTTTCAGCAGCTCGATATGACCGTCGGTGAAACCGTCGACATGCGGGTTGCCGAGTGCAATCACGCCAAGTGCAACACCCTCGCGCAGGAGCGGTACGGAGAGCATGGATTTGTGACCAAGATCTCGCAGGGCCTTGCTTCTTCCCGGAATCGCGTCCAGGTCGCGGTTATAGATGACCTCCTTATCTAAAATGGCCCAATGAGCGAATTGCGTTCGTGTCGGCGGCATCGGGAATTGACGTGCGACTTCTGCGAGCGCGTCGGGCGCGAAGCCGTGCGCCGCGCGGATGTGCACCAGTTCCCCATCGAACTCCTGCAAGGTCCCAAGCAGGCAACCGCAAAGATTCATTGCGTGCCGCAGGATGATGTCAAACACGGGCTGTGTGCTGCTTGTCGAGGACGACATCACCTTCAGCACGTCGATTGTCGCTGCCTGGTATTCCAGCGACTCCTGAAGTTCGCCGGAGCGCGCCCGCAACTCCCGTTGCGTCGCCGCGCCGGCGATGGCGAGCGACGCCTGTTCGGCGAAGGACTCCACCAACGCGACCTGATCGTCGTCGAAGCCGCCGGTTTCGAAACGGCCCAGCCCAATGACACCGATCGCCTTCCCATCGCGCCGCAGCGGCACGTGCAACGCGGATCGTACGCCCAGGTCGCGTGCCGCCTCGTGCAATGCCTGTTCGGCCTGCCAATCCCGGATATGAATTGTTTGGTTCGCCAGCAGCGCACGTCCAAAGAACGAGTTCGGGCCCGGGAATTCGCGGATAAGACCGGCGCCACCGCTCGTCCGCTGCCGCGTCGTGGCCATCGGTCATGCGCAGGTGCAACAGCGTGCCGTCATATTCGCAGATCGCCACGCTCGACGCGCCGCACAGCTCCCTGGCGCGCCGGGCGATCAGTTCGAACACCAGCTGGGGATCGTCGGGCGAGGCGGCGATCGCGCGCAACACCTCCCCCAGCGCCGCGGTCTGCGCCGCCGCCGCGTCGCGCTGCTGACGCAACTCCGCAACAGCGCGCCGAAGCTCGGCGACCGTATCGGCTTGCGCCGCGCTCATCGGCGTGTCCTCCGCGGTGCCGCCCGAGGGCCCGTCCGCAGGCATCATGCCACCGTTCCTTCCGCCCCGAACATCCGCCGCGGCAGGCTGATCGAGAATTCGGTATGCTCCCCGACCTCGCTCTCGACCGCGATCGTTCCGCCGTGTTGTTTCGTCACGATATCATAGGTGATCGACAGGCCAAGTCCCGTTCCTTCGCCGGTCGGCTTCGTGGTGAAGAACGGCTCGAACAGCTTTCGCGGATGTCGTCGGAGATGCCGGTGCCGTTGTCGCGCACGCGGATTTCGACGCGGTCGCCCAGGTCGCGCGTGACGACGGAGAGCGTGGGTTGGAAGCCGGGCGGGGCGTTGTCGCGGGCGCGTTTGGTGGCGGCGTAGAAGCCGTTGCTGAACAGGTTCAGGAACACGCGGGTGATGTCCTGCGGGTTCAGCTCGATCGGCGCGATGCCGCCGGCGAAATCCCGTTCCAGGGCGATGTTGAAACTCTGGTCCTGTGCGCGGGCGCCGTGATACGCGAGGTTCAGTGCCTCATCGACCAGCGCGTTGATATCCACCGTTCGCCGTTCGCCGGACGCACCGCGCGAGTGCTCCAGCATCGCCCTGACGATGCCGTCGGCGCGTTTGCCATGCTCGGTGATCTTTTGAAGGTTGCTGGTCAGCATGGCCGAGACGTCGTCGATCTCCGCGCGCTGGTCATCGGACAGCGTCGCGAAGCCGGGCGCGGCGGCTTCCTTCAGTTCGGCCAGCAGATCGACCGACAGGGAGGCGAAGTTGTTGACGAAGTTCAGCGGGTTCTTGATCTCGTGCGCGACGCCGGCGGTGAGTTGGCCGAGCGAGGCCATCTTCTCCGCCTGGATCAGGTTGGCCTGAGCAGTTTTGAGGTCGCGGAAGGCGGCCTCGATGGTGCGGGCGGCTTCCTGCGCGGCGTCGCGCGCGGCGGCGATCTCGGCCTCGTTGCGCTTGCGTTCGGTGATGTCGGCGTAGATCAGCACGAAGCCGCCGGATGCCACCGGGTTGTGGCGAATTTCGATCACTCTGCCGTCGGGTCGAGTGCGCTCATAGGACCGGGCCTGGCCGGCTTGCTCTATGAGCATGCGTACATGTTCATCAGCATCGACGCCCGGACCATACTCGCCGCGTTCGGCCAGATATCTGACGTATTCAGTAAACGTTTGCCGTCGCGCGATGATCTCATTTGGTACGTCGAGGATGTCCTGGAACTTGCGGTTCCACGCGGCGAGGTGCTGCGTTTCGTCGAACATGGCGACGCCGTCGCCCATGTTCTCGAACGTGACGCGCAACTCGGCCTGACGTTGCGCGAGTTCGTCGGTGCGGGTGCGGAGCTCATTCAGCAGCCGCGCGCTTTCCATCGCGATCACCGCCTGGGCCGCGAAGTTTTCCAGCAGGGCGATTTGCTTGTCGGAGAAGGCGCGGACTTCCTGGCGATAGAAACTAAAGAAGCCGATCGCAGCCCGATCTTTGACGAGCGGCACGTGGATTATCGTGCGCGCGCCTCCCAGATCGGCCACGGCGCGGGCACCGGGTTCCCCGCTGGTGTATCCAACGCCGTCGCGGACATCCAACGTCTGGACCGCGTGACCGGTTTCCAGCGCTCGCGCCGGGCCGGTACCCGGCATCGGGATCGTCTCATTTCGCGCGCTGTATTCGGCGTACACAGCGGGAACGCCCCTGGTGGCAAGAGCCTGGATACGTTCGCCATCAAAACGGCGCAGTACACCGAACGCGGCGCCGCACAGACGCATCGCCTTTTCCAGCATGGCATCGAACACCGGCGCCAGATCGCCGGGCGAGGCGTTGATGACCTGCAACACCTCGGCCGTTGCGGTTTGCTGTTCCAACGCTTCCTGTGTCTCTGTCAGCAGGCGCGCATTCTCCATTGCGATCACCGCCTGGGCGGCGAAGTTCTCCAGCAGGGCGATTTGCTTGTCGGAGAAGCTTCGCACCTCCTGGCGATAGAACGTGAACAGGCCAACCGAGACGCGGTCTTTGACGAGCGGCACCTGTAGGACCGTCCGTGCACCGCCCAAATCGACCATGGCGCGCGGTCCCGGGACGCCGGTCTTGTACAGGTCGGTCTCCCGGAGATCGAGGTCCTCCGCCGACCGCCCGGACTTCAGGGCCCGGCCCATGGTGCTGTCCGGGGGCGGAGTAAGCGGGGTTTGGCCGCTGAACTCGGCGAGGGAATCGGGCAGGCCTCGCGTGGCCATCGTCCGAACGCTTTCGCCGTCGAAATTCCGCAGCAGCCCGAACGCTGCCCCGCACAACCGCATCGCTTTTTCCAGCATCGCATCGAACACCGGAGTCAGATCGCCAGGCGAAGCGTTGATGACCTGCAACACCTCGGCGGTCGCGGTCTGCTGTTCCAACGCCTCCTGTGTTTCCGTCAGCAGCCGCGCGTTTTCCATCGCGATCACCGCCTGGGCGGCGAAGTTTTCCAGCAGCGCGATTTCTTTCTCCACGAAGGGGCGGACCTCGGTACGGACCACGGAAATGAAGCCTGCGAATGCCCCATCCTTCCGGAGCGGAAGTAACAGGATTGTGCGCGCATCCGTCTGCTCCATGAAGGTTGACGCGTGCATGTCTTGTGTCGGTTCAAGCGCTCTCACATCCAGAACGTGGTAGTAACGTTCGCCTTCGATCAAGGGGCGAGTCATGAAATTCGGTGGATTTTTTTGTCGCGCGAACGCGGCATAAGCTTCCGGGAAGCCATGGGTCGCCACCGCCCAGACAAACTCGCCGTCCCAGGTGTAAAGCGATCCAATCGCGGCGCCGCATAACGTATGCGCCTTGTTCAGGATCGCGTCGAACACGGGCGCCAGATCGCCCGGCGATTCGTTAATCACCTCCAACACCTCGGCCGTCGCGGTCTGCTGTTCCAGCGCCTCCCGCGTTTCCGTCAACAGCCGCGCGTTCTCCATCGCGATCACCGCCTGGGCCGCGAAGTTCTCCAGCAGCTCGATCTCTCGGTCGGAGAACAGGCGCGCTTCCCGCCGCCGCGCGCTGATGATGCCGACCACTTTGTCGTCTTTCACCAGCGGTACGCCGAGGATGGTCCGCACACCCGTAGCATCGATTTCCGGATTGACCTCGACATCGTCCGTCTGAAAGTCGGCGGAATGAAAGAACCGGGCCCTCTCCCGGATCACCTTTTCCTGCGCGGTGGACGGGCGCCGCGGCTGGCGAAGCAAAACGGCGGCTTCCTCGGTCATGCCGCGGGTCGCGGCGGCGTGGATCATTTCGCCGTCATAAAGCCAGAGGCTGCCGATCGCCGCGCCGCAGACGCGGTGCGCGCTTTCGAGGATCGAATCGAACACCGGGGCGACGTCGCCGGGATTGGCGTTGATGACCTGCAACACCTCGGCCGTCGCGGTCTGGCGTTCCAGTGCCTCCCGCTGTTCCGTCAGCAGCCGCGCGTTTTCCATCGCGATCACCGCCTGGGCGGCAAAGCTTTCCAGCAGGGCGATTTGCTTTTCTGGAAACGCGCCGGGCTCCGCGCGATAGATCGCGATAAAACCGAGGACGGCGCCGTCCTTTAACAGTGGTACGTCGAGGACTGCGCGGATGCCGCCGACGTCCACCATCGCACGGCGGTACCGAGGAAGAACCGTCCCGATATCGTTCGGTGGCGGCGATGTCCTCTACCTGCACCGGACGTTTTGTTTCAAGAATGAGTGACGGTGGACCGCCCAGCGCCGCCGACAGCGGGTTCGCCGCGCTGAACTCGGCGAAACCCGTTGTGACGCCGCGCAATGCCACGGTATCGAACCACTGCCCATTGTACTGGTAGAAGCCACCAATAGTCGCGCTACACAGACGCATCGCCTTTTCCAATATCGCATCGAACACCGGCGTCAGATCGCCGGGGGAGGCGTTGATAACGCCCAACACCTCAGCGGTCGCGGTTTGTTGCTCCAACAACTCTTGAAGATCGGCCGTGCGGGTTTGCAACGCGCGATATGTCTCGGCGCTGGTGATGGCGATCACCGCCTGCTCGGCGAAGGTTTTCAGCAACTCGATCTGGGTGCCGGTAACGCCGTCGACACGCATGCTGCTTGTCGTGATCGCGCCGATCGCGCGGCCGTCGCGCAGTAGGGGAACCGAGACCTGCGTCTTGTGCCCGAGATCCCGAACCGCCTGGGATATGCCGGCCTCGGCATCCAGATCGCGGATGTGGATCAATGCACCGTCCAGAATGGCGCGGCAGGTCAGCGAGCCGCGGTCTGGTACCCGCGGCCATCCGCTTCGATAGCTCGCGAGCGCGTTAGCGCTTACCACGGCCCCCGAGCCTGTGTTCGCGCGATAATGAACCAACTCACCGTCGTATTCGAACAATCCCACGACTGGAGTGCCGAGAAGAGCTTTCGCCTGCCGGACGATCAGATCGAACACCGGCTGTGCGTCGCCGGGCGAGGCCGACATCTCCTTCAACACATCGATCGTCGCCGCCTGATGGTCGATGCGTTCCGCGAACGCGGTGTTCCGCTCGGCCAGTTCGGCGGTGCGTTCGCGCAACTCGCCCAACAGCCGAGCGTTCTCCATCGCGATCACCGCCTGGGCGGCGAAGTTCTCCAGCAGCGCGATTTCCTTGTCCGAGAAGGGGCGCACCTGCGGCCTCATTGCGCTGATGTAGCCCAGGAAGTCGGCATCTTTGCGGAGCGGGACGAACAGAATGGTTCGGACATCCGTTCGTTCGAGCAGAAACCGCCCAACCTCCGATACCAGTCCCTGGATCGCCCTGATATCCGGGATTTGACCCGGTCGAGTGCCGCCCGCGGTCATTCGACGGGCCGTGTCATTGATTGGAACCCCTCGGCGGATCAGCACCGCCAATTCCTCCGGTAGTCCATGGGTTGCGACCGCGCGCTGCAATTCGCCGTCGAAGGTAAACAGCGAGCCAATGGTGGCGCCGCACAGCGCGTGGGCCTTGTCCAGGATCGCCTCGAACACCGGCGCCAGATCGCCGGGCGACGCGTTGATGACGCCCAACACCTCGGCCGTCGCGGTCTGCTGTTCCAGCGCTTCCTTCTGCTCGGTGATCAGCCGAGTGTTCTCGATCGCGATCACCGCCTGATCGGCGAACGTGCTGACAAGCTCGATCTGTCGTTCGGTAAACGGTTCGACCCGCTGCCGCGCGATCAGCAGAGTCCCGATCGCCTCGCCTGCGCGCAGTAGAGGCACGCCGAGTGTCGTCCGCTGCTTGCCAAGCCGGGTCGACAACTCCGGGTAACCGGGAATAGTGGCCACGTCGTCCACATGCACCGGTCGCCCCTCGCGAATCGACCTGGTCCCGACAGTCGTCGGGTAATCGTCCAGAGGAAACGTGCCACGTCCTCTGAGGAATGCTTCGTATTCCGGCGGAAATCCGAAATTCGCACCCAGCCTTGCGAATTCGCCCTCACGATGGAAAATCATTGCCTGCTCGGAATCGCACAGCCGCGACGCGGTCTGGATCACCGTGTCGAGCACCGGTCTCAGATCGAACGTCGAGCGACTGATGACCTTCAGCACGTCGCTGGTCGCCGTCTGGTATTCCAGCAACTCCTGAAGATCGCCAGTGCGCGCCCGCAACTCCCGCAGCGTCGCGGCACCGGCGATGGCGAGCGACGCTTGCTCGGCGAAGGACTCCACCAGCGCGACGTGGGCGTCGTCGAAGCCGCCTTGCTCGACGCGGCGCAGCCCGATGCAACCGATCGCCTGGCCGTCGCGGCGCAGCGGCACATACAGTGCCGACTGAAACCGTCCACCGAGGCCGGTCGAGCGCCGTAACGGATCCGAATCGATATGCCGGCTGTGAACGATCTGGTTCGTCAACACCGTGCGGCCGGCAAAGGAGTCCGGCCCGGGGGGACGCGGGAAATCGCGGCGGGCTCCCTCGATCTCCGCCTGGTCGAAACCTATCATCACCGGGGCCTGCAGCAGCGCGCCGTCATATTCGGCGATGCTCGCCGCGGCCGCGCCGCACAGCTCCCGCGCGTGGCGGGCGATGAGTTCGAACACCGGCTGGGGATCGTCGGGCGAGGCGGCGATCGCGCGCAGCACCTCCCCCAGCGCCGCGGTCTGCGCCGCCGCCGCGTCGCGCTGTTGCCGCAATTCCGCGTTGGCGCGCTGAAGCTCGACGATTGCATCGTGTTGCGACGCGCTCATCGGAGTGTCCCCCGCCGTGCCGCCCGACGACCCGTCCCCAGGCATCATGCCACTGCTCCAACCGCTGCGAAGATCAGGCGCGGCAGGCCGGTCGAGAAGGCTGTTTGGTCCCCGACCGCAATCGTGCCGCCATGTTGTTTCGCCACGATATCATAGTTGATCGACAGGCCAAGCCAGGTGCCCTCGCCGGCCGGCTCGATCGCGAGCAACGGTTCGAATGGTTTGTCGCGGATTGGGTGCGAGCCTCTGGCCGCACGGCTTCCTGAACTACGTCTTCAGCCGGGAAGGTCTGGTCGAGCCGGATCGGCTCAGCGTCGCGCTACGGATCGCCAAGGGCGAGTTGGCCGCGGCCGCAGGATTATCCCAAGACGCTGTGTCCAGGACAAGACGGTTGCGGGCTCCGGCGCCGGGTACTAGGCGGCATCTACCTCCCTGATGATCCGCTCACCGAATTCCTGCTCTGCCAGAGCCAGGTCGTAGTTGCTATGCAGGTTCATCCAAAACGCCGCGCCGGTACCGAAATAACGGCCGAGGCGCAACGCCGCCTCGGCAGAGACGGCGTGTTGGCCTCGGATGATCTCGGTCAGTCGATTTGCCGGGACACTCAATTTGAGGGCGAGTGCGTTGGCGGTCAGCCTGCGCGCTTCCAACTCGCTGGCGAGCGTGCGGCCAGGATCCACCGGCGGCAGCGGTGCGCCGCCCGGATACGCGAACAGGTCAGTCCGTTGCGTCGTGACCATGTGCCCAGCCCCTCAATGCGTATCAACGACGTGGACATCGAACGCGTCGCCATCTCTGAATTTGTAACTCGTTATTCGGTGGCTACGCGCGTGGCGGCGGCGCTGCGCTCCGGCATCCACGAAAACCGGATCGTCGCGGTGCGCCAGACCAGCCCGCACCGGGAAGGCACCCTGGCCGATCTGCTGGCCGTCATGCAGACCGATCTGCGCCGCATCGAGGCCGCGCTACGCGAGGTCGCCATGCAGGCGAGTTTCCTCGACCAAGCCGCCTGACGCGGCGGCGATCGGCAGGCGCGCGCGAGCTATACCCAGCCGCGCCATACCCCCCACCCGAATTCGCGCCCGGTAGAACTACACCCATGCACGGTCCTGGAGGGGACGAGCGAGCGGGCTGAAACGCCATATCCCTGGGCGCGCCGGCCACCGTATCAATGCCCCAGCCAGCAGCATTGTCGTGGTGAAACCTGACGGATAGAACCCGGATCAACGGTCCGCCGTAGTGTGGAAAGCGGACCTTCGAATTCGGTAGAGAGGGCAACGGAATCCCACCGCACCAAGGTTATGCCGCCACTCGCCGCGCTGCCGTGGCGAGCAGTGGATAGTGAGTCGCACCGCCCAGCAGCAGCTCCAACTGGCAGGCGCCATCGATGCCCGCGAACAAGGCCGCCGCCGGCCGCGGCCCCGTCCGATCCAGCAGCCGGCGCCAGACCGCATCGACCACCGGTCCGCCGGTGAGCACCGCCGCGCAAGGCTCCTGCGGCGGCAGCCCCTTCCCGCCGTTCCCGTTCCGGAACAGCCAGCGGTTGCCATCGTCGCGGTAGCTTTCCGCCGGAGCACCATTGGCCAGCAGCAGGTCGTGCGTCTTTCGATTGCCACACTGCGTATCCGCTTGGCCCAAACGGTCGTTCGGGTCCTCCCGCGCTGTCCCTGCCGCGGCCGTATGCGGCAGAGGGCTGTCGAGCAGAATGAGTGACGCAGTAGGATTAAGCCTCTAACCTCAGGCGGCTCGCGTCGCTCTACAGGAGATCCATGGCTGCCTGCGAATACGGGGCACGATTCTCCGTCGTTTACGGAGTTGGCCCGATTCGGCAGAAGCTCGATTATGCGACTCAGTTAAGATTAGGACGACGCCCTGATGCTCAACATCCAGACGTTCGACAACCGCTCCGGCGGCAACGTGACCTACAAGGCGCTGGCGCATCCGCTGGCCGCCGAGGCGATCGCCGCCCTCTACGCCAGCCTGACCCCGCCCGTCGCGCTCTACGACCCCGACAACATCGCCGATCCCCTGCTGGCGCTGTATCCCGGCATGCCGGGGCTGGAGGCGCTGTTTGTGCATGACGTCGCCGCGGTGGGCCAGCGCCGCGCCGGCCTGGAAGCGCGGGCCTTGACCGAGCTGCCGCACTGCCGCGCCCGCAGTGTGCTGATCGCGGCCTTCGATGCCGGCCGTATCGCCGCGCGCATCGCCCATCTGGTTCCGCCCGGTGCCACAGTGCACACGCTGGACGCAGCCAGACTGCCCGACGCGCTGCTGACCAACCGCACGCGCTACCTGGACAAGCTCAACTTCGCCACGAATTTCGTGTTCTTCCGGGATGCTGGCGGCCTGTCCACGCGGCTGGTGTCCGCCAATTACTGGGCTGGCCACGGCGCCCGCGAAATCCGCCTGTGGTTACGGCTGTTCGCCAAGGACGGCAATGCGCTGGCCACCTGGGAGCAGGACGTGCCGTCCGGCATGGCGGGGTTTGCGATTGACAGTCGTGCTGTCCGGGAACGCTTCGGGCTACCGGAATTCACCGGTCAGCTCTGCGTCCACGCGATCGGCGCCACCGGCCACGACGTGGTGAAATACGCGCTCGACACCTACGCGTCTGACAACGGAGCGTCACTGTCCTGCACGCACGACGCCAACGCCTGGCCATCCGACCGCTATGCCGGCCTGCCGGCGCCGCGCGACGACGAACGTGTCGTGCTGTGGCTGCAGAACAGCCACGCCGTACCGATCCCGCCCGGCGCGATCGCGCTGGACCGCATGGGCGCAGAGCACCCGGTCACGCTGGATCGCGCAGTCGGCCCCTTCGCCACCGTCGCGCTGGACATCGCCGAGCTGCTGCCCGCCATCCGCTGGCCAGCGCAGATCGAGCTGCGCTCCGGCCGCCACGTGGTGCGTCCGCGCTACGAGGTCACCCGCGCCGCCCGCGTGCGCATCGCCCACGTCAACGTCGAGCGCGCCGACCTCCGCCCGGATCCCGCAATCCCGTCGCTGCCGCCCGAACTCGGCCGCGGCTTCCTGCTGCCCTTCCCGGTGCTGCCGCGCGGCCGTTTCCGCAGCATCGTGCAGCCCACGCCGATGGCGGAAACCCAGGCCAACCTGCCGCTACGTCTTGATGTGTTCGACCCGGAGGGGCGCAAGGTGGCGGAACGCTTCCTTGGCTGCCTGCCGCGCGACCACGCCGTCGCGGTGGATTTCGACGACATCGCCATCGATAGCGGACACGCCGAGCTGGTCTACGACTTCCGCGACGGCGGCAAGGCGGACGGCTGGCTGCACGCGCTGTTTCGCTACGAGGACCGGCAGTCCGGCCACGTCGCCGAGTCCAGCTTCGGCGCGCACATGTTCAATACCGTCATGACATGGCGCGACGAGCCGCAATCCTATTCCGGCCCACCGCCTGGTCTGTCCACGACGCTGTTCCTGCGCCTCGGCGATGCCCGCCGCCGCAGCTTCGCGGTGCTGATCTATCCCGCATCGGCACCGTGGCACGCCGCGTCGGCTACCCTGCTGAAATTGCACGACGGCGCCGGCCGCGAGATCGCAGCGCATCCAGTGGCGATCGCCTGTAGCGGATCGACCATGGTGTGGCCGGATGAAATCTTCGGTGCGGCGGCGCTGCGAGACGCCGGCCCCGAAGGCTATGTCCTGGTGCGCGACCCCACCTGCCGGCTGTTCGGCTATCACGGCCTGATGGATGATGCCGGCGGGTTCTCGCTCGACCACATGTTCGGCTTCTGATGAGCGCGCCCCTCGTCATGGCCGCCGGCCGCCTCGTCATGGCCGCCGGCCGCCTCGTCATGGCCGCCCGCCGCCTCGTCATGGCCGCCCGCCCCCTCGTCATGGCCGGCCTTGTGCCGGCCATCCACGCCTATTCGCACCGTCCGCGACCAATGCGCGCGGCTAATGCCCCGCCATGACGGTGCAGCTCGCACGAACCAGCGTCGTGATCGCCGTCAGCCGCGACGCCGCGCACAACTTCACCAAACCGACCCGCGATGCGATCCGCCTGCTTGCCGGCCAGGGCGTTGAAGGCGACGCGCACCGCGGCACGACCGTGCAGCACCGCTCGCGCGTCGCACGCGACCCCAGCCAGCCCAATCTGCGCCAGGTCCACCTGCTCCACGCCGAACTGTTCGACGAACTGCACGCCGCCGGCTTCGACCTCTCACCCGGGCAACTCGGCGAGAACGTCACCACGCGCGGCCTCGATTTGCTCGCGCTGCCCACTGGCACCCACCTGTTGCTTGGTGACAGCGCCGTGGTGCAAGTGACCGGCCTGCGTAATCCTTGTGTCCAGCTCAACAGGTTTCAGCCTGGCCTGATGACGGCCGTGCTGGACCGCGACGCCGCCGGCAACCTGGTGCGCAAGGCCGGCGTGATGGGCATTGTGCTGACCGACGGCACGGTGCGACCCGGCGATCCCGTCAGTGTTGTCCTGCCGGACCCGCCGCACCGCGCGCTGCAACCGGTCTGACGGGTTTTTCCTTACGCACATTTCACGGTTGCCCTACACGGCGCCATGGCACACTGTCAGCGGCGGCCGATGCTCGGCCGCAAGGGAGTTGCTACAACAATCGGGAGAACAAACAATGATCACCCGCCGCGCCGCCCTGACCGCCGCACTCGCATCCGCCGCCGCGAGCAAGTTCTCGAACGCTCGTGCCGCCGACACGCCAGGCGTCAGCGCGACCGAGATCAAGATCGGCAACACCATGCCGTATAGCGGTCCCGCCTCGTCCTACAGCGTCATCGGCCGCACCGAGGCCGCCTACTTCAACATGGTCAACGACCAGGGCGGCGTCGCCGGCCGCAAGATCAACTTCATTTCGCTCGACGATGGCTACAGCCCGCCGAAGACCGTCGAGGATGTGCGCCAACTGGTCGAGCAAGACGAGGTCGATTTTTGCTTCCAGAACCTTGGCACGCCGTGCAACTCGGCAATTGCCACCTACATGAACCAAAAGAAGATTCCGCAGCTCTTCGTCGGGTCCGGCGCCAGCAAATGGAGCGACTATAAGAAATACCCTTGGACCATGGGCTGGCAACCGAACTACCGCACTGAAGCCCAGATCTACATGAAATACATGCTGGCCAATGTGAAGGAGCCGAAGCTCGGCATCCTCTACCAGAACGACGACTTCGGTAAGGACTATCCGATTGGCGCGCGCGACGCCTTGGGTGCCGACTGGGACAAGATCGTCGTCAAGTCGGTCAGCTACGAGACGACGGACGCCACGGTCGACTCGCAGATTGCCGAACTGCAAAGCGCCGGCGCCAATGTCCTGCTGGTGGGCGCGATTCCCAAGTTCGCAGCGCAGGCAATCCGCAAGGTCTACGACCTTAGTTGGAAGCCGATGTTCTTCATGACCAATGTGGCGATCTCGGTCGGCACGGTGATGCAGCCGGCGGGTCCGGAAAAGGCCATCGGCATGCTCAGCACCCAGTATCTGAAGGACCCCACCGACCCGGCCTGGACTGACGACGCCGGCATGAAGCGATGGCGGGCATTCATGGCGAAGTACAATCCGAGCGGCGACGTCACCGACTCCGCTACGGTCTTTGCTTACGGCATCAGCATGACGATGATGCAGGTGCTGAAGCAGTGCAACGGCGACTTCTCGCGTCCCAACGTCATGAAGCAGGCGGAGAGCCTGCATGACGTTGATATCCCGATCCTGCTGCCCGGGATAAAGATCGGCACCAGCGTCACCGACCATCGTCCGATCAAGGCGATGCAGCTTCAGAAGTGGGACGGCAAGACCTGGGCAAGGTTCGGCGACCTGATCGAAGGCGCCAACGTGTAGTCAAGAAACCTCTCCCGCGGGAGCGGGAGAGGTCGAGGCGCCCTTGCGCCGCCGGTGAGGGTGATCGGGTCGGCACGTAGCAGGTAGGGCGTGCCTATCCGCGGCACTCTCACCCGGAGCGCTGACGCGCTCCGACCTCTCCCGCTTCGCGGGAGAGGTTTACGGCACCTCGAACACCTTGATTACTACCTGCGCCTGCGTCCGTTCGCCCGTTGCGACGAACACGCTGCGCGTCAGCCACTCATGCGGGCCGGGTGCAACTTCGAACATCGGCGAGGCTCGGAAATAGTATTCCGACGGATCGACCATCTCCCCCGCTGCAAGCCGCGCCAGAACCTCCGGCGGCCCTCGGCGCACACCGCGATTCACCACCGAGATCAACGCCCCATCTTCCGCTCGCAACGTATAGCGCGCAACCAACTGCGCAGTGCCGTCCGGCAGCACGACCTGCCAATCCGCACCGCCGGGCAGCACGGTCGCGGTCAGACGAGGCCCCTCAACTCGCCCCCCGGTAATCGGAATGATCCGCCGCCGTCCCGCCGCGATCGGTCCGACGTCCAGCGGCGTCCCGATATCGACGAACGCAGCGAAGACAAACTCCAGACCAGCGCTGGTTTCCTGCGACATTCACCGTCCTCCGCGTTATTCCTTGACCCCACCCGCCATCAGGCCGCTGACCAGATAGCTGCGAACGAAGAAGGTGAACACCAGCACCGGCAGCATCACCAGCACACCGGCGGCGGCGATCTTGCCCCACTCCCAGCCGGCGTACTGCATGAAGTTCACAATCGCCACCGGCGCCGTCATCGCCTTCGGTACGTGTCAGGATCAGCGCGTAGAAGAAGTCGTTCCACGACAGGATGAAGCACAGGATGCCGGTGGCGGCCAAACCCGGCGCGGCCAGCGGCAAGGCGATGCGCAGGAAAGCGCTCCACACCCCGCAACCGTCGATCCACGCCGCTTCCTCCAACGACCGCGGCACCGCCGCAAAGAACCCGCGCATCGACCAGATCACCAGCGCCAGATTGAATGTCACGTAGATGATCGCCAACCCCGTGACGGTATCCATCAACCCAACCCAGGTAAACGCCAGGAAGAACGGGATGGTAAAGGCGATCGGCGGTGCCATCCGGGTCGCCAGGATCCATAGCGCAATATGGCGTTCGCCGCGAAACCGCCAGCGCGCCAGCGCATAGGCCGCCGGCACGCCGAGCACCAGCGAAACCCCGGTAGACAAGCCACTCGCCAGCAGGCTGTTGACGAACGAGGCCGGAAACTGCCCGGTCCATAGCGCCGTGTAGTTCTCGAACGTCAACGCAAACGTCATCCGCGTGGACATGATGTCGGCGTTATGGCGGAACGACATCTGCAGCAGCCACAGCGCCGGCGACAGCACCACTGCCAGGATCAGCACGGCCACGCCCTCGCTGAACGGCAACCGCCTACTCATCGATCGCCTCGCCCCCCAACCGGTTGACCACGACCGACAGAACGAACACGCCCGCCACCATCAGCGTGGCGACCGCGCTGCCGTACCCCCAATAGGAGAAGCTGAAGGTTTGCTCGAATGCATAGTAGTTGGTGACCTGCGTCGCGCCGCCAGGTCCTCCATCGGTCAGCACATAGATCAGCGGGAACGCCTTGATGCTGTCGATCAGCCGGAACAGCACGCAGACCACAAGGGTCGGGCGCAAATACGGCAGCCGCACATGCCAGAACAATTGCACGGCATTGGCCCCATCGATGCGCGCTGCTTCCTGCGGCTCCTTCGGCACCATCTGGAGGGCAGCGAGCAGCATCAGCATGGTGAAGGGAAACCACTCCCAGGTATCGGCGGCGGCAATCGCCCAGATGGCCGTATCGGGATTGGTGATCAGCGAATGGATCGGCAGGCCGATCCACGCGAGAAGATGATGAAGGGGACTGATGTCCGGTGTGTAGAGTATCTTCCAGATGATCGCCACGACGATCGGTGGCAGCACCATCGGCACCAGGAACCCAGTACGCAGCACCTCAAGGAACCGCGACGGCCGGTCGAGCAACAGCGCAAGTCCGAGGCCGACGGCAAGCTGCGTAACCACCGTGACGCCGGACAGCTCAATCTGTACCCAAACCGAACGCCAGAACTCGCCGGTGGTCAGGATCGATTGGTAATTGCCCAGTGGATCGGAAAAATCGAATGCGGTATCAGGGTTGACCGGCGTCAGCGGCGTCAGGCTGGTGATGACCAGGTAAAGCGCCGGCCCGAGCGTGATCAACGCCAGCACCAGCAGCGCCGGCAGCAGCCCAATGCGGAACGAGCGGCGCTGTTCGGCCGCCCAGCCGCGCGTTCCGCCTGCCCGCACCAATGGCTACAGCTTCACGCCGGCGCGCTTCAATTGGGTCAGCGCGTTCTGCTGCGCCTGCGCCATCGCTTCCTTCGCCGTCTTCTGTTTGGAAATGATGCTTTGCATGGCGACGTCGATCTCGTGATCGATCGGCGGATAGGGCGCGACCGTGCGATACACCGTGTAGCCCTTCGCGCCAAGATTCAGCGTATCCAGATAAAGCTGCGCCACGTCGATGCCATTGATCTGCATTTTCTGGCGGAATTCAGGACGTTCGATAATCGATCGGCGGGTCACCGAGCTGTAGGCGTGATCGTTGAACATGCGAACCGCCAGTTCCTTCGACATCGCCCAGGTGATGAACTCCCAGGCGGCATCCTTGTTGCGCGATCCAACCGGAATTCCCCAGCCATGCGATGCAACGTTGGGAAAGCGCCCGGCCGGCCCCCCGGGCGTGAGCGACAACGAACAGGTCTTTCCCACCTTGCTGTCGGGGTTCGCCATTTGAACCAGGAACGTCTCGTTACTCGACGAATAGGTGGCACGGCCCTGCTTCAACGTCTCCAACACCTGGTCGTAGGCATAGGACAGCACGCCATCCGGCCCATATTGCCGCAGGTTGGTGCAGAAGAACTCCGCTGCCGCCACCGCTTCCGGCGAGTCCAGCATCGGCATCAGGTCGGTCGGAGCATTGCGAAACACGTTGCCGCCAAAACCTTGCAGGAACGGGATGAATGTCCAGCCGTAGTGGTTCTCCACCACCCAGGCTGGAATGTCGCTCTTCCCGTTGACCGCCTTCAGCATCGCTTCAAGCTGATCGAACGTATCCGGCAGCTTCATGCCGGCTTGCTCGATCAGGTCATAGCGGGAGGCACCGGCCATCTGCACGTCGGCGATCCAGGGGATCGCACACAGCCGACCTTGCCGATCCTTGAACGCCGCCGTGGAACCCGCCAGGAAATCGTTCGCATCCCAGTCCGACGGCGTCTTCTGCGGGTCGTTGATATAGTCGGTGAGCGGAATTACCCAACCCGCGCCGATCCATCGGCCCGAGTAGATGAACGTCACATTCACCACATCATGCGCGTCGCTCTTGGTGGACAGCTCGATGTCCATGCGCTGATTGTAGATCGGGAACGACGGCGTTTCGTAATTGACCTTGGCGCCAGTGGCTTGCTCGAACTCCGGGATGTAATCCACGAGGTATTTCGGATAGGACGAACTCCAGCAGCTCACGTTCAGCGTAACGCCGGACAGCTTCTTTGCGCCGCCCTGCGCCGGAGCCTTGCCTGGCAGCATCAGCAGCCCCGCCCCACTCGCCGCAGACGCCAGTACCTGCCGGCGCCGAATGCTCCCCGTGGCAACGGTCATGCTGTCCTCCCAGACCCGTTCTTGTGGCGACACTGCGTGACGCCATGCGGCTTGGCAAGCCTGCCGCATCGAGGCGTTAGTAACCCGTTGCAGATGAAAGCACTATGCCAGCAACGCCGCCGCAATGCGCTCGCGGGTCATCGGCATCTCGCGGATGCGCGTGCCGAGGGCATGCGCCACCGCATTGCCGATCGCCGCTGCCGTGGGACCAAATGTGCACTCGCCCATGCCCAATGTCGGCAGATCCGGCGCATGCACGATCTCCGTGCTGATCTCCGGCACTTCCGAGAATTTCAATATCGGATACGCATCCCAATCCAGCGACGTCCGCCCCTCCGCACCAAGCCGCATTTGCTCTTTTAGCGTCATGCTGATGGCTTGCACGATGCCGCCTTCAAGTTGGTTCCGGGCCCCATCGGGATTGATCACCAACCCCGCATCCGCGGCGCACCACGCGCGCCGCACCCGCACCTCCTGCTCCACTTCCACTTCCACCGCGACGGCGGCATAGGCCGCCTTGTTCTTGTAGCGCGCCCACCCCAAGCCGATGCCGCGGCCACTACCGGCCGGCCCACGAGCCGACCAGCCGCAACGCTCCGCCACGTTCTCCACCAATCGCCGCGCCCGCGGATCGGACAGCAGCGACAATCGGTATTGCACGGGATCGACCCCGGCGCGTTCCGCCAGTTCATCCATGAAGCACTCGATCGCGAACACGTTGGGCAACGCCCCGAGCCCGCGCAATGCCGACGTCCGGGTCGGAGGCCGCAGCACCAAATGGTGGATGATGCGCTTCGCCGTGAAATCGTACAACGGCAATCCATTGCGTGTCCCACCGCC
Source organism: uncultured Alphaproteobacteria bacterium (assembly GCA_963762885.1). Taxonomy (GTDB): domain Bacteria; phylum Pseudomonadota; class Alphaproteobacteria; order Acetobacterales; family Acetobacteraceae; genus JASHVB01. The sequence continues at coordinate 83,057 of CAVXNH010000098.1, forward strand.
GCCACCGGCCTCCGGCGGATCGGTGGGGCGCGGATCGGGCGGCGGCGTCGGCAGCGCCTCGTGCGTCAGCATATTCCCGCCCGTGCTGGGCCGCTGCACATGTGTCGGAGACCAGATCTCCGTTGTCCAATCGGTCGGCTTTCCCGAACCGTCCAGTACGGCACGCGCCGTGACGTGCATCGCCGGACCCACCGGCTCGAAGCCGAACTCCTCCTCCCGCCGCCACTGCACCCGGATGCAATGATCGGGAATCTCCCGTGCAATCACCGACGCATCGACCGCAACATCGTCGGCCCCGTTATGGCCGTAACAACCCGCGCCATGCGCGTGCCGCACGGTAATGGTGTCCACCTGCATGGCCAACACGTTGGCAAGCGCCGCGCGCAGCGGAAACGGCCCCTGGGTATGCGACCAAACCGACAGATGCCCATTACGGAATTCCGCGAGAGCACATGACGGCGCCATCGATGCATGCGCCACGTAGGCGCGAGAGTAGTTCGCCTCTACCACGATAGCAGCCGTTCCTGGCTGAATATCGTCGTATAGTACACGGTCGTTCGACGGCTGGCCCACCAGCCACGCCGCCTCCTGCATATCCGCGCTAAGTTGAGGCGTATTCTCCCATGTCGCGTGCAAGGGTGCGGCGGCAGCGGCACGTTGCACCACGGTCTCGTCCGCCCCGACGAACGCGACGAAATTGCCGACGCGCACGATGCGGAACTCACCACCGCCAGCGCGTCGCACCGCAGCTTCATTCAACGACGCAAGCGACGCGCCGCGGCCGGGTTGCCGCAGAATGCGCGCATGCAACATATCCGGCCGCACCATATCGTGGATGAATGCGCCGCCGCTGACCTTGGCCGGCAGGTCCCGCCGCGGGATCGACTGGCCCACAACGCGATAAGCGCCAGGAGGCTTCGGTGTCGCGCTGCCTTCGATATCGCGCGCAAAATCCTCGTCCGTCGCGAAGCTCCAATAATCGTGGCCGGTCGACGCATCGCCGCGGCGAAAAGTGCCGTCCTGCACGGTGATATCGCTCGGGCTACAGTTCAGCCGTTGCGCCAGTCGATCCACGACGCGCGCGCGAAACTCCGCGGTGACGAGCCGCACCGAACGACCCGACACCTCGATCGACTGGCTGGACGTGGTCTGCCCCTCGTCCGGTGCGTCTTGCGTGTCGCCCGACAGCACGGTGATGCGCTCAAGTTCGACATCCAGCTCCTCGGCGGCAATCTGCGCCAGCGCCGTAACGTTGCCTTGCCCGAGTTCTACCTTGCCGACCGCCAGCCGCAGCGTGCGGTCCGGTTGGAAGCGCAGCCATTTCTCCATGCGCCGATTGTTCTGGATCGACAGCGGCAGAGTATCGCTCATCGTGCAGCTCCTTCCCGCAGCGTGGCGGCGGCTTTTTCCACGGCCCGCAGGATGCGAGGATGCGCGCCGCATCGACACAAATGCTTGTCCAGCGCAGCGACTATGTCGCCCCGAGACGGCGACGGATTGCGATCGAGCAATGCCTTGGCCGACATGATGATGCCCGACAGGCAATAGGCGCACTGCCCTGCCTGCTCTTCCAGGAACGCCTGTTGCAACGGGTGCGAACCACCAAGTCCTTCGATCGTGTCGATCCGCCGGCCGGCCACTGTGCCAACCTCGCGCGAGCACGCGTAGACCGGCTCGCCGTCCACCAGCACCATGCAACTGCCGCATTGCTCCAGCCCGCAGCCGTAGCGCGTGCCTTTCAAGTCGAGTTCATTACGCAACACATCGAGCAGTGGGGTGGCTTCGCTTGCGGCGACGGTGATGGGGTTGCCGTTGACGGTGAAGTCGATGCTCATGCCAGCCGCTCCGATTGCCATGGCAATTGCCATAGATCTGCATTGCATAGTTTCTTCGCCAGCGCCTCGGCAATCGCCTCGAACAGCCGTTCGCCCTTTTCCGCGCTGGCCGCTTCGGGATTGCCGATCACGCCGGAGCCGGAACGGCTGCCGATCGTGCGCCAGCGATACACGCCGCCGCCAACAACATCGCTGACATCGGGCGTGGAATTGGACTTCGCCAACGGGATGCGGTCTGTCGCCACCAGGTCGGGCCGCACCGCCATCATCATCGACGTCTCCGCCTCGCAGGCATGTTGCAGCCCGCCTTGCGTCTCCAGGATCTTCGCAATTGCCACAGCGGCGGCGTACCAATAGGTGAACTGCACGATCGGCACACCAAGCTTCGGCGTCAGGTCATCGGTGATGGTGCGCAACGCGTTCTCATTGCCACCATGCGCGTTGAGCAGCACGATGCGGCGGAAGCCGTGCCGCAGCACCGAGCGCACCACGCCGTCCACCAGCGCACTGAACGCCGCGAAATCCAGCGTCACCGTGCCACCGAAGCTCATGTGATGTTCCGAAATCCCGGTCCACAGCACCGGCAGTGTCAGTGTCGGCGTTCCCAGAGCCGCAGCCTTGCGCGCGGTCCGCACCGCCACTGTCTCGCCCAGCAACGAGTCGACCTCCACCGGCAAATGCGGTCCGTGTTGTTCAAGCGCTGCGATCGGCACGATCACGACCGCGTCCCGCTGTGCGTGTTCGCGCAACTGATCGGCGCGCAACCGCCGCCACTCCACCTCGTCCATCGCCTTGCTCCCCTCCGGATGCTATGTCGGCACGAAAGCACCCGCCTGTGAAGGGAGACTATGCATGAACCTGCATCGGCTGTTGCAGCAGCGGCTGGCCGCCGGCCGCCCGGTCCGCGTCGGGCTGATCGGAGCGGGAAAATTCGGCTCAATGTTCCTGGCGCAGGTGCCGACCACGCCGGGGATCGAGGTCGCCGCGATCGCCGATCTTGCACCGGACCGCGCCCGCGCCGCCTGCCGCCGGGTCGGCTGGGACGATGCGCGTATCGACGCCACACGCTTCACCGATGACGCCATGGCGATGATGGCGTCGGGCGACCTGGAGGTCGTCATCGAAGCGACGGGCCACGCACCCGCCGGCATCGCGCACGCCCGCCGCGCCATCGCGGAAGGCAAGCACATCGTCATGGTGAACGTCGAAGCCGACGTGCTGGCCGGCGTTGCGCTGGCGCGCGAGGCGGACCGTGCCGGCGTGGTCTATACGCTCGCCTACGGCGACCAGCCCGCACTGATTTGCGAGATGGTGGATTGGGCGCGCGCCTGCGGCTTTCGCGTGATCGCAGCCGGAAAGGGCACGAAATACCTGCCGGAATACCACGCTTCCACCCCCGCAACGGTGTGGCCCTATTACGGGCTGACGGAAGACGCGGCGCGTGCCGGTGGCATGAACCCGCAGATGTTCAACTCGTTCCTCGACGGCACGAAATCCGGGATCGAAATGGCGGCGGTGGCGAACGCCACCGGACTGACGCCACCACCGGACGGCCTTCGGTTTCCACCCTGCGGCACGCACGAGATGGCGCAGGTGCTGCGACCGGGCAACGAGGGTGTGCTGCACCATGCAGCGCAGGTCGAAGTGATATCCTCGCTGCACCGCGACGGAAGCAACGTCGCGAATGATCTGCGCTGGGGTGTGTACGTCGTGTTCGAAGCGCCGAACGACTACACCATGCAATGCTTCAAGGAATACGGCGTGGTCACGGACGAGTCCGGCCGGATTTCCGCACTTTACCGCCCGTTCCATCTGATCGGGCTCGAACTGAACGTGTCCATCCTGTCAGCAGCCTTGCGCCACGAACCAACCGGCGCCCCAACAGCATTCCGCGGCGACGTAGTCGCCACGGCGAAGCGTAATTTGAAAGCCGGCGAGACGCTGGATGGCGAAGGCGGCGCCTGTGTCTGGGGCAAGCTGCTGCCCGCGGGAACAAGCCTGGAGATTGGCGGTCTACCAATTGGCCTGGCCAACCGGGTGCCGTTGCTGCGCGATGTGAAAGCAGGGCAATGCGTAACGTGGGACGACGTTCGTATTGATACGACGGACACCGCCTATCGCTATCGGCGTGAGATGGAGTCGATCGCTGTGTAGCGCGTGAAACAGCGCGCGCTTGTCCGTTAGTTGACCGGCTTGCGCACCAGTGCCTCGATCACCGCGGTGCGTCCGTCCTCCAGGCTACGTGCTGAATTGATCCGATACTGCCGCGCCCGTTCACCGACGATCAGATGCACGCCGAGCGGCGGCAATCCAACCGTCTCCATACGCTGCCGGTCCTTGATCTGATCGGCCAGCAAGGCTTGCGTCGTTTCGCGGAACTGCACGATCTCAGAATCCCGCCGCCACCAGATCATCATGTGTCGCAGCAGGTGTCGAAAGGAAACTCGTCGCCGCCGTCGCTGCCCAGGGCACCGGAAAATACGGCTCGCCATTTGGTCCAGCGCATACATTCGACAGCGCGAGTACGCCGCCCGGTTTCAACACCCGAAGCGCTTCGCGATACATCCCGCGTTTGTCGGCGATGTTCATCGCCACGTTCTGCGAATAGGCCCGATCGAACGCAGCATCCGGCAATGGCAGCGCCAACGCGTTGCCTTGCAGGATCCGCACGTGCTCTGCCATGCCGGTGGCCGCATTCAATGCGACCGCTGCATCGCAAAATGCCTGCGTCAGGTCCACTCCGGTCACATGACAGCCGAACCGCGCGGCTATCCATCGCGCCGGACCGCCAATGCCCGAGCCTATATCGAGCACCTGCTCACCCGCCTGAGGCTGCAACATCGCGGCCATCTCGCGCGTCGCCAACACGCCACGGCCATGGAAATGGTCGAGCGGCGCCAGCGCATCCGGCGTGATCGGCGCGTCGGCGCCATTCACCTTGTGCAACGCCGCCAGGATACGCGGCACGATATCCGGATTGGCGTAGTGATCCTCGACCCGCCCGCTCATCACCATACTCCCTGATCCCGCCAACATGCCGAACCGACAGCCACGCGGCAACCGTTGACGTGCCTCGCAGTGTACCTCAGCCTGCGACGCAACGAAGCGGAGTTCCAGGACATGGCCGGCAACTATACCGTAGGCGACACGGTCGCCGAATTTCTTTTGGCGTGCGGCGTCCTATCCGTTCAACCCACAAAGCGCGTGACGCCGGAATCGCAGGGCCAGTAAGTACGAACCTGAACGCCAAACAGCCGCATGGACCGAACACCACTCGGCATCATCGCATTGCTTGTCCTCGCTTTCTTGTGCAGCGAGGACCGGCGTCGCATCCCGTGGCGCACCGTCGGTGGCGGATTGCTGCTGCAAGTCGTGCTTGCATTGCTATTGCTCCGCGTACCTCGGTAACGCGTGCGATCTTCGCAGCGAACGATGCAGCCACCGCCTTGCAGAACGCGACGCTGACCGGGACGCGTTTCGTGTTCGGCTATCTCGGCGGCCCGCCTTTGCCCTTCGCGGAATCCCGTCCGGGCGCCAGCTTCATCCTGGCATTTCAGGCACTGCCGCTGGTGCTGACGATCAGCGCACTCGCATCGTTGTTGTTCTATTGGGGCGTGCTGCAACGTGTAACCGCTGCGTTCGCCTGGATGCTGCGACGCGTCATGGGCATCGGCGGCGCGCTGGCATTGGGCGCGGCGGTGCACGTTTTCGTCGGCATGGTGGAGGCACCGCTGCTGGTGCGCCCCTACCTCGCACGCATGCAGCGAGGCGAACTATTCGCGCTGATGACCTGCGGCATGGCTGGGGTCGCCGGCACGGTGATGGTGATCTACGCCTCGTTCCTGTCGCCCATCGTGCCCGATGCGCTCGGCAACATTCTTATTGCGTCCGTGATCAGTACGCCGGCGGGCCTCGCGATCGCGGCCTTGATGGTGCCGTTCGACGCGCCCCAAACATCCGACGCCACGCTGGTGCTTCGCGACCCACCATCGTCCGCGTTGGACGCGCTGGTAAAGGGCACACTCGATGGAATTCCGATCCTGGCAAGCATCATAGCTGTCCTGATCGTAGCGGTGGCGGCTGTCGCACTGGTCAACATGGCGCTGGCTCTGCTGCCGCTGTGGGACGATGCGCCGATCACGATGCAACGACTGTTTGCCCTGCCATTCCGACCCATGATGTGGTTGATCGGCGTGCCCTGGCAGGAAACCGGCGGCGCCGCCATGCTGATGGCGACCAAGACCGTGCTGAACGAGTTCGTCGCCTATCTCAACTTTTCCACTTTGCCGCCCGACAGTTTTTCGCCACGCACCCGGATCATCCTGACCTACGCCCTTTGCGGATTTGCTAACTTCGGCAGCTTGGGCATCATGATCGGCGGTATCGGCGCGATGATCCCGGAGCGACGACACGAAATTGTCGCATTGGGGCTGCGCTCGATTCTGTCTGGCACGCTGGCTACCTGCATGAGCGGTGCGCTCGCGGGAATTCTGATCTAACGGGGAGGAAATACCATGCACTGGACCGATCGGCGCGAACGCTACCGGGCGGTGATTGCCGGTAACGAATGCATTCATCCGGGATCGGTGTTCGATGCCATATCGGCCCGCATCGCCGAGGAACTTGGCTTCGAGGTCGGCATGTTCGCCGGTTCGATCGGTTCGTTTTCCGTGCTGGGCAATCCCGACCTGATCCTGCTGACATTGACCGAGTTTGCCGCACAAGCCTATCGCATCAACCGCGCCGGCAAACTGCCGCTGATGGTGGATGCCGACCATGGCTACGGCAATGCCCTGAACGTGATGCGCACGGTGCAGGAACTGGAAACCGCCGGTGTCGCCGGCATCATGATCGAAGATACCGCGCTGCCGCGCGGCTTTCGTGAGGCCAACCCGACATTGATCTCGATCGATGAAGGTATAGGCAAGATGCGTGCGGCGCTGGCAGCCCGCGAGGACAAGTCCCTGGTGATCATCGGCCGCACCAGCGCCGCCGCGATCAGCGGCATCGACGATGCGATCGCCCGAGCGAAAGCCTATGAAGCGGTGGGCGTGGATGCGCTGTTCTTCGCCGGCGGCATGAACCCCGCCAACCTCGATGCGATGGCCGCCGCGGTGAAATTGCCGATAATGCTCGGTGGCGGCGGCGGTGGCATGTCGGACAAGGCTTACCTGGCCAGCCGCAACGTGCGCATCGCCCTGCAGGGGCATCAGCCGTTCTCGGCCGCCGTGAAGGCGGTGTACGAAACACTGAAGGCGCTGCGCGACGGCGTGAAGCCGGCCGACCTCCAAGGTGTGGCATCCGCGGAGATGATGAAGCGGGTGATGCGGGAAGGAGACTTCAAGACGTGGACAGAGAAGTTCCTTAACTAACCTCTCCCGCGCCCAGCGCGGGAGAGGTTTCGCGACTTCAAGCCTCGTTCGACTTGTCCAGCACCGGCTGGAACGCCGCCGTCGCCTTCTTCAACTCCGTTGCCACGTCGGCACCTCCGACAATGTTCGTCAGTCCGGTGCCGATCGTGTCGCGGAACTCGGTCACCGGCACAATCACCGGCAGGCCGGAGCGAGCGATCTTCAGGCTCGTTTCGGTCGTATCGAACCACTCCTGCGGAAAGCTACTGCTCTTTACGATTTCCGACCGCGCATAGCAGGACAACCGGGCCGGCGTGCCGGAACCGGACCGGAGTTGCTCGTTCAGCATCTGCTTGCCTGCGATCCATTGCAGGAACAACCACGCGGCTTTCTTATTCTTCGCCGTGGCTGGAATGCCAATCCCATCGATGAACGTTGCACAGTTGTGCGATTTCGGACCTGCCGGCACCGGGGCGAAGCCGACCTTGTCCGACACCCTCGATTTCGTCTTGTCGAGCAGCGGAGCAGAGAAGCCGATGCCATCCCACCACAATGCGGCACGGCCTTGCATGAAGGTCGTCTGGCACTCATTCCAGTTGAAACCGATATTCCCAGGCGGACCGCACTCCTTCATGATCTTCTGGTACCATTGGCCGGCCTCGATCGCCGCCGGCGTATCGGTCAGCAGCTTCTTGCCGTCGGGCGTGACCGTTTCCTGGTCCCATCCCAGCAATATGTTATCGTACAGCACGACGTTGGCGTTCTTGAGACCGCGCCCGACAAAGCCATATACTTGCTTGGACGGATCAGTGAGCGCGTGGGCCATGCTCATCATCTCGTCGTAGGTCTTCGGTGGCGCGTTGAACCCCTTCGCCGCCAGCAGCTCTTTGTTATAGAAGACGATGAACAAATCCTGGTTCAGCGGCAGTACGTTGATCTTGCCATCATCGCCGGTTGCCACCTGCATCGACGGCTTGCTGAAGTCCGCCAGATCGAAGTCGGGATTGGTCAGGCTCTGGTCAGCGATGAAGGGCCGCAGATCCTCCATCCACTTCGCCTTCTCGACCAGCCGCTTCTGCACGTGCATCCCGACATTGACCGCGTCGAAACTGGGATGGCCCGTCGCCATCTCCATCGCCACTTTGGGGCGCTGTTGTTGTTCCGGGATCTGTTCGAAGCCGGCGGAGATACCAGTCAGCTCCTCGAATTCCTTCAGATGCGCACGCGCCAGATCGCCCCGCGGCGAAAGCTGATAGTTGATCTCGATCGACTGGCCCTTGCACTGCTTCCAGTCGAACGCGGACTGCGCGTTGGCATGCTCTACAATGGCGGGGGCAGCCAGCACAGCGGCGGATGCGGCCAGTAATTGGCGACGGCGGATCATTCGTTTCCTCCTGTAGCGAGTGATGGTCTTGTAGAACGAGCGAAGCAGATAAGAAAGCGGCCCTCAGCCGCCCTTCACGCCCCCCGTGGTCAGGCCAGCGACGATCTCCTTCTGCATCAGCAGGGTCAGCAGCAGCACCGGCGCCGTGACGATCAGCGCGGCAGCCGCCAGCGGTCCCCAACTGATTTGCTCGAACGTAAGAACGTTATAGACGGCGACGGGGAGGGTCCGGGTCGTGCGGCCCGCGAGAACAACCCCAAAGATGAAGTTGTTCCAGGAGAAGATGAACGCCAGAATCATCGCCACCATGATCCCCGGACGCGCCAGCGGCATCGCCACATACACGAACGCCTGCCAGATCGTGGCGCCATCGACCAGGGCCGCTTCTTCCAGTTCTCCCGGCAGGCCTTCGAAGAATCCGATCATGATCCAGACGACGATCGGCACGGTGATGACCAGATGGGTGATAACCAAAGGCGTCAGTGTGCCGATCAGGCCAAGCCACTGAAAGAGCAGGAACAAGGGAATCAGATAGGAAAGTCCCGGGGTCACCCGAGCGATCAGAATCAGCGCCGCCGCTTTGGTGGCCTTCGCCTTGGCAATGCCATATCCCGCCGGCACACCGAACAACAACGCCAAACCCGTAGCCGAGAACGACACGATCACCGAGTTGATCGTGTAGGTAAGAAAATCGTTCTTCTGGAACACATCGACAAAGTTCGACAATGTCGGCGGATGCGGGATGAACACCGGTGGATAGGCGGTGTTGTCCAGCTCGTTCTTCAGCGACAGCGACAGCATCCACAGGAAAAAAAGTACCGCTGGAGAAACCAGCAGCAGCACGGAAAAATACAGCCCCGCCCGACCGAACATGCGTCGGACACGATGGCGGCTCATGCCACGCCCACTCATCGCCAGGCCTCCCGCTGGCGAAAGCGCAGTAACAGGAGGCTGATCAGCAGGATCAGCACGAAGAACACCACCACCATGGCCGACCCATAGCCTAGATCGTAATAGGCGAACGCGGTCTGATACAGCAGGATGTTCAGGGTTTCGCTGGATGTTCCGGGTCCGCCCAGCGTGATCACGTAGATCGTATCGAATGTCTTGAGCGCATCGATCAACCGGATCACCGCGGCGACCATCAGGAACGGCCAGACCAGGGGCAGCGTGATATGGCGAAACATCTGCCAGGCGCTGGCGCCATCCAGGATCGCCGCCTCATACGGATCCTGTGGCAAGCTGGCGATGCCGCCAAGCACGATCAACATGACAAGCGGAGTCCACTGCCACGTTTCGACCATCACCAGCGTGGGGATCACCGTTGAACTGTCGTAGACCCAACTCGACGGCGGCAGCCCGACCGTGGACAGCAGATAATTGAGCACGCCCAACTGCGGGTGGAACATCATGGTCCACACCAGGGCAATGGCGACCGGCGTCGCCATCATCGGCAGCACGAACAGTGTCCTTGCCAGACCGCGGAACTTGAAATTCGAGGCGAAGCAGACCGCCGCCCAAACCCCCAGCAGCAGCGGGGCCAACACCGATGCAACGGTGAACTCCAGTGTCCGGATCACCGCCCACCGGAAGCGATCGTCGTCCAGCATCTTGGCATAATTGGCCATGCCAACGAACGGTGTTGCGCCGGTGACCTTCCAGTCGTGCACCGACATGTACAGCGTGAAGGTCCAGGGAAACAGAATCACGGCGAGAACGATCACCGCGGCCGGAACCGCGAACATCCAATAGCGGCGGGCGTAGGCGCGCCCTCGCGGCACGGCAATCGGAAGCATGGTCGTTGCGACAGTCGTGCTCATTGGTTCGCCCGGTTGCGTGCCAGCCGTCTCGGCACGAGGCCCCTTGCGGCTGGCCGGGCTTATAGGGCGTTCGCTCTGGGGACGGAAGGCGGCTACCCGATGTCATTGCGCTATGGCAGCTCTATCCGTCGTCCAACTCCGGCCGGCAACGGCCGATCCCCTTGCGTCCGCAGCGCCGCCTCGATCGCCGCTAACCTATCCGGCGGGAATGGCGCCACGCGCCGCACGCGCATGTCGATGTGCAGCGCCAGCAGTTGCTGCGCTGCAACGCGATGGCCGTCAACGGCGTGGAACATTTCATGAAAGTAGTGTAGCCGCTTGGTATCGACACCGAGCAGGGTGGTGGCGACACGCAATTCCTCGCCGACTTGGACCTCGCGTTCGTACAGCGTGTGCGTTTCGGCGGTGAAACAGGAATTGCCCGTTGCTTCGCGATACGCATTGCCGATACCCAGTGCGTCGTACAGCCGATCCGTCCCCAGATCGAAGACCACCACGTAGTAGGCTAGGTTCATGTGGCCGTTGGAGTCGATCCACTCCGGCCGCACGCTATCCGTATATTCCACGATGTATTGGCTCATGACCCCAAGCTTGTTCACGGGACGGCATAGGGTCAAGCTGCGCGTGGACACGGACCAGATGATTCGCATCCACCAGGCAGCCGGGCGGACCGGACAAGCGGAGTCCGCCGCCGACGGGCTGCCGCCGAGCGAGCGCTGGCGCGCTATGCTCGCCGTCGCCATCGCGGTCAGCATGTCGGTGCTGGTGACCTCGATCGCCAACATCGCCCTGCCCACCATCGCCCGCGACATGCACGCCAGCCCCTCCGCATCGATCTGGGTGGTGAATGCCTACCAGCTTGCGGTGACGGTGACGCTGCTGCCGTTCGCCTCGATGGGCGACATCTACGGCCATCGCAAAGTCTATTTCTGGGGCCTCGCTGTCTACACCGCTGCGTCGCTGCTGTGCGCCACCGCCACCACGCTGCCGCTGCTGGTGATCGCCCGCGTGCTGCAAGGTATCGGCGGCGCGGGCATCATGAGCGTGAACGGGGCGCTGGTCCGCTTCATCTATCCGCGTGCCATGCTGGGGCGCGGCATCGGCTTCAATGCCCTGATCGTCGCAGGTTCTTCGGCAGCCGGTCCGTCGGTCGCCGCCGCGGTAATGTCGGTCGCCTCCTGGCCGTGGTTGTTCGCGCTGCAAGTGCCCGCCGGGGTGCTGTCAATGGTGCTCGCCGCACGCTTTCTCCCCCGCACGCCGCTGGCATCGCATCCGTTCGATCCGCTCAGTGCAGTGCTCAACGCGATCACCTTCGGTCTGTTCATCGCCGCTTTGGATGGCGTCGCACGCGGGCAGCGCGCCTTGCTTGTATTGCTGGAGTTGGCAGTCAGCGTCGCGGTCGGCACGGTCTTCTGGCGCCGCCAGCTCACCCTGCGAGCGCCGATGCTGCCGGTCGATCTGTTCCGTCTGCCGGTCTTCAGCCTGTCGGTGGCAACAGCAATCTGCGCCCACGGTGCGCAGATGATCGCCTTCATCGCCCTGCCGTTCTATTTTCAATACGTCGCCGGTATGTCGCCGATCGAAATCGGCGTGCTCATCACGCCCTGGCCGGCTGCATTGGTGGTGATGGCGCCGATCGCGGGGCGCCTGGCGGATCGCCATTCCGCCGGATTGCTCGGCGCGTTCGGTCTGGCCGTGATGTGCGCCGGCCTGTTGCTGGTACTGTTCCTGCCGACGCCGGCGACGCGGTTGGATGTCGCCTGGCGGCTGGCAGTGTGCGGCGTCGGCTTCGGGTTTTTTCAATCTCCCAACAACCGGCTGATGATCGCCAGCGCGCCACGCGAGCGCGCCGGGGCCGGCAGCGGCATGTTGTCCACCTCACGATTGCTCGGACAGACCACGGGCAGCGCGCTGGTGGCGGTGGTGTTCGGGCTGACGCATGGCGGACCGGATGGCATACTGCTTGGCACACGGGTCGCCATCGGCATGGCGGCAAGCTTCGCCGCGCTGGCGATGGTGCTGAGTTCGTTGCGAGTTCGGCAGCCGCAGAACGTGTAGAGGCTTGTACGGACGCTGCGCCTTCCCGTCATTGCGAAGCGCACCGCTCCTCGCAATGACAGGGGAAGTCGGCGCTACAGGCCCTCACCGCAACGCCACACCCGCTCTGTCGTCGCCATATACGTTTCGATATCGCGATCCTCCGGCGCCACCATAACATGCTGCACGCCGGCTTCCTTGTAGGCCGCAAACCTGCCGCGCAACTCCCCGACATTCTCCGCGCTGCAACCGATGCGCAGGGAAATCGTGAAACCCGCATCCGGCCGCTCGGCTCGCAATCGTTGCACAACCGCCGCCGCTTCCTCCGGAGCGACGCGGCTGCCATGCCAGCCATCCAGCCGCAGCGCGCGCTTGATCGCCGCGTCGGACGAACCGCCGATCCAGATCGGAATGGGCGCACACGGCTGCGGCTGCATCCGCATCGTATCCACCTTGGCTTCGATCCAGCGTGTCGGGAACGTCACCGGATCGTCGTTCCACACCGCGCGCATCAGCGCGATACCCTCGTCCATGCGGCGGCCGCGCTCATGGAACGGCACGCCGAGTGCGTTGAACTCCGCCTCCATCCAGCCGACACCGGCGCCCAGGATCAGCCGGCCTTGCGAAAGGTTCTGCAACGTCGCCAGTTCCTTCGCCAGCGGCAGAGGATGCCGCATCGGCAGCACCAGCACGCTGGTGCCGAGCCGCACGCGCTGCGTGCACGCCGCCGCCCAGGTCAGCGTCAGCACCGGGTCCCAGAAATTCGGCGACGGCGGATACTTGGCATCCTTTGGCACGATGATGTGTTCGCTGACCCACACATCCGCGAAGCCCAATTGCTCCGCCTGCATGGCGACGCGACGAATTGAATCAGGACCGGCCTTGCGGCCGATATGCGGCAGATGGATGCCGAGTTGCATGTCCGTGCCTCCCATTCCAGTTGCCCCGACGGTGGCGCGTTCCGTGGGCGGCGTCCAGCGCGCTTGACAGGCCACGCCGGGAACCGGAGACACATCGCGAAGGTAACGTCCTCGATCGGGAGACCACGCATGAAGACGACCGCGGCTCTTGTCGCAATCTCGTTGCTATGGGGCATCGGTGCCGCGCGCGCCCAGGTGCCGGAGGTCCGCATCGCCCGGCAGTACTCGATGGGCTATCTCCAGTTCAACGTGATCGACCATGAAAAGCTGATCCAGAAGCATGCAGCGGCGCTGGGTATTCCCGACGTGAAGGTGACGCTGCTGCGCATGAACGGCCCCACCGCGATGAACGATGGGCTGCTGTCGGATTCGGTGGACCTCGTCGGCGGCAGCCCGCACGGCATGTTGACGATCTGGAGCAAAACGCGCGGCACGCCGCAGGAGGTGCGTGCGATCAGCGCCCTGGTGACGCTGCCGTTCGCCATCACCTCGCGCGATCCGACGATCAAGACGACCGCCGACCTCGATCGGTGCAAGAAGATTCCGGTGCCGTCGGTGAAGGTGTCCGGGCCGGCCGTGGCGATCGAGATGGCAGCCGTGCAACTTTACGGCCTGAAGGAGTTCGCGCGGTTCGATCCGATGACCATGACGATGTCGCCGGCGGACGCTACGATTGCGCTACTGACCGGCAGCGGCGACGTGAACTGCACGGTCGCTCTGCCACCCTATCTGCAACAGCAGCTCGAACATCCCGAGATCCACGTGGTGGCGAACTCGTTCGACGTCATGGGCGGCCCGAACACCTACACGGTCGCCTACACCACGAAACGCTTCCACGACCGCGATCCGAGGTTGGCGCAGGCGGTTTATGAGGCGTTGCAGGAAGCGACGGATCGCGTCAGCCATGACGTGCGCTCCGCCGCGCGCTATTGGATCGAGGACAGCGATTCCAAACTGACCGAGGATTTCGTCACCGCGGCCGGCAGCGGACCGCAGGTGCATTGGACGATGGTGCCGGAGAAGACGATGGCCGACGCCGATTTCATGGCCTCGGTCGGCACCATCAAGGTGAAGCCGGCGTCGTGGAAGGATTATTTCTTTCCGGAGGCGTACGGACTGCCGGGAAGCTGATTTCCTAAGTCGTGCCGATGCCCAACGTCATGCCGGCGGAGGCCGGCATCCACGACTGTGCCGCGCGCTCGAAGGCAAGTCGTGGATGCCGACCTTCGTCGGCATGACGTTGGGGGGCGCTTCAAATCACCCCTTTCTCCCGCAACGCCTTCACCGCCGCGTCGTCCAGCTTCAGCCGTTCGCGCAGCACCGCTTCTGTGTGCTCTCCCAGTAACGGCGGCGGCAGGCGATAGGTCGGGGGGGTTTCCGACAAACGCACCGGGTTGGCGATCATCTTCATCGTTTCACCGGACGTGTGCCGCATCTCCACCACGGCACCGCGCGCCACCACCTGCGGATCGGCGAATACTTCGGAAAGCTTGTTGATTGGGCCACAGCCGATCTTCAGGGCCTCGAGCTTGTCCACCCACCACGTCGTCGCGTGCTGCCGCATCACCGGAGTCAGCGTATCGGTGACCAATTGCCGATTGCTCACCCGCGCCGCGTTGGTGGCGAAGCGCTGATCCTCCAACAAATGCGTCAAAGCGAACGCCTCGCAGAACCGCTTGAATGTCGGGTCGTTGCCGATCGACAGCACGATGTGCCCGTCCTCGGTCGGAAACACCTGGTACGGCACGATGTTCGGATGCTGGTTGCCCAGCCGCTCCGGGTTTTCCCCCGTTGCAAGGTAGTTCATGCCCTGGTTGGCCAGCCACGCCACATGCGTATCCAGCATGCCGATATCGATCCGCTGGCCGATGCCGGTCGCATCACGATGCCGCAGCGCCGCCAGCACGCCGATGCACCCGTACAGCCCGGCGAACAAATCCGCCACCGGCACGCCGACCTTCTGCGGCAGCCCATCCGGCTCGCCGGTCAGGCTCATTACCCCGCCCATGGCCTGGATCAGCGAATCGTACCCCGGCCGCGGCGCATACGGCCCGGTCTGCCCGAACCCGGTGATGGAGCAATAGATCAGCCGCGGAAACTTCGCGTGCACTTGCTCGTAGCCCAGACCGTACTTGGCCAGCGCGCCGACCTTGAAATTCTCCACCAGGATGTCGCTCTCAGCGATCAGCCGCAGCGCAAGTGCCTGTCCCTCCGGCTTCGCGATATCCAGCGTGACGGACCGCTTGTTGCGGTTCACCCCGACGAAATACGCGCTCTCCTTGGTTTCAGGCATGTAGGGCGGAGCGAAGCCGCGGGTATCGTCACCGGCCCCCGGGCGCTCGATCTTGATCACGTCGGCGCCGAGATCGCCCAGCATCTGCACGCAGGTCGGCCCCGCCAGCACGCGCGTCAGGTCGAAAACGCGCAGGCCCGCCAGAGGGCCGGTCGATTCGGTCATGCAACTCACTCCGCTTGCCCGGGACAATGGTCCGGGTCCATACAATCTGCCGCTTATAAGTCGCCTGCCGGCCACAGCAAAACCGGCAGCGGCAGACCTTTGGAGGAAACCGCCGGCAATGCCGGAGTCCAGGACACCGCTCCGCCACGGCGAGAGCATCGAGGGGCCGCGTTCCTGGATCGCCGCCTGTCTCACGCTGGCCATTCTCTCGGTCGGCTACAGTGCGCCCTTGCTCGTGGTCGTCGGGCTCAAGCCGATCCAGGCCACGCTGACATCGGACCGTTCCGTGATCGCGCTGGCCGGAGCGCTGGTCTGGGTCGGCACCGGGCTGGGCGGCATCCTGATGGGCTGGGTCGCCGACCGCATCGGCATCCGAGCCACCACCAGCATCGGCGCAGCCATGACGGCCTTCGGCCTGGCGCTCTCGGCCACCGGCAACATCTGGGCATTGTATATCGGCCACGGCCTGTTCATGGGCTTCCTCGGCAACGGCGCCCTCTACGCTCCCCTGCTCATCTACATCAGCCGCTGGTTCGATCGCCGGCGCGGCACCGCGCTGGCGCTGATTTCGTCCGGCCAATACATCGCCGGCATCGTCTGGCCATCGGTGTTCGAGCGCGGGATCGAACGGTTCGGCTGGCAGGCATCCATGCTCGGCTTCGCCGCCGCGACGCTGGCACTGATCCTGCCGATGACCCTGTTCGCGCTGGCCCCGGCGCCCGAACCACTGGTGTCGTCGCTACCGGTTGGCCGCGGGACCAGGGCGGCCCAGGTGCTGGGGTTGCCACCAAACGTGGCGCAGGCGCTGCTATGCCTGGCCGGCTTCCTTTGCTGCGTCCCTATGGCGATGCCGTCGTCGCACCTGGTGGCGTTGTGCAGCGATCTCGGCATCGCGCCCACGCAGGGCGCGGCGATGCTCTCCGTGATGCTGGGCTGCGCCTTCGTGACGCGGCAATTCTGGGGCTGGTTCGGCGACCGCTTCGGCGGGTTGCGGGCAGTGCTGGCCGGTTCGGCGTGCCAGGCCGTCGCGATCGCCTGCTTCATGGTGACGCAGAACGAGGCCGGGCTGTTCGCTGTCGCCGCCGGCTACGGGCTCGGCTTCTCCGGCATCGTCCCGTCCTATGTGCTGGCGGTCCGTGACCTGTTCCCCCCATCCGAGGCAGCCTGGCGCGTGCCGACGCTGCTGTTCACCGCGATGTGCGGCATGGCGTGCGGAAGCTGGCTGGCCGGCGCGCTGTACGATCATTTCGGCTTCTACGCCCCGGCGTTTGGTTCGGGCGTGGTGTTCAACCTGGCCAATCTCATCGTCGTGGGCTCGCTGGTGCTGCGCCAGCAACGAGGACAACGGATGACTTTCGCCGCTGCGGAGTGACGCGTCGCCCCCCGCCCCCCTCATTGTTAGGGTAGAAGGCCCCACGGCATCGCGTGCCGCACTTGGGACTTGTCGAGGAATAATCGCATCATCGACGGACGCACTACTGCGCCCCGTGTCATGGCCGGCGAAGGCCGTAAGCGCCCGGTCCGCCGCGTGTAGAAATCCCGTCGGGAACCTCCGAGACTTGTGTCCCCTTGAGTGGCCTTTCTGACGCTCCAGCAGGAGGTTCGGATATTGCTCGTGCGGCAACACGATGTTGAGCCCGACCGAGCGCGCGCCCCGATCATGCGCGCCGCGACTGGCCGCCGCCATGATGCCGGGACCGCCGCCGGTCATCACCACGATGCGTCCGCCGGGTGCACGCTGGCCGGCGGCGCCGATCAGCCGGCCTAGCGCGCGGGCCTCATCGTAATAGCGGCTGTTGGCGAGGACGCGTTGCGCGATCGCCAGGCGTTGGTGCAGCGCGGCGTTCCGCGGATCGGCTTGCAGCGCCGTGCGGGCGGCTTCGACAGCTTGCCGTGCGACGCCATGCTCTGGGATACGCGTGCCGCCGGACACGACGATGGTGTGGGCAACGCCGTGATCCTGAAGTATCCGTTCCGCCTTGGCGTAGTCGAGTTGCAGGCGCACGCCGCGGGTTTCGTCGCCCACCAGGAAGTCGAGGTCGCGGTCGGCCTCGCGATAGCTTGGGACTGTCGAGAATGGCGCGAACGGCGTCCGGCGCCTGCGGGTCTTCGTCGGGAGGTTTCGGCCGATGCCCGCGCAGCGGACGCTGACGCCGGTCGGGATGGGCCGGCGGCGGCTTTGCCATGTGGTTCTGTTTTTTTCAACCGGATCGCAGTTCCTTCGCCAGCAGCGCGACCAGTTCGTCCGCCGCGGCAAGAACCTGCGGAGTCATGGCCGCACCGGGGTCAAATGTCACGCCCTCCACGGTGAAGAGCATGCAGACACGGGGCAGGCCGTGCAGCATGCGGGTCAGGGCGATCGCTTCGGCGACCCCAAGGCCATGCGAGGACGCGCCCGGCTTTGCCGGCAGGACTTCGGTGGTGGTGCAGTCGGTTCGGCGGATCGTGCCGGCGGGTGCGCCGGAGACGGCGGCATCGACCAGCCACACGCTGTCCGCATCGCGCAGGCGTTCGATCAGGTCCAGGGCAGCGCCGTCGTGTTCCTCGACGCGAGTGTCGGAGGGCACACGGCCACGCAGGCGCTGCGCGATCAGGCGGCCAACGCCGTCATCACCGCGATCCGGATTCCCGACGCCGATGACAAGGGGGTGGAAGGGGAAGAGATACTCCCCCTCCCCTTGTGGGAGGGGAGAAGCTTGCTTTATCAGCCGCCGCATCACCCACGCACCACATTCAGCTTCAAAAAATGCGTCGCGCACGAAATGCACGGATCGTGGTTCCGTATCGCTTGCTCGCACAAATGCCCGAGCTTCTCATCCGGCAGATCGAGCCAGCGTGGGGCGAAGTCGAGCAAGTCGGCCTCGATGCTTGGCTGGTTCTGCGAGGTCGGCGGCACGATCTTCGCGTCCAGCACGCTGCCTTCGTTGTCCAGCCTATAGCGGTGATACAGCATGCCGCGTGGCGCCTCGGTGCACGCATAGCCGACACCGGCGCGCATCGGCGTATCGACGAACGGCCGGTCCGGCGGTTCGTAGGCATCGATGATGCGCAACGCCTCGTCGAACGCGTACACCACCTCCACGGCGCGAATCACGATGCTGCGGAACGGATTGTTGCAGGTCGGCCCGAGCCCCGCCTGCGCTGCCGCTTCTTGCGCCAGCGGCGACAACAGCGACGAATTCAGGCTATAGCGCGCCAACGGCCCGGTCAGATATGCGCCATGGCCGATATGGCGCGAGTGCAGCGCATTCGAGCGCTTGACGTGAAACTCCTCGAAATGCGCGTCGTATTGCTGCGGCGTGATGTCGAGGCCCTTGTTCGACACCACGTGCCCGGCGTTGAACGGATACTCGCCCGCGCTTCCGAGCGACACGAACTCGTAGTCCCGTTCGACATCGGGAAATTCGAACCCGGCGACCAGCTTCACCGTGCCCAGCGACGCGTCACGCCCGCGCAGCAGAGCCTCGCGCAATTCGCGCAGCTCGCGCTTGCTGGGCACACGATAGAACCCGCCGACCCGCACGTTGATCGGGTGGATCTCGCGACCGCCCAGCAGTTTCAGGATCTCGTTGCCGGCCTTCTTCAGCGCCAGACCGTCGCGGACGACGTCGGGATGGTCCTTCGCCATCTCCACCGCGCCGTCGTACCCCAGGAAATCCGGCGCGTGCAGCATGTACATGTGCAGCACGTGGCTCTCGATCCACTCGCCGCAATACAGCAGACGTCGGAGTTCGCGGATCCCCGGCGTGATGGCGATGCCGAGCGCGTCTTCCATCGCGTGCACCGCGCTCATCTGGTAGGCGACCGGGCAGATGCCGCAAATCCGTGCCGTGACATCCGGCACTTCCATGCAGGAACGGCCGCGCAGGAAGGCTTCAAAGAACCGCGGCGGCTCGTAGATGCGCAGTTCGGCGTCGCGCAGCTTGCCGTCCTCGATCACCAGGCGCAGCGCGCCCTCGCCTTCGACGCGCGCCAGCACATCCACCTTGATGGTCCTACGTTCCATGACGGTCGCCCTCTTCGCGGAACGCCTCGGCGCCGGCGTTGAAGGTGCGGTAGACGCGCTGGAGGTCGCGTTCGTTCATGCCGGCATCGCGTAACCGGGCGCTGAGCGAGACCGTGTTCGGCGTCTCCTTCGGTCCGAAACAGCCGTAGCAGCCACGGTTGTAGGCGGGACAGATCGCGCCGCAGCCGGCATGCGTCACCGGCCCCAGGCAGGACGCTGCGCCACGCACCAGCACGCAGACGGTGCCGCGCGCTTTGCACTCCATGCAGACGGAGTGTGGGGAAATGTTCGGCTTGCGGCGATGCAGGTAGGCGACCAGCACCTCCAGCAACTGGTGCTTGTTGATCGGGCAGCCGCGCAATTCGAAATCGACGTTGACGTGCGCGCTGATCGGCGTGGAGGTCGCAAGCGTCTCGATATAGTCGGGCCGCGCATAGACGATGGCGGTGAATTCGCGCACGTCCTTGAAGTTGCGCAGCGCCTGGATGCCGCCGGCGGTGGCGCAGGCGCCGATGGTGATCAGCGTCTTCGACTGGCGGCGCACGTCATGCAGCCGTTCGGCGTCGTGCGCGGTGGTGACCGAGCCTTCCACCAGCGACACGTCGTACGGGCCCTTCACCACGGCGCGCGTGGCTTCCGGGAAGTAGGCGATGTCGACTGCGCCGGCGACCGCCAGCAACTCGTCCTCGCAATCCAGCAGCGAGAGTTGGCAGCCGTCGCAGGAGGCGAACTTCCAGACGGCGAGCTTCGGTTTGGCTGGCATGGTCACCACAACCCTTCGTCATGGCGGGCGGAGGGCCGCCATCCACGACTTCGATGTATGCAGCAAGGCAAGTCGTGGATGGCGGGCCTTCGCCCGCCATGACGACGCGCGTTTTCGTGCGCTCGATGACGGATGGCCGATTGCATCAGATCTCCTTCAGCCCCATCAGCCGGCGCACGCGGTCGTAGCTGACCACCGCGCCGTCCTTGCAGGCGAACATCCCGGCGAACTGGCAATGACCGCACAATCCCACGGCACATTTCATATTGCGCTCGATCGATACCCAGATCGCCAACTCCACCACGCCGATGTCGTGCAAGCCGGCAGCGGCGAAGCGCATCATCACCTCCGGACCACAGACCAGCGCCGTCGCGTGGTGCACGTCGATTGCCAGTTTCGGGATCAACCGCGTGACGACGCCGACGTTGCCGCGCCAATCTGCGCCGGCATGGTCCACGGTGACCTCGATTTGCACGTCCAACCGCCGCCGCCAGGTCTCCAGTTGCCGCCGGTAGAGGATCTCCTCGGGGCTGCGCGTGCCGTACAGCAGCACGACCTTGCCGAACTGCCCCCGGTTCGCCAGCAAGTGGTAGATCGACGGACGCAGCGGGGCGAGGCCGAGCCCGCCGGCCACCACCACCACATCCTGCCCCGCCAATTCCTCGGTCGGCCAGGCGGTGCCGAACGGGCCGCGCAACCCGAGCAAGTCGCCGGGCTGTAGCGCGGTCACCGCCTCGCTGACCGCACCGACCGAGCGAATGGTCTGCACCAGCCGCGACTCGTCGGCGGCATCGCCGCTGATGCTGACCGGGATTTCGCCGACGCCGAACACATACATCATGGTGAACTGGCCGGGTCGGTAGCGCGGCAGCGGTGCGCCGTCCTCCGGCTCCAACTCCAGCGTTACGTGGCCGGGCAGTTCGCGCGTGCGCTTCCGCACCCGCACGATGCGCGGCACCATGGGGTCCGCCGCCAGCGCGGCGAGCGGCTTAGCGAACGCGTCCATAGACGTCGAGCATCTGGAACCGGGTCGCCTGAAGCCGCTGTACCAGCACCGGCAGGAAGCGTTTCAGCAGGGCGTAGCCCAGGTGGTGATCAGCCTCGCATTTATCGCGCAGGCAGCGCGCGTCGAGCGCCAGCGCGCGGGTAAGTTCAAGGGCGCGCGCGTCGTAGCCCCAGCGATAGGGCGGCAACAGCCAGGTGAGGCCGACGATCTCGCCCTCGCCCACCGTTTCGAACTGCACCGCGCCGCGGCCCGGGGCGGCCACTTCCATCGCTACCCGGCCGTGGCGGACCAGATAGATCCAGTCGGCGGGATCCTCGGCATGGAACAGGTACTCATCGGCGTTGAACCGTGTGTTCTTGGCGCAGCCGGCCGCCAGGTCGATGAATTCCTGGCCAAGCCCGGCGAACAGCCGATGCTCCGCGAGGATGCGTTCAAGCCCCTCCATCCTGACCTCCCGATGCGCCGCCGCGGATGGCGCGCACCTCCTGAGTGATGTCGATGCCGACCGGGCACCAGGTGATGCAGCGGCCGCAGCCGACGCAGCCAGAGGAGCCGAACTGGTCGATCCAGGTCGCCAGCTTGTGGGTCATCCACTGGCGGTAGCGCGACCGCGGCGAGGCTCGGACGCTGCCGCCGTGGATGTAGGAAAACTCGGTGGTAAAGCAGGAATCCCACCGCCGGCTGCGTTCGGTCGCGCCGTTCAGATCGTTGGCGTCGGACACGCTGGTGCAGAAGCAGGTCGGGCAGACCGCGGTGCAGTTGCCGCAGGTCAGGCAGCGGGCGGCCACGTCGTCCCAGCGCTTATGCTCCAGGTTGTCGCGCAGAAGATCGTGCAGATCGTCGGAGCGCATCTGCCGGCCCATGCTGGCGGCGGTGTGCGCTACGATCCCCGCAGCGCGGTCCTGGTCGGCTGGCGTCGCTTGCCGGTGCGGCAGGCGCGCGCACATCGCCGCACCTCGGTCGGTGCCAACCTCCAGCAGGAATTCGTGGGTTTCGCCGGCGGGCATTTCGGTCAGGGCGAGATCGTACCCGGCGGCGGCCTTCGGACCGGTGTTCATCGACGAGCAGAAGCAGGTGCCGCCGGCCTGGGCGCAATTCACGGCGACGATGAACA
Organism: uncultured Alphaproteobacteria bacterium; assembly: GCA_963762885.1. Lineage (GTDB taxonomy): Bacteria > Pseudomonadota > Alphaproteobacteria > Acetobacterales > Acetobacteraceae > JASHVB01. Next base: position 105,751 of record CAVXNH010000098.1, read on the forward strand.
CCCCGTCGCGGCGCGCCTGGTAGTGCCTGTCGATATAGGGACCTTGCAGGAACACGCGGTCCTGGATGGCGATCGCGTGCAGCTCACAGGAGCGGACGGCGAGGAAGGCGAAGCGTTCCTGCGGGTCGGGGTCGGTCGTGACCTGGATGCCCGCAGCGTCCCTTTCGGCCCGCCACAGGCGCAGCAGCGGGGGATGGAGAAAACGCTTCCAGGCGTGTGGGCCGACCGCGTAGCCGAACAGCGCGTCATCATCGCGGCGTTTCAACCGGTAATGACCGCCGTCCTGTTCGTCGGTCCAGCCGGCGGGCAGGTCGGCCACCGTCTCGATGTCGTCATAGACGATGGCGTCGTCGCGCCGGGTCGGACCCAGGACGCGGAAGCCGTCCGCGCGCAGTCCGGCTATCAGGGCAGCGAGCCCATCCCGCGTGATGACAGACGGTTCGTGCTGCATGGGACCAGCCTGGGCGGCATCGTAAGCGCCGGCATTGATCCAGCGCAATCGCGGTACAGAAAACCTCTCCCACGCTGCGCGTGGGAGAGGTCATCTGCCTCATTGCTCCCGAGCGGCATGCGCGGGAGCACAGTTCTGCCCTCACGCGGCGGCTTTGACCTCGATCTTCTTCGGCTCGGTCTTCGCCTTGGCGGTCTTCGGCATCGTCACCGTCAGCACGCCCTTGGCGAACTCGGCGCCGATCTTGTCGGGGTCAACGCCGTCAGGCAGCGCGAAGCTGCGCCGGAACGCGCCGTAGCTCCGCTCCGACAGGTAGTAGTTCTTTTCCTTCTTCTCCTTTGCTTCCTTCTTTTCGCCCTTGATCGTCAGCAAGTCGTCGGTCAGCGCCACCTCGATGTCGGTTTCCGCCATCCCAGGCAGTTCGGCGGTCAACTTGTAGGCGTCCGCGTCCTCGGTCACGTCGATTGCCGGGTTCGGCATGCTCAACGTGGTGTCGAAACGGAACGGCATATCGGCATCGAATATGCGCCGCAGCGACGGCATGCCGAAGCCGCTGGCGAATTGATCGAACAGATGGTCCATCTCCGTACGGAGCGACCGCCACGCATCCGGCGTGGCTGGTGCGGGCACGGTCTTCTTCACCTCAACAGGGGTCGTAGCCATTTTGTTCCTCCGTTCGGCTATATGCCCATTCGAAGGCAGAACCAATATAGGCATGGCCCGTAGGATTGCCTTGATCCACGTCAAAACCCCTGTCCTGGACTTGAAAAATTCTCGACAGGTGGCTTTTTCGCCGGGCCATCGCCGCCCCGCGCCGGCACGGACATACACCCATTCGCGCTGCATTCGTCGATGACTTGACCTGGATCAACGCGACCCTGCGCTGCTGTGGATAGGGTTCCGGCCGCCAACGAAACACGAGCAAAGGAGGGGGCGATGGCAAAAGCCGCAGACGTGCACGAACGGCGGATTCGCGCCCGGGCCATGAAGCACTGGCGGGAAGACGGGTCGCCGAAGGGACGCTTCGACGAATACCTGGAACGCTCGCGGGAATTGCAGGCGTTCGAAGACCATCCGGGCGCCGCGCTGCTGCCCAACCCGATGGCCGTGCATCACGGCGACGTCGTCCCGCCACAGCCGGTGGAGGAAGCCGAGCTGATGGAGAACCTCGGTGAGTTCCCCGGCCTGCTGTCAGACCAGGGCGATCGCAGCACGGTACCGATGACCCGCAAGAAGGCCCGCCAGGGTACTGCGGGAGGAATGAGGCGCCAGCGCTGACCAGGCACTGAATCGCTTCATTCGCCCAGCATTCACTCCTGGGCAACATTTCGCTGCCAGTGTGCGTCCGGCGGTCCCCTTCCGGACCGGTGGATACGGCATTGCAGGCGAAGGAACCCGCCCGGCGGCGCCTTCTGGTGGTGGACGACGAGCATGTCGAACGCATGCTGGTGGCGCACGCGGCGGCGCCGCTAGGCTTTGCCGTCGATGCAGCCGGCAACCTGGAGGACGCTGTCCGCCTGCTGGACCTGCACGTCTACGACGCGATCGTGCTGGACCTGGCTCTTGGCGAGACCGAGTCAATCAGCCTGTTGCCGGTGCTGCGCGCAGGCGCGACCGACCCGCTGGTGATCTTCGTTTCCGGCATGGACGACCGGGTGCGCGCCGCCAGCGCCCGGCTGGCCGCAACGCTTGGCCTGCGGGTGGCCGGAGCCTTGGCCAAGCCGGTATCCCCCGCCGCGTTGCGTGGGTTGCTCCGCAGCACGCCAGAGCATGCCGTGCAGCCCGTAGCGCCCGACGCGATCCACCCGAGCGAGGCCGAACTCGCGCTGGCATTGGCGCGCGGCGAACTGGCCGCCGCGTTTCAACCGAAGCTCGCGCTGCGCACCGGCACGGTCACCGGCGTCGAGGCACTCGCCCGCTGGCACCGGCCGGACGGCGCGATCCTGCTGCCGGACCTGTTCATCCCGCTGGCCGAGGAGACCGGCCTGATCGTGCCACTGACCGAGACCATCCTGGAGCAATCCTTCGCCGCCTGCCGGCGCTGGCAGTTGCGCTATCCGGGTTGCAGCGTGGCGGTAAACCTGTCGCCCCTGGCGCTGGCCAATCCGGCGCTGCCGGAGCAAATCGAGGAAATGCTGCGGCATGCCGAACTGCCGCCATCCGCGCTGATCGCCGAAATCACCGAGAGCATGATCATCGCCGACCCGGTGCTGGCGACCGAGGTGGTGACGCGGCTGCGCATCAAGGGGATCGGCCTGGCGATCGACGATTTCGGTACCGGGCACTCGTCGCTGTTGTCGCTGATGCGGCTGCCGTTCACCGAACTGAAAATCGACCGCTCGTTCGTGGCGGCCTGCGATACCGACATGGAGGCGTGGAAGATCATTCGCGCCACCATCTCGCTCGCCCACGAGTTGGGGATGTCGGTGGTGGCGGAGGGGATCGAAACCGCGTCCGTCGCGCACCGGCTGGCGGAGGTGGGGTGCGACATCGGACAGGGCTGGCACTTCGGCCGGGCGATGACGGAGGCCGGGCTGGAGGACTGGCTGGCACGGCAGGTGGTTGCAGGGTGGTGAAGGAGCGTGCGTTGCCATGCGTCCAACCGGGGCAATCGCATTGGGGCGATCGCATCTGGGCGGAATACGATGTGCTTCGGCGATGATCGCGGGACAGTGCCGCAAGCAAGCATTTCAACACCGATTGCCACAGCGCAGCCGTTGGCCCCGTTTGCCATCCGGATCCGCCTCAACGGCCGGAATGGCTGGCACGCTCGATGGATGCAGCCTGCCTCGGTTATACCCGGCGCGACAACGGCTTCACTTGGCTGGAGTATCCGGAGCAGGCGAAACGCCTGATGGACCGGGATCCAGAGAGCGCATGGCAGGAAATGCCGAGCGGCATCGCGCGCAGCCTGAACCCGGAACACGACGCGACGTTCCCGGCGTTTCCCATGGAATATTCCCGGTCGACCTACCAGAGCGAGAGGGCCTCCGACATCATGTTCCGCAAGCCGGCAGCGCTGGCCCGGCTGTACCCCAAACTGATCCATCACGGCCTGACCGCGTTCCTCAGTCCGGATGTGATGCGCTTCCTGGGCCGCACCCGCCTGCCCCTGCGAAGGCGGGGATTCCCCCTGGCGGCAAGCTCCAGAAATTCAGACGCAGCGTTTGCAACACTGTGAAGCGGGAAAGCTTCGATCCGTGCCAATCCCGGCACGCTGATAAGTTGTTTGTGGTGGCCATTCAGCGGGCTGCCCATCATATCGTCGAGCCACGGATTGCGGCTCCATGATACCATCATGGATGGATGCGGGGGTCTCGCCCAATTGCAACAACATGAAGCAACAATTCACGTCGTCAGTGTAGTTTTGCAGGAGGTTCGTGAGTTTGACAGTACGGACCCTGGGAGGGTCGTTGCGGACCAACCGCCACTACAAACAAAGCTATCAGACGAATCAATATGGAATGAAGTTTGGAATAATAGAGTATCGCCACGTCAGGACAGAACGTCCCCTCCGTTAGATACGCCGCATCATGCTGCTCTTGCTCGCACCAATTTAGCCGGTCGCGGCGTACCGGTTTGCGCGTCCACCTCCGATATCAACGGAACAAGTTTGGCAACCGGGGCCTTCCTTCTGGTCCCCGATCGGCGCAACCTTTCCTGTACCTGGACCAAATCGATCCGTCTCATCTCCTCATAGATTTCCTGGGTGATCTGTCGCGGCGGTATGGAAATCCACTCTTCGACACTGTGGTGCCGCCGCACTGCATTGAACGCCTGTAGGAACGTGGCATCGGGTTGAGACATCGGCCTTCTCTTCAGACTTATTCCCTCTTGTAGGTCGATCAGAATCGGCTTTCCGAACCTGGTCAAGAGTCTAATTCTGCAATCCTATTTGAATGTGGTATTTTGGCAACACACCGAACTCGGCAAAAGCGCCTTCTTCTAAAACGGAGCCTGGCACGCCCATCTGCCGAAATACGGGACATCCTTGGCAGCGGACGTTACTCGAGGCGAGCTCGCTGGTTCATCGACTGCCAAACGGCCCGTAGCGGCAGCAATCGGTTCGCCGCTTGCCCAGCCAGCCACCCGCGACATGCCGCGCCGATCCGTCCTTGTGGGGCGCCGGCCGGCAGATTGACACTGTTCGATTCGCTCAGATAGCAGCCCGCAATGGTCGCTTCAGGCGAAGGATCGTCGGCTGATCGGCGCATGGTATCGCCGCTCTGCGTGCGTAACGCCCAATGAACCGGCAACGCAAACCCTATGGAGATCGCCAGACATGAACCGACGCGCGCTCCTTGCAGCGGCTATTACGCTGATGTCCGCGCCGGCTTTTGGACAATCGCACCAGCATGTTTGGATCGCCGATACGCGCACCGGATGCGGGATGTGGAGTGCAAGTCCGCAACGCGACGGTTCTGTCAAATGGTCAGCCGTATGCCAAAGCGGATTGCCTGCTAAGCCAAATATCCTGCAATGGATCCTGGACAGCAGGCCCTATGGGAACAGCGATGGGGAACCTCGGGAGGGGAGCGCACTTTCGACGGTCATGAGCGGTCACGGCGTTGCCGCGTGGGCCAATGGCGACCGGTACGATGGTGAATGGCGCGATGGCCAAATCAACGGCCGTGGCGTTGCAATCCTGGCCAACGGCAATCGCTACGACGGGGAATGGCAGAACGGCCTCCCGAACGGCCACGGGTCGATGATGCAGGCCAATGGTGAGAGCTATGACGGCGTGTGGGTGAAGGGTTGCTACCGCGACGGAACCAAACGAGCTTTATTCGGTGTCGATCAATCGTCCTGTCAGTGAGGGTAGCCCGATACACCGTCGGCCCGGCGCCGGGACCGAAGACCCGGAACCGGGCACGCTTCAGCCTTTGATGAATGTCAGCAGGTCGGCATTGATGGTATCGGCCTCGGTGGTCGGCATGCCGTGCGGAAAGCCCCGGTAGGTTTTCAGGGTGCCGTTCCTCAATAGCCCTGCCGACAGCGGCGCCGAGTCGGCATAGGGTACGATCTGATCGTCGTCGCCATGCATCACCAGGACCGGCACCGTGATCTTCTTCAGGTCCTCGGTAAAGTCGGTCTGAGAGAACGCGACGATGCCGTCATAGTGCGCCTTGGCACTGCCCATCATACCCTGACGCCACCAGTTCCAGATCACACCCTGCGACGATTTCGCACCGGGCCGGTTGTAGCCATAGAATGGTCCGGCCGGCAGGTCGTAATAGAACTGTGCGCGGTTGGCGGCGAGCGCCGCCTGAAGGCCGTCGAACACGTCTTTGGGCAGGCCAGCAGGATTGGCCGCCGTCTTGACCATCAGCGGAGGCACGGCGCTGATCATCACGGCCTTCGCTACGCGGCTGTCCCCGTGGCGGGCAACGTAATGCACGACCTCGCCGCCGCCGGTCGAGTGGCCGACATGCACGGCGTTCCTAAGGTCGAGATGCGCCGTCAGTGCAGCGAGGTCGTCGGCGTAGTGGTCCATGTCGTGCCCATCGCCAGCCTGGCTCGATCGGCCGTGGCCACGCCGATCATGTGCGATCACCCGATAGCCGTGGTGCAGGAAGAACAGCATCTGGGCGTCCCAATCGTCCGCCGACAGCGGCCAGCCATGGCTGAATACGATGGGCTGACCCGCCCCCCAATCCTTGTAGAAGATCTCGGTACCGTCCTTCGTGGTGATCGTCGGCATGACATCCAACCTCCTTGCTGTTTCAATTCCACTTCATCCAACCGCGGCACTTCGCGGCGGAGCCTCGGACTTCGGATGATTCCGTTACGCGCATGGACTTGGGACATGGCACGTGAGGGAGACGTGTCGCAGGCTTGCTACCGACAGGCATGGCGGCATCGGGCGTCCCCTGCCTTCCGACGGGCGCGAGATGCGCACGCGGAAACCATCTGGTGCGCGCGTGCGGCAATCCGAATTAAGCGTTGTGAATCATTGTGGCCAGGCTCGGCCAGACGTATCCGGGCCGCATTGACGGGATCTTCCAGAGCACCGTCCGGGCTCCCGCTTGACGGCGTTTCACAAGACCTGGGTGTGATTATGGCGGGGCGTATAGAAGGATATTCCGGAGCGTTGGAGCTTCTTCAGTGCTCTGTGCCGGAATAGCTGGCGGATGGGGTGTCTGTCGTGTTAAACCGGCAATATGTTGATTTAACTACATATTATTTTCGGCTTAAGAGTTCGTTACCCGTAGCGTTGCCCGTTGGGTGGTAGGACGGGCGGGGACCATGCCCCGCCGTGTTCCTGTCAGGCTGCCAGTAGGAGTTCCGCTTCATCCGCAAAGGGGATGCGTTCCCCTCGAATCAGCGGTTCATCGGCGACATCGCCCGGAGTGATCAAGCAACCGTTCCGCAGATCGCGAACCTCTGCGAAGCGGTCTGGTCGGATCACACCGCGATGGAACCACCAGGAGCCACCCTTGCGCTCCGGCGCGCCTCCCGTTGCCTCTGCCTCGATTTCCGACGCCAACGCATCAGCGTCATCCTCCGCAGCTTCGCCCAAGCGCTTGCGAGCGAAGGTGGACCAGCGGACAAGGCGCTTGCTCAGAGGTGAGATGGCGACCTGGATACGTATCTCCCGCTTGTCCAGGTCCAACCCGTGCCCAGCCGGATCAAGGTCAGTGGTCAACCACACAACGCCCAGCATGTAGCGAGGTGGCGAAATGAGCCGTCCGTTGCATCCCACCGCTGGGGCAACCTGAACCTCGCCGCTGTCCAGTCCGTTGGCGAAGATGCTCGGGAGGTGGACCCGTCGTGTGTAGTGATAGAGGGGCAGTCGGGGGGCGTTCATGCTGCACCCCGGAGATCAGCGGCAGGCAAAGTGGTCACGTGGGCCTTCAACGTAGGCCAGTCGATTAAGGTGGTGCGCCCTGCCTTCCGAAACGTAATGCTACCGGCAGCAGCGAGCCGATAGAGGCTTGACCGGGAAAGCCCTGTGCGGGCCGTCGCGGTGGGGATAGTAACAGTTAAGGGTTCGGTGGTGTCAGTCGGGTTGCTGTGCATGCGGTGGTTCTCCTGTTCATGGTATCTCTCCTAGTCCCCCGAGCCATCGGGGGACGGCGGCATAGAGACATCGCAACGGGAGCGTGTAAATCGGGAAATTAAAGGTGCTGACTGCACTTTTTCGCCCCTGCATAACGTTTGTCCGGAAGTGCACATTTCCGGACAATCATTTTGGTAAGTGATGGAAAAGGCTGCGGATTGCCGGCGCGGTTGTCCGGAAACGTGTGTTTCCGGACAACCTCACTGACAATTACAAATCGGTAATCTAACGAGACTGCCTTTGTCGTATGAGATGGCACTATCTAGACGCGCTTTATGCGCGCGACCGGACCGTGTAGTGCTTACGCTTCACAGCGGCGACCACTGGGGGGCGGAGTGAGACGTGCTCTAGCTATCATTCTGACTACCTTCGCATTTGGTTCGATTGCCCGCGCACAATCGCTCGACCAGCAAGAGCGATGCGCGCAACAGGCAAAGCGCACCTATGCAGAATTGGACGCGCAGAACCGCACGGATACGCAAAGGATGGGCCTTAAAACAGTAAACATCTCAGGCGACTATCAGAGCCACTACAACGTGAAACTCGGCAAATGCCTCATGCTCATCGAGAGGACCGATATGCTGGACTCGCAATCTATTACGACCGCGTATGTCGTGGATGCAAACGAGCGCCGACAGTATGCGATCTACGTTTGGATGAGCAGAGAGGGAAAGAAATATTGGGAAGTCCCGCCCATGGCGTGCGAGTTGACTCCTAGCTTTCGTGAGAAACGTTCGTGCAAGACGCGCGAAGAGTTCGACGATTTCATAGCGCCTTACATGGAGGAATGAATGTCGGTTCCCGCTTCCTCACGATCGGCACCGTCCCCGGTTGCACTGCACCGTAACGCTACCACAACAGTGCGGTGGTGTCTCGGGGGCTGTCGGTGTTTCCGATAGGAGCAACTACGGCCCGATGTCGCGTCGAAGCGCCTTGGCAGTCGTAAGCGCGCCCATTTTCTGCTAGGATCAGATGGCAACGAGTTGGGAGGTCATTGAAACCATGTTCGGGAGACTAGAAACGCCCAACGGCGAGAGAATTGGCTACTTCGAGGGGGGCGGTGTGCGGCACATACTCGCAGGTTTCGGAAACCAGATCAGGCACGGACTTGCGTTCTCAGGCGACGGTTCGCCAGATTACGTTCTGCGCCATATCGAGATTGGTAAGCTTGTGTCAAAATGTGAGTCTTGGCCGGTTTGGAAGGTCAGCGGCGGTCTGACCTAGTGGTGCTTGAGAGCCAGGAGATCGTGTAGTTCAAAGCCGAGCAAGCAGCCAGCGATTGGCGTGACGACAAGTGCTGCGCCACACACAAAGCGCGGTGCACCTTTCTCCGTGAGGGCCTTCATAATACGCCAGCCTGCGAAGAAACCCCCGATGAGGCCAAAGAAGCCGAAGAAGAATTGCGTCTCTTGCACGGTGTAGGGTCCCCATGTTTGTCTCGGTAGTCTTCCGCTCTCAGTGTGCTATGACAACGCCCCTTGAAGCGCCAGCACGCTGCCCGGAAAGGGTCTCCCCATGAACCCCACGCCTCCATTGGCCACCACGAAACGTCCCTCCGCAGGACGGTCTGCGACCTATCTAACTGGCGCAGCCGGCGAGGGAATGGCGCAAGTGCATCTGCTCATGCGAGGTTGGGTCGCTGCGAATGTCAACGCATCGATCCGGAATAACGCGGGGTTTGATCTCACGGCCACGAAGGCGGATCGCACTGTAACGATCGCGGTCAAGAGCATCGGACGCGGACAGACCAACGCGCAGTGGGGACGGCCTAAGACAAATTCATCGGGAAAGGATACGTTGTTCGCGGGCAATACCTATCCGAATTTCGTAGTCTTCATATGGTTTATCGGCGCGGATGACGCTCCGACCGAGCATCGCGTGTTTATAGTCCCTACTGATATTGTTGACCGCGATGTGCTTGCGGCACACTATCATTGGCATTCTCACAAGAGGCGCGATGGCGCGCCTCGCGCTGATACCGGAGCCGTTTCTATTGGCTTCAAGGGAAACGATACTGCGGGTAACATATCGTCTAACTTCGCCCAGAAATGGCACAGCTATGAGAATGCATGGGGGCTGCTTGAGGCTACGAAAACGGATGTCGGTCAGCCATGACATTTGGTTATCGGGATGGGACCCGTTCGAGTTTGGGTCCCCACTCTTTTTCTGAATGTGCAAATTATGAATTGTGCGGCTGACACTAAATGAACGCCCGACCACCCCCATCCCATTACCCCTTTTGAGCCTCCAAAAGGGGACCCGTTCCGCGCGCCATCCCGCGCGACAAACTGAGAGTAATCGCTCGCGCCACCCGGCGCGGTGAGGCTACTCGGCAGACAGGACCATGCGCGCTAGCGTCGCGCGCCGTGCTGTCCTGATCGTCAGAGATGCCAGATGATCAAAGCCACGACATACAGTCCCGCCGCTTCTATGAGCAACATGAGCAACGTGAGCACACTAGGCATCATGCACCGTCTTGGAGATAGGTCGCGCTACTGTCATCCGGCATCGCATGCGCGTAACGGCTGGTCGTCTCTAGGCTGGCGTGCCCCACCGTATCGCGAACCACGTGAACGGGTGCGCCGTGGCGCAGCGCATGGCTCACATGGGCGTGGCGCAGATAGTGTGTCGATATCGCGTCAGACAGGCCAGCGCAGGTAGCAGCAGCCTTGACAACGCGGTGCACGCTACTGCGGTCCATGGTTCCACCCTCCGCGGACTCGAACACTGCATCGTCGGGACCCGCATTGCCGCGAAGGCTGATCAGATCGCGGTAGACGTTAGGAGGCAGCAGCACGGCGCGTGTCTTCCCGCCCTTTCCAAATACGGTGATCTGTCCAGTCTCACCGCGCGCGACCACGTTGCGCCAGCACAGCGCCGCGACTTCCGACACGCGCAGGCCGGCATAGTAAGTCAGCCGCAGCAACGTGCGGTCACGTGCCGACTGTGCTCCATCGATCAATCGCACCACGTCCGCCTCAGTCATGATCCGCTCGGCCAAGGTGTCTTCCACCCGTGGCAGTGTCAGTGCGCCTCCAACGTCGAAGGGGATGTAGCCTAGCCGCAGTGCGAGCGTCAGCAGCGACTTCACGGCTGCCAGCTTGCGATGTTGGGTGGCAGTCGCAAGGTGTTCCGGCGAGGACGCAGGGCGTGCCAGAGACGCTGCATAGGCTTGCAGATCGGGATAGGTGATATGGCGCAGCGGCTTTCCAACAAAGGCCAGCATGGCAGCCGCGTCCGCTGCGTAGGCAGCGCGCGTGTGTTCGCTGCGATGCTTGGCAAGCCAGATCGCAATCATCTGCGCATCAGACGACGCTTGCGCAAGGATCGGGGTGTAGGTCGGAAGTGCTGGGGTGTTTTCCATGAGTGCAACATAACCTGAGTTCTGGTGCATTGGCAAGTAACAAACGACGAGTTTCATTCATTGGACTCTTTCAGCGCAGTAGAATCTTTCAAGTCTACTTCAGAGTCGGATATTTTGATTGAACAGGGTGTGCGGAGGATCAGTCACACGCGCCCGTTCGATTCGAAATGGGGGCGTTCCCGCTGAACGACGCTGTGCTGGCAGGGTTGGCGAGGTGGTGGCGTCCGGCGGATCGACGCCGGGGCGTGCCGGACGTGGGGGCGACGGTGGCGGGGTGTCTGTGACGTGGCGAGGAGTTTAGCAAAATTCGGACCCCGATCACGCTGGCGCGGCGCAAATCGATGTCCTTGGTCTGCCTCCTGCCGACGTCGTCAACGGTGCTGGTCGGAGGGAGCGGGGGTCATCCTGGCAGCGGGAAGCCTCCGGACGTGGTCTGCGATCGTTTTAGGCGAGGATCAGCCGGCGAATGGTGGGCAAGCGCGGCCTGGGGTGCCTGTTGCATGAGAGGCCGCGCCACCGTCCTCCTGGTGTGCAGATCGGCGGTGCCGTGCTGGGTGGGGTGGCGCGGCGGGGGGGCTGTCCTGTGCTGACGTCGGGGTGACGCGTGGTGCTGCGCCACCGTTCCGCCGCGTCAGGTGCTGGCGTCCAGCAGGATCGGCGCGGCGACGTGGCGCTGGTTTTCGCGTCTCGCGTATCTCGATCTATGGGACTCCGTCACAGTTGATCAAAATATGTGCAAATGATGAAATGTAAGGCAATGCAATTTTCGGACTTCGGCTCCGGCGCGGCGGATCGGCTCGGCGACGTCGGCATGCTTGCTGGTGCTGACGTTCGCGTTCGGACCGCAAGGGCTGGCGGAGAGCGGTCCAAATCGATGCCTGCGATATATGCCGTCCGTAGCTACGGTTTTCGTTCGTTGCTATGTTGATGTCCATCTGACCGGTCCGTAAGCCGTTGATTTTGCTTCCTGTCACAACGGTCACATTCTAATTAGACCGCTTGTTCCAAGAATCTGCTGTCTAGAACTACCACGGAACAGAATAACAAGAGTCACAACCTTTTTAGAGAGCTAGGAGAATAGGAGTATGTGTCTCTCCTGGGGCCTCCCCCACCGCTAGGACCAATGGCCATGACCACCGGTCACCCCACCCGCAAGACACACACCCCGCCGCCGCCAGGATTTACCTGAAAAGGCTGTGACTTCTTGTTATTCTGTTCCGTTGCAGTCCCAGACTGCAACTTTTCGGAACAACGTCGTCACACACGCCAGATCGGCTTGTTACGTCGTGACGCAGGACCACCAGGACGACCTGGAGGAGCGGACGTCCATGACGACCAGGGCGGCCTGGGGGAGCGGACGTCCATGACGACCAGGGCGACCAGGGCGACCGGGAGGAGCCGGGAGGAGCCGGGAGGAGCGAGGAGCGGGGAGGAGCGGACGTCCATCATGACCTGGAGGAGCAGACGTCCATGACCGTCACGAACCAGTAGGAGGCCCCAAAACCGCCTTGTCGTCCTCCTGGACTGAGACACTGAACGTCAGCCCCTTCCGGGTCGTGATGCTGGCGCGGATGGCGTTCAGGCTCGGCAGCCTGAAGCATCGCGGCTTGGGGTCCACGCTGAACTGACCGTTGGGGTTGACTGTCTGGACGAGGACAGGGTCCGCCAGGAGCCAGTCCTGCGCCAGAGCGTGGAACAGCTTGCCGTCGCCTATCTTCGTCCGCCCCTTCGGCGTCGACTTCAGGAATTGGTTGTAGAACCAGCGCAGATCGCTTCGGGGGATGCGATTCACTTCGTCGTCATACAGTTCTATCGGATGCACCCCCTCCTCGGTGTAGCTCCCCTCGGAGCACCTGCCCTCCTCCGCCAACTGGTAGAAGAACTTGTCCCAGATCGGCATGCTCTCCTCACCTTGCCCTGTGAGCCAGGGCGTGATGGGAGGCTTACGGAGGCTGTTCCATGTCAGCCCCACGGCAGCCGGGTCCCAGTGCAGCAGTTCGTCTACCATCGCCTCCAAGCCGCCATTATCCATCTGCTCCTGCACCGCCGCGAAGTAATCGACGTCCTGACGTCGACCATCGCCACACTGAAGAACGAAGAATTGACGCTCCCCCTCCAGGTCAGCCGGCACCACCCAATCCTCGTTGCTGATGAAAACGAAGCGCAAGTAACTGGACACTGGCACGCTATCGAGCCCCTTCAAGGTCACGAGCATTTCGTCAGACGTGATGGCGTCCTTAACCTTTCCCTGTGCCGCCGTATCACCGGCCCAGAATGCCTCCTCCAAAACCATCAGGAGGAGTCCGAATTGGTGTCCATTGAAACCGTTGGTAAGAGCATCCCGGTCAGACACCTTCAAGGCGTGGTTCTTCAGGGCTTTTCTCAGCCAATCGAACAGAAAGCTTTTGCCGACCCCCTTCTTGCCTATGATGACAACAGCGCTACCCTGCTTCTTTCCAGGGTGCTGAAACATTTGAGCCTGCCACGTCATGAACCAATTGAAGTTGGCGACGTTGCCCATGCAGATATTGTCCAGGACATGCCCGCGCAGGAGGGACCAGTCACCCTTGCGACCCGCGACCGGTAGCCCTTTCCATAAGTTGTAGTGATTGGCAGGACAGCCGGACGGTTCAAACACCACCTTGTCATATTCGCGACCTTCGGGCCATTCCACCCATACATCGTGGGTCTGCTTCATCTTTCGGTTGCCAGCCGCGTCGACCACAGGAACTTTGTGTTTGCGCATCTTATAGGCGAAAGAGTCGCGTTCCATGAAAACCGGTGATTCACCCGGCTCCGGCTCAATCAGGACTCGCACCTTCGCTCCCATCGTCACGATCGCATGGCGCTTGTTCCACCTCGCCAACTCTGCCCTGACTTCATCGTCATATGCATCATCGCCGCCAGCTTCGTCCGCCTTGGCCTTTCCAGCCTTTATCTCCTTGTCCAGCGTCGGCTTCGTCACCCCGCTGCGCTGCGACAGCATGTTGCGCAACGTCTCGACTTCGGTCGCGGTGAAGCCGGACATGCCGACGTTGCGAGCGATTTCCGCAGCGGCGTCCGTGTCGCCCTTCTCGATAGCATTGATAGCTCGCTTCGCCTCGCCGACATTCTTGTATGCGCGGTAGTCCGGAGTTTGTTCACCTTCTTCGGACTCGGCTGCCTTCTCTTCCTCTTCGTCCTCGACCGTCTCCGGCACCCACCTCTTCAACTCCGTCGCGTCCGTGATCCCCACCCGCTCACAGATCAAGTCCGTGAAGTCGACCCGATCCAACTGAGAGCACGAGTCATGCCGGCACATAGCCGTCGCCTGCCCAGTCTCACTCTCAGTCGCATTGACACAAAAGAACGCCTTGTCGTTTTCGTTCCCAGCGTCCGAGTGTGCATCGTCATTCGGGCATCGATGCGTCCGCCCGGCCCCGCTATTGCGGGAACCACGGTCGCCATCCGGGTCCATCTCCAGCAGGAAAGTCTCGATGTCGAAGCGGTCCCCATACTTCCCGAAGAACCAGAGAAGAGACGACGTCTTATATTGCTTGTTGTTCCCAGCCATCTCTCCGGCAGCTTGTGAGAACGCGTTCTGCGCTCCCTTCCGCAGTTCCTCCTGCGTCACCCGCTCGACCGTCTCGATGTCCAGCGGCTTGCCAGCGATCACCTCGATGCGCCACTCCTTCGCATCCTTGGGGTGCCTGGGCGTGTAGAACAGCCGCGACGGATCAGTGCACGCCCGATCGAAATAGGCTCCCAGCAACTTCGAAGCCCCAGCGTAACGCTCTTTCCACTCCTGGACGACCTGTGCCTGGGTGCCCTTCCGCTCCATGATCGTGAAGCGTTCCTTCAAAAGGAACACCACGCGGAACTTCGGCATGGGCTTATGCTTGATGAACATCTGCACACCGTCCGAGGTGTGCTTCAACTCCATCAGTTCAGCACCTTCCAGGATATACGGACGATACCGCTTCACCTCGGTCAGGTAGGAGACAACTTGATCGACGTCGGGGTTCTCTTCACCACCCAACCACTTGACCACTGCATCCTTCTTGATCGAAGTGATCGGCTTCAAGTGCGAGTGCGTGGTGTAGATCACCGCGAACAGCCCGAGTTCCTGCACCCGCGCCCGTATCTCTTCCAGGTTCTCGCCTGTATCCAGGTCGAGCACCAGGAGGTCCAGGTGCGGTATGGCGTTCGACCGCCGCTCGCCGTCGATCACGCCACCTTGCAGGAAGCAGTTTCCATCCTTCTCGCCTGGGGTGTGACGAGTCAATACAGCCAGCAACCCATGCACGGTTGTCTTCCACGACTTCCACCGTCCCGGCATCGTCTTGGAGCCAGCCGGGCTCATCCCCAACTCGATCTCCCGCGCCAGGAGGGCCGGGTCGATGTCGCCATATACCCAGGCATCTTGGGCCTTGGTGGGCTCCACGATCGCCTGGGGTGGCTCCAGGGCTGCCTGGACATCCTCGATCGTGTAGACCCTGTCCGGATGCTCCTCAACGAGCGACCAGCCACCTACGCCAGTTAAGGGACACTCTGCTCCGTCCGCATACTCTATAGTGCGGTCTCGGTTCTCGCCGAGGCGCAACTCGCTGTGGGAGAGACGGCCGAAGGCTGAGGCTTCGGCTCGGGAGGCGATCAGACCGCGCGGGCGGGCGGATGCGCCTATTACGAGGCCCATGGTCTCCTGTCGCTCGCCGAGGTTCTGCTCGCCGCCAAAGAACCGCGCTTGAAAGAGGAGATCGGGACCGCGCTCGATCGCGCAGCGGCGCTCGTCGAGAAGACCGAGGGCCGTTCGTCGCGCCGCGGGTCGCCGAATTGCGTGGCGGCCTCGCGGCGGCCGAGGGCGACCGCAAGAGAGCCGATCGGGTCTCGAGCCAAGCGCTCGATCTGTATCGCGCGATCGGCGCGACGGGCCACGCCGCCCGCCTGGCGCGCGCCCTCGCAAAGGAAGCGCCGGACCTGCCGGCCGCAGTTGGCTCGCGCCGCAAGGGCTGATCGTTTGCAAGCATCGCAGGGGCGGGGAATCGCCTGTGCGGGAAACAGCTTCGGCTGACGCGTTGGAAGCATCTTTCACGAACGGTCGCTTCTTGGCGCAATGTCCCCGTTGAGCGAAGGGGCGCTCTATCGCGCATCTTTCCCGTTGCCGCGACCGAAGAAGACGATCGGCGGCGGAGCCAGGCTCGTCACGGCGTTCCGCGGTGGAAGCGTCGTCGAAGCGCAACTCGCGGCGAGCATTCGCGGCGCCTCGCAGCGTGCGGGTCAGATCTCAACTTGCTCAGAAAGACTTAGAGCGTCGTCGACCTCGATACCGAGATAACGGACGGTACTTTCGATTTTCGAGTGTCCGAGAAGTAGCTGAACCGCTCTCAGATTTCCAGTTTTGCGATAGATCTGCGCTGCTTTCGTGCGCCGCATCGAGTGTGTGCCATACGCGCTGCTTTCCATCCCAGCGCCCTCGATCCAGCCATGCACGATGCGCGCGTATTGACGCGCCGTGAGGTGAGGCTGGTTGTGGACGCGGCTGGGAAAGACCTAGGGGCCTCGATCCTTCTGTCGCGCCTTCAACCACTCCTGCAGCGAAACCCGCGTCTGCTCCATGATCTCGAACTGAACGGGCCGGCCGGTTTTGTGTGGATGACCGTCGCTCGCTCTTTGACATGGCCGCCTGCCGCGATGTCATCGACCCGAAGGCTGACGAGATCGCAGCCGCGAGCTCGCTGTCGATTGCAAGGTTGAACAGCGCGAGGTCGCGCTTCCGGTTCGCAATCTGAAGTCGAACTCGAATAGCCCAGACCTCTTTCGGCCGAAGCGGACGCTTCTGGCCAACGAGACGTCCTTTGTTCCAGGCGACGCGAGACGCGTTAGCTGTCGAACGCAGTGGACATGGTCGTCTCCACGCCCGACCGCTCCCCCGCAGCGCCTGCGTTCAGCAGGCCGTCCATCTTACCGCATTTGGACGGACTGCTGAACAGCGGACTGAGGCTGATTCTTGGTAGCGCCACGAGGTGTTGCTCCTAAAAGCATTTCAACAGGTGCCGACTCGATTTGGTGAGCAAAAACCCGGGGCCAAGAAACTGGGTGAAGTGACACTGCGGACCTAGAGAGGCCGCGGCCCTGAACGCGTCAATTGGGCGGACGGCGGGCGTTGGTTGAAAGGCGAGATTGGGCGAAGCTGCGGGCGTTCCTTTCCGCGCCCGAACTGGCGGTCGCCGCCCGGAGCTGCCCTTGCGGTCTCTCGTCATGAGAGGCGACAACGCTCAAGTCCCGGCTGACAGCAACGGAATGTCTTTTCGGGCAGGATCTGGCCGAGCCGCCAATGAGGCTCGGCGTTAGCCACACTCCCACTGGCGCCCGCACCCCTTCACGACGGTCAGTAGACTTGGGCGGTCGGCCTGACAAAATCTCGTTGATGTCGACGTCGTCCGGCTGGCTCATGGCGAATGCGACTGCGCGGGCAAAGGAGTCCGCCGGAATGGCGGCCTCGTAGCTCTTCTGCATGCCGGCGGCGACCGTCGGGTCGGTGATCGTCTGGGTCAGTTCGGTTGCGACCGCGCCGGGAGAGATGATGGTGGTGCGGATGTTGTAGGGCTTCACCTCCTGCCGCAGCCCTTCCGAAATCACGCGCACCGCGTGCTTGGTCGCCGCGTAGACCGCCCCGCCGCGGCCGACCTTGTGACCGGCGACGGACGCGACGTTGATGATGTGGCCGCTCTTCTGCTCCGCCATGCGCGGCAGAGCGGCGGCGATCCCGTAAAGCACGCCCTTGATATTGACGTCGATCATTCGCTCCCACTCGTCCACGTGCAATCGCTCGAGGAACGAGCTTGGCATCAGGCCGGCGTTGTTGATGAGGACGTCGATGCGGCCGTGCAACTCGACCGCGCGGTCGACGAGGCGCTGGACCTCCTCGCGCTTGACGACGTCCGTCTGCACCACGGCGTTCGGGGCGAGCGACAATTCCTTCGCCAGCGCCTCAAGGCGATCGAGCCTGCGCGCGCCGAGGACGAGCCTTGCGCCGCTCCGGGCGAGCAGACGCGCGGCCGCTTCGCCGAGGCCGCTGCTCGCGCCGGTGATGACGACGATCTTGTTTTCGATGCCTTGTGTCATGAGGATTCTCCTTTGAGGTGGGGGCGACCGAGAGCCCGGCGGCGATCGGGACGGCGCAGGCCGAAAGCGCGGCGCCGATGACGAAAACAGAGCCGAGGCCCGCCTTCGAGGCGACGAAGCCGAGAGCGGGAACGAGGATGCCGAGCGCGAGATCGAGGAACGCCGTGTAGACGCCGACGGCGAGGCCATGCGACCCCGACGGCGCGCGTCGCACCGCCTCGACCGCGAGGCCCGGAAAGACGAGCGAGTAGCCGAAGCCCGTCGCCGCCGCGCCGACGAAGCCGAGCCAGGCCCACGGCGCGAGCCCGATCATCGCGAGGCCGACCGCCTCGATGAGCGCGAAGATCAGCGCCACCTTCGCCCCGCCGATCCGGTCGGCGAGCGACCCGAGCCCAGCCGCGCTGCGACGAAGGCGACGGCGAAGAGGGTGAAGGAGAGCCAGGCTGGAGCCCAGCCGCGCTCGGCGAACAGCAGCACCGAGAAGGCCGTCATGCCGCCGAAGCCGATGCTGGCGAAGGCGAGCCCGAAACCCGGCGCCGCGACAGCCACGGCGACCCGGGCGAGGTCTAGCCGGGCGTGCGCTTTCGGCGCGACGGGCGCGAGCGGCGCGATGGCGGCGAGCGTCGCGAGCGGAACGAGCGCCGTTGCGAGCGCGATGGCGGCGAAGCCGAATTTATCGAAGAGCGCCGAGCCGAGCGGCGCTCCCGCCGCGAAGGCCAGGTACATCGCCATGCCGAGCCAGGCCATGACCTTGCCGGTGTGCTTCGGCCCGGCGAGCGCGAGACCCCAGCTCGGCGCGCCGACGATGACGAAGCTCTCGCCGCCGCCGAGCAGGCCGCGGCCGACGATCAGGATCGCGGCCAAGAGGAGCGGCGTTCCGGCACAGCGGAGCGACGCCAGATAGACGAGCCCTGCGCCCGCCGCCATGAGAAGGCCCGCGATCACCGCCCGCTTCGCGCCGCGCGCGTCGGAATAGGCGCCGGACCAGACGCGCGAGACGAGCGAGGCGGCGAACTGGCTGCCGCCGACGAGGCCGACCGCGAAGGCGCCCAGGCCGAGCCCGTCGTGCACGTGCAGCGGCAGCGCTGGCAGCGCGACGCCGGTGACGAGGAAGACGACGAACACCGCCGCCATGAGGGGCAGGAGCGCGCTGACGACCGGGCGGGTCCCGTCGTTGCGCTTGGAGGCGGCGGCCGTCATCCCGGGGCTCACGTTCGCTCGACCGCGTAACGCAGCCAGGCGAATTCATCGCGCGCCCAGACTGTCATCGGTCGGACTCCTCGAAGACCTTCCGCGCGATCTGGAGCGCGGTCATCGCCGGCGGCCAGCCGGCGTAGAAGGCGAGGTGGGTGATCGCGGCAACGATCTCTTCGCGGGTCACGCCGTTTTCGAGCGCCCTCTTCAGGTGAAACGGCAGTTCGTTCGTCCGATAGAGGGAGACCAGGCTCGCCACCGTCACGAGGCTCCGGTCGCGCGGCGAGAGGGCCGGGTGCTCCCAGACGTCTCTGAACAGCACCTTGTCGGTGATCTCCGCAAGATGAGGCGCGATGTCGCCGAAGGAGTTGCGGGCGTTCGTCGGTTCTTTCATGGCTCCGGTATCCAAAATCGTGGAATTTCAGCGGGCGCAGTAACCCTCACGTCGGCGTCTTCGCGCTCAAGGCGCCTTGCACTTCAGACGGCCTTGTACCCTGGCTTCTTGTAAAGGTTCTCCGTCTTGCCTGCGATCTCGGGACCGAAGACCTTCTCGTCCCAGTCGCCCGGTTCGACGTCCTCGACGGCCACAGAGACGGCCGCCTCGCCGCACTGGGCGGCTTCGACGACGGCTCGGGCCACTGCATCCGCGATCCGTTGCTTCTGCGTCTCCGATCGGCCGGACAGGAGCTTCACAACGACATGAGGCATGTCCGTCTCCTCGCTCAGGCGCCGTATTGCTTGTCGCTCACCTTCTCGAGCCAGTCGGCGGCCTTGCCGTCTTCCACCTCGTGGACGACGATGTGGGTCATCGCGGTCGCCGGTGCGGCGCCGTGCCAGTGCTTCTCGCCCGGCGCGATCCAGACGACGTCTCCGGGACGGATCTCCTGGATCGGCGCGCCCCAGAGTTGAACCCTGCCGACCCCCGCCGTGACGATCAGCGTCTGCCCGAGCGGGTGCGTGTGCCAGGCTGTGCGGGCGCCGGGTTCGAACGTGACGGCCCGCCCTGCACGCGCGCCGGATCGAACGGGTTCATCAGCGGATCGATGCGGACCGTTCCGGTGAACCAGGCGTCCGGCCCCTTGGCCGAGGGCTTCGAGCCGGCGCGGACGATTTCCATGTGTTTGCTCCTGTGAGAGGCGGACCAATCGCGGTGACGGCCGGAAATCTGAGTCCCGCCGCGACGATCCAACTAGGTGGTGGAAATTGCATGCGCCTGTGAGTAGGATTCACAAATGGCGCGCGAGACCTTCGATGACCTGGCGGGGTTCCTGGTTGTGGCGCAGGAACGCAGCTTCACCCGGGCGGCCGCCAAGCTCGGTGTGACGCCGTCCGCGCTCAGCCATTCGATCCAGGGGCTCGAGGCGAGGCTCGGCGTCCGTCTCCTGAACCGTACGACCCGAAGCGTGTCCGCCAGCGAGGCCGGTGAGCGCCTGCTCCTGACGATCGCGCCGCGTTTCGAGGAGATCGAGGGCGAGCTCGCGCGTCTGCGCGAGACGAAGGGGAAGCCGGCCGGCACCATCCGCATCAACGCGATCGACTACGCCGTCGACGCGATCCTGTGGCCGAAGCTGACGCCGCTCTTGCGCGCCCATCCGGACATCCATGTCGAGATCGCGATCGACTACGCGCTGACCGACATCGTCGCCGGACGTTTCGACGCCGGCGTGCGCAGCGGCTCGCAGGTCGCCAGGGACATGATCGCCGCCCGCATCGGCCCGGACTTCCGGTTCGCGGTGGTTGGCTCACCCGCCTATTTCAAGAGCCGCAAGCCGCCCCGAACGCCCGCCGATCTCGCCGATCACGTCTGCATCAACCTGCGCCTGCCGACCTACGGCGGCCTCTACGCCTGGGAACTCGAGCGCGGCGGCCGCGAGGAGCGGGTGCGGGTCAACGGCCAGCTCACCTTCAACACCACGGCGAGGATGCTGACGGCGGCGCTGGACGGCTTCGGTCTAGCCTATGTGCCGGAGGACCTCGCGGCTCGAGACATCTCGGAGGGTCGATTGACGCCGACGCTCGAAGACTGGTGGCCGACGGCAGAAGGGTACCATCTTTACTATCCGAGCCGGCGGCAGGCCTCGCCGGCATTTGTCGCAGTTGTCGAGGCACTGAGGCATCGAACATGAGGGTTCGGCGGTGGCGACCGCACGGGTCGATCGTCTCCTTGATGGCGCGTCTGTCAGTTTCAGCGACCGGCAGCTTTCTAAGGTTCAGCGCGCGTTCCCGTTGAACCGGCAAGGGCCGCACCGGGTCGACTTTACCCGTTCGCTAAGCCGCCCGCGACCGCCCGCTCTATGCGCGAAGCGCCCGTAATGGGAGTTCGGGACCGAGGCGCTTTGCCGCGTAGGTCGGAGGGGCAAGAGTCGACGTTAAGAAAGCCAACGGCCGATTGCACCGCTCACTACGCATTGCCGGGCGGCAGTTGGTCCACGAAGTCTCGTCCGAAGCTGTAATTTGTCGCGAGCGATTGAACGTCGCCAGTGATGTATTGCGTTGATAGACGACTTCGTCGTGAACAATTCTAGTCCAATCGATTGACTTAAGCTTCCAGACGGAGCGGTTCGGGGCGACCGGCCGCGTCAAATCGTCCAGACAACCACGTCGCCGGGCGCTCAAGCGTAGCCGCTTGATCTGGCGCAATACGCAACTCGTCCGTGCGTGATACCCATCTTCAATGCGTCGCCCGGTGGCGACGGCGTCAACAAACTGAGGGAGGTCGAAATGGCGAATATGGCCATTGTGACGGACTCAAGTTTCGAGACCGACGTCATCAGATCAAGTGACCCTGTCGGTGGTCGACTTCTGGGCGGAGTGGTGCGGTCCCTGCCGCATGATCGCGCCCGCCCTTGAGGAGATCGCGTCTGATCTGCAAGGCAAGGTGAGAATCGTCAAGCTCAACGTCGATGAGAACCCTGAAGTGGCTAGAAAGCACGGGGTTCGTTCGATTCCAACGCTGATGATCTTCAAGGGCGGAAAGGCCATCGCCACCAAGGTCGGCGCCGGTCCGAAGTCCGAGCTATCTCACTGGATCAACGCGACAATGTGAACATTGGCTTGGGATGGCCCGCGAGAAAGCCCGCAAACCAAGCCACAGCCAGCCAGGGAGACGACCCATGCACAGCGCCGTCGCGCCACGCTCGCGGATTTCGACCCGGCGTTCATCGACGCGATCATCGCCGAGCGGACGGGCAAGCCCGGCGCGCTCCTTGGCATCCTGGAGAATGTCCAGGACCATGATCCGTCCCGCCATCTGCCGGCGCCCGTCCTCGAATATATCGGGGCGAAGACCGGAGTGCCCCTGTCCCGGCTTCTACAGCGTGGTGACTTTCTATGCGCTCTTCAGCCTGGAGCCGCAGGGGCGCAACACCGTGTGCATCTGCCGGGGCACCGCTTGCCACACCCACGGTTCGCGCGACTTGTTGGAGGCTCACCATGCGGCTTGGGCTGCAAGCCGCAGAGGACGGGGAGACGGAGAGCCTGTCGCTCACGACGCCCGACGGCCGCGCGACGCTCCGGACTGTAGCCTGCTTCGGCCAGTGCGCGCTCGCGCCAGTCATTGAGGTCAATCACACCATCTTCGGACACATGAACGAGCGCTCGTTGCTTAAGGAACTCGACGCGCTCGACCAAGGAGGCCGTCTGTCATGACCGCCATCCGCGATCTCGCCAATTTCAACGCGGTCCACGGCGCCGGCCTGGCGAAACTGCTGCCGCCCCGGCCGCGCATCGCGGTCGGCATGGGCACCTGCGGGTCGGGCAACGGCGCCGAGGCGGTGATGCACGCCTTCGCCGAGGCCATCCAACAGCGCGGCCTCGACATCGACCTGGTCCGAACCGGCTGCTTCGGCTTCTGCGCCGAGGAGCCGCTGGTCAACCTCCGCCTGCCGGGCCAGCCGCTGGTCATCCTCCACCGGGTGCGGGTGAACCACGTCGACCGGATCCTCGACGACCTCGCGGCAAAGACGGTTCCCGCCGAGCTGGCGCTATGCCGGATCGAGGAGTGGAACCATCTGACCTCGCACGTCCAATACGGCGCCGGCTTCCCAGATATTCCGCTGTGGAACGAGGTGCCGTTTTTCCGCGGCCAGAAGAAGATCGTGCTCCGCAACGCCGGGCTGATCAATCCCGACGATATCGAGGAATACATCGCCGTCGGCGGCTACCAGGCCCTGTACAAGGTTCTGATCGACGGGACGCCCGAGGCGGCCAATGATCAGATCAAGCAATCCGGCCTGCGCGGGCGCGGCGGCGCCGGATATCGACCGGCCTGAAATGGGAGTTTTTGCGCAAGGCCAAGGCTGAGCGCAAATTCCTGATCTGCAACGCGGACGAGGGCGATCGGCGCCTACATGAACCGCAACGAGATCGAAAGCGATCCGCACGCCTGATCGAGGGCATGGCGATCGGCGCCTATATCACCGGCGCGACCGACGGCGTCATCTACATCCGGGCCGAGTATCCCTTGGCCGTGCATCACTGAATCTGGCCATCGGTCAGGCCCGCGAATACGGACTCCTTGGCAAGGACATCCTGGGCGCGGATTTCCTTCGATATCGATATCGTGGAAGGGGCGGGCGCCTTCGTCTGCGGCGAGGAGACGGCGCTGATCGCCTCGCTCGAAGGACGCGCCGGCCGGCCCCGCCCGCGCCCGCCGTTCCCCGCCGAAAAGGGCCTCTGGGGCTATCCGACCAACATCAACAACGTCGAAACCTGGTTCAACATCGCGCCGATCATCGCCTTGGGGCCCGCGTGGTTCGCGGAGACCGGCGGCGGCGCCAGCGCCGGCACCAAGGTCTTCTCTCTGGTCGGCAAGGTGCGCAACACCGGGCTGGTGGAAATGCCGCTCGGCACGCCGCTCGGCGAATCGTCCACGCGGTCGGCGGCGGCAGCCTGCACGGCCATCCGGTCAAGGCGGTGCAGACCGGCGGGCCATCGGGCGGCTGCATCCCGCCCGATCTATTCGAAACGCCTGTCGACTACGAGTCGCTCGGGCAAGCTCGGCGCGATCATGGGCTCGGGCGGCATGGTGGTGATGGACGAAGACAATTGCATGGTCGACGTCGCCCGCTACTTCATCCAGTTCACCCGCTCGGAATCCTGCGGCAAATGCACGCCCTGCCGGGTGGGGCTCGACAAGGCGCTGCGCATTCTCACCCGCATCACCAAGGGTCAGGGACGCGAGGAGGATCTCGCCGACCTCGACGAACTGGGGCGAATGATCCGCGAGACCTCGCTCTGCGGGCTGGGCCAGACAGCGCCCAATTCCTGCTCACCACGCTGCGCCACTTCCACGACGAGTTCGAGGACCACATCCACGCCCGGCGGTGCCGGGCCGGCGTATGCCAGGATCTCGTCCTTTCGCCGTGCGAGAACTCCTGCCCGCTGCACATGAATATTCCCGCGCTTCCTCGAGCTCTACAAGGAAGGGCGGATGGCCGACGCCTTCCTGTCGGTGATCATGGACAATCCCTTGCCGGCCTCCACCGGCCGGGTCTGCCAACACCCCTGCGACAACCGTTGCCGGCGCCAAGACCTTGGACGAGTCGGTCAACATGCGCGAGGTGCATCGTCTGATCGCCGACACGGTGCTGCTGAGGCGACGCGTTCGAACGCGTTGCGGAGGAGATCGCCGCGCGCCGCCTGCCGCCGACCGGCCGCAAAGTGGCAGTCGTCGGCGCCGGCCCGCCGGCCTGACCGCCGCGTTTTACCTCGCGCTGCTCGGCCACGCCGTCACCGTGTTCGAAGACCACGCCGAGCCCGGCGGCATGTTGCGCTACGCCCTGCCGGAGTACCGCCTGCCGAAGGCTGTCCTCGACCACGAGATCGAGATCATCAGACGCCTGGAGTCGAGTTCGTGTTCGACACCAAGGTCGGCAAGGACTTGTCGCTGAACGAGCTGGACGCGGGCTTCGACGCCGTGTTCCTCTCGATCGGCACTTGGAAGGAATCCTGGGTCTATCTGCCCGGCACCGAACTCGCCGGCGTGCGTCCAGCCCTGCCGTTCCTCGAGGGGGTGGCGACCGGCGAAACCATGCCGATCGGCCACCACGTGGCGGTGATCGGCGGTGGCAACGCCGCCATCAACTCGGCCCGCACCGCCGTGCGCCTCGGAGCGTCGGCCACCATCATCTATCGACGCGAACGCAAGGACATGCCGGCGATCGAGGAGGAGGTGGAGGCGGCCGAGCAGGAGGGCGTGCGATTCCAATTCCTTGCGGCTCCGCACCGCATCGTCGGCGAGCATGGCGAGGTGAAGGGCGTCGAGGTGGTCAAGACCCGTCTCGGCGAGTTCGATGGCTCCGGCCGCCGCCGGCCGATCCTCACCGACGAGGTCCGGATGATCCGCTGCAGCAGCGTGATCCTGGCGGTCGGCGAGGCGGTCGATCGCGACTTCTGCGCGGCCTCGGGGCTAAGCGTCAAGGAAAGCGGCGTGCTCGACGTCAATCGCTACAGCCTCGAGACGAGCCGGGAGAAGTTCTACGCCGGCGGCGACCTCGTCACGGGCGCCTCCAACATCTCCAACGCCATGGGCTACGGCAAGGACGCGGCCCGCCACATCGACGCGCGGCTCAGCGGCCACGAGCGGTTCGACGACATCCTGCCGAAATTACCTACGACCAGAGGGTCCCGGACCCTGATCCCGCCCGCCGCCATCACGGCCGCGACCTGCCGGCCGCCGCCCGGCGCCGGTCCTTCGCGGAGGCGACCGAAAGCCTGTCGTCCGAGGAAGCGGCCAGGGAATCCGCCCGCTGCCTGCGCTGCGACATTCGCGACGCCTCCGGCCACGTCGCCAATCGTCAATAGGGAGTAGAGGCCCGTGCCCGCGCAAATCTCCGTGAAAATCGACGGCGAACTGTGCACCGCCGCCGAAGGGCAGACCCTCTTCGAGGTGGCCGAAGCCAACGGCAAATTCATTCCCTCGCTGTGCCGCCTCGAAGGGGTGAGCGCCGCCGGCTCCTGCCGCCTGTGCCTCGTCGAGGTGTCGGGGGTCGATCGTCTCCTGCCCGCCTGCACCACGCCGGCGCAGCGCGGCATGGCGGTCGCCACAACCTCGGACCGCCTGAACTCGTCATCGGCGCCTGGCGGTGGAGCTGCTGCTCGATCGAGCGCAACCACTTCTGCGCGGTCTGCGTGTCCAACGGCCATTGCGAGCTGCAGGCTTTGGCGCAAACGTCTGGGCGTCACCCATGTCCGCTATCCCTACAATTCGCCGCGCCTGCCCGTCGACATGTCGCATCCGCGCTTCGTCCTCGATCACAATCGATGCATCCTGTGCAGCCGTTGCGTGCGGGTGTGCGACGAGATCGAAGGCGCCCACGTCTGGGACATCGGCGGCCGCGGCATCGGCTCGCGCGTTGTGGCGGAACTCAGCAAGCCGTGGGCGAATCGCGCGCCTGCACGAGTTGCGGCAAGTGCGTGCAGGTCTGCCCCACCGGCGCCCTGGTCGAGAAGGGCTATGCAGTCGAGGAGATGACCCGGAGCAATGCGGCCGTCGGCCGTTTGGCGAGCAGGAAGGAGCCCGCGCTATGACCAAGGCGAGACTGGCCACCTGCTGGCTCGACGGCTGTTCCGGCTGCCACATGTCGCTGCTCGACATCGACGAGGCGCTCGTCGCCGTCGCTCCGCAGATTGACCTGCTCTACGGGCCGCTGGTCGACGCCCAGGAATTTCCCCCGACATAGACGTCGCCTTCGTCGAAGGCGCCGACAGTAGCCAGGACGACCTGGAGAAGATCCGGCTCGTGCGCCGGAACTCTCACATCCTGGTGGCGCTTGGCGACTGCGCCGTTACCGGCAATGTCCCGGCGATGCGCGACCCGATCCCAGTGAAGACGATCATGGAACGGGTCTATGTGGAGGGGGCCGACTTCGCCAAGGGCGTCCCGAACCAGGTCGTGCCACCGCTGCTCAAGCAGGCGGTTCCGCTGCAAGACGTGGTGAAGGTCGACCTGCACGTGCCGGGCTGCCCGCCCCCGTCCCGCCTGATCCTTTTCGTCCTCAAGGAATTGCTGGATGGCCGCATCCCCGACCTGAGGTCCGGGCCCGGTTCGGCTGAGGAGCCCGTCATGAGAACCATCGTCATTGACCCGGTGACGCGCATCGAGGGCCACGCCAAGATCACCATTGAGCTCGACGACAACGATGAGGTCGCCCGCACCGCCTTCCACGTGACGCAAGTGCGCGGCTTCGAGAAGTTCTGCGAGGGGCGGCCCTACTACGAGATGCCGTCGATCACCGCCCGCATCTGCGGCATCTGCCCGATCAGCCATTTGCTGGCCTCGGCCAAGGCCTGCG
>CAVXNH010000099.1:0-209281 GCA_963762885.1 uncultured Alphaproteobacteria bacterium
ACCACGCGCATCGACGCGCGCTTGCCCAACGGCTCGCTCGCCTGGCGCGCGTCGTCTGTTTCCTCGCCGGGCAGCCGGCCATCGACGGCAACGGCCGCGTGTAAGTCGTCGGTACGGGCATCGCCGCGCTGGACCTGAGCGGCCACGTTCTCTGGTCGGCCGCATTGTCCTCCCCATGCGCGCGACGCGTTTGCGGACGGCACGCTCGCGGTGGTCCGGGGAAGCGCGCTGCAGACGCGCGAGCGACGGCGGATCAAGCGACAGCTCTCGCCGCCAGGAGCTCACGACGTATCCGGCAATGGGTCCGATGGCGCCGTTGGGTGGCGTCGGCGAAGACGCTATACGTGGCGAGGTAGGCGGGCGCCCAGGGCGAGGCGGACGGTGCTCGGGCCGCGGCAGCCGGAGCGTGGGGTGCTGCACCGACAGGAGCGTGCGCGGTGGACCGAAGGACAATGGGAGTGGCGGTGGCCCTGGTCGCGGTCGTGGTCGGAGCTGCGTGCGCGTCCGCGCGGTCCCCCGCGCCGGTGACCCGGACCCCGTCGCCGAAAACAAGAGCTCGAAGCCCCGGGGCCGCGAGCCCGTGCGTGAGCAGTCCGAGTTCAAGTCCCGGCGGGGACGTGCCCGTGGCCCCCGTCGTTCCGTCGTCCGGTCTTGCGTTCACGCGATTCGAGACGCCGAGCATGGAGTCTCCGCACGCGTCGAGAACGCGAAGCGGGCGGGTCGCCGTCGCGCCGCACCCGTGCATGGGATTAACTGCCGTGGGGCCCATCGACAACGGCCCCTCGAACACCCATCCGCCGCGCTTCATCGATGTTCCACCGCGGGTAGGCATGCTGGTCATCGAGCGGCCCTGTAGAGGCGTCGAGTCCAACGGTTACTACGATGTGCGTTTCATGGATGGGGGAACATCTGCATTTCCAGGGGTTCTTTACGGTGGGCATGTCCTGGTGCGCGAGGAGGCTATCTATACGGCGGGCGTCGTGACCTCGTGGTCGGGAGTGGCCAGCGAACGGAGTCCGTACATAACCGTTGGCAGGGTGGAGAGCTCTTGGCGTGCAGCGTGCGAGGCGAGGAGATGCGAAACGTCGGGGTGGAGCCACCTCATCGGCCGCCGCATGCATCGCACCGCCGGGAAGCCATCTGGGCCGACAGGCGTAGCGCGGACCGGAGGCTCAGATTTATACGGACAAGGATTGGGGCTATGGAGTGTCGGAATCTGGCGTCGGAGCAATGACGAGGGGGGCCATGCCGTTCTCGCGTCGCGGAGCGGACGCTTTGTCGTGCTCTTGCCCCAGGGCGACGCTACGACCCGCCACGGCATCCCCGCTCTCGACGCCCCCATCGACCCCGGCGCGACCGACCTGAGCATCGTCCCGCCGTTTGCGCTTATTCTGTACGGCGGCGGAGACGCCGGACAATACATCAAGTCCGTCAGTGAGGACCTCACCACCACGCGCATCGACGCGCGCTTGCCCGACGGCTCGCTCGCCTGGCGCGCGTCGTTGCCTTTCCTCGCCGGGCAGCCGGCCATCGACGGCAACGGCCGCGTCTACGTGGTCGGTACGGGCATCGCCGCGCTGGACCTGAGAGGCCACGTTCTCTGGTCGGCGGCATCGTCGGTTCCGATGCGCGCGACCGCGTTTGCGGACGGCACGCTCGCGGTGGTCCGGGGAAGCGCACTGCGATCGTCGCGAGCGACGGCGGGATCAAGCAGCAGTTTCTGGCCGCCGAGGAGCTCACGACGTATCCCGCAATCGGGTCCGATGGCGCCGTCGGGTGGCGTCGGCGAAGACGCTTTACGTGGCGAGGTAGGCGGGCGCCCGGGGCGAGGTGGACTATGCTCGGGCCCCGGCAGCCGGAGCGTGGGGTGCTGCACCGACAGGAGCGTGCGCGGTGGACCGAAGGACGATGGGAGTGGCGGCGGCCCTGGTCGCGGTCGTGGTCAAGCTGGCTGCGCGTCCGCGCGGTCCCCCGCGCCAGTCGACGTAGTCCCTGTCGCCGAAGTCAAGAGCTCGAGCCCCACGGCTCCGAGCCCGTGCGTCAGCAGTCCGAGTCCAAGGCCTGGCGGGGACGTGCCCATGGCCCCCGTCGTTCCGTCGTCCGGTCTTTCGTTCACGCGATTCGAGACGCCGAGTATGGAGTTCCCGCACGCATCGAGCACGCGGAGCGGGCGCGGTCGCCGTCGCGCCTCACACCTGCATGGCGCTCACGGCCGTGGGGCCCATCGACAACGGCCCCTCGAACGCCTATCTGCCTCGCTTCATCGACATTCCGCCGCGGGTCGGCATGCTGGTCATCGAGCGGCCTGGTAGAGGCGTGGATGCCAACGGCTACTACGACGTGCGTTTACGGATGGGGGAACATCTGCATTTCCGGGGGTCCTTTACGGAGGGCATGTCCTGGTGCGCGAGGAGGCTATCTATACGGCGGGCGTCGTGACCTCATGGTCGGGAGTGGCCAGCGAGCGGAGTCCGTACATAACCATTGGCGAGGGGGGAGAGCTCTTGGCGTGCAGCGTGCGCGGCGGGGAGATGCGAAACGTCGGGGTGGAGCCGCCCCACCGGCCGCCGGGTGGAGCGACCCGCCGGGAAGCCATCTGGGCCGATAGGGGTAACGTGGACCGTAGGCTCAGATTGATGACCGACAAGGATTGGGACTACGGAGCGTGGGAATCGGGCGTCGGGGCGATTGACGAGGGGGGCCATGCCATTCTCACGTTGCTGAGCGGACGCTTTGTCGTGCTCCTGCCTCAAGGCGACAAGAAACCGGCCGTGGCATCCCCGCTCTCGACGCGCCTATCGACCCCGGCGCGACCGACCTGAGCATCGTCCCGCCGTTTGCGCTCATCCTGTATGGCGGCGGCGACGCTGGACGATTCATCAAGTCCCACAGCGAAGACCTCACCACCACCCGCATCGACGCGCGCTTGCCGGACGGCTCGCTCGCCTGGCGCGCGTCGTTGCCTTTCCTCGCCGGGCAGCCGGCCATCGACGGCAACGGCCGCGTGTACGTCGTCGGTACGGGGATCGCCGCGCTGGACCTGAGCGGCCACGTTCTCTGGTCGGCCGCATCGTCCGTTCCGATGCGCGCGACCGCGTTTGCGGACGGAACGCTCGCGGTGGTCCGGGGAAGCGCGCTGCAGATCGTCGCGAGCGACGGCGGGATCAGGCAGCAGTTCCTGGCCGCCGAGGAGCTCACGACGTATCCCGCGATCGGGTCCGATGGCGCCGTCTGGGTGGCGTCGGCGAAGACCTATACGTGGCGAGGTAGGCGGCGCCCAGGGCGAAGCGGACTATGCTCGGGCCAATGCAGTCGGACCTGGGGTGCTGCACCGACAGGAGCGTGCGCGGTGGACCGAAGGACGATGGGAGTGGCGGTGGCCCTGGTCGCGGTCGTGGTCGAAGTGGCCTGCGCGTCCGCGCGGTCCCCCGCGCGGGTCGACACGGTCCCCGTCGCCGAAAACAAGAGCTCGACCCCACGGCCCCGAGCCCGTGCGTCAGCAGTCCGAGTCCAAGGCCCGGCGGGGACGTGCCCATGGCCCCCGTCGTTCCGTCCTCCGGTCTTTCGTTCACGCGGTTCGAGACGCCGAGCATGGAATGCCCACACGCATCGAGCACGCGGAGCGGGCGGGTCGCCGTCGCGCCGCACCCCTGCATGGCGCTCACGGCCGTGGGGTGCATTGACAACGGCCCCTCCGCCGCCCACCCGCCCCGATACGTCGAGGTCCGCCGAGCGCCGACAGGGTCGTTCTGGAACGCCCCTACCCGGGGGCGGAGTACAACGGCCTTTACGATGTGCGTCTCACCGTGGGGACTCATGCTTTTGCTGGTCTCCTCTACGATGCGCATGTCGTCGCGCGTGACGAGGCCATCTACACCGCAGGAATGGTTACCTCCTGGTCAGGAGTGGTCGATAGTCTGAGTTCGTACATCGGCGTTGGCGAGAGTGGAGAGCTCTTGGCGTGCAGCGTGCGAGGCAAGGAGATGCGAACTGTCCTGTTGAGGGCACCCCAGCGGCGGACTCTGGCGGGAGGAGTGAACCATCCGGAAAGCATTCAGGCCGATCGGGGTAACGTGAATCGTGGGCCACGGTTCATGACGGACAAGGATTGGGGCTATGGAGTGTCGGAATCTGGCGTCGGAGCGATCGACGAGGGAGGCCATGCCGTTCTGGCATTGCGGAGCGGCCGTCTTCAAGTCCTCTTGCCCCAAGGCGACGCTACGACCCGCCACGGTATCCCCGCTCTCGACGCCTCCATCGACCCCGGCGCGACCGACCTGAGCATCGTCCCGCCGTTTGCGCTTATTCTGTACGGCGGCGGGGACGCCGGACAGTACATCAAGTCCGTCAGCGAAGACCTCACCACCACGCGCATCGACGCGCGCTTGCCGGACGGCTCGCTCGCCTGGCGCGCGTCGTTGCCTTTCCTCGCCGGACAGCCGGCCATCGACGGCAACGGCCGCGTGTACGTCGTCGGCGCGGGCATCGCCGCGCTGGACCTGAGCGGCCACGTTCTCTGGTCGGCCGCGTCGTCCGTACCCATGCGCGCGACCGCGTTTGGGACGGCACGCTCGCCGTGGTCCGGGAAGCGCGCTGCAGATCGTCGCGAGCGACGGCGGGATAAGCAGCAGTTCCTGGCCGCCGAGGAGCTCACGACGTATCCGCGATCGGGTCCAATGGCGCCGTCTGGGTGGCGTCGGCAAGACGCTGTCGTGGCGAGGTAGGCGGGCGCCCAGGGCGAGGGGACTATGCTCGGGCCGCGGCAGCCGGAGCGTGGGGTGCTGAACCGACAGGAGCGTGCGCGGTGGACCGAAGGACGATGGGAGTGGCGGTGGCCCTGGTCGCGGTCGTGGTCGGAGCTCCGTCGCGTCCGCGCGGTCCCCCGCGCCGGTCGACACGGTCCCCGTCGCCGAAAACAGGGACTCGAAGCCCCGGGTCTCGAGCCCGTGCGTGAGCAGTCCGAGGCCAAGGCCCGGCGGGGACGTGCCCATGGCCCTCGTCGTTCCGTCGTCCGGTCTTGCGTTCACGCGGTTCGAGACGCCGAGCGTGGAATGCCCGCACGCGTCGAGCACGCGGAGCGGGCGGGTCGCCGTCGCGCCGCACCCGTGCATGGGTTTGACTGCCGTGGGGCCCATCGACAACGGCCCCTCGAACACCCATCCGCCGCGCTTCATCGACGTCCGCCGCGGGTCGGCATGCTGGTCGTCGAACGCCCCCATGCAGGTATTGACGCCAACGGCTACTACGACGTGCGTTTCATGGATGGAGGGGATTCATGCTTTTCCGGGGGTCCTCTACGGTGGGCATGTCCTGGTGCGCGAGGCGGCTATCTATGTGGCGGGCGTCGTGACCTCGTGGTCGGGAGTGGCCACCGAACGGAGTCCGTACATAACCATTAGCGAGGGTGGAGAGCTCTTAGCGTGCAGCGTACGAGGCGATGAGATGCGAAACGTCGCGGTACAACCTCCCCATCGACGTCCTCCGGCGGGAGGACGAGGCTATCCTGGAAAACATCTGGGCCGATCGGGGCAATGTAGACCGTAGGCTAAGATTGATGACCGACAAGGATTGGAGCTACGGACTGTGGAAATGGGGCGTCGGGCGATCGACGAGGGGGGCCATGCCGTTCTCGCGTTGCGGAGCGGACGCTTCGTCGTGCTCTTGTCCCAGGGCGACGCTACGACCCGCCACGGCATCCCCGCTCTCGACGCCCCCATCGACCCCGGCGCGACCGACCTGAGCATCGTCCCGCCGTTTGCGCTTATTCTGTACGGCGGCGGAGACGCCGGACAATACATCAAGTCCGTCAGTGAGGACCTCACCACCACGCGCATTGACGCGCGCTTGCCGGACGGCTCGCTCGCCTGGCGGGTTTCCCTGCCTTTCCTCGCCGGACAGCCGGCCATCGACGGCAACGGCCGCGTCTACGTGGTCGGGACGGGCATCGCCGCGCTGGACCTGAGCGGCCACGTTCTCTGGTCGGCCGCATCGTCCGTACCCATGCGCGCGACCGCGTTTGCGGACGGCACGCTCGCGGTGGTCCGGGGAAGCGCGCTGCAGATCGTCGCGAGCGACGGCGGAATCAGGCAGCAGTTCCTGGCCGCCGAGGAGCTCACGACGTATCCCGCGATCGGGTCCGATGGCGCCGTCTGGGTGGCGTCGGCGAAGACGCTGTACGTGGCGAGGTAGGCCGGCGCCCAGGGCGAAGCGGACTATGCTCGGGCCGCGGCAGCCGGAGCCTGGGGAGCTGCACCGACAGGAGCGTGCGCGGTGGACCGAAGGACGATGGGAGTGGCGGTGGCCTTGGTCGCGGTCGTGGTCGGAGCTGCGTGCACGTCCGCGCGGTCCCCCGCGCCGCTCGACGCAGTCCCCGTCGCCGAAAACAAGAGCTCAAGCCCCGGGGCTCAGCGTGCCCATCGCCCTGGACGAAGCCCGACAACGCAAATACCGAAAGCTTCAGCAAAACGCCTCAGGCCGCGCCGTGCTCCGCAGGCGCACCGCGGTGGAACAGCCCTCGCTCACATCGCGGCCCGAAAGGGAGCCCGCGCTCGCTACATCGGTGTATCCCGCAACCTCTTCGCCTTGCGCCGTGCCTCCGCCATTCAGAACCTCGAAGACGGCTATCGTCTCGCGCCTGCCTCCGCGTCACCATAGAGAATCACAAGCATGTCAACCTGTTCGGTGCTCTAGGCCCGGGTGCAGCAAAATGTAACGAAATGTTTGCTTGGCGCAAGAGTCATCTGTGATGGCATCGAATGCGTCCAAGGGGGGCCGCACCACTCTTGGGGGAGCACCAGAGCGCACCGCGTTTTAGACAGCCCCTCCACCCCGCTTGTCGAACCGCAACAAGCTTTCGGAAGGGGTTTTCGATGAATCGGTTCGCTTTCATGCTGGCATGCGCCGCCATGGTGGCCATGCCTGCCGTGGGTTGGGCCCAAAGTTCGGGATCCGCATCATCCGCGTCAACGCGTGGGCCAGCTGTGCCGCTTGGAGGGACGATCCCTCCGGCTTCCACGACAGGGCCATCCTTGCCCACGACGTACCCTCTTAGCCCAAGCCATTGCCAATGGCAGGTGGCTCAAAATCAAGCCACCATTCATGCGGACGGCACCCTTGCGGACGCTTACGGCAATCCCACGACGGCCAGGCAAGTGTGCAGCGTGGCCGAGGCCCTGGCTCCCACCACCGCAACGGCTGCAGTCACCACGACCAACGTGAAGACGACGGTACCGCAAACAGCTTCAAGTTCACTGTCAGCATCATCGGTAACAGCGTCGTCGTCGAGCATCACCACACCAACCTTTCTGGTCTCCGACTTCTACCAGCCCGCGACCAACAGCGCAGGCTGGGCTGGCATGAGCATCCAGACGACGGTGCCAGAGCTGCCCCCTTCCAACAGACAGAAGATCGAATTTTTCACCGGAATGATGGTCGATCCAAACACGGATCCGAGTCAATATCTCATCAAGGCCTCCATCATATTCCAGGATGGTATCTGGACTGCCCAAATCGCCCAGGCCGCCGCACCTGGGTACGACAGTCAATTGGATCCGATCATGGCGGTGTCTCCCAACGACATAATACAGATAATCTTTGAACAGTTCGTCGGTAACACCTGGACTGTTTCTGTGTTCGACGAGTCGCAGAACGACAGCTCCATTTCCTTTAACTCACTCCTTCCAGCACTCTGATGTGGGCGTTCCCTGCCGCACTGCAAGTCTGGGGCTCCGAGGGGACTCAGACATCGCCACTCGACGGCTGCTACGAAATGCCAGGCACCGCTATCCACTACGGATCACCCGCGTTGTATCAAGTGTCACCTGCGGGGTACATGCCATTCGAACCCTATGCGCAAATTTGGGGCGCCAGCCAACCCAATGACCGCAGCCAAGGTGTTCCTGGTGGACATGTCCGGATTGGTCGGGCTGTGGCGGGTAGTGTCGTTCCTTGGACTGGGTCTGACGCTGATCAGTCTCGGGGCGGTGTACCGGCGCTTCGTGGCGGCGCCGGGGGGAGTGGAATGAGGCGCGTGGCGGAAGCTTGAGGAGCAAGTGGTGTGTGCCGACCCGATCACCCTCACCCCTCGGCGCTCGCGCGCCTCGACCTCTCCCGCGCAGCGGGAGAGGTTTAGCAAAGCGGTCAGACGACCGGGCAGGCGACGATGTGCTGCTTGTAGGCGGGACGCTCGCATAGCCGGTCGTACCACACACGCAGCGCCGGCAGCGCGGGCCGCTCGAAGTCCATGTTGAACCAGCGGTGCGCATGGACGCCCCAGGGGATGTCGGCGAGGGAGAAATCCGGGCCGCCGATGTAGGCGTGCTTTGCCAGCAGGGGCTCGATCATGCCGTAGGCCTTCGCCGCATCGGCGATGCCCTGGGCAATCGCCGCTGGGTCGCGCTTGTCCGCCGGGGTGCGGATCAGGCCCCAAAATACGACGCCCATCGGCCGGTTCAGCACGGTCTGCTGCGCGTCCATCCACCGATCGATGTTGGCCCGCTGATGCGGCTCCTGCGGCCACAGCATCGAGTGCGGCGCATGTGCGTGGCACAGGTAGCGCAGAATGGCGTTGCTCTCCCACAGGGTGAAGTCGTCCTCCTGCAAGGTCGGCACCAGACCGGTCGGGTTCATACCGCGGTATTCCGGCGTGTCGGTCTTGCCGAACGAGCCGCCGACATCGATGCGCTCGAACGGCAGGGCGAGTTCGCCCAAACCCCACAGCACCTTCATCACATTGCTCGACGTGGCGCGGCCCCAGACGATCCGGCGCATCGTTTTCTCCCGTATTGGCGTGGCGTGGAACCGTATTCCCTGAGCACGCCAGCCGCAACTTGCGCACCGATCGGGGCCGGGGCACACCCTCGCCCATGCCCTCCGTCTCACTCCGCACGCTCGCCCTGCTCTCCGCGCTGGCCGCCGGTGCGGCGCTGGCAAGCGCGCTGCTGATAGAGACCTGGGGCGGCCTGGCGCCCTGCGCACTGTGTCTGCTGGAGCGCTGGCCCTACCGTGTGGCGATCGTCCTTGCCTTGTTGGCA
Organism: uncultured Alphaproteobacteria bacterium; assembly: GCA_963762885.1. Lineage (GTDB taxonomy): Bacteria > Pseudomonadota > Alphaproteobacteria > Acetobacterales > Acetobacteraceae > JASHVB01. Next base: position 9,033 of record CAVXNH010000099.1, read on the forward strand.
GTGATCGCGCCGCCCCGGCTGGCCCGCGCGCTGCTGGTGCTGGTGGTGTTGACCCTGCTGGCGGATGTCGCGCTGGCCTTCATCCATGTCGGCGTCGAGGCGCACTGGTGGCCCAGTCCGCTGCCCGAATGCGCCGCGCCCCGCTTCATTGGCGGCTCGATCGCCGAGCGGCTGGCGCACATGCCGGCGCTTCCCGCCAAGCCGTGCGACGACCCGAGCTACCTGATCCCGGCACTGCCGGTATCGCTGGCGGAGATGAACTTCCTGTTCGCCCTGGCGTTCGCCGTGGTGCTTGCCATCTTCCTATGGCGCAGCGAGAGGAGACCGGCATGAGTGCCACGCGATCCGGGTTGCCCGGCGATGCCAGCCCCGGCGCGACGGTGCGGCGGATGATCCGCGTCGATCATGCCGGCGAGTATGGCGCGGCGCGCATCTATGCCGGACAGATCGCTGTGCTCGGACGATCCGGCAGCGGGGACACGCTGCGGCAGATGCAGGTGCAGGAGCAAGAGCACCTCGACGGGTTCGCCGACCTGATGGTGCGGCGTCGCGCGCGGCCCACCGCACTGCTGCCGCTATGGCACGTGGCCGCGTTCGCTTTGGGTGCGGTGACCGCGGCGATGGGGGAGCGTGCGGCGATGGCCTGCACCGTCGCCGTCGAGGAGGCGATCGACGAACATTACGCCGGTCAGATCGAGGCTCTGGACGATGGCGAGGCCGAGCTGCGCTCGACGATCGCGCGGTACCGCGAGGACGAATTGCACCACCGCGATGTGGCCTTGGCGCACGGTGCGCGGCAGGCGCCGGGCTATCGGCTGCTGACCGCGGCGATCAAGGCTGGCTGCCGCGTCGCGATCGCGGTCAGCGAACGGGTTTGAATACTGCTCGCCAGTGGAAAAAGTCTGACACTTGGCACCCGCCGAATCATAGCTGCGCTCGACCCCAAGCGGTCCTCCGAGACAGCGGTTCGGGCCGCAGGATGCATTATTCCCTGCGCACCAGATTCGCGTACCGCGAAGGCCTGTTAATTGCAGACATTTCGCTTTGCCCTGTATTCCATGGTTCACAATCCGGAACACGGATGCCACGAGCTTGCCGATTTTGCATAGACGGAAACGCAATGATTTGACAGAATCTCCCGGCTTCAAGGAGAACTTTCATGTCCGTTTCGCGCCGTGCCTTGTCCGCTGGCGGTATGAGCTTGCTTGCCGCCGCATCTCTCAGCCCGAAATCCATAGCCGCCGAAGGCATCGTCGGCGATCTGACCGAAGGCACTGACGAGTTCGCGCTTGCCGTTGAGGCCTATACGTTTGGCTATCCGCTGGTGACGATGGAAATGACCCGCCGCGTCGTCACCAACGTGGCCGCCCCAGTGGGGACCAAGGGGCCTATGGGGCAGATGATCAAGCTCCGCGAATATCCCGACGCCAAATTCCGGGACGTCACCGCCCCCAACGCCGACACTCTTTACACCACGGCATTCTTCGATGTCGGCAAAGAGCCGTGGGTGGTAAGCCTTCCGGCGATGGGCGACCGCTACGCCCTGTTTCCGCTGCTGGACGGTTGGACGACGGTGTTCCAGGTGCCGGGCAAGCGGACCACCGGGACCGGCGCTCAGACTTACGCCATCACCGGTCCGGGTTGGACTGGAACGTTGCCGCCGGGTGTGAACGAATACAAATCGGCGACGGGCATCGTCTGGCTGCTCGGGCGCATCTACTGCACTGGCACGCCGGAGGACTACAAGATCGTCCATGCTCTTCAGGACCAGGTGAAGCTGGTGCCGCTGAGCGCCTACGGCAAAGACTACACGCCGCCCGCCGGCACGGTCGATCCGGCGATCGACATGAAGACGGCGGTGCGCGACCAGGTCAATCGCATGGACGCGGTGGAATACTTCACCCTGCTTTGCGAGTTGATGAAGACCAACCCTCCATACAAGACCGATGCACCGATCCTGGCGAAGATGGCGAGTATCGGCATCGTGCCGGGCCAGTCCTTCGACAAAAGCAAGTTCAATCCGGATTTCGTCAAACGGGTGCCGCAGGCCGCGTTCGATCGCATCCTGCTACACTTCAAGTTCAGCGACGGCGATGTCAAAAATGTCAACGGCTGGGGATTCACCGTCAAGACGGGCATCTACGGCACCAACTACATCCAGCGCGCATTGGTCACCGCCATCGGCCTGGGCGCCAATCGGCCGCAGGACGCCGTCTATCCCACGTCCCAGAAATACGAGGGTGGGGTGATCGGCCGCGACTATATGGGCACTGAGAACTACGTTATGACCTTCAAGAAGGGCTTGACCCCGCCGGTCAATGGCTTCTGGTCGTTAACCATGTATGACGCGAACTACTTCTTTGTCGACAATCCGCTGAACCGCTATTCGATCAGTGCGCGGCAGCCCCTTAAGGCGAATGCGGATGGGTCGATCGATCTTTACATCCAAAACGAGTCGCCCGGCCCGAATAAGGAATCCAACTGGTTGCCCGCGCCGAAAGGTAAGTTCATTTTGATGGCACGGCTGTATTGGCCGAAGGACAAGGACCCGTCGATCATCGATGGTTCGTGGGTACTGCCTCCGGTGAAGAAAATTAGTTGAACCGGACACATCCGCTGCCGACGCCGACCGTCGGCGAGCCAATGCTCCAGAAGGAATAGGATCCGCCGGGCGAGGAGATGGACGAGCCACTCCGGCAGATGTGCGGTCCCCTCCGGACCGACTCGATCAGCATCGGGGGCGTAGGCTTGGGCCGGAGGGGTGAGCGTGTCGCGGATCTGGGTCGAGTTTTACGACATGAAGGCAGAGCATGTCAGATGAAGGCCCCTGCCGTGGCACATGCGCCACGCGCCACGGCAGCGGCGAAGCCTGTCCCGTCGAAGGCGGGAGCGCACCCGGCGCATGGCCAGGGGCACGGTTCTATCGTTGCCCGGACGATCGGGCCGCTTTCCGCGCCGCAAATCCAGTGTTGCCGGTAGCAGCAATCCCGGGATCGGCCGCAAAATCCGTGACGGGCGGCTCGCTTATGATCGGCAGCTTGCGTGCCATTGCGGCCGTAGGGTGATCGCGGCCAAGCCGGCCGAATGCGGACTGATACGAGCCCGCAAAGCGATTGACGTAGGACAACGGCCGTCCCTAACCGTCATGGCCGGCCCATGGCCCCGGGCGCTTGTCCCGGGGCCATGGGCCGGCCATCCACGCCTTTTGTCGCGTGCGCGGAGGCGAGGCGTGGATGGCCGGCACAAGGCCGGCCATGACGGTTAGGGACGGCCGTTGTCGGTACGTCAATCGTTTTGCGGGCTGGTATTACAGGATCTGCTCACCATGAAGCGACAGATCCAGCCCCTCGCGCTCCTCATCCGGCCGCACCCGCACTCCAATCGCGAGATCGATGAGTTTAAGCAATATCCATGAAAGGACACCGCTATACGCCAGCGTCGCCACGACACCGATCGCCTGAAGCTGGAGCTGGTGCAGACTCCCCGGGCTTCCATCAGGGCTCGCATCCGTCGCCGACAGCGGTCCATACGCGAACACGCCCGTTAACAGCGAACCGATGATCCCGCCGATGCAATGGATGCCGAACGCATCCAGGCTGTCGTCGTAGCCTAGCATGCGCTTGAGGCTGGTCACCGCCCAGAAGCAGCCCACGCCCGCGGCGATGCCAATGATCAGCGACGGTCCCGGCAGCACGAAGCCGGACGCCGGCGTGATCGCGACCAGCCCGGCCACCGCGCCGGACACCAGACCGAGCACCGACGGTCCGCCCTTGGCGAACCACTCCGTTACCATCCAACTCAACGCCGCCGCGGCGGTCGCGATTTGAGTTACCGTCATGGCCATGCCGGCGCGTCCGTTCGCCCCCACCGCGGACCCGGCGTTGAACCCGAACCAGCCGACCCAGAGCAATGACGCGCCGGCCACGGCGTAGGTCAGGTTATAGGGCGCCATGTTTTCGTAGCCGTAGCCCAGCCGCTTGCCGAGCACGAACGCGCTCATCAACCCGGCGATGCCGGCGTCGATGTGCACCACGGTCCCGCCGGCGAAGTCGAGCACGCCGAGCTGCGACAGCCAGCCGGTCGGCGACCAGACCCAGTGGGCGATAGGTGCGTACACGATGGCCGACCAGAGGATCATGAAGATGCACATCGCCGAGAACTTCATCCGATCCGCGAAGGCGCCGGCGATCAGCGCCGGGGTGATGATCGCGAAGGTCATCTGGAACATCATGTAGACGGTCTCGGGCACCGTCTGCGGCGAGGCGACGTCGGTGCCGGCGCCCAGGACGAAGGCGACATCGGCGCCCTTGGCGATGTGGTCGGCAATGCCATTCAGCAGGACTCGCGAGAGGTCGCCGACGAAGGCTGTGCCAGGGGTGAACGCAAGGCTGTAGCCGATCACCATCCAGACGATCGTCACGATGCAGGTGATGGTGAACGACTGCATCAGCATCGACAGCACGTTCTTCTTGCGCACCATGCCGGCGTAGAACAGCGCCAGGCCGGGGATCGTCATCATCAGTACCAGCGCGGTGCTGGCGAGCATCCACGCGGTGTCGCCAGTGTCGATCTTCGCAACGGCGACGCTGGCGGGGGCCACGGCGGCGACAGGAGCCTCGTTCGCCGCCATCTGCGCCGCGACGGCGATCCGGGGGCAGAGCAAGGTGCTCAGGGCGAGGACGCCAAGCAGCGCCACCGACCAGGATCGCGCAGATGGAATCCGCCACCGGGCGAACCGCAAGACGAGCGCAGGGCGCGGATTGGCGGCCAATATGGGCGCAAGGTTGGATGGATTCATGGCATTCACAGGTGCAAATTCTGAATTGAATAAAGCAAGTCCCATGCCGAAATCTGCTAACGTATATAAATTCGCAGTACTTTATATGAACTATGCACGTAATGATATCGAACCACTATAATACAAGGGAAAGGCGCGATCCCGCCAAGCAACCTCTCCCGCGGGAGCGGGAGAGGTCGAGACGCGCAGCGTCGAGGGTGAGGGTGATCGGGTCGGCACGCAGCAGGTAGAACGCAGCAGCCAGAATGCGGCCGCCCCCTCCCCCGGCCCACATCTCACGACGCGGCGTATTCCGCCCGTTGCAGGTGCCGCCATTGCAGCACCAGCGGAAACACCACCACCAAATTGAGCAGATTGAAGGCGATTCCTGTGGCGAACGCGGCAGCGTAGAAGCCGGTGTGATCGTAGATCCAGCCGGCCAGCCAGCCCCCCGCCGCCATCCCGGACCCGCTGAACAGCAACTGCACGGGAACGCGCCAACTGGCTTCGGCCGGCGCGAACAGCTCGCGCACCGCCAGCACGTAGGCCGGGATCAGCGCGCTGAACCCCATGCCGAACAGCGCCGAGACGGTGAACAGACCGAACTCGCTCTGCGTCAGCAGGAAGCCGATCATCGCACCCAACTGGAAGATCGAAGCCGCAAGGATGGTGCGCAGTCCGCCGATCCGGTCGGACAACCAGCCCCAGAACTGCCGGCTGACGAAGGCGAACCCAAGCAACACCGACAGCATGAGCGCACCGTGCGAGGCGGGGATGCCAAGGTCACCGCAGAATGCCACCAGGTGGCCCTGCGGCATCGCCATCGGCACGCAGCAGCAGAATGCCGCGAGCCCGAGCAATCCCAGCACCAGATTGGGGTTCAAACCGAGCACCAGGCCGCCGACGCGCTCGCCGGCCGATGCGAGTCCGCTGACGAGTGGCTCCGGTGCCTGGCCGAACATCAGCAACGCGGCCGGGGCGACGGCAATAACCTCGAACCCGGCGAACAGCCGCATGGTGTGCTGCCAGCCCAGCGCGGCGACGGCCCAGGCGAACAGCGGCGGCCAGACCACGCCGGCGACATACTGGCCGGACGAGATCAGCGCCAGCGCGGTGCCACGCCGACGGTCGAACCAGCGGCTGACATAGACATATAGCGGGGCGTTCAGCCCTGCATTGCCGAGCAAGCCGATGAACAGCCCGTGGCCGAGGATGAGCTGCCAGGCCGCGCCTCCACTGGCAACCACCAGCCCGACCGCGACCATCGCGGCGCCGAACGCCACTGTCCAGCGCACGCCGATGCGTTCGGCAATCCGCCCCATGCCGATCCCGCCCACGGCCATGCCCAGCCAGGCGAGCGAATAGGCCAGCGCCGGCAGTTCCCTCGCGTTGCCAAGGCCCGCGGCGATTGGCCGCAAAGCGACCACCGCGATCTGCGGCGCGCCATAGGTCACCGACATGGCCGCCAGCGCGGTCCAGGCAACAACCCAGGAGCCGCGAGTTTCAATGCTATCCATCGGGTGGTTCGCTATCAGGTAAGGCGACGTCCAACAATAGATGCAACCTCAACGGCCGATTGCGACGCTCCGCTCCCGGCGATTCATTGCCTTATCCGACTTGCTGCAACAGGGAATGCGGGCTTCCCTACCGAGTATCCTCATGCTTTCGCGCCACGACGTGGTACCATGGTGCATTGCTGTTCTTCCAGTCTTTCAGCGGGAGCTCTCCACCACTCGGATCGAACATCGCAGCCACCGTGAAATCCTGCCTCTTGCAGTTGGCGCTGCGTTCCCAATGGCGACGTGAACATCGTCACCAGGGAAAAATCATGTGCCGCCAGGCTGCCGATCGCCTCCTCCCCGTCGTCGCTTCTCCTGCCCGACCAGCGCAGCCGGTTGAATCCGCTCAGCAGCAGCTTGGCCGTGGCACGTAGCAGCCTCACTGGCCGCAGCCCGGCGCCTTGGAACACCTCCCAATTTGGCCAGCGCGGCAACCACTCCCTGCCATTGCGGTTCAACGCCGAGAACACGAAATACCCGCCCGGTCGCAACACGCGATGCACCTCTCGCATGATCGCCCGCCGGCCCTCAAGGTCCACGGCATCGATGCCGTTATAGCTGAACGTCGCCAAAGCAAAACTTCCGTCGCCAAACTCCAGGCGCCGCGCATCCATTTCCCGGAAATCGAAACCGGGGAACCGGCCACGCGCGATTGCAACCATCTTCGGCGCAAAATCAATGCCGCAATATTCGGTACTGATCTCCTGCATCAACGGCGCAGTGCGGCCACCGCCCACCCCAATGTCGAGGATCGGCGCTCCTCCCACCTCATCCGCCACCGACAGTACCGCAATCTGCTCCCCTCGCTCCAGCCAACCACTGGCCAAGCGGAAGTGACGCAGCACGCCGCGCCGTTGAAAGGCCTTCTGGTTGAGCATGCCAAGGTCGTCACTGGCATACCGCCGTGCTGCGACAGCCATTTCTATCACCCTTGGCTATGCCAAATCCGTTCCTGACGCCGATTCCTTGCGGTCCTGTTCAGATCGCCAAAGAAGCCGCTGCACGACCTGCGTTCCCTGGCAGCGCATTGTGCGCACCTATCGCACTGACATTAAGTTTATAACCGCCCCGTTCCGTGAGCAGAATAACAGGCGTGCCGGGATTTGACTCGATCTTTTGGCGCAGGCGATACATGTGCGTCTCCAAGGTATGGGTCGTCACACGTGAATTGTATCCCCACACCTCTTGAGCGAGCACCTGGCGTGCCACCACAGCCGGGCCTTGATGGTACAGATACCTGAGGACCGCCGATTCCATGTTGGTCAGTCGGACGCGCCGGTTCCTGACGTTGTCCTCCAACAGCTTCTTGGCAGGCCAGAACATGTATGGGCCTATGGTAAAAACCGCCTCTTCGCTGCTATCGAACAAGCGGCGCTGGACGCGCAGGCGTGCGAGCAATTCGTTCCACTTGAACGGCTTTGCAATATAGTCGTCGGCGCCCGAGTCCAGACCGCGAACGACATCCTCCTCCTCATTTGCGCCCGTCAGCATGATGATCGGCATCCCGTGCTTCAGGCGCCGCAGTTTCGCGCAATACTCGCATCCGTCGCCATCGGGAACCTTGACGTCGAGCAGGACAGTATTGAAATGACGTTGGTTCTCGGCAAGAGCCTGGTCCGCTTCTGCGAGCGTTCCCGCGGTGACTATTGTGAATCCGCCTTCCGCAACGAAATGCTCCACCAGGGTATCGCGAAAGTCCGTATCATCGTCTACGATCAGGACGCTCCAGCTTGGGGGGCTTGTTATCATTCGGGCATGCTGCTCGTCAGGTATCGCCGTCGTGCGTGAATTAACGTGTGCCGTCTCCTTGGTGTCGTGCGTCTCGATCTTGCCGGCTGCAACGGGCATCGGTTTGGCCACCTTCTGGGCTACGACCTTGTTGCTGTCCGGGCCGAGAGGCCGCGGCACGTCACCTGACACCTGCGCCCATTCCGATTGTTGGTTGCGCTCCACGGTCTCGGCCTCCAACCGCTTGATCGTCTGCTGGAGAACTTCCGCCCGTTCGAAGTTGGCGATTGCCCCCGCCAGGATATTGGCAATGCCGCTGAGGAATTCGGCGTCATTCTGATCATAAGACCGCTGCGCGCGATTGCTGGCCCCAAGCACGCCGTAGGGCTTGCCGTCAACGCCCCCTATGACGACATCGACCGTCGAGACGGAACGGCGCGGGGCAGACAATTCGGGTTGATCTAAATCGGCAGGCTCGAACGTGGCGTTGCAGATCACAGGCTCGCGGGTGACGAAGGCATGCCCTTCAGGTGAGCTTGCGTCAGCGCGTAAAACATTGTGACTGTTCACGCCGGCATGCCACCCAAATCCAGCTTCGCGAATCAGGTCGCCCTGCGCCGAACGATAGCGGTATACTTTGCAGAATGGGGCCTGAAGGCCTTCAGCACCGACCCGTACCGCTTCGGCGAGTACCGCGGGCAAATCAACCTCGCGCAGGGCAAAGCTGCAGAACTCGACCGTTATCGAATGTTGGCTGCGCGAGGTGCGAACGGGCGCCCCGTCGCCACAGGGATCCTGCGCCTGCAGCGTCAAGCCGTCGGGCAAGACGCGAAAATTGGGAGGAAACGGAGGCGACGATGTGCCAGTCTCGATCATTTCGATAACAACCTCCAGGCTGCGTAGCAGATCTCCACTACGATACGGTTTTTCCAGACAGGCGTGGCCGTGCACGGCGGTCCCCTCGACGGCGGCAACATTGCCGGTGACATAGAGGATGCCGAGCTTGCGAAGATCGGCTAATTCGGCGGCAAGCCGGGTTCCCATGTCGCCATCGGCCAATCGCACGTCAAGAATTGCGAGGTCAGGCTTATGGCGCGAGGCAATCTGGAGAGAATCGGCAACATTGCGACCAATTCCGCACACCTCGTACCCGTGCTGGGTCAGAGTCTCTTCCACCAAATCGGCGATCAACAGGTCGTCTTCGGCAATCAGGACCTTCAGCATGCATTAACCTCCCTGAGCATCCGGCAATCCCGTTTGGTGCTTGCTGCGTAAAGCATGGAGATGGCGACGGGCGGATGAGCCGGAGTCCACCTGCCGCTCAACGCCATACGCCGGACCGAAGAAACCGCCACGGGCCCGGGCCGCAATCCAGGCGTCACGCGGCCACCGGAAATCTGACGGTCCAAAACGTGCAATGACTGGAATTGAGGGTCACGGTCCCGCGAAGCTGTTCGGCAAGGCGACTTACCAGGCCCAATCCGTGTCGCTTGTTCTCGGCCTTCGCATCGAACCCCGGGCCGCTGTCGAGGACTGTCAGGGTCGCCATGCTGTCTTGGCCTGCCGGCGCCCGAACGGCCACGCTGATCGAGCCTGTGCCGTCCGGAAACGCGTGATCGTAGCTGTTTGTAACGAGTTCCGCGAGGATAATCCCCAGCGCCGTTACCGCATCGAGGTCGAGCATCACGTGGGCACTGTCGCAGGTCAGTGCAACGGCGGAGTTGGGAACACCCTGGATCTCTGCAAGGCTATGGCACAGCGAAACCGCGTAGGCGCCGAAATCGGTTGTGCGGGTTATCTCGTTGCCAAGCAGATGATCGTACACCTGGGCCAGAGTGGTGACACGGCGGGCAATCGCCTTGAGCCCGCGTTGCCCGGCCGGGTCCGGGGTATCGGCCACTTGCTTGCTCAACATGCCATAGACCAACTGCATGTTGTTGCGTACCCGATGCTGCAACTCCTCCGCCAGAATCTTCTTCTGCTCCAGCAAGCGGTCCTGCTCCGCGACCAGTACCTCCATGCGCTCGATGGTCTGCTTCAGGATATTCGTACGCACGGCCCTAGCGACGGCTTCCGCCAGGACATTGGCGAATCCGGTCAGGAAGTTGATGTCGTTCTCGTCATAATCGTGCTGCTGGTCGTTATCGATCTCCAGCACGCCATAGGGCTGCTGCTCGCCTTTGATGAGGACATCCACGGTCGAAACGATGCCGTGCGCAGCATAGAATTTCGGCAAATCGAACTCGTTGTCCTTGCGCAGGTCGTTGCAGATCGATGGCTGGCCACTGACGAAGGCGCGGCCTTGCGGCGAACTTGTATCGGCGCGCGAGACGACAATGCCGACGATCCCGGATTGCCAGCCGAATCCGGCTTCAACGAGAAGATCGTTTTCCTCCGGCCGATAGCGGCACACTTTGCAGAACGGTACGCTGAGACCATCGGCGCAAACCCGTGCCGCTTCCGTCAGCACCGCGAGCAGATCGCTCTGACGAAGCGCAAAACTGCCAAAACTGGCGATCGCCGCCTGCTGCCGAAGCAGCACCTGGACCCTGGATGCGTATTCATCCATGAGTTGCCTCCAACGGACCAGCGGTGGCCTGGTGCAATACCTTGAAGCCGCCCGGAAACGGCGGCGAGGCCTTGCCGGTGTCGATCAGTTCGGCGACGATTTCCAGGCCGCGCACAAGATCGGCAAAGAGATAGGGTTTGGCGAGGCAGCCTTGGCCGCGGAAATTCGCTGTATCAACGCTGGAAATATTGCCGGTGACATAAAGGATGCCGAGCCGCTCGAGGTCAGCCAGTTGCGCGGCAACCTCGCTACCGAGGCCGCCGTCGGCCAGCCGCATGTCGATGATGGCAAGATCGGGCAGGTGACGCCGGCCGAGCGTTACCGCCTGAGCGACAGTGCGGCCGATGCCGCAGACCTCGTACCCGTGCTCGACGAGAATGTCCTCGCTCATATCGGCAATCATAAGATCGTCCTCAGCTATCAGGACCTTTAACATAATTCTGGGCCTTCCATGCGGTAGCGGGTTTGACGATGCCCTGCTCACATTCCAAGTGGGGTAATATTCGGTAAATGGAAAGGTTCGGACTCTACTCACATGTGAATGAGCCGGGCCGTTGACGGCTCCCTCCCGATCATCGGAGGGCCTGGCGCCACTCGCGCGTGCACCGCATCCGTCGAAAGGGGCCACAACTGCGTTGAGTAGATGTACCTAGACCGGCCCTATTCCACGAACCAACGCGTGGCGAAGAGATGGCCGCCATCGTCACTCGCCGAATCCGATCGCCTCGGGTCCTCGACTGAAAATGGCAACCCACCGGCACGGTAATACCGGCCTTTTCGCTTTGGACGATCGCGCGCCAGCTTTCCCGAGTCATGTTCCTTCGAGGGCGACGCGCAAATCGTCGACCAACCGTTCAAGCAACGCCACTTCGACCTTGGCCGCAGCCTTGATCATAGGTTGCTTCAAGGAGTCCAAACGCTGGCGACCGCGGACAGCGAGGCGCTGCACCGAAAAGGATGCGTGTCCGGGAGCCATGGTCAGGGGTGCCGGCTGTTTAGTTCCTCGGCGGTCAAATGCGCAATCTTGCGCGCGCCGGTCCAGATCTCCACGGCAGGGCTGCGAACGCCAAGCCTCGCCGCCGCGAGAATCGCCGCATCATCACTGTCACGGTCAACCGGTTGCCAATTAAAGATGCGGTCAGTCTCGTCGAGCAGATAAACGCGGTAACAGGCCATTTTGCCCTCACTGGGTTTTTATCGGCCGCCCAGTCTCTTTAGCCGCGCCAGGCTTGACACAGAAGGTTCGGAATCCACTCATTTCGCGATGCATCGGCAGGTCGGTGTCACGCTCCCACAGTAACTGAACTGTCCCAAGGGCGCCTGGAGCGGTCGAGGGATCGCCTTTGTGGTGAATCAGCTTGTTTGCCAGCACACCGCGCCGGCCTCACGGGTCTGGCGCCGCCTGGATCGAAATATGATGCCAACCCGCCAACCGATTGACGTACGGCACGAACCGCCCCAACCGTCATGGCCGGGCCGAAGTCGTCGAAAGTCAACCGTTTGACGGGCTGGTATGAGACGCAAAACAGCGGGCAAGGACAGTGCAGGATGGGCGGCTTCGAGACCTTGAAACGCCAGCGATATCTCAACCTCGAAACGTTTCGCAAGAACGGGCAGGGTGTTCGCACCCCGGTCTGGTTCGCCGCCGACCCGAGGGATGACACGACGCTCTATGTCTATTCGCTGAGCCAGTCCGGCAAGGCGAAACGCCTCCGCCGCAACAGCGAAGTTCGGGTCGCGCCGTGCACTGCAAGGGGAACCGTCACCGGTCCGTGGATCGATGCGCAGGCCACAATTGTTGCCGGAGACCAATTCCGCCACGGGATGCACCTCATCGACCGCAAATACCGCCCCTGGAAGCAGCTCCTCGACCTGCTCGCACGGTTGCGCCGCCAGGATGGGCGCATCGGGATCGTGATCCGAAGGCAAAGCGGCTCGTCGCCGGGCCAGGCATCTCCAACCCGCGGCCGGCACCGATCCACCGATCGGCCCAGGGCGTGACCACGGCGCATGACCGCGATAGGATCGCGGGTCGGATACCAACCAAGGGGGAGAAACACATGGCAGGCAACGGCCAGCACATCATCGAACTGGACCGCCAGCGCATGCAGGCGATGGCCAGCAAGGACATCGCCACGCTCAACAAGCTGCTGGCCGACGAACTGATCTATTGCCATTCGTCAGCGCGGCTCGACACCAAGCAGAGCCTGATCGGCGCCATGCAATCCGGCGCCACCGTCTACACCGGCGTCGAACCATCCGAGGTGAAAGCGCAGGACTGCGGCGACGCCGTGGTGCTGACCGGCATCGCCCGCATCAACGTCGTTTCGGGCGGCAAGCCCAACGCGTTCAGCGTTCGCTTCACCGATGTCTATGCCAAACGCGGTGGCGAGTGGCAGATGGTGACCTGGCAATCCACCCGCCTGCCCGAATAATCCCAGAAACGTCCAGGGGAGAATCCTAAAATGACCTACGCGGCGGCCTTCGCCGGGTTGAAGGTGATCGATCTGACCGGAGGCGTCGCCGGCCCCTCCTGCGCCATGTTCCTGGCGCAGCACGGGGCGGACGTCATCAAGGTAGAAACACCGCATGGCGGCGGCGACTGGTCGCGCATCCTGGGAAAGCGCTATCACGACCACTCGGCCTATTCGCTGTTCGGCACGCTGGGCAAGCGCAGCATCGCACTCGACCTGAAAAAGCCCGAGGGCAAGCAGGTGCTGTGGCGGCTGTTGCATGGCGCCGACGTGTTCCTTGAAGGTTTCCGTCCCGGTACGATCCAGCGCCACGGCTTCGGCTACGACGCGGTCAGTGCGAAGGAGCCGCAGATCATCTACTACTCGATCTCCGGCTTCGGGCAGACCGGGCCGCTCGCGGGACGGCCGGCGATGGACCCGGTGTTGCAGGCGATGACCGGCATCGTCGACGAGAACCGCGGCGAGCATGACAATCATCCGCACCGCATCGCCATCTCGCTGATCGATATGTATAGCGGGCTACTGGGTTTTCAGGCGATCGCCACGTCGCTGTACGCACGCCAGGCGGAGGGGCGCGGCAGGTTCGTCGAGCTCAGCCTGATGCACGGCGGAGCAATGCTGTCGGTGATCCGGCTGATGGCGCAGTACCTGGAGCACGGCAAGGCGCAGCGCACCAGCATGCCGAACGGCGTCTACACCACAGCCGACGGGCAGTTGAATATCACCATGGTGCGGCCGGGCGACTGGCCATTGTTCTGCGCTGCAATCGGTGAGCCGGGCCTGGAGCACGAGCCGCGCTTCGCCACCCACACCGCACGCGGCGACCATTTGGATGATCTCTACGAAGTGGTGCGCCCGATCATCAAGACGAAGCCGACCGAGTGGCTGGCGGCGCGGCTGACCGAGCGCGGTATCATGAACGGCAAGGTCAACACCTACCGGCAATTCCTGACCGAAGAACAGGTGGCGGCCTCCGGCATCATGGCATGGCTCGAACAACCGGGCGTGCCGGAGCCGGTGCCGATGCCGAACATTCCCGGCCTGCCGCCGTTTGAATCCGGCACCAAGCGCGCGCATGCACCTGCGTTAGGCGAGCACACGCTGGAGGTCCTGGCCGAGCATGGCTACAGCGAAACGGAGATCGCGTCACTGCTCCAGCATAAGGTGGTAAGCGCGCCGTAAAACCTCTCGCGCGCTACGCGCGGCTAACCTCTCCCGCGGGAGCGGGAGAGGTCGAGGCGCCCTTGCGCCGAGGGTGAGGGTGATCGGGTCGGCACGTAGCAGGTAGAGCGTAGTGTGCCACCCCGCTGCACCCTCACCCTCGGTGCATCGCACCATCGACCTCTCCCGCGCGAAGCGCGGGAGAGGTTATAAAACCGCCCCCGCGCCACGCAACCGTTCCTGCAACGTGCTCACCGACACCGCCCGCGGCGAACAATCGCTCTCCAGCGACAGCGCCGCAGCAGTCCCCGCGGCCTCGCCCATCGCGAAGCAGGGCGGCATCACGCGGATCGCACCCAACGCCTCGTGCGTCGCCGAAACCGCGCGGCCGGCGATCAGCAGGCCGTCCACATCGCGAGGCACCAGCACGCGATACGGGATCTCGTAGACGTTGGCGGTAGGGGGCGCCTCCGCGGTGCCGCCGCCGGCTCCGCTCGGGTCGTGGATATCGACCGGGTAGCCGCAGAGCCCGATGACATCCTCGAACCGCCGGCCGTTCTGCAAATCGCCCAGCGTCAGCGTATATTCCCCCACCACGCGCCGCGTCTCCCGGACGCCGATCTGCGTCGCGGTATCGAGCAACGCGCAATGTTCGAAGCCCGGCAGGTCGGAGCGAAAGAATGCCAACAGCGCCATGGCCTGTTCGCGTCCCTCGATCTCGGCGGCGGTAAGATCGTGCACGTCGGTGCCGTTGCGGCGCAGCACGCGGCCCGTGTTGATGCGCCACACGCCGGGCTGCAGCGTGCGATACATCCCGATGCCCTTGCGAGGCGCCGGAAAACGGCCCTCCGCAGTCGCCTTGGCGACGATCGACGCATAGGGACGGAAATCGTCGGGATGGCTGCGCACGTACTCTTCCACCACCGCGTCATCGACCCCCTGCACGCGGAAGAACAGCGTCATCGGCTGTGTCAGCCCATCGGAATCGCGCCCAAGAGACGTTTCGGCGCCGGCCAGCGTTGCAACATCACCGTCGGCGGAGCAATCGACAAAACGCCGCGCCGGCTGCACATGCAGGCCGCTCTTGCTGGCACACACCAGGCCCGCGATGCGCTGCCGGCCATTGTCCGTTGGTTCCGTCAGCGCATCCACCACCAGCGTGTGCAGCAGCAATTCGACGCCGGCCTCGCGGCACATCCGCATGGCCGTGATTTTTGCCGATTCCGGGTCGAACGGCGTCACCTTGTCATGGCCATATTCGATGAAGCCGCAATAAGCGCTGCCCGCCGGGATGCCGGACGGATGCAACGCGCCGCCATCGGCAACCATGCGCTGCACGAATTCCTCAAAGATGCCCTTGATCAGTTGCTGCGAGCCGTCCAGCGAGTAGGACGTCATGCACGGTCCTACCAACCCAGCGGTCAAATTGCCGCCGAGGAAGCCGTAACGCTCGATCAGCAACGTGCGCGCTCCGCTGCGAGCCGCCGCAATGGAAGCTGCGATGCCGGACGGGCCGCCACCACCACCACAACGTCCCTTTCCGGGCTGACTTTGAGGGAGCGGCTATAGGCGACGGTTCCGGCCAAAGGTGCTGTGTTCAAGGACGTGGTTCCTGCATGCTTAAAGGGGAGAAAATCAGCGGAACATCGAGCCGCCATCGGCGTCAAGCGCTGCGCCATAGACGAACGATGCGGCCGAAGAACAAAGGAACAGGATGGCGGCAGCCATGTCGTCCGGCCGACCCATGCGCTTCATCGGCAACCCGTCGGCGATGCGCGCCTTCAGCTCCGAAGACACATCGCGGTGCATCGGCGTATCGGATGGGCCCGGATTGAGCGCGTTGATACGAACGCCCTTGCCCGCCAGTTCCCGCGCGACCGATTTCACCAGCGAGAGCACGCCCGCCTTGCTGGCGGCATAGGCGGCGTCGGCAATCAGGCCGCCTCCGCCACGCACCCCGGCATCGGACGCGACACAGACGATGTTTCCTCCGCCGGCCAAGAGCATGCGTGTCACCGCCTCCTGCACGACAAAGAATGTGCCCAGCAGGTTGATGTCGAGTACGCGCCGCCAGTGCTGCCAATCCATGTCGCCCAGCCGCTTCGATGTGATCACCGCAGCGCAGGTGACCAGGTTGTCGATCTTGCCAAGGTGCTTGTCGGCATAGGCGAAGGCGGCACCGATACTGACAGGGTCGCCGACATCCAGCGCGGTCGCGCTGGCCTTGCCGCCGTTGGCATTGATGGCTTCGGCATGCCGCTGCACTGTGTCCCCGTCGAGATCGGTCAGCAGCACGTGCGCACCATGTGCGGCAAAGCTGCGTGCCGCTTCCAGCCCCATACCGCCGGCGGCGCCAGTGATGAACACGGTCTGACCGGCAAAATGATCCAACGCGAAGGCATCGGCAGGCACGTTGCGGGCCGTAAGTTCCGTGTCCATATCGTCATTCCGTTTTCGTGCGCCTTTTATGATTTGATGCACCGGCAGCGCGTACATCGTCATGCCGGCGCAGGCCGGCATCCATGACTTTGACACACGCCACGAGAAAAGTCGTGGATGCCGGCCTGCGCCGGCATGACGATGTGCGCGCTGCGGGCCGGCACGACATCACTGCAGCCCACACTATCGGAGTTCTCGCGCCTTCCTCCAGAATTGGCTCGCTTGCACCCGCACAGCTCCTGTAGCAACCTTACGAAAAGGCGTGACGGCGTGCAACCCGTGCTCGCCATGAACGAGCAGGCGCGACCAAGGGAGAAAACATGCGTGCCATCACCCGTCGCGACGTGCTGCTGGGAGCCACAGGTCTGGCGGCGACCGGCACTTCGCTGCATCCGGTCCATGCGGCCGACAAACCCGCAAAACTCACCATCCTCGCCCATCGCGTGCATCAGCTTGTCTGCACCGAAGGGCCGGGGGGCGATGCCACCAAGGCCTGGCGCGAACAGAATGGCATCGCGCTTGAATGGGTGACGCTCGACCTCAACGCCATCCGCGACCGCCTGATGCGCGAGGCCAGCCTCTCGCACACCGACATCGCTGTCGGCTTCCTGCTGAACACCTCCGCGGTACCGGAAGCCCTGGCGCTGTTCGAACCACTCGACCCGTTCATGCAAGCAAAGCCGATTGACGATCCGCCCGATATCTCGGCAGGGTTCATGAAGGCGTTCGCTCATAAGGGTGCGCAGTACGGCATACCGTTCCGTCAGGCGGTGAACGCCCTGCATTGGAACGCCGCGCTGTTCAACGAGCGTGGCGTGGAGGCGCCCCCGACCACTATCGACAACTTCCTCGACACCGCCCGCAAGCTGAGCTTCACCAACAAGGACGGCGCGCGCGTCTACGCCGTCGCCGCCGAGGGCGACAATTACACGTTCATGGTGACGATCGCGCGGGCCTATGGCGGCGATCTCATCACCGAGGATTACCAGGTGCTGGCCGACCAACCGGGCATGATCGAGGCGCTGAAGCTGCTTCGGGCGCTCTACCAGGAAAAGCTGGTGCCGCCGAACATCACCGCCATGTCGCAGAACGACCTGATCGGCGCGATGCAGCAGGGCCAGGTGGCGATGGAGCAGTTTCCCTTCGGCCGCACCGTGCTGTTCAACGATCCTAAGAGTTCGAAATTCCCCGGTCAGTTCAAGCTAGCCATGTGGCCGGGCAAGACTCCCGGCGAAGTCGTCAGCACCGCCGAGTTCTGGGGGATGGTGATTCCAAAGACCGCCTCTGCCAAGGACTGGAGTTGGAGCCTGATGCGCGACCTGGTAAGCCAGCCGAACACCGTCATCGAAACCATCAACGGCAACGGCCCGGTGCGGGTATCCGCCTACGCGGCCCCCGAGGTCGTCAAGCAGATCCCCTACGCAGCGATGGAAGCGCAGGCGCTGAAGGTCGCGCGCGTGCCGATGCCCGCTTTCGCCAAGGTCGCCCAGGCCAAGGACATCTGCGTCGAGGAAATGCAGGCGGCGATGCTCGGCATGAAAACGCCCGAGCAAGCCGGCAAGAGCATGGCCCAGCGCTTGCGGCCGCTGATGCCCTCCTGATTCTGTCGCCGCCGATGCAACGCTTCTCGCTGGGCCGGCTGCTGATGCTCGCCCCCGCCCATGGTTTATTGCTCTGCACCATCGCGGTCCCGTCGTTCTACGTGCTGTGGCTGAGCTTCACCGAATCGACCTATGGCAGCATCACCGGCTTCGTCGGCTTCAACAATTACGCCGCGATGCTGGCCGACCCGTATTTCTGGCGCGCGCTGGTCAACACGCTGATCGTCGTCAACGTCGTCGTCTACGTGGAGCTGGCGCTCGCGGTCGGCATCGCCGTCGTGTTTTCTCAAGGCGTGCCGTTCCGTCGCGTGCTGATCGCGATCGTGCTGATGCCGTATGCGATCAGCGAAGTGGTCGCCGTGGTGATCTGGAAATTCATGATGGATCCGGACATCGGCATGATCGAGCGCCCCCTCGCGGCCCTCGGATTACCGTTGCACTGGGCGGTCGATCCCGCCGCCGGTCTTGCACTGGTCTGCATGATCAGCGTCTGGCTCAACATGCCGTTCAGCTTCATCATCGCCTATGCGGCGATGCGGAGCGTGCCGAAGGAACTCTATGAGGCCGCACACGTGGATGGCGCCTCCGCCTGGCAAAGCTTCCGCTACATCACCGTGCCGACCATCTTCCCGGCCCTGCTGGTGGCACTGATCTTCCGCTACATCGTCGCCTTCCGGCTGTTCTCCGAGGTCTGGCTGCTGACCGGCGGCGGCCCGGCGCGCATGACCGAGGTGTTGTCGATCTACCTTTACAAACAAGCCTTCACCTACGCCGATTTCGGCCGCGGCGCAGCGGCCGGCTGGATCATGGTGCTGGCCTCGGGAGTGTTCGCGGTCGCCTATGTCAGCCGGCTCAACCGCGCCACGTTCGAGCGTGGCACATGACGCGCCGTAGGTCTGCGGCACACGCTTTGCGCGCCGTCATCGTATTGCTCGTGCTGATCTGGTCCGGCGTGCCGATTGCCTTCGTTGTCTTGTCATCCTTCAAGCCCAATCAGCAGATCTTCACCTACCCGCCGACCTTGCTATTCAGTCCGACCTTGGAGCATTACCAGGATCTGCTGGCCAAATGGCCGGACTTCCTGCGCACGCTTGGCAATAGCCTCGCCGTCACTGCCGGCGCCACGCTGGTCTGTGTCGCTGCCAGCCTGCTGGCCGGCTACGTCTATTCGCGGGTGCGCAATCGCCTCGTCGCGGCTTCGGCGTTCTACATGGTCGGCATCCGCCTGCTGCCGCCGATCGTCGTCACCTTGCCGCTGTTTCCTCTGGCCGACTATCTCGGCCTGAGCGATACGCGCGCGGTGCTGATCATCCTGTACGCGTCGTTCTTCGTCTCGCTTGGCACGCTGCTTTTGAAGAGCTTCATCGACGGCATCCCGGAGGAGCTGGACCAGGCGGCACGCATCGACGGCGCCTCGGACTTTGTAATTCTGACGCGGATCATCCTGCCGCTGTCGGCGCAAGGCCTGGTCGCCGCCAGTGTGTTTGTTGTCGTCTACGCGTGGAACGAATACCTGTTCGCATTCATATTCACCACCACGCGCGCGAAGACCGCGCCTCTGCTGCTCAGCGAGATGATGTCGTCGCTCACCGGTGTCGATTGGGGCGTGTTGTTTGCAGCGGTGAGCGTGCAACTGGTGCCGATCGTGGTGTTCGTCATTCTGGTCCAGCGCTTCCTGATCACCGGCCTCACCGCCGGCGCGTTGAAGGGGTGATTAACCGCGGAGCAGACGGTTGGCGCATCGCGGGTGCGTCAGCACTTCCGTAACCATTTGCCCGTAAAGCCGCAAGCAAGAATTTTTACGCAGATGACAGCAGAAGCACGCAAAACACGCAGATAGCGACAGACTGAATGTTCTGTCGAGGCAGGTAATCGGCTGTGCGTTCACCGTGCCTAATACGCTCGGGGCCGGGTTTCTTGAAACGGTCTATGAGAATGCGCTGGCCTGTGAACTGCGTGCCGCCGGGTTTTCGGTTGTACAGCAACATGGCGCTAAGGTATTCTACAGGGGCGAGGTCGTCGGCGAGTACTTTCCTGACTTACTCGTCCATGACATGCTTCTCTTTGAGCTGAAGACCGTCAAGGAACTCGACGACCGGCATCGGTTGCAATGCATCAATTATCTTAAGGTGACCCGTTTACAACTCTGCCTACTGCTCAATTTCGGTAGGTCGCGGCTGGAAATCAAACGCGTGGCCGACGGCCTGTGAAGCGCACCGAACCATCTGCGTGTTTTGCGTGCATCTGCTGTCATCTGCGTTGAAATTCTTGCTTGCTTTCTTGCGGCGGTCACCCCAGCCGTTGCACCTGCCCTGCCACCACGCGCACCTTCCGAGGCGCCGCAAGCCAGATCGCCAGCACCCCGAGCAGGCTGACACCCAGCCCGATACTGAACGCCGCCCGGTAGTTGCCGGTGGCGTCGTGCAACACACCGGTCACGAACGGGCCCGCGGCACCTCCGCCGATGGCAGACAGCATCAGCGTTCCGAACACACTGCCGTAGTGCCGCCCTTGAAAAATCTCCGCCGGGATCGCACCGAATACCGACGTGATGCCGTAACCCAGCATCCCCTGCGCAATCACCATCAGATACAGCAAGACGTAGCTCGGCGCCTGGTCCATCGCCAGCAGCGCCATGTAGCAGACCGCGAAACCAGCGCTGCCCGCGGTCCACACCCACTCCCGTCCGATCCGGTCGGAGAGATGCCCGAGCATGATCTGCCCGGGAATACCCGCAAGGCTGACAATGCCCAACGCCCAAGCCGCCAGCGTCGGGCTGAAGCCGATCTCCACCAGGTATTTCGTCTGGTGCACCTGCACCGCGTACCACGCGTACAACGCGCAGAAATATCCCAGCGCCAGCCACCAGAATCGCGCAGTCCGCATCGCGCGCTGCAACGTCCAGTCGATCGCTGCCCAGTCCGCATCCACCACGTTGGCCATCGGGTTGCCCGACGCCGCCATGCGGGACGTGGCATCGCCATCCGGCTCCAGCCCGATATCCTCCGGCCGTTGCCGCAGCAGCAGGTTGAGTGGCATCAGCACCGCCAGCACCAGCACGCCCATGGCGAAACACGCGGTCCGCCATCCCGCACGCTCGATCAGAACCTGCATCGCGGGCAGCAGCACGATCGAACCGACGCCAACGCCGGAGAAGGCGATGCTCATCGCCAGGCCGCGCCGCCGCACGAACCAGTTCGGCAGGAACAGCGACTGCCCGGCATAGCCGAGGCAGACGCTGCCGCCGCCCACCAGCACGCCAAGCGTGGCGTAAAGCTGCCAGGGCTGTCGGACGAGTGTGGCCAGCAGCAACCCGGCGCCCATGAAAACGACCCCGGACTCGATCACCAGGCGCGGCCCATGCCGGTCCATCAGGCGGCCAAGCACCGGACTGAGCACCGCCGAAACCAGGAAGCCGAAGGAGAACGCACCGGCCGTTACCCCACGGTCCCAGCCGAACTCCGCCAGGATCGGTGGGAACAGCAGGGAAAACGCGGTGCGTGCGTTCACCCCTACGCCCATGGTGACGAACACCACGGCGACGATTACCCAGCCGTAATAGAGCCGTTTCACCTGATATCTGCATGGCGTAGCAACTCCATGCCTCCAATGTGCTATGTGCCGTCGGGGTCGATCACGCTCAACACCCGCGAAACGATTTCATCTGTCGTTGCCTGATCGAGCCGCTCGACGAAGCGTGCAGTGCCCGCCCGCATTCTGGTTTCGATATCGAATGTCCGGACCTGATTGCAAACCGCGACGCCGTTCGTGTCATGACCGGAGATTGCGACCGTCAGTCCCAGATTACGCGCGAAGTTGCCGCTCGTGGTCACCGGCACGGTCGTGGCAAGGCCGAGGGCGTTGATCTGCACAGGCGTTATGACAACGAACCGGTGCCGGTCCTTCATCTCCCGTCCCGCGACGGGATTTGGATCAATCCAGTAAACATCGCCCGGCCGCGGATGGCGGCCGCGTGGCATCAGAGTTCCCGTCCGACGGCCACACCTTCACGCGCCCAGTCCGTCTCGTCCTTCAACCGCCGCATGGTCTCCGGCGTGGCGCCACGCAGCAATTCACGTAGGGAATAGCGCCGCCGCTTCGGCTTCTTCAACGGACGTGCCGTGAACCCGTCGGCCGTCACGGCCACCTCCATCTGCGCTCCGACGTCTAAATGCAGCGCTTTCAGAACATCGGACGGGATGGTCATAATGGCCGCGCCGCCCTGGCGCCGGATACTGACAAGTGACATGGGACCGGCTTCTCCAGGTGGTGCGGCGAGTGCTACTAATATAGCACGCGCGACCTGATTGGCAACGACCTTGCCTCGCGTCGTTGGCCATCACACGGAAGCTGTGCCGCGGAGGTTTCTTCTGGGGTTACGACAGATCAGCCACCATGATCGGTTCCGCTTGCTCCAGCACCCGCGCGGCGCGCAGCACCAGGTCGTCGGCATACTGCGCCGCTGCAAGCTGCACCGAGCGCGGCATCCCGTTCTCTCCCAGCCCCATCGGCACGGTGATCGCCGGCTGGCGCGTGATGTTGAACGTGAAGGTCCACGGCGCCCACTGAGTCCACAGCGCCTGCACCGGGTCCACCGTTGGCGCATCGGCCAGCGGCGGACCGCTCGGCACGGTCGGGCACAGTACCAGGTCGAACGTCTGATGCAGCCGCGCCATGGCGTGCGCCGCGGCGGCGCGCATCGCCTCGCCGTCGAGATACTGGATCGCGCTCATGCCGGTCAGCGCCCGTGCCACCTCGTGGATCCCCGGGTCGAGCAAGCCGCGCAGTTGTTCCGGCAGCGTCGCGACCAGGCGAGACAGCGCCGCGCCCCACACGCCGGCGAAGATCGCGCGGGTGTCGGGCAGATCGGGCTGCGCCTCGTCCACCGTCGCCCCGGCCTCTGCCAGTAGCGCGGCCGCGCGTTCCACGGCGGCGACGCCCTCTGCATCGATCGGCGCGTCGAATCCGGGGCGGCGCAGCACGCCGACCGACAGGCCGGCGACGCCGTTCTCGATCCCGTCGCGCCAGTCGCGGCCGTCGTCCGGCACGCAGAACGGGTCGCGCAGGTCGTAGCGTGCCATCGCCGACAGCATCAGAGCGGCGTCGCGCACCGTCAGCGTCATCGGCCCGGCGACCGACACCCCGACGAAGGCGCTGGACGGCCACAGCGGCACTCGTCCGAAGGTCGGCTTCAGTCCGACCATGCCGCACCACGCCGCGGGGATGCGGATCGAGCCGCCGGCGTCGGTGCCGAGATGCAGCGGCCCGAACCGAGCAGCCCCAGCCGCGCCGGCGCCGGACGATGATCCGCCGCTGGTGTGGGCGGGGTTCCACGGATTACGCGTGATGCCGTGCAGAGGGCAGTCGCCGGGCGATTTCCATCCGTATTCGGTAGTGGTGGTCTTGCCGACTATCACCGCGCCGGCCGCCTTCAGCCCCACCACGGACGGCGCGTCGTCCGCCACGGGCGCGGGATCGGAGGTTCGGCTGCCGCGGCGGGTGGGAAAACCGGCCAGATCGACCAGGTCCTTCACCGTGCACGGCACGCCGTCCAGCAGGCCGAGCGGCCGGCCGACCCGCCAGCGCGCTTCACTCTCGCCGGCGGCTTCCAGGGCGCGCGGGTTCATCACCGCGAAGGCGTTCAGGCCGGGGTTGAGCCGAGCGACGCGCTCGGTGACGGCCTGCAACACCTCGACCGGGCTCAGCGAGCGCCGCGCATACAGCGCCAGCATGTCTTCGGCGGAGAACAGGGCGGGGTCGGTGGCTGGCATGGGTGTTCCCTGATCGGGGTGTGTAGGGACGCCAGAATGGACGCGGCGGCCCGTCGAGGAAACCCGTTGTGTGCGGCGACCGGGCGATGCTGGCGGTGCTTTAGTGGCCGTCCGGAAATAACCACTCATTGCCAACAACGAGGCCGCCAATCGCGGACTCGGGCAGGCCGCCTCGATCGTTTCGGTTGTTCCCGGACGGCTCCTTGGTGCTCCACCGGCGCGTACTCGACTTACTCCTCGAACATCTCGCGCAACCCGGCGAGTGTTGCGCGCAACGTGCCCGCATCGACCACGCCGAGACGCCGTGCCAGTCGCAGTTTGTCCAGCGTGCGGATCTGATCGAGCAGGATCAGGCCGTTCTTGCGGCGAAAGCGGATCGGGATGCGGTACGGCGCGGGGTGACTGCCCGTGGTCATCGGTGCAACGGTGACCGTGCGCAGGAAGTCATGCATTTCCGGTGGCGAGATGATCACGCATGGCCGCGTCTTCTGAATCTCGCTACCGATCGTGGGATCGAGCGCCGCCAACCACACCTCGCCGCGTACTACTGCGGCCGGTCGCGTCACCACCGCAGCTCATCATCGCCGGTGTTGGCGAATTCGGGCCACGCGAGAGCGTCGTCCCCGGACTCGGCGATCTTGCGCGACGCCGAGGCCCAGCCTGCGCGCTTGCCGCGTTTGGCGGGGGCCAGGATCAGGTGGCCGTCCTTCAACACGCAATCCACGGCGTCGCCGGCAGACAGGCCTAGCTCGGCCAGGATGGTTTTAGGAATGATCAGCCCGGCTGAATTGCCGAGCTTCCGTACCGTCGTTTGCATGGGTCACCTCGCATGCGAACAACATAGTGCGTGAGGAGCGCCGTTACAACAATGTTCATACGTTCCCTGCGCGTATCCGGCGACGCCCCGCATTCCCAACCGCCCCGAACGCGCGCACCATCCGCGGGGAAAACCACGCGGAGACCATCACCATGAGTGGCACCAGCAAGCACCCCGACGGCGAACCCTGGCAGTGGCCGGAGGCCACGTGGCGCAAGATCGTCGGCCGCGCCCGCGCCGGCCGCAGCATGAAGCCGAAGACCTGGCCCGGAGGTGCCCGCTGCGCCGTGGCGATCAGCTTCGATGCCGACCACGAGACGATCCCGCTGCGCGACAACGACGAAAGCCCGATGCGCATCAGCCAGGGCCAATACGGCCAGCGCCAGGCCACCCCTCGCATCCGTGCCCTGCTCCAGCGCGAGGCGATCCCCGCCACGTTCTTCTACCCCGCGGTGTCCGCCCTGCTGCACCCGGAAGAAGTCCGCGGCATCGCCGATGACGGCCACGAGATCGGCATCCACTCCTGGATCCACGAGGCGAACACATCGCTCCCGCGCGAGGCGGAACGCGAACTGACCTTCCGTGCTGCCGAAACCCTGTCACGCATCTCCGGCCGCGATCCGGTCGGCATGCGCACGGCAAGTTGGGACTTCTCGGTCAACACGCTCGACATCGTGCGCGAACTGAAGCTGTTGTACGACAGCTCGCTGATGGCCGACGACGATCCTTACGAACTAACGGACGGCGGCGAACCGACCGGCATTATAGAATTGCCTCCGGAATGGATCCGCGACGACGCGGTGTACTATAATTTCGTCCGCTTCTCCGCGCTGCGACCCTACACCCCACCCTCCGCAGTGGGCGAGATCTTCACCGCCGAGTTCGACGGCGCCTGGGAAGAACGCGGCCTGTTCCTGTTGACGATGCACCCGCATATCACAGGCCACCGCTCACGCATGCCGGTGCTGGAGCGGCTGATCAAACACATGAAGGCGCGCGGCGAGTGCTGGTTCGCTACCCACGCGCAGGTGGCGGAATGGTGCCGCGATAACGCGTGACAGGTGACACCAAGCGCCCAGAAGACTGACTCACCGGCACCCCACGCCCGTCATGGTGGGCGAAACCCCACCATCCACGGCTTTGTTTCATCGGAACGGGTCCAATGTGCGGACGCCGAAGGCCTTGAAGTCGCGCAGGTTGCGGGTAACAACAGTGAGGTCATGCACCACGGCGGTCGCCGCGATCATCGCGTCTTCCAATAGATCGTCCTGGCGTCCGTGCATCAGCCGCGCCCAGCAGCGGAACGTCTCAGCGTCCATCGGCAGTATGTTCCAGGTTTCTGCTACCTGATCGATCCATGCCTCGATCTCGGCAGCCTTGGGCGGGTCCTGTGAGCGGGTGATCTCCACGTCGGCCTGCAACTCGCCCAGCGTCACGGCTGAGAGGTGCAGTGCCTGGTCCGGCGCTTGTTCCAACCATGCGACCACCGCCGGGTGAGGCCGCCGCCGCCGCAGTTCCGAAACGACGTTGGTGTCGATCAGGTACACGCGGCGGTCAGCCGAGGGCGACCGGCGGACGGCGCCGGCGGCGGCCACGCGGCGGCACGGGAATGTCGGCGCGCGGTTCGGCCGCGAGCAGGAGTTGTTTCAGGGAGGGACGGGCGGCTTGCAGGCGGTGCCATTGCTCGATGGGCACCAGCACGGCGGCGTCCACGCCGCGCTTGCTGACAACCTGCGGGCCTTGCTGGAGGCAGGTATCCAACATTTCACTGAACCTCGCTTTCGCGTCCTGGACGGGCCAGCGGGACATAGGGGCTCCGGGTTGCCGAGTGGTTAACGGCCGGGCGGTCTTGTCCGGATGACTGGTTAGATAACTAGTCAGAAGGAGGAAGTCAACAGCTTGGGGCGGATGTTGCGGCGACCGGCCCGCCGCGCGACCCTGGTGTGTGCGCTTTCTCGACGTGGCGGGAGCTGATCCCAAAGGTCGTTCAGAACGACGATTCCATCGAGAACGGCGGTCAGCAACTTCAAGTGTCAAGCGGGCAGAAAGCTCCTATAGTAAGTTCAGGAGACAGCCATTGGACACCGTCGAAGTCACGCTGCACCTGGAACGGCCGGTCGCGGAACGCCTGCGCGATCCGGCCGAACGTACTCGCTACGAGGCATTTCTCGGGCTCGTGGCAAGAGCCGCAAACGAGGCTGATATCGCCGCGGCTATCGGCCTCTTTGCCGGGTCGCCCGAGGAGCGACAACAGCGCCTGAAGGCAGTGTTCGAGGATTCACGCGGAACTGCGGCGCAGGCTGGTCTCACGGCCGAGGACGTTGAGCAGGAACTGGCCGCGTGGAAACGTGAGCGACAAGCGCGTCGATAGAATCCGCTCAGCGACGACGGAGCCCGCCGTCCATGGCTCTTGCTAAGGGGGTCTTTATCGTTGACGCCAGTTCGATCGTCCGAGCGGCGCTGACAGACGGATCCGCGGCATCACGACTGCTTGACGTACTGCTCGATCGCGGATTGTTCGCATCCGGCGTCGCGATTCTTGACGAAGTGGAAGATGTGCTCAGACGACCCAAGTTTCGTCGCAGACGCTCCGATGAATGGATGCAGGCCTTCGCTCTTCGAATACGGTCAGCCGCACGCCTCCTGGTGCCTGATATCGCCGTGCGCGAATGCCGGGATCCAGCGGACGATAAGTAACTCGAGGCGGCTTTGGCCGCCACAAATCCGGGCAGTTCAGATCAATCGGCGACGATCGTGTCGGACGACCAGGACTTGCTTTCGCTCGATCCGTGGCGGCAGGCAATCCGGATTCTCAAGCCGGAAGCGGCGCTGGTGGGACTGACAAGCACAGCGTAGGAACGCCCCCAGACGCGTCGCTCCCGTCTACCCACCCCCGTCGATCGTCAGGATCGTCCCCGACGTATACCCCGACATCGGACTCGCGAGGAACGCCACCGCGTTACCGATCTCCGCCGGAGTCGCCGGGCGGCCGAACGGCATTCCCTTGTTCAGCTCCCGCCAGCGCTCCGCATCGCCCAGTTCCTTCGCCGCCCGATCGCGCAGCAGCATGACGAGGCGCTCGGTCTCCACCGGACCGGGGCTGATCCCCACCACACGCAGCCCGTCCGCCGGCGCTCCCTTGCCCAGCGCGCGGGTGAACGCCATCAGCGAGGCATTCCCCGCTGCCCCGGCGATATATCCGGTCGGGAATTTCTCGCCCGCCGCGCCGATGACGTTGACGATCACCCCCGCCCGCCGCGCCTTCATGGCTGCATAGGCCACCCGGCAGAACGAGATATACCCGAACACCTTCAGGTCCCACGCCCGCCGCCAGCGTTCGTCGTCCACCGACAGCAGATCGCCGGGCGGGATGGCCCCGGCATTGTTAACCAGGATGTCGAGTTCGCCTGCCTCAGCCGCGACCCGCCGCACCGCGGCGTCGCTCGACAGATCGGCCGAGATCGTCCGCACGTTGACCTGCCGCCGCGCCCGGATCGCCTCCGCCGCCGCATCCAGCGCCCCTTGCTCGCGCGCCACCAGAATCACGTTGCAGCCTTCGTCGGCCAGCACCTCCGCCGACGCCCGGCCGATCCCCTTCGAGCCGCCGGTTATCAGCGCCGTCTTGCCGCTCAACCCCAAATCCATCTTATGCCGCCTTTCGCAATCCCGCCTGATACGCCCGGCACGCCTCACCGAAGGCGCGGAAGATCGCCAGGCTCGCCGTGTCGTCCGCGTAGCGCCACTCCGGGTGCCATTGCACGCCGACCACCCAACCTTGCGCATCGGGAGCGCGCACCGCCTCGATCGTGCCGTCGGGCGCCACCGCCTCCACCACCAAGCCGGGAGCAAGCTGGTCCACCGCCTGCGCGTGCAGCGAGTTCACCAGGATCTTCGTCGCTCCCACCATGTCCGCCATGCCACCGGACAGCGCCACCAGGTGACACGGGTTATAGCGTTGCTCGATCGTGTCGCCCTGCCCGCGGTGATCGAAGCGGCCGGGTTCGGCGTGAATCGCCTGGTACAGCGTGCCGCCGAGCGCCACGTTCAGCTCCTGGATGCCGCGGCAGATCGCCAACACGGGGATGCCGCGCGCGACTGCCTCCGGGATCAGGCGCAAGGTGGTGGCGTCGCGCTCCAGGTCGTGCAGATCGGGGGTGCGGCTCTCACCGCCGTCGTAGTGGTCCGGGTGGACGTTGCTCGGGCTACCGGACAGCAGCAGGCCGTCGAGCCGGTCCAGCACCGCCAGTTGTGGCTCGCCGAGCGGCGGGATCATGATCGGGGTCGCGCCGGAGCCGCCCAGCACCGCCGCGGCGTAGCGTGCCGGCGTGTCATGCCGCAACTGCCCGTTCACCAGCCGCGCACAGGCGGGAATGCCAACCATGGGTGTCATGGGCGCGCACTATGCCCGCGGCCGCGGCCGGTTCGCAATTGTCGTGGCCGGGACGCAGCTACGCGCGAGGCCGTGTCAGGTCCGCGATCACCATGCCGAGCGCGCCGCAGAACATCAGCGCCGCCATGCCGCGCGGTGTGCCATCGGTGAACACCCCGACCAGCAGACCGCTGGTGGCGCCCAGCGTGTATTGCGCCACGCCCATCAGCGCCGACGCGCTACCGGCGTGTCGCCCATGGCCCTGCAACGCGCCCGCGGTGGAGTTGCCGTTGCTGAACCCCTGGCAGCTCAGCGCCACGAAGATCGGCGCCACAATCAGCGGCAGCGAATGCACGCCGGCGAACGCCAGCACCGTCAGCGTCGCGGTAGCGGCCAGCGAAATCCTCGAGATCACCCGCAGCATGAACGACAGTCCGACCTTCGGCAGCAGCCGGGCGTTGATCTGCGACCCCGCGATCAGCCCGCACGAGCACAGCCCGAAGATCAGCGCGAACTGCCACGGCGCCAGGCCGAAGCCCTGGATGAACACCGGCGATGATCCGGCGAGATACGCGAACATGCAGAAGCTGCCGCCGGCGCCCATCGCGGCGTGCGACAGAAAGCCTCGGTCGCGTGCAATGGACGCATAGCGTTCGAGTTGCTTGGCCGCACGGAGATGGGTGCGGCGATCCGGCGGCAGCGTCTCCGGCAGCAGGCGCCAGGCCATGGCGCAGCCGCCGGCGCCATACAGCGCCAGGATCCAGAAGATCACCCGCCAATTTGCGAACGTCAGCACCGCGCCACCGATGCTCGGGGCCAGGATCGGTGCGACGCCCATCACCAGCGTCAGGCGGGACATCATGATGGCCGCGTGGTGGCCCTCGGCGAGGTCGCGCACCATGGCGCGCGGGACCACCATCCCCGCCGAGGCGCCGACCGCTGCGATGGCGCGAAAGATCGCCAGCCAGGTGAGGGTCGGAGCCAGCGCGCAGCCCATCGCGGCGAGGGTGAATGTCGCGGTGCCGACGATCAGCGGCACGCGGCGGCCGAAGCGGTCCGAGAGCGTGCCCTGGTGATCTGCCCCACTGCCAGTCCGGCGAACCAGGTCGCCAACGTGAGCTGCGCGGTGCCGGGTGCGGTGCCGAAGCTGTGCTCCACCGCCGGGAAGGCGGGCAGATACATGTCGGTGGCGGCAGGGCCGACGGCGATGAAGTAGCCGAGCAGGCTGGGTAGCCAGGAGGGTACCCGCGGAGACGGGTTGGGAGGTGACGGCGGCATGGCGCGAATGCGAAATGACGGCAGTCGAGTGAAGAAAGCAAGGCCAGGGATCTCGGGGCAAATCTCGCAAGCCGAACAACGCCGGCACGGTTATTGCGGTTGCAAGGCAGGAAATGTCTCACAAAGGAAAAGGAAGCGGCAGGCAAGCTTTCACAAAGCTACCATGCCATCCCCGGGTCCTGCCACGCGGCGCGGCAGCAGAGAATCGTTCTTTGTGAATGCTTACCAAGTCTTCCTTTAGCTTTGTGAGACATTTCCTGCCTTCGAGCAGCACCGGCCCCGCCGAGGAACCTCCGGCCCGAGCGTCCGAATGCCTGCGCCGGCAAATGCGATCGCCCTGGCCTTGCTTCCCTCACCCGATTGCCAACAGTGGTTCGCCGACGCGAATGCGCTTGCCTTCGAAAACGCTCTCGTGAACCGCGAAACCTTCCGGTGCAAACACGACGATGGTCGAGCCATGCTCGAACCAGCCCATCGCCGCGCCTTTGCGAGAATACTGCATCACACGGGATGGTGCGCGGACCACCATGGCGCAGGCCGCAACTCGTCTCCAGAAAGTTCAGGCGGATGCTCGCCACCAGTATGGCCGCGACGGGAACCAAAGTGATCGCGTGCCCCGTGTGGGAGAGCCTGGTTCGGATCACGGCCCGTTCATTCTTGCAGAACAGGTTGCTCCACGCGCTTGAGAGCGATCGGATTGACGTTCCAGGTGTCGCCGGAAATGTAGCGTCACCAATTCCACCCGGCAATCATGTGGCGCATGGAAATGGTGGTACATGGCGGGAGGTCAGCCGCAGCGTCACGTAGCAACCGTTCCGGTAGGGTAGTCCGCGGCCACATCGCACCGAGCAGGTCGGCGCAATCGGTAGGGAAAGCCCTTGATCTGGAGAACCTGGCCGTCATCAACGCGGCCCGGAGGCGCCAACGATCGCATCGCATGGGCTGACCAGCAGGTTCGGATCGGCGTCGATCGGGCGCGCGCCGTCCTTCAACTGCCGAACAAAGCAATCGTGCAGGCTGCGGAAACCGGCTATCGCGCGCCTCGCTCAGATCGAGATCCGTGAACAGCCGCCACACACCGATGGACGCGTCGCAAATCAACGGCCGTTCTATTTTACTGAACCAGCCGAAGAACCAGTCGCCAGACGCCGGGGGATTCGGTTCGTCAGCAAAAAGTTGATATCCTCTTGCAGCACCGCCCTCGAGATCGCCGCCCGCAGACTGCTCATTCCGCCAACCTGCCATCGGAAGAGTTAACAAAACTGCCATGCACGCAAGTGGGCGTTTCGCTTATGCTAAGGCTATGACAATACCAATTCCTGTGTTCGCCGGGTTCATGCAACGGCTTGAATTGTCGAAGGCGAAGCACCGTTCGCTCGCCGGACATACCAGACTGGCGCGGCGCATCGCGTCGCTGATCCCGTTTTACGAATATGATGAACATCGGTTCTTTCGCTCTGACGATCCACCAGAGTCGATCGCAACGCTGCGGCAGGATGGTTTCAAGCGCCTCACTGCTCTCTACCAGGAGAAGTTCGCGCGAACCAGCGCAATGACAGCGCAGGTCCGGCAGGGCGCGTCCGATCTTCAGTTGACCAACACCTATCGCGTGCCGTTCCAGTACAGCCGCATCGTGCGTGAGGCGCTTTCCGCTGGCTCTCTCGTCGAAATCCTCGGCCGGTGTAGGCTTCAGCGATCTTGACGGCAACGTCCTGTACGATCTGACCGGCTCCTACGAAGTCAATCTTCTCGGATATGATTTCTATAAGGATTGCATCGATCGCGGCATAGCGCGGGTGCGCGATCTGGGCCCTGTGCTGGGTTCCTATCATCCGGTTATCGTAGACAACGTCGAGCGTCTGCGCCGGATTTCCGGGCAGGACGAGTTGTCGTTCCACATGTCCGGCACCGAGGCGGTGATGCAAGCCGTGCAACTCGCCCGCTATCACACGCGCCGTTCGCACCTGGTCCAATTCAGCGGCGCCTACCATGGCTGGTGGGGCGACGTTCAGCCGGGCATCGGCAATCCCTTGCCGCCACGCGCGACCTACACGCTCGAGGAAATGTCTGAACATACGTTGCAGGTGCTTGCCACGCGGCGCGACATTGCCTGCGTGCTGGTCAATCCGTTGCAGGCGCTGCATTCGAACCGCGCCGCGCCGGCGGACACGTCGCTGGTAGACAGCGGCCACACCGCGCATTTCGACCGTGCGGCTTACACGGCGTGGCTGAAGCAGCTCCGCGCGGTCTGCACCGAGCGCAACATCGCCTTGATCTTCGACGAGGTATTCGTCGGCTTCCGCCTGGCCCCTGGCGGGGCGACCGAGTATTTCGGCGTCAAACCCGATCTTGTCACCTACGGCAAGACGCTCGGCGGCGGCCTGCCGGTCGGCGTTCTGTGCGGTCGGCACGCATTCATGAAGCGCTACCGCGACGATCGGCCCGCCGACATCTGCCTGGCGCGCGGCACATTCAACTCGCACCCCTATGTCATGGGGGCGATGAACGAGTTCCTGCACCGCTTCGAATCCCCGGAAGTGCGGAGCCTCTATGATGGCCTGGACGAACTCTGGAATGCGCGGGCGGAATTGCTCAACCGGATGCTGGCCCAAGAGGATCTGCCGGTCAGAGTGGCCAACCTGTCCTCCATTTGGACCGTGAACTACACGCGGCCATCCCGGTATAATTGGATGCTGCAATATTATCTGCGGGCCGAAGGGCTGGCGCTGAGTTGGGTGGGCACCGGCCGGCTGATCTTCAGCCTGAATTATGGCGAGGCCGATTTCATGGCCGTCGCGGAGCGCTTCGTGGCGGCGGCGAGGGCGATGGAGCAGGATGGCTGGTGGTGGTTCAATCCGTCGCTTACCAACAAATCGATCCGCCGCCAGATCCTGCGCGAAATGATCGCCAGCTATAGGAGCCGGTGGGGTTTTCGAGCCTGACGGGCAACGCCTTCTCGTTATAGTTGACCGTGTGCCGGCCCGCCTAACCGTCATGGCCGGCCTTGTGCCGGCCATCCACGCCTTTTGTCGCGTGCACGAAGGCAAGGCGTGGATGGCCGGCACAAGGCCGGCCATGACGCATGCTGCGGGCGTCGCTGGGAATCAGCCCGAAACCGCGTTCTAACCTGGATGGGCGGTTGCGGTCTCGATCAACTCGCCCCGCAACAGATAGCTCGGAGCCCGATAGTAAAATTTGATGTCGTGAAATGGATCGGTGAGGATCTTCGTCGCCCAGACCAGGCCGGTCTGCAGATCCTTGATGAAGAACAACTGCACGGTGCGAAACATCAGTCCGGCAATCCCCAGGGCAAGCCACAGATACCCCACGTTGCGCGAGAAATCGCTGAGTGTCTTCGCTGGCCGGAGGGTGTGCAGCAGCGTCGGGTCCACCAGGAGCAATAGTGGCGACAGACCCCAGATCGTCAGCAGGACGATCTTGCGGCGGAGATTATAGCCGACTTTGATCGCTTCCTTGTACTCATGGCTCGCCTGGTTGACGACGTCATAACCCTTGGGTTCAAAGAACAAGTGCCCGACCTGCCGGCTGGTCATCGCCAGCAGCCACCCCAACAGGGCGGCGATGGCAGGATCCTTGAACGCGATGACGTAAGCGCTGACGAAGCTCATCGCGCTGACAAGATGCAGTGATTGGTTTACGCGACTGTGATGATAGTAACGGTGGTCATCCCATCGCTGCACTTTCAGAAGCTCACCAAAACTGCACATCGCCATTCCTTCTCGATCAATGCTTTGAACCCAACCCAGTGTCGGGCTCTTGCTTCTATCCATCCATCCGACGGCGTGATGCGTCCGGACACTTGGCAAACCTGATCAGCGAGAAATGCCCGAACGGAGGCAGCGGACGTCGCTCCAGCAGACGCATGGTCGGCGAGCCTGCGGCCCAACGGACATAGCGGTCCCAGGCAAATTCGGTGCGAAATCCGAGCCGGCTGGTCACCGGCATCAACGACTTCTCCACGACGCTGCGCAGCCCCGCTTCCGCGCCGATGCGGCTGGTGATGATGATCTGTCCACCCGGCCGCACTACCCGCGCGAACTCGTCGAGCGCCCGTTCCGGGTGCGGCACGGCCGTCACGACGTATTGCGCAACGACGACATCGAAAGATGCGTCGGGGAAGGCCAGGTCCTCGGCATCCATGACGTCGAGACCCTCGACATGCTCGAGGTGCAGCTTCGCGACGCGCTGGCGTGCTCGTTGCAGCATAGGAGCAGAAATATCGACGCCGTAGATTGAGTTGCCGCGGGCGTAGCTTGGCAGCGACAGCCCGGTGCCGACCCCGACTTCCAGGATGCGGCCGCCAACATGTTCGGCGGCGTCGATCGCGGCCCGGCGTCCGGCGCGAAAGACCGGGCCGAACACCAGGTCATAGACCGGCGCCCATCGTCCGTACACCTGGACGACCATGTCCTTTTGCATCTCGGTTGTCATTGTCCGTCACTCGCCCAGCGACGCAAGTGCGTCGGACGCTGCAACTGCAACGAGAGAAATTCGTTTCCAGCTTCAGTTCTGTTGGGTTTGGCAGCACCCGCCTCCCACATTGCGGGAACTGTGTCGCCTATTGTGCTCGATCTCATCCCGGTCAGCCGAGCCCCTCTCGTCCGGCCGCTTGACGCTGCACTGTCATCTGCCACTCCCGCGAATCGCGCAATGTTATGAGAATCGCATTGCTATCACTTGGAGGCATGTGAAACTTTTGTGGACGTCAGTATGATTACAAAACGATGACTGTGTTGTTCAGCAATCGCGTCAGGCGACGATCAGGAATGTGTCATGGCGAGCCCACGGACCAAGCGCCCGAGGGCAGGCTTTAACTGGCGACCCACGACTTTGCTGTGGGATATGAAGAAAAGCCGTGGGTGACCGGGCCAAGCCCGGTCATGACACTTTGCGCAGTGTCGCCCGGCCTGCCGGCTGATGAGTGCCAAAGAGTCCTAAGCTTTCCGCGGCGACCAGCCATAAGCCTTCGCGCAAGCACCGCCCATGAGCATTGCCCGCTCAGTGTCGCT
Source organism: uncultured Alphaproteobacteria bacterium (assembly GCA_963762885.1). Lineage (GTDB taxonomy): Bacteria > Pseudomonadota > Alphaproteobacteria > Acetobacterales > Acetobacteraceae > JASHVB01. The sequence continues at coordinate 44,606 of CAVXNH010000099.1, forward strand.
CAGGCGGTCCGTGGCAAGAAACGGCTCGACCGCCGGCGCATAGGTGACGACAGCGAACGCGCGTGTCCAGTCCGTGCCCCACAAACAGCGATCGAAACCCCAGGCATCGAACACGCGGGCAAGCGGGTCCCAGATGTCCGGGAATGGATACGGCTTCTGCGACAGCGTGCAGGCGCCGCTGACCTTAATCACCGCGTTCGGGCGCTTGGCGAGTTCCAGCACCTTCGGCAGATCGGCCCAGGGCTCCGGCGGTGCGGGCGGCACGCGCGGCTGCAATATACCCAGATGGTCGATGATGAATCGCGTGTTGGGATGGCGATCGATGAGCGCGGTGCCCACGTCCACATTACCCCAGAACAGAACGTTGACCGGAAGATCGTGCTGCGCCGCGGCGCGCGCAATCCGGTCGAGGCCCGGGTCGGTCGCCAAGCGCCCTGACTTTTTCGGCAGCATGATGCGGATGCCGACCGCGCCCGGCGTCTGCTTCCACGCGGCGATCACATCGGCCACCGCCGGATCGTCCGGGTTGACCGGCTTGACGATGGCGAACCGGTCGGGATGCGCCTGCTGCACTTCCACCGCATAACTGGCGTCGTACTGGTACAAGCCAAAGGCCGAGATGAAAATCGCGCCGTCGACACCGACTTTGTCCATCGCCGCCACCATCTCGTCACCGGTGACGTGATCCGGCCAATTCGGTACACTGTGCCAGGGCCGCTTCGGCGTATTCGCCTCATAGGCATGGACCTGTGAATCGATGATGGTCATCGGGGAAGCTCCTCCTGTGCCGCGCGAGTTTGGCCATCACAGAAGGTTTGTGTCCAGAGGGCCCGGGCTTCGCCGATGCCAGCAACCAGGAGAGGCAGGCCGACAACATGAGCCGTTTCATCGAAGCGCTTTACTGGAGGGTTTTCACCCTGAGCGAAGTGCCGCGAAGACGACCGTCATTGCGATTGGAAGCCGCACGTGCTTCCGTTATTATCTGTGTCCATCGCTGCCTTTCCGTGTTCCAAATGCTTGCTTTCTTGATCCGGGTAGCCGCAGACGATCGGAATCCTGGACGCGGACGGGTTCCGACTGTTGTATCGCGGTTCAAGTCGTGGCGCCTCAGGAGAAGCGATGGATGGACAACGATCAGCCGCGTGACGCGGGAACCGCATACGAACTGCCTCCATCCTCGTACGACACCGAACTGACCGAGGTGCGGCGCAACACGCCGATGGGCGAGATGTTGCGGCGCTACTGGCATCCGGTCGGCCTCGCCGCGGACGCTTCTGCCACACCGCGGCAGGTGCGCGCTCTGGGCGAGGACCTGATCCTGTTCCGCGACGGTGCCGGTCAGCCCGGCCTGCTGCACGCGCGTTGCTGTCACCGTGGCACGACGCTGTATTACGGGCGGGTCGAGGCGGCCGGCATCCGCTGCTGCTACCACGGCTGGCTGTTCGACACCGAAGGCCACTGCCTCGACCAGCCATGCGAACCCGAGGGCGGGCGGCAGCGCGCGCGCATCCGGCAGCCGTGGTATCCGGTGCAGGAGCGTTACGGGCTGATCTTCGCCTATATGGGTCCGCCCGAACGCAAGCCGGTGCTGCCGCGCTACGAATGCCTGGAGGCGATGGACGACGGCGAATTCCTCGAAGCCGACGATACGTCTCTGGGTGGCGGCGGACCGGCGATCATCCCCTGCAACTGGTTGCAGCATTTCGAGAACGTCGTCGATCCGCTGCACGTGCCGATCCTGCACGGCTCGTTCAGCGGCGCGCAGTTCACCGCGGCGATGGCGGCGATGCCGCAGGTGGAATTCGAGGCGACCGACGTTGCGGTGAAGGTGTGCTCGCAGCGGCCGGCGGAGGACGGACGGGTCTTCCATCGCGTCACCGAGGCGGTGCTGCCGACGTTGCGCGTTGTGCCGAACCCTAGGGTGGCGCAGTTCGCTCGCGTGGAGTCGATCGGCTGGGTGCTGCCAATCGACGACACCGCATTCCGCATCTACGTTGCCGGGCGGGTGCGGCAGGCCGGCGACATCGGCCGCATGCGCTCGAAGTTCGGGGGGCAATTCTGGTGGGAGTTGACCGAGGCGGAACATCGCGCGCTGCCGGGGGACTATGAGGCGCAGGTCGGGCAGGGACCGATCACGCTGCACGCGGAGGAGCATCTGGCGAGTTCCGATCGCGGCATCGCCATGCTGCGGCGGTTACTGCGCCGCCAGGTGCGCGCCGTGGCGGAAGGCCGCGACCCGGCCGGTGTCAGCTACGATCCGGATGCGCCGCCGGTGGTGTTCGAGGCGGGGAACTACATCCGCGAACGGTAGTCCAGCATTTGTAACCTCTCCCGCGGGAGCGGGAGAGGTCGAGACGCCGGAGGCGTCGAGGGTGAGGGTGATCGGGTCGGCACACTACGCTCTACCTGCTACGTGCCGCCCCGATCACCCTCGCCCTCGGTGCTGCGCACCATCGACCTCTCCCGCTCCCGCGGGAGAGGTTAATTTGAAGCGGAAGAGGTCTACGTTCCGCGAACTATAAAGGGGAAACAACCATGATCCGCCGGCTTTGCCTGTTGCTGCCGCTCGTCCTGCTGCTCGGCGGCGCCGCGCCCGATACCCCGCATTGGGTGGTTGCCTGGACGGCGTCGGTGCAAGGCCCCTACCCGGTCGGCAACCCAACCGCGCAGCCGGAACTCCGCTTCGCATTTCCCACGCCGGCACAGGGCGCCAGCGACCAGTCGTTCCGGCTGATCGTGCGGCCGGATATCTGGGGGCGGCAGGCGCGGCTGCGGCTGTCCAACGCCTTCGGCAGCCAGCCGGTGACCTTCAATGACGTCCACGCCGGATTGCAGGTCAGCGGCGCCGAACTCATGCCCGACAGCAATCTCGCTGTCACCTTCGGCGGCCGGCACGACGTTACCGTGCCGCCCGGCAAGTCGGTCCTCAGCGACCCCGTCAAGCTGAGCTTCGTGCAGGATCCAACCGATCTGTGGCTGGCCGGCCGCAAGCTCGCGGTCAGCTTCCATGTCGTCGGCGAGAGCGGGCCGATGACCTGGCACGCCAAGGCGCTCACCACGTCCTACCTGTCCGCACCGGGCGAAGGTTCGCACGCCGCGGAGACCGGCGAGGCGGGTTTCCCGTTCTCCACCACCTCCTGGTACTTCCTCGACGCAGTCGACATGCAGGCGCCCGCCGCCACCCACGCCGTCGTGGCGTTCGGCGATTCGATCACCGACGGCACCGCCTCGACGCTGAACGGCGACGACCGCTGGCCCGACGTGTTCGCGCGGCGCATGCATGCGGCGTTCGGCGACCGGTTCAGCGTGGTCAATGCCGGGATCGGCGGCAACATGGTGATCGGGCCCGCCGACTACGCGCAGCACCCGTTCTCCGGCGGCCCGGCGGCGCTGGACCGGCTGGAGCGCGACGTCATCAGCCTGCCCGCCGTGACCGCGGTGATCTGGCTCGAAGGCATCAACGACTTCGGCAATGCCGGCGCCAGCGTGGAGGCGTTGGAAGCAGGCGTGCGCCAGGGCGTGCAGCGGCTGCGCGCGCGCCTCCCGGGCGTCCGGATCGTCATGGCGACGCTGACGTCGGCGCTGCACAGCACCAACGGCCAGTATGGGGCGCCGGAAGTGGAGTCGAAGCGGCAGGCGTTCGACCGCTTCGTCCGCGAGACGACCGGGCTGTTCGACGGCGTGGTCGACTTCGACGCGGTGACGCAGGACCGTGTCACCGGCGAGCTGAAGCCTGACTTCCAGCCCAACTCCACCACCGGTGGTCCGGGCGACAAGCTGCATCCAAATCGCGCCGGCTATGCGGCCATGGCGCGGTCGATCGATCTCAAGCTGGTTGCGGGGGAGAAGTAGCAGCGGCCGGCGGGACGCTTCACAACCCGTTCTGCTGACGGACATCCTGGGTGGCTCCGTGCCCGGCGCCATGCCGCGAGGCGCGCTGCGCCATGGGACCACCATCCCATTGCGACAGATCGGCGAGCAACGACCACACCCTGGCAGGGTCCATCGGCACGTCCGGGTTGTTCAACAGGCTGTCAAGTTCGTCCAGTTTCCGGGCGTAGTCGTCCTGCGTCATCGCCATTACGTCTCCTGCACCCACTGATCGCGCCCAGTCTTCCCGCGAAAACGGCGGTGATCCGGCGCAATCATGCAGATAGGAGTGTTACTGCGCGGTTAACAAGGTTGGTCCGATCACACCGGCGACAGCATCGCCGGCGCCAAGGGTCAGCCCATGTCGACGCACACCGGCGGTCACCCGACGAAGCGCACCAGCTTGCCGACCGGGGTGCCGAGCACTTCGTCGTCCCGCATCACCACATTGCCGCGCACGATGGTGGCCACCGGCCAGCCGGTGATGTCCATGCCGGCGAACGGGGTCCAACCGCAGGGCGAAACGATCCACGACTCCTCGATGCGCCGCTGCCGCTTGAGATCGACCAGGGTGAAGTCGGCGTCGTAGCCTGCCGCGAGCCGCCCCTTGCCAACCGCGCCATAGACCCGCGCCGGCCCGGCGCACAGCAGATCGACCAGCCGGGTCAGCGACAGCCGGCCCGCATTCACGTGGTCCAGCATGACCGGCACGATAGTCTGCACCCCAGTCAGCCCGGCGGGGCAATCCGGCCAGGGCAGCTTTTTCTTCTCGCGCGAATGCGGGGCGTGGTCGGAGCCAACGGTATCGACCGTGCCGTCGTTGATCGCCCGCCAGGCCGCCGCCTGCACCTCCGGACCGCGGATCGGCGGGTTCATCACGCCGAAGCCTTCCAGCCGGTCGTAGCAGTCCGGCGCCACCTGCGTCAGGTGGTTGACCAGCACCTCGCAGGTGGCGATGTCGCGGAAGTCCTTCAGGTAATCCAGCTCTTCCGCGGTCGAGACGTGCAGGATATGCGCCGGCCGGCCCGTGGCGCGGGCCAGTGCCATCAGCCGCCGCGTGCCGAGGAAGGCGCACTCCACGTCGCGCCATTCCATGTGGCGGCGATACGGGTCGCCCGACTTGAACATGTGCTTGCGATCCTGTAGCCGGTATTCGTCCTCGGAGTGGTAGGCGATGCGGCGGCGGCCGGAGCGCATGACGCGTTCCAGGTGCTCGTCGTCCTCCACCATCAGGTCGCCGGTCGAGCTTCCGGCGAAGATCTTGATCGCGCAGACGCCGCGGCCGAGTTCCAGCTTCGCCAGTTCGGGGATGTTGGTCTTGGTGCCGCCGACATACAGACCCATGTCGCACCAGGCCTCGTGCTCCACATAGTCCTGCTTCCAGGCGAGCTTTTCCGCGTCGGTGATCGAGGGGGCGGTGTTGGGCATGTCGAACACCGCGGCCAGGCCGCCCAGGACGGCGGCGCGGGTGCCGGTGGGGATGCTCTCCACCGCCTTGTCGCCGGGATCGCGCAGATGCACGTGCGGGTCGATCAGGCCAGGCAGCACGTGCAGGCCGGTGGCGTCGATGGTCCGATCGGCGGTGGCGTCGGCCGGCACGCCGAGCGCCGCGATGCGTCCATGGCGGACGCCGACGTCGGTGGCCTCGATGCCCCAGGGCAGCACGCAGGTGCCGTTGCGGATCAGCAGGTCGAAATGTGCTGGCATGGGGTGCACCTTTGGTTTTGGCCGGGCCAGGATCGTCATGGCGGCGGTCGGGTCAAGACGGGGTCACGCCGCGTGGATTCGGCGGGGCGTGGGTCGGCGGGGCGCCGAATCGTCGCCGCGTTAACGCTATGCTAGCTTGTTGCGTGCATTCCTGCAGCCTGGTGGAACGGCGGCGGCGGGAAATTTCCGTTCCCTCGCCCCGCCCCATCGCCTCGATACACCATGAGGTGCGCAATGCAGCCATCTGCTCCTGGCCTAGTCTGGCGGCTCTTCGGTTGGTTTCTGGTGCCGCTGTATTACCCGGAATATCGCAATCTGCTGATCCGCAGCCATTGGCTGTCGGTGCGCCTGGGACTGCTGAGCATGTTCGTCGTGGTGCTCCCGGCGTTCGCCACCCCGGGCTTGTTGCGGCTGGTGCGCGCCTGGCTCGATCGGCTGCGCGCAGACGTGGCGGAGTTCGGTCGCCTGGTCCGAATGCCGCGCACCCGGCTGCCGGCGCCGATTGCGCAATGCACGCCGCAGGCCGGCAACGAACGCGAGCTCCAGAACCCCTGGACGTAATAACCGGCGGCCGGCCATGGCACAGTGGCGTTGTTGATATCAAACGGCGGATCGCCGCCGCGTCGTTGGTCGTAAGGCGACGCCCAACAATAGACGAATTGATTGGTGGCACACGGACCCGCTTCCCCCGTCATGCCGACGAAGGTCGGCATCCATGAATTTATTGCCCGCATCCAGAGAAGCCGTGGATGGCGGGCCTCTGCCCGCCATGACGACGAGGGTACGGATTGTGCGCCGATTGCCGCAGTTATTCCTGGGCGTCGCCTGACAGGGCAGGCGGTCCGCCGGCCGCTCACGCAATAGCGATGTCGAGTCCGGGCGCCGTGCTACGATTCGAGTCGTGCGAGCAGGGACTGGCGCACGTATGATCGCTGTCCTCGGCTGATCGAACCGGCTGGAGACGGCATCCATGCGGCGGTCCATCGCAGCGGCGATACTGGCGACAACGCCACTCCTGGTGCAAGCGGCCTGGGCGGCGCCGCCGGACGATGCCGACCCGGCGCTGGCCCCCTGGTTCAATGACCTGCGGCAGCCCTGGACGAACGCATTGTGTTGCTCCATGGCCGACTGCCGTCCGACTGAATCGCGCACGCAAGGCGATCATTTCGAAGCGTTTGTGGGCGGAGAATGGCGTGTTGTGCCGGACGACAAGGTGCTACAGCGCAACGACAATCCGACGGGACACGCGATCGTTTGCTGGACGCCGCGCGCCGGCATTTTATGTTTTGTCCGAGCACCGGAAAGCTGAGCAATGCGGTGACGATGTGCTGGCTGAAAGAGCGAAGGCCCCCGCACGCATCATGCGTTTGAGCGGGGGCCGCTTTTTTGCGAAGTCGCACTTCGCGCTCGGGCTGTATGCGCCCGGCTAATTCTTGGTCTTACGGGTTACGTTGTCGGTGCCAAGCGAGCCGGCAACCCCAAATATCCCAGGTGGAATCATGCTGTTGATGCACCCTCCCTACCGTTGAGGACCGCGATAAACGTGTGCCTGATGGTGCGTTTTGTCAACCCGAAATCGCATCGCGCCACGGCGAATCAGATTAAAAATTTTGGCCGTGCGCAGTTGCTTAATGTTTTATGAACGAGGCATCCCGTTGCGGTGCGACGAGCGGTCATCCGGTCGTCAGTTCGGCTTGGTATGCCGCGGTGGTCAGGTGCGCCCTGGTACCGGTACGATCGCGCCTGTTGTCACCTGGTTGTCGGGCGATGCGAGGAACGCGATTGTCGGGGCGATCTCCTCCGGCTTTGGCCACGCGGCGTGATCGGCGCCCGGCATCGCCGCGCGGTTGGACGGTGTGTCAATGATCGACGGCGCGATCGCGTTCACCAGGATGCCGCGTCCGGCCAGCTCGGCGGCGAGTGCCTGGGTGAACGCCGCAACGGCCGCCTTGCTGGCGGTATAGGCGGTCATGCCGGCCCCGAGGCGCGGTTCCAGCGCCGGGCGGGCGGCGACGTTGACGATGCGCCCGCCGGCGGCGCCGAAGCGGCCGAGCGCGGCGCGGCAGCACAGGTGGCAGCTTACCAGGTTCATATCCAGCATGTGCAGCAGGCCGGCTTTTCCGGTGTCGGCCAGGTTGCCCATCTCGAAGCCGCCGGCGATGTGGATCGATGCCCAGAGGTCCGGCACGGTGGCATAGAGACGCGCGACCTGGGCCTCGTCGGTGAGGTCGCACGGCCCGAGGAGGGTGACCCGATCCTTGTGCGGGAAAGCTGCTGCCTCGTGATCGATGACGTAGGGCACCACGCACCGGGCGCCGGCATCCAGCAGAAGGCCGACCACAGCACGCCCCAGCGCTCCGGTGCCTCCGGTGACGATCACGGTCCGGTCCTGGAAGTTCATGCGGGCTGCTCCATCCTTGCGTTATCACGGTTGTGGGGCATTATGTAGCAAACGCCACTTGTCTGCATTCATCGCAGGCTACCCCGTCATCCCCGCGCAAGCGGGGACCCAAGCGGCGTGGGTGTCCGCTTTCGCGGGGACGACAATTCTTTGTGGCGGAAGCATAGACGGAGTTGGCCAGACCTTGCCGGCCAAATCTTGTCGTTAAACGCCGCGCATGACCTCGGCCCACCGATCGAGTTCCGGCAGCACCACGTCGGCTTGCGCCAATTCGAGGCTGACCACGACGCGGGCGATACCCAGATCGCGATAGCGCCGCAGCGTGTCGAGCTCCGGCTTCGGGCCCCATAGCGTGACCGGGATGTCGGCCGGATCGCGTCCCGCGGCGCGCGCCATCTCGTGGAATTGCGGCATGAAGTCGCTGACGTCGCCGTATTGCGGCCTCGCGCGATGGGGAATCCATCCGTTGCCGTAGGCGATCGCGCGGCGGGCGGCATGCGGGAACGCGCCGCCGACGATCACGGGCGGATGCGGGCGCCGGTGCGGCTTCGGCCAGGCGTGCATCGGCGGGAAATCCACGAGGTCGCCGTGGTATTCGGCCTCGGTGCGGGTCCAGATCGCCTGCATGGCCTCGATGCGCTCACGCATCAGCTTGAAGCGGGATTTGAAGTCGGTGGTGCCGTGGTCGGCCATTTCCTCGGCATTCCAACCGGCGCCGATGCCGAACAGGAAGCGGCCGCCGGAGACCTGATCGACCGAGGCCACCAGCTTGGCGGTCTGGATCGGGTCGCGCTGCGTCACCAGGCAGACGCCGGTGCCGAGCAATAGCTTCCGGGTGACGACAGCGGCGGCGGTGAGGGAGACGAACGGGTCCATCGCCTCGGCGTATTTGCGCGGCAGGTCGCCGCCGGCCGGAAAAGGCGACAGCCGCGACAAGGGAATGTGCGAGTGCTCCGGCGCCCAGAGCGATTCGAAGCCGCGTTGCTCCAGCGCGGCCGCGAGGTCCATCGCGCTGATCGCGTAGTCGGTGAAGAACATTGCCGCGCCGAAGTCCATGGCGTTTCCCCTTGTCCTGGTTGGGGCGAGCATAGCGCGCGGTGCGGCGAAACGGGAATCGGGTGCGTCCGCGTGGGTGCGCGCTCAGGCAGCGCAGGAGTTGCTTGTAGCTGGTATATTTATAAGAGAAGCTCGCCAAGACGCAGAGATCGCAAAGTGTGTTCGACTTGGCGATCTCTGCGTCTTTGCGGTCTTCTCTTATAAAATATACCAGATGCCAGTAGCACCTGCGCTGCTCGACGATTTCACGAAGGCTGCTCCGACATCCGAAGTGGCGGAGAATGTTGCGTCGGATTGCCCCGGTAGCGCAGCGCATCGACCAGCAGGGCGAATGCAGGCGAGGCCTGACGCCGGCTCGCATAGTACAGGTGATAGCCCGAGAATGGCGCGCACCAGTCTGCCAGCACGCGATGCAGGCGGCCCTTGGCGAGATGCTGCTGCACCAGGTCCTCCGGCACATAGGCCAGGCCAAATCCGGACAGCGCCGCATTCAGCATCTGGAAAGTGCCGTTGAAGACGAGCTGGCCTTCGACGTGAACTTTCAGCTCGCGTTGGCCTTGCGCGAACTCCCACGCGTAGAGCCCACCATGGGTCGGCAGCCGCAGGTTGATGCAGTCGTGACCGATCAGATCCTGCGGCCGCTGCGGCAGCGGACGCTGCGCGAAATACGCCGGGGCGCCGACCACCGCCATGCGCATGTCCGGACCGATCCGCACCGCGATCATGTCCTTCGCCACCTGCTCGCTGTTGCGCACGCCGGCGTCGAAGCGCTCGGCGACGATGTCGGTCAGGCCATAGTCGATGATGACCTCGACCTTGATGTCGGGGTACTGGCGCAGGAATTTCGTGAGTTTCGGCCACAGGATGATGTCGGCCGCGTAGTCCGTGGCGGTGAGCCGGATGGTGCCGGCGGGCTTATCCCGCAACTCGCTTAACGCCGCGAGCTCGGCGTCGATCTCGTCGAAGCGCGGACCCAGGGTGTGCAGCAGGCGTTCGCCCGCCTCGGTTGCCGAGACGCTGCGCGTGGTGCGGGTCAGCAGCCGGATCCCCAGCCGTTCTTCCAGCCCGCGGACGGTATGGCTGAGCGCCGACTGCGAAACACCCAGCTTCGCCGCCGCCCGGGTGAAGCTGCTCTCCCGCGCGACCGTCAGGAAGGCCAGGAGGTCATTCAGGTTCTCGCGCGGCATTCATGAGCCTGGATCATGAGCATATGCGGATATTAGCATCTAATTGCATAGCCGGAGAGGACTAATTAGCAGTCCATCGGTAATCGATGAGGGTAAGGCGGGCATGAGCAGCTTCGATGCGGACACCTTGGGCGCTTTACGGGACGTGCAGGAGTCCAGGATCCGGACCGAGAAGCACCCCAGGAGCGCGGTGGTGATCTGGGTGGTGGTGGCCGGCGACGACGTCTTCGTGCGTTCGTGGGCTGGCACTCGGGGGCGCTGGTATCGGGACCTTGCGGCCGGTGGGCTCGCCACTCTGGAGTTTGGCGGCCGCCGGCTGGCGGTGCAGGCGATCCCTGCGGGCGACCCGGATTCGGTGGCCCGGTGCAGCCGCGAATTCCTGACGAAGTACCGGCACAGCAGCCACGCGCAGGAGATGGTGCGCGACGAAATATTGGCGACCACGCTGCGGCTGGAACCGCGCTGAGCCGCGACGGCCTAGGCATCGACAGTCACAGTCACAACCAAACAGGAGAGCACTCAGACCATGGAAATCAAGCGCGGCGGTTCGCAGCCTTCCGGCAAGGGGCCGGCGGATTATTTCACCGGCTCGGTTCGCATCGACCCGTTGTTCCAGGCGCCCGATCCGGCGCGGGTCCGCGGCGCCAGCGTTACGTTCGAACCCGGCGCCCGGACCGCCTGGCACACGCATCCGCTGGGCCAGACGCTGATCGTCACGGCCGGCTGCGGCTGGGTGCAGCGCGAGGGCGGACCGGTCGAGGTCATCCGCCCGGGTGACGTGGTGTGGTTCGAACTCGGCGAGAAGCATTGGCACGGCGCCACGGCAACCACCGGCATGACGCATATCGCGCTTCAGGAAGCGCTGAACGGCAAGGTCGTGGACTGGATGGAACAGGTCACCGACGAGCAATACCGCGCCTAACCGGCACGGTTGCCGCATCGATTCGAAGGCAGGAGCACACGCGATGCAGAAGCGGAAACTCGGCAGCAGTGGCTTGGAGGTTTCGGCCATCGGCCTCGGCTGCATGGGGCTGACACGCAGCTACGGCCCGGCTGCCGCCGCGCCGGATGCGATCCGGTTGATCCGGGCGGCGGTAGAGCAAGGCGTCACCTTCTTCGACACCGCCGAGGCCTACGGGCCGTACAAGAACGAGGAACTTGTGGGCGAAGCTCTCGCCCCGGTCCGCGACCAGGTCGTGATCGCCACCAAGTTCGGGCACTCGTTCGGCCGGGATATCGGCGGGCTCGGGGTGGATAGCCGGCCAGAGCACATCCGGCAGGTTGCCGAGGCGTCGCTGAAGCGGCTGCGGACCGACCGCATCGACCTGTTCTATCAGCACCGCGTCGATCCCGCGGTGCCGATCGAGGACGTCGCGGGAGCAGTCAAGGAGCTGATCCGGCAAGGCAAGGTCAGGCATTTCGGGCTGTCCGAGGCCGGCGTGCGGACGATCCGCCGGGCGCACGCGGTGCAGCCGGTGACCGCGCTGCAGAGCGAGTATTCGCTGTGGTGGCGGGAGCCGGAGGACGAGATCCTGCCGACGCTGGAGGAACTCGGCATCGGCTTCGTGCCGTTCAGCCCGCTGGGGAAGGGTTTTCTTACCGGCGCGATCGGCGCCGATACCGTTTTCGACAGCAAGGATCTGCGGAACAAGGTGCCGCGCTTCGCTCCGGGGGCGCGGGCGGAGAACCTGCGCCTGATGGATTTGCTCGGGGTGATCGCGGCCCGGAAACAGGCAACGCCGGCGCAGATCGCGCTCGCCTGGCTGCTGGCGCAGAAGCCCTGGATCGTGCCCATCCCCGGCACCACGAAGCTGCACCGGTTCGAGGAAAATATCGGAGCGGCCGGGATCGAAATGACATCCGGCGATCTGCGCGACATCGATGGCGCGGTCTCGAAAATCACCGTGCAAGGCGAGCGTTATCCGCCGTTTCTGGCGGCGATGGTCGATCGCTGATTAGCGGTTTTACGAACGGGAGTCTGGATCATGAGCGATAACATCGAAGGGAAAGTGGTCGTCATCACCGGCGCCAGTAGCGGCCTGGGCGAGGCGACCGCCAGGGCGCTCGCCGCACAGGGTGCGAGCGTCGTGTTGGGTGCGCGGCGCGGGCGCCCGTTCGCCCGCCTCGTCGCAGCCCTTCGTGTCCGTCTGCGGGCGGCACACGCCCGGCGCGCCACTGCGCGCGAACTGAGCGCAATGTCCGACGGCGAGCTGGCCGACATCGGCATTTGCCGATGCGACGTGAACTCGCGTCCTCGATCCGGAGTTCGCGCCGGATTACCAATGCGCGGGGTTGCCGCCACTTCGGATGTCGGCGCAGCCTTCATGAATGTCGATATTCCGAAGCGCTCGCAGCGTAGCGCAGGCGCTACGGGCGTCTGGTATATTTTATAAGAGAAGCTCGCCAAGACGCAGAGATCGCAGAGTACAACCCACTTCGCGATCTCTGCGTCTTGGCGATCTTCTCTTATAAACATACCGGCTACAAACAACTCCTGCGGCGCCAAGGCACGCACCCGGGTGCGCATTGGCGGGGCGGCGGCGGTCGCGCCGGGTGTGCTGGCGGTCGTCGGATCGGGCGCGTTCGTCGGCGAAGGTGCGTTCCCGGAAAATCGTGGTTAGATGGCGAATCGTCACGGCGTTGGGCGACGGCGAGGAGGGCAAAGGCGTGGACGGCATTTTGACCATCAGTTCGGCGAAGGCGGCGGCCGAGGCCTGGCTTGGCGATTTCGGCGCGGCGCTGGCCTCCGGCGAGGCTGCGCGGATTGCCGCGTTGTTCGCGGAAGACTGCCACTGGCGCGACATTCTGGCGTTCACCTGGGACCTGCGCACGGCCTCCGGCGCCGCTGCCATCGCGGAGCGCATGGCGGAGGCCGGGGCGCGCATGGCGCCGCGCGGGATCGCGCTCGCCGCGCGCCGCACGCCACCGCGGCGGGTGGTGCGCGCGGGCGTCGACGCGATCGAGGCGATCTTTGCATTCGAAACTTCGGTGGGGCCTTGCAACGGCGTCGTGCGCCTGGTCTCCGAGGGCGGCGAACAACGCGCCTGGACGCTGCTGACCGCGCTGGACGAAATCCGCGGCCACGAGGATCCGGCCAATGGAAAGCGCTGGCAGAACGTAGACTGGAAGCGCAACTTCGGCGGCGAGAACTGGCTCGATCGGCGCCGGCGGGCACAGGCATATGCGGACCATGACCCCGCCGTGCTGGTGGTGGGCGCGGCGCAGGCGGGGCTGACGATCGCGGCGCGGCTGAGCTTGCTCGGCGTGGATACGCTGGTGGTGGATCGCGAGGCGCGGATCGGCGACAGTTGGCGCCGGCGTTATCACGCTCTGACGCTGCATAACGAGACGCGCGTCAACCACCTGCCCTACATGCCGTTCCCTCGGTCGTGGCCGGTGTTCATCCCCAAGGACATGCTGGCCAACTGGTTCGAAATCTACGCCGAGGCGATGGAGCTCAACGTCTGGACACGGACCGAGCTGACCGGCGGCGCCTGGGATGACGCCGCCGATTGCTGGGACGTCGTGCTTCGGCGCGGGGATGGATCGGAGCGCCACATGCGGCCGCGCCACATCGTGTTCGCCAACGGCGTCAGCACCACGCCTGTCACGCCCGATCTTCCCGGCCTGGCGACGTTTCGTGGCACGGTGCGGCATTCCGGAGACTACGGCAGCGGACTGGACTGGCGGGGCAAGCGTGCGCTGGTGCTGGGCACCGGCACCTCGGGGCACGACGTGGCACAGGATTTGTGCGTCTCCGGCGCGGCGGAGGTCACGCTGATCCAGCGCAGCCCGACTTTGATTGTCAGTCTGAAAGAAGCGCAGGCGCCGTATGCGCTGTATGACGAAGACGTGCCGTTCGAGGATCTTCGACCTGCTGGCGATCGCCTCTCCGTTTCCGGTGTATCGGCGTTCGCACCAGCGCATCACGGCGATGAACCGCGAGGCCGATCGGGCGCTGTTGGAAGGGCTGGAACGGCGCGGCTTCCGGTTGACTTTCGGAGCGGACGATAGCGGCTGGCAGATCATGTACCAGGATCGCGGGGGCGGGTATTATTTCGATGCCGGGTGTTCGCAGATGGTCGTCGATGGACGCGTCGGGCTGATGCAGTTCGCCGACATCGAGCGCTTCGGCCCGGACGGTGCGGTCATGCAGGACGGCAGCGTGAAACGCGCGGACCTGATCGTGCTGGCCACCGGCTACGAAGGCCAGGCCGCGGCGGCGCGGCGATTGCTCGGCGACGCGGTGGGCGAGCGCATGGGCCGCGTCTGGGGCTTCGACGAGGAAGGCGAGTTGCATGGCATGTGGCGGCCCACGGGGCAGCGGGGACTCTGGTTCCATGCCGGCGGGCTGGCGCAGTGCCGCATCTTCTCGAAAGTGCTCGCGTTGCAGATCAAGGCGAGGGAGTTGGGCCTAGTGGCATGACCGCGGAATTCGGTGGAATGGTGGCACTCGTCACCAGCGCCGGCGGTGGCATCGGTAATGCGCCACATCGAGCCGCGCAGGCCGAGCAAGTAACCGCTACAATTCAGTTATCCGACGCACTGCGCGTTGGGGGATGCGGATGATCCCGCTCCCCTGCGCGTGTCCTATCTACGTCGCCAAGATTGGGCGCGAGGGCGATTGCTGCCTTTGAACTCGGCGACCAGGAAACCCACCGATAGGCAGGTTACCGCATTCGGTAGGTCGAATTCATCGAGCCATTGCCACGGTGATAGCGGGCGCTGGCTGTCCTCCCACTCGACCGCGACCAAGCGATACGGCGTCTGACGTTTCCGCGTCGATGCCGTCTTATACCAGCCCGCGTATCGATTGAGTGCGGCACGGACCGCCCCAACCGTCATGGCCGGGTCAGCCCGACCATGACGGTTGGGGCGGTCCGTGCGAACGGTGGAGACTCGATCGTTCGGCGGGTTGGATTAGATTGGGAGCGCGCTTTTCTCATGACGCGCAGGATTTTATAGGAAAATCGTCGTACGGTCAGTCTCATGTTTGATACTGACCCACTACCATTTTGTTTCCTCCGGCGTTGTTAGCTGTTCAATGTGTCCGGTTTTTGTAGCTCGTGATCTGTCCGCTTCGTTCATGTTCTGTGCCTGGCCAATGGCGACACGGAACGCCGTGATGGAAGCGTGTCATCCGGCTTGGTTTCGCCGCCTGCGGGGCCGCCGGCGTGCGCGACACCGCAAATGCGTCGGCAGCGCCGTCACGGCCTGGTGTCACTGCCCTGAGCCAGCAAGAGTTTGAACGCTTTGGCTGATGCTGCGCCTGTGGAGTTGTGGGCAACCCTTTGCGCGTGTCCACAAATCCACAGGCGGGCTCTGCGACAGTGGCCCCTCGGCGGCCAACCGCGCTGATCGGCCTGGCGCCCCAACCCTGCCCGGCATAGCGTTACGTAACGGAATGCAATGGGCGATCGGCCTGGGCGCAGGCCGCCGCCGATGCGATGGCTGCGCCGCAGGCTGAATCCGCATGGCTGGTCGCGATCCTCGCCGCGGTCTCGGCTGTCGGCTGGATCAGCGTGCCGTCCGGCGTGTAGTCGGCCAGTCGATGCGGCCCCCAATATACCGCCAACGCGCCATCCGGATATTCATGTCCTCGCACCGTCGCCTTGACGAAGTGTGGCCGCAGCCGGCTCGGCGGCAATTGCAGGCTGCGCCGCTCCCACTTCACGGTGTTGTCGTTGCCCACCGTCCGATCCTCCTGGATGCACAGGATCTCGCGCCATGCCTCCATTGCATCCGGCACGAATGCCGAACCCTCCTGCTCCGCGGCGATCGCGAACCGCTCGTTGTGCTCCGCGACGTAGAAATCTTTGAGCCACCGATTGGCCGCCTCGACCGTGTCGATCCCAGCGAGCTTCAGTTCCTTCGGCAGGCGATCCTGCAACGTCTCGAACGCGCGCTCCGATCGTCCGCGTGCCTGCGGCGAATAGGCGGCGATGTGCTGGATGCCCACTGCTTCAGCGCGCGGCCGAACTGCGTCAGCACGGTCTTCGATACCGGCCCGCCGCCTTCGGGGGTGTAGAAGTAGTGGCTGCCCCTGTCGGTATAGAGTGAGCAGAACAGGCCGTGCTTCGCCACTACGTCGCGAACGCCGCGAAGGCTCGACGCGGTACCTCCTGATCCACCAGGAACGCCGAGTAGATCGCACTCGTTGCGTCCTCCATAGTGACAACAAGATCGTGCTTGCTGGCGGCCCCGGCAACCAGGCGTGCGTCGAGGCGTCCTGATGCAGCATCATGCCCACCATCGGACGCCGCGGCCGCTTCTTGCGATGCGCCGAGCGCTTGGTCGCCGCCTGCACCAGCCCCGCGCGATGCAGATGCAACTTGGTCACCGTGTAGCCCAGTGTGTAATTGTGCCGCTTGCCAAGCTGCTCATGGAAATGCTTCACGGTGAAGCCGCGATAGAGGTCGCGGTAAAGCCCAAGCATCCGCTCGATCTCGGCCACTGGCGCTCGCCGCAGCGACGCTCCGAAACGGCGGTCAGCCAGACCCGCCTCCCCATCTCCGCCTGGCGGTCACGCCAGCGGCGGAATGTCCGTTCGCTGATGCCCAATAGCTCCGCTGCCTCCAGTTGGCTCAGTTCGGACCGCTCCGTGCGGCCAAGAACATCCGTGAAACGCATCCGGCAAATCCCCTCGTGAATGCGTGCCCGGTCCATGCAATACCCCCATTCTTGGGGACAAAGGACCGGACACTTCACGAGCTACAAAACCCCGGACAAACCACGAGCTAGCCACAATTTTGTTTCCTCCGGTTGACGAATGATGCAACTCCTGTGATGGACTCCGTATTATCCTGGTGTCGTTACTGGGCTGAACGGTCCGCAGAACTTCGGACCAACCGAAGGGAGGATACCATGCGTGGTCTTGTCGGCATCGCCGCGGCGATGGGAGCGATGGTGTTGCTGTCGTGGGTGGCCATCGCCGCTTCGCAGCCGCATATGGAGGGGGCACTTCAGGCACTCGAAAACGCGCGATCCGAAATCTTGATCGCTGATCAATACAAAGATCACGGCGGCCATGCGGGTGCGGCCACGAATTTGATCGATCAAGCGATCCACGAGGTCCGCGAAGGCATCCGCTATCGCAATGCGCACGGCCCCTAAGCGCCGATCCCCTCACTGCCGCGGCGGCGTTGACTGAAAGCTGACCGCTTTGTGGCGGCGGTGGGAGCCGTGACTGGGCGCAGGCGCCCGCGGGCAAGTCCACCGTCGCCCCTGGAACGATGGAGATCCGGTTCGGGCGTTAGCGCGATCACCGAAAGGGATGCCAAACGCTGACCGAAGGCGCGATATGGCCTTGCAACCCAGTGGCAAGTTTCACGATCGCCCATGCCATGACGGTCGATGGTGGTTTGCTCGCCGGGTGAACCGAGCGCTCCACCACGCATCTCCTGCCCACGGCGCCGCGGCCTCCGCATCCGTCGTTGTGCTTGATTCCGCACCGGCTTTCCGCCACACAGCGCCGGCCCGGCATCTCGGCGCGGGCGGTGGCCGCCCGGCCGTCCCCTCCCGACACGAGAGACAGCATCCATGCGTGATACCGGCGAGTTTCTGTTCACCTCCGAATCGGTGTCAGAGGGACACCCGGACAAGGTCGCCGACCGGCTGAGCGATACCGTGCTGGATGCGTATCTTGCCGCCGACCCCTACTCTCGGGTGGCCTGCGAGACGCTGGTGACGACCAACCGGGTGGTGTTCGCCGGCGAAACGCGCGGGCCTGCCACCGTAACACCCGAAGTACCTGGCGCATCTCGCACGCATGGCGATCCGCGACATCGGCTACGACCAGGCCGGCTTCAGTTGGGAGAAGGCGGACATCGCCTGCCATCTGCACTCGCAGTCCGCCGACATCGCCCAGGGCGTCGATGCCGGCGGCAACAAGGATGAGGGCGCCGGCGACCAGGGCATGATGTTCGGCTATGCCTGCCGCGAGACCGACGCGCTGATGCCGGCGCCGATCCATTATGCCCATGCCATCCTGCATCGCATCCGCGAACTGCGGCATATCCAGGACACTCGGTCGCCGGCCTGCTGCCCGACGCCAAGAGCCAGGTGACGCTGCGCTACATCGACGGCAAGCCGGTGGGCGCGACCAGCGTCGTCGTCTCCACCCAGCACGTCGAGGACCTGGAGCAGCCGAGATCAAGCGCATGCTGTGGCCGATCGTCGAGAGCACGCTGCCCGGCGGCTGGATGTGCCCGGAGGCGGAGTTCCACGTCAATCCGACCGGCAAGTTCGTCACCGGCGGCCCGGACGGCGATTGCGGCCTGACCGGGCGCAAGATCATCGTCGATACCTATGGCGGCGCGGCCCCGCATGGCGGTGGCGCGTTCAGCGGCAAAGACCCGACCAAGGTGGACCGGTCCGCCGCCTACGCCTGCCGTTACCTCGCGAAGAACGTGGTCGCCGCGGGGCTGGCGGACCGCTGCACGATCCAGATCAGCTATGCCATCGGCATTTCCCGGCCGCTGTCGGTCTATGTCGACCTCCAGGGCACCGGCCAGGACGTCGATGCGACGCGGCTGGAGAAGGTGCTGCGCGAGGTGATGAACCTGACGCCGCGCGGCATCCGCGAGCATTTGCACCTGAACCGGCCGATCTATGTGCCCAGCTCGGCCTATGGCCATTTCGGCCGCACGCCGGACGAGGAGAAGGGCACCTTCACGTGGGAAAAGACCGACCTGGTGCCGGAGCTGAAGGCGGCTTTCGCGGCGCTGAAGCCGCCGCCGGATCGGCTGTATGGCCGCGCCCGCGGCCATAAGCTGCGGCCTCGCCAGGAGATGCTGCTCGAGGTCACGCTGCCTCGCCTGCCGTTCCCGCTGGCGCAGGCGGCGATCCGTTCGCGGCGTTCCCGGCGCCGCGCGCGCTGTGGCTGGAGGTCGGGTTCGGCGGCGGCGAGCATGCGTTGGCGCAGATCGCGGCGCATCCGGACATCGGGCTGATCGCCTGCGAGCCGTTCGAGAACGGCATCTGCTCGCTGCTGTCGCGGCTGGTCCCCGAAGGCGCCGAGGCGACCGCCCGCTGCCGCCCAACCTGCTCCTGTGGCCCGACGACGCGCGCATGCTGCTGCGGCGCGCTGCCGGATGCGTGCCTGGACCGGCTGTTCCTGCTGTTCCCCGATCCCTGGCCGAAGGCCCGCCATGCCAAGCGGCGGTTCGTGCATCCGGCGCTGCTGCCGCTGCTGGCACGCGTGCTGCGCCCGGCGCGGAGTGGCGGGTGGCGACCGACGATCCGACCTACCAGGCGTGGGTGACCGAGGTGATGGCCGCGCAGGATCTGTTCGATGCGCCGCCTCCGGCAACAGAGCACCCACCCGGCTGGCCGCCGACCCGCTACGAAGCCAAGGCCCTGCGTGAGGGACGGATGCCGAGGGTATTGGACGCTGATCCGTAAACCTCTCCCATAAAATGGGCGGGGTTATCCGTCCCGCGCCGAGGCCACATCGTAGCCCTCGCGCCGCGCCAGTGCGTAGAGCCGCGTCAGCTTGCGTTCCGCCGGCAGCGTGTCGTCCGCCAACACCGCCCGGGCCCATGCAGTTGTCTCGAACTCCGGCCCCACCAGCAGCGCCAGGACGGCATAGCGCATAGCCTGCTGTTCCGAGCGCATGCCGGCGCCGGCGGCGCGGCCGATCGCTCCGCGCACCAGTGCCGACAGCGCGGTGCGGCTCATCGCCGACGTCTCCAGCGGGAACCGGTCGCTCAGGGCAACCGCGATCCGCCGAGTCACGCCGGGCCCGAAAGCGCGATCATTTGCTCCGCACGCAGGCGCAGCATCGATACCGGTTCCCCTCACGCGTCCGGATGGCGGCTGGTCAGGCGGGCCTGGCGAAGCCGGCAAACGCTCGGGCCAGAATTTCGTAGATCGGCCGCTTGAAGTCCACCGCCAGTGCCGGCAGCTCCGCCAGATAGCCCAGCGCCACGCATCGAACTCCGGATGCGGATCGGCGTCGAGCCGGATATCACTGTCGTCGCCGGTAAACCGTAGGGCGAACCAGCGCTGCCGCTGCCCCCGGTAGCGGCCCCGCAGCGCGACACCCAGCAGCTCCGGCGGCAGATCGTAAATCAGCCAATCCGGGTGTTCGCCGATGATCTCTGCCCGATCGGTGCCGATCTCCTCCGCCAGTTCGCGCAGCACCGCCCCGCGCGGGTCCTCGCCTGCGTCGATCCCGCCCTGAGGCAACTGCCAGCCGCCCGGAGCGCCCTCGGCGTTCGGCAGGTCGGCGCGGCGGGCGACGAACACCTGCCCGTCCCGGTTGAACAGCACGGCGCCGACATTCGGGCGGTAGGGGAGCATGCTCATTGCGTCGAGGCTGCCACATCGGACGGCGGCCGCACCAGCGCGCTGACCGGCGCCAGCGCCAAGCCGCGGTCGAGCAAGCCGTTGGTCCAGGCGACGAGATGCTGCACCGTCACCGGACTGGGCGCCCCCGCCAACCCCAGCGCATCGCCCTTGTCATGCGCGATTTGCTCGAGTTGGGCGAGCTTCACGTCGATGTCGTCCACCGGTTCGTCCACTACCAGATCGACATCGCGGCTCCACACATGGTGCTGGACCGCAACGCCGCCCGACCCGGCGGGCCGGGCATCGACGAACAGCAATCCGCTGCGCGCCACCTCGGCCAGGACCGGCTCGATCTGGTCGGTCATCGCCGCGAGCCGTTCGCCGCGCAGCGCCCCCAGCGCATTGGTGACGCCGACGTAGCCCTCGGCATGCGCCAGCAACCAGCGCAGGCGATCGAGGTTCTCGCCCGACGACAGGCTCGTCATCAGCGCGCGCGGGCCGGGGTCGTTGGCCGGAAAGCCCTGCGGCTCCATCGGGATGGAGAGCAGATACTCGTGCTGCGCCAGGCGCGCGGCGGTCAAAAGTTTCGGCAGCCTGGTGGCATACGGGGAGATCGCCAGGGTGACGCCACCGGGCAGTTCGCGGATCGCCCGGTTGCTGTCGTCCTCATTCAGCCCGATGCCGGCGATCAGGATGCCGATACGCGGGCGACGGCTGCTGCGGTCGAAGCCGCCGGCGTAGACCTGCATCGGCCGCCGGCCGTCGTCGGCAATACGCGGCAGCATGTCGGACGGGGAGCCCGGCATCGGCTCCAGCAAGGCGGGATCGGGGTCGGCAATCGGCCCGGGCGTGTCGCGCCCCGGGCGGTCGGCCGCCGGCGTCTCGCGGCTCTGCGTCACAAGGGGGGGCAGCGTTGGGGCTGGCGCTGCGGCCGGCAACGCCGCGGCGACCCGCGGCTGCGCGGCTGCCGCCTGGCGGTGGAGCGACGCCGCCGGCAACGGACCGAGCCCCTGGAGCACTGCCGCGCCGCCGCCGAGCACCACCAGGACGGCCAGCCAGAACACGCCCAGGCCGCGCCAACCACTAAGCATCAGCTGGGTCCCTGTCCGCCCCGCCGTGGCGGAGCCTATGGGGATAAGCGGCAGGTTGGCAGAAGTTCGTGTCATGGCCGGCGCAGGCCTGCCACCCTCGGCTTGCGCTATAACGCATGGCAAAGCCGTGGGTGGCCGACCTGCGCCGGCCATGACACAAGGGCAGGATCACACCCCTCAGTTCGAGGTGACGGCCTTCTGCGCCGCCATGGCCTTGGCGAGCACGATCGCCTCCTGCAACTGGTAGTCCGTCGCGTCCGGCTTGGCCGGATCGAACTTGGGAAATCCTCCGGCGGCTTGGCCGGGATCTCCTTGGCGATCGGCGGCAGGTCGTTGCGCGGCGCGGCCTCGTTCTGACCCGTGCCACCCTCGTTCTTGATGACGCCGTTCAGGTCCGCTTGCGCTCCGGGCCGAAATGCGGTTGCTCATCCCGCGTCTCCGCCACCGTCACGTCGGGCGCGACGCCCAGCCCCTGGATCGAGCGCCCGGACGGCGTGTAGTAGCGCGCGGTGGTCAGCCGCATCGCGCCGTTGCCCGGCAGCGGGATCACGGTCTGCACCGACCCCTTGCCGAAGCTGCGGGTGCCCAGCAGCACGGCGCGATGGTGGTCCTGCAGCGCGCCGGCGACGATTTCCGACGACGACGCCGAGCCGTTGTTGATCAGCACCACCAGCGGAGTGTTGGGGATCAGGTCGTCGCCTTTGGCGTCCCAGCGCTGGCTGTCCTCGGGATGGCGGGCGCGGGTGGACACGATCTCCCCCTGGTCGACGAAGTCGGACGACACCGACACTGCCTGGTCGAGCAAGCCGCCCGGGTTGTTGCGCAGGTCGAGGATCAGCGCGGTCAGCTTGCCGCCCGGGGCCTGCTGCCGCAGCGTCTTCACCGCCGCCTTCAGACCGGCATCCGCCTGTTCGGTGAACTGGGTCAGCCGGACGTAGCCGATATTGTCCGGCTCCATCCGCGACTTGATTACCTGGATATGGATGATCTCGCGCAGCAGCGCTTGCTCGATCGGCTTGTCGATACCCTCACGCTTGATGGTCAGCACGAGCTTGGAGTTCGGCGGACCCCGCATCTTGTCCACCGCGTCGTTCAGGCTGATGCCCTGCACGGTCTTGCCGTCGATCGCGGTGATGATGTCGCCCGCCTTGATCCCGGCCCGGGCGGCGGGCGTGTCGTCGATCGGCGAGATTACCTTGATGAAGCCGCTCTCCTGGGTGACCTCGATGCCGAGCCCGCCGAACTCGCCCTTGGTCTGCACCTGCATGTCGCGGAACGCCTTGGCGTTCATGTACCGAGCTGTGCGGGTCCAGCCCGGTGAGCATGCCGTTGATGGAGTTCTCCACCAGGTCCTTGTCGCCCACCGGATCGACGTATTCGGCCCGCACCCGCTCGAACACGTCTCCGAACAGGGTTAGCAGCCGGTAGGTGTCGGCGCGCGACTCCTCCTGGGCGGCGGCGGCCGGGATGCCAAAGTGCAGCCCGAACAGCAGACCGGCCGCCGGCAGGACCGCGGCGCCGGCCACAAAGGCGGTGCCGACCAGCAGGGCTGTCCGCAGACGTCGGGGAAACCGGAGACGCACTTCCATTCGCTCTTCCTTCGCCGCCCGGCGCGCGGGCGGATCACATGTCCAGGGTTGGGATGCTCACCTTTTCGCGCGTTGGGGACGCAAAAGTCCAGTGGACAATTGTCAATGTCGGAGATGCATCAACCTCGCCCGCCGCGCCGGAAAGACATGCCCTCGGGCGCTTGACCTGGGGGATCGAGACATGCGCTCCGCAAAGGCGGAGGAGATCGGGCCAACACCCACCCTGTGCTCCGGACACCGAAGCCCGCACCCAGCGTCCCAACACCGTCTTGTTTATCGTTATATGACCGACCGTCCTGTGCCATGAGACGGCGACGAACAGACCGAGACTTCACCGAAGCCCACCTGTGTCCACCGAGGCCGTGACAGGGCCGGCGCCGCTGCGGCTTTTGCCGCCGTTGCCGAATCCGAGCGACAGAAGACCGCCCGACCACCGTCTGGCGTTTCATCGGTGTCTCAAAGTCTCGTATCGATCGCAATGCTCCAGACCATGAGAGGATACCGCAGGCTGGACCCGCGCCAAGGTCAAAGGCGAGCCATCTGTCGGGCGCACCACCCCTAAACGTCGTTGCGACCGCCCAACCGCCATTGCGAGTTGACCATCGGCCGCCGCGGGGCACGATACTCCCCCTCCCAAAAGGGGAGGGGGAGGACCTTGCCCCCCGGCGACCGCCGCAGTTTCATACAGCCCTCAATCCTTCGGCGGCACGTAGCCCTCCGGCGCCACCCACGGGACGTAGGTGTCCGCCCACTCGAAGTTCCCCCCGACGCCGTGGATGATGTCGTGCAGCAACTCCGGCTCGAGCTCGTAATTCGCACCCGGCGGCAGCCCGCCGCACTTGCGGATCTCCTGCGCCCGCATCGTGTCCACGACGCAGAAGCGCGAGGCTTTCGCCTTTCGCCGGTCCCTCGCCTTCACTTCCTCGGGCAGGTCGTCATAGTCGATGAACACCCGCTTCGCCGGCGCCGGCGCAGCCTCCGCCACCGGCGCGGCGGCCGGCGCAGCGGCTTGCGCGGCGAGCACCGGCACCGCGGCGTTGGCCGGCACCGCGGGGAGGCTCTCCAGAGCGTCCAGCATCATCCCCAGCGCGCTTTGCTGCAGCCGGTCGGCCTGCTGCGCACTCTCCCTGGTCTTCTCCCGCCGCATCCGCTCCTTCTGGATGCGCAGCAGCGAAACCTGATAGCCGGACGCCGCGCGTCCCATGCGGGCGGACTGCGCGAGGCACTGGTCGGACCGCTTCGCGTCGGTGGCGGCGTACAGTCCCGCCAGCCGCAGGCAGTCCTTGGAATAGGCCAGGGTGGCGATATGGAGCGACGCCAGCTCGGCCTCCACCGAGCTGGCCGGGACCAGCTCCGAGGCCCGGTTCACCGCGGCGCGGACATGCAGCGCCCAGGCCTCCGGCGTGTTGACCAGCGGCGGCGGCAGCGATGTGCGCAGGGTGTCCACCATTTGCAGGTAGGTGTCCCGCGTGAGCTGGTGGGCGGGGTCGACGGAGTGGAAGGGCTCGGTGTCTGTCATGTGATTCATGGCAGGGAGATAATGTTAGGTTAGGTTATGTCAATACCTGTGACAGACCGCACATTCGTATTTTTCCACATCGAAGCCGCCCGGTATGATGCCAACCCGCACAACGATCGACGTACCGGCACTGGCCGCCCCCAACCGTCATGGCCGGGCCTGACCCGGCCATCTATGCAGCACGGTGCCGCGACAGATGGCTGGGTCCTGCCCGGCCA
Organism: uncultured Alphaproteobacteria bacterium; assembly: GCA_963762885.1. Lineage (GTDB taxonomy): Bacteria > Pseudomonadota > Alphaproteobacteria > Acetobacterales > Acetobacteraceae > JASHVB01. The sequence goes on from CAVXNH010000099.1 coordinate 69,534, forward strand.
TGACGGTTGGGGCGGCCAGTGCGAACAATCCGTGGGTCGGTCTCACGGGCGCTCGGTATGACACCCCCTTGAAACGATTGACCTGCCGGCGCCGGCCAGCGCGGCCCACGTCTCGTTCGATACCGGGTCAAATGCCAGGCGAACGCCACACGCAGCGAACCGGGAGCGACGCGATGCCGGTGACCATGGTGGAACACGTCCGCCTCGGGGGAGCAGCGAGTTCGACCGACTCCAACCGCGGCAACATCGCTTTCAGCAGCGCCCGCATTTCACGCCGCGCAAGATGCGCCCCGATGCAATGATGCTGGCCCAGCCCGAACGCGAGATGCGGATTCGGGCGGCGATCGATGCGGAACCGGTCCGCATCGGCGAACACCGCCTCATCGCGGTTGGCGGAGTTGAAAAATAACGCCACGGCCTCGCCGGTCCGGATCGTCTTGCCGCCGAGTTCGACGTCCTCCGTCGCCGTGCGCATGATATGCCGGCCCGGGGTGGTCCAACGGAGCATTTCCTCGATCGCCGTGTCGATCAGGGATGGATCGTCGCGCAGCCTGGCCAGTTGGTCCGGATTTTCCACCAGTGCATGCATGCCGCCGCTGAGGCAGAAGGCGATCGTGTCGTGCCCGCCGGTCGCGATCATCGTGTAATAGGAGAACCGCTCGTAATCCGGGAACGGCTCGCCCCCCACCTCGGCATTGGCGATCACACTGCTCAGGTCGTGCCGCGGGCACGAGCGGCGGTCGGCGGCGACGGGATCGAAATACGCGCGGAAGCCCATGCCCGCGCGGCAAATCGCCTCGGTTGGTTGATCGGCCAAGCGCCGCACTGGATCTTCGGGTCCGACCAGCCCCCAGGATAGTTTCAGGATCAGTTCGTCGTCGGCCTCGGGCAGACCGAGCAGGCGCATGATGCCGCGGATCGAGAAGGGGACTGCGATCTCCTGCGTGAAGTCGAACGGTTCGGTGCGGCCGGCGATGCGGTCGACGATGTGCGTGGCCCAGGTGTCCAGCCACGGCTCCAGTGCGGCGAGCGCGGCGGGGGTGAACCACGGCTGCGCTACGGCGCGAAAGGCGGCGTGGTCGGGATCGTCCATCTGGAGCAGGCCGCGCAGGACGTAGGGCTTGCCCAGGATGCGGCGGAGGCGGTCTTCCGCCATTTCGCTGGAGAGGAAGGTGCGCGGGGCGGCGGTGAAGGGGGCGCCTTTGCGCTCGACCGCCGAGATGTCGGCGTGGCGGCTGAGCAGCCAGAACGGGCGGATGCCCGGCGTATTGATCCAAAGGACCGGAGCCTGAGCGCGCAGTAGTTTGAATGCGGCCTGAAGACGGCCGTCGTCGGCGTGCCCGTCAGGGGAGATAACGAAGCGGGCGGCTTCGCGGAGGTGGGAGTCACGGGCGTGAGATTGGGGGGGCCGACCGCGTCCGGGGGGCGCGAGCGTGGACACAGAGTCGTCGACCGCCACGAATGACCTTACCATGCACTGGCCCAACCGCGAGTGGTTGCATTTCCGTGTTTCGCCGCCCAGCGGCTCAGGCTACAGGCCAACTACCTCATCATACGGCGTGGAAATGGTCACCTGTAAATCCGCAAAGGCCGCCTTGACCCGAGGCAGCGCCCGATAATAATCGGGTAGTCTGAACCATCCCTGACTACTCGGTTGCCGCGGCCATTTGATCCTGACAAATAGAGCCAGTTCCCAAGTTGTTCCTGATCGCGGCTTCGGCTACCCGAATGACCACTTCCCGAAAGGGAACTACTCGCCAAGGGAGCCTCTCGGCTCCCTTCGGTTCGTTCAGGCTCCCACGGCCAAGTATTGGCGGGCGAACTATCACGGTCGCTTCACGCGCCTGGGCCGTTTCGCGCGCGCGCGCCGGACCCGGGCTTGTTCAAAAGTGTAGTCGTAGGGCGACCGAATTGTGGTTTGCCCGCCCGTAGTTATATCAACCGTGTCATTGGCATAGGGACCACCCGCTCTTCGATGAATAGCAGTTGTCATTGGTATACCGGCGGTTAAAGCGGCCGCACGTGCCGCCGCGATCTTCTGAGCCTGCCGGTCGGAAAGGCCGTGCAGATAATCATACCAACCACCACATCTATTGGCATTGGTGGTATCAGAATCAGGATCTTCGGTCAACCCAAAGGCCGCAAGACGGTGATAAACCGCCGCCAAGTCCGTGCCCTTTATGACAGTTGCAAACGAAGGAACAGCTGGCTGTGCGAGATCCGTCTTCGCTTGGATATACACAGGGTTCGTAATACTGCCGAACGCATCGTTCAACGCGTTGAGAACATCATATCCATAGCACACACCGCCACCGCCGCCGCCCATGGTCCGCCCTCCCCTCAACCGGTTTCTGTAACAATGCCCTGTATCAATGACCGGCACAAGCTTTAGGATTGCTTTTTCTGAAATAAAACAGATGCGACGGCCCGGCACTACGGTGCCGAACCAAACCCACGCCGGCGAGGCCGGCGGCTTCCGGCCGCGATTCTGATTATCAGCCCAGGTCGTGCAATATTGGATACACCGTGCCGTCGTGGCCGACATAGACCGTGTCGCTGCCAACCGTGATCTCGTGGAATGGATAGTACGGCGAGCGGGACTCCTGACACGGACGCCACACCAGGGTCGGCTCTATGTGGAACGCTCCATCACCCGACACGATGCGCGCGCGCCCGTCGCCGGGGTCGAGCAACGCCTGGCGCGCCGCGGCAAGGGCAGCCTCCGGCGCGATGATCGGCTCGTGCGTGACGCCGTCCAGCGACCCTGCTCCGAGGACGCCGCCGTGGAAGCCGTCGCCGCGCACCACCGCGGACGGCGCGCCGCCCCGATGCAGCAAGATCAGGTGGTAGAATTCGCCGGGGAGATCGAGGCGCCGGACGAGTTGTGCGCTGACCGCACGTGCGCCCCGCAGCGCGGAGGTCATCGGACACACCGGGTTGGACCGAAGGTGCCGGGTGAGACCGCGATTTGCGGTGGCGACCGCCTCGTCCACCGAGATCAGTCGATTGCCGGTGCCCGTGGGCACATGAGCGGCCGGCTCGATGTGGAGCGGTGGCGGACTGCGCGAGTCACACACGCTGACGAATCGCCGGTGGCCGCCCCCAAGCGCGCGACAGCCGGTCAGGTAGGTTTTCTTCCATTCGGCCCGAGCGACATATTCGTTGGAGAATCCCCGCGGGATGCGGCCGTCGGGGACACCACTGGCGGGGGCCGTCGGCGGCCATGGGTTGTTTATATAGAAGCCCTCAATCGAAACCTTGGCATCATGCCGAGCCGGGTCCACATTCGTCTTGGCGCCACGAACCGCGACCCAGTGAACACAGCCAACGACCAGTGTGCCGGTGGTCACGCCGAAGTGAAACAGCGTCCGCAGGATGTTCGCCGATCCCTCCTCTTCTGAACCCGCGCACACGACGTTAAACTCACCCTCGAATGCCGGCGGCTTACGCTTGTTGAGCGTGTATTTCAGGCCGCCGGGCGAGGTGCCCATTTCACCCGTCGAATGGCTGTTATTCGATTCGAACAGACACGTCTGGTCGATCCGGCCGGCGCCGATAGAAGCCAGGATCATCTGCGCGACCGCGCCGCCACAAAAGTCCGGCTCCTCCTGCCGGTAATACGGCGTACCAACGTCAATGAACCATGCCATGAAGCATCACTCCCGAAACGAGACTGTTCAGTGGCGATTTGCGGCTTTCTTTCATAAGCCGATCGGGTGCGGTCTGGCAACATCCGTGTCGCGTCAGAGAAACCCGTGACGAACGCCCCGTATATTTCCGGAAGAGCCGTTGCCGTGCCCTGGATTCCTCCGGTTTGTTCTAAAATCCCCGCGTTATCAGGGAAAGCGTCTCACGGCACGGGATCGGCGTTCGTCCGGCGAACAATGAATTACCCCCCCGGGAAGACCGGACAGGCCACGATTGATATCCGCGATCATCGGCTCATACGCTTTCCCGCCCGTTTCCTCGATCAGATTTTCCGCCCGGTCCAGCAAGGTTTGTATCTCGGGCGAGCGTCGCAATTCACCCCGCGCCAGGCCCACCCGTGCCGCGATAAGGCTGGCGTGGCACTCGTAGAGGCGCCTCGCTCGCCGTCGCGCCACATTGATCGCCTCCGCGGCCACCTGACCGGCGAGCCGCGAGTCGCCGGCACGTTCAAGATTATCGGCCCGGTGTGTCAGAATTCTGGTTTCTAATTCGAACGCAGCTCGACTGCGACGGGATGTTTCGAGTGCTTCATTGAAAAATCCATCGGCCTTCATAAAGTCCTCCCCGATCGAGGCGGCTAGACCATGGCAGAAATTCATGACAACGGACCAGTAGGAATTCCCCGCGCTGGTGGCCAGGCCGGCGACCTCTTTGGCATGCCACGCAGCCGATTTCGCATCCCCGCGAAACCAGGCCAGCTCCGTCGCGGCCTCGTGCGGGATGCCCTGATGAATTGCGTCAACCGTGTCCGGATCGCTCTGAAAAATCCTGGCAAGATATTCGTCCGCTTCGGCGAATCGGCCAAGCCTGATCAACGGAAAGAGCCGCAAGCATCGGATCCAATATGGAACATCGAAACCAACCATCTGGCCGACATTCAGGCCAAGCACGACGCCCATCGTTCCGGGATTCTCGGTGCCGATCATTTGCAACGCCGCGTCAATAGCCGACAGGGAGTCAACAAGCAGACCCGCCATGGAATAGGCCTGCCCAAGCAATCCAGTCAGCAGCAGCGCCCCTTCCGGATTGGACTCAGAGTCCGTCACCGCCAACGCCTCTCGTATCAACTTGACGTACTCATCCGCCGAACCGTTCGCCGCGACGATCCGTCCATAGCCAGCAATCAGCAGCGACTCATGCTTGCGATTGCCCGCCTCCCGCGCATAACCAAGCGCCTCATCGGCGTAGGTCTTGGCTTCCTCAACCGCCATCCCCTCGCGCCAACCGAAGGTCAGCAACTGGCCGCACGCCAACGCCCGCAATTCATCATTGGCCTTCGACCGCGGTTGCTCCCGCATCATCCCGCGGATCTTTTTCCAATCCGCCAGCGCGCGCCCAGAATTCGTCCGCCCGATCCATCGCGCCGCCCGCTGCAACTGCATCGCCGCCGCCACCATATCCCCGGCGGCCTCGTAATGATGCGCCAACAAACCGGCGAACTCATCACGCCGGCTCCAGTCCTGGCCCTCCATCGCCTTCGCCACCGCGGCATGCAGCCCGGTGCGCGTGGACCGCAGTTGCATCGCGTACGCCACCTCTTAAATCAGCGGATGGCGGAACGCGAAACTCTCGCCCATCGCCGTCTCCCGAGCCTGGATCAACTCGGCCGCGCGAAGCCCCGCCAGCAACTGCCGAGCCTCCGGCTCAGCCAGCCCCCCGACCGCGCGCACCACCTCGAACGGAAATTCCTTGCCGACGATAGCGCCAATCCGCAGCAGCGCTTTCTCGGATTCAGGCAGCAGATCGATACGCGCGCCGATCACCGCCTCGACCGTCGCCGGCAACGCCGGATTCTGCCAGCCGGACGGCGCCAGACGATACCCGCCCCGCTCCCCCAGCAGCACGCCGCTTTGCGCCAGCGAGAGGACCAGTTCCTCCGCGAAAAACGGATTGCCACCCGATCGCTCCGCCACATATGCGACCACCGGCTCGACCCCGGGACCGTCGCCGATCAGATCGCCGATCACCTGGCCAACCTCGTCCTGGCCAAGCTCGGACAGAGCAACCTCGCGATACCGGGCGGGCGCCGGAGGCGGCAGCGACCACTCCGGCCGGAACGTCAGCACCATCAGGACGGAGGTGCCTTCCACCGCCGTCATCCAGGTTTCCAGAAACTCCTGGCTCGCTTCGTCCAGCCAATGCAGATCCTCGACGATGATCACCGAGGTCTGCCGTCCGGACGCTTTCACCATCCGCCCGACGATGTCGCGCAGCCGCGCGCGCCGGGTCATCGGGTCGATCGCCGGCGTCGCCGGCCCCGGCGCCGCGCAACCCAGAAAATCCGCCAGAATCGGCAGCGCCTCCGCCACCGGAAGCTCCAGCGCGGTCAAAACCCGATCGATCCGGTCACGCGCCGACGCCGCGTCCATCCTGGGCTCGATACGGAAGAACGTGCGCAGCGCCTCCAACACCGGCAGCAGCGGCGTTGCCTGACCGAAGACATGCGCGCGCGCCTCCAGGACCTGGATCTGCCGTTCGCGGCACCATTCGCCGAACTCGAAGCAGAGCCGGCTCTTGCCGACGCCGGGCGGGCCCGACACGCCGATAACGCGCGGCGCTTCCGGCGACGTGTCCAGCAGCGCCTGCCGCAACGTCTCCAGTTCCGCCGCCCGCCCGCGCAAAGGCGCTAGCACGGTGCCGCGGAAATGCTCGCTGTTCACCGCCGGTTTCAGGCCGATCAGCCGATAGACCTCCACCGGCTCGGGAATGCCCTTCAACGCGCGCGGCCCAAGCGGTTCGCTATCGCAATACGCACCGAGCAGGGTTCGGCAATCGCGGCTCAGACAGATCTCGCCGGCCGGAGCGACTTGCTCCACCCTGCTCGCCAGATGCACCGCGAGGCCCATCGCCTCCTGCTCGATCGCCGACCCGGTATCGAACGCGCCCGACACGACCTCGCCCGCGTGCAGCCCGATCCGGATCATCGGGGCGTCCGGCAACGCGGCGACCGCGGCCCGTATGGCGAGCGCGGTCTGGCAGGCGAGCACCGCGTGACCCTCGCGCGCATGCGGCACCCCGAACGCCGCCATGATCCCGTCGCCCAGCGTCCGCAGCACCGTACCGTCGAAGCGGCGCACCGTGCGCGCCATGACCGCGACGACCGGTTGCAGGACGTCCATCGCCCCTTCGGCGTCCAACCCGGCGATCCGAGCCGTCGAACCGACGATGTCGGCGAACAGGACGGTCGCCTGCTTGCGCTCGCGGGGCGCGGCGGCCGGACGAGCGGCGGGCCTTTGCGGCGCACCGCACCAGGGGCAGAACCGGGCCGTCTCCGGGCAGTCGCGTCCGCACGCTGCGCATACCGCAGCGAAGGGCGCACCGCAGGACGTGCAGAACCTGCTGCCCGAACTCATTCTCGCAAGCGCATGCCTGGCATCGCATCGTGAGGTTATCCGTCGCGGCGGCCCCTACCTCGATAACGTCCGTCCTGAATTTGAGCCTCTATGATAACGATGCGCGTGAGCCACAAGCATGGCAAGGGCGGTGCCTGCTGTGAAAACGCCCGCCGCCGCCAAGCCATGTCGACGAAGGTCGGCATGGCGGGGGTGGTGACGTCTATCGCTCGGACGGGCCAGGCCGGTGGTCAACTCGCAACGACGAGAGAAAGCTAATTCGCGCGCAACGGCGTCGTCGCGCGCCGGGCAAACGGATCGGGCGCGCCGTGCCGGCTGATGACGACCGGCAAGAGCGGCGTCACCTGGGCGAGTTCGTCGGCGGCGGTGTCGCGGGCAATCACCACCAGGAACGGCGCATCCATCGGGCCGGCGAACGGACGCGGCGCGCTGAACATCGTGCCGACCGACTGCACCAGCAACGGCTGCGGCACGCCCGCCACCGCCACCACGCCTTTGACGCGCAGCAGCCGCTCGCCGAGCAATCCGGCGAGGTTGTCGAGCCAGGCTGCAAGATCCTGCCATGCGGGCTGCGCGGTCCAGCGGACCAGCAGGACGGCGATGCGCGGGTGCCCGCGCACGCCGTCGGGCCGTGTGGCCGGCACGCCGGATGGCGCGGGCGGACGCGGCGCGAATGCGGCAGCCACGCAGGCGCCGCGGTCCTCGTGATCGATAATGTCGGCCAGCGGATTGATCGCCTTCGCCATGGCACGCGCGGCTGCGACCTGGGACGGCGTGGCGACGTCGCGCTTCGTCAGCACCAGTGCCTGAGCGCCGGCCCATTGCGCCGCGGCTTCCTCGAACCCCGCGACGTCAGCGCAGCGCAGGCAATCGAACGTGGACACTACGCTGATCCGCAGCCGCAGTTCGGCGAGGCTGACGAGCCCGCGCAGGATCGGCCCGGGTTTCGACAGACCGCTGGTTTCCAGCACAATGCGGCGCGGCGGCGCGGCGCCGTTGTGGAGCAATTGCTGCACAGTGACGGCGAGGTCGCTGCCAACAGCGCAGCACACGCAGCCATTGGCGAGCATCGCCATCCGCAACCCGCCCGCGCCTTCCGCGAGGATGGCGCCGTCCAGCCCGATCTCGCCGACTTCGTTGACGATGACAGCAGTGCCGGCGGCCTCCGGCATGGCGAGGAAATCGCGCAGCAGCGTCGTCTTGCCGCTGCCGAGGAAACCGGTCAGGACGACGAAATCCAGCGGCGCAATCAGGAGCGTGCCGGCCGCGGTCGCGCCGCCTCGTCGTCGGTGTAGCTCTGCACCACCAACGCGCGCACGTCGGCAAGCAATTCCTCGACGTCGAAGACCATGCCGCCCTTGATCGTATAGCGCAGGGCGCGGTGCCACTCCGTGGTGTTGGTCGCGTCGTTCAGCCGCAGCGCGCCGGTGCCGTAGAGCAATTTGAAATCGGTGAGCGGATTGTGGTCGTGCACCAGCAGGTCGGCGCGCTTGCCCGGTTCGACGCTGCCGGTTTCGTCGTCGATGCCCAGCAGGGCCGCGCCCTGGGTCGTGGCGGCGCGCAGCACCTCCAGCGGGTGGAAGCCGGCCTCTTGCAGCAATTCCAGCTCGCGGATGAAGCCGAAGCCGAAGATCTGGTAGATGAAGCCGGAATCGCTGCCGGCGCACACACGGCCGCCGCGGTTCTTGTATTCGTTGATGAACTGCATCCAGATCCGGTAGTTCTGCTTCCACTCGATCTCGTTGGTGGTGGTCCAGCGCACCCAGTACGAGCCGTGGCCGCCGCGCTGCGGCTGGAAGTATTTCCACAGGCTCTTCCAGGCGTAGTCGTGCTGCCAGTCGGCCTGCCGCGCCCGCATCAGGTCGCGATTGGCATCGTAGATGCCGAAGGTCGGCACGAAGGTGAAATCCAGCGCCAGGAACGCGTCCATCACCTCGCGCCATTTCGCGCTGCCGGGCTCGGCGCCCTGCGCGAAGGTCTGGCCGGCATAGGCGAAGCGGAAATACTCGTCGTTGTAGTCGTAGTCGGTGGGATAGGCCTGCACCACGCGGTCCTCGAACAGCGCCTCGGGCAGGCCGTAATAGTGTTCCGCACTGGTCAGGCCCCAGCGCGCGGAGGTCAGCGCGTTCATCCGCGTGACCGCCATCTGCGCATGGTGGCAGCCGCTGCGCAGGCCGAGCTTGCGGCACTCGTCCAGCGCCGCTTCCATAATCGCCGGCGGGGCGCCGAAGAATTTTATGCCGTCGGCGCCTCGTTCCTTCACCCGCCGCAGCCAGGCGCGTCCCTGGTCCGGCGTATGGATCACCTTCAGCATGTCGTTGACGGCGGGGAAGTATGTGAAGGCAACGATATGCGGCGCGGCGATGGCGTTGGCGGCCGACCGCTCTTTCTGCCGCAGCATCCAGGCGAGGCCGTTCATCGAGCCCATCTCGCGCACCGTGGTCACGCCATGTGCGAGCCAAAGCTTGTAGACGTAATCGACCGGTGGCACCCAGCCGTTGGCGGCGTGATAGGGCACGCCGGCATGGGCGTGGCAGTCGATGAAGCCGGGCGTCACCCATTTGCCGTGGCAGTCGATCTCGTGGTCCCCCGCGGCTGGGCGGCGTTCCGGTTTGATCGGCAGCTTCGCGGCGGCGACCTTGCGCAACTCGGTGATCCGGCCGTTCTCGACGACGATGTCGATCGGGCCGATCGGCGGGGCGCCGGTGCCGTCTATGACGGTGGCGCCGCGCAGCACGAGCCGTGCGAATGGCCCGATGCCGCGGTCTCGGCTGGTGGCTTCCTGGACCGGCGGCTGGCCCGCCTGGGCCCGGGACAAGGCGAGTTCCTCGCCGGCATCGGGGTCGAACGTGGGATCGGACATGGCGCGCTGCCTGACGGTGACGCCCTATCCAACCGTATTGCGGGAGCAGGCGCCAGACACCGTGTGGATGCGCGGCCCCGCTTCCAACGGCTTTCCGCGATGATCCAGGGCCGCCTGGGCACGGGACACGGCGCGTTCCTGGCCGGCATATCGGACATGCCGCGCTACCTGACGGTGACGCGCTATCCAACCGTGTTGCGGGACCAGGCGCCGGACGCGCGGCGAATCAAGCCGCCACGCAGGTCAGCGCGGTTCCGGCTTGACGCTCGGCGGAGGCGGCGTGGGAACCGACGAATTTGGCGGCTCGGCGGCGAAGCGTCGCGTGATCGCGCGGGAAATCTCGCCGAAGGTGCGCGCACCGTAGATCGTATTCACGTCATCGCGGTCGCCGCGCGTCGGTTGGCGCGGGGATATGACAACGCGTCCGACCTTGGCCGCGAGTTCCTCGATCAGCGTCCGGTCGGGTTTGGGCGTATTAGCGTCGCTCATGCACCTTCCTCCTCAGCGACTTTCAGCAACGGCACATGCTCTGTCAGCCACCGAATCACACCAGCATAAGTATTCTGCTCTGCCTTGGGAACAGCGAAGATCGGGTTTTGCTCGATGTCGGGCGGACCGCCGATCGCGGAATTCGTGGATAGGACTTGCAGCACGAACGGGCGATCGTCCAGCGCACCTTTTATGAACTCCGGCACCTTCGTAGCGTCCAGCGCCGTGCGTCCGAACCCGAGAGCGCGCAATCCCGCAGCGAAGCCCCAGCCCGGTGGAGGCGGTGTCGTGCCTGGAAACGTCAGTACGCAAGAATCGGCTCCATTCCGATACGGTCATGCTTTGCATATCCGGTCGCAGTACAGTCCACGGCGGTACACCGGCAGCCGCCATGACAATATCGTTGTAGGTGACCGGCGGTTCAGGCGTTGCCCACTCGAGCGGTCGTTCGATCGGCGACCCCCGCCGGGCCAGCCATCGTACCACCCGGACCCGCCATGCCTCCAGGGGATCATGATCCGGATGCTGGTCCGGGTCCGGATGCTCCTCCGGATCCTGCTGCGGTGGTTGCGCCTGCGCGGCGACTTCCGGACTGCGGCGCAAACGCCCACATTCGTTGGCAAGGGTCTGGCACCACCAGGCCTTGTCCTTTGCGTCACCAAAGGCAGCGCCTTCGGCCAGCCGGTTGACCACCTCGGAGCCGGCCGACTTGAGGCCTTGCAGTTCCGCAACGCCGAGTATTGCGGTGGACAAACCACCGACCAATGCCGACACACCCAGCATCCGGTCGATCGCGGCCAGCGCGGCGGCGCCCGATACGCCGGGGGTGATCTTTGCTGCCTTCTCGCGCACCAGAATGGCCAGGGCCAGGATCTTCACAATCGCACGGCTGATCGCATTGACCGTGGTGGGCAGGCCGCGGATCAGCGTGACGTCGACCTGCAGGCTCGCCAGTCTGGTCAGGTTCGTCAGGTCTGCCGGGTCCGCCAGCTTTGCCGAGTTCGATGACGGGACGCAGCCGCGCGGCGCTTTGCTCCAGAGTTGCCGGATTGAGGTTGGCGGGCAGCACGCCGGCGGCGAACAACTCCTCCAGAGTGAAGCCAAACTCGGCCACCGCCGCTTTGAAATCGTCCAGGAACGTGATCCCGGTCTGCACCGCCTGAAGTTGTGCCGCGGGCGAGGCGTCGCTCTTCTCGACACCATAACGATCGAACAGGAAGCGGTAGACCGAGGGGTGGCCTGGGAGGGGCGCGACGACACCGGGGTTGCGTCCCGGCATGGTCAGCAACAGCAGCGACAAGGTGGCAATCTTGGCCTGCTCGCTGTCCCTCGTCGAGGCGTACGGAGCGGTGGGCAGCGGCTGCCGCGGGATGCGGAACTCGTCCTCCAGCAGGATGCGCTCACGCAGGCCGGCAAAACTTTGCAGCAGGTCGGCGAGCGCGCAGGTCTTCTGCACCAGCAGCACCAGATCCGCCTCGGGGACGGACTTTGCCAGTTCCGCCTTCTGCGCCGCGCTGTCCCCGCCGATCTTCCGCCGCGCGATCAACTCGCCGCGCACGGCTTCAAGAGTGAGGTCCACCTCCGGCTCGCCGTCATCCCAGGCACGCGCGATCACGTACAGCACCTCGATGCCGAGTTGTGCGAAGGCGTTGTCGCCATCGACCCGGCGGCGGATATCGGGATGCCGCAAGACATGCTCGAAGGCGAGCTGCATGGCCATCGGCACGAGGTATTGCGGGCTGCTGCAGATATCGCCGATCTCCGGCAGCAGATTGCCGTCGGCGTCGCACAGCCGGCCGATCTCCCGCCGGACGTCGGTGAGGTTGAGTTCGGCGCGGTGCAGGACCATGCAGGTCAGAATCCACAGCGCCTCCAGGCCCTGCGGATCGTCCGGCGCCCCCGGCGGATCGGCGATCCACAACGCGCGCACGTAGCTGGCCAATTCGGCGGGACGGTAGAGCACCAGCATCCGGTGACTGAAGAACGTATGCTCCGGCGGATAGGCTTCCTCGCGCAGCTTGCGTTCGATCTCGTCGAAATAGGCGCGGTCGGTGAGGAAGCAGAAGAATCCGTAATCCGTCGTAAGGTTTTTCAGCCGCTTGATGATCGTGGCGATGCTTTCGACCGGCTTCTCCAGCTTGTCGAGCTCGTCGATCAGGAAGACGGGCGCCAGGCCGGCGGCGCGGATGCGATCGATCACCACCGGCAGGTCGCGATCGAGCGTCTGGATGCTGCGGTCGATGATGAATGTATAGTCGGCACTGCGTTCGGTGCGCTGGCTGCGCGTGCTCGACCAGCCCAGCGCCAGCGTGCTCAGCAGCGCGGTGCCCAGTCCGCTGGCGATCGCGGCGGGGGCGCCGCCGGAACTACCCAGCACGGCAGCGCCGACCAGCCCGCCGGCGGTCAGCGACCACAATTTGTTGGCGGCGTCCTTCAGGTCCAGCTTGGCGCTGACTTCCAGGTTGGTCTCCCGCTGGGCCGATCCTTTGGTGCTTTCCGAGGCCTCGACGCGGCCGGTGCAGACCTGGAAGGCCTGGTTGGCGGCGGCGATCGCGACGATCTCGCCCAGGCCGAGGTCGCGCAGGCCGGAGGCCGCCAGGCGCTGGGTGACCACACCTGGCCACAGCACGCCGAACGGCAGCCGCCCCAGCCGGTCCCAGGCACGCCGCAATCCGGCGAGCTCAGGTGCGCGGTCAAGGTCGAGGGTCAACTGCGCCGCGATCTCCAACAGGTCGCGTGAGGAGGGTCGCGGCCCCTGCGCGCGGTGCAGTTGCGCGCGGGCATGCAGCGCGAACGCCGTCGCAACTTCCCGTGCCAACGCGCGATACAGCGTGATGGTGATCTGCTGCAGCGCTGTTTCGGCCGAGGCTGCCCCGGCGGCATCGGACTTCGCCTTGGTGCGCTCGGCCGGCGTCAGCGCCATGTCGCCATCGTTTTTGGGCGGCGCGAGCAAGCTGCTGCCGTTCAGCTTCACCAGCATCGGCCGCTGCCAGGTCGCGTGGCGGGCGTCCCGCCCGGCATAGGGACCGTCCCGGCCGTCCACCGCCTTGCGGATCACCTCGCGTTCCAGTTGGTCCGTGGCACGCAGCACCAGAGAGGTCTTGCCGACGCCGCGATGCGCCGCGATCAGGAAAGAGCGGCCGGTAATCGTGCCGCTGACATAGCCGCGCAATTCGCGTTCCAGCGTGTCGTAGGCGTTGGAACGGAGGAAGATCGGCCGCTGCGGGAAGTACCATTCCTCGGTCCAGCCGGCCGCGTCGGCGCCTGTCTCCAGATCGTTGAAGCGGAAGCCCATCGATCAGCCGCCGCTTGGGGGCGTGGGCGTTCCCGAGCCGGATGCGGCGCCCCTGTTTTCCGGCGCGGCTTTGGTCGTGGCGGAATGCAGTGACAGCGTGATGCTGCGGTCGATCGCTTCCACGGCTTGCGGCTTGGCGTCCGGTTTTGCCGGGGGGATGCCGACCACCACGGCGGCGCCGGCAAAGGCAACCGAGACCAGCAGCAGCACCGCCGAGCGTGACAGCCGCCAGCCGCCCAATCCGCCGCCCAACCCGCCCCAGCTCGACTGCAACTCTAAAGGCTCGAAGCGCAGCGCGTCGATTGTCATCAGCAGCGTGACGACGGTGGTGACCGAGAACACCGCCAGCAGCACGGCGCGCGGCACGCTGGTCTCGCCCAGCGCCACGCCGAGCAAGCCGAGCAACAGGCAGACGCCGAACATCGCGCCAACCGCGAAGAACAAATGGCGGCGCGTGAGGCCCTCCAGGAGCCCGGCACCGGAGTCGGAGGACGGCATGCTGCCTGACGCCAATTGCTGGTTGGGTGCCAAGCCGGCGGCTCGGACATGCCACGCGAGTGTCGCTCCGCCGGCCGCCGCCAGGACGAACGCGGACCACAGCGCGACGGCCAACGTCCAGCCGTGGAGTGCCGGCGCCGGAAGCAGCGGGGACAGGGACTGCGGGTCGGACACGATCAGGATCGTTTCACCCGCAAGCAGAAGGAGCAGCAGCCCGATGCCGATCAGCCAGGACGCCCACGCCGTGCCAATGAGCGCCAGGATGATCACGAAGAAAGCGAGAGCAACGGTCTCCATGGCTGGGTCTGCCTCCCCCTCTGCGGCATAAGCGGCACGGTGGGAACCATTGTGACGAAGCAGGGGGAGATTTCCGCCAGGGTAACGATCGCTCGGGTGCCCGTCACCGACAGGCGTGGCCGAAGGCGTCATGCCCGCCGGCTGCATGACCGGCTTGGCGTTTGCAGTCAGCCAACCGCGTAGTCTCGCGTTTCGCCGAACCCCGGCACGTCGACTTCCGCTTGCGCGACACCGGCCTTGGACCGCGCCTCGCGCAGCGCGTGCATCGGCGCATCGATGGCCTCGTCGGTCAACTGGAACGTGCCGAAATGCATCCCCAGGCTGCGACGCGCTCCCAGGTCCAGGTGCGCGCGCACCGTTTCCTCGGGGTTGATGTGGTGCTGCCGCATGAACCAGCGTGGCTCGTGGTCCCCGAGGCTCTGCCTCCGGCCTTCGCGGGGCGGGCCCTGGCATCGCGGCCTTCATCCGTTGGGGAAGCAGGCCGAGGCGGGTACAGTGAGCCCATTGGCGAGCACGGTAATCAATGCTGGCGCCACCGTGGTAAAATCGTAAGTGATGGAGACCTTCGAGAATCCGGTGGCTCCGCCGCAGGTTGCATTGTTGTTCAGCGCGACCGTTGCCGCGCGGATGACAACGCCGCGCGACGCCGCCAGGCTGACGACATAGTTCGTGGTGTTGACCGAGTTGTAGACGCCGGCTGACGCGCAGGACTTGGCGGCCAGACCCATGCAGCGCGCGCCCTCGGACGCGGCTTCCTGCAACACCTCGAAGGTCCAGACCAACTGGCCGAATTCGATGAAGCCGACGACGATCGACACCATCGCCAGAGCGCAAATGGCGAACTCCACCGCGGTGGTGCCCTGCTGAATTCCTCATTGCGCTTGCACGATGGTGCTTTGATGCAGGGTCCTGGTACCCGATCAGGCCGTAATTGCCGAAGATGGCGCTGAAGGATCGGGTGCCGGTGATGGTGACGAACTTGCCGGCCAGCGTGCCGCCGGCACAACTGGTGCCGCAGGTGGCGGCGCTGCCCCAGCTCCAGCTTGCCAGACCGCCGGTCGGGCACTAGCAGGCTATTCGCGTTTGCCACCGTGCCGCTGGCTGTCGTCACGCCACCGCTGACCACGCTGGTGCCACCGTCGTTGACCGTCACCGTTGCATTCGCCCAGGCGGCGCCGTTGGTGTTGGCGACGATGCCACTGAGCGTGGCGGCCAGGCTCGCCGCGTTGGTGGAACTGATGCTGGAGCCGTTGACCAGCGCGTATTGCCCGGCGGCGGCGACGGCTGAGGAAAGCTCGATCTCCTCGTAGTACACCCGGCCCAAATCGATGATCCCCGCGAACAAGATCATCAGCATCGGCGCGATCAGCGCCAATTCCACGGCGGCTGTCCCCTGCGGCCGCCGCGTGCCGCGAGGCCGGTGGATCGATGCCTGGCCCCCGTCGGCCCGCAATCGTGCGAAGCTCGGTCAGCGGGGCGGCAAAGCGCCCGGTGTTGCCGTCGCGGTCATTTGTCCTTGGCATCGACCGCCTCGTATCCAGCCAGCGCTGCCGCGGCATCGCCGGGCGAAAGATCGTTGAGCAATAACTTCCTGGCGTCCGTTGAATTGCCGGATAGCGCCAGCGCCACCGCGAAGTCCTGGCGCAGGCGCGGGGTCGCATCGGGCCTTGAGGCGGGTTCCCGCAACATCGCCACGGACCGGTCGGCCTGGCCGCTGAGCGAGAGCGACAAGGCCAGATTGACCGACGCCGCCCGGTTGTTCGGGTCAAGCCGCAGCACCTTGTCGTAAACCGCCTGCGCTGCATCGTGGCGCCCCTGAAGGTCGAGCGCGATCCCAAGATCGTTGAGCACGCGCTTGTCGTTGGGCGTGGCGGCCAGCAGCCTGGTGAAGTTGCGTTCGGCCTCCGCGGCACTGCCGCGCGATAGCTCCAGCCGGCCGAGGCCAAGCAACGCGGCCGCCGCAGTTGGGTCCACCGCCAGCGCGCGGCGATACGCCTCCATCGCCGCATCGGGCTGGTTGAGCTGTGTCAGTGCGGCGCCCTGACGCAGCAATGCGCCGACATTGCGAGGATCCGATTGGAGGATCGTGCGGGTCACGTCGAGTGCGGTCTGCGGCATGCCACCGTCCAGCGCGGCATCGGCGATATTCACGCCGGGCGTGGCGCCGCGCTGGTCCGCCGGCCCCCGGGTTGCGCAACCAGAGAGCACCAGCAGGAGGCATAGTGTGCCATTGATGCGGCCATGGCTCGTCATTTTGAGGAGCATCCTTGGGGTGGCTTTCGGGGCATAGGGTTCCGCGGGAAAGTAAGTGCTTCAATCAGTCGCGCCGAAACGTCTCGTGTCATGGCCAGCCACCCACGACTTTTCTTGTTGCCAGCAGCAAAGTCCTGGGTGGCCGGGCCTGATCCCCGGGTCAAACGCCCGGGGACGCCCATGACACAGGGCATTGCGACGCGATCAGTTGAAGCGGTTATTCCCACGCGAGTCCTGAGCAGCATCGTTCGAGTGGTCATTTCATCATCGTCCGATAGACGTCGACCATCGCCGGACCGGCAACGATCAGAAACACGCAGGGCAGGATGAACAGGATCATCGGCAGCGTCAGCAACACCGGCAGGCGTCCCGCCTTGGCCTCGAATTTCGCCAGCATCTCCTGGCGTTGCTCGGCCGAGAGCGTGCGCAGTGCCTGGGTCAGCGGCGTGCCGTACTGCATGGATTGGATCAGCACCGCGGCCAACCGGCGCGCACCCTCCAGCCCGGTGCGTTTCCCCAGGTTGAGCAAGGCGGCCCTGATATCGGCATTCACCTGCATTTCGTGGGCGGTTCGCGTCAGCTCTTCGGCGACCGCGGGATGGGCGTGGTGGATCTCGACCCCCACCCGCTCGATGCTGGCTTCCATACCCAGCCCGGCCTGGCCGCAGATCACCAGCATGTCCAGCGCGTCGGGCATGCCGGCGTCCAGCGCGCGCAGGTGGCGCTGGCGCAGGTGCTGCACGACCTTGTCGGGCGCCAGCAGGCCGATGGCAGCCGCGGCAGCGGCAAACAAGCCCGGATGCGGCAGGGTCAGGCGCAGCAGCCACGGCAGCAACAGCGTTGCCGCTGGCAACCCTGCCACCAGCAGCAGCTTGGTACCGACGAACAACCCCAGCCCGTGCCCGCCACGAAAACCCGCGATTTCAAGCGTCTGACGCAATTCCTCCAATGTGCGGGTAGACAGGGCACCGCTGCGCGCGATGGCTTCGCCGATCGCGGTGACGATCCGCAGCGGCGTCGGCAGCCCGTCATGCGGATCGGCGTCGATCGGGCCGGCGGCGTGCCGCACCATGCGCAACCGCCGCGACAATTGCTCGGCCTGCCGCAGGTCGCGCCACAGCACCAGCGACACGGAGAGCACTGCCGCCAAACCACAGACCAGCGCGACGGCGAGCCAGGGCATCATGATAGCGCCTTGCGTATCATGCCGCGCATCACCAGCAGCCCGCTGCCCAGCAGCACGATCGCCGCCAACAGCACTTTCTGGCTGGCATGCTCTGTGAACAGACGGCCCATGTAATGCGGGTTCAAGACCCCAAGAGCGCCGCCGGCAACGAAGGGCAGCGATGCGAGGATGATGATCGAGGTCTTGGCCTCCGCCGCCAGCGCATTGCCGCGCGCCTTCAATGCCAGGCGCTTGCGCATCACGTCGGCAAGTCCGTCCAGCGCCTCGGTCAGTCCGCCGCCGGTCTGGCTTTGCAGCGCAAGCGCCGTGGCGAAGAAGCGATATTCCGGAAGCTTGTTGCGGCCTGCCATCTCGCGCAGCGCCTCATCCAACGTCACGCCGATCGCAATCCGATCGTAGAGCGATGCGAATTCCGGACGGGTCGGCGCGTCGGCCTCCCGCGCCACGGTGCGGATGCCTTCACCGAGCGGGATGCCGACCCGTACCGCCCGGACGATCATCGCCAGCGCGTCCGGAAACTGCGCATAGAGCGCGTTGCGGCGCCGTTGCTCGCTCCAGTTGAAGATGAAACGGCTGACCATCACCCATGCCACCGGAATGACCAGTATCGACCACGCGCCGGCGAACATTCCCACCATCATGGCGAATGCCCGCGCCGCCAGCAGGGCGATGCCGAGTACGATCCACCAGCGGAGCGGATTATGCTCCGCGCGGGCCGGGTCGTAGCCGAACAACCGTGCCAGCGGGGCGATCAGTCGCGCTACCGGCGCCGCGCCCATGGTTCCGCGGCCGGTCACGGCAAGCGGACTGCTCCGCATATACGGCGCCGCCACCAGCAGCATCCGTTCGTGAAAGTGCCGCCGCTGCTTTTGTTCGTTCATGATGGCGCTGACGCCGAGTCCGCCGCGCTTAGCACGCAGGTGCCCCCGAACAGCAGCGGCAGGACCGGGCTCATGGCTCGGCTTCTTCGAGCGCGGCGAGCCAGGCGCGTTCGAGGCCGAAATACGACAGCCGCGTCTGGAAGCTGGGCCGGGCGCGATTGATGCGGTAGTGGCCGACCAGTCCACCGGCCATGGTCTCGCCTTCCACCTGGTAGAGGAAGATGTCGTTGAGGATGACGGTGTCGCCTTCCAGGCCGCACACATCGGTCACCTGCGTCACCCGGCGCTTGCCGTCGCGATGGCGTTCCACCTGAACGATCAGGTCCACCGCGCCGACAAACTGCGCGCGGATCGAGTGCGCGGGGAGTCCCATATTGCCCATCTGCACCATGTTCTCGATCCGGGTCACCGCGTCGCGGGTGGTGTTGGCGTGGACGGTGGACATGCTGCCGTCGTGGCCGGTGTTCATCGCTTGCAGCATGTCGAAGGCTTCCGAGCCGCGCACCTCGCCGACGATGATGCGGTCTGGGCGCATCCGCAGCGCGTTGCGGATCAGGTCGCGCTGGGTGATCTCGCCACGTCCCTCCAGGCTGTTCGGGCGGGTTTCCATGCGCACCACGTGCGGCTGCTGCAATTGCAGTTCGGCGGCATCCTCAATGGTGACGATGCGCTCGCCGTGGTCGATCAACCGCGACATGGCATTCAACAGCGTGGTTTTGCCGGACCCGGTGCCACCGGAGATGATCACGTTCAGCCGGCACCGGCTGGCCACCTCCAGCACGCGTGCGACCTGCTGGCTGAGCGAGCCGAATGCCACCAGCTTGGAAAAATCGATCTGCTGGCGGGAGAATTTGCGGATCGAGATATAGGGCCCGTCCAGCGCCAGCGGCGGGAAAACGATGTTGACGCGCGAGCCGTCCTTCAACCGCGCATCCACCATCGGGCTGGATTCATCGATGCGGCGGCCGATCGCCGAGGCGATCCGTTGCGAGATGTTGGCCACGTGGGACGCATCGCGGAAACGGATGTCCGCTGAGTACCACTTTGCCGCGGCGCTCGACGAACACCCGGTTCGGGCCGTTCACCATGATGTCGGTGATGCTGTCATCATCGAGCAATGGCTCGAGCGGGCCGAGGCCCAGCATGTCGTCGACCAACTCGCCGGCGAGTTGGCGTTGCTCGCGCGCGTTCAGTTGGAAGTGGTGCTCGGTCGCGATCTCGGAGAGGACGCGTTCGACTTCCAGGGCAAGGCGGTCGGCGGTCATGTTGGCGATCGAGCGGGGATCGAGCCGCGCCAGGCACGCGGTTCGCAATTGCGTGGATGGCGAGGGTCTCGTCGGGCGCGGCGCCCGACGGTGTTTCCGCCGGCGTCGCTTGGTCCGGGACGGGAGTTGCCGGTTCCGGATGCTTGCTGCGCCGGCCGAAGCTGGGGGTCAGGACGTTCATGATTTCAACCCGAGCAGGCGGCGCAGCCGTCCGGTCCTGCCGGTCGCCGGCGCGTTGCCGGGCGTGCCGCTGTCGAGCAATCGGACGAATGCTACTTCGCGCGCCAGCAGCAGCATCGCTTTACGGAACCCGCCGGGTGTGACCACGGCCGCCTCGCCCATGTTGGCGGCGTGCCCAACCACCTTGGGCAGGTCGGGGATGACGACGTCGGGCGGCATCTTGAGCCCTTCTTCCAACTGCCGCCGGTTGAGGCCGCCGGGGAGGTTGTCGCGGTTCAGGACCAGCACGCCGCGGCGTGGTTGCATCGGGCCGTTGGGCAGGGCCAGCAGCCGCAGCATGTCGCGCACCGAGGCGAGCGTGGGGTCCATCACCAGCACGCGCTGATGCGCCATCATCAGCAGGTCGCGGTGCAGCGGCAGTGCCGAATAGGGCAGGTCGATGACGACGAAATTGTAGCGTCGCCGCAGTGCTTCCAGCAGCTGCGCCGCGGCGTCCGGCGTGTAGCCGACGGTTTCGGTCAGCTTCTCCTCGCCGGCCAGCACGTGCAGCCGCTTGCTGACCGGCTGGGCGGCGCGCTCGACGAACAGCTCGTCGATGCGATCCGGCGCTTCGAGCGCGGTGCGCAGGCCGGAGCCGGTCTTGGCGCCGAGCAGCATCGCAGCGGTTCCGCAATGCAGGTCGGCATCCAGCAGCACAGTGTGCCGCCGCGCTTCGACACCGAAATGCCAGGCGAGGTTGGCGGCGATGGTGCTGGCGCCGACGCCGCCGCGCGCGCCGGTCACGGTAACGACACGACCGCCCAGCACGCCCTCGGTCATCGGCGTGCCATGCAGGATCAGCGGACCGAAATACCGCGCCACCATGTCGCGCATCAGCGGCCGGTACAGGTATTCCAATACGCCCAGGCCGTGGGTCATCTGGCGGTAGAAATTGAGGTCCTCGCGGTCGCCGATGACCAGCACGCGCACATCGGGTTCGACCACGTCGGACAGTTCACCCAATGCGGTCAGCGGCTGATCCTCGCCGCTGACATCGACGATCAGCACGTGCGGCGTAGGCATCTTGTGCAGCGCCGTCATCGCTGCGCGCACGGTGCCGCGGCGAATTTCGAAACCTTGCGGCACCGCTTCCAGCAGGCCCTCGCGCAGCGCGGATTCGGTCTCCTGGTCGCCGACGAAGGCGATGACGCGCGGCCTGTCGGGCCGTTCCGTTTCGGCTGCCGGTGGGTCCGCGAGCATTGTGCCGTCGGGGGGCATCAGTCGCTGTTCCCTGCCGGCGGCGCGGGCGGCGGTGCTGGCGATGCGCTGCTGACCGGCACGAGCTGCGCCACGCCACTGTCGGGCAATGGCCGGACGAGGTTGTGGCGCAACCGGTCGATTGCCGCCGCCGCAAGGTGACCATCGGCGGGGCTGGCGGGCGTTGCCATCACCAGGTCGGACGGCACCACCACCATGGCGCGCAGATTGGAGTCGTTGGCATCGTTCGGCCGCCATGCGCCGTCGCGCAGATATGGATCGATCTTGTCGCAGCCGGTCAGCGAGAGCAGCAGAAGCAATGCGGTGGAACGGAACATCGCCGTGTCTTCCTTATTGCATCATGAAGCCGGCATCGCCCGGGATGTGCGGCACTGGCGCGGCCGGTCCGTCATCGCGCGCGCTTTGACGCAGCAGCAGCAGACGCTCCAGGTCGCTGGGTGGTTTCCAGGCGTCGGTCGGCAGCTTCAACTGCGCCGGGTCCGACACGCCGTTGACGAGGTACGGCGTCACGACGATCACCAATTCGGTCTCGTTGCGCTGGAACGAGTCGGAGCGAAACAGCGCGCCCAGCACTGGCATCTCGCCGATGCCGGGTATCGCGTTGCCGGTCATCGCCGTGTTGTCCTGCAACAGTCCCGCGATCGCGAACGTCTGTCCGCTCGCCAGTTCCACCGTGGTCTCTGCTCTTCGCACGGTCAGCGCCGGCACCTGGATCGAGCTGTTGCCCACGCTGAGCTGCACCGCTCCCTGCGTGGTCAGTGCACTCACCTCCGGCCGCACCTTCATGTTGATGCGGCTGCCGGATATCACCGTGGGCACGAAGGCGAGGCTGACGCCGTATTGCTTGAAATCGATGGTGACCTGGTTGTTCTGCTGGGCAACCGGGATGGGGAACTCGCCGCCCACCAGGAAGCTTGCGGTCTCGCCGCTCATGGCGGTCAGATTAGGCTCGGCCAGCACATGCGCGAGGTTGTCCTGCGCCAGGGCATCGATGACCCCATTGAAGTTGCCGCCGATCAGCAGCGGATTTCCCGGGTATATGCCGAGCGCCTGGGTAACGTCGGTGTTGACGTTCAAACCAAGTGCGGGGAACGCCGCGATCTTGCCGATGTTGCCGAGCGCCGACCAATTCACTCCGATGTTGCGAAGCACGTTGCGGCTCACTTCGGCGATGCGCACCCGCAAATTCACCTGCACACTGGAGAGCACCGCAATTTTGCTCTCGACCGTCTGGCCGGTGGCAAGGAAGTCGCGCGCGGCCTCGATCGCCTGATCCGCTTCGCCCGCCGTCTGCAAGGTGCCGCTAACCATCAGGCCGTTGGGGCGCGTTGCCACATGGACGCCGCGGCCGGGCAGCACCCTGCCGATGGCTCGCTCCGCCTGCGCGGCCGCGTAGGTGGAGGGCTGCACGATCACGTCGTACTGCGCGATCGCGTCGCCATTGTCGTCGATCGCGGCGATCGTTGTGCGCCCGGACGCAATGCCAAGCACGAACAGCGTCGTCGGCGAGGCCGGACGAACCTCGGCAACATGCGGATCGGCGGCGAACACGCTGGCCGCCGGCACATCCAGCGACACGAGCCGCCCGGTGCCGGCTTCCAACGCGAGCGCTTGCGCGCGCATCGGTCTGAGCGGCCCAGCCGGCGCAGCCAGGCGGAGAGGGGCGCCAGGCGCCCTGGGCATCGGCACCACCATCGGCCCGTTGCCTTGTGCCTGCACCGCGCCCAGCGCGGTTGCCGGCGCGAGCGTGGTGGCAGCGATGCCCCGTGCCATCCCCGCGGCGGCTTGCGCTGCGTCGCTGGGCTGCGCCGGTTGGGCCTGGGCAGCGGTGCCGAGGCAGAGCCAAATGGCCAGCCAAAGATGAGGGCGACGATTTGTCATCAGAACCGGAGTTCCTTCGCGTCGGAGGTTCCCTGGTAGATCCGCATGATCCGCCCGGCGGTGCGTCCCTGGTTGAGGGCCGGTGACACATCCCCGCCCCAGGTCGTGGTCGGTGTGTTGCCTTGCGCATCCGGCGCGGCGTCCGCGGCACGCACGATGAGCGAGAGATGGCCAAGCCGCGCGGCCAAGGCGGCGCGCTCGGCCTGCGCTTCGGTCACTTCCAGCGTCACGGTGTGGGTGGCGCCTTGTTCCGTGCTGGTGCCCGTGGCGCCCTGCATCATTTGCTGATCGATGGCGATCACACGGACATCGCCGAGGACGCTCTCGGCCGAGGCGCGGCGGGAGACGGGCAGGGTCTGGTCGTCGGTGACCTGCGTCAGGATCACGTCCACATGGTCGCCGGGCCAGATCAGTCCGGCGGTGCCACTGACCGCATCGACGCCAATGGTGGTGGCCCGCATGCCCGACCGCAGCACCGCGGCGAGGAAGCCGTGATCGCCTGGCCGCAGCAGGTCCGCCGGCAGCAAAATCTCCTGTGGCAGCAGGCTGCGGCGGATCATGGAGCCGACCAGGTCGGCGCGCGCCTGCGGCGTATCGGTGCGGGCGTTCGCCGGCGCCTCGGACGCCGGCACTTCGCGCGGCTGGATGTCGTCGTATTTCAGCAGGCTGCCGGCACGCAACGGATGCGCGGCCGCCAGGATTTGCGTCGTGGGCGGCGGTGCCGATGCGACGGTTGCCGCGACCACTGGCTTCGCAGGAAGCTGCATGCCGATCCACGCAACCGTGCCGAGCCCACCAAGACCCAGCACGATCGCCACCAACAGGGCAGTGCGAAGAGACATCGGATTATCCGAACGGGATCGGGGTGCAGAATGTCAGCAGCACGCCCGTGCCGATGGCGCAGGAATAGGGAAGCGACAGGCCTCGCCGTATTCGCCGCTGTTCGGCGCGCCAGATGCGCCGGACCAGATTGCGCGGTTGCGGGATGACGCGATTCGGCAACAGTCGTGCGATGAGCAGATAGGAGAGGGCGAGCAAACCGCCGGCGATGGCGGTGCTGATGAGCAACTCGGGCACCGAGGTGGGCGGCACCAGTAAAGCGCAGGCACTCAGCAGCTTGACGTCGCCGCCGCCGATCCAGCCCTGCCGCCAGCAATACCACGCGCCGGCGAACACTAGGCCGCCGCCGAACAGGGGCGGAATGAATTGTCCATTGAGTGCGTTGAGTCCCAGCCCGGCCGCCGCGACGATGATCGATACGGAGTTAGGAACCGTGCGCACGGCCACGTCGTGCGCCGCGGCGAACAGCAGAGCCGTTGCCGCGGCGAACAGAAACCAGAAATGCAGTGTAAATGGATCGGTCATCGGGCTCGTGACCTTGCCAGGTTGTTTTGACGATCAGGCCGTGTTGGGCGCCTGCCGTCGCTGCGATCAGGGCAATGCGGCGGTGATTGTGGTGAAGGTTGCGGTCAGTTGGGTGCCGAGAGCGGTCACCGAGGTGACGATCGCCACGGCGACAAGGCCGGCGATCAGGCCATATTCCAGCGCGGTCACGCCGCGTTGGTCTTTCGCGAGCGCTCCGAGGCGCTCAAAGATCGTGAACATTGTGACAGCCTTGCTACGTCCGCGCGGCGCATCGGAGGCGTCGTCGCGCGGATCTCGGTGAAGCGAATAACCGACGTTGTGCCAGCCGGCCGACGAACCCGTGGCCTGGGGTTGTGCAAAATATCGCTTGACTCCGGTGACGCTCGAGCCGTGCTGACCGGCAGGCATTGCCCTCGTTCCCGTCTACCCGGGCAGGGCGCCGGCGATGGTGGTGAAGGTGGAGACCAGTTTGGCGCCCAGCGCCGTCACCGACGTCACGATCGCAACGGCCACAAGGCCCGCGATCAGGCCATATTCCAGCGCGGTCACGCCACGCTTGTCCTGTGCCAGCGCACTGAGGTTGTTCAGGAACGTGAACATTGTCGTATCCTTGCTTCTATCGCGCAGAGCGTCTTCGACCTCGTTGCGCGAGGTGGGACTGGTGCCTGAGCATTCTGCCGGCCGACTGACGGACACTGCGCGTAAGCGGCTCCGTCCCAAGGTCCGGTGGGGTTTCTGCGGCCGATGCCGGGTTAGCCACGCTGCCTTGCACAAATCAGGAACATAGACCGAGAGTCTTAACGAACGGTTGATGCCGGCGCGATTTCTGCAAATGATTTGGATTACGTCGGAATGTCACACTGCTGCCAGACCCCAGAGCGGCATTCATCGGTTCCCGCGGTCGACGGCAGTGTGCGTTTGTGGCGTGATCGTTGCCTCGGCCGCAGGAATCCTCCGGGCCTGGTCCAAGGGCGGCAACGCATGGCTGAACAGCGCATCGGCATCATCATCAACGGCGCGACCGGACGGATGGGCACGACCCAGCACATGGCGAACCTGCTGGCGATCGCGGCGGAGGGCGGATTGCCGTTGCGCAATGGCGATCGCCTGATCCCCGAGCTGTTGCTGGTCGGGCGGGATGCCGCGCGTCTGAGGGCGCTGGCGGCGGCGCATGGCGGCCAGCGCTGGACCACAAGCCTGGAGGAGGCGCTGGCCGGTCCGGACTCGATTTTCATGGATTGCGCCGCGACCGGGGATCGCCCGAAGCGCGTGCGACAGGCGATCGGCGCCGGCAAGCACATCCATATCGAAAAGCCGACCGCGCCCACCGTGGACGAGGCGATGGCGCTGGCGCGCGCGGCTGACGCCGCGGGACTGAAGCACGGCGTGATCCAGGACAAGCTGTTCCTGCCCGGCTTCGCCAAGCTGCTGTTCGTCAGGAACTCGGGATTTTTCGGGCGCGTTTTGTCGATCCGGATCGACGCGGGATCCTGGGTGTTCGACGGCAAGACGCAGGAATGTCAGCGCCCAAGCTGGAACTACAGGCGTGCGGAGGGCGGCGGGATCGCGCTCGATATGATGGCGCACTGGCGTTACATGATCGACCGCCTGGCCGCGCCGGTGACCGGCGTGTGCGCGCTGATGGCGACGGCGATCCCGGAGCGGGTGGACGAGCAGGGGCGCAGCTATGCGGTGGACGTTGAGGATACGTCGCACGCGCTGTTGCAACTTGCCGGTGGCGCAGTGGGGGTGATCACCAATAGCTGGGCGACGCGAATCCGGCGCGACGACACGATGGTGGTGCAGATCGACGGCACGCTGGGCTCGGCGGTGGCCGGGCGGTTACGCTGCTTCACCCAGGCGGCGGTGAACACGCCCGAGGCGTTCTTCGGTGGCGGGCGGCCGTCCGGGATGGATTTTTATGCGCAGTGGCAGGAGGTGCCAGACACGCTGCCCGCCGGCAATCCGTTCCGGCAGTGCTGGGAGGCGTTCCTGCGCCATGTCGCGGAGGACGCGCCGTATGTGCCGACGCTGGTGGAGGGAGCGAAGGCGGTGCAACTCGCCGATCTCGCGTATCGCAGCGTCACCGAGGGGCGGTGGATGGCGGTGCCGGCGCTGAGTTTGTGAGGCGCGGCACCCGGTCGTCGCAGCGTGGCCGGGGCGCCGGGAAGGTAAAACGTGTCAGGGCAGAGGGTAGTCTCTTGAATACTTCAGAATCATAGCCTATTCTCTCCCGAACAGGAGTTCTCAATGGTCGGTCTGGCCTATCCGTCGACCCGCTTCGATCCATCACCCCTGGTGGATCTCGCCTCCAAAGAAGCGCGCGAGCGATTAAGCGCATCCGCGCTCAAGGCGTTCTTCAATATGATCGATCTGTGGGACGTTCGCGATGAGGACGCGCGACAGCTACTTGGCGGCGTCAGCAACGGACCATACTACGCCATGAAGAAGCATCCGGACGGCCGGGTGCTCGATCCAGACGTGCTGCTACGCATCTCCTATCTGGTCGGCATCTTCAAGGCGCTGAACATTCTGCATGGTCAACCTCTTGCGGACGAATGGGTTCGTCTGCCGAACACCAACCGCATATTCGGTGGCGCGACGCCCCTTGCCTACATGATGCGAGGCGGCGTTCCCGCAATGCAGACGGTGCGGCGATTGCTCGACGGGCGTCGAGGCAGCATGTGACAACGCTGCCGGGTACAGCGCTGATCCGGCGCAACGATACCCACCGGCTGATTCCCTCTAAATACAGCGACGACCAAAGTAGCGTGCTCGCCCGCATTAGCGATGACGATCGGCATCTTGCCGACATATTCGAACTTGACAACGCGACCAATGACCGCCTGCTGGCGGAGAACGACAGTCTGCCGGGTATCGGCGTCCACGAGCTGGTGTTCGGTGTTCCCTGGTATCGCATGGTGAACGCGGCCTTCATCCACGCACATCCGCTCGGCAGCCGCTTCAACGGTCCTGAGCGCGGCGCCTGGTACGCGGCGTTCGATGTCAGAACGGCGCAAATGGAGGTCGCCTTCCACAAGACTGTGCAACTTGCCGAGGTGGGCCGTTTTGAAGACGATGTGACTCTGGACGACTATCTCGCCGATTTCAGCGGTGTATTTCACGATCTGCGCGACGCATCCGAGTTTGCCGAATGTCTGGATCCTGATAGCTATCAGCGGTCGCAGGTGCTCGCTGAACAGTTGCTCGATGCCGGGTCACTCGGCATTGTCTATCCGAGTGTGCGCCGGAGGGGAGGAACTTGCCTTGCGTGCTTTCGGCCGGCTCTGGTCATGAACGTTCGCAAGGCGACGACGTGGCGGTTTCGCTGGCTCGGTAATCCGAAACCGGCGATCGAAGCTGTCAGACTGGTTTGATTGCGGCACGCTGAGCAATGGGGCGCACCGGATCATGGACTTTGCCGCGCCGGTTCACCTACGCTGGCGTTTGCCGCTGCCCTGTCGAAGGTCCGAGATGCGCACCGTCAATGTCCTGGCCATCCAACGCTCCACCGAAGCAGAACGCGCGAAGATCGCAGCGGTCGATCCGGCGATCCGTCTGGTCGATGCCGGGGGGTGGTTCGACGGCGAAATCCGCGACACCTGGCCCGCCGCCTCCGCCGCCCGCTACCTCGCCCCATCGGCTACCGGCCACGGCACCCGCGCCGAGCGCGATCAACTGCTTGGCGACGCGGAGGTGATCCTTGGTGGCTGGCCCTTTCCGCTCGACCTGCGGGCGCGCTCGCCGCGTTTGAAATGGTTCCATCAGCGCCCGGCCGGCGCGAGCAATCTGTTGCTGGGCGATCTCTGGGGCAGCGACGTCGTCGTCACCACGTCGCGCGGCGCGGGCAACACGCTGGCGATGGCGGAATACGCGGTGGCCGGCATCCTGCATTTTGCCAAGAGCCTGGACCGTGCCATCCACGATCGCGAGGTGGGTTCGTTCGAGCATCGCGCCTACCGTCCGCTGCTGCTGCACGGCAAGACCGCCTGCGTGGTGGGTGCCGGTGGTATCGGGCTGGAGGTCGGGCGGCTGTGCGCCGCACTCGGCATGCGCGTGGTCGGCACGCGGCGGCATCCGCAGCCGGATGCGCCGCTGCCGCCGGGTTTCTCCGAACTGGGGGGCGCCGCCGAGTTGGACCGCTTCCTGCCGGACAGCGACTTCGTGGCGATCTGCTGCCAATGGACGCTGGAGACGACGCGGCTGTTCAATCACGATCGCTTTGCCGCGATGAAGCATGGCGCAGTGCTGGTCAACGTGGCGCGCGGCGAGATCGTCGATGAGCAGGCGCTGGGCGATGCGCTGGCAAGCGGAAGACTTCGGGGCGTGGTGCTGGATGTGTATGTCGGCGAGTTCCAGCACACGCCGCCGGAGGCGCTGTGGAAGGACCCGCGTGTGCTGATCACACCGCACATCTCCGGCGCCAGCGATGAGAACCGCCACGGCGCGATCGATATGTTCTGCGAGAACCTGCGCGCCTGGCTGGATGGTGCGCCGTTACGCAATGTGATCGATTGGGAACGCGGGTACTGAACGGAACGGATGGCAGGAGGGGCCTGCCGAAGCCCGGTTAGCAACAGCCCCGCTGATGGTTGTCGAAGCCAAGCGTCAGATGGCTTTGGCGCGTCGCCGGCCGCGGAATGCAACGACACCGAGCATCGAACCTGTAAGGATCGGTAGCGTCGAAGGTTCCAGTGCACCGGTCGTTGCCATAAATCCGTGCGCGACGTCTGCACCGTCAACGTATTCGCCAACGTCTGCCGATCGCCAGTCGGGCGCGTTGTTCGCTTTCAATCGTGGCAGCTTTTGATCCGGACGGGGGCATTCTTTTCTCATCGGATGTCGATCCCCCCTGCCAGAACCAGGCTCGCTGCTGCTGCTCGGGACAGCTTTGGTCGGGCTTGCAAGGCTTCGCCGACGCAAGCGTCTGCCGGCCGGTTCGGCTCGCACCGGCCTGTAAAGCCTTCTCACACATGCCGCGCGCCGCTCGGGTGGCGTGGTGAGCGCGGCTTGACCGAAGCGCGGTACAACCTACGACACAGGCGAGACGACCGCCTGCGTCGTTCCTGTCCAGAAACCATTGTGCGTATCACCCCGGTTGCAAAGCCTGCCGCAGCGCGGCCTCGGCATGCAGCATCGTGGTATCGAGCAGGGGCAGTGGACTGTCGCCGGGCCGGAGCAAGAGCGGCAGTTCGGTGCATGCGACGATGATCGCGTCGGCGCCCTGATCGCGGAGTTGTTCGATGATCGCTACACAGTTATTGCGCGAGCCGGATTCGATGCGGCCTACCGTCAACTCGTCGATGATGATCCGCTGAAGCTCGTCACGCGACGCCGCGCCGGGTGTGCTGACCGTCAGGGCGAAGCGGTCGCGCAGGCGCTCGGCATAGACCGGCGATTCGAGTGTGAACTTCGTGCCGATCAGGCCGACATGGTGGAAGCCCTGTGCTTGCGCGGGGGCGCCGGCGACGTCGGCGATATGCAGCAAGGGCACGTCGATCGCAGCGGCAACCTGGTCCGCGACAATGTGTGCCGTATTGGCGGAGAGCAAGATCATGTCGGCGCCGGCAGCGCAGGCCCGGCGGGCGGCGTCGATCAACAGCGTGGCGAGACCGTCCCAATCGCCGCGGTTGGCGAGCGCCAATGCCTCGGCGAAATCGACGCTGACGATGACGCTGCGGGCGTTATGGTGCGGGCCGAGGGCGCGCGCGGCGGCTTCGTTCAGCAGCCGATAGTACAGCGCGGTCGCTTCCCAGCTCAGGCCGCCGACCATGCCGATGAGTTTCATGGCGGGAGGTTAGAGCGGCGGCTGTGCCCGCGGCAAACCGATGCGGCTAAAAGCAGTGGGGCAGCACGATGCCTCGGGCGCTTGCCGCGTCACGACTGAGCCGCAATCGCCGCCGGCATCAGGAACTGATCGAGTTGCGCCAGCACGGCGTCCGGATTGTCGGCCAGCATGGTATGGCCGCTCTCGTGGATTCGCGCGCCCACCATGATCGACGGATTGTGCGCACGCACGGCGATTAGGTCTTCTTCCTCGACGAAACTCGGCATGCGGCCGGGCGGACTGCCGCCGCGCAGCAGCAGGCAGTTGAAGGCGCCGCGCACCAGAGCATGATAGTCGCGCGCGGGACCGACCGCGCCGGTGGCCGCATCGAACCCCATGATGTCCTGACAGATCCTCGCATGGTACGGATTCGCACCGGTGAAACGCCACACCTGGTGCAGCACCCGTGCCGCGCGTGGGCGGGTCAGCCGGAATGGCGGATCGAGCAGGATGACGTGCTTGACCTGGGCAGGGCAGCGATGGGCCATTTCGAGCGCGATCAGCCCGCCAAGCGATTGCCCGACGGCGAACAGGTTGCGTGCGTCCGGCATCGCGGCAGCGATCAGTGTCGCGCACTCGTCGGAGAAGCCGGCAAGCGACACGTCGGGCAGTTCGTCGGAGCCGGTGTGGCCAGGTAGCGAGCAAACCACCACGTCGAAGCGATCCAGCAACACCAGGGCGTGGACGGCAGCGAGCAATAGCGAAGCGCCGAGGCCGGGGATGAACACGGCGATCGGACGGTCCGGGCGCGGCACGGCGGGGATGCGGCAGACACTCAGGCTGATGGTGCGGCCGGGCAGCAGGTAGCAGGCGGCGGCGACGTCGGGCCGCTGGGTGTGGATCATGCGGTTGGCCAGCGCGTTCAGGCCGCGCAGGGCGCTGGCCTTGTCGCCTGCCGCAAGCTGGATGTTGAGCTGCTGCAAGGCCGCCTCGATGGCGGGCCGGATGCTTGCCAGGTCGGTCATTGGGGGCTGGGCAGAGGGTGACTCCTCACGGGCGGTCGCGGGCCGCCGTTATTCAATAACGTTGCGTGGTTAAGGAAAGATGAGCGGGCCGCATCGAATTGGTTCCGTCCGTAGGGGGAAGGTAGGGGTACGGGGGGCCCGATCACCCTCACCCTCGGTGCTTCGCACCTCGACCTCTCCCGCGTAGCGGGAGAGGTTAGATAGTCAGACTTCGATTGCGCCGCCGCGCAGGCCCTTCGCGACGGCCTCGGCGCGGCTGGTCGCCTCCAGCTTGGCGAACAGCGCCTCCAGGTGAAACTTCACCGTGTGCATGGAAATCCCCAGCCGCCGCGCGACCGCCTTGTTGGTCAGCCCCTGCCCCACCAATGACAGCACCTCGACTTCGCGCGGCGTCAGCGGGGGAAAATCCTCGGCGGCGCGGAAGCCGGTGACCGGTGCGGCGCCCGGGGCGCGCACCACCAGCCCCGCCGCCACCGCCCGCAGCGCGGCCTCTACCTGGGCATGTTCCGCGCTCCGCGGCAGCACGCCAGCGAGCCATTCCGGCGCCGGCCCGTCGGTCAACGCGACGACCGGAGCCTCGGCCTCGGGCGGCGGCGTGCTGCCGGGCAGCAGGTCGCACAGCACGACGTCCGCTGCCTCGTCCACCACGGTGTGGCCGGTGGCGGCCAGCATCGCCGCCAACCCGCGCCGCCGCACCGGGTCGGTCACCGCCAGCCGCACGTGCAGGCCGGGCTGCGTCATCAGGCCGGTCGCTCGGCGATGACCACGGTCAGCGTCTGCAACGCTCCGGCCCGCAGCAGCCGCAGGGTCACACTCTGGCCGATCCGCTCCGGGCCCATTGCCGCCGCCAGCGCCCTGATACGGCGCACCGGGGTGCCGTCCAGGTCCAGCATGATGTCGCCCGGCAGCACGCCGGCCGCCGCGGCCGGGCCGCCGTCGGCCAGGCTCACCACCATCATGCCGCTGTCGCGCCCCGCGGCCTCGCGCAGGCTGTCCGGCACAGCCACCGGCTGCAAGCCGACGCCGAGCCAGCCGCGTGCGATGCGGCCCTCGGCCAGCAGCGGCTCCAGCACGCGGTCGATGGTCGCGGCCGGGATCACCAGCGCGCGCCGCCTCGGTCCGGCAGTGGACATGCCGAGCAAGCCGCCGGCGGCGTCCAGCACCGGCCCGCCCTCATCAACGCCAAGCCGCACGTCCAGCCGCAGCAGCGCGTCGATCTTTCCCCCCGCCTGGCTGTGCCACTCCGGCCCTGTGGCGTGCACCATGGCCAGGCGCCCGGTCGGCGCGCCGGTGTCGTCGGCCCCGACCAGCAGCGCCAGGGAACCGACGCGCGGGGCGGCGGGGGTTGCGGCCGGTGATGCGGCCTCGATCGGCTGCGCCAGCCGGAGCAGGGCGACGTTGGTGCCGGGGTCGCGGCCGGCAAGGGTCGCGGTGAATTGGGCGCCGGCGCGGCGGAGGTTGAAGCCGGTCCGGTCCGGCAGCTCCTGCGCCGAGGTCACCACCACGTCGGGCCGCCACAGGATGCCGCTGACATGGCGGCGGCCGGTGCCGACGGCGACGACGCAGGGCGCCACCGCGGCGACCCGGTCGGCCAGGAGGGTCGAGAATTGCTCAAGCAGGTCGGTCATGCGGGGCTCCTACACCGGATTGGGTTCGGCGGGGATTGTGGCGGATCGCATCAGCAGGCGGCATCGGCCGGATGACCGGGTGCGAGAACCTCTTTCGCGGGAGCAGGGAAGGTCGATGGCTCGGGCGCAACAACGGAGGATGCTGCAATCCGCTTGCAATCTCTTCGCGCTTTTGGCGGCGGGGGCCTGCGGTTGAAATCTACCGCTTGGTAGCCGCGGAACCATGGCCGCTTCGAAGCGGACCCACAGCCGGCGTTACCTGAATGGCTGCATGGCACGCTTGGTCAGGTCATAGCTTGCCCTGTGCTTTCGCGATAACCGCCGTTATGTCCCGCTTCAACTGGGGAAAATCCACCGGCTTGGCCATGAACTTCTGAACGCCCCGCGCCAGTGCCATCGCCTCCGTGCTTTTGTCGCCATAAGCGGAGATCATGAATACCGGCAGGGTCGGCCGCCGCTGTTTCACAATGGGCAGCAATTCCAGCCCGGTCATACCGGGCATGTTGATGTCCGACACCAGCAGGATGATCTGCTCCCCGACATGCCCATCCAGGGTTTCCAGCGCTGCCTTACCCGACAGTGCGAAATCGAGGATGTAAAGCCCCTGCCGTACCTCGCGGCGGAACTGCTGGCGGAACAGCGTCTCCACGTCCGGCTCGTCATCTACGACCAACACCCTGACGGTCATGCCCGGCCTCCGTCGTCGGCGAACATCTCACGCGGCAGGTGGATCGTAAACTCGGTGTGGTCGCCGACCTCGCTATCCACCGAGATCGCGCCGCCATGCGCCTTGGTGACGATGTCGTAGGTGATCGACAGCCCAAGTCCGGTACCCTCTCCGGTCGGCTTGGTGGTGAAGAACGGTTGGAACAGCTTGTCCCTGATGCCGGCAGGGATGCCGGTACCGTTGTCACGCACACCGATCTCTACCTGCCGGCCAAGATCACGCGTCGTGACCTTCAATGTGGGCTCGAACCCCGGCTCCGCGCCGTCGCACGCGCGCTTGTTCGCCGCATAGAACCCATTGCTGAACAGGTTCAGGAAGACCCGCGTGATATCCTGCGGGTTGAGCTCGATCGGCGCAATCTCATCGCCGAAGTTGCGCTCCAGAGTGATATTGAAGCTCTGATCCTGGGCGCGGGCGCCGTGATAGGCGAGGTTCAGCGCCTCATCGACCAGTGCGTTGAGATCGACCGTCCGCCGTTCGCCGGACGCGCCACGCGAATGTTCCAGCATGCTTTTCACAATCCCGTCGGCACGCTTGCCGTGCTGGACGACCTTTTCGAGATTGCCCTTGAGCGTTGTGGTCAGGTCGTCGACCTCGGCCCGCACCTTGTCGCTGAGCGCTTCGGGGGCAAGCACGTCGCGCAGCTCGTCGATCAGTTCAGTGGAAAGGGCGGAGAAATTGTTGACGAAATTCAGCGGGTTCTTGATTTCGTGCGCGATCCCGGCGGTAAGCTGGCCGAGTGAGGCCATCTTCTCCGCCTGGATCAGGTTCGCCTGAGCAGCTTTGAGGTCGCGATAGGCTGCCTCGATGGTGCGGCTGGCCTCTTCCGCTGCGTCACGCGCGGCGGCGATCGCCGCTTCATTACGTTTGCGCTCGGTGATGTCGGCATAGTTGATCACGAAGCCCCCACGCGCCACCGGGTTGCGCCGGATTTCGATCACCCGCCCGTCGGGACGAGCGCGTTCCAGCACATAATGTTCGCCGCTATGCTCCGTGATGCGGCGAAGCTCGGCATCCGGGTCGGCCCGGGCGCCGAATTCGCCACGGCTGACGAGATAGCGGATGTAGTCGGGGAAGGTGAGGTGCTCCGCCAGAACCCCGTCGGGCAGATCGAGAATGTCCTGAAACTTGCGGTTCCAGGCGACGAGGCGGGTCGTTTCGTCGAACATCGCAACGCCATCACCCATGTTTTCGAAGGTGACCCGCAGTTCGGCCTGACGTTGCGCGAGTTGGTCGGTGCGAGTGCGGAGCTCTTGCAGCAGCCGCGCGTTCTCGATCGCGATCACCGCCTGGGCTGCGAAGCTTTCCAGCAGCGTGATTTGCTTGTTCGCGAACGGCCGCACTTCCTGGCGATAGATCGAGAAAAGGCCGACAACAACATTATCTTTGAGAAGTGGTACGATGACGTTTGTCCGCGCGCCGCCCAGCTCGACAAGCGCGCGAACGCCGGGGTGACCCGCCTGGTAAACCTCTTCGTCCCTCATATCCGGGACAAGGATGGGACGCTTCGCAGCAATCGATCGCCGGAGAGGGCCGTGCGGCAAAGGTTGCACTGAGCGCTGTGCTAAATATTCCGCAAACGGGTGTGGTATGCCGCGATGAGCTGCAGCGTCGAAGCGTTCGCCATCGGTCGTGTAAAGCAGGCCGAACGCGGCCTCGCACAGCCGCATCGCATTTTCCAGCATCGTATCGAACACCGGCGTCAAATTGCCGGGCGAGGCGTTGATCACCTGCAACACCTCAGCGGTCGCGGTCTGCTGTTCCAGCGCCTCCCGCTGTTCGTCGATCAGCCGCGCGTTCTCCATCGCGATCACCGCCTGGGCAGCGAAGTTTTCCAGCAGGGCGATCTCACTTTCGGAGTAAGGACGGACCTCGAGACGGTGCGCTCCAATGAACCCCAGCAGAGTGCCGTCCTTGCGCAATGGCACCTGGAGAAACGTCCGCACCCCGGTCTGTTCAAGGTAGTCATATCCGGCCACGCCAAGATGAGCCCCGACGACAGCGCGTGTGTCCGGGATGTAGTTGAGGCGGTCGCCGCGTATCAACGCCTGCTGCATAGCGGTAGGCCTGAAGGGCCGTCGTATTGTCGAAGCGAATGCTTCCGGCAGGCGTTGCGCCGCCACTGTTTGGAAGTGCTCGCCATCGAAGGTCGTCAACGTCCCGACATCCGCGCCGCACAGTGTGTGCGCCTTCTCGAGGATGGCTTCGAACACCGGTGCCAGATCACCGGGCGAGGAGTTGATGACCTGCAATACTTCGGCGGTTCCAGTCTGGTGTTCGAGAGCTTCTTGTAGCTCACAGGTTCGCTCGTTCAACTCGTTGACCAGTCGGACGTTCTCGATCGCGATGACGGCCTGATCGGCGAATGTCTTAAACAGCTCGATTTGCTTGACCGTGAACTGCTCGACGTGACGGCGTTGGACGTTGATCGCTCCGATCGAGATCCCGTCGCGCAGCATTGGCACCGCAAGGACCGTCTGCCCACTAGACCGTGCAAGCGTTGGGTAGGCATATTCGGGGTCGGTGGAGATTTCCTCTATTTGGACGACCTGCCGCGTCAGAATTGCACGTCCCGTCGCGGTGCCATGGTCGGCCGCGATCGGCCACAACCCGCGAAGCTTATCCACTTCGTCGGCCGTGAAGCCGGACGAAGCCGCTAGATGCATTAACCTGCCGTCATAGGTTACGATGCCGCTGAGCGCTGCATCAGTCAGTGTGGTGGCGGCAGCAGCAATTGTATCGAAAGTCGGCTGTACGTCGGTCAGCGACCGGGAAATGACGCGCAGGATCTCCGCCGTCGCGGTCTGCTGCTCCAGCGCCTCCCGCTGCTCGGTCATCAGCCGCGCGTTTTCCATCGCAATCACCGCTTGGGCGGCGAAGTTTTCCAGCAAGGCGATCTCCTTGTCCGAGAATGCTCGTACTTCCTGCCGATAGATCGTGAACATCCCTCGCACGACTTCGTCTCTCAGGAGTGGCACGTGGAGGACCGTGCGCACGCCGCCAAGGTCCACGCCGGCGCGGGCCGGGACCACGCCCGCCAGATAGGCCTCATGAGTCTTCATATCCAGGACATGGACGCGGCGTTTTGTTTCAATGGCTCGCGTGAGGGCGCCAAGAGGGATCTGCTCGGTCGCGCGGTATGTCGATCTGAACGCGGCGTACGCGGCGGGGACGCCCCGCGTGGCAACGGTGTGGAGACCGCGGCCATCCTCATCCGTGGCCAACAGGCCGAAGGCGGCCCCGCACAGGCGCATCGCCTTTTCCAGCATCGCATCGAACACCGGTGTCAGATTGCCCGGCGAGGCGTTGATCACCTGCAACACCTCCGCCGTCGCGGTCTGCTGTTCCAGCGCTTCCCGCTGCTCGTCGATCAGCCGCGCGTTCTCCATTGCGATCACCGCCTGGGCGGCGAAGTTCTCCAGCAGGGCGATCTGCTTGTTGGAGAACGGCCGCACCTCCTGGCGGTAGATCGTGATCGCGCCGAGCGTAACGGCGTCCTTGCGCAAAGGTGAGATGATGACGCTGCGCGCACCGGCGAGATCGACAATAGCTCTCACCAGGGCGTCGCCGGCATGGTAGGGGGGAGATTCCAGCAAATCGGCGATAACAAACGTGCCCTCGCCTCGCATCATTCGAGCCGGGCCCGATTTCGGGACTGGGACGGAACGGAGCACGGATCATGTCGGCATAAGCCGGCGGCACTTGATGGAGCGCCCCGGCCATCGCAAGCTCTCCATCGAAATTCCACAGAATTCCGAAGTCTGCATTGCAGAGGCGAGTTGCCTTTTCCAGCATCGCGTCGAACACCGGCGCCAGATTGCCTGGCGAGGCGTTGATCACCTGCAACACTTCCGCCGTCGCCGTCTGCTGTTCCAGCGCTTCCCGCTGCTCGTCGATCAGCCGCGCGTTCTCCATCGCGATCACCGCCTGGGCGGCGAAGTTCTCCAGCAGGGCGATCTCACTGTCCGAAAACGGCCGGACCTCCCTGCGGTTGGCAGTAATATACCCCAGCAGCGCCCGGTCCTTGCGCAATGGCACGGCGAGGACGGTTCGCGTTCCCGACCGCTCCACGGACAACCGGGTCCTTTCCATGTCCGGCCCAAATGAGAACGCGCGCAGATCCAGGATGTGGACAAGGCGCTCGCCGTCGATCAGGGGTTGGTTGATGCGGGAGGGGCGAGTCGGCCGGCGCATCATGGCTGCGTGTTCCGGCTCCTGACCGTGGGTCGCGACGGCCTGCAAATATTCGCCGTCATACAGTATCAGCGAACCGCCGACGGACCCGCACAGCGCATGCGCCTTTTCCAGGATCGTTGCGAACACCGGCGTCAAATCCCCCGGAGAGGCGTTGATCACCTGCAACACCTCGGTGGTCGCGGTCTGCTGCTCCAGCGCCTCCCGCTGCTCGGTGAGCAGCCGTGTGTTCTCCATCGCGATCACCGCCTGATCGGCGAAGGTGCTGACAAGTTCGATCTGCCGGTCGCTGAACGGCTCGACCCTTTGCCGCGTGAGCACGATCGACCCGATTGCTTCGTCTCCGCGCAGTAGTGGCACGCCTAGCGCGGTCCGTTCCCCACCGAACCTTATCGCGACATCCGAGTAGCCCGGAATGGCCGTCACGTCGTGGATATGCACGGGCCTGCGTTCACGCTCGGCTCTCACGCCAGGTTCCGGCGCGTCGGCGGGGCGTCGATAAATGCCTCGCGATCGCAAGGCCGCCTCATATTCCGGCGAATAGCCATGATTTGCCGCCAACCAATGCAGATCGCCATCCCCGCGGAAGATCACGGCCTGGTCGGCATCGCACAGCCGCGCTGCCGTCTCGACAACCGTATCGAGCACCGGTTGCAGATCGAATGTCGAGCGGCTGATGACCTTCAGCACGTCGCTGGTCGCGGTCTGATATTCCAGCGATTCCTGAAGTTCATCGGTGCGAGCACGCACTTCGTTCAGAAGCCGCGCGTTTTCCATCGCGACCACCGCCTGGGCCGCGAAGTTCTCCAGCAGGGATATCTCCTGTTCGGAGAATGCGCGGACTTCACGGCGAACCGCCGCGATGTAGCCGAGCAGGGCGCCATCCTTGCGCATCGGCATATGAAGAACGGACCGCATATCGGAATGCTCGACGAAAGAGCGAGCCACCTCGTCGCCCGGCATCGCTTCGACCGTCGCGTAGTCCGGGATGTAGACGAACCGGTCGCCACGCAGCAGTGGCATGTGGATCGCGTTGGGGCGGAACGGTTGGCTTAGTAATGCTGCGTACTGTTCCGGCAGCCCATGCGATTTGATCGCGCGCAAATATTCGCCGTCATAGATCACCAGCGAACCAGCGGCACTACCGCATAACGTGTGGGCCTTCTCCAGGATCGCCTCGAACACCGGGGTCAGATTGCCGGGGGAGCGGTTGACGACGTCTAACACCTCGGCCAAAGCCGCCTTTTGTGCCAGAGCCGCGTCGCGCTCGGCACGGGATTGGTCGAGCGTTTGTTGCAGCGCCACGTTGGACCGCCGAAGTTCGGCGATCACGTCGTCTTGCGTCGTGGCCATGTGTTCCTCCGGCTGGCCACAAACGAACTGTGTCACTCGCCAGCGACGGCAGGTTACCGGTTGGCCGTGCCTTCTCCAAACTTTTTGGGGGCAAGCAATGAGCGGCGCCATGCGGAAATTGATCAACCGAGGCGAGTTTGTTGCCAGAGTAGCGCCGTGATCCATAACAACAGTGTTCGGCGCGGTGGTGCCTCGCACCTATCAGCCGATCGCCGTCCTGCGATCCGAAGAGGGCACGGACGACCTGGAACGAAGGACCCCGCTCCACCGTGAGGCGACCTACAGCACGAGTACCAAGCGTCGGATTTAATCGATTGGTTCGGGGCGACCCGATCACCCTCACCGTCGACGCTACGCGTCTCGACGCCCGGGTCAATCGCCCGGGGGCATGCCTCTCTCGCTCCCGCGGGAGAGGTTTTTCCACCCGGTCGTTCGGCCGGGTCGGTTCGCCGGCCGGGCCTGCCCATTTGGTGCGCGAAAGGACACAGGTCATGCCATTCGACGCCATCGACGAACTCGACCCCTATTCCGCACGCGTGGTGCAAGCGTTCGATCGCGTCGGTCCCGCCGTGGTGCACGTCATGGCGCTCGATGCGAAAGGCCGGGGGCGAGGCCAAGGCTCCGGCGTGATCTACACGCCCGACGGCTACGCGCTGACCAACAGCCACGTGGTTGCCGGGCGGCCCGTCTGCGCGCGTCGCTGACCGATGGGCGGGTGGTGGACGCGACGCTGGTCGGCGACGATCCGCCCACCGACACCGCGGTGCTGCGGCTGGCGGCCGAGGGGCTGCCGCACGCCGAACTCGGGCGTTCGGCGGGGCTGCGCGTGGGGCAGATGGTGGTGGCGATCGGCAATCCGCTGGGCTTCACTTGCACGGTGACCGCGGGGATCGTCAGCGCCCTGGGGCGCACGCTGCGCACGCGGTCGGGGCACAACGTGGATAGCGTGATCCAGACCGACGCGCCGCTGAACCCGGGCAATTCCGGCGGCCCTCTGGTGTCCGGCACCGGCCAGGTGGTGGGCATCAACACGGCGATGATCGCGCCGGCGCAGGGCATCTACTTCGCCATCGGCATCGACACCGCGATCTGGGTGGCGACACGGCTGATGCGCGACGGGCGGGTGCGGCGCGCCAGGCTGGGGCTGGCGGGGCAGACCGTGCCGCTGGACGCAAGGCTGCGCCGCCGGCACGGACTGACCCAGGGCAGCGGGGTGCTGGTGACGGAATTGGTGCCCGAGGCACCGGGAGCGCGCGGCGGGTTGGCTCGGGGTGACCTGGTGGTTGCGTTCGACGGGACTCCGGTCGGTGGCGTGGACGACCTGCACCGGGCACTGACGGCGGAACAGGCCGGGCAGGAGGTGGTGCTGGGCGTGCTGCGGGCGGCAGAGAAGGTGAGCGTGCGGGTGACGCCCGAGGAGGCGTGACGCAGGCGGGCGATTACTCCGCGCCTGGTTTAGGCCCGAAGGGCGGCGCAATGACGACGGGCCGGCAAAACTCAGATCCCCAGCACCTCGATCGAGGTGGACTTGATCAGCGCCAGCACCGGCGCGCCGGGCGACAATCCCAGCCGAACGATCGCATCGGGCGTGACACGCGCCAGCAACCCGCCACTCGGCAGCGCAATCTCCACCAGCACCGTGCGCTGCGCTGCTTGTTCAGCGATCCGTCGCACGGTCCCCGGCACGATGTTGTGCAGGCTGATCGCATCGGGTGGCTTGCCAGCCAGGATCACTTCGCGGGCCGGGATGCGGACACGGCATTCGCTCCGCAACGGCGCATCCAGCAGCGGCACCCAGAAGCTGGCGCCGCCGCCTTCAAGCCGGGTCAATGCGCGCACCACGTCATGCTCTGCCACTCGGCACAGCAGCAAAGCGCCAGCGTCGGTCCGCAGCGCCAACAGCGGCAGGTCGGCGCGCGCGGCAACGTCGGGCAGGGTGCCGCTGGCAACCACCCGCCCGGCATCGATCAGCACCATCGAGTTCGGCAAGCTGCACCACCTCGTCCAGCGCGTGCGTCACGTAGATCACCGGCAACCGCAGCGCGGTTTTCAGCCGCGTGAGATAGGGCAGGATCTCCGCCTTGCGCCCCGCGTCCAGACTGGCCAGCGGCTCGTCCATCAGCAGCAGATGCGGCTGCGCCAGTAACGCCCGGCCGATCGCCACGCGCTGGCGCTCACCGCCGGACAGAGTGTGCGGGCGGCGCGCCAGCAACGCGCCGATGCCCAGCAGTTCGACCACCTCGTCGAACCGCACCGAGCCTGCCGCCGCGCGGCGCAGACCGAACCGTAAATTGGTCGCGACCGACATGTGCGGGAACAGCCGAGCGTCCTGGAACACCAGTCCCACCCGGCGTCGTTCCGGCGGCAGCCACACCCCACCATCGGTGTCGGCCAGCACCTGCTCATCGACCACGATGCGGCATTCGTCGGGGCGCAGCAGGCCGGCGGCCGCAAGGATGACCGTGGACTTGCCGGCCCCGGACGGCCCGAACAACACGGTCACCCCAGGTGTCGGCGTTTCCAACTCAATATCGATCTGCACCGACGGAAACCGGTGGCGCAGCCGGATCGCCAGGCTCATCGGCCAAGCGCCGCGTTGAGTCGCTTGCCAATCCATTCCGACAGCAAAAGCCCGACCAACGCCAGCGTCAGCGACACCAGCGACAGCTTCGCCGCCGTGGCCTCGCCGCCCGGGATTTGCAGTGCGGTATAGATCGCCAGCGGCAGCGTCTGGGTCTGCCCCGGGATGTTCGCGGCAAACGTGATCACGGCGCCAAACTCGCCGAGGCAGGTCGCGTAGCCGACAATCCCGCCGACCAGGATGCCCGGCGAGGCCAGCGGCAGCGTGATGTTGACCAGCCGGTCCAGCCGCCCCGCCCCCAGCGTCCTCGCCGCTTGCTCCAACCCGAGATCGGCCGCCTCCAGCGACAGGCGGACGGCACGCACCATGACCGGGAAGGTCATCACGCCGGCGGCGAGGCTCGCCCCCGCGGTGCTGAACACCAGTCGAATGCCCAGCCAGTCGTACAGCAACGAGCCGATCGGTCCGCGGATGCCGAAAATGATCAGGAGCAACCAGCCGGTGACCACGGGCGGCAGCACCAGCGGCAGGTGCACGAAAGCGTTCAACAGCGGACGGCCGGGGAAGCGGTAGCGCGCCAGCGCCCAGGCCGTCAGGACGGCCAGCGGCAAGCCGAAGCCGACGGCGCGCGCCGCCACTTCCAGCGTCAGCCGGACAGCGACCCACTCGTCCGGCGACAGCTCCAGGCTATTCGACCTTGAAGCCGCGCTGCACGAACACCGTGCGCGCCTGCGGGCCGGCCAGGAACGTCAGCAGGGCCCGGGCCTCCGGCGTATCGCCCGCTTTGACCACGGCGAACGGATACGACACCGGATCGTGACTGTCGGCCGGGAACGTGCCCGCCACCATCACCGCTTTCGACACCGCGGCATCGGTGCCGTAGACGATGCCGGCCGGAGCCTCGCCACGCTCTACCAGCAGCAGAGCAGCCCGTACGTCCTCGGCGCTGGCCAGGCGCGGCGAAATGCTGTCCCACCAACCCAGCTTCTTCAGCGCCTGTTCCGCATAGATGCCGGCCGGCACATGCGCCGGATCGCCGACCGCCAGCCGGCCGTTCGGGTCGAGCAATTTCAGCAGATCGAAGCCGGGCCCGATGCTGACGTGCAGCGGCTTGTCGGCCGGCACCACCAACACGAGGTCATTGCCCAGCAGGTCCTTGCGGGTATCCGCGGCAATC
The DNA here is from genome assembly GCA_963762885.1 of uncultured Alphaproteobacteria bacterium. Taxonomy (GTDB): domain Bacteria; phylum Pseudomonadota; class Alphaproteobacteria; order Acetobacterales; family Acetobacteraceae; genus JASHVB01. The sequence continues at coordinate 112,757 of CAVXNH010000099.1, forward strand.
AGGTTTTTCTGCGCCAGGTAGTCCATCCATTTCTCATCGGCCGACGCGAACAGGTTGACCGGCGCACCCTGGTCGATCTGCTGCGCCAGCGTCGAGCTGGAAGCGAACGACATGCGCAGCTTCTGGTGGCCCGCCTGCGCCCATTGCGCGGAGATGTCCTTCATCGCGTCGGTCAGGCTGGCGGCGGCGAACACCGTCAGTTCCTGCGCGCGCGCCGCCAAGGGCACCAGGACGACACAAAGGAACAATAGGAAACGCATGGGTTGGACCTCTTAGGGTTGCAGCGAATGGACGCCGGCGAGCACGCTGTCGAGTTGCGCCAGCGCCAACGCGTGTCCGTAGACCACCGCATTGTACATGGCTGCGAGCGCGACCGGGTCGCGACCTTCGAGCCAGGCCAAACCGAGCAATCGATTGATCGACGGCGGTACCTCGATCCAGCCGAACGGCAGGCTCGGCGCGATCACGACGTGGCCTTCGCGCACCGCCCGCACGCCGCGCCATGCATCGTCGTGCATCACGGTGTCGCGCATCGTGGGATCGGAGAAGATCAGGATGTCCGGGTCGAGCATGCTGATCGCATCGACGCTGGCGGTGCGGAACGTTCCCTGGCCCTCCGGCGCAAGCACCTGCCAACCGAGGCGGGCGAACAGCCCGGTCACATCGGTGCCGGCCGCCGCGACCGTCAGGCCGTCGGCGCCGCGTGCGTAGAGCACCCGCGGACGGGAACTTTGTGGCGCCGGCAACGCCAGCAACGCCTCGGCGAATGTCGCGAGGGTTTCCGCGCGGCCCTCGCGATGCAGCACGCTGCCGAGCACCCGGAACACGTGCGGTATCTCGGTCAGCGATCCGTCGAGCAATATGGTCGGAATGCCGGTCCGCTGCTGGGTCTTCTGCGCAAGGTCGGCGTACCGAGGCGACACGGTTCCGTAGTCCAGGATCAGGTCCGGCTTGAGTGCCTTGACCTTTTCGGTCACGTCCTCTCGCCCGGTCAGCCGTGGCACAAGCGGCAGTTTCGCGGCGTCCGGCGACAGCAACGCCCGCGCGTCGTCCGGCAGCGGCGAGGGCCAGCCCAGCATCAGGTCAGGTGCGACGGCGGCGAGCAATACCGCGGCGGGCGGACCGGCCGGAAGCACCCGCGCAACCTGGTCCGACACCTGAACCGTACGGCCGGTGGCATCGGTGACCTGTGCTGCCACGGCAAGGCTCGGCCAAAGCAATAGAACCGCCACGAGCAAGCGACCAGGCATCCTACCCTCCTCGCTTGCTACGATATATGTGTCGGACTATAGCGGCAACACACGGTTACTGCCGCGCCTCCGTCCGCGTTTTGCGCGGCACCTGCAGAAGGAACCAGCACCATGAAGCTTTCCGCACGCAATCAGATCGCCGGCACCATCAAGACCGTAAAACCCGGTGCGACCACCACCCATGTGACCATCGAGGTGTCGCCCACCGTGACGATCACCGCCTCCATCACCAACGAGGCATCGGACGAGCTTGGCCTGAAGCCCGGCATGGCGGCCTTCGCGGTGATCAAGGCGTCCGACGTGATGGTCGGCGTCTGATCAGTCCGCCGCGTCTGCCACACCGGTCAATTCCAGTTGCCGCAGCGCCGCCATAAACGAGGTGGCGCTGGCGGAGCGCAACGGGATAAAGCGCTTTCCCGCCTGGCGGCACAACTGCTTCACCACGTGCGCCGCATGGTGACTGATGCAATCGACCGGGAACATGACCAGGTCGGCCTGACTCGTCAGGCCCCCAAGCAGATTGAGGTGGTGCTCGATCCCGCCGTCATGATGCAGGAAAGCCGCGCCCGACTGGTCCGCGGCTGCGCGCAGATGTGCCACCTGGTTAGGCCGGCCGCCGACATAGAGCACGGTCATGCCATCAAGGCGCGTGTCGGACGGCCGCAATGCGTCGTCGTCGGCAGCCCTCGCCAGCACACATGCCGCGATCGCGTCATGCTCTCGGCGCAGCGCCTCGGCTTCGCGTTCCGCTTTCAGCCGGCCCGACCGTTCCTCGGCAACAGCGGCCGTGGCGGCAGCCAGCTTTTCCGCCAATGCCGCACTGCGTCGGGTCTCGACCGTCAGGCGCCGTTCCAGGTCGGCCACCAACTGGTGCAGCACGGCGCTGTCTTCGATCGCGGCGCACGGTTCCGCCGCGATCCGCTGCGTCAGTGCGTTACGTAATTCCTGAATCCGAGCGTCGCGAATCATCACCGCATCCCGCAAGGCGACCTGCTGGTGCTCCACGCGCGCGCGCAATTCCGTATTGTCAGCCTCCAACTCGCAAAGCCGGCGAATATCGGCGCGATTGGCGGCGCCGACGAGATGCGACAGCATGTGCACCTCGCCGAACGCGTCTCGGATCAACGCCTGGGTCGTGGCCGGATGCGTCAGCGCCGCCCAATAGGCGCCTGGTATCTCGCCACGCTTCACCGACTCGCGCCACAGCGAACGCACGGCGGCTTCGGTGGTCGCCTTGGCGAATTGATTGATCGTCACGCGATGCCGCTCGTCCAACGCCTTGTGCAGCAGCTTGGCCGCCTTGTCGTGACGCGCCGCAAGACTGACCGCGGCGCCATGCAGTTCGTGGTCCGTGCTATCCGGCGTCGCAACACCAAGCTTTTTCAGGAACTGCCGCAGTTCCCCAGTCGACAGGCACGTGCCGACGATCGAGCAATGCAGGTTTGTGCTGAACTCCCAGATTCTGGTGCGGCGCGCGGGTCCGTCCGTGGACGGAACCTCATCGCGCACCACCAGCGCCGGGGCAAACGAGGCGACGGAGATCGTCCTCGGCGGCACACAAAACATCGTGCCGCCCCTGCTCACAACGGAACCGTGCATTGCGCTCACGATCCTCCGCCTCCCCGTTGTCCGTGCGGCTACAAGCCCGCCTGAGTAACGAACTTGGTCACCAGGTAATTCTCGATCGCTTCCAGCCCACCCTCCGAGCCGTAACCGGAATCCTTCACGCCACCGAACGGCACCTCCGGCAACGCAAGGCCGTGGTGGTTGATCGAGATCATGCCGCTTTCCACCGCCGCGGCGATGGCATTCGCGGTCTTCGCCGAGCGTGTGTAGGCATAGGACGCCAGCCCATAGGGCAGGCGATTGGCCTCCGTCACCACCTCGTCGAACGAGCTGAACGGCGAGATGACGGCCAACGGACCGAACGGTTCCTCGTTCATCACCCGCGCGTCCTTCGGCACGTCGGTGATGACCGTGGGCTCGAAGAAGTTGCCCTTGTTGCCGATGCGATGACCACCGGTCTGCACCGTGGCGCCATGCTGCGTCGCGTCGCCGATGAACGCCTCCATCGCCGCGATGCGGCGCGGGTTGGCCATCGGTCCCATGCCGGTCTTCGAGTCCAGCCCGTCGCCCACCTGCATCGCCTTGCTGTGCTGCACGAAGCCCTCGACGAACTGGCTGTACACCCGCTCCTGCACCAGCATGCGCGTCGGCGATACGCAGACCTGTCCGGCGTTGCGATATTTCGCCGTCGCCAGCAGCCGGCTTGCGGTATCCACATCGGCGTCGTCGAACACGATCGCCGGCGCGTGGCCACCCAACTCCATGGTGACGCGCTTCATGTGCGCACCGGCGATGGCCGCAAGCTGCTTGCCCACCGCGGTGGAACCGGTGAACGACATCTTGCGAATGATCGGATGCGGAATGAGGTACTCGGAAATCTCCGACGGCACCCCATACACCAGGTTCATCACCCCCGCGGGGACGCCGGCATCGGCAAAGCAGCGGATCAGTTCCGCGGGAGACGCCGGCGTCTCCTCCGGCGCCTTGACGATAATCGAACACCCGGCCGCCAAAGCGCAGGACAGCTTGCGCACCACCTGGTTGATCGGGAAGTTCCACGGCGTGAAGGCGGCCACCGGCCCCACCGGCTCCTTCACCACGAGCTGATAGATGCCCTCTGCCCGCGCAGGAATAACGCGGCCGTAGGTCCGGCGCGCCTCCTCGGCAAACCAATCGATCACGTCCGCCGCCGCCAGTACCTCGCCCTTCGCTTCCGCCAACGGCTTCCCTTGCTCCATGGTGAGCAAAGGCGCGATCGTGTCGGCGCGGTCACGCAGCAGGTTGGCGGCCTTGCGCATCACCTTCGAACGGTCGAAGGCGGAAACCTTGCGCCAGGCGCGAAAACCCTTGTCCGCCGCTTCCAACGCACGATCCAGGTCAGCCCGCTCCGCATGCGCCACGGTGCCGATCGGCTCCCCAGTGGCGGGGTTGACCACCGGGATCGTGCGCCCCGCGGCGGCCGGCGACCACGCGCCGTCTATGAACAAGTCGATATTGGGGTACATCGTCTGTCTTCCTCCGTCCCGGGTCCGGCATCCTGCATGAACTCGCCATGCGACGCCATATGTGATTGGATATAGCGATACTGGCCCACAACCAGGCGCTTGCCAAGGGCCAGGACCAATCAGAGAAGGAGGAACGAACATGGACACGATCGCCCTCGACCCGAGGCTGCGGCACGCGACCGGTTATCTCGGGCGGACGCCCTTGATGCTGATCGACGGCAAGATGGTTTCCGCCGTCTCCGGCAAGACCTTCGCCGTGTACAATCCGGCGACCGGTGGCGTGATCGCCAACGTCCCGGAAGGCGACAAGGCCGACGTCGACCTGGCCGTGGCGGCCGCGCGGCGCGCGTTCGACGAGGGGTGCTGGGCCAAGATCGGCCCATCCGGGCGCGGCAAGATCCTGTGGCGGATCGCCGATCTGATCGAGCGCGACCTGGAAGAACTCGCCGAACTTAAGTCGATCGACAACGGCAAGCCCTATGCTGTGGCGCGCGTTGCCGACCTGCCGCTGGCGGTGGACATGTTCCGCTACATGGCCGGCTGGGCCACCAAGATCACCGGCTCGACATTGCCGCTGTCTCTGCCTGGAGAATATCTGTCCTACACCGTGCGCGAGCCGGTCGGGGTGGTCGCCCAGATCATCCCGTGGAATTTCCCCCTGTTGATGGCGGCATGGAAGATCGCCCCGGCATTGGCGGCCGGCTGCACCATCGTGCTGAAGGCGGCCGAGCAGACCCCGCTGACCGCGCTGCGCCTGGCGGAGATCATCCGCGAGGCGGGCGTGCCGCCGGGCGTGGTGAACGTGCTGACCGGCTTTGGCGAAACCGCCGGCGCTGCGCTCGCCGCGCATCCCGATGTGGACAAGGTGGCGTTCACCGGTTCAACCGAAGTGGGCAAGCTGATCGTGCAGGCCGCTGCCGGCAACCTGAAGAAGGTGTCGCTGGAACTCGGCGGCAAATCGCCGGCGATCATCCTGGCCGATGCCGATCTCGACATCGCAATCGCCGGAGCGGCGAGTGCGATCTTCTTCAATCACGGGCAGTGCTGCTGCGCTGGCTCGCGGTTGTACGCGCATAAATCGGTCTATGACCGCGTGGTCGCGGGCGTCGCCGACATTGCCGGCAAGATCAAGGTCGGACCTGGGCTCGATCCGACGACCGACATGGGGCCGCTGGTGTCGGAAGAGCAATTCGCCCGTGTCACCGGATATATCGAGGACGGCCGCCAGTCCGGTGCGAAGTTCGCGGCGGGTGGCAACCGTGTCGGCAATCTTGGCTATTTCGTTGCACCGACGGTGCTAGAGAACACCACGCCGGACATGAAGGTGATCCGCGAGGAAATCTTCGGCCCGGTGGTGTGCGCTACGCCGTTCACCGACGACGACCTGGACGCAATCGCCAAACAGGCCAATGACACGATCTACGGCCTGGCCGCCAGCGTATGGACACGCAGCGGCGGCACCGCGCACAAGCTCGCCGCCCGCATCCGCTCCGGCACGGTGTGGATCAACTGCCACAACGTGTTCGACGCGTCACTGCCGTTCGGCGGCTACAAGCAGTCCGGCTGGGGCCGCGAGATGGGCGAGGAAGTGTTTCATAACTACACCGAGACCAAGGCCGTCACCGCGGCCCTATAACACTTCTCTAACCTCTCCCGCGGGAGCGGGAGAGGTCGATGATGCGAAGCATCGAGGGTGAGGGTGATCGGGCCGCGCCTGGACTTCGGGTCGTCCTTCCCGGCATTGTTCGCCAATGACGGACGACCCGAACCAGGCCGACAACGAACTACGCCCCGGCGAGATAGCGATCCCCTTGCCAGACAAGACCGACGCCGGTGTTTACTTCATCGGCACGATCCGCACGCCCTGGCGCCGGCGCAGCGAGTGCCCCAAGCGTGGCAGTCCCGACGGTCCCATTTGTTCTATCGTGGTCGACGAGCGTTGGCGCGATGCCTTGACCGATATAGCGCACCACCAACGAATCCAGGTGCTGTACTGGATGCACCAGGCGCGCCGCGACCTGGTGTTGCAGACGCCGTTTCGCACCGGACAAACCACGGGCAGCTTCGCGCTGCGCTCGCCGGTGCGGCCGAACCCGATCGCATCGTCGGTGGTTGAACTGGTGGCGATCGAAGGCACCACGCTGCAGGTGCGCGGGCTCGATTGCCTGGATGGCACGCCGCTTATCGACCTGAAGCCAGATAGGGCCAGCGGCAGCGGCTAGAGCAATTTCACCCCGACCGGAATTGTGAGCCTCCTGTCATTGCCGCGTCGCTGTGCTCCTCGCAATGACAGCGGCGTTCGCGGCATTTCCAGTCAGGGTTAAATCGCTCTAGGCTTCAACCTCCCACGACCATGACGAAGGAGTGCTGCATGGCAGACCACGCATACCCCGTCACGCACACCGACACGGAATGGCGCACACTGCTCTCCCCGGAACAATACGATGTCATGCGTGCCCATGGGACCGAGGCTCCCGGCAGTTGCGCACTGCTGCGGGAAAAGCGGCCCGGCAAGTTTTCATGCGCGGGGTGCGACCAGCCGCTATTCGAATCCCGTCTCAAATTTGAAAGCGGTACCGGCTGGCCAAGCTTCAACGATCCGATCGAGGGCGCGGTCGAGACAACTGTCGACCGCAGCTATGGCATGGTCAGGACCGAAGTGCATTGCGCCAATTGCGGCAGCCATCTGGGACACGTGTTCGACGATGGCCCTCCTCCGACGCATCTCCGCTACTGCATCAATGGCGTCGCGATGAACTTCAAGCCGGATTGAGCCTGCGTTCCGCCTCGCGGGCTATTCGCTTGGCAGCGTGACCGGCCGGAACCCGTGATCGGCCAGCACCTTCTGGCCCGCGGGTGACAGGATGGTCAGCGCGAGCAGTAGCGCCTCGGGCGGCGCATTGCGGAGCACTGCCAGGCCATATTCCGGTCCGACCTGCAAGGCTGGCGGGAAAGCGACAAGCGTCGCGTCGGGCAGCAGGTGCGTGTAACGGTCCCGGCCCGAGCAATAGACGATGCCGGCATCGATACGATGCTCCAGGATCGCATCGACATCCCCGTCGCCGGATTTTGGCAGCGGCGAACCGGGCGGCGTATCGATCACCACCGCGCGCCCTTGCAGCGCCGCCGCGCTGCCCGGCCGCACATGCTCTGCCAGTTCGTAAAGACGCAGCGTGTAATCGCCGAGCGGATCGATCTTCGCGGGCGACACGCCGATGTGCACGCCAGGGGCGAGCATCTTGTCCAGCATGGTCTCGGTGGTGGCGCCGAATGCAGCCGGAGACAGCAAGCAGACGGCGTTACGCGCGAACACCGCCATCACGCTGGCCCGCCCGTCCTCGACCAGCTTGCGGGCATGGCCGACATCGGCGGATGTGAACACGTCCACATGCTCGCCGCTTTCGATACGCTCCCGCATCCGGCCCGATGGCCCGAACTGCGTCGCGACGGTCAGCCCGTGGGCCTGGCCGAACGACGCCGCAATCTGCGTCATGGCTTCGCGCAGACTGCCGGCGCTATAGAGCACCAGATCCGCTGCCTTCGCGCCCGTAACTGTCGCAGCCAGCATCATCGCTGCCATGACGAACCTGTACATCCTGCGTGCTCCATGTTACCGCGTTCATCGATCCGCCAGGAGCCGCGATAATGCCTTGGCGTAATCAGGACGCCATGATACAGGCAATTCCCGTCCGGATATAGCGTGCCGAGCCGTTGTCGCGGCCTGCACGCGGCACTATTCTTTGCATCCGACAGCATCAGGCCACCGAAGGATCGATCATGGAATATCGCCGTCTCGGCCGCAGCGGCCTCAAGGTTTCCGAGATCTGTGTCGGTACAATGACATTTGGGCATGGCACCGACATGGCGGAGGCCGAACGCATCGTGCACGCGTCGCTCGATGCCGGCGTGACGTTCTTCGATACCGCAGACGGCTACAGCAATGGCGAGTCCGAAACGATGCTGGGCCGCGCGCTCGGCAAGCGGCGGCGCGACACGGTGATCGCGACCAAGGTGTTCAACGCCATGGGACCCGGGCCGAACGATTCGGGCATGTCGCGCGTGCACATTATGCATGCCGTCGAGGACAGCCTGCGCCGGCTCGGCACCGATTACCTCGACCTCTATTACATCCACCATGTCGATATCCAGACGCCGCTGGAAGAAATGCTGCGGGCGTTCGACGACCTGGTACGCCAGGGCAAGATCCGCTACACCGCGTGCAGCAATTACGAGGCCTGGCGGCTGATGGAAGCGCTGTGGATCAGCGACAGCAAGGGACTTGCCCGCTTCGAAGCCTATCAGCCGCAATACAGCCTGGTAGTGCGGGACATCGAGGAAGAGCTGGTGCCCGCCTGTGAGTTGAAGGGACTGGGCATGGTGGTCTGGTCACCGCTCGCGGGCGGCTACCTGTCGGGGAAGTACCAACCGGGGCAACACAGCGTCGCCGGTTCCCGTTCGGCGGAAAACTGGGCCTTCTCGACCCGCTTCTTCCATCCAAAACACGAGGCGATCCTGGCCGAGTTGTTAGCCGTCTCGCGCGATGTTGGTCGAAGCCCCGCACAGGTGGCGGTGCGTTGGGTGCTGCAACAGCCGATGGTCAGCAGTGCCATCGTGGGCGCCAGGACGACGGCGCAACTCGGGGACACGCTTGGCGGCGCCGGCTGGCAACTGCCGCAGGACGCGCTGGACCGCCTTACCAAGATATCCGCGAACCGGCATCGCTATCCCCGGGCGATGGAGGCAACGATGGCGGAACGGCGCAACAGTGCTTCGCGCATGCCGGGCCAATGAGTGCTGAATGAAGAGGTCAAATGCTGTGCACGACCAGACCATCCTGACGGAAACCATCGCCGGCATCGAGCAAATCCTCGCCGACGATCTCGACCGGATTTACCTGGAACGCGCCACTATCGGCCTGTTCTTCACCGGCATGAAGCTCAGTACCGGCGCTGCCGGCGCCTGCGCGACTCCGCTGCGCTCGATCCCGGAGGCGGTATGTTGTCCGAGTTCCGCGATGGCGATGCCATTTCCCAACAAGCTGCGCGGCCGGCCGGTTCGCGACATGCTCCATGAAACCGCCGCCGCCAGCGGCATCCGCCGCGCCGTTGGAGTCGCGACGCTGAACGCTCTGGCCGAGATGTGCTGGGAACGGCGCCCATCGCGCGACGTGGAGCTCGTTAGTGGCGTCGATGCCTATGACGCCGCCTGCATCCAGCCTGAAGAGCATGTCGTCGTGATCGGCGCCTTCGTCCCGTTCCTGAAGTCGCTGAAGCGGGCACGGCAACGTTTCACCGTATTGGAGCTGGATGCGGCAACCCTGAAACCCGACGAGCTGCCGCACTTCCGGCCCGCCGATCAGGCCAACCAAGTGCTGCCGTCAGCCGATGTCGTGCTGATCACTGGCACGACGCTGGTGAACAACACACTCGAGCAATTGCTCCAGCTCTGCCGACCCACGGCCCGCGTCGTGGTGGTCGGCCCCACTGTCGGCCTGCTGCCCGACGCCTTTCTGCGTCGCGGCGTCGACGTACTGGGCGGCGTTCGGATCACCGCGCCGGACACATTCCTGGACGTTCTGGCGGAAGGCGGCTCGGGCTATCATTTCTTCGGGCGTTCGGCCGAAAAAGTCGTCCTGATTCGAAACCCAACACAGATGGCGCGACGCGCGGCCTGAACGGATTGCCGCCCGGCTAATACCAGAGCACGTTATCATTGACGCACGGACAGCGCTTCCCTGTCATGCCGACGAAGGTCGGCATCCACGACCTGTCCCGCACGGTGCGTTGCGAAGTCGTGGATGCCGACCTTCGTCGGCATGACGTTCAGGTGGTCGTCCTTGCGTCAACGATAATGCGGACTGGTATTAGCCGTCGCTCGATCTCAGCTGCCCGACGCGGACTTCGTCACGGTCACCGGCGGGTCCTGCCAATTCTGCGGAAACAGCGCCTGCAGGTTCCGCACTTTCGGAATATCATACATGGCGATGTAGCCGGAATCGGGATGCCGCATCAGGTAATCCTGATGGTAGCCCTCGGCCGGATAGAACGCGCCGGCGGGATCGATGCGCGTGGCGATCGGCTTGCCGAACACATGCGCCGCGTCGAGCTGCGCCACGTAAGCCCTCGCCACCCGCTCTTGCTCTGGCGTGGTGACGAAGAGTTCGGACCGGTATTGCGATCCCCAATCAGGCCCCTGCCCGTCCACCTGCGTCGGATCGAGCGCGACCGTGAAGAAGATTTGCAGCAGCCGGCCGTAGCTGACACGGGTCGGATCGTACGTGACGCGCACAGATTCCGCGTGTCCTGTCGAACCGGAACTCACCTGTTCGTAGCCGGGATTGGCGACGTGTCCGCCAGAGTAGCCCGACACCGCCTGCGTCACACCCTTCACATGCTCGAAGACGCCCTGCACGCCCCAGAAGCAGCCGCCGGCGAACACCGCGGTTTGCAATCCTGCGCTGTCCTGCGGCACGTCGATCGCCGGCGGAGGCAGCGCGCGGGGCGCCGGCTCGGCCCGGCCCGTCACCAGCGGCACGGCCAACAATGCGAGCACGGTCAGCGCGACAGCGCCCAGGATAGCCGCGGAACGGGTGATCGCATGGCGGGTCATCGTGGCTCCTATGGTCAGTCCCCGTGTGGTAAGATGCAACTTTCCGCGCATGCTTCAAGCTGCTTCCATGCGGCTCACCCAGGATTCTTGCTCCGCTGCGCACAATCTGCCAAGCGCGCTATATCCGATTGAGTACGGCGGGAGGACCTGGCCGTCCTGCCCAGCGTGAATTTCGAGTTCTTGTCACCGGCCTCTAGCTGGCCATTCCGCTTGAAGGGCGGCGCGGGCGCCACTGACGTTCCGATCCGCCCGCGCCTCTCCGTCACCACGGCTGAGGCAGCCGTGTGGGCTGCGTCTGAAGGTGCTGGCGTAACCCGGGTGCTCCACTACCAATGTGCCGACGCCTTACGCGACGGATCGTTGCGGATCATCTTGGCGGAGTTTGAGGTTGAGCCGCTTCCGATTCACCTGCTGCATGTTGGGCGCGGGGCGGTTCCCACAAAAACAAGGTGTTTCATCGATTTCGCGGCCTAGCGCGTCAGAGGAAGACTCTCTTCGCTTTGAACCTGACAATGAGTGAGCTTGCCGGAAATGGATGCGCGGGCAGGATTTGAACTCACGAAATCGCACCGTCGAAGCACGATGGCGGCCGCGTCAGCCCCAGCATCTTGGCCAACATCTCCGGGTAGTCTGGCGTCCATAATCATCCGATCTTTGTCCCGGCGCCCTCTACTTCCCTACAGACGAACTCGAGGCCTTCCGTCTTTCGGCAGCAATCGCTTTCAAATGCCGTCAGGTTGGAAAGCCAGGGGGATTGGAGATGGCATCGGCAGCAGGGGTATCTGCCGAGCGGACCATTGATCGGCAGCAACTCCCTCGGCGCGCATCGCGTGGCCTTTAATCGGCGCCGACGTGGCTTGCTCGCCGGCATGCGGCAGATGAATCCCCAGTTGCATGGTCCCGCCCCCTACGCCGTCGCCTCGGCCGGCATGCGCACGAACGCGCCCTGCTTTAGCAGCTCCGCCTGCACCGCCGCGACCGGCACCGCACGAGGCTGCACGCCCAGCCCCGCCGCCACCCCCGCCGCGGCGCCGGCCGCCTGGCCAGTCAGCCAGCACTGCGGGATCTCCCGCAGGAAGGAATGGCTCGCCGCGTCGCATGACACGTGCCGGCCCGCCGCCAGCAGCCCGTCCAGCGAGCGTGGCACCAGACAGCCATACGGCACCGATATCGGCGGCATCTTCGGCGACAACGACGGCGACACGCCGATCTCGTCGGCAAACGGCGTCCCGTCGCTCCATTGTTCGCGCGTCACCCGCGCCAGGCCGGGCAACCGCCGCGAATGCCGCACGCCGACCTGCGGCGCAGACAGCATCAGGAATGCTTGCTCGAACCCCGGTGCATGCGCGCGATACACCTCCAGGTGTTGCGCCATCATCCGGTGCGAGCGCACCTCCACCTCGGTCAGGTCCTGGATGTCGATGGCGGAGTAGCCGGACAGCCGCGGCCCCATGAACAGCGCAACGTCGTTGCGCCAGGACACGAACGGCCGCTCGAACAGCCCGCCGCACAGCGAGCGCCCGCGGTCCATGAAGGCAGCAAACCCCGCCGCATCGCCGGTCTTGAACGCGATCCAGCGTGCCATGTCGCAGCCGCCCCAGGTCCAGGCGGTGTTCATGCAGTGGTGGATGTCGCGTTCCTCGATGTCGGTATCGGCACCCGCGCCGGCACGGCCGAAGATGTCGCCGTCGCCGGTGCAGTCCACGGTGACGCGCGCCCGGATCGCCAGCCGGCCCTCTTTGCTCTCGAACACCACCCCCGCCACGGCGCCATCCTCCACGATCGGCGCCGCGCCCAGGCCGTGCAGCAGAAGCTGCGCGCCGCTGGCCAGCACCAGTTCCTGGCTGACCAGCTTCAACCGTTCCGGATCGATCGTCGGCGACCAGGTGACGATGCCGTGGTAGGCGGCGGTGCGTTCCTTCCAGTAGGCGGCGGTGGCGGCGTCGGCGCTGCCCCACAACCCACGCGGCGGCCCGGCGACGGCGTCCTTCGGCAACCGGTCGAGCAAGTCGTTGGCGATGCCGCGGATCACCTGCGCGCCGCTCCAATCGGTCATACGGTCGATCCAGATGACCAGGCCGCCGGTGGAGAGCCCACCCAGATGGTTGTAGCGCTCCAGCAGCACCACATCGGCTCCGGTACGTGCCGCCGCAACCGCGGCTGCGGTGCCGGAGGGCCCCCCGCCGACCACCAGCACGTCGCAATCACGGAACACCGGAATGGCACGCGCGGCTTCCTCCACGACGCCGCCCGGCCGCTTGCGGCGAGGCAACAGACGCCCGGCGGAAAAGATATCCGAATTCGAAGAAGAACGACTGGTTGGTCTGGCGCACTGCCTGCGCCTCGTCGGGCTTGTCCTGGCTCATCGCGCAACTCCTTATCTGGGCAGAGTTGGCAGGTCCGGGAGAGAAGGGTCAAGCTGTGAGCCTCCCAACGCCGGGACAAGCATATTTGCCCCGCAAGCCTGGCAACGTCGCCAGGGCAACTGCCGCCCCGCAAGGCAAGGTTGTCTTACGAAGATACCGAAAGTACAGCAAAGCTTCACAAAGCCGCCGCATGGCCAAAGCCAGACCCGCACTGCAAGTGCGCGACGCGTCATTGATTTTCAGCACGGAGAAAGTGCGGAGGGCGCGGTGAGCGCGGAGCAAGCTTTATGCTCGGGTGAAACCATTGACCGGTCGGGTGATTGGGCTGGCGCTTCTGACATACTGCATTGCTAACCTGGCAAATCCTCGCGCGCCGCGGTGATTTCTGAAACCCGCATGGCGGCCGGAGCAGTCGGCGCCAAAGCACGCAAGACTTAACGCAGGTCAGAAGCAGATGCCGCTGATGCACGCGGATTGGCTGGCGGTCGCGCTGTGCTCTCTCCGTTCTGTCTCCGTGCTGAAAAAATGAGCCGAAGCCGCACCACGCCGCCGTGTATTCTGTAGCGTCGGCCGGGTGTCCGTCGCCATAATCCAAGAGCTCGCGGTCAAGCGATCGAATCGGTTGAACCAAGCAGCGAAGAACCAGTCCTTCTTTGTGAATGCTTCTAGCATCTTCTCTGATCTTTGTGAGACATTTCCCGCCTTGCGACCGGCACCGCCGTCGCGATCGAAATAGCTTGACCCGCAAAAAGAGCCCCGGCTTCTTATCGGGCCGGGGCGAGTTTACAGGAGACTCCTCTGTTGCGATCACCCGTCACGCACGGCTCAAGGCTGCGCGGAATGTGACCGCCACATAAACGCAAGGGGCCAGCTTGAGGCCGACCCCTTTTGCGTTCCATCAGGCACAAGCCGCGTGGCGCAGAAGTTCATGCTCCGCCAGGCGCATCACTGTTATAGGCCGGGCCAAACAACGTCTGGCCGAGATGGTTCGTCACCGGCTGGGCGGCAAAAGCGGAACCAACACCAAGGCTCAGAACCGCTGCGGCGACAAGAACGAACTTCTTCATGGTAAACTCCTCTGGCTTGATCGAAAATCTGTTCGGCGGCGGCTGCGCCGCTTATTTACGCGACACATCGCTGCTCGACGCCGAGCCCCAATGGATCATATGAGGCGGGGTGAGGCTTTGCGCGTAGGCCGACCCAACGCCGAGACTGAGGACGGCGACGGCGGCAAGAACGAACTTCTTCATGGCGAACTCCTGTTTCTGCGGTGGTGAGGGTGGTTGACTGCATCGCCAACTCGGTTGGACACCTCACCTTCCGACGCCACGACAGATAATCTCCGCACCCCGCCAGGATAATCAGACAAGACCGCACATCATTTGTGCGCAGACCGTGCAAACCGGCGCCTCTCGCATTCGCGGTTGCGCGCCGCTGTCGACCCCAGCACAATGCCGGAACGATGCTCCCCGCCGGCATCGAGGCGGAAGGAGCATGCGATGGGGTTGATGCAGGCCGAGCTGCGGGAGTTGGTGCAGCCCGGCCGCGTTCACCGCCGCGTCTATACCGATCCCGCCGTGTTCGACCTGGAAATGGACCGGCTGTTCGGGACCGCTTGGATTTACGTCGCCCATGTCAGCCAGATCCGCCACCCGGGCGACTACATCACCAGCCGCATCGGCCGCCACCCCGTCATCGTCAGCCGCGACGCCGAGGGCGCGGTGCACGTGCTGCACAATCGCTGCCCGCATCGCGGCGCGCCGGTTTGCCGCCTGCGCCAGGGGAATGTGCGGGTCTTCCAGTGCGGCTACCATGACTGGACGTTCCACCTCGACGGCGCGCTGCGATCGGTGCCGATGCATGACGGCTACGCCGACTGGGAGGCGCGGCAGGCGTCGCTGCGCATGCAGCCGGTGGCGCGGGTGGACGACTATCGCGGCTTCATCTTCGCCTCCCTGGCGGAACATGGGCCCGACCTGCCGTCCTTCCTCGGCTACATGCGCAGCAGCCTCGACGACCTGGTCGATCGCGCGCCGGACGGCGACATCGAGGTCGCCGGCGGCGGTTTCCGCCAACTCAGCGGCGGTAACTGGAAGCTCCAGGTGGAAAACCTCAACGACCTCATGCACGCCGGCGCCACCCACCGCTCGGCCGTGCAGGCGGCCGACGCGGTCACCGCGCCATTGCCGGTGATGCCGCTCGGCGCCAACCGCGTGGAGTCGCTGAAAGCCAACGGGGCGCCGCTGCGCCGGATGGACGAACTGGGCGTGCACGCCTACCCGCTCGGCCACAGCTTCATCGGCGGCCTGCCGCGCCCGCCGCGCACCGGCCCGATCATGGACGCCTATCGCGCCGCGCTGGAGGCCCGGCACGGCGCGGCGAAGGTGGCGGATATCCTGGCCGTCGATCGCCACATCAACGTCATCTACCCCAGCCTGCTGACCCAGGGCGGCCTCGGCTACATCAAGGTGATCCAGCCGCTGGCGGTGGATCGCACGCTGTCCTGCGTCTACCCGATCCGGCTGAAGGGCGCGCCGCCGGAACTGTTCCACGCCACCATCCGCGCGGTCAACAACTCCAACTCGCCGGCCAATTTCGTCTTGCCGGACGATCTGGACATGTACCGCGGCACCCAGGACAACCTGGACGCCGCCGACGAGTTCTGGATCGATTTCGGCCGCGGCGCCGGCGCCGAGACGCCCGACGACCATGGCGGCCACGCCGGCCGCGGCACCCACGAGCTGTCGATGCGCAACGCCTACCAGGCGTGGGTCGATTATCTCTGCCGCGGCAACGCATGACGTCCCAGCCCGATCGAGCAGCCGCCGAGGCGTTGCTGTTCCTGGAAGCCGAGTTGCTCGACGCCATGCGCTGGGACGATTGGCTGGAGCTGTTCCTGCCGGACGCGATCTACTGGGTGCCGTCGCGCCCCGGCCAGACCGATCCGCTGGAAGAAGTTTCCCTCATCTATGACGATCTGCCACTGCTCCAGGCACGTGTCGCGCAGCTCAAGAACCCGCTGCACTACGCCAACCTGCCGGCGGTGCGGGCCAGCCGGCACATCTCCAACGTGGTGGTGACGCCGACCAAGGACGGCATCGGCGTGCGTTCCAAGCTACTGATGGTGGAGAGCCGGCGCGACGAGCAAAAGGTGTTCGGCGCCAGCGTGACACACGTCCTGCGCACCACTGGCGATGGCCTGCGCATCGCTGCGAAAACCGTGGTGTTGCTCAATGCCGACGGTGCGCACGAGCAGTTGGTCGTGCCGTTCTGATGCGGGTGCGTCTCGCCGCCGGACTGGCGATGTTTGCGATGCTGGCGGCGGCCACGTGCGCGCATGCACAGACCACCACCTTGCGCGCCGTCAGCTCGTTCCCGGTGAACGTCGTCTACACCCAGTTGTTCCGTGCATTCATCGACAAGGTGAATGCCACCCCCGATACGCAGGTGAAACTGCGCTTGCTCGGCGGTCCGGAAGTGGTGCCGGCGAGCGAGCAGGATGAGGCGGTCCGCTCGGGCACAGTGGACGCGTATTTCGGGCCGCTTGGTCTGTTCGTCGGCAGCCTTCCCGAAGGCCGCAGCATCGCGATGTCGAACCTCACGGTCGAGGAGATGCACCAGCGCGGCGCCCTGGACCTGCTGAACACCATCGTGCAGCGCAAGCTGAATGCCGAGTTGCTGGGCCTGTTCGCCACCGGCAATGGCTTCCATATCTGGCTGGTCAAGCCGCCGGCGCGGCAGGCGGATGGCGGCTTCGACCTGCATGGCCTGAAGCTGCGCTCGGCGCCTGGGTGGCGCGGCCTGTTCCAGTATCTCGGTGCGACGCCGGTGATCATGGCGCCGGAGGAAACCTACACGGCGTTGGAACGCGGCGTGGTGGACGGCGACGGCTGGACGGTGATCGGCGTGCGGGATTTCGGTTGGCAGAAGTTCACCAAGGTCCGGCTCGATCCACCCTGGAACCAGAGCGACACCGTGTTTCTGGTCAATCTCGACGTCTGGCATCGGCTGCCGCCCGCTGCGCAACAACAATTGCAGACGCAATCGCTGGCCTACGAAACCGAAAGCCACGACGTCATCGCCGGCATGCGGGCGCGCGAGGAACAGGCGCTGGCCGCGGCGGGCGTGCAGGGTACTGATGATGGAAGATCCGGCGCGCTCGGCCTATTTGGCGAAGTCGCGCGAGATCGGCTACGCCGAAATGGCCGCGCGCGATCCGGCCAACGTCGCCGAGCTGAGGGCGAAGTTCGTCAAATAATACAAACCCGCCGAACGATTCGACTCTCGACCGCTTCGCACGGGCCGCCCCCACCGTCATGGCCGGGCTTGACCCGGCCATCTATCGGGGCACCATGCTGCATGGATGGCCGGGTCAAGCCGGCCATGACGGTGGGGGGCGGCCCGTGCCGTAAGTGATCCGTTTTGCGGGTTGGTATAGCCTTGCGCACACTGGCCCGCCTTTACCTGGGATTGCTCTGGTCGCTCGGCGGCATGGCGGCACTGATTCTGCCGCTGATGGTGCTGGCGGTGATCTACGACGTCGTGTTGCGCGACCTCGGGCTGCCGACCGCGTCCTGGCCGGACCAGATGGTCGAATATGCCATCCTGTACCTTACGGTCCTTGCCGCCCCACTGCTGACCCGACAGCACGGGCTGGTGTTCATCGGCTCGCTGCGCGGCGCCGTGCCAGTGGCCGTGCGCCGCGTGATGGATCGCGTGGCAGCCGCCACCTGCCTGACGGTTTGCGGTTTCATGAGTGTGTACCTGGCGCTCTTCACCTGGCGACTGGCAATCGCCGGCACGCCGGATGCGAAGGGGTTCGATATGCCGCGTTGGTTGGTGATCGCTCCGGTGGCGCTCAGCTTCAGCCTTATGACCATCGAGTTCGCGCGCTTCACGTTTGGGCGAGAGACATTGTACCGCGGCGACGATGCGTCGCTGTGATACCAACCCGCAAAACGATTGACGTAGGGTACGAACCGACCGAGCCGTCATGGCTGGGCTTGACCGGGACATCTATCGCGGCACCGTGCTGGATAGATGGCCGGGTCAAGCCCGGCCATGACGGTTGGGGCGGATTTCATCCGTTATGATCTGGTACGACGCCCTGCTGCTGCTCGTCGGGTGTGTCGTCACCCTGATGTTCGCAGGCATTCCGGTCGCTTTTGCCTTTCTGCTGGCCGACCTGCTGGGGCTGTTCGTGTTCATGCGCGGCCTCGCCTCGATCGACCTGCTGATCGCCCAGATCACCAGCTCGATCACCGTGTTCATCTTCGCCCCGCTGCCACTGTTCCTGCTGAAGGGTCAGATATTCTTCCATAGTGGGCTGGCGGAACGCATCTTCAACTCGCTTGACAAATGCCTGGGCGGGTTGCCGGGGCGGCTTTGCTACGTCGCGGTCGGCGGAGGATCGCTGTTTGCCGCACTGACCGGATCGTCGATCGCCAACACCGCGATGATGGGATCGCTGATGGTGCCGGACATGCTACGGCGCGGCTATTCCAAGAGCATGGCGATGGGGCCGATCATGGGCGCAGGCGGACTGGCGATGGTGGTACCCCCATCCGGCCCGGCCGTCCTGCTGGGCTCGATCGCCAAGATCGACATCGGCGGCCTTCTGCTGGGCGCAGTGCTGCCGGGCATCCTGCTGGCGTCGATCTACGTCGCCTGGATCGTCCTGAAAGTCCGGCTCGACCCGGCCTCGGTGCCGCACGATCGCGGCGACGCCATAACCCTGCGCGAGAAAACCCGGCTGGTACTGGTGAACATCCTGCCAACCCTGGTGCTGATCTTTGGCATCATCGGACTGATGGAATACGGTATCGCCACCCCAACCGAAGCCGCTGCCTTCGGCGTCGCCGGCACCCTGGCGCTGACCTTGTGCTATCGCGCCATGAGCTGGCGCAAGCTGTGGAGAGCCCTGTTCGGCACCACCCGCATCGCGGCAATGGTGCTGCTGATCATCATGACCTCGCACACGTTCGGCGCGATGCTGGCGTTCTCCGGCGCATCGTCCGGCCTGATCGACTGGGTCGGCGGCCTGCACGTGTCGCCGCTGGTGACGCTGTGCGCCATGCTCGGCATCACCATCATGATGGGCACCATCATCGACGGCACCTCGATCATGCTGATGACGGTGCCGATCTTCTTCCCGCTGGCGCAGGCGCTGGGCTTCGATCTGATCTGGTTCGGCGTGCTGATGCTGATTTCGATCGAACTCGGGCTGATCACCCCGCCGAAAGGACTACTGCTCTACATCATGCTAAGCGTGGCACCGCGCGGCACCACACTCGGCGAGGTCGTTCTCGCGGCAGCCCCGTTCATCGTCGCCCACTTCGTCTGCCTGGCACTGCTGATTGCATTCCCGCTGATTGTGCTGGCGCTGGCGACCTCGCCGTGAGGCGAAAGGCAGATCGTGGCTAGGCCCCAGCCCGGCACATCGCTATTGCGCGCCCCAGCCCCGCCGTCCCTCCGGAGATCGCGAGAGCCCGTCGGATATCGGCAGGACGCCGCCCCCACCTTACCGGGTGGTTAACGCGACTATCCGATCGGACCTTCTTTCAGGTCGGCCATCGTCTCATAGCGCTCGGCCGAGCGCAGCAGCATGGCCGCCTCCTGCGGGCCCGCTGCTTCGGCTGACTTGCGGCATGCCCGGGCTTGCTCACAAAGCTGGGCCGGGATTCGGTCTCGAAACGGGGAGATTTGTCGCATGCAGGCAAAAGCGCCCCATCCGGGACAAAGTCGACACCAAATCACGAACACGTGACAGCGCCCGCCGCTTCGCATTTCACCTTTCCGGTCTTGAGCCGCAAGCGCCCTGAGTAGAATTCCGAACCTGCCGCCGGTCGCCCCGATCGAGCATTCTTCCGCTTGGCGGCCGTTCCTCTGACGGCCGTTCATTCTACCCCACGACCTGGGCGCGCATCCCCCCCGATGCGCGCCCTTTTTCGTCCTGCCGCCCCCCTCCGTCGCGCCGCATTCCCGCTCCCTACCTTCACCGTCAGCCCCCGCGCATTCCGTTACCAGAACACGTTCTGCGGAAGCGTTGGCGTGGGGTTCTGCACTTGCAACTGAGCGTGCGACCCGATCGCGCCGCGCTGAACCCCAATGCAGCCAAGCTCGATCAGCTTCGTTCCGCCTCCGGCAAAGCGCTCGCAATATCGTCGCGGATGCAGGCGGCACGATGGTTTGCACCCACCGATCGCAGCAGTGGAACCCTCTCCCGACAGGCCGGCAATGCAAACGGGCAACGGGTATGGAACACGCAGCCGGCGGGAGGGTCGGCCGGGCTGGGTGGATCGCCCTGTAGAATGATGCGCGATCGCCGCTGTGCCGCATCCAGTTTCGGCACCGCCGAAAGCAGCGCTCGGGTATACGGATGGCGCGGATTTTCCAGCACTGCGGCCGCCGGACCTTCCTCCATGACGCGACCGAGATACAGCACGATGACCCGGTCGCAGAGGCTGCGCACGACCGGCAGGTCATGGCTGATGAACAGCAGCGCCAGCCCAAGCCGCGCGCGCAGATCAGCGAGCAATGCCAACATTTGCGCCTGCACCGACACGTCGAGCGCCGACACTGGCTCGTCCGCCACCAGGAATTCCGGCTCGGTTGCCAGCGCGCGGCCAATAGCGATGCGCTGTCGTTGCCCGCCGCTGAACTCGTGTGGATAGCGGTCCGCATGATCAGGCGGCAGCCCGACCTGCGCCAGCAACGCCTCCACGCGCGCACGTCGCTTGTGTCGAGGCACGATACGGTGGATCGCCAGCCCATCAGCGATCTGATCCCCCACCCTCCGGCGTGGATCGAGGCTGAGAATACGGGTCCTGGAAAACCAGTTGCATGCGCCGTCGAAGTTGACGCGCGGCATCGCCGCCAATCGTGGAAAAATCCTTGCCGTCGAGCGCGACCTTGCCCGCGGTCGGCGTCGTCAGGCCCAGCAGCAGGCGGCCGATCGTGCTCTTGCCGGACCCGCTTTCGCCCACCAGCCCGACGGCCTCGCCACGCTGGATCGTGAACGAAACATCGGTGACCGCCTGCACCGGCCGGCCTCGTCCGAACCAGCCACGGCTGCCGAAGCGGCGTGTCAAATGTTCCGCCGAGACGAGCGCCGTCATGCCTCCGCCTCGACCGGAATGTTGGACGCAAATTCACGCCACCGGATGCAGCGTGTGAGATGTCCGTGTCGTGCGGTTACCAGCGGGGGTCGTGCTGCGTCGCATGCCGGAATGCGATACGCACAGCGGGTCGCGAACAGGCAACCCGGCGGGAGGTCATGCGGCAGCGGCACGGTACCCGGAATGGGTTCGGGCAGGCTGCCATCATCGGCCGGTGCGCTGCGCAGCAAGGCTGCGGTATACGGGTGCAGCGCTCGTTCGAAAATCGCCGCGACGTTCCCCTGCTCGACAATTTCTCCCGCGTACATCACCACGACTTGCCCTGCGATCTCGGCGACCACCGGCAGGCTGTGGGTGATGAACACCAGCCCCATGCCTTGCTCGCGCTTCAGCGTGGCGAGCAATTCCAGCACCTGCGCCTGAATGGTGACGTCGAGCGCGGTGGTCGGTTCGTCGGCAATCAGCAGGCGCGGATGGTTGGCGATCGCCATGGCGATCATCGCGCGCTGCCGCATGCCGCCGGACAACTCGTGCGGAAACGCCTGAGCGCGCCGAGCAGGATCGGGAATGCCGACATGTTCGAGCAATTCGACAGCCTGCGCGTACGCCGCCGAGGCAGCGACACGCCGGTGCGAGCGTATCGCCTCCACGATCTGCGCGCCGATCCGATGCACTGGATTGAGGCTGCTCAGCGGGTCCTGGAACACCATCGCGACGCTCGCGCCGCGCAGGCGCCGTAGCGCACCCTCCTCCAATCGCAGCACGTCCTGTCCGTCGATCCAGACCGCCCCCGCCGCAACGCGTGCGGCGTTCGGTAGCAGGCCCATCATAGCGAGGCCGGTGCAGCGTCTTGCCCGAGCCGCTTTCGCCGACGATCGCCAAAGTCTCGCCGGCGCGCACCCGCAGCGAGACATCGTGCACCGGACGGATCGTGCCTGATGGTGTCTCGATCTCCACTGTCAGGCCGCGCACTTCCACGACCGGCCCGACATCCGGCACCAGGCCGGGCGCAAGCGCAGCCAGGATGCGCGTGCTGCCGTACCGAGGCGCCGCGCGGTGCGGATCGACGGCATCGCGCAGCGCATCGCACAGCGCGTTCATCGCCAGGATGGTCAGCGCCAGCGCCAGGCACGGCCACAGCAGCAGCAGCGGCGCCTGCGCCATCGTCGTCCGCGCCGGCGCCGATCATGAGACCCCAGGACGGCGCCGGCGGCACCACGCCAAGACCGAGGAACGACAACCCGGATTCGAGCACAATTGCAGACGCGGCTGCGAGGCTGAACTGCACCAGGATCGGGCCGCTTATATTTGGCAGGATGGTGCGAAGCATGATCGCGCAGCCGCCCCGCGCCGAGGTACGCGCATCGCCTCGACATATTCCTGGCGATCGCACGGACAGCACGCCGGCATAGACCACGCGCACGAACCCCGGCAGATAGACCAGACTCAGCACCGGAATAAGCGTGCCCGCCCCGGGCCCGAACAGCGTTACCACCAGCAATGCGAGCAATAGCGGTGGGAAACACAGCACCACATCCATGCTGCGAATCGCCAGCAGTTCCGCCACCGATCCAAGAAAGCCACCGGCAAGCCCGAGCGTAACGCCGACAATGCACGCGACCGACGCAGACGCGGCCGCGACGGAAAGCGACACGCGTGCGCCCCACACCAGCCGCGACAGCACGTCGCGGCCAAACTCATCCTGTCCGAGCCAATGCGCCTGCGACGGTGGCGCGAGGCGATGCGCCACGTCCATCGAGACAGGATTTGGCAGGTCCAACAGCGGCGCCGCGATCGCAATCAGCGCTATCGCCCCAACCGCGACAAACGGCGCAGGCCGCAGCCTGCTCATGTGCGCCTGACCCTCGGGTCCAGCAGCCCATAGAGCAAATCGACGCCCAGATTGAGGGCAACAAACAGGATCGAGATCACCAACACGATCCCCTGCACCTCGGGATAGTCGCGCGCGTTCACCGATGCGACCAACAGGCCCGACAGGCCAGGATAATTGAACACGTACTCCACCAGCACGGTGCCGCCCAGCAGCGTGCCCAGATGGAGGGCAATGATTGTGACAACGGGCATCAAGGCGTTCCGAAGCACGTGGTGTGCCAGGATGCGGCGGCGCGGCACGCCTTTCGCCCGCGCGGTCCGGATGTAGTCGCGCATCGACACGTCCAGCACGGATGCGCGGGTCATGCGCACGACCGTAGCAAACAGGCCAAGCGCGATCGTCAGCGCGGGCATCGCGAGCATCGAGAAATGCCGGGCGGGCTGGCTGATCGGCGCGTAGCCGCCGGCCGACACCCAATGCAACTGTTGGGCAAATACCAGCACCATCAGGGTGCCCACCACGAACACGGGCACCGCAAGGCCGACGGCGGCGATGCCCGACGCCGCACGGTCGATGACCCCGCCGGGTCGCAGCGCCGACGCCAAACCCAGCGGCAGACCGGCGGCGATCGCAATCAGCGCGGCAACGGCGATCAGCTCCAGGGTGCGCGGCAGGCGACGAAATACCTCGTCAGCGACAGGGCTGTTGTCCTCCATGCTGTTGCCGAGGTCGCCATGCAGAAGCTCGCGGACATTGGCGACGTACTGCACCAGCAGCGGTCGATCCAATCCAAGTTGCTCGTGCAGTTGGGCGACCGTAGCCGGATCGGGCGCCGAGCCGCCTTGCGACAGCAGCAGCTCGGCCGGGTCGCCGGGCACCATGCGAATGGAAAGAAAAACGATAGTAGCAACGATCCAGACCAGCAGGAGCGAGGTGCCGATACGCCTGAATACCCACGCCATGCCTGTCCTCCCGGCCTACGAGAACACTGCATCCTCCAGGGTGATGCCGGAGAACAACGTGAGCTGGCCAGGGAGATTATGAAAGCCTTGCAGGTTTGTTGTCATGGCATAGGCTTGCGAGCGCCAGCACAGGCCGACCATCGGTGCTTGCTCCAGCACGAGTTGCTCGACCTTCGCATAGATCTGCTTGCGCTTCGCCGCATCGAATTCCTGATCGCCGGCGATCAGCAGTTCATGCAGCCCGGGAACGTCCATGCCGTAGCTGCGCGAATAGGACGGCGACAGCGTGCCGTCGATGATCGAGCCCAGACCATCGGGATCGTTGTTGTCGCAGGTACCGCCGGCAACCTCGAATTGGTACTGGCCGCGATTGCCCAGCGTCGTATAGGTCGCCCAGTCTGGCAGCTTGAGCTCGACCTGAATGCCGATGGCCGCAAGGTTCTGCTGCACGACCTCGGCCGTGCTCTTGTGCATCCCGTATTGGGCATTCGACAGCAACGCGCATTCGAAGCCGTTTGGCATGCCGGCCTCGGCGAGCAATGCCTTGGCGCGGGCCGGATCGTAGGTCCAGTGATTGGCTGCCGCCGCGCTATAGAACTCGGTGACCTTGCACCAGAGGCGGCCCGCCCAGCGCGCTGCCCCGGCCATAGAAGGCGGCCTTGACGATGGCCTCGCGATCGACCGCATAGGCAACCGCCTCGCGCAGCTTCGGGTTGACGAACGGGCCGGACTTACCGTTGAAGTTCAAGTACATGAACGGCCCGTCGGTCGCATCCATCTTGACCTTTGGATCCGCGCCGAGCGCGGCCATCGACTGCCAGGGGACGTATTCGATGATGTCCACGTCGCCGGATTGCAGCGCCGATACACGCAGCGTTTCGTCGGCATAGACAACCATGCGGATCGATTTCAGCTTCGGCAGGCCGGCGCGATGGAATTTGTCGAACGCCTTGAACTCCAGCCCGACGCCACGCTCCTGCGAGGTCAGCACGAACGGGCCGGCGCCGGGCGGCACGCCGTCATGCTCTGTCGCGCCGTTCGGCACGATCGGCATGTGCGGGCTCGCGAGTATCAGCGGCAGCGTCACCAGCGGCGACTTCATGACGATGCGAACGGTGCGCGCATCCGGCGTGTCGATCCGGTCCACCTGCTGGAACAGGGTTCGGTGATACGCGGTCGATGTGGGCGCCGCGACTTGCTCGAGAGTCCACTTGACGTCGGCAGAAGTAACGGGTGCCCCCGTGTGATACTGGGCGTCGCGCAGGTGGAACGTCCAGCCGGTGTCGCCATCACGCTCCCAATGGTCCGCGAGTTCTCCGCGGATGCTTCCATCAGCGGCGAAAGACAACAGGCCGCGATGGGTCAGCAGTTTGACCGTCACCGCGGAGGTGCCGACGGACGCCCAAAGCGCCAGGCTCGGCGGATAGGTGGAGAGCCCAAACGTCAGATTGTCTTTCGCCGCGGCGCGCGCTGTGCCACGCAGGAATGGCAGGGCGGCGCCGGCGGCCACCAGGGAACAGCGGGAGAGCTGCATGAAACTTGCTCCACAAATGCAGGACGAAATGATGATCGGATACCTGACGAATATCGCATGCTCGCTCGGCAATTCCCACTGGATAGTGGAAGCTGAGCAGGCTTATACCAACCCAGCCTAACCGTCCTGGCCGGGTCAAGCCTGGCCATGACGGTTAGGCTGGCCGGTGCGAAATTTTGTGCGCTGACACATCGAACGGCCGGCCGATACGGCGCAGGAGACGGTACTTGTGACCCGGCAGATCAAGCTCGGCTTGTCCATGCGCTATGTCGGCTATCATGCCGCCGCCTGGCGCCATCCGGATGCGGATCCTGGCGCCGCATCCAAATTCGATCATTTCCGCCGGGTCGTCCAGTCGGCCGAAGCCGCCAAATTCGACATGCTGTTCCTCGCGGACGGCATCGGCATACGCGCCATGGACGAACCGCCAGGCTCACTCTGCCGCTCCGCACAAAACGCCGAACTGGAGCCGATCACGCTGCTTTCTGCACTGGCCGTGGTGACGCAGCGCATTGGCCTGATCGCCACCGCGTCAACCACCTATAACGAACCATTTCACATTGCCCGCAAGTATGCCTCGCTGGACCAGATCAGCGGCGGACGCGCCGGATGGAACATTGTGACCTCCTGGTCGGATGCGGAAGCACGCAACTTCAACCGCGATCAACACCTGGCCTACGACGAGCGCTACGAACGCGCGGCCGAGTTCGTCGAGGTGGTCAAGGGCTTGTGGGACAGTTGGGAGGATGCTGCGTTTCCGCACGATAAAGCCAGCGGCATCTTCTTCGATCAGCACAAGCTGCACACCCTCGATCACAAGGGTAAGCACTTCAAGGTTCGCGGGCCGCTTAACGTTGCACGCACACCGCAAGGGCGGCCGGTCCTGGTACAGGCAGGCGCGTCGGAGCAAGGGTTGGACATCGCGGCGGCGAGCGCCGACGTGGTGTATTCGGCGCCGCACGACATCCAGGCGGCCCAAACGTACTACGCAAACCTGAAGGGACGGCTTGCCGCACATGGCCGTTCCCCCGGCGATTTGCTGATCTTGCCTGGCTTTGCACCCTATGTCGGACGCACCAGGCAGGAGGCGCGGGATAAGTTCGATCTGCTGAACGAACTGGTCGATCCTCTGCTCGGGCTGTCCTATCTTTACGGACAGATGGGCGATCTGTCGGGCTTTCCGCTCGATGGTCCTGTGCCGGAACCGAACGATGCACGGATCCGCAGCATCGCGAACAGCCTGCTGATGCTGGCCAGGCGAGACAATCTGACGATCCGCCAACTCTACACGCAGGTAGCCGCCGGGTTCGGAATGCGCGTCGCCGTGGGGACTGCGGCAGATATCGTCGACGAAATGGAAGAATGGGTTGGGCAAAGCGCCGCGGACGGTTTCAACATCTGCCCGCCGGTTCTGCCGATATCGCTCGATGAGTTCAGCGAACTGGTCATACCGGAGCTTCGCCGCCGGGGGATGTTCCGCAGCGAGTACCGAGGGCCGCACCTTGCGGGAGAACCTTGGCGTGCCAGTGCCCCCAAATCGCTGTGCACAGACTTACTAAGAAGTCGGCAAGTACGGCGACACTGCCAACGGTGTCATGACCGGGCTTGGCCCGGTCACCCACGTCTTTTCTTCATGCCGCACTGAAAAGTCGTGGGTGGCCGGCCTGCGCCGGCCATGACACATTATTACATGACGCACCGGAGTGTGTCGTCCTACTTCCCGACTGATCAGCAATTATCGTGGAGCAATCGAAAATGCCGCTAACCAAACGACATCTGGCCGAACTCACCGGCGACGAAATGCGACAGGTGGCCCCGCGCAAGCCGGTGATACTGCTGCCGCTCGGCAGCCACGAGGATCAAGGGCCGCATGCGCCGATGGGAGACTACCTATCGGCCGACGCCATCGCGGTTCGCATCGCGGCACGGGCGACCGAGGCCGGCACGGAAACGCTGGTCGCCCCGGTGCTGCCGTTCGGCGGCGCGGATTACTTCGCCAGCATGCCCGGCGGCATCTCGCTGTCGCAGTCCACGTTGCGCGCCGTGCTGGATGACATGCTGACCTGCCTGCTGCGCCACGACCTGACTCGCATCGTCGTCATCAATGGCCATGCCGGCAACGTGCAGGCGATTCACGATGCCACGCAAAAAGTCTGGTTGGAGCGTGGGGTTCTGATCCCCAGCCTGTATCTCTGGCGCGTGGCTTACGGACTGCTACCGGCGATCCTGGGTGCGGAGGTGGCGCGGCGTGCCAGCGGTCATGGCGCGGATCCGTTGACCAGCGTGGCGATGCATCTGTTTCCCGACCTGATGCGCCCTGACCTGGTCCCACCTGCCGCACCACCGCCCGAGTTCCGTGGCATGCGAATCTCCGGCTTCGGCACTGTGGATTTCGAGGGTGCAGAGGTCGCGGTGCCGTTGGAAGTGGCGCAAGTCGCGCCCAATGGGGTCTGGCAGGGCGACCCGCGCTTGTCCTCGCCCGAGACAGGAGCCGCTTTGGTCGAGCGATTGACCGACATCGGCGCGCGTCTGGCAGCACGCGTTGCCGGCTGGCAAGCCTGATGCCGCCCAGAACGTTCTTCACCAATCCGCAGCGTGCACGGGCCAAGGATTTCCTGCGTCGCGTGCATGCGATGCGGGGAGCGATCGGCTGAAGCAAGCAGGCCCAGGGGCTTTGCTCCTGGAACCCCACCAAGAGCGCCACCCTGCCCCGCTTCCTTCACCCGAAACCCTGTTCGAGTATCCGCCGGTGGGCTGCTATTGCGAAGTATCTCGCAATGGTTGCGACAGTGGCTGCACCTGGAATCAACGACAGCGAGGATGATGCGGACTACCGCATCCTTATGCGCCGACCAGGATTCCTGATCCGCCGTCTGCATCAGATGCATCTGGCGCTGTTGGACGAGGAATGCGCCGCGTTCGGCGCAACGCCGATTCAGTACAGCATCATGACCGCGATCGAGGCATTCCCGGCGGAGGAACGGGCAGCGTTCGTGCGGAGTTTAACGAAGCTGGTGAAGGCGGCCGCGAAAACCTTTCCCGCCTCCGGCGTGAGAAGTTGGCAAACGAAGCAAGCCGGGTGAGAGCAAACGGGCCGGTACGCTCTGACTGTACCATGCCGATCCGCTCACCCACGTGCGCTTCGCGGCCTCTCCCGCTCCCGCGGGAGAGGTCTTTTAGCGATCATGTCGATCTCGAGAATCCCGCCACGCGCGAGCGCGGTGACGCCGATCGTGGTGCGGGCCGGCAACCGATCGGGCGGGAAGTAGCTTGCGTAGATCCGGTTGAACGCGGCGTAGTCGCGTTCGAAATGCACCAGAAACGCGCGCACGCACACCACATGCTCCAGCGCCGCACCGGCACCGCGCAGCGCGCGACGCAGATTGTCCATCACCTTGTGCGTCTGCGCCTCGATCCCGTCGGGGATCGGCAGCGCATCATCCACCGGATCCGTGGCGAGCTGGCCGGTGACGAACAGCCAGCCATCCTTCTCCACGACGTGGCTGTACGGCGCGACCGGCTTCGGCGCGTCGGCGATCATGTGGAAAATGGCATCGCTCATGTGGGCAACCTGTTGAAAATCGACACCCTGATGGCCTGGGTTTGTAGCCATTACACGGATTAGGCATCTGCGGACGGTTGGAGAGGACAGCGATCACGTCATGCTCTGCGCGCAACTCGACATAACTGCCCGTATGCATCTCGGCCGTTTCGACTACGGTACGTCTACCCTGCGCTATCGGGACTGGCATGAAGAAATTGACATCGCTCCGTTAAGCGTTGCTTCGCGCTACGATAGCGCGAAGCCTTCGTAGTCCTTGGCAACCACATCCTGGCAGATCTCACGATACCGGATCATACCGCCCGCGTATGGCATGAACACCCGAGGCTTACCCGGGATGTTGGCGCCGAGATACCAGGAATGCGTCGCCATCGGCAGCAGCGTTCGATTGGCGACCGCATTGACCTCGGCCACCCAATTTTCCACTGCTTCCGGCCGCGCCTCGATCCGGTCCAGGCCCTTCGCGCGCATGTACCCAATGCAATCCGTAATCCAATCGGCATGCTGCTCTATCGCCACCGGCATGTTGCACAGAACAGACGGGCTGCCAGGGCCGGTGATGGTAAATAAATTGGGAAACCCGGCGATTTGCAGGCCCAGATAGTTGCGTGGCCCTGCATCCCAAACATCCTTGAGCGCGATGCCGTCCCGTCCTCGCACGTTCATACGCAACAGCGGACCGGTCATCGCGTCGAAGCCGGTTGCGAAGACGATGATGTCCACCGGATATTCGGCGTCCGCCGTACAGATCCCCGCCTCGGAGATCCGCTGAATAGGCGCGGCTTTCACATCGACCAGAGTGACATTCGGCCGATTGAAGGTCTCGAAATAGTCCGTATCGATCGGCGGGCGCTTCGCCGCATACGGGTGGTCGATGTCCGACAGGATCGCCGCGGTCTTCGGATCTTTCACAATCGAGCGAATCTTGCGCTTGATGAAATTGGCCGCGGTGTCGTTCGCCTCCTTGCTCACCAGCATATCCTGGAACGTCGCGCGGAACTGCAGGCCGCCGCGCTGCCAGGCCGCCTCGTAGAGCATCTCGCGCTCCTCGGGCGAGGTTTCGACCGCTTTGCGATCCTCGACCTTGAAGGCCATCCCGTTATAGGTTTCATGCGTGGTCGCGCGAATCTCGCCGGCATTTTGCCTGACGTATTGCTTGAAGTCGGGCGTGAGCGGCACGTTGCGCGCAGGCACCGAATAGTTCGCCGTGCGCTGGAACACCGTCAGATGGTCGGCCTGCGCGGCGATCACCGGAGCAGCCTGGATGCCGGTGGACCCGGTGCCGATCATGCCAACGCGCTTGCCGCGGAAATCGACACCGTCGTGCGGCCACTGGCCGGTGTGGTACCAGTCGCCCTTGAAATCCCGCAGGCCGGGGATGTTGGGGACGTTGGCCGTGGAAAGGCAGCCGACGGCGGTGACGAGAAACTTCGCGACGAGCGTCTCGCCTTGCTCGGTGCGCACGCGCCAGCGATTGGCGGCATCGTCGTACTGCGCGGAGGCGACGCGGCTGTTGAACTGGATGTCGCGCTTCAGGTCGAACCTGTCGGCAACGAAGTTCAAATAGCGCAGGATCTCGGCCTGCCCGGGATAGCGCTCGGACCATTCCCAATCCCGCATCAGTTCCGGGGAGAACGTGTACCAATAGACGTGGCTTTCGGAATCGCAGCGCGCGCCGGGATAGCGGTTCCAGTGACCAGGTACCGCCGACCCCGCCACCCGCTTCCAACGCCTTCACCGAAAGGCCAAGGCGATCCCGCAGGCAGAGCAACTGGTAGAGACCGCCAAAGCCGGCGCCAACGACCAGTGCGTCGAGTTCGGTGTTCCGGTCGCCTTCGCCGGTCCGTAGATCCGCCACGTCGTTCATCCTTCCTTCGTTGTCAGTGTGCCGGGCAACTCGTATGGCCCCGATGCGCAGCGTCCCGCCCGACACGCTGTA
This sequence comes from uncultured Alphaproteobacteria bacterium, assembly GCA_963762885.1. GTDB lineage: Bacteria > Pseudomonadota > Alphaproteobacteria > Acetobacterales > Acetobacteraceae > JASHVB01. Next base: position 144,001 of record CAVXNH010000099.1, read on the forward strand.
CCAGTGCGCGTGATTATCTACCGCACGGTAGGGTGCGTCCAGCCAGCAGTGTCGTGCTCGGGTCAGCTTGGTCACAGTCCCCGCGCCATGTGGCGTTCCAGCCGGCGACTCAAGACCGTCAGCGGAAAACAAAGAATGAAGTAAATTACGGCGACGATCATATAAATCCGGAACGACTCGAACGTTGAATTGACCAGGATCTGACCGGCCCGGGTCAGTTCCGTAAAGCCGATGATGGCGGTCAGCGATGTCGCCTTGATCAATTGCACCAGAAAGCCGACCGTCGGCGGCGTTGCAATGCGGATCGCCTGCGGAAACACGACAAGACGCAGAACGCGCAACCGATGCAGGCCAAGTGCCAAGGCCGCGTCCCACTGGCCCCGCGGCACCGACTGGATCGCGCCCTGCCATACCTCGCCCAGAAACGCTCCGGCGTTGAGCGAAAGCCCGATGGCCGCGGCGCTCAATGCCGATATTTCGAGATTGAAATAGGTCGGCAGGAAGAACACCACGAAGAGCTGAAATCAGCAACGGCGTGCCTTGAAACAACTGCACATAGCCGCCGGCGACGGTGCGCAGCCACCACGCCGGCGAGGTTCGCATCAATGCGACAAGCAGCCCGAGTGTGCCGCCGCCGATGAGGGAAAAGGCCGAGAGCAGCAGGGTCCACTGTGTGGCGTAGAGGAGGAAAAGGAAGTCGCCCCAGCCGAAGGGGCGAATCACTGGCCCGACCTGACGCTGTATTCGCGTGGCGGAAACACCAGCATCTCGATCGCCCAGAACGCGGCACGAAAGCCTGAGGAGATAACGAAATAGATGGCCAACGCCGTCAGATAGGTTTCGACTGTTCGAAAGGTCTTGGACTGGATGTCGTTGGCGACCGCGGTCAGCTCGTTGGCCGAGATCGTCGAGACCACGCTCGATCCCAACAGCAGCAGAATGAACTGGCTGGAGAGGGCGGGATAGACCGACTGCACTGCCGGCGGCAGCGCGACCAGGAAGAACAATTGCAGCCGGGACAGGCCAAGCGAACGTCCAGCCTCGAGTTGCCCGCGGGAGATGCGGTCGAGCCCCGCGCGCACGATCTCGATGCCGTAGGCCGAGACATTGAGGACCATCGCGATGATGGCGGCGGTGTTGGCATCGAACCGAATACCGGCCGATGGGGCGCCGAAATAGATGACGAAGATCTGCACCAGGAATGGCGTGTTTCGTATCGCCTCTACATAGGCGGTGACAATCAGTCGCAGCGGCCGGGGCGCGTGCCGCAGTGTGTAGGCGCCGAGGATAGCGACCACCAGTCCCAACCCCATGGAGATGGCGGAGAGGCGAATGGTCAGCCACGCGCCCCACAGCATGTCCCCGAAATACGGAGCGATTTCGTTGAAGTTCAGGGGATTCATGGGACGATGGCTTCTCTGCGTGGGTGCGCGGCGCACACAGACCGCCGAGCCTTCGGGTTCGCTTGATCGGGATATGACAAGGCTAACGCATCCCCCGTGCCGCTGCCAACAAAAGAAGCGCTCATCCTTGACCGAAGTGGCGCGATCGGCACGGGAAGGAGCTTCATATCAAACGCCTTAAACTTTGACGTGCTGGCGCGCGCCGCCCCAACCGGCACGGACCGCCCCAACCGTCATGGCCGGGTCAAGCCCGCCCATGACGGTTGGGGCGGTCCGTGCGAACAATTCGTAGGTCGCTCTCACGGGCAATTGGTAGCAATCGTGTCTGAAACCGCCACCGGTTCGAAACACCGGCGGACCGGCATCAGATCGCCCAACCATTCACCGTCCAACTTATCGATCTAAAGTTCGACCACATTGCCTTGCTTTTTGCACTCTTTCAAAATCATCTCTGCCAGGAAGATATCTTGCAGGGCAATGCCGGAACTATCGAAAATCGTGATGTCCTCGTCAGACTGGCGCCCAGGTTTCCTCCCCATTGCGACATCACCCAATGCATCCAGATGCACGCTGCCCAACGCAATTTCTGTGGCGACGTGCTGGAACTCCCCCACCTCTCTCGACTGAGAAACAAGATCAGCGAACAGCCTGCTCCGGCGCAGGAGTTCGACGGGCAATTCCTGCTTGCCGCGATCGTCGGTCCCCATGCAGGACACATGGGTTCCCTTCCTGATCCAGGAGTCGTCGAAAAGCGGCTGCCTCGACCCGGTGATGGTCACCACGATGTCGCTGTTCTCGCACGCTTCTCGCGCAGTTGAACAACCGGCCCGGATGCCAGAGGCGCACAAACGCGCTACCAGTGCATCGCTTCGGTCTGCGGTCCGATTGACGACGTATACCTGCATTATGGTGCGGACCTCACAAATCGCCATCACCTCGTGAAAGGCCTGGTGACCTGCCCCGAAAAGCGCAAGTGTGGCGGCATCTCGCCTCGCCAGCAGTTCTACCGCCAGTGCGTCGGCGGCCGATGTCCGATAGGCATTGGCCGCGCTGGTCTGCACCATCGCCTCGACACGACCCGAGGCATCATCGAGAAACAGGACCATCGAGCTACCGCGCGACAAGCCGACGCTGTCGCTCGATGGCCAATAGGCGCCCACTTTCATCCCGGTCAAATTAGCCGCATTCACCCGGGCGGCCTTAACGGAAAAGCGGTGTTGGGGATCGCGGCCGGTGCCTTGCAGCGTTGGGAACGACACCGCATTGCCGTCAGCCGCAGCGATGAAGGCGTTTCGTACGGCAGTCAGTGCCATGGACCGTGTCACAAGTTCCTTGGAGATGTCCTCGGGTACGAACAGCATTGCAGTTCACTCCGGAGCCTTTAAAGTCGCAATGAAATCGTCGATATCTTCTTCGGAGCCATCAAATCGGCAAACCAGCCAAATCAGCCGCGGACCGCGGCGAAGAAACTGGATCCCGTTCCTGGTCAGATGGTCTATCTTCTGTTCCGGAAGCGCCAGATAAACCTCGTTTGCCTCAACCGGCGCCACGAGACTGACATCCGGAATGCCTGCGATATTCGCCGCAAGACGCGCGGCCAGCCCGTTGGCCCTGTGCGCAGACCTGAGATAAAGCTCGCCTCGGACATAGGCGAGCAACTGTGCGGCCGGGAACCGCATCTTGGACCATGTGTGTCCGCTGCGACGGATTCGGTACGACAGGTCCTCCACCAGATCGGGGTTGAATACCACGATCGCGTCGGCATTCAGGCCGCCGTTCTTTGAGCACCCGAACGACAGGACATCGACGCCAACCCGCCACGTCGCGGCAGCCGGCGAACAGCCAAGCGTTACCAGAGCGTTTGCGAAACGGGCGCCATCCATATGGATCTTCAGCCGGTGAGAGCGCGCCACCTCGGCAATCGCAGCGAGTTCATCGAGCCGATAGACCGTCCCGAATTCCGTTGCTTGCGTCAGGGATACGGCTGCCGGTTGCGATCGGTTCCTGATCCCGACGCCCGCGGTAGCGACTGCATTGGCCAACGCCGAAGCTTGCAGACGAAACCCATCGCCCTCCAAAGCGAGCAATTTTGCGCCGCCGGTCAGGAACTCGGTCGCGCCGCCTTCAGAGGTATGAATGTGCGCAGCGCTATGGCAGTAGATCGCACCATACGGCGGTGTCAGTGCCGATAGCGCAAGGGCATTCGCGGCAGTGCCCGTAGCGATCGGAAACACCGTCACTTTCGCCTCGAACACCTCGCTGAAGCGATCGTTCAGCATCGCACTCACGTGGTCGTCGCCATATGGCGCCGCGGTGTCCGTGTTGGCTTCGAGTGTTGCCGCAACGATTTCCGGGCTGACCGACGCGACATTGTCGCTGCGGAAATCGATCACCCGCTGTGTATTCGCGTGCATGCGGCCTGGTTCCAGTCCCGCCATCGCCCCCGGTTCAGAACACCGGCAGCTCGGGCATCGGGACACCGAGCCATTTGCGGTGCAGCTTATCGAGTTCGCCGCTTAGCTTGATCTGGTACAGGAATGTGTTGATCCAGTGCTCGAACTCGAACGCGTCCAGCCGCACCGCGATGGCATTGGCCTGACGCTTGAGCACGATCTTCGGTTCGATCTCCAGATTGGGATTGGCTTTGGCGACTTCCGCCATCAGGATGGTCCTGTCCGCCCAGGCGTCGGCCAGGCCGCTGACCATCGCCTTCGCCGGCGCCATCTCGCCGTCGAAACGCATGATCTTGGCGCCTGGCGGGGCGATGGCATCGATATAGCCCTCCTGTGAGCTGCCGCGCGCGACCGCCACGCTGAGGGTCGTCAGTTGCTGAATATCCGTCAGAGCCAGCTTCTTCGGGCCGAAGATGGCAACGCTCACCGCCACGTAAGGATCGGTGAACATCACCTGCTTGGAGCGTTCCGGCGTGATGCCCAGGCTGGCAACCAGGACGTCGATCTTTTTCGATTGCAGGTAGGGGATGCGGTTCTGATTGGCGACCGGGACGATCACCGCCTCGACACCCATGTACTTCGCCATGAGCTTGCCGAGTTCGATATCGAAGCCATCGGCCTTCTGCTCGTCGTTCATGAACCCAAACGGTGGGAAATCCACCAAAGCGCCGATGACGAGGGTCTTCTTCGCAAGGATCTCGGCGATTGTCTGGGCATGCCCTGAAGCTGCCCCAAGAACGCAACTTCCGAACGTCACCGCCAGCGTCACCACAGCCAGCCGGACCCAGCCCAAGCCAACCCGAACCCTCATGTCACCCTCCGCTGCCCGACGTGGCCGCAGCTCGGTCCGGGAATGCAACATGCAATTCCGCGGCCGGCTTATGGTTTATTGCTCTCGCGCGTCTCCCAGGAAACGGCAACTATGCGAGTATCATACACTGGCGCAGCACGCCAGAAATACATAAGCGCGAATAGAGCAATAGACTTTTGCTATCGCTTGCGTTGTTGAGATGGCAATCGCCGCACCATAAGCTGTCCATCGAGCGATCGCCATTCACCCGTGGCTGGGAGCGTTGCAGGCAGAAGGACCGGAAGAGCATGCCAGGCAGATCAGCAGGCGCGCGGCTGCGAGCCCTTCTCACGGCGCAGCCGATTGTCGTCGCTCCCGGCGTGTGGGACGGCCTGTCAGCCCGGCTCGTGGCCGAAGCCGGTTTTGCCGCCGCTTACTGCACCGGCGGCGGCATCGCGCGTGGACGCGGCTGGCCGGACCTGGGTCTGGTGACTCTGAGCGAACTCGTCGCCACGGTCAGCAACATCGCCGAGGTCTGCGACCTGCCGCTGATCGTCGATCTCGATTCCGGTTTCGGCAACGTCCTGAACATCCGCCGCGGCGTCGGGCTGCTAGAGCATGCGGGCGCGGCGGCGTTGCACATCCAGGATGTGGAGGTGCCGCGTCGCGCAGCGACCGCCGACATCATTCCCGTGCCGGCGATGATCGGCCGGCTGCGCGCTGCGGCCGATGCCAGACGCGACGAGAATTTCCTGATCATAGCCCGCACCGATGTCGGCCCGCTGCTTGGGCTCGACGCCGCGATCGAACGTGCCAACCACTATGTCGAGGCTGGCGTCGACATGGTTTATGTCGAGGGCATGGTCTCCCGAGCCGATGTGGAACGTGTGGCACACCAGGTCGGCGGCACCAAGCTGGTCAGCCTGAACAAGGGCGGAACGGTGCTGATGCCGCCTGCCGAACTCGCCGCACTGGGCTTCCGTCTGCTGACACATCCCGCCGACGCGCAGCTTGCCGCGATCGCTGCCATGCGCCGGTTGCTGCAACATCTGAAGCACGCAGGCACCACGGCTGAATTCGAGCCGATGGCGAGCTTTCCGGAGCGCGAGGCGATTGTCGGCCTCGCGGATGCACAGGCCACCGCTTCCCGCTTCCTCGATCCGGCGCCAGTCACGCCGCCGTCGCACTGCGGGACTGAACAAAATCATCAGGAGACCAAATGATGCCGGCAGATCCCATCCCCGATCTGGTCGTCCGCCGCCACTTTGCCCGCCCGCCCGTTCCCGCTGTCATGCGCGGCGCGCCGATCGGCTTCGTGGTCGACGCCCAGGGACGGTTTGGCGGACTGGATCATCGCATCAAGCCGGTCACCGCGCTCGCAGCGTTCTGCGGCCCGGCGCTGACCGTGCTGTGCCGGGAGGGCGACAACCTGGGCGCCCATGTCGCACTCGACTACATCGAGCCCGGCGATGTCGTGGCAATCAGCGCCGGCGGATTTGAGCGCGTGGCGGTGATCGGCGAAAAATGGGCCGGCATGGCAAGGAACAAGGGCGCGGTCGCCATCGTTATCGATGGCATGGCGCGTGATTCCGCCGGGCTTGCCCGCGTGCCGATCCCGATCTTCGCGCGCGGCGTGACGCCGAATTCCAGCTTCAAGCATGGGCCCGGCCAGATCGGCGTACCGATCAGCGTCGGCGGGATCGCGATCAGCGCGGGCGATATGGTATGCGGCGATCCGGACGGCGTCGTCGCCGTCGCGGCCTACCAGCTTGACGCCGTGGCCGCGCGGCTGGCCGACATCATCAAGCGTGAGACCGAGATGTTCGACGCGATCCAAAGTGGCGGCCCGAAGCCGCCGGAGATGGCGGTCATCGGCACGGAAGCGCGCATCGCTTTCATCGACTGATTCCAATCGCCGTTGAGGCTGACCTTCCGTCGGTGCCGGCCGCCCCCTCGTCATGGCCTGCGTCGTTCCGTAGGTCAGCCTCCATGCCGCTTGGTATTACGCGGCTGCCATCTGCGACCGCAGGCGCACCGTGGCAGCCTGGTCCACGTCGAACGAATCCGCCATCAGCACCACGCCGTACTCGGTCTTCGCAACGACCCGGGTCAGTTTCTCGTCGCGCACATCCTCCGCCACCTCCTCTGGCGTGCGCTCCAGCGCCGGGCCATAGCCGCCGCCGCCGCCGGTGACATGCCGGTACAGATCGCCCCCGCGAATGTTCATCGTGATCTTGGAAGCTACCGCCGGCGCATTCCCGTCAGGGTTGATATAGTTCCACGAGGGCGTGCCATCCTGCCCACCCAGCATGCCCCAAGGACGGAACGTGCGGCGGTCCGAGCGAACCTGCAGGATCGCATCGCCGCGCAGCAGGCGGATGTCGCGCACGATCGAAAGGCCGCCGCGCGAACGGCCGGCGCCGCCGGTATCCGCCACGAACCCGTATTGCTCGAAGCGCAGCGGGTACGATGCCTCGATGATCTCCAACGGGATGTTGGTGCAGTTCGACGGAATCAACGGCATGGCGTCGCCATCCCCACGGTAGGCCGAACCACCCCAGGCGCCGAAGATGATGTCGCAATGCACATAGGCGCCGCGTTCGGGATCGTTGCCGCCGATGGTGACGAAGGTGTTGCCGCCATCGGCCGCGGCGGTGACGCGATCCGGCACCGCCTTGGCCAAAGCGCCGAACATCACGTCGGCCTGGCGGAAGCCTGTCAGTCCGCGCGCGGCGCAGGCCCCGGGATGCCGTACGTTCAGGATGCTGCCGGGCGGCGCGATCACCTTGATCGGACGGAAGAAGCCGCTGTTGTTCGGCAGGTCGCTTTCGAACACGCAGCGCAGCGCAAGATACGTGTTCGCCTTGGTGAAGGATTCGGTGGCGTTCAGCGCACCCCTGACCTGCGGCGAGGAACCGGTGTAGTCGGCGATCACCTCACCGTCGCGGATGGTCAGCGCTACCTTCAAGAGAATCGGATCCTCGGTGATGCCGTCATCGTCGATCCAGTCCTCGAAGGTAAAGGTGCCCTCCGGAAGCTGACGAATCTCGGCCCGGGTCAGCCGCTCGGTGTAGTCGAGGAATTCGGCAAGCAAGGCGGGAAATTCCTCATTGCCGTAGCGCTGCATCAGCTTGAGGAACTCACGCTCGCCATAGTGGCAGGCGGCGAGGGTTGCGCGCAGGTCGCCCAGCACCATGTCGGGCACGCGCACATTGGCCGCCAGGATGTCGAACACCGCCTGGTTCGGCTTGCCGCGGTCGAACAGCTTGATCACCGGGAATCGGATGCCTTCCTGATAGATCTCGGTCGAATCGCTGGCGTTGCTGCCTGGCACCCGGCCGCCGACATCGGTGTGGTGGGCGATAGCGCAGGCAAAGGCGACCAGGCGCGATTGATCGGCCGGATCGAACACCGGCTTGAAGACGAAGATGTCCTGCAAATGCATCCCGCCGTCGAACGGATTGTTCTGGATGGCGATGTCGCCCGGATGCAGGTCGCCGGCGAAATGCCGCAGCACGGCGCGCAGCGCATCGGGGATGGAGCCGAGATGCTGCGGTATCGTCAGCCCCTGGGCCAGCAACTCGCCGGACGCATCACAGATCGCGGTGGAGAAATCCGCCCCATCCTTGATGATTGTCGAGTGGGCGGTGCGCAGCACCGTCAACGCCATCTCATCGCCGATCGAGGTGAGCGCGTTCTTCAGAATCTCGATCTGGATTGCATCGAAGCCCGGCCGCATGCTCATTGCGCCACCCTTCCGCTCTCGCCAGCCACGCGCTGATTGGTCATCACGATATTGCCGCTCGCGTCGATCTCGGCGCCGAACTCCGGCGGCACCACTGTGGTGGCGTCGTAGCCTTCGATGATCAGCGGTCCGCCGCGCGCCCGAGCCTGAAGATCAGACCGCGTGATCACCGGCGCTTCGAGCCACCCATGCATCCCGCCGAACCAGGCGCGCCGTTTCGGTTGCGACACCGGGTAGTCGGCATCGGCCCGCGCTGCGGCGGCGAACCAGGCGGGATTGGTATCGGCCTGGCTTTTTGCCACAACACGCAGCGCCTCGACTTCGATCACCTCGCCCGGCGACTGGAAACCATAGGTCCGTTCGTATTCGTCCAGGAAGCGGGCGCGCACCTTGGCCAACCCTTCGGGGGTGAAATCGGCATCCTCGACCACGATCGACAGGCTATAGACCTGTCCCGCGTATCGCAGGTCCGCGATCCGTCGGACCGTGTACGCACTCAGCGGATAATCAGGGTCCTCGGCGCCGATATGCGCCTGGCGCACCATCTCGGCGAACTGCGCCGTCGCCGCGTCGCCCCAGAATGCCTCCAGCGGCCGGCGAACCGTGCGGCTGTAATGCTGCTCTATGTCGGCAAGCAGCAGGCCGAAGGCGCTGAACAGGCCAGGGCATGGCGGCACCACGACCGTCCTGATGTCCATCGCCAACGCGATGTGTGCGGCGTGCACCGGCCCACTGCCGCCGAACGCGCAAAGGCTGAACTCGCTAGGGTCACGGCCACGCTCGATCGTCACCGAACGCAAGGCGCGAATCATGTTGGCATTGGCGATGGTGTGAATGCCAAACGCGGCCTCCTCTGCCGAGCGGTCCAGCGGCCGGGCGACCCGTTCCTCGATCGCCGCCCGTGCCGCCGCGGCATCGATAGCCAGGGTGCCGCCGGCGATGCCGACCGGGCTCATGTAGCCCAGCACCACATTCGCGTCCGTCACCGTGGGCTGCGTGTTGCCCTTGCCGTAGCAGACCGGCCCCGGAACCGCGCCGGCACTACGCGGTCCTACTTGCAGGCCGCCGGCCTTGTCGATGCTCACCAGGCTGCCGCCGCCCGCACCCACCTCGGCGATGTCGATGGAGGGAACCCGCACCACATAGCCGCCGCCGCGATTCAGCCGCGAGCCCACCGAGACGCCGCCACCCACCTCATATTCCGTCGCCTGCTGCACATGGCCGTTCTCGATCAACGAGGCCTTCGCCGTGGTGCCGCCCATGTCGAACGCGATCATGTTGGGATAGCCGCATTGCTCTGCCAGCTGGCGGCAGGCGATCACCCCGGCGGCTGGTCCGGATTCGATGATCCGCACCGGATTTTCCGCGGCGTTGCGGCTGGAGGTCAGGCCGCCATTCGATTGCATGATCAGCAGCGGCGCGCTGAAGCCACCGCTGTCCAGCGTTGCGCGCAACCGCCCGATATAGGATTTCACCACCGGCTGCACATAGGCGTTCACCACTGTGGTGCTGGTGCGCTCATACTCCTGGATCTCCGGCAGGATCTCGGCCGAAAGCGAGACGGGAACAGCGGGAAAGGCTTCGCGCAGCAACGCACCGATGCGCCGTTCGTGATCTGGATTGACGTAGGAGTTGAGCAAGGTGACCGCCAGCGCCTCGACGCCTTGCTCGACCAGCCAGCCGCCGACGCGCAGCACTTCGTCGTCGTCCAGCGGAACCAGTACGCTGCCATCGCTGCCGATGCGCTCATGCACCTCGCGCCGCAGGTAGCGGCGGACCAGCACCGCGGGCTTGGCCCAGTCCAACCGATAGAGTTGCGGCATGCGCAGCCGGCGCAGCTCCAGCACGTCGCGAAACCCCTGCGTGGTGATCAGGCCGCACAGCGCACCCTTTTGCTCCAGGATGGCATTGGTGGCGACCGTCGTGCCGTGCAGCACCTCCCCAACATCGGCCGGTGCTATGCCCTCGGTGCTGACCGCCTCTTCCAGCGCCGAGAGGATACCCTGGGCGTAATCGCCCGCGGTGGAGGGAACCTTGCGCCGGACCACTTTCCCCCGTGCGTCGATCAACACGAGATCGGTGAACGTGCCGCCAATGTCGGCACCTACACGGCATGTCCGCATTGCGTCCCCCACTGTGTCGTTGGGTTCCGGAAAATCGGGTGTCGACGGTGTGGATCAGACGATCGCCGTCGCCACCACTTCGACCAGCATGCCCGGCAGGCCGAACTCCGAGACGATCAGCACGGCGCGCACCGGCGGGTCCTTCGGGAACCACTTCGCCCAGGCCGGCGTCAGCGCGGGGAAATCGGCGGGGTCTTTAATATAAACGATGGTGGAAACCACTTTGTCCATCGAAGACCCGGCCGATTGCAGAATCCCCTCGATGTTCTTCATCGTCCGTTCGATCTGCGCTTCGGCGGTAGTGCCGACAACCTCGCCGGTGACCGGGTCGCGGCTGCCCTGGCCGGCCAGATAGATCGTGCCATTGGCAATCACGGCGTGGGAGAAATTGGCTTTCGGCGCCGGCGCATTTGGCGATATGAGGCAGCGCTTCATCTCTATGGTCCCCTCTGATGTGCAGGTGGCGGCTTGCACCGGCTGGATGTGTCGCACAATGCTGCCACCCGTCATGCCGACGGAGGTCGGCATCCACGACTTTCCTTACCACATGCCGAAAAGTCGTGGATGGCGGGCCTACGCCCGCCATGACGTTGTGCTCGTGGCCATCCGGCTCGATCTATTGGAAGCAGAACACTAAGCCATTTCCGGACGCCGCATCCAATAGCAAAGGGCAAATCCCGGCTTCGAGGAATTGCATCGCTCTGCACCCAACAGGGCTCGCGCGCTTGACCGGCAGGATGGCCGGTTGTCTGATCGACCGATGGATTTGGCTCAGTTGAGAATAGTCATTCAGGTCGCTGAGGTCGGCAGCTTGAACAAGGCATCCGACCGCATGCGCATAGCCCAGCCGGCACTCAGCCGGCAGATCCGCCTGCTGGAAGAAGAGTTGCAGACAAAACTTTTCGTGCGTCACGGCCGCGGCATGTTGCTGACGCCGGCCGGCCACCTTGTCCTGGACCGCGCCTACCGGATCATGCGCGAGGTCGGCCAGATCCGTGCCGACATCGAAATCGAGCGCGCCGATGTGGGCGGGAAGGTCGCGATCGGCCTGCCGCCCACGGTGGGCGAGGCGGTGACGGTGCCCTTCGCCCGTCTGGTTCAGGAACGCTTCCCGCTGCTGCGCATCCAATTTTCGCCCGGCTTCGGCGGCCACCTCGTGGAATGGCTTCAGCGCGGCGACATCGACATGGCTGTGCTCTACGACGCCAGGCCACTGAAAAGCGTGCATTGCCGGCCACTGCTTTCCGAGGCGCTGTTCGCGGTCGGCGGCGCCGAAGCCGGCCTCACCCTGGATCGGCCGATCCCATTCGCCGCGTTGGCGCAGCAGCCATTGGTTTTGCCAACCGAGCGCCATAGCCTGCGATGGATCGTCGAGAGCGCCGCGCGCCAGGCGAAGCTGGTGCTGAACGTGCGCCACGAGGTGGAATCGCTCGCAACCATCCGCGACCTTGTCCGCAGCGGTGCCGGGGTGACGCTGCTGCCCTTATGGTCGGTCCGCGCCGAGGTCGCAGCCGGGCAGATGACCGCCGCGCAGGTGGTGGAACCGGCGCTGTCGCGCAATCTTGTCATAGCGTCGCCGACCGACCGGCCGGTCTCGCGTGCAGCACAGCTTTGTGAAGACGCGCTGGTTGAACTGGTGGATCGGCTGAAGACCGACGGGACCATGGCCAATGTCCTCGCGATCCATCCGGCGGGCGCATCGGCTGCGCCGAAGCCGGGAGCCTCGACGCCCCTCGCCCCAATCGACGCGACGCTGTTTTCGCGCCCCGCGCGCGTACCGCGCCAAGTGGCTGGTGCACCGCCGTAAGGATTCGCGGGGAAATAATCGAATTGGCTGCCGGCGGATCACGGCTCCCTGTGTCATGGCGGGCCGGCCCCCCTCTGTCATGACTGGGCCCCAACCGTCATGGCCGGGCTCCAACCGTCATAGCCGGGCTTGACCCGGCCATCTATCGCGACACCGAAGCTGCATGGATGGCCGGGTCAAGCCCGGCCATGACGGTGAGGGGCGAGGCCATGACGGTTGGAATCCGGCCATGACGGTGGGGATCCCGCCACGACGGTGAAGGGCGGGGCCATGACGGTTGGGGTCCGGCCACGACGGTTGGGGCCCGGCGCGATGTTCATGCGACGCACCGTTCGGCCAGCACGCGCAGGATGGCGCGGACGATGCCGCGATAGCCGGTGCAGCGGCACAAATTGCCGGCCAACTCCTCACGCACCCGCGCCTCGTCCGCATCCGGCAAGCGCAGCACTACGTCGCGCGCGACGATCAGCATGCCCGGCGTGCAATAGCCGCACTGCAACGCATGTTCCACCGAGAACGCCGCGCGGAACGCCGCCATCACTGCGTCGTCTCCAAAACCCTCGATAGTGCGGACCGATGCGCCGTCGCAAGTGCCGGCGTGCGCGATGCAGGATCGCGCCGGCGCGCCGTCGATCTCCACGGTGCAGGCCCCGCACACGCCATGCTCGCAGCCGATATGGGTGCCGGTCAGCAACAAATGGTTGCGCAGCATGTCGGCCAGATGTTCGCGCGGTTCCACCTCGGCCTGCACCGGTTCGCCGTTCACCACCAGCGCGATCGCGATGCGGTTCATGCTGCCATCGCCGCGGCGACGGCGCGACGCAAGGCGGTCTGCGCGATGGCGGTGCGCCACGGAGCCAATCGTTCGGCGGGCTGGTATAAGTGTCGGATGATCTGTGCCGAATATCGGGCTTAATTGCCCGTCGGGCCGTACATCTGTGTGCGTCACTACCTCAGGCGTACAATTCTGAACAGATCGCGCGGCGAGCCCGGCCTCATCAGCGCCCGGCCGTTTCCTCAATCCGACTGAGTAAGGCCCTGTGCCTGCGCGTTCGACGTGTTGAACACGACCTGGTCCCATCGCCAAAGCTGAAGGAAGAACGCACACGCCAGATCCCGATCACCCGCCTCGCCGCAGATCTCCGCTATAGAGCGCTCCCCGTCGATGGCGGCGAGCAGCCGCTCCTGCCGCGCATCGATCGGAAGATAGAGATCGGTATAGGTGTGATTGCGATTGATCAGCACCGCCGCTGCCCCTGGCGGCAGCCGCTCCCGTACGGTGAGCGTGTCGGGCAGCCGAATGGGTGTGTAGCTGAGCCAGGGATCGCCATCGAAATCGACGGACGCGCCGTGCGCCGGCCGGTCCTTCCGGTAAGCCACGACGCCGTGGCGGACCATGGTCCCGCGGAACAGTTCGATCGCGGCATATTGCGCTTCGGCCGTCAGCACAACCAACCTGGAATGGTGCGGCGTGGATGCCAGCGCGCCGCACCAGGGCAGGTAAGGCGCCTGGCGCACCCAGCGCCCAAAAGCCAGGCCGGCACGGTCGAGGAAATCCAGCAGTTGCGGGACCGAGTACGCCCGGTCTTTAGGATGGAGCAGTGCATCGGCCAGCCCGGCCTTGTTCGCGAAGTCGGGAGAGTTGCGCAGGAGCGATGCGATAGGATGGTCCGGCGGCAGCGCCTTGAGGCTCGCGGCGAGATCGCGGATCTCGGGCGTTGTCCCGCCGATACCGAGGCGCCGACAGTAGTCCTGAAGCATGTAGACTCCGGCGCGGCCATAGGGTGCGTAAACCATCACATTGATGGCGCCGGTCGGCGCAAGCACGTCGCGCAAGGCCCGTAGCCCGGCATCGGGGTCAGGCAAGTGGTGCAGCACGCCGGTGCAGACCACGTGCTCGAAACTTTGGCCGAGCTCGGCGGCGCGCTCCACCGGGAGCTGGCGCACTTCGAGGTTGGCGAGCGCGTACTTGCGCTTCAGCCCTTGCGTGAACGCGATGCTTTTGGCGCTGACGTCGATCCCGACGACCTGGGCGCGGGGCCAGCGCAGCGCATAGTGCGCGGCCTGGGTGGTGCCGCAGCCGGCCACGAGTATGCTGCGGTCGTCGCGGTAGGGCTGAGCTGGCCAGAACAGATGCGAGTCGGCCCGTCTACGCCTGTCGTCCCAGAGCTGGCGATAGGCTTGCAGGTCGTCCACCGGCGGCGGGTAGGGATGATCTTCGTAAAACACGCTCACCTGCCTGGCGATGGCGGCGGCGGTCGCTGCGGGAACATCGTCCTCGTTCATCACCGGCTGGAGCCTTTCCCTGCAAAGTTGCCTCAGCTTGGTTCGACCAGAAAGGCGCTATCTCAAACCGTGCGTGCGCTTCCCGATCGCAATGCCTGTTCCCAATCTTGCCAGGAAAACTCCAGACGTAAGAAATCAGCCCATGCACGGGAGGGTCCCGTGCACGGGCCGGTTAGGCCAGGAGGCGGGGCACGCACGCCAGGTGCGTGCCCTTGTTTCGAGCGTCGGAGACGCCGTAGGTCAGGCGTGCGGCGCCGCCACCTGCGCCAGCACCGCATCCAGGTTGAACGAGGCAGGTTTCTGCCGCGGCGGGAACTTCGCGAAGTCCGCTATTGCCGACGCGATCACCGCCTGCATCATGTACATTTGAGGCACGTGATCCACCATCCAATCCCAGTAGGTGTTGGAATTGAAGTTGGCCCGTTCAAACGGGTCACGGCGGAGGCTCATTATGTACGGCACTCGAAGTTTAACGAACGGCTCGGCCCATTGTTGCATCTGATTGGCACGTTGCACCGCCAGATGGAACTTCCAGTCGCCAACGCGCACCGCGATAAGGTCGCCGTCGTCGCTGAAGTATACGATTTCGTTTCTGGGGCTCTTCTCGACCTCTCCGGTCAGATATGGGAGCTGGTTGTAGCCGTCGAGATGGACATGGAAGGGTTTGCCGTCGACCGTGCAGCCGTTGACGAGTTGCGCAGTGACGTCCGGGTTGCCTGCGGCGGCCAGCAACGTCGGAAACATATCGATGTGCGAAACGATACCGTTCAGCACCGAGCCGGGCTTGATCTTGCCCGGCCAGCGCATGAAGCAGGGCACGCGCCAGCCGCCTTCCCAGCCGGAGTTCTTCTGGCCACGGAACGGGGTGTTGGCGCCGTCCGGCCAGGTGTCATTCTCCGGCCCGTTGTCGGTGGAGTACATGACGATGGTGTTGTCGGCGATGCCCAGCTCATCGAGCTTGTCGAGCATCTGGCCGATCTGCTCGTCGTGGACTACCATCCGGTCGCTGTAGGGATCCTGCCCGCTCTTGCCGAGATTCTTTTCGGCGACGTGCGTCCGGAAATGCATGGCCGTGGAATTGTACCAGAGGAAGAAGGGCTTCTCCGCCTTGGCCTGCGTCTCCATCCACGCCATGGCGCGATCGGTAATCTCCTCGTCGATGGTCTCCATGCGCTTCTTGGTGAGCGGGCCGGTGTCCACGACCGTCTGATTGCCTTTGCCGTCGGACAGGCAGTGCAGCACGCCTCGGGGGCCGAACATCTTCTTGAACGCCGGGTCCTTGGGATAGTCTGGCAGCTCGGGCTCTTCCTCGGCGTTCAGGTGATACAGATTGCCGAAGAATTCGTCGAACCCATGCACCGTCGGCAGGAATTCATCGCGGTCGCCCAGATGGTTCTTGCCGAACTGACCGGTGGCGTAGCCCAATGGCTTCAGAAGCTCGGCGATGGTCGGATCTTCCTTCTGCAATCCAACGGTAGCGCCCGGCATGCCGACTTTGGTCAGGCCCGTGCGGATCGGGTTCTGGCCGGTGATGAAGCATGCACGGCCGGCCGTGCAGCTCTGCTGGGAATAGTAGTCGGTGAAGGTCACTCCTTCTTTCGCGATGCGGTCGATGTTGGGCGTGCGGTAGCCCATCAAGCCCATGCTGAAGTGGCTGATATTCGTTATCCCGATATCGTCACCCCACAGGATGAGAATGTTCGGCTTATCGGTTTTGGCCATTTCGATCTCCTTTGACAGGTCGGGTAGTTTGAGCAAGACGTCGTGGTTGGCATGCCGCGGGTGTGGGCTGCTACATCAGGCGAAGCAGCATGGCGAAGAAGGCGAACGTGCCGATCAGGATGAGGATGCCTGCGCCACAGAGAGAACGAAGGCCGGTGCCGTGGCCTGCGACGGAATCTGCACAAGCTGGGCGGCATCCCGGACCAGGTCCATGCAAGCGCAACCTCCTCTGGTAGGCGACGACCGAACGTCGACGCGAGCGCTATTATCGAACCACAAGCATCGTGATGATAGCCCGGGGGCGCGAGACGGCGTCGCCTTGATGCTGGTTCGTCGGTCCGCGGAAGGACCGCTTTTGGGCGATTCCAGGCGGTAGCCGCCCCGGCCGCCCTGCCGCCGGCATGAGTGGCTGTGGGACCGTGATCCTGCACGGGCGGCCCACTGCCAAGGAGAGCATGGCGGGCCGCTCAGGGACCGTCCGGGAACAAACGGATCTGCCGCTGGCGGACCGCACATTCCGTGTCATGGCCGGCTGTTCGGCGGCGACATCGGCACAGCGTCCATGCAGACCTTCGTCCGCGTGCGCGAGCAGATCCATTCCAACGTGATCGACCTGCACGCCGAAAGCATCGCGGGCGCCACCGGCGGTCGACCCACGCCGCTACACCTTCAGCATTGGACAGGCTTGTTCCGACAGCGGCCGCCACGCGTCCTCTGCCGGCGTTGTCGCGATCAGCTTGTACAAATCCCAAGCCTGACTGCTTTCGGACGGCTGCTTCACTTCGAACAGGAAGACCGGGTGGATCTTACGTCCGTCCTCGCGAATACGCCCCGGCCCGAAGCAATCGTCGTCCGTGGGCATCGCCTTCATGCGAACCACCGTCGCCGCGCCATCCGCCTTGGCCGCCGCGGCGCCCATACTCTGCACCGCCTTCAGATAGTGTAACGTGCAGGAGTAGTTCCCAGCTTGCGACATATTGGGCCACAGCGTGACCTTGTCCTTGATGCGGTTCTGGAAGGACCGCGTACGGTCGTTCAGATCCCAATAGTAGGTCTCTGAAAGCCGCAGCCCCTGCGCGGTCTCCAATCCGATCGCGTGCACGTCGGTGGAATAGGCGATGAGCGCGGCCAGGTTCATCGTTTGCTGCACGCCGAACTCGTGCGCCTGCTTGACGATGTTGATCAGGTCGCCGCCAGCCCCGGCGATACCCAGGATCTTCGCCCCCGACGCCTTCGCCTCCAGCAGCGCCGTGGAAAAGTCGGTGGTCTCGGGAAACGGATACAGATGGGCGCCGAGGATCGTGCCCCCGGCATCCGCCACGAACTTCGTGGTATCGCGCTGGAAGGCGAGGCCGGCGGCGTAGTTGGGCGTAATGAAATACCATGTATCCCCACCCGCCTTCACCATGGCACCGCCGGTCGATCGCGCCTCCATATAGGTGTCATACACCCAGTGAATGGTG
Organism: uncultured Alphaproteobacteria bacterium; assembly: GCA_963762885.1. Lineage (GTDB taxonomy): Bacteria > Pseudomonadota > Alphaproteobacteria > Acetobacterales > Acetobacteraceae > JASHVB01. The sequence goes on from CAVXNH010000099.1 coordinate 161,793, forward strand.
TTCGGCGTGCAGGCCTTGCCGGTCAGGTCAGAGGTCGCTGTGCTGGTCGGCACGAAGACCTTGTTGCGCTCCTTGCAGATCGCACTGATCGCCAGCGCCACCGCCGAGGATGCGCCGTCCTGGATGAAGTCCACGCCCTGCTGATCGAGCCACTGCCGCGCGATCGCCGCGCCGACATCGGGCTTGTTCTGGTGGTCCGCCGTCAGAACCTCCACATCGAAACTTCCGGCGGCGAATTCCTGGATCGCCTGCCGGGTACAGGCGATGCTGGTGGGGCCGTTCACATCGCGATAGACGCCCGATTGGTCGTTGACGACACCGATGCGGATCACCGGGCGGGTCTGGGCTCTTGGCCGACGAACAGGCACGATGGCCGCGGCAGCGGCAGCGCCGAGCACGGCGCGTCGGGTCGGTGGCATGATCGGACTTCTCCCTGTTGTCCCGGCTTTGGTGCCCGGCTATTTCCCGATAAGGCTAACGGAGTTTCGCGGCGATTGGAAACGCACGCGAGGGTTGAGATCGCCTGTCCGAAACATCCGGGCATGAGCCCAGGGCCGCCTCCGATCAAATCCCTTCCGTTCGTTGTGCCGTTCTGTCGGGGAGACCGTAGGTGGATAGGCCGCAAACCCCGCTTGGTTTCGCCCGGGGAGAGGACGTCGCCTCAACCCACCTGAAGCAGCGGCCGCAGTTCGCTGATGGAGCGGACGTCTTCCAGAGCAAGCAGACGCTCGGTCAATGCGGTGCATTGCGCCGCGCCCAGAATCGGGGCCATCAGGTCGCGCGTTTTCGCCACGACTTCCGCGCGTGGCATTGGGTTCTGCGCTGTCCCGCGCACCGCGGACACGTGCTGACTCAACCGGCGGCCGTCCTGCAACAAGACGTCGACCGTGGCTTCCCGCCGCGGCAGGCGGCGTTCCAGCTCCTCGTCCGGCACCAGCGTCACCTTGGCCCGCTGCCGCAGCACCTCCGCATCCTGCATGCGCGCGACGTCGTGTGCCGCAGCGAAAGACGCGGTGCCATCGATCAGCATGACCGCGATCATGTGCTGCAGGCAGATGTCGGGGATGGCTCGGTTGTTCACGACGCTGGCCTCCTGCGTCCCCACCCGCATGACAACCTCGCGAACGTCATCGGCATGAAAATGATTTTCGGCCATCAGCAACGCCAGGGCGTCAAGCGGCGCCTGGATCGGTGAGCCGACGGTCCATTTCTTGATGTTGGTCCGCGCGATCTCGAACCGCGCGCCGAGCTGATCGGTCAGGCCGGCAGGATCGGCCTGCGATGCGTAAGCGGCCAGGTAATTGTCGGCACCCGACAGGATGTCATCCACGCCGGTCCAGCCGGCCTGCACCAGCAACGCGCCGGTGACGCCGTTGCGCGCCCCCATCCCGGCGAAGACGAACGCCTTCTCGATATGATCCGAGTCCCGCTGCCAGGCGGTGATGCCGGAGGATTGCTGCGCGGTGTAATCGAGCAACCAACGCATCTGTTGCGCGGTCAGGCCGGCGGCACAACCGGCGGCGGCGGCCGAGCCGAACGTGGCGGCGACGCTATGCGTGCTCTTATGTCCTTCCGCCGAGAAGGCATGGGGGCCGAGTGTGATCGTCATCCGCGCCCCGACGTCATAGCCAAGCGTGACCGCGCGCAGGAACCTTGTGCCGTCGATATCGAAACGCTCCCCGGCGGCCAGAGTGGCCGGGACGATGGACGCGCCGGGATGCGACTGCGACGGTGCGTTGCTGTCATCGGTCTCATCCGAATGCGCCAGGACAGCGTTCGCCAGCGCTGCCTCGATCGGGCCGCAGGCGACGCGCGAGGCGACGACTGTGGCGACCGGCTCGCCGCCATAGCTGCGCGCGAAAGCGATCGCCAACTGGCCCGGTCGCAGGCTGGAGCCGGAGACCATGGCACCCATCGTGTCCAGGATATGCAGCTTCGCTTGCTCGACGACCTCTTCGGGCAGGGCCTTGCCGCCCGCTTCGGCCATGTAGTCACTCAATGTCGTCATCACGGGGCTGACCGGTGACGCAGCGCGGGCTGCCAAAGGAGTCGCGTCCGCCAGCAGCGCGGCGCCCGCGAGTTGCAGGATCAAACGACGGCTCGATCCGGCGGTCCGGTGCGTCATGCAAGTCAGTTCCCAAAAAGGTGTCGAGATTGTCTCTCTGGCCGAATGTGCTTCCGCTTGCGGTATGGCGGCAATATTCGTCCGTGTCACCGCAGGTGCTAGCGGATGAATGTCCGATTTGGGTCGCGTCGAGCGGTTCCGGTCAAGCGACCTGGCTGCCGCAACCTCGAGTCGGAAGCCGCCATTGCCAGCGCCGGCGGGTGACGAGAGACATCGCAATCGGAGCACCACGCATTGTCCGGCGATGAAGTGGCAGTCCTCAAGAGTCAGCCGACGGTCGCAACGGGCGTCAGACCACCGCCGTGGGTGGCTCTGCCTCGTCAGCCTCCGCCATCCAGACGTTCAATAGCGTGTAGGCGATCGCCAGCACCGTCGGTCCGACAAAAATGCCCAGGAGACCGAACGCAATCAGGCCGCCAATGACGCCCGCGAGGATGAGCAACAAGGGCAGATCGGCGCCCCTGCGGATCAACATCGGCCGCAGAAAATTGTCCATGGTCACGTCGATAAGGGTTATGGCCAGGAGCACAGTCCCCCAGAGCGTGCCACCGGAATAATACATCCACGCCACGGCGAGGAATAAAACGGGGGCTGGCCCTATCTGCGCCAGACACAGCATGAATATCAGCGCTGTGAGTACCCGGGGCGAAAGGAACGCCCACAATCGCCAGGCCAATGCCGCCTAGCGCGCTCTGCGCCATCGCGGTCACCACCACGCCGAGGGCGACACCGCGGATCGCCTGACCGGCCAGGCGCACCGCCATCTCGCCGCGATCGTCACCCAGCCTTCGGCCGAACCGGATGGCGGTGGCGGCCGCCTGCTCACCCTTGGCATACAGCACGGCGGCGAGGGCGACGGTCAGCAGGAAGTGCAGGAAAATCCCGCCCAGACTGCCGGCCGCCGAGATGAGCCATTGCGTCACCATTCCGGCATAAGGCTTCAACTGGGGCGCCAGGTCCTGGACACCCGTCGAGGTGAGTTGCCCCCAGGCCGCGGTAGCCCGCGCGCCCACCAGAGGCACTTCGGTCAGCCAATGCGGCGGCGGCGGGACACGGAACGATATGACTGCGCGCACCAGGTCGGTAATTTCGTCGGCATTGGCCACAATCGTGCTGATGGCCAGCCAGAGCGGAACGATCAGCACCAGCAGCAACCCAAGCGTCATGACAAGAACGGCGACACCACGGCGGTTCCCGGCTCGACGCTGAACCTGCAGCATCAATGGCCAGGTGGCGATGACCAGCGTCACGGCCCAGATGATCGCCGGCAGAAACGGCCGCACCACCCAGAACGTGGAGCCGATAAGACCGCCGATGAACAGCACCGAGAGCGTCCGGCGCGTGAGGTCCTGGTGCGGATGCGACATGTGCCCCGGAACTCTACAATATCTTGCAAGCGCTGCCAAAACACCGTTGCCTCTCCGGTCCGGCAGGTCAACACAGCCCGATCCTCATCGCCTCCGGGTGAGGCGATCCGCGAAGCCAGGCCAGGCCAGGCAACCCCACCGGGACGTAGATTTTTTGCTTGCCGTTGCCGCGGTTCCGCTGCTCATTCAGGCACAGTATTGTCTCGTTGCGGAGGGGGCGATGCGGCGGCGTTGTCGTGGCACGCCCCTGGTCTTTATTCTGGAGGCTTGCGCGTGAGATCGCTCATACGATTATTGCAGCGCCTGCTGGTCCTTGCGTTGGGACTCTTTACGGCCTGGCTGCTCGTGTTTGTAGTCTTCAGACGCGTGGACCACAGGCTGCCGTGGTTTCTGGCCCTGGCCGTCACCTATGGTCTCGCGGCGTATGTGATCCTCCCGCGTGTCGTACGAATCGGGCTTAAGATCCTCCAGCACAATCGTGTGCCTCGTTTCTCGGTAGCCGCCGACGGCCTGCTGGGCGACCCTGTTAATGTCGTGCTCATAGGCACGCTGGAGCAGCTTCGCTCCGCCTTCGCGAAAGCCGGCTGGATGGAGGCGGATCCACTGCGATTGGCAAGCTCCTGGCGCATGGTCCGCGCATTCGTTTCCAATTCGCCCTACCCGACTGCGCCATTCAGCACGTTCTATCTTTTTGGGCGAAGCCAGGACATAGGATTCCAGAAGTCGATCGATAATAGCCCGCGCAAGCGCCATCACATCCGATTCTGGGCGCTCGATCCCACCTATGCCGAGGAGACCATTGGAACCGCCGCGCTTTGGTTCAATAACGACCGGCCGCCTTTCGATTCGCGCGTTCTTTGGGTAGGTGCGGGGACCAGGGATACTGGTTTCTCCTTAACGAAACTTACGTTCCAGATCACCCACGCCACCGATGCGGATACGAATGCCGAACGCGATTACATCGTTGCGGAGTTGACGAAAACAGGACTGATTGGAGACGTGACCACATATCGATCCGGCCAGCATCTGCCTGTCGGACGGCTTAATCATTACCTGACGGATGGGGACGTTAGCGTGGCTGATTTAGTGACCCAGGCGATCTGACTTCGCCCCTCGAACGATTGACTCTGACGGATCGATCCTGCGCGGAGATTGCTTCGGTGCTGCCGCGCCGCGAAGATCGCTTCCGCCGCCATGGCGGCGAATTCCAGTCCGGCCGGCGATTCGCCTGGCTGCGCCAGCACCGGCCAGCCTTGTGGTGGCGGCGGCAGCGCAATCGCACCCCGCACCGAGAAGAATTCTCCCCCATGATCGATAGGCCGTTGCCTCCTGGCTGCAAGTGATTCTGCGCTTGCTCCAAGCAACGCACATGCCAGCCGATTCGAGCGGCGCCATGCCATCCTGTCTCTGCCTGCGCGCCCGGGCGAATGCTCAGTCGACTAACGGAATGTCTGCATTCCAGGCATCGCGAGAGTGTCAGCGATGTTGGCAGCGGCGGGCGAGTCCGGTAATCCTGGCGGGATGCCTGATGACCCAGGCGTGACCAAATTCACCTGGCCTTGGTTGCCGGGAAATGTGCGGCCTTCAACGTCACGCCGGTGCAAGACAGCATCATGACCGTGGCTGCCTTTTCCGACCTGGATCATGTGTCGCTCGCCTACGAGGATAGATGGCCCGGTGATGGTCGAAGGAGCGTTAACGGGTATGCTGGCATCGATGACAGTGACGTATTCGATCATCGGATTTGCCGCCGCCGCGTTCCTCCACGGCACGTGCAACGCGGCCACCGGTTCGCAGCACGACGCACTGCTCTTGCCGCCGGTCAATCCTGCCTGCATCTCGTCGCCATTTGGCCCTCGGGTGCTGCCGCAGCATCCATTTGCGGGCACCTATCACTACGGTGTCGATCTGCCGGCGCCGGCTGGCGCACCGGTATTGGCAACCGCACCCGGTAAGCTGATCCGTGTCCAGAAAAAGGGGCCCGGCGGCCTTGAAGTGCTCGTGCAGCACGATGGCTTCATGGGCATCTATAGCCACTTGGGCATGCTTGCCCCGCCATTCGCTCGGGGTAAGAGAGCAGTTGCTGCCGGTGAGAAGCTCGGGGTTGTGGGAAGGACCGGGGTGATTTCCGGCCCGCACGTGTATTTCGAGATGGTCTTGGCCGGAAGGCCAGTCGATCCGGCACCCTACCTCCAGGTGCCCTTGTGCGCCTACGAAACCCAGCGAAACCATGGTGGCGTTGCTCGGCAGTAGGCCAGCAACAAGATCACCGGGAAATTCAGCCGGCGGCAACCGGCCGCCCCTGGCGGACGTAACGCGATGTTAACCTTTTCGGCGCAAGAATGCGTTCCAACAGATGCTTGCCCGACAGGCACTGTGCAGATCAGCAGATGCCTGCCCGACAGGCGCTGCCGGCCAGCTTCCCGTGGGGATGCGGCACCACGACACCTGCACGACAGGTTGCGTGATCCCATCCCCCCAGCGGCTCTCGGCTGCTATCAGTGCGACGTGCAACGGTGTCGCGGCAATCACCTGCTGTGCCACGGCCGGCCGCGCGGCGCGGTAGGTGTGGCAAAAGTCTCGGTTGTAGAGCGGAACCCGCGCGGCTGACCGGACGGCGACCTTCAGGAAAAAAAGTTGGCGCCCGCGGCCCAAGGCCTCGTAAAGTCGACAGAACACATTCGTATTTTCTGGAAAGTCACCATGTTCTGGTGCCTCGGCATGTTCTCATCTGCATCCACGTGGACGTTCAACGTGGTGCAAAAGATTGCCTTGACCGTTGCGCCGACCAGGCCGCTGACCTCGATTTTCCTCGACGTGGACGCAGTGCTACCCGACCTTGACGATGCGTCCGGAACGCTGATCGTCAAGAACTCACGGCATCGCGGCCGGTCGTGAACTGGCCCGGCGGGCCAAGGACATCATCATCACAATTCGCGACCCGCGCGACGCGGTGGCGTCGCTGATGACATACAACAAGAACTCCATTCGATGTCGCGCTCCGCATGACGGAGGTGTCGGCCTGGACCTGCGCCCAGTTCATGACGCGCCGCAAATCGCTGCTGCTGAGATTCGAAGACCGTTTCTTCGAAAATTCAGCAACGGTCGAACGCATCGCCGCAATGTTTCCCGAGACACTTGCCCCAGTCGACAGCAGCCGTATATTTGAGGAACTGCGCCGGGACGCGGTGGATTCGTTCATCGCCAACCTGGAAGCGCTTCCCACGACCCAAAGCGACTTTCATTCTGCGACCGGGCACTCCGACACTTACGACACGGCCACTGGCTGGCATAAGCATCATGGCGGCCGCACCGGCGAGGTGGGCCGATGGCGGCGCGATCTGTCTGATCAGCAGGTATCGACTATCGTACGCCGCATGCGCCTCTGGATGGAACGCTTCGGCTATCACCCGATGACACCTCGGCGACGGCCTTACGTGCTGAGTGTCGGTCGTTACGAGGTGCTGGATGACACTGCCCCGCGTCATTAAGGCGCGAGGCCACCGGCGCAAACACGCCAACGACACAGGAGCATACGTTGCGATCGTGGAGTGACCGCCAGGCGGAGATCGCCGAGTTGGCAAAGCGCCAGTTGTTCTTCGTCGGCGGCGCACCGCGATCCGGCACGACCTGGGTCCAGCATATCCTTGACAGCCATCCCGACGTGTCCTGCCGCGGGGAAGGCCATTTCCTCCAGTTCCTCGCGACACCGTTGGGCAACGCGATGCAATGGCGGCGAAAAGAGTTGGAGGCAAAGAACCGCGCACTGTTCAAGGAAACCAGCGGGTATCCTCTGCCGGCGGCAGACGATTTCGAATTCCTGGTCGGCAGCGCCGTCTTATTGGCTCTCTCGCAGCAATGCGGCGAAAGGTCGTACCGGGCCATCGGCGAGAAGACGCCGGAGAACGCTTTCTATTTCCCCAATCTGAAGCGGATTTTCCCCGCTGCAAAATTCATCGGTGTCGTCAGGGATCCACGCGATACGCTGACCTCGGCCTGGCATCTGGTGCATAAGCCCGATCGGCCCGAGGATGAAGCCGCGGCCATGATCGCATTCATTCGGCGCTCGGTCGGTGCGGTGGGAGACTTCGCGCGGACGATGCTCGAGCATCGGGTGCGTTATCCGTGCGACGTGACGATCGTCACTTACGAAGACCTCCAGCGGTCGCCCGAGCTCGTACTGGCAGGCATGTTTCGCTTCCTTGGCGTGACGGATGCGCCGGACGTCCTGACGCACTGTATCGCGCAGAGCAGTTTCGCCGCGATGAGCGGCGGCCGCGCGGCCGGAACGGAGCGCAGTAGATCGTTTTTTCGCAAGGGGGTCGTGGGCGATTGGCGATCGACGCTAACCGCGGAATTGAATGAACTCATCCTGCGCGAGCTCGGCTGGATGTTCCGCCAGTTTGACTGGCAGCCATAGATCAAGCGCACAACACCTACATCCAGCGCCCACCCCAACCGTCATGGCTGGGCTTGACCCGGCCATGGCGGTTGGGGCGGTTCGTGCCTTACTTCAATTGTTTGGCGGGTTGGTATTGGAATTCTACAGACGCCGTGTTGGCCCGCCGGGACGCCTTGGTGGCGGGAATATCCAAAAGAACTCGCCCGCCTGACCGCCACATCGCGCTGTCTCCCGCGTCAGGAAGTCCGCCTCGGCGGCCATGGCGGTGCGAGACCAGCCCAGGCAGCTTCGCATTTTCAGCGTCACCGGGTCGTAATCCAGCACGTGCTCGGGCGGCGATCGGACCATCAGCGCCGATGGCAGCACGACACAGTGATACACCCGCAATGCGCACGGCAACTTGCGAGCTCGTTCATAGTTACGACGGAAGCTTTCGGGATTGTCGCCGGGCAAGCCCATGATGACCTCCACCGCCACCTGCGCCACCTCCGTCAAACTCTGCAAAATCTGCTCGAATCGCGCTTCGTCGTACTTACGTTCGACGCCCGCCAGCACGGCGCTATCGAAAGACTGCAGGCCGACACCGACATAAGGATTGCCAACGCCGCGCAGGAATTCCAGATGATCGGGACGCACGGTCGCCGGATATACCTCGCAAATCAGGCCACGCCGGGACAGGAAGCCGGTCGCATCCGCCGCGGCGCGCAGGTTCTTGAACGCGCCGTTGTTCAGGTTCAGCCCGGCATCGGCCAGCAGCGCCGCGCGCAGACCAAGATGAGCCATCGAATCGAATTCGGTGGCGATGCTGTCCACGTCACGCACCCGCTTGGGCAATTCCAGCGTGCCCCATTCACAGAACGAACATGTGAACGGACAGCCGCGATAGGTCTGCAAGATGCCCAAACCACCCGGCGGAACCAGCCGCATGTCATAGGGCGAGGGCAGCAGGTTAAGGTCGCCCAACGGCCGGGCAGCGGTCTCGTGCCAGCGTCCGTCGTGCCGGAAGGCGATGCCCGGAAGCCCCTTCAACTCCGCTGTCGAACGGTCCGCCAACGCGACGATGTCACGGAAGGTTTCCTCGCCTTCGTTGATCACCACTAGATCAACCGCGCCGGCGCGAAGGTGGTGCGGCGGATGGTCCAACATGACCGGCCGGGCAGATGGGCCGCCGAACACCATAAGGCGGCGTGGATCGTCGGTTTTCAGGTAATCCGCAACGCGCAGGAAAAACGGAAACGACCACAGGAATACCGAGCACCCGACGACGTCCGGATCGAAATCGGCAACCTCCCGCGCGACCGTTTCGGCGTCCTGGTCGCCGGGTTCCAGGTCCCACACCCGCACATCCAACCCGGGCAGACGCGCAGCGCGCAAAGTCGCCTCCACCATGCGCATGCCCAAATTGGGAATGCGCTGCGGCATGGCGGGATCGTGGTCCGGGTAACGCGCCAGCAGCGCGACGCGACGACCGGACCGGGGCTGCGTCATGCCGGCATGGCACGGACGGACATCTGGCGCCGTTCAACCGACGAAGGCGCCGGAAACGACCACCAGTAGCTGCCCACCTTGCCGCCCATCAGACGCGTCTTTTGCGAAAGTTCGTCCCGCATCCCCAGGATCTCGTCCTGCGACCAACCCAGACAGGAGATCATCGAAAGCGTGCGAGGATCGAACACCATGTCCCAACCCGGCAGGCCGCGCGTCATCAGCGCATCCGGCAGCACCAGGCAATGATAGGCGCGGACCGCGGCGGGTAGCGATAGCGCATAGTCCAACGTGCGGCGGAACCCGTCCGGCGTGTCGGCCGGCAATCCCATGATGATCTGCAATTCGACGGCGGTGACCTCGGCCAGGCGCCTGACGGATTCTTCGAAGCGCGGGCCGCCGCTCTGGCGCTGATGCAGCTTCAGCACCACCGGGTCCATCGATTGCATGCCGATGCCAAGATAGGTCGGCCCTATTTCCTGGAGGAAGTCGAGATGCTCCTGACGGATCGCCGACGGGTAGATCTCGGCCCAAAGTTGCGTTTCCGCAAGGACGCCGGTTTCTTCGGCGGCCTGACGCAGATTGCGGAAAGCGCCCATGTTGAGATTGAGCCCGGCGTCCAGCAGGAAGATGGCCGGCGCTTCCGCACGCGCGAACGCCCGCAATTCGCGCGCGATATACGCCGTGGAAAACACGCCTTGGGTGCGATCCATTGCGCCCCATTCGCAGAACCGGCACGACAGCGGGCAGCCGCGGAAGGTTTCGAGATAGGCCACCGAACCGTGTGGCATCAGGCCAAGCTGGAAAGCCGATGGCATCATGTCGAGCAGGGGAACAGCGGACGGCCGCGGCGTGCGATGCCAGCCGTTGCCGGCCGGCAGTGTCAGGCCGGCGACGCCTGCCAAAGCGGTAGGGGTCAGTTCCGGCAGGCGCGCGATATCGCGGAAAACGATCTCGCCGTCGCCTTCCACCATGACATCCAGGTAGGTCTTGGGATCGCGATAATATGGCAGGTCGAATACCGCGGATCGTGCGGACGGGCCGCCAAACACGATGAGGCAGCCGGGACGCCGACGCTTCACCTCCCGCGCGACCGCAACCATGCAGTCGGTGGACCACACGTAGATCGACAGGCCCAGGATGTCCGGTTCGAAAGCCAGAATCTCCCGCACGTAGGCGGCGACATCGGGCTGCGGCTTGTCGATCAGATGCACGACATGGTTTGGCCGTTGCAGATCGCCGACCACCGCAGCCTGGATGCGGCGAATGCCGTAACTAGGCAGCGTCAGCGCGCCATGCTCGTCGCCATCGGAGCGCGGCGTAAAACATGCCAGAGCGATACGTCGTGTCATACTGCCGCCTCAGGGGCTGGCTGGCTCTGAACGCACCACATCAGGCCCGTCATGATCGCCATTGCTTGACCCGGATTATGACCGTCACCTATCGTCCATTCAAGGACATTGGCGGCGAACCTTGCGCCTGTTCCCTACGGGAGACGCCGATGCCCAGTTTCTTCCGCACCGTCATCATCCCGGCCGCCGATGCAGCGCAGCACGCCGACACCATTCGGCGTCTGCGGCGCGAGGAATTCGAGGGCATCATCCTGCGCGACGTCTATGATCCCGCCACCTGCGCCGGGCTTTGCGCCCGGTTGGAGGCAGGCCGGCACGGTCTGGTGCGCACCTCGTTTCCGGCGCCGTTCCACGCATTCTTCTTCGGCATGAACCTCAACCTGACGCCGCCTGACCTCACCGCCTATTTCGAGGCGGCGCCGGTGTTCCGTGAGCGTCTGGCTGGGCTGTTTACCGACACCATCGACCTGGAAACGCGGATCACCGGGCTGCTATCGGCGCTGGACGCCGAGCGCCGATACGTCGCCGCGCCTGGGCCGCATCCCGGTGTGGACCACATGTTCACCACGCTGCGCGCGCATCGGACGGGCGGCTTTATTCCGCGGCACTTCGACGATGAGCAGGAGTCGCGGGGGAGCTACCGACTGATCCTGCCGCATGTCGTTTCGGATTTGTACTCGTTCGTGCTGGCGTTTTCTCAGGCCGAGGCCGGCGGCGAACTGGAAATCTTTAACCTGCGGCACGGCGGACGTCGCTTCCGCATGCAGGACGGCGACGCGGACGCATCGCATCTGAGCGTCGAGGGCGTGGAAAGCGTCAAATTCCGGCTGGCGCCTGGCGAGATGATCATTTTCAACTCCGGCCGCTACCTGCACAGCGTCACTCCCGTAATCGGTGCCGCGACGCGCTGGACTGCATGCAGTTTTATGGCGGAAAGCCGGACGGGCGACGTCCTGTGCTGGGGCTGAACCATCGTGCCGGCGCTGCCGCCCTATTTCGATAACCTCATCGCCGCCCGCCGCGCCGGCCAGGTCGGGCGGCATGTGCATCTGGGCTACTGGGACGATCCGCCGGCGCTGACGGTGCTGCCCTCCGGTGGTGAGTTTGAAACGGCGCAGGCGCGCTTGACCGCGAGGATGATCGACTTGGCGCCACCGCGGTCTGGCCAATCCGTGTTGGATATCGCCTGCGGCTTCGGCGGCACACTGGCCGCGATCGACCGGCGGGCTGCGTCCATGCACATGACCGGGCTGAATATCGACAGCCGCCAGCTCGCCTTGTGCCTCGGCGCAGTGACCCGACCGGGCAATACGCTGAGCCTGGTTGCGGCGGATGCGTGCGCCCTGCCCTTCCCCACAGCGACATTCGATCATGCATTCTGCGTGGAAGCGATGTTCCATTTCGCATCCCGCCAGGTGTTCCTGACGGAGGCCGCACGCGTGCTGCGTCCGGGCGGTCGATTTGTGGTTTCGGATATCCTGCTGCGTCAGCCTGCATCGGCAGCACCTTCGAACGCTGCCTTAGGTTTGGACCCCGGCGCGATCGAGGCGATCATCCGCCGCGACTATGGACCCTGGCCAGCACCCTGGCCGGACCTCACCGATATTCTGTCCTGGGCAAATGACGCGGGACTCGAATTGATCGACTTGCGGGACTGGTCCGCGGCGACATTGCCCAGCTATCGCACGATCGCCCCGGAGGGACGGAATGTGGCGCACCGGCTGCTCTCGGCGGGCGATGTCTTCCGTTGGCTGCACCTGAATGGATGGCTCGCCTATATGGCGATTTCGTTTCGTAAACGATAATTTCAGGCGGCCTGGCGCGAGCCCAGATGCGCCGCGAGTTCATTCCGGACGCGATCGACGACGCTGCCCCAATCGCCGGACGCCGGCTGACGGAAAAGGCGCATGGTAGGATACCAGGGCAAATCCTCTCGATCCATCAGCCAACGCCAGTCCGCGGCATATGGCAGCATCGCCCAGGTAGGACGCCCCAGCGCTCCGGCGAGATGCAGCACGGACGTATCGATGGAGATGATCAAGTCCAACTCTTCGATCAGTGCCGCCGTATCGCAGAAATCCTTCAACTCGTGGCCAAAGAAACGGATTCCCTGGTACATCGCCAGCGCCGGCACATCGACCGGTCGCAGATCGCGTTGCAGGCAGAAGACCTCCGGCAACATCCCCAGCAGCGGGCCGATGACTTCGAGCGGAACGGACCGGCCCAATGGCTTGTCGTTGCCGGACCAAGCCAGACCGATCCGCGGCCCGCGCCTGGGTCCCAACCGCTGCCGCCATTTCAGCCGGGATTCCTCCGGCGGCGCCAGATACGGAACGCGGTTGGGGATGTTCGACAGATCCGTGCCGAATACCAGCGGCAGGCTCATCAGCGAGCACTGCACGTCGAACGGCGGCGGCGCCTGCGTATCGTCGATCACTTCGATGGAGTCATCCAGGCTTTGCACCAACCGCCGGAGGATCGAGGGTGCGCCAAGCACTACCTTTGCGCCCATCGCCACGACCGTTGGCACGTAACGGCAAAAATTGATCGTGTCGCCGAAACCCTGTTCTGCGTACAGCATGATGGTCCGGCCGGCGATATCGTCCTTGCCAAGCCATGACGGACGATGCTTCACATCCCACAGGTATAGCCAATCCTCGGTCTGGATGCGCGCTTCATAGTCCTGCCATCCATTGGCGAAATCCCCTGCCAGCAACAGACACATGCCTCGGTTAAATCGCGCCGGCGGCGGAAACGACGCCAGGCGGATCGCGGCTTCGAAGCTTTCCAATGCCTCCGGGATCCGGCCTTGCCGCTGCAGCGCGTTCGCCAGGCTGTTGTGCGCGGCGCTGCTGTTGGCATCGATCGACAGCATAACCCGTGCGTCCGCTTCAGCTTCCTCATTGCGCCCGAGCGTGGCGAGCAACACGCTACGGGCGTTACGCGCATCCATGTGACGTGGATTGAGATCCAGCGCGGTATCGTAGTTGTCGATCGCGTCCTGGTATTCACCCAGTTGCCGCAACGCTATGCCTCGCTCGGCCCATGCGTCGGCGAATTTCGGGCGTAGCGAGATTGCCTGGTCGTAGGCCGCAACTGCCTCGGTCAGGCGATCCAGTCCGCGAAGTGCATTGCCCCGCGCAACGTGGGCCTTGGCGTAAAACGAGTTCGGTCTCTGATGGCAGTGCGATCACGCAATCGAAGCACCGCACCGCATCCTCGTGGCGGCCCTGAAGTCCAAGCAGCGTCGCGCGGCGCATGAGCGCCTGTGCAAATTCTGGGTCGATCGCCAGCACCCGATCGCACACTGCAATCGCCTGATCCAGCCGTCCCAGGGCCCCCAGCACACCCGCCTGGCTGTATAACGCGTCAACCGAATCCGGATCGAGTTGCAAGGCCTGCTCATGATGGCTTAGCGCCTCGTCAAAGCGGCCCATCTTGCGCAGCGCGTTGCCGGCGTTGACCAACGCATCGACATAGCCTGGCCACAACGTCAGCGCACGGGTGAAACTTGCCAGCGCCGCCGCGGGATCGCCAAGCCGCGACAGCGCGAGGCCGCGCCCGTTATGGGCTTCCGCGAAATCCGGAGCGAAGGAGAGGTACTTTGTCGTGATAAGCCAGCGCCGCCTGCCACTGCCCCCGGTCGATCGCGATCAGTCCCATGCCATTCAAGGCTCTGGCATGATTGCGCTTCAGATCGGTCGCTTGCCGATAGGCAGCGAGCGCCTCGCTGTGTTGCCTGAGCAATCGGAGCGCGTCACCACGATATGCCAGCGTATCGGCGTCATGCGGGTGGCTCATCAGCGCGCGGTCGAAACTGGCCAGGGCTTCGCGACAGGCAGCGCATCCCAGCAGGATCTGGCCGCGTAGCTGCCAGGCCTCGGACCATTCCGGCGCCAGGGAAATAGCTTGATCCAAATTTGCAATGGCTTCGCGATGACGTCCCTGGCGCTGATCGATCATGGCCCGATCGCGCAGGCGTACGGCCTCGCCGCTGATCATTCCCCACGTCCGGAGAATGCGAGCACCCGGTCCAGACGCCGGTCTGTCTTGAGGTTTTCCACCCTGATGGCGGCGCCGCGGCGCTCCGCCGCTCCCTGTGCGAACCATTTCAACGCAGCGAACACGAAGCCTGGCACCGGCGTCCCACGTTCAACGAGATGCCGCACGAACCGGGCGGACTTTGGCACAAAGACGGTAAAGAGTTCATCCTCTAACGAAACGATCGCCTCGCAGCTTCCGCGATCGCCCTGACGCGCGGTGCGGCCGAATAACTGACGGTCGATGCGGCGGGATTCATGGTAATCGGTCAGCACAACATGCAACCCGCCGCGCTCCGCGACGCCGGGACCGAGGCGAATGTCCGTGCCGCGGCCAGCCATGTTGGTCGCCACCGTGACGACTCCGGGCATTCCGGCTCCGGCGATGATTTCGGCCTCCAACTGGTCCTGCCGCGCATTGAGCAGGGCATGGGCGATCCCGTGCTGATGCAGGATGGTGCTGATCTCATCGGACGCACCAACCGAGCGCGTGCCAATCAGCACCGGGCGCCCCTCTTGCATGGCAATACGTTCGACAGTCTCAACGACCAGGCGCCATTTTTCCGCCTTCGTCGCGCAGACCCGGGGTTTCACGTAGCGCCGCTGTGACGGCCGGTTGAGCGGAACACGCACCACGTCAAGGCCATACACAACCCGGATTTCCGGCGCGACTTCCTTCGCGGTTCCGGTCATGCCGGCCAGCCTGACATAGCGGCGAAACAGCCGCTGGTAGGTGATGCGCGCAAGGGTCTCGCGTCGCTCGGTCGGTTCGCAGTCTTCCTTCACCTCGATCATTTGGTGCAGACCACGCTCCCACGACCGGTCCGGCATGATGCGTCCCGTCGACTCATCGACGATCTGCACCTTGCCGTCCGTAACGACGTAATGCTGATCCCGATGGAACAGCGTCAGTGCCGTGAGTGCCTGAACCACCAACTCCTCGCGCGCGCGCATCGACGTCCAGACACCACCTAATCCGTCGCACAGGACGCCAATGCGCGTCTTGCCCGCGTCCTCGAGTGTGACGATGCGTGGCGCAGCCTCGACCTTGAAGTGTTCATGTTGCTCCAGCGCGCGGGCGATCGCCAGGGCCTGTTCGCTTTGCTCCTTCTCCTCGCTTGGCCCGACGGATGCCGACAGAATCAGCGGCGTTCGCGCTTCGTCGATGAAGACGCTGTCGGCTTCGTCAACAATACCGAAATACAGGCCGCGCAGGACCAGATTTGGCTGTTGCGGACCTGCACTTTTCAACCGTTCGAGCGACAGATGCAGACGGCTGCTTTTGCCCGTCATGGCGACGCCATCGCGCAGATAGTCGAACGCAATGTCCTTGTTAGTGCAGTAGACTATAGAGCACCCATAAGCCTTTCGCCGCTCCTCGCGCTCCATGCTCTGCACCACCGCGCCGGTGGTCAGACCAAGGAACTCATAGAGCGGACCCATGATCTTGGCATCGCGGGAGGCGAGGTAGTCGTTCACCGTGATCACGTGCACGGGGTAGCCGGCCAGCGCTACGGTCGCCGCGGGCAGGGTCGCGGCGAAGGTCTTCCCCTCGCCTGTTTGCATCTCCACCAACCTGCCCTGCAACAGCGCCCAGCCGGCCATCAGTTGCACGCCGTAATGACGCATGGTGATGGTGCGGGCCGCTGCCTCGCCGATCAGCGCAAAACATTCACCCACGAGCGGTAACGCGAACCCGTCGCGCCGCAGTCTGGCGCGCATGCCGACAGCCCGGGCCGCCAGTTCGTCATCGGTCGCCATCTGCATGTCCTGGGCGTGGCGTTCCACCTCATGGACAACGGACTGCAACGATCGCACGGGATTGCGCACCAGCGATCGCGCCGGCCGGATGGTCGCTCCGATCAGAAAGTCGGCAATCCGATCATGCAGGCCCGGCGTCTTTTCCAGCCGTTCCGCGTACGGTTTTCCGGTCGCGAGTTCGCCACCACCCGTTAAAATCGAAGCTCGGCGGCCGCCTGCCGCCGATGCGGACCTATCTACCTTATGCCGAGCCGAGCGGCGCGGCGGCGGCACGACAACAGCCGTATCAGCCAGACTGCCGGACGATTGCCGATTAAACACTGAAGCGCGACAAGAACAGCAGTCGCACGCGGCGATACAACTGCACCGACAGCGGTTCGTCATCATGTTCGAAGCGGACGTAGACACGCTGGCCGAAATGCGTGACCGGACCTGGCAGATCCAGCGCCACGTCGAACTGGAACATCCGCTGCATCGCCTTGGCGCCCTTCGTCTCTCGCGGATCGACGGCAATTTGGCCGCCACCCTCAACGGCGAGTGCTTTGCTGGGCAGAATCTCATCGCCGCCCGGCACGGCCCGCACAATTCGACCCGCCACCGTTGTCCCGGGTTGATCAACCATGCGAACCCAAACCCGGTCGGTACCCACACGCACGCGATCGATCGCATCTTGCGGCACGATCACGCGCGCCAATGGCCGCGCCGGCCCGATCACATAGGCCATCAGATCGCCCTGGTGATAGTAGCGCCCTATCAGATCGAGCATCTGCGGCATGACGAACGTGCCGTCGGTCTTAGCCAGAACGGTCAATTCGGCCGCACGCTCCCGCGTCATTGCCAGGTCCGCTTGCTCTGCCAACAATCGCTGCCGGCTCAGTTCTGCTTTGACCCGGTCATTGACGAGTTCCGACGTATAGGTCGCTCGCCACTGCGCCACGCGGGCTTCGCCGATGCGGAGGTGCTCGACGAGTTGCGGGTCCATGGACCGAATCAGCGGATCGCCCTTCGCGACGTGTGTGCCGGGTTGCACCAGAATTTCCGTCACGAAGCCATTGGCGCCCGCGCGCACCAGGTCTTGCTCCGGCAGCCACATGATCCCTTCGGCATGGGTGTGGTAGGGTATCGGAACATACAGCAGGAAGCCGCCGATCACAGCTAATGCGCCCACGCTGACGGTGATCGCGCGGGTGCGATGGCGTTGCAGGCGGGGACTCCCGGTCATATGCCGCAGGCCACGAATGACCGGCAGGACCGCCATGACGCCAACGGCCCACAGCGCCAGAACGACGCCGATGAAGAAGAACCGCCCGGCGATGAACAGCGCGATAAAGATCGTGACCAGCACACGGTAAATCGACGACGCGGCGCCATAGACGACGAACCACGCTTTCTCCGCCCGGGTCGCGACGGGCGGTTCCAGCTCTTTCACTCCAAGCAGGTAACGCTCCAGAAGGTACGACCAGTAGCGCAGAGAGCGGGAGGCAAGGTTCGGAATCTCGGTCAGGTCAGCCAGGATATAGTAGGCGTCGTAACGCAGGAGCGGATTACCGTTGAAGATCAGCGTCGAGACGCCGGCGATCACCATGATGTTGTACAGCACCGCGCGGAACACGCCCGGCTCGGCCAGCAGCCAAAGATAGAAAGCCAGCGCGGCTATGAACAGTTCGACCGCGACGCCGGCAGCGCCGACAAGCGCTCGTTGATATTTCGAGCGGAATGCGCTCGAGGCGGAAGCTTCCACGTACGGTACGGGAAGCATGACCAAAAAGATTACCCCCAGGTCATGCACTTCGCCACCGCGGGCCTTGGTCGCCGTGGCGTGGCCGAGTTCGTGGAATCCCTTCAGCAGCGGGAAGACCAAGTACAGCACAACGAGGTTGTCTACGGCCAGCAAACGATCGCTGAAATTATGACTCAGTTCGGGCCAGTGCGGCAGGATCAGGAACATCGCCGGCAGGACGACGGCAAGCCAAAGCATGGCGCCCCAGCGGCTCCAGATCAGGTGGATCAGCTTCGGAAAGCGGTTCAGAAACGCGTCGGGATCCCAAAGCGGAATGCGGATCGCCATCGGGTTCGCAAACGACCGGCGGTACCGGGCCTTCTCCGCCTTTTCGCCGCGGTCGAACAGTTCCGCCACATCGGGATTCACGTCGCTGCGCAGCAGGTCGGCCGCGTGAAGCTGGCCCAGCAACTGGATCATCTCGTCCTGCGTGGGAGCATCTTCACCCAGCCGGCCGTTGGCGATTTCCCATATCTGCGCAACGGTCCGCGTGCCGTCCATCAACGAGATGACCAGTCGCGACGGTGCGCCGAAACGATTTACCCGGCCCGACGCAGGGTCTTGCAGCAGATACCAGACCTGGTCACGATAGCGATGCCGATGCACCCGAGCATGCGAGCGAAGCATCGGCTTCAAATCCGCAACCCGGTACCACAGGTTGCTGAGCAGTGGCGCCGACATCGCCTCAGGCCGGGTCCGGGATCATGGGAGTTGATTCCACACCCAGGTGCGCATCCAATCGACCAGGGAATGAGTCCAGATCCAGATCAGCTTCCGCTGGCCGACCGTGATCTTGCCGACACCTTCCATCCCTGGCTGCACCCGCTCGGACAGCGTTTGCAGATGCGCTTCCACGCGGAAGAAATTGCGGCCTTCTTCCTGACTGGCCACCGGGGTGATCTGCTGGACCGAAAAAGCCAGTCGCCGATCCGGCAGACCCGACAGGGTCAATTCGCCGGTCTGATCCAATTGCACCGACGCGATATCCCGCTCATCGACCTGCAACACCACGCGATAGGCATCGAGCGGGGCGATAAGGAACAGCAGCTTGCCCTGCTCCACCGGCGTACCCAGCAACTGATTCAAATCGCCCGAGACGACGACACCATCGAATGGCGCGATCAACGACGCGCGTGATAGCTTATCAACGATCAGCGCGATCTGTGCGTCGCTTTCCGCGATCTGCGCGGCGGCAACCATCATTGCCCCGCGATCCTGATCGGCCAGCGCCTGGCGCTGCTTCCTGATCGATTGCTCACGCTCGGAAATCAGCCGAGAGTGTTCCAGCGTCAGCTCACGATCGTCCAGCCGGGCCAGCACCTGGCCAGCCTGAACCGTGTCGCCGGCGCGCACGAAGCTTTGCGTGATGTGGCCATCGAACGGCGCCACCTCGGCGCGTTGTATGGCACCCTCGACAACGGTTTTCGCGGGCACCCGATAGGTTGTGGTAACAAAACAGAAAAATACGATCACCGAGATAATGGCCACAGCGATCAGCTTCGCACCGGTGTGGTGCGGCCCAACCAGGATCTGAGCCTTTTCCAGCAGCCCTTCGCGCATGCGCCGCAGCGTGCCGCGCTCATTGTGGCGCTTCAGGCTCAGGATTGGTCCCAGCAAGCCGCCGGCGGTCTTGCACAATTCAACGATTTCGTCATCGAACCGCTCACCGGACGACCGCTCCAGCGTCAGAACGCCGATCGGGTGAGCATCTTCCAGCAGCGGCACCGAGCAAACCGCGACGTCCTTCAATTCGCGGGCCAGCTCGGCATGGGCGACTGCGCCCAGTTCCTCGTCGCCACGGGGCGGAAACACCAGCGCGGCATCGAGGTCGAGCACTTCATCCATCGCCCCGCTGATCAGCCGCACCAAGCTCATGCGCGAGTCGAAAGTCGCGGTGTGGGAGATCGCCTCGACCTCGATATTGCCGTGCACTTCGAAACCGATGCTGACGCGGTCGCATTTCAGGCGCGACGAGAGTTCGTTGACGACGGCAAGCGCGGCCGGTGCGAGCCGGCGCTCCTGCATGGCAGTCGCGACGACATCCATCACCAACGCCATGTTGGCGAAGCGCACGTCCTGGGCGGTCTGCGCCTGCTGGCGGAACCGGTCGACCAGCCAGGCACTGCCCCAATGCAGCAGCCGCATGGTCCGCTGCAACGCCTGTTCGGGTCCTGGTGCGATATCCAGCACGACGGCGCCGTGCAGTACCCCGGAAACTTCGATCGGATAGCCGATATGCGCGTGCTGATCGCGGGTGATGAGCGACTTCCCGTCAGCGCCGATGGCAACGCCGCGCCGTTCGCTCAAAGTACGCTCTGCCGCGGTGCTGAGATGCCGCAGGTCGCGTGAGGCGTCCGGCCAGATCGCCGCCGGCGTGTAGGCACCCTCTTCGTCCGGGCCGAGCAAAAGCAGGCCGCCGTTGACGCGCTCGATTTGCATGCAGAGTACGGTCAGCCAACTGACGCAGAACTCCTGCCGGTCGCGGGCCGCAGAGAACCGGGCCCACGCAGACGCCTCGGCGCGTGCGGCTTCCTCGGTGGCTACGGCAAAAATCGACGCTGTACTTGCCATCAAGGCCTCTATCGCTGGTTTATCAAACCGTCGTGCGGCCGACATACCGCCGAGTGGCGGCCGTGGGATTCACGTTCCGCCACCCGATCGATTGAAATCCTGTCGCCTAAGTCGAGAACCAACGGCGCCCGACCATCCCGGTGACCAGGCGCCCGTCAGTGCACCAGGTCCGAACCACCAGACCCGGCAGCAACCGCATCCTCGAGTTCGCGCGACGGTGCAGCTTGCGACGCCGCTTCGGCCGTGGTGGCCAGTTCCAAACGCTCGCGCAGGTGCTCGAAGTTCCGCATCGACTGGATATGCAGGAAGATCAGTTCCAGCTCGTCTGTCTTGATCAGCTCGGCGAGCTTGTCGCCGGGCAGCGCCTTGAGCTTGTCCCGGTTGATCGCCATGAAACCGCCGAGCGACAGCCGCCGCCCATTCTCGATGGCGACCTGCGCCTGCATCGGCTCCAGCAGGTCGAGTTCCTTGAGCCGGGCGCAGAACCGCTGCGTGCGAAGGAATTGCGCCTGATACTCCTGGAGGAACTTCAGCACGTTATCGAGGTACGGGCTCGGCTTGTTGTCCGGACCGAACATCGGCTGGCCGCGGCCTTCCCGGTTGCAGCCCGGAAATTCCTCATCCACGCACAGCAGGAAGCGATCGCCGGAGCGCGAAAACACGAAGGGATAACGGCGCACGAAAGCCGGGATGTACGTCGCGCCCCATTGGGCATCCTGGCCGATGAACAGATTTTCGTCGCCACGGACGCCGAGGATGACAGCCGGCAGGATCTCGGTGTCGGTGCCCGCAAAGACGATGGCATATTCCGCCGCAGCCTGAGGAAACTCGACCGCCATCAACGGGACGGAGTTGACCTCCTCGCTGAACCGATAGTTGGGCCGCGTTTCAACGAACCAGTCGGCATGGCGGGCTCGAGAGACGGGAACCGCTGTCTTATAGATCAGAAGCTGAGTGGCCATGGACGTAACGTCTCCCTTGTTCGTTCGCCCATAATGCCCGCGAAGACCTTCAGGCAGCAAGTAGATTGTTCCAATTTTTAGCTCCCCGGCAGCTTGATGCGGAGGCTCGCGTTCGGGCGGTGATACTTGCCGTCATTGCCGTAGTTATTGACGAAGTTGTCGACCCAGTTTGATCCGTCGGTGTCGGACGCCAGCGGCGTGATGCCGGCGGTGTTGTTGATCGCGCCCCACGCAATCAGCGGCACCGCGGCGGCGACTGCGCCCTCCAACACCGGCAGTCGGCGCTCGCCCGGATCCAGCACGTTACCGGTGACATCCTGGCCGGAGTCCTCCGGGAAGCCCATGGCGTTGCCC
Organism: uncultured Alphaproteobacteria bacterium; assembly: GCA_963762885.1. GTDB lineage: Bacteria > Pseudomonadota > Alphaproteobacteria > Acetobacterales > Acetobacteraceae > JASHVB01. Next base: position 183,992 of record CAVXNH010000099.1, read on the forward strand.
ATCTCATGCAGCACCGTGGACAGCAGGTCCATGTGGCCGGCTGCGGCACTGCCCGGAATGGCGGTCAGGACGCCCGGGAGCGACGTCGCCGAGAAGTCGCTGTTGCCCCCGGTGGGATCGATGAACCAGCCCCAGCCATCGGCCGAACTGTCGATGTAGATCGTGTCGCCGATGGTTCCGCCGATCAGGTTGTTCGGCAGATCGCCGACCTGCACGGTGATCCCGTTGAGGATCGCCAGGCGTGCATTGTCGGGACCGAGCACCCTGGCCCAGATCGTCTCGGCTTCGACGACGACCGGTTGAAGCTCGCTCTCGGTCAGGCCCGGGCTGGTGTCTTCACCGGTGGGCGCCGGTCCGGATGCCATCTGCGGCACCGGTGACGACAGGTTCGATCTCACCTCATCGTTCTGGCCCTGCAAGACAAGCGTCGGGTTGGAGCCGATGGTGATGCTGTCGGTCCCGGTGAATTGCGGGAACGTCAGTCGTGCGGATGTTACCCAGCCGCCGGTGCTGAACATGACGGTGCCATCGCCGCCGAACACGACGTAGAAGCGGCCGCCATCATAGCTGTCGTAATCGGTAAGCTCATCGCCGGTGACCGCCGACGCGAGGGTGATGGTGTCGTTGCCGGCCCCACCGAACACCACGTCGTTGCCGGTCCCCAGCGAGATCGTGTCATTCCCGCCGAGCGTCGGATAGATGCTCTGCGCCTCGGCATAGACCGTATCTTCGACGGTATCCCAATATTCGCCCTCGGTCTGGGTGCGGACGAAGTTGGTGAAAGTCACCTCGCCATCGGCGCCAAAGACGATGTTCTCGCCATTGCCGCTGGTGATGGTGTTGGTGCCGAGGCCGCCGATGATGATGTTGGTGCCATCGCCGGCGGCGATCACATTGCTGGCGGTGGTGGGCACCGGCGCCACGCTTTCGACGAGGTCAAGCTGGCCCGCGCCGGCGAAGTTGGCCTCCCCGTTGCCGCCGATGATGATGTTCTGCCCTTCGCCGGCGGTGATGTTGGCGGAGCCGAACCCACCGACGATCAGGTTTTGCCCGTTGCCGGTCATGATGGTGTCGGTGCCGCCCAGGTTGGTGTCGGTCGAGACGGCCGATACCAGCAACCCGTCGGAGTAGACCGTCCAGCCATCCTGCCGCAGATAGGTCCGGCCGCTGAACGCCAGCAATGTGCTGTCGCCCTCGATGTTGTCGTCGGTGAAGGTCAGCACGCCGTCGGCACCGAAGATGACGTTGTTGCCGTCGCCGTCGGTGATCGTGTTGTTGCCGACACCGCCCAGGATGCGGTCGTCGCCGTTGCCGGAGTAGATGGTGTTGTTGCCGGCATAGGTCGGATCGCTGGTTTCGACCGTGCCGTCCACGCCGGGCGCCAGGAAGCTGACATTGCCGTTAGCGCCGATGATCGTATTGCCGCCATCGCCAGCCACGATGCTGTTCGAGCCTGGGCCGCCGCCGATGATGACGTTCTGCCCGCCGCCGGTGTTGATGTCGTTGTTGCCGCCAACGCTCGGGTCGGCAGTGGTCATGTAGTACAGCATGCTCTCGTTGAAGCTGAACCACCTTGGATCGTCGTATGGCCGCGGGCTCCAGGACGTGAAGTACATCGCGCCGTTGGTGCCGATGATCGCATCGTCCCCATTGCCGGCACCGATCGCGTTGCCATCGGCGCTCGTGGGGGTAGAGCTGCCGGCGCCGCCGAGGATGTAGTCGTTGCCGTCACCGGCGGAGATCGAGTTGTTGCCGCCGTAGGTCGGGTCGGTGGTCTGGATGACAGAGAAGGCGCCGCCGACGCTATAGGTCACCTGCCCGTCGTTGCCGATGACGACATCGGTTCCGTCGGTCACGGTGATGCTGTTGCTCCCGCCGCCGCCGATCACCACGGTGTTGTTCGGGCCACCGGTGATCGTGTTGTTGCCGAAGTAGCCGAAGTCGGTGCTGGTGACGGACAGGACCGGAGCGCCGTACTCGGTGAACCAGGTCGGATTGACCCAGTCCCAAATCGAGGTGCTGAAGTCGATGACGCCATCGTTGCCGATGATGACGTTGTTGCCCCAGGTGCCGAAGCCATGATCGAAGCCGTCGGTGCCACCGAGAATGCCATACGACCGATGGTTCCAAACGCCCGCGGTGATCGTGTTGCTGCCGACGCCGCCGATGATGAAGTTGTTGCCGAACCCGACGGTAATCTGGCTGTTGCCGCCGTCCGTCGGATCGGATAACTCGATCGTGGTGAGCACCCCGAGCGCGCTGAAGGTGACGTTCCCGTTGTCGCCGACGACGATATCGGAGCCATTGCCGAGGCTGATGGTCTTATTGCCGGTGCCGCCGATCACGAGATCGGTGCCGTTGCCAAGGGTGATCGCGCCGGTGCCCCCGAACGTGGGATCGAGGCTGGTGACATAGCCCAGCAAGCCGCCGGTGAAGGTCTCGGTATACCAGCCCTGGTAGAGGTTCCAGATCGGACCATCGGTCACACCGGCGCCTTGCGACAGCCACGCCTGCGAACCGACCGTGGTGGTTGCCGCGTAGAAGCTCATCTCGCCGTCATGGCCCACCACGACGTCGTTGCCGTACCCGGCGGTGATGGTGTTGTTGCCCACACCGCCGAGGATAAAGTTGTTGCCCCACCCGGCGGTGATCTGGTCGTTGCCGCCATCGGTCGGATCGGACGTCTGGATCGTCTGCAATACGCCCGGGGATGCGAACACCACCGACCCATCGTCGCCGATGATGATGTTGTTGCCGTTGCCGGCCAGGATGGTGTCGGAGCCAGTACCGCCGATGACGATATCGGTTCCGTTGCCGACGGTGATGCTGTCGGTGCCACCATAGGCAGGGTTCTGGGTCGTGACGGAGATCAGCGCGCCGGCGGTGAAAGCCAGGATGCCGTCCTCGCCGACCACCACATCGTTGCCGTTGCCGGCACTGATCTTCTGGTTGCCGAAACCGCCCAGGATGAAGTCGTTGCCGTTGCCCACGGAGATCGTGTTGTTGCCACCATAGGCAGCCGACCCGTTGCCGACCGCGAAGACGTCCTGCGCCTGCACCGTCTGCAGCACGCCGGGCGAACTGTAGGCCACGAAGCCGTTGTTGCCGACAATGATCTGGTTCCCCGCGCCTGCGGTGATCTGGTCATTGCCGGTGCCGCCCAGCACGATGTTGTTGCCGGCGCCGAGCGAGATCGTGTCGGCGAAGGATACAGCGGATTGCTCGTCGTGGCGTAGAGCAGGAGCCCCGCCGTGTTGAACTGCATCTCGCCGTCTTTGCCGACGATGTCGCTATTGCCGTTTCCGACGGTGATGCTGTTGTTGCCCAGTCCGCCCATGATCAGGTCGTTGCCGGCGCCCACGGATATGACGTTGCTCCCGCCATAGACCACCGGTCTTGAGTCACTGTTGAGGAAGACGTCGTTGGCAATGACCGTCTCCACCACGCCAGGCACGCTGTACTGTACCGAGCCGTTATCGCCGACGATGATCTGGTTCCCGGCGCCGGCCGTGATCTTGTCATTGCCTGTGCCGCCAAACACCACATTGCTGCCAATGCCCAGCGAGATCGTGTCGGACCCGCCGTGCGACGGGTCGAGGGTATTGGCCTCGATCAGGCCGGTCGGGAGGAAGTTGAATACACCGTCCTCGCCGATGACGTTGCTGTTGCCGTTGCCCGTGGTGATGGTGTTATTGCCGATCCCGCCGATGATATCGTCGTTGCCGTCGCCGACGGTGATGATGTTGTTGCCGCCGTTCTGCGGAACGGCGCTCGTCACCGTTTCCAGGACACCGGGCGAGCTGTAAAGCACGCTGCCATTGTTGCCGACGATGATCTGGTTTCCGGCACCCGCGGTAATCGTATCGGATCCGGTGCCGCCCAGCACGATATTGCTGCCGGTGCCAAGCTTGATCGTATCGGTTCCGCCGTACGTCGGATCCTCGGTCGCGGCCGAGATCAGCAGGCCGGCCGAGTTGAACAGGAACTCGCCGTCCTGGCCGATGATATCGCTGTTGCCGTTACCGACGGTGATCAGGTTGTTGCCGATGCCGCCGATGATCAGGTCGTTGCCGTCGCCCACCGTGATGGTGTTGCTGCCGCCGTCCGCGGGATACAGGCTCATCACCGACTTCAGGATACCCGGCGAGCTGTAGGTCACGCTGCCGTTGTTGCCGACGATGATCTGGTTTCCGGCGCCCGCGGTAATCGAATCGGATCCGGTGCCGCCCAGCACGATGTTGCTGCCGGCGCCAAGCGAGATCGTGTCGTTGCCGCCATGCGCCTGGTTGGTGGTCTGCGCGTAGATCAGCAAACCGGCCGCATTGAACTCGAACTCACCGTCCTGGCCGATGATGTCGCTATTGCCGTTGCCGGTGATGGTGATGCTGTTGGTGCCGATACCGCCGGCGATCAGGTCGTTGCCGGCCCCCACGGTGATGACGTTGTTGCCGCCAAAAACCCCCGTCTCGTTTCCATCGGTGGGGTTGTAGACATCCTGCGCAATCACCGACAGCAGCACGCCAGGCGCACTGTATGTGACACTGCCATTGTCGCCGACAATGATCTGGTTCCCCGCGCCTGCGGTGATGTGATCGGAACCGGTGCCGCCGAACACGACATCGTTGCCGGTGCCAAGCAAGATCGTGTCGTTGCCGCCATAACTTGGATCCAGGGTCCTGGCGAAGATCAGCAGGCCGGACGAGTTGAACAGCAGCTCGCCATCCTGGCCGATGACATCGCTGTTGCCGTTGCCGACAGTGATGGTGTTGTTGCCGATCCCGCCGATGATCAGGTCGTTGCCATCGCCCACGGTGATCGTGTTGTCGCCAGCGAATTGCGGGTCGATGGACTCGACCTCCTGCAACACACCCGTAGCGTTGTACAGCACGTAGCCATTGTTGCCGACAATGATCTGGTTTCCGGCGCCGGCGGTGATCGTGTTGTTGCCGAAGCCGCCGACCACGATGTTGTTGCCGGCCCCCAGCGAAATCATATCGTTGCCGCCGAACTGCGGATTGATCGATATCGCCGAGGTCAGGATGCCATTGGTGTAGGTCAGCATGCCGTCATGGCCGAAGATGACGTTATTGCCGTTGCCGTTAACGGTGATGCTTTCGACGCCGATGCCACCCAGGATCTCGTCGTTGCCAGCGCCTACGTTAATGACGTTATTGCCGCCATAGGTCACGAAGTTGGCGTTCGCGCCCAGCACCACGTCGGTACTGAACACCTTGGAAAGTACACCGGGTGCGCTGTACTCGATCTCGCCGTTGTTGCCGACGATGATGTCGTTGCCGGCGCCCGCGGTGATCGTGTTCGAGCCGGTGCCGCCCAGGATGATGTCCTGTCCGGCGCCCGCCGTGATCTTGTTCGACCCGCCATCCTGCGGGTCGATGGTCATGGCCGTGCTCAGCGCACCGTCGGTGTAGGTCAGCGAGCCGTTGTCACCGATGATGATGCTATTGCCGACCTGCGCGTTGATGGTGTTGTTGCCGTTGCCGCCGATGATGATGTCGTTGCCGTTGCCGACGGTGATCGTGTTGCCGCCGCCATCGGTGGGATTGATCGACAGGGCAGTGTTGATCAAGCCAGTCACCGGATTGTAGGTGACCATGCCATCATCGCCGAACACGGTGGTGTTACCTGCGCCGGTGGTGATGTTGTCTGCGCCAGGACCGCCGAACACGATCTCGTTGCCGGCACCGACGGTGATGGTATCGCCGCCGCCGACGCCCGGATCGATCGTCTCCGCCAGGGTCAGGATGCTCTGAACGGGAACCCCTGAGATGTCGTCGCCGGTTTCGCTATCGAGGCCGGTGGTCAGCGGGTTGTTGATGGTGACGCTTTGCTGCGGCTGGGTGTAGTTCACCATGCCTTCGTTGCCGAAGATTATGGCGTTGGAATTGGCGACATTGATCGTGTTGGCGCCTTCTCCACCAAACACGATGACGTTGGCGGCAGGGCCGACGGTGATCATGTTGTTGCCGCCGGTGCCGGCGTCAGAGCTGGTGGCCGACTCCAGCACGCCCGGCGAATAGAACCTTACCGTCCCGGTGTCGCCGAACACGATATCGGTGCCGATCATCGTGTTGGCCGGCGTTAGCGCGATGGTGTTGGCGCCAAGCCCGCCGTAGATGTCGATGTCTTCGGCCAGCGCGACACCCAGGACGCTTATGGTGTCGTTGCCCGCCTCGCCGAGGATGTTGATCAGCGACGCCTCGGGTACAGTTGGCCCCACGTAGCGTCCGAGCTGGCGCGGATAGCTGTCCGGAATCCACGGATAGGCGGCGCGCAGCAGCGACGTGCTGGTGGTCGTGATTGTGTCCGGTCCATCGCCGCCTTCAAGCGTGATCGTCGGCGCGATCAATGCGCCAGCCACCAGAAGGGCGGTGCCAATGGTGACGAACTCCGACGGCGGGGGAAGCCTGGTTGGAACGCCGCTCAGGTTGCCCTGGTAGTCCGTCTCCAGGAAGATCGACACGCCGGCCCTGATGGACGCGCCTTCCTGCACTGTCAGATTGTCCCCAGCCAGCAACTGGATCGTGCCGGTGGCTTCCACCAACAGTCCGTTGCCCGCCAGGTCGGTGGCGTTGACGACGATGTCGCCGGGCCCGTCGGTCGTGCTGCCCACCGGGCCGTTCTGCGCGATCAGGGTGAAATTGCCGATCGTGTAGATGCTCTTCGCGATCGTGATGGGGCTGGAGGACGTGACGATCGAGACGCCGCCGGCCATGATGCCATAGGTGTCGGTGGTGAAGCTGCCACCGATCGCCAGTGCACCCTCGTTGTTCACATAGATGCTGCCGCCGGCAGCCGCCTCGATCGCCGAGATTTCGGTTTCGAGCGGATCGTTGGCCGCACCGATATTGACCGAGGCGGACAGCCACAGGTCCGCGGCCGTGACGTTGATCACGCCGGCCTTGGCGCCATCCAGGATGCTGCCGTTCGTCGCGGTGAGGAACACCGCATTGCCCGGATCGGTCACCGTGTTCAGCGCCACGTTGCCGTTGGTCTGGTCGATATAGATGTTCAGCAGAGTGGCCGACGCGGTCAGCGTGCCCGGCTTGACCCATTGACTCTCGATGCCAAGCGGATCGCCGGCCTCGCCGATGCCACCGAACAACGCGTACAGGATGATGCTGCTGCCATAGACCTCGGTGCCGGTCGGATTGTCCGTCGCATCCAGGATCGACAGCCCGGCGCGCAGCGTCACGTTGCCCTCATAAGACGCGACGAATTCGACATCCATGTTGAGCACGTTGCTCAGGTACAGGTCGCCCTGCGAGATCCAGATGCTGTTCGTGGCGGTCGCCGTCACCGTGCCGGCGGCATCGAGATAGATGTAGTTGATCGCACCGCCGACGAGGTTGCCGATCGTATTGCCCGCGGCGAGCACGACGTTGTCGGCCTGGATCGTGGTGAAGCCGTTGTCGAGCGCGGCGAGGATCGAGCCTTGTGCCGACAGTATGGCGTCGCCGGTGGCGGAATAGACCGTTTCAAGATTGAGGTTGCCCGGGTTCTTTCCCACGGCGACATCGGAGATATCGACCACGCCTTCGGCGCGCGCGGTCACTGTGCCTGACCCGATGGAAGCGATGACCACCGGCGCACTGGTGTGGTTATTGTCGGTGCCGATCGTGCCGGGGTTGCCGTTCAGGCCGGCGGCCTCCAGGATGATGTTGCCGCCTTGCAGGTTGACCGTGGACGACGCCGATGCGCCGTCCACGATGCTGGCCTGGCCCTTGATCTGGATCTGCGAGCCGATCGTGGTCGTGCCCGCGGCAACCTGGTTCAGCCGCACATCGATATCGGAGTCGAGATAGACGTTGTTGGCGGCCGTGATGCTGATCAGGCCGGTAGCATTGACGGTCACCGGAGAGATCTGTTCGATCTGGATTGCGATGGGCTCGGGCGCAACGCCCTGCGTGATGGTGACGGTTTCCGGACTCCCCGACGTCGCTTCGGCGACAATCAGGTCGCTTTGCGCCAGCGTGATCGTGGTGGCGGTCACCGCCGTGATCAGATCGGGCACGTCGGCGGAGGTGGAATCGCCCGCGGACCCCTGTATCTCGATCAGTTGTCCGGCCGCGTAGCCCTCGGCGATGAAGCTGCCGCCACCGGCACGCGTGATCACGCCGCCGCTGGTGGCGGTATTGGCAGTGAAATAGACGCTTTCCGACAGCCCCGTGTTGGTGGCCTGGAACGACGGGTCCAGCACGACTGGCGCGATGCTGACGGTCTTGCCCGATTCGACCGCGGCAAGCGGCGTCGTGGCATCGATCGTCAGCACATCTCCGTTGATCGCGTCGATCTTGTAGAACAGCGTTCCATCCGTCTCGTTCTCGGTGAACTGGCCGGGGACGGCCTCGACCGAGAGGTAATCGCCGATGGCCAGGCTGTTCCAATTGCCGCCATCGGTGCGGGTGATCGTGTTGGTGCCGAAATTCACCGTCGCGGTGATGGCCGCGCCAGCGAGGTATTGCACATCGACACGTTCCGCCGCGGCCAGGGCGACGTCGTCCGCCGTGGTCAGGACCGTCGGAGGATTCGGCGGATACGACAGCGGGATCGTGATGGTGCCGCCGGTTTCCTCACCGACCGCATGCCCGGCCAGGATCGTGACCCCCGCCGCGATGATGTTGGGCGCACCGACCGTCACCACCGTGTCGGTCACGTCCTTCAGCAATCCGGCGCCGAACAGCGACAGCAACTGGGCCGGTGTCCATTCCTTGATGCTGCTGGTCAGCGTGCTGATCTGCGCCGCCGTCATCTTGTAGGAGAACGTGTGCTGCACCGTTATGGAGTCGGGCGATGCCGCCGAGCCCTCGGTGACAATGGCATCGGCGTTCGACAGGGTCAGGACGCCGGCCGTGACCGCGGTGACGGTGTAGGAGGTCGCACCAACGGTGTTGTTGTTGGTCGAACCGGTTACCAGGACCGTCTGGCCCACTGCGAAACCGTCGGTCAGCCAGTTGCCGCCGTCCGTGCGGGTGATGGTTCCCGGCGTGCCGCCCGTTGCGGCGGTGAAGTAGGCGGTCACGGCGTCGGGGGTATCCGCCGTGTTGTGCTGCAACGAGATCGTTTCCGGCCCGCCCGCGGACGCTTCGCTCACGATCGAATCCTGGGCCGACAGGGTGATGGTGCCCGCGGTGATCGCCGTGATCGTGTAGGACTGCCCTGGACCGGTCGCGTTTGCGGCCGAGCCGGCCACGGTGATCGTCTGGCCGACAGCGAAGCCACTCGCGATCCAGCTTCCGCCGTCGGTCCGGGTAATGGTACCGGAGGTATTGTTGTCGACACTGACCTGTTCCGGCGTGGCCGCCGACGCTTCGGTCTGGATCGTATCGGTCGGCGACAGCGCGATGGTGCCCGCGCTGACCCCGGCGATCGTGTAGGTCTGACCGGGGCCCGTGCTGTTGAGGCTCGATCCGCTGACCGAGATCGACTGCCCGACGGCGAAGCCGGCGTTGACCCAGTTGCCGCCGTCGGTCCTGGTGATCGTCGGATCGCTCTGCACGGTAATGGCTTCCGCGACGGTGATCGCGGTACTGCTGACAGTCTGCGTGCCGCTGACACTATAGGTTCCGAGGCCACCGGTTCCGCTCTGGAATCCGGTGATTATCGTTCCGGCGGCGATGCCTGCGCCGGTGATCGTCTGCCCGAGGGCCAGCGCGCCGGACGCGACGCCCGTAACGGTCAGGGTCGAGCCGGCGATGCTGCCGGTAACGGCTGCCCCTTCGTTCTGGATCGTGTCGGCGGCCGACAAGGTGATGACGTTGGCGGTCACCCCGGCGATCGTGAACGACGTCGCCTCGGTCGAATTCGAGGGCCGACCCCGTGACCGTGATCGACTGGCCGACGGCAAACCCCTGCGTGAGCCAGCTTCCGCCGTCGGTCCGGGTGATCGTCCCGGGCGTGGGACCAGAGCCCGCGGTGAAGTACACCGTGGCGTCTTCGACCGGGCCGCCGGCTGTGAAGTACACCGGCGCGTTCACGGTATTGCCGGTGAAGTACGCCGGCGCGGAGATCACCGCAGCGGCGCCGTAATACACGTTGGGATTGTACGATGGATCCTGCGCGGCATAGGTACCGCCGGGACCAAAGATCGCCGCCAGCGCCTGGAAGCCGGCGCCCGAGGTATTCCCCGACATGATGTCGGTCCAATAGGTCTGATACTGCGTGTTCTGCTGGCCCACGAAGGATGCCAGGGTCGTGTTGATCTTCTGCTGATACCCGGTCGTGCTGGTCAGTCCCAGGTCGGTCCAGACACCGTCCGCGAGCTGCATTTCCGTACGGAGATCGGTCGTCGAGTTCGTGTTGGCGTTCAGCACGCTGCCATTCGGCACGTCGATCCAGACACTGCCGCCCGTGCTCAAGGAGTTGAGCCGCAGGTCGCCGGACACCTCTTCGAGATAGACGTTGGTTTGCGCCGTGGCGGTCAGCGTATCGACCAGGCCGGGCACCGGGTTTGGCGTGCGAAGCTCCAGCGGCGCGGTCGTGCTGTTGCCGATTCCGCCGCCGGTCGTATTCAGGGTCATGACGCCGCCCGTCAGCAACCCAAGTCCGCCGGTCGCGACGGAGATGTTGCCGACCGCGCTCAGGTTGATCGCACCCTGCGACACCGACGTGACGTAGTTGATCGCAAGGGTTCCCGACACCGAGTTGACATTGACATCACCACTGGTGGCGACCGCGGTCAGACCGGAGAACGTCCCGGTGGTCACCACGTTGATCGGCGCGATCGCGGTGCCGATCTCGCCGGGGTTGCTGCTGGCTACAGGCTAAGTCGCGGCGAGCCCTATCGCACTAAGCTCGTTAACGCTGAGGGATTCGGGAAGGATGTTATTGAGGCTGACGCCTATCCCGATCTTGCTGCCGGTGCCGTTGGACAGCAGCGCGCCGGTGCCGGTGCCTCCGGCGTCCAGGGTCACGCTCTGACCGGTCAGGAGCTGGGAGTTTCCGCCCGACAAAATCGAGCCATGCTCCGCATCGATCGTCGTATTGCCGCCCGGGTCCAGCACATTGCCCAGCAGATAGATATTGCCCTTCCCGGTGGATGTCACCGTGACGTCGCCCGTGGCGCCGCCGAGGAAGTTGATGGCGACGTTGCGCGATGCACTGATGTCGTTTTCGTAGAAGGTCTCGTCGCCATCCACCTCCTGGAACAGCGCCGAGTAGGTGTGCCCGCCATACCAATGCGATATCTCGGTATGGAATTTCGTCAGCACAGCACCTTTGCTCGTGACGACCGTGTGCGTCGACTGCTGGAATTCAAACCCAGGTACCTGTTGTTTGTGACAGCATTGGCATCAGCGACCGAGGCAAACGACGGATCGTAGTAGTAGTATGGCCCGGTTGGCGAAATGGTCGGCGTGCCGTTGGCGACGATCGATGCGTTCGCGTTGAACGAGCTGCCGGTTGGGGATCAGGTCCAGCCAGTTGGTCTGAACAACCCTATCCTGGTACGTCGTTTGCTCGCTGTCGTCGATGGTCCAGCCATAGCGCCAGCCGGCCGCCGGCGTGTAGACCGTCGAGTTGCCCGGTGTCGTGCTGGTGAAGAAACTGACCGAGACCTTTTCCGGCGCGCCTGCTGATCCCTCGGTCTGGATGGTATCGGACGACGATAGCGTCAGCTTCGAGGCGCTGATGCCAGTGATGGTGTAGACGGCATCGTGCCCAGTGCTGTTCTGGGCGGATCCGCTGACCTGAATCGATTGGCCCATCGCGAAGCCTTCGGTGATCCAGCTCAGGCCATCGGTCCGCGTTATGGTCGGCGACGCACTGCCGGACCCGGCGGTGAAATAGACCATCGCGGACGCAGGATTCTTTATCCCGGCATCGGCGGCGCCCCCCGGATCGGACTCGGTTACGATGCCGGTCCCCGGCACATACTGATACACGCTGAACGTAGATGCGCTGGACTCGTCCTTCCCCAGATCGTTGATGATCAGTTGTCCCTCGCCCGGCTCCGACGCGTCGATGGTCTGGATGGCGAGGTCGTAATTTGTGTTGTTGGTTACATCGACCGTGCCATAGCCGCCGAACACATTGATAGCGCCGTTGCCGGTATCTACGATGTGACCGGTCAGGCTGACGAAACCGCCGCTGACCGGAATGCTCGAAACGACGATCTGGCCAGTTTGCGTGTCGTAGTCGACGGTGAAGTTGTTGTTGGATTCGTTCGCCAGGTACAACATGCCGGTATAGCCGTGGGCAAGCAGACCTTGGATTTCGGCGGATACACCGGAGTTGATTGTCAGGTCGTAGGTTGAGGTGCCGCTGGTGATGGTGCCGTTGACGTCGATGAAGTCGGCATTGATCGTGATGCTGGCGCCGGTAATCCCGCTGGTGGGCGGGGTGCTCAGCAAGGTGTCGATCGCGGCCTGCGACGGCTGCGCGACGCCACCGGCCTTCGCATTGGCCTCACCGCCGACATAGCCACCTTGCGTGATGGCGTTCCAGGCGGCGTAGGGCTGCCCGGCTATCTCTTCGTCGGACACGCCGGTAATGACCACCGTGCCGCCGGTGATGATGTCCTGGGTGCCCACGTTGACCGGGCCGTTCAGGGTGATGTTGCCGACGCTTGGAGCGTCGTTCTCCAGCAGCAGCGAGCCGTTCGGGTTGGTGATCCCGATGCCGCCCTGCGCGGTCGACGCGACCGTAATGGACGGCCACTGCACCGGCGCATCCGGATGCTGCGCATTGTAGGTGCCCGGATTGAATGTATTGATAACCGAGATCGACGGCGGAACCGACGCGGGTCCGCCCGCGACATCGCTGAGGTTGAACTGCGGATTGGCGGGCGTATCGGCTGGGTGGTTGCCGTCGCTGTTGCGATTATTGTTGTTGATCGTGTTGATCTCGGCATTGGTGGTGACCAGGCCGACATCATACCAAAGTCCGCCGTTGGTGGCCGGGATGTCGATCCCGAGCAAGTCGAGGGCAGCCGCGGAGTTGTTGGTAATCGTCACGCTGGCGCTGTTCGGCGCGATGAATGTCCCGCTGCCGCCCAGCTCGCTCGTGTGCACGTCGATCTCGCCGGCCTCGGCGTAGATCGGATTGATCGTCACCGTCAGCACCGGCTCCGGGTTCGCCGACTGCGCGCCGCCGGGCTCGCTTGAGAGCAAGCCTTCTTGCATCAGCAGATTCTCGATGCGCGTGATCTCGGCGGTGTAATAATTCGTCAGCGCCTGATTGTCCGCGCCATATTCGTTCAACTGCTCCTGGTCGTACGCCAGTTCCGTGACCAGCGGATTCACCGGCGCCTGGGTGCCGACCGAGGTACGTGATGCTGGGCGACGAATTGACCGTCGCGATCACCGCGTCCGACGTGGGGTCGCTGGAGTTGAAACTGGGGTTGTTGTTCAGGGTCAGCGTCAGGTGGCTGTTGATGCCGGTTTCGACCGTCCCGTTGTTGGTGATGGTGGCATAGGTCTGGTTGTTCGAGTTGCCGCCATGCACCTCCACGCCGCCGCCACCCAGCGCATCCAGGATGGCGTTCGAAAGGTCGCTCGCCCAGCTTCACGCCCACGGCGTAGGCGATCATGTCGCCCGACGCGATGTCTTGCGCGGTCAGGTTAGCTTGCTGCGCGGTCTTCAACACCGCATGGGTAGCGATCGTGATGGTGTTGGTCTGGGTCAGATAGGCATTGGCGTTCACGTCGCTGATCGGCACCAGGCTGCCGGCGTAACCGTCGAACCGTGCCGTAACGAAATACTGGTCGTAGTCGGGATAGCCATCCGTTCCGGCGGCGATGTCGAGATCGCCGTAAGCTGTGAGGGCGGCGCTGGAGTCGATCAGAATCGTGTTGACGGCATTCATCGTCGCCGTCGAAGTGCCGGCCGACAGCGTGCCGATGCCGAACGTGTCGGTCTGGATCTCCTCGTCGAGCGAACCCTGGCCGCGCGCGTTGATCGCGATAGCCCCTTGGCTTTCCAGAACCGCGCTGGAGCCGACCTCGACCTGCGACACGTCTGTGGGGACACTGATGGTTGCGTTGGCCTCGGCGCCGGACAGCGCGCCGCCGGTTTCGAAGGTCAGGTCGTCGGCCACCAGGAAGGCGTTATCCGTCTCTAACTGAAGGGTCGGGACATCGGATTGAGTCCCCAGGGCGTTCAGGAATGCGCCGGTGCCGACATTGACCTCGGTCGTGAAGTTGATGGTTGTGGCGTCCGACGCGCCGGCGCCGCTGACCAACCCGCCGGTGGTGCCATAAATGTTCTGCGTGATGGTGCCAGGCGTATGCCGGGCAGGTTTGGCTTGTCGGCAGTATTGGTCGCCGTCACCGCGATGTTGTAGGCGGTGATCATGGCATTGTTGCCAACGTTCGCCGTGTCGTTCGACGTGACGTTGTTGGTGAGATTGCCACCGACCCCGGCGAACAGACCGCCGGCGAACGTGCTGATCTGCGAATTGAACGCCGCCGTATGGTCCGCGGCCATGATGAAGCCGTTGACCGGGCCGACATTGGTGTCGCTCAGGACGATCTCACCGCCGTTGCCGACGTAGGCACTGGTGGTCCTGTTGTTTGTGGTTTCCGTGGTGGACGACGAAATCCCGACCACGCCGCCCGATCCAGCATTGGTGTAGGCGAAATTGTTGTCCAACCCGGTCGCGGCGATATTGACGTCGCCGGCCATAACCGAAACGAAGTTGCCGATATAGGCTTTGGTCGTGGTACTGGTGTCGGCGCTGGACGCCGCCACCCCCGCCGCGATCAGGCCGCCGCTATTGCTGTTGGCGGACGCGCTCTGCGCCGTATTGTTCAGCGCGGTGATGACCACCGCGCCAACCACGACGATCTTGGCGGCATCGCCGATAAAGGCGGTCACCGAGTCGTCGTCGATGGTCGCGCTGTTTGTGCTGTTGACGGCAATCAACGCGCCTGCCGAGCCTATGGAACTCGCGGTCGCATCCAGTCCGCTGGCCGGCAGGTAGGTAACTGCCGTGATGGCAATCGATCCGGCGGTGATCGAGTCGCCGCTGTCGATCGACGCTGTCACCGTCGGCGACACCGTCACCTTGGACCACGACACGCCCACGGCAAGGCCGCCCGCATCAACGCCGAAGGTGTTGCTTACGCCGTCGTTCGTGGTCTCCGCCTTTACCGTCACCGCGTTGACTGCGTTGATTGTCGCGTTCTCGCCGATCGTCGCTGAAACCGTGGGATCGATGACCAGGAACGAGAAGTTTGCGCTGGCGGCGCCGATGCCCGCCGCGACCGCGTCGGTGTTCATCGTCGAGTTCACCACCGCGTCCACCGTGATGGTGAGCGACTGCACCGGATCGGGTTGCGAGCCGATCTCTGACCCCGGTTCGACGGTCGCGGTGGTAGAGCCACCGATGGTTATCTCGGAGAACGTCGCGCCCGCGCCGATCGCGCCGGCGCTGGCCTGGCCGGTAAGGCTGTTGTCGGTGCGGGTCGAATCCGCGGTCATCGAAACGGCGCTTGCCGAAGGGACGCTGCCCAGCGTTGCCTGGGTCACGCTATCGTCGTTGACCACCACAACGGCGGCGCCAAGTCCGACGAAGCCCGCCGCCAGGTCCAGCGCGGTGATGTTCACGGTGGAATTCAGCACCGCATTGACGGCGAGGTTGCCGCTGAGATTGTTGGTGCCATTGTCCGACGCCTGGACGTTGTCGGCGAGCGACAGGATATCCACGGAGGCGCCGGCCCCGACGACGCCTACCGCAACCTGGCCCAGCACCTGTTTGACGGTCGCGTGCTCGTTGCGTTCCACGCCGATGTTGCGCTGGCGATGATGTCCGCGCCGGCCTGCATCAGCGCGGAGGTGCCGGGTTCGGCCGGTGCCTGCCCTGCATCGCCAGGATCGAGGACGATGTCGGCGATGCGCTGTTGATCGAGCTGCTCGGCCGCTGCCGGTCGCGCTGTTGATGCGCCCCGCGCTGCTGGTCGAGCTGCGCGCCGCTGGAGTTCAGGCTGCCCAGCCCGCTGCTGCCGGTGAGCAACCCACGTGCCGGTGCCGGTCTGCGACTGGTCGGCCGCGTTGCTGTCCGGGTTGCCCTTGCTGTTGGTCAGGCTATTCGCGCTGTTGCCGCTGCTATCGGAATAGTTGGTTTGCAGCGTCTGCCCGATCGACCAGACGTCGACCGACGCGCCTGCGCCGACGAAACCGCCGGCGCCGCTGATCACATAGTTGGTCAGGGTTTGGATCCCGACCGCGTTCGACCTCGACATTGTTCTTCGCCCAGACGCTCGCGCCGCTCTCGACTTCGGCGGTGATGTTGTCGGTCAGGGTGCCGACATCGACCGCGCCGGTGACCCCGACGAAGCCACCGGCCACGCCGATGACATAGGCGGAGAAACTGACGTTGTCCGACGCGTTGACATAAACGTTCTGGCCGCCGTTCGCCTGATCGACGGATTGGCGTCGTTGATCACCGCGTCGGCGCCGATCGTCGCCTGGGTGGTGATGTTGAGGAAGCTCAGCCCGACCGCGCCGGACACGCCGACAAAGCCTACCCCGCCGGCGGCGACGATGTGCGTCATCAACTCGGTGGACTGCGCCTGAACGATCACGCCGCTGGCGTTGCCGGTTCCGAATGAGGTGCCGCCGCTGATCGTGCCGTTCAGCACGCCGGTGACGCCGCCATCGTTGGCAAGCCCCTCGACGTTGGCGCTGTTGCCGATCGTTGCGTCGGTAACCTTGGTGATCAGCATGACGCCGACCGCGCCGCCAACCCCGACCAGGCCGCCCGCCAGCGCGCCCGACAGTTGCAGGATGCTGGTATTGTCGGTTGACGTGACGAATACGTTGCCGCCGGCATGCACGGTCGCGGACGCACCGATGCCGGCCAGCGTCTGGTCGTTGATGGAGAGCACATCGACCACGGCGCCGACCCCGACGGCCCCCGCCGCAGCGCCAATACCAATCATGACGATATTTTCGCTGGCGTTCGTCCCCACCGTGATGGAGTTCAGCGCATCGACCGTCGCGCCGGCATCGATGTTCGCACCAGTCTGATCGGTGATGATGTTCACGCCGACATCCGGCGCGATGCCGACAGCGCCGACGCCGACGCCGACGCCGACCGACAAATGGTAGAAGTCGTCACCGGCGGCGACCAGGACCGCCTGATTGCCGCTGGCGCCGCTCGGGTTGGTGTTCACCGTCGCATTGGCGCCGATATAGGCCTGGGTATTGGCGTTCACGACATCGACGCCAGCGGACACGGCGATGCCCACTTCACCGGCACCGAACGTGACCGTGAAGGTGCGGATCTCGTCCTGGTTGGTCGCCGTCACCGCCACGCCGTGGAACGTGGGCATGGTGGAAACCGAGGTCGTGCGGTCGCCCGTCAGCGACGAGTTGCTGACCTGCTGACCGTTCGGGTCGTTGCCCGTCAGGTTCATGTTGGCGATCTGCGGCGTGCCGACCTGGCCAGCCGTGTCGAACGAGGAGTGGTTGCCGGCGGCCGCGCTGTCCAGGGTATTCGGATCGCTTGCCTCGATCCCCTGTCCCTGTGGGCTGTTCGGCGAGAAGGTCGAGGTGCTGGCTACAATTTGCGAACCGATCTGGCCGTCATCGATCGCTATCCCGGGACCCTGGCCAAGCGCGGTGACGTTGGCGCCCGTGCCGATGAAGGATTCGGTATCCGGGCTGAACACATCCACGCCGGCGCCGGCCGCGACGCCCACCTGGCCCACCGCCAGCACGCCGACGATCTCGTTGATGTCCGAGGCATCGTTAGCGGAGATCAACACGCTGCCCGCGGCATGTACGTTGCCGGCCCCGTCATTCGTCGGGTTGAGCGGATCGTTGCCGATGAACGCCCGGGTTTGCAGGGTGAACACGTGCACGCCGGCATTCACGCCGACCGCCGCCGTGCCGGACACCGCGACGCCGGCCGCAACGGAAATCAGGCTCTCGTTCGATTGCGAGGTGACCTCGATGTTGCCGCCAACCGTCGCTGTCACGCCGGAGTCGATGAAGGCGTTGGTCTTCTTGTTATAGACCCCGACATCGACTCCGACGCCGACGCCCGCCGTACCACCAGCCGCCAGGTCGCCGGCCACCGATATGACCGACGTCATGTCGCTGGCATTCGACGAGAAGATTGCCGGCCCCGGTCACCGTGACCGTCGAACCGGCGCCGACATCGGCGGTGGTGATTTCGGTCAGCACGTTGACCGTCGCGGACCCTGCGACACCAGCGGTGCCACCGGCGGCGATACCCGCCACGATCGACAGGACGTCTTCGGCTTCCGTAGCCTTGATCCACAGGCCCGCGCCGCCCGCGGTGATGCTGACATCGGTGCCGGTATAGGCCTTCGTGGTGCCGTTATAGACCAGCGTCGCATTTGCCGCGCCGACGCCCGCCGTGCCGCCAACGCCGACCGAACCCGCGATCATCGTCGTGAAGTAATCGCTCTCGGCAAAGATCGTCACCGCGCCCTTCGCATTAATCGACGCGCTGTTGCCAAGCCAGGCCTCGGTGTCCGTGCTGATCGGCGCGATCGATGCGGTGCCGGCGATGCCGACACTGTCGCCGCCGCCGAGGGTGGCGGTGACCGAGAGCATTGTTTCGGATGATGTGGCGCTGATGTTGACCGAACCGCCGGCGCTGACTTTCGCGCCCTGGTCGATATAGGCGTAGGTCTGCTTGTTGAGGATCTCGAGATCGAGGCTCGCGCCGATCCCGGCGCCGCCCGAGGTTGCGCCAAGCGCACCGGCGATTCCGGTGATCGTGGTGTTGTTCAACGCGGTAACGGATATCGTTTGGCCAGCGGTGGCGGCGTAGAAGCCGCCCTGATTGATCTTGCTGTTCTGACCGATGTAGGAATCCGCGTGCAGCGTGAACACATCGACGATCACCGACCCGGCGACCGCCGCGCTGCCGGTTCCGGCCGCGCCGGCAACTGCGATCGATGTGGCGTCGACCGACGCCACCTTCAGAAGATCGATTTCCTCGGGCGTCAGGGTGATTTCGGCATCCACCATGATCGCGCCGGCGGCATCGGCGTTGCCGCCGATATAGGCAAGCGCATTCACATTCAGAATACCGACATCGATGGCCACGCCGACCCCGGTGCCGTCCGAGAACGCGCCGGCTGCCGCCAGCGTCTGGATGCTGACGTCATTGATCGACTGAACGTTCAGTGCGGCACTCGACTTCAGCGCCGAGCCGCTGGCCGTCGATGCCTGGCTACTGTCCGTGTTGATGACGTCGATCGCGACGGAGCCGGCAACCGAAGCGTCGCCGGTGCCACCGGCCGCTGCCGCGCCCCAGACGATAAAGCTGTCCGGCGTGCCGGAGGGCGTGATCGCCTCGATCGATATGCCCTTGCCGGTGATGGTGGAAGCGCCGGTCACTTCCGCATTGTTGGTGGTGTTCACGACGGCGACCGCGACACCGGCGCCGACCTCGGTGCTGCTGCTTTTCAACGACACGGAGGAACCGATTGCCTTCGTCGTGTCGGTGATCCCGGACTGCGCCTCGATCGTCACCGCGCCGGACGCCGTGAGAGTGGCACCGCCCGACACCGTTGCGTTGTTGTTGGCGGTCAGCACGTTAACGGCCACCGACGCCGCTACGCCGACACCGCCGGAATCGCCGCCGCCCTGGCCGCTGCTGTCGCTGTTGGCGCTGGATGTCTGACTGCTCGCCGACGGCAGCGAAGCGCCGCCGGTGTCGCTGTTGCCGTTGACCTGCTTGTCCGCCTGGCCGTCCGCACCGGACTTGCCACCGCTGCTCGACTGCGAATCGCTCGACAACTCGCCCGATGAACTCGCCGTCGCCTCGGTTTCGTCGGCGATGGTCGATGTTGAGGTGATCGACAGGGTGCCGGCGCTGGTGACGAGCGCACGCGCGACCTGCGCGGTGATGTTCTCATCGGTGACGCTGACTGACACGGATGCACCGACCGCCACGCTGCTGCCGGCAGCGGTCGCGTTTGTGGTGTTTTCGAATGTGCCGGTCTCAGAGGCGGTGACGGAGACGTTGCCGGTCGCGGTAATCTGCGAACCTGTTCCGACATAGGCGGTGGTGGTGTCGTTGGCCACCGAGACCGCCGCACCGATGCCGATGCTGACGCCGCCGCCGGACGCCCCGTTCTCACCGTGCGTGATGACCGTATCGACCGCTGATGCGGAAACGGTGACCGCGCCGGCGGTGCCGGACCAACTGGTGCCGTCGATGATCTGCGCGTCGGTGGTGTTGTTGATGACGTTGATGCCGACCGAGGCGCCGACACCCACGCTGCTGCCGCCGGTGCCACCGCTGGACGGCAGCGCCCGGGCGAAATTGCTTTCATCGCTGGTCGCGGACACGGTAACCGCGCCGGCGCCGGTAATGTCCACCTTTGGCGCAGTGAGGGCGGCGGTATCGCCGACGCTCGCCGTCGTCTTGTTGGTGACGACGTTGACGCCAAGCGACACGGAGACGCCGATATCGCCGCCGCTACCGCCGGACATCGCCTCGGCGCGGAAGTTGTCGGTGCTGCTGATCAGCGACTGGCTGCTGGAGGAACCCGGGTTGCCCAGGGTGATCGCCGTACCCGCCTCGGCGTTGTCCAGCGAGGAAGCGAGCTGGAAGTTGCCGCCAGTCAGATCGATGACGTAATATGTACCCCGTTCACAAGGTTGCCGAGGTTGCTGCCGTTGCCGTTGTTGTAGGTAACCACGTCGCCGGTATGCAGGTCGCTGTAAGGGCCCAGGCTGAGCAGGGTGACGTTGCCGGTCGGGTCGAAGGTGATGGTGTTGGTTGTGATCAGGCCGAACAGGCTTTGCGTGAATGACTGCTGGGTGCCGGCGCCGGCCGTGCTGCCCAGGGCCTCAAGCCCGGTCGAGCCACCCGCCATGGCATCCGCGGCGCTGTCGTACAGGGTGAAAGTGCCGTTACCCTGGCTGTTGACGTAGTAGTTCGATCCATCCTGCAGGTCGCCGATCGCGGAGTGGCCGTTGACGTGATAGGTGACCTCCGTGCCGGTCGTCAGGCCGGTGCCGAGACCCAGGAAGATCGTGTTGGCGCTGGTATCGACAACCGGGACGGACGTGGTGGCCAACGCGATCGAGCGTTGCGCCATGCCAGCCTGCACCATCAGGCCGCCGCTGGTGATGACCGTGTTGTTGCCGATATAGGCTTCGTTGGTCACGTTGGCGACGTTGATCCCCACGCCGACCCCGACGCCGGTGCCGCCCGAGGTTGTGGTCGCGGCACCCGTCGCGAACCCTTGTCCGTCCACCTGCGCTGCCGTGACGACGGAGAGCAATCCGGTCGCCGTTACGGTGAGTCCGTCGGGAATGTAGGCCTCGGCGGTGCCATCCTCGACATTGACCGCGACCGCGCCGGCGACGCTGACCGATCCGTTGGAGGACTGCGCCTTGTTGTTGCTGTCGGAGCCTTCGGTGCCCTTGGCGTTGCTGTCAGAGCCTTTGACCTCGCTGTCGCCGTAGCCGGACTGCGTCTTGGTCGTATTGTCGACGCTCTGATTGTTCGGATTGCTGTCGCTGTGCTGGCCGGAGCCGTCGTCCTGCTGACCGCCCGCAACGCTCGCCGCCGCGGTGCTGTCACTGCTGGACAGCGTGGTGGCGCTGAACGCGATGGTGCCGTTCGCGGCGGTCGCGTCTGTGGTCTTCAAATTGCGGCCAGTGGTGGCCAGCGAATTGTCGTTCACCACAGTAACCGTGACCGTGATGCCAACCCCGGTACCAGTGCTCTGGGTGGCGCCCGATGCATTGGTCTCGACCAGGTCCGTCAACGACGCCGTCGCGCTGAATGCACCGGTCAGGCTGATCAGGCCACCGGTACCCAAAGTCGCATCGGTGTCGTTGTCGGTGATAGCGATCGCAATCACCGGCGTCACCGCGGTCGAGCCCGAAGCGCCGCCCTGCGTCGTGGTGGTCATCGCCTGCGTTGACGTGGCCGTCATCGACAGGTTGTTCGCGCCGGTCAGCACCACGCCATTGGTGATCTGCGCGAGCGTCGAGGTCTGCGCGTAATCCAATGAAAGCGAGATGCCAACACCAAGATTGGCGCCGCTGCCGCCGCCATTGGCCGGCACCGCCGACGCTGTGACCGCGGACGCGGTTTGGGCATTGAGCGTGACGTTGCCGCCGCCCGTCACGGTGATGTTGGGAACGCCGGGCGACGAACTGGGCTGCGTGTAGCCGAGATCGGCCTCGGTGTCGGTGATCGCGATGTTGATCGCGAGCGAGCCGGCCACGCCCGTCGAGCCGCCGCCCGCGCCGGAGGTTGCGCTGGCATTGTAATCGTCAGAGGCGTTGACCATCGTCGCGCTGCCGGCGCCGACGCTGGACAGCGTCATCAGCCCGGTCGTGCCGCCGGCAACAGCGTCCGTATAGTTATCGTACAGCGCGACGGTCCCGTCGGCCTGCACGTTCACGTAATACGTCGTATTGTTGGTCAGCCCGCCAATCGCGGCCCCGCCATTCGTTTCGTAGGTGACAGCATCGCCGGTCGCCAGGCTGGTGACGCCGAGGTTGACCGTGTTGGGGGTCGCGGTGGTGCTGTTGCTGAGGTTGACGGCGGTGGCCGGGTTGAACGCGAAGCTCTGATTGGCCTGGTCGGCCTCGACGTCGAGGCCGCCGACCTTGAAGGTCGAGCCGCCGAGATAGGCGAGATTGGTGTCCTTGACGAAATTGACCGCGACAGCCGCACCGACCGACGTGCCGGTCGACGACCCGGAGCCTGCCAGAAAGTACTGGCCGTCGCTGCCCTTGCTGGTCAACTTTTCCAGGCCGGTGCTGCCGCCGGCCTGCGCATCGGCCGCGCTGTCGTACAGCTCGATCGATCCGCCGTTTACGACATCGACATAATAGGTCCCGCCATTGGACAGGCCGGCGATCGGCGCGCCGCCCTGGCCCTCGAAATAGGTCACGCTGTCACCCGTCTTGAACGGTGAGCTGGTGCCAAGGTTGATGATGTTGTTGGACGTATCGACCGCGGACGGATCGAACGACGTGGCGTTGGTGACGGCCGCGCCGGTCGCGTTGGCGGATCCATCGATGTTAGCCGCGGACTTGACGGTCAGCACGCCGCCGGCGGTGATGGTCCGGCCGTCGGCGATATAAGCCTGCGACGTCCCCTCTTCCACGTTGACCGCGACGGCGCCGGCAACGCTGACCGACCCATCGGACGTGTTAGCGGATGGCGCCGAGTCTCCCTCGGTGCCCTTTGTCGAGTCGGTGCCGGTTGCCTTCTTGTCTTGCGTGCTCGCCGTGCTGCCGGCCTCGCCCATCTGCGACGAGGTCTCGCTATTGGGCGACTGGGCGTCGCTGCCGCCGGACTGGCCGCCGCCAACCACACTCGCCGACGCATTGCTCTCGCTGCCGGAAATCGCCGTCGACAGGAACGACATGGCGCCGCCGGTGGTGATGTTGCGGCCGGTCGTCGCGGTTGAATTGTCGTTGATGACATTGATTGCGATGGAAATGCCGACGCCGGTCTTGTCCGACTTGGTGTTCCCGGCCGCATTGGTGCTGACCGTGTTGGTCAGGCTGGACGTGGCCGCCAGCGCTCCACCGATCGTCAGCAGGGCACCGGTGCCGAGCCATGCGGAGTTGTTGTCGTCCGCCACCGACACCGCCACGATCGGCGTGATCGCCGTGGAACCCGCACCGCCGCCCGTCGCGTCGGTCTGCATCGTGTGCACACCGATCGCGGTCAACGACAGGCCGTTCGCGCCCGTCATCGTGGCGTTGTTGTTGATAAAGGCTTCGTTCTGGTCCTGCCCGTAGTCGATCGCGATCGACGCGCCGATGCCGACACCCGCCGACGTCCCGCCTTTATCGGAGGGCAGCGCCTTGGCCGAGTTAGCGACGTTGTCGTGCAATTCAAACGTGACGTTGGGGCTACCCGTGAGGGTCAGCACCGCGTTCTGATCGAGATAAGCCTCGTGCGTCAGCACTGTCACGTTGATTGCCAGCGAACCGGCAACCCCGACGCTGGACGAATCGCCGACACCGGACGTTGCATCGGCGCTGAAGCTGCTGGGCGAAGGCTCCAGCACCGCGACGTCGAGGCTGCCCGCCGTGACGCTGACGGTACCTGTTATATAGGCGGTGTCGGTGCGGTCGGCGACGTTGATCGCGACCGCGACACCGACGCCGACCGTGCCCGCCTGGGTGAACTCGCCGTCCGCCGTCACCGGCACGACATCCACCGAGGACGCCGAAACCGTTGCGGCGCCGGTGCCCGCATTGACCGAGGCCCCGGTGCCAAGGAACGCCGATGTGGTCCCGGTATCGGTGCTGACCGCGACCGCGCCGGCGACCGTGATGTTCTGACCGGCGCCGGTCGAGGCGTCGTTGTTGGCGAGTGTATTCCCGCTCGAGTTCGGGTCGCTGCTGTCGCTGCCCGAGGACCCGCCCGGCGAAGACATCGCCGTCGTGGTGATGGTCCGGTTGGACGCGGCCGTCACGTTGACCGAACTGCCACTCACCGTTGCATCGGCCACCGAAGCGGTGGTGTTGCCGGTGATGACCGAGACGGCGACGGCGCCGCCGGCGGTGCCGTGGCTGGCATCCGCGACGGTCGAGCTTTGCAGTGTGCTGCTGGCTGACAGCGTGTCGCTGGTCTTGGCGCTGACATTCGCACCGCCATCCACGGTCATTGCCGCGCCGCTGCCATAGGTCGTGCTCAGCACTGCGGCATCGGTGCTACCGCTGCCGCCGCTGGCCGCCGGCGAGGCTGCGCTGATGGTCACGTTGGTGCTCGCGACCGCGTCCACCGCGCCGGTCGTCGAGGTCACCGTAGAGTTGCCATCGATCGTCACCGACGGCGCCGCGGAACCGGCGATGACGACAATGTTGACGGTGGCGCCACTGGCGCTGGCGGTCAGGTTGCCGTTGACGCTGGCAGTAATATCGACATCGCCGCCGCTGGCCTGGAGCACCGAACCGGTATTGTCCAGGTTCGGGCCGATGGCGATGTTGGCCGTGGAGAAGCTGGTGATGACCGCGCCCTTGACCGCCGACATGCCGGTGCCGGTGGTGTTGACCGCAAGGGTGGAGTTCGCGTTCAACGTGAGTGCGCCGGCCGTGGTGGTCAGATCGGCGCCGGCCAGATTGATGCCCGTGTCGGCATTGGCGAACAGCCCGGTCGACAGCAGGTCGGACGCCGTCTGCGCCGAGGTCAAGGTCAGGTTGGTGGCGGTGATGCTGGCGTTGGCGTCGATGACGGAGCTGCTTTCGATCGTCAGCCCGTAGCCTAGCGTGCCGCTGCTGTTTTGGAGGTTGACCGTGTCGGTCTTTGCTTCCGGGGTGCCTTCGGTACTCATCGCCGCCGATGAACTGGACCGTCAGTTG
>CAVXNH010000100.1:0-273630 GCA_963762885.1 uncultured Alphaproteobacteria bacterium
GCCCAATTGATCTGACAGCCTCCGGAGAAAATGTCCGGTCCGTGCTGGGCGGCATTACTCAGTCCCATGCCCTGAGGAAGAAGCGGCCCCACCCCGGATGCTAAAATCACCTTGTAAATCAAGGATTTCTGAGGCATTCACGTGGTTCTGGAACTCGAAAAGAGGCTCGGCGAAGCGATTCGAGCCGTGTTCAAGGAAAAGTACGATCTCAGTCGTGAACATTCCGCTGGAGACGCCGCCCGACCTGCGTTTGGCGAGATCGCCACGCCCATCGCCTTCGAACTGGCCCGCAAGCTGCGCAAAGCGCCCAAGATCATCGCCCAGGAGATCGTCGCCGCTCTCGGCTCACTCGGCGGCTTTGCCGGTTTCGAGGTCGCCGGCGCCGGGTACATCAATGCCCGTCTCGATCGCGCCGCGGCGGCAGTGCGGATGGTGGCGACGACGCGCCGAAGGCCGTCCGCCGCTGACGCCAGCAAGGTGGGGCATCCATCACTCGCTTGTCGAACACACTCGCATCAATCCCAACAAGGCCGCGCACATCGGGCATTTGCGCAACGCCATCCTCGGCGACACCTTCGTGCGCCTGCTGCGCGCCGCCGGGCAAAAGGTGGATGTGCAGAACTATATCGACAACACCGGCGTGCAGGTGGCCGATGTGGTGGTCGGCTTTCTGCACCTTGAAGGCAGAATCGCGGCCGAAGTTCGCGCGCTCGTCGCAGATTGCGAAAGACCGCTGCCGGAGCCCGAAGGCTGCAGACGCAATTGACTACTACTGCTGGGACCTCTACGCGCGCACTTCGAGTTGGTACGGCGAAGGAAGCGCCGAAGAACAAGCCGCGCGCAAACAGAATTCGCCTCGACACGCTGCACGAGATTGAAGCATGGCGACAATGAAACCGCCGAAATCGCCGAGCTCGATCTCGACCGCGGTCCTGCGCCGCCATCTTGAAACCATGCTGCGCCTCGGCATCGAGTACGATTTTCTGCCCCGCGAGAGCGAGATTCTGCACCTCAAGTTCTGGGAAGCGGCCTTCGAGAAGCTCAAGCAATCCGGCGTGCTCTACTTCGAAAACGAAGGCAAGAACAAAGGCTGCTGGGTGATGACGCGGCCCGGCTGCCACGAGGAGTCCAAGACGAGAACGGCACGAAGACCGATGAAGATGCCAAGGTCATCGTCCGCTCCAACGGCACCGTCACCTATGTCGGCAAAGACATCGCCTACCACCTTTGGAAGTTCGGCCTGCTCGGCCGCGACTTCGGTTACAAGCCGTTCTTCCAATATCCCGATCACGAGTGCTGGATCTCGGCCGTCCAGGGCGAGGAGCCCCATCCGCACTTCGGCGGCGCCACGGCCATCTACAACGTGATCGACTCGCGCCAGGCCGATCCGCAGGCCAACGTGATCCAGGCGCTGCGCGGCATGGGCCACACCGACCAGGCCGATCACTACACGCACTTCAGCTACGAGATGGTCGCGCTCACGCCGCGCTGCGCCGTGGAACTTGGCTACAACGTCTCCGAAGAGGACAGAAGAGCCGTACATCGAAGTCAGCGGCCGCAAAGGCTTCGGCGTCAAGGCCGACGACCTGATCGACAAGCTCATCGCCGCCACGCGCGCCGAGGTGGACGCGCGCCAGACCGGCGGCACGGGTGCGATGCCGAAGCCGAGCGGCAGAAGATCGCCGACCAGATCGCCATCGGCGCGCTGCGCTACTTCATGCTCAAGTTCACGCGCAATTCCGTGATCGCCTTCGACTTCAAAGACGCGCTCAGCTTCGAGGGCGAGACCGGCCCGTACATTCAATACGCCGTGGTGCGCATCCGCAACATCTTCCGCAAAGGCAGGAACCACGCCGGAAGCGGTGCTGGCGGAGTTTGCGAAGCAGCGAGTCAGCAAGTCAGCGAGTCAGCAAGCCAGCAGGCAGCGTAGGGCTCTCGACTATCTCAGCGGCGAGGAGAACGAAGACATCTGGTCTCTGTGGCTGCGCGCCGGCCGTTTTTCTCTGGTTTTGGAGCAGTGCATTGCAGGTTCCGAGCCTGCCTATCTCGCCAAGCACGCCTTCCAGCTCGCGCAGGAGTTCGCCAACTTCTACCATCGCCATCACATCCTCACCGAAGAAGACCCCGCGCGCAAAACATTTCTCCTCGCCACGGCCGCCGTCGCGCTGCGCGAATTGGTCGAAGCGCTCAGCCTGCTCGGCATCGAAAGCCCGGAAGCGATGTGAAGGCAGAGGATAAGGGCAGGGGGTCAGGGACCGGGGTGAACTCCACCACCAGGACCAGATATGAGGACACAGGGAACAAGCGGCGATGTGGGCGGGCTTGGCTGGCGGGTATGCGCGGAGGACTAGATCACAGAACAAAATCCCTATCGGAAGGAGCCGTTCATGGCGAGGATTCTGGGCGGAATTGCCACGTCGCATTCCCCGACGATTGGTTTTCCATTCGACGCCGGAAAGCAGAACGATCCGGTCTGGGCGCCGATCTTTGCGGGTTACGAGCCAGTACAGAAATGGCTTGCGGAGAAGCAGCCGGACGTTCTCTTTACATCTATAACGACTACGTCACCTCGTTCTTCTTCGACCATTACTCGCATTTCGCGCTGGGCATCGGCGAGGAGTACGCCGAGCCGACGAGGGTGGCGGACCGCGCAAGATCCCGCCGATCCGCGGGCATGTGAAGCTGGCGCAGCATGTTGCCGCCGGGGCTGGTGGCCGACGAATTCGACCTGTCGTATTTCCAGGGCAAGCCGCTCGATCACGGCGGCTTTTCACCGCTCTCGATGATGCTGCCGCACGAAACCGAGTGGCCGATGCCCATTGTTCCGTTGCAGGTGGGCGTGCTGGAAGTGCCGATTCCGTCCGCGCGGCGGTGCTACAGAGCTGGGCCATTCGCTGCGCCGCGCCATTCAGAGAAACCCCGAGGACATCAATGTGGTGATAAGTGTCCACCGGGGGTGTATCGCACCAAGTGCACGGTGAACGGTCCGGCTTCAACAACACGGAGTGGGACCTTCAATTCCTGGACATGATTACGAACGACCCGGTCCGGTTGAGCGAGATGACCATTGCGGATTACGTGCGGCTGGGCGGCATGGAGGGCACCGAGGTGATTATGTGGCTGATCATGCGCGGGGCGCTCTCAGCCAACGTGCGCAAGGTGCACCAGAGCTACTATCTGCCCACCATGACGGGCCTTGCAACCCTGGTGCTCGAGGACGAGTCCGTAAAACCACGCCAGGCCGACACTATCGCGGCCTACCGCGAGCACATGGTTGCACAGTACAAGGGCGTTGAGAAGATCGAAGGCAATTATCCGTTCACGCTGGAACGAAGTGAAAAGGGTTTCCGGCTGAACCGTTTTCTCCACGAATTGGTTGTTCCCGAACACCGGCGGCGCTTCAAGGAGGACCCTGAAACGCTGTTCCTCGAGTGGGGATTGACGGACCAGGAGTGCGACCTGATCCGGCGCAGAGACTGGCGGGATTTGGTTCACTGATGGCGCCAGCTTCTTCATGCTGGAAAAAATGGGCGCAGTGGTGGGAACCTAGAACCTGCACATCTACTGCGGCCATGGCGGGTAAACCGCTGGAGGAGTTCCTGAAGACACGCAATGCGCCGGGGGCGCTGTACTCGGTGGCTGGAAATGTGCCCACCAATTTCACCAATGTGCAGGACAGTCAGCCGGATGTGCCGGACGCGGTGGTCAGGAAATAGCGGGCGGCTCGTCTCTCCAAGCAATCATTCCGGTGATGTTTATAGCCGCTTATAGCGGTTCTCCAATTGGTGTAGAGCGAAGCCGATGCGTCAGGTGGCGTTTGCCCTTAAGAAACCGCCACACTGCACGATCCAATAACTCCACAGGAATTGGAGAACCGCCGTGAGCGAAGATTTGCCGGTTTCCGCACACCGTTGAAGCGAACGCGTGCGCAACATTTCGAGGGAATTATGTGTCCCGCCGCCTTCTCTGGTGCGTCGAGGGAATCTGCATGTCCTCGCGGTACTTCGCCACGGTGCGCCGGGTCAGGCGAATGCCTTGCGCATTTAGCATCGCGGCGAGCTGGTCGTCGGTGAGCGGGTGCTTCGGGTCTTCGTCCTCGATGAGCTTGCGCACCTTACGCTTGAGGACCAGCAGCGGCGTGTCCGCGCCTTCCGGCCCGTTCGAGCCCTCGGAGAAGAAGAAGCGCAGTTCCAGCACGCCCTGCGGCGTGTGCGCGTACTTGTTGGCCACGGCGCGGCTCACCGTGGAGGGATGAACGCCGATCTCCTCGGCCACTTCCTTGATCATCATGGGCCGCAGCGCCTCGACGCCCTTGTCGAGAAAATCCTGCTGGCGGCGAACAATCACATCACAAGTCCGCAGAATGGTGCTCTTGCGCTGCGCGATGTTGCGCATCAGTTGCAGCGCGGAGCGGAACCGCTCCTTGACGTACTCCTTCACCTCTTTGTCGGTGTCGGTTGAGACCAGCATGCGCCGGTAGCGCTGGCTCAGCCGCAGGCTGGGCAGGTCTTCTTCGTTCATGGAGACCACCCACTCGCCGCCGCGCTTGACGAAGATACACATCGGGCTCGATGAGCCGCGTCTGCTCGCGGTTGTACATGCGCCCAGGGCGCGGATCGAGGGTGCGGATGAACTCCACTGCCGCGTGCGCCTCTTCGGGCGTAATCTGCGCCGCGCGCGCCAGGTCTTTCACGTCGCGCTTCTGCAACAGAGGCAAGTGACGGTCCACAATCAGCGCCGCCACTTCCATTGCGCGCCGCCGCTCCTCGATCTTGGCTTCGGCCTCGGCATGGAAGCTGCGATGCGGGTCCTCGCCGCATCCGGGTCCAGCTCTCCGCCGGCTTCGCGTACAAATGGCCGAACTCGTGCTGCTGCGCTGCGATCTGAAGCGGCAGGCACTGGCGCAGGTCGCGCGCGCCCACGCCGGCAGGATCGAGATGCTGCACCAGATCGATGGCGCGCCGAATCAGGTCGAGCGCCGCGGCCTGGTCCGTCGTCTGGCCGTTCGCAGCCGGTCGCGTGCCTGGCGGAGCCGCGATGAACGACCGCGGCCAGCTCTTCTTCGCTCGCCGCCAGGTACCCGTCCTCGTCCAGATTGCCGACCACAAACTCGGCCGCGTCGTGCAGGTCGCGATCGAGGCTCAGAGCTCCCAACTGCCACGCCAGGTGATCGGACAGAGTCGTGGGCTGGGAGAGAAAGTTTTCAAACGAGGGCTTATCGCTGTCTTCGTACTCCGGCTGCGTGCGATAGCCGGGATCGAGATACTCCTGGAAGTACGATCCGAAATCGATCTCGTTGAAGATGTCCTTGGGCGGCGCGGCTCGTTTCCTCGACGCCGCGCTCCAGGCGCTCCTCGCGGCCCGCCACCTCGTCCAGCATCGGAACCGACTCGTCAATCTCCTCCAGGACGGGATTCTCCACCATCTCCGCATCGATCATCTCCTTCAGTTCCAGCTTATTCAGGGCAAGAACACTGACCATCTGCATCAGGCCCGGCGTGAGGACCTGGCGTTGCGCCACTTTCAAATTCAGTCTTGGTTGCAGCAGCGGCATAAATGGGACTCGTTCCCGTTCGTGGACTTAATGCGAGTTTAATCTTGTAAGAAAAAGCTTAAAGGAGAAAATCTTTCACATTCGAAATCAGCTCGTTCCGGTTTGGGCATTGTCCCGTCCCGGAATCTCAATCTGGATATTTATAGCTCAGGCTTCGCGCCGTCGCGCCTCGATCAAGCCCGGCGCAGCGCCTTCCCTTCAGCGTTCGGCGCATCCGCCTGCTCAACCCAGCGAAAATCCCTCGCCCAGGTAGACGCGCCGCACGTCCACGTCGTTGCCCAGCTCGTGCGGCGTTCCGGCGCGGAAGATCCGCCCTTCGGCAATAATGTACGCCCGATCGGTCACGCTCAGCGTCTCGCGCACGTTGTGGTCGGTGATCAGCACGCCGATTCCGCTGGCCTTCAGATCGAAGATGATCTTCTGCAGCTCCAGCACCGCAATGGGGTCGATGCCGCTGAAGGGCTCGTCGAGCAAAATAAAATTGGGCTGGATGCACAGCGCCCGCGCAATCTCCACGCGCCGCCGCTCGCCGCCTGAAAGCGCATAGCCGCGCGTGGTGCGGATGTGGCCGAGGTTGAGCTGCTTGATCAGCCTCTCGGCGCGGGTGCGGCGCTCCCGGTTGCCCAGCGGCTGCGCCTCCAGCACCGCCAGGATATTTTCCTCCACGGTCAGCTTGCGGAAGACCGAAGGCTCCTGGGGCAGGTAGCTGATGCCGAAGTTGCGCGCCCGCAGGTACATCGGCAGCCGCGTGATGTCGGTCTCGTCCACCAGCACGCGCCCGCTTTCCGGCGCCACCAGTCCCACGATCATGTAGAAGCAGGTGGTCTTGCCGGCGCCGTTGGGGCCCAGCAATCCCACCACTTCGCCGCGGGAGATCTTCAGGTTGACGCCCCGGACGACCTGCCTTCCCTTGTAGCTCTTGCCGATTCCCTCGGCGATCAGTGTTTCCATTCAGGTTTTGGCTCGCTTCTGCCGTTACCTTTGGCGCGCGGTCGTCTCCGTTGTGGTTTCGCGCCCGCCGCCTTCGATACTGACGCTATCATCGCGGCTATGGAAAATCAAAGCCTCGCCGGTCACAGTGCCCCGCTCGGGATCGGTCATCTTCGGCGGCGTGGAAGCGGTTCCGGTCAGAACGTAGTCCCCGGTCGCGCCCGAATAGACCAATTGCTCCCCGGTTCCGCGCCGGCCCTGCGGAGGTGAGCGTCACGCGGCCCGTGGCCGTCATGCGGTCCACCTGCGCCTGCCCGCCGTTGTTGCCGGCACGATTGCCCGCGGGCATCAGCTGCAGATCGACTCGATTGGAAGTTGACGTTGCCGTGCCCGTTTCGGCAACCACCGCGCCCAGCACGCCGCCGTGCATCACCGCCCTGCGCTCGATATCGGAGTACCAAAGGTCGCCTCCGCGCACCCGAATAACGGAAGGCGCGGCCGTCTTCCGGCTGATTGCCGCCGCTTGTCCCGATGGTTGCGCAGCCGCATTCCCGGCCTCCGCCCGCACTCAACAGCACCGCCTTCACCGGGTCTGCGGGGTCCTGGTGCGGGCCACAAGCGTCTGTTTCTGCCGATCCAGCACGATCAGCGGCCCGGAGACCGAGTTTGCCTGCTGCCACAGGCGCGCATGGCCGCGGAAAGTGGCCTCGCCCGTGGACTGGCGCAGTTGCGCCTCTTCCGCAATCACGTGCGCCGGCCCCTGCCCGCCCAATGCGCCACGTTGCCCTGGCTCGGCATTGCCGCCCGCCGCGCCGGCCGCCTTCGTCGCCGCGTCTGGCTGGTCCAGGTTGCCTTCACATTGCCGTGCGCAAAGGCATCTCCCGACTGCCTGCGATACATCCACCTTGTCGGCGGTCAACTCCAGGCCGCCATCCTCCACGCGCGGACTCAGCGTCAGGTGCAGCCACTCGCCCGCGCCCTCATACACGGCCTTGCCCGCCCTGGCGTGCAGCGCCGGCTGCGGCTGCGCGCCAGGCTTCGCCGCGGCCTGCTCGAAGAGCACCACGTGACCGTCGAGCACGGCGGACTGCACTCCGACGCCTTCGCTCCCGTCGCCATTGTCGCCGCTCTTTGCCCCGGTCCTCTTGCTCCCTTGGCGTCCCCCGTGCGCCTGGCGTAAATTGCGCCTGCAGCCGGTCGCCGCTCGCTGTTTGCCGGGTTCCCGTGGCAGTGGTCTGCTCGATGCCCGCGTGGCCCATGCCCGTCATCGAGCGCAGCGCCGAATCCGGCCCGAACGCGCCGGTCACCTCATCGGCAGTCATCTCTGAGGGCGCAGCGAGCCCCATTGCCGCGCCGGCTTTCGCTGGTGATCACCACGCCGCCCGTGCCGTGAATCGCCGCCGGCTCCAACTGTCCCTGGCCCGCGTCGCGGAAGTCCACGTCGGCCACCGGCGAACGCCAGGTGCGGCTCAGCGCAGCGGCGCGGCCTGCGCTCTGCCTGGTCGCAGTCGCCTGGCTCCGCTCTTC
This sequence comes from uncultured Alphaproteobacteria bacterium, assembly GCA_963762885.1. Lineage (GTDB taxonomy): Bacteria > Pseudomonadota > Alphaproteobacteria > Acetobacterales > Acetobacteraceae > JASHVB01. The sequence continues at coordinate 8,012 of CAVXNH010000100.1, forward strand.
GCTGTGCATCTCCACGCCGCGCTCCAGGTGCGCGTGGCGCAACTGGCCCTCGGCCGTGAACTCCAGTTCCGCCGTGGGCGAGGTCCCATGCACTGTGCGGTGCCGCTTACCGAGTCCATGGTCACGCCGCCCTCCATGTGCCCGTGGCGCGGCTGGTTGTGCTCATCGAACTCCATCGATCCCGCGGGCGCCGCCAGATGCCCGCCCGTCGCGGTGGCCAGCGTGAAACCCGCCCGTCGCGTCAAGCCGTACCGCCGATCCATCTGTGCGGAAAAGGATCTTGGCCTGCGCCGCACCCGCCTGCCCGCCCCGGTAGTCGGCCGTGGCCGCGCGCAGCAGGCAAGCTGTGCGCCGCGGTCGAACTCCGCGTGCTGCGCGTGAATCACCACCGCATCGCCGCCCCGGTGCGTCGTCAGTTCCACCGCCTGATCCAGCGTCAGGTGGCCGCTCTGCGAGTCGTACGTGGCGCCCATGGCGCTGCCCGATCCCTGCGTCATGGAGAAATCCACGTGCTGCTCTGTCGTCACCACGCCGCTGTTCCGGTCGAAGGTCACTCCGCTGGTCTTCACGTGAATCTCGCCGCTGGAGCCTGCGCGGCGCTGCCGGCGGCGGCGATTCTTTGCCGCTTGCCGCCTCCCGGCGTGGCCTTGGCGCATGCCGGCGCCACGCCGGCCGCATCAGCATCATCTCCACCGGGCCCGGCGCCGTGGCCACGCCGCTCTTCTGGTCGTACTCGAATGTGTCGCCCGCAATCCGGTCCACGCGGTTGCCGTCCTGCGCCATAGAGCTCGATCTGGACGTCATGCAGCAGAACGCGGTTGTTCTTGAGCTGCACTTCTTTTGAGGCGTGAATCTTGTACTGCGAGTGCGCGCCGAAGGCATGGACGAAGGTGTACGCCGTTGGCCTCCTGCTGGATGTTGACGCCCAGCCGCTTGGGCAGATCGCGGCGGTTGAAGCAGGCTCTTCCACTTGCCCACGCCCAGAAACACCGCCAGCGCCACCACCAGCAGCACGCCCGCGACCAGCACCAGCGTCCGGATTCGTTCGATCGTGAATCGCACGCTTAGTTCCTCACTCCCAGCCGCGCCGCCAGCCGCTGCGCAAGGCTCTCGCCCAGTTCGCTCCACAACAGGCGCGCCGTCGCGCCGGAGTCTTTCTCAACGGCCGCGGTCAGCTCGACAAGCTGGCGCACATTTTCTTCGACATGCTGCGCGCCTACCGGGTCCAGCTCGGCGTCTTCCTCAAGAAACGGCGTGTCGCGTGCCGAAGTCCACGCGGATATGCCCGTCCTGCTCATACGCGCCCTCGTCGAAGAGCGGTCCGAAGCCCGTCACGCGCACCAGCCGCGGCTCGCGCACCCAGCGCCCTATCATGTCATCCTGAGCGCATTGGATTGTCATCCTGAGCGATCCTGCCGCTTCGGCAGGCGAGTCGAAGGACCTGCATCTTCGAGTTTCCAGCTCCCACAAGCTCCAGCCAATCTGAAACTCGTAGGCATAGTCGTCGTGGAGCAGTTCGAGCGCCTCCTCGACGGCCTGCCGCGGCTCGGCTCCGCGCTCGGACGCTTCGCCGCCGGCCCACAGACCCGCTGGAAGACCGGCGTCTCGCTCCAGCTCACCGGCCAGACCGTGGCGGCAGTACACCCTCGCCTCGCCGCCATGCGCGGCAAAGGCGCCCAGCACCGCCGTCAGCTTGTCGGGGAGCGCCTCCAGGCGCAGGTTCGGGTACCACAGGCTCAGATAAAGCGTGTCGGACATCTCTATTGATTTTAGACGGGGGCGATAGAGGCGACAGGTTTCAGGGGTCAGGGGTCAAGAAACGCGGGCTCCAGGTCCGCTTTTAACCTACCCCGTCACGATCTCGCTGAAGTCGGCGATGCCGGAGAAGCTGCGCAGGACTTCGTCGATCAGGCCCAGATTCGCGCCGCGAATCTTCTCGTCGGGATCGAGCACCATCACCTTGTCGAAGAACGCGTCGACCGCTGGGCCGCAGCGTGGCGATCAGCGCCAGGCCTCGCCGTAGGTGCGCTGCTCGCGCAGCTTCGCCACCTGCGGCGCAAGAGCTGCGGCAGCATCGGCAAGCTGCTGCGCCTCCGGAGCCAGCTTCACGCGCTTCGGCGAGCCAAGCGCGAAGCCCTTTTCTTCGGCCTGGCGCAGAATGTTCTTGATGCGCTTGAAAGCGGCGGAGATGGCAGCGAAATCTTCGGAGCCGCGCGCCGCGGTCAGCGCCTCGGCCCGCGCAATGGCGTCGCGCACATCGTCGGCGCCCGCGGCCAGCACGGCATTCACCACATCGTAGGCAAAGCCCGCACGTCCTTCAAGATAGAAGTGCAGCCGCTCGCGCGAAAGCGAACGTGCGTTGTCGGAACCTGCTCTCGTCGAGTGTTGCTTCCTTCTGAACCGCACTGCTCCGGCATAGCTCCAACACATCGCTCAGCGTCAGCGGCAGTTCCGATTCGGCAAGAATCTTCACAATCGCATTCGCGGCGCGGCGCAGTGCAAATGGATCCTTTGATCCTGTGGGCGCGCTGCCGATACCGAACATCGCCATGATGGTCTGAATGCGGTCGGCGAGGCCGAGCAACTGGCCTTCCACGGTCGCAGGAATCGCATCTTCGATCGAGGCCGGCGTGTACTGGTCATAGATGCGTCGCTTGCGACTGTTCTCGCCTAGTCCCTGCGCCCGCGCGTAAAGTCCGCCGATGATGCCCTGCAGTTCGGTGAACTCTTTCACTAATTCGGTGGTCAGGTCGGTCTTGGCAAACTTCGCGGCCTTCAGCAAGCCGCTATCGTCGAATCACGCTCGCAGTCTTAAGACACTTGCGTGCCAGCGCGCTCGGCTACCGCAAGGTTCTGCTCCGTCTTCCAGTAGTAGCTGCCCAACTCCTTCTGGAAGGTTACGTTCTTCAGGCTCTCCACGCGATCGGCCAGCGGCGTCTTCTGGTCGAAGTCCCAGAAGAACCGCGCATCCTTGAATCGCGCGCGCAACACCCGCGCATTGCCGTGGCGAATGATCGCCGCGCCCTCTTGCATCCGCCTGCGTATTCAGCACGGCCAGGAAATGCGGGGCCAGTTTGCCGTTCGCGTCTTCCACGGCGAAGTATTTCTGGTGGTCGCGCATCACGGTCACCAGAACCTCTTCAGGCAGCGCCAGATATTCTGGCTCAAAATCGCCGAGAATCACGCGTGGGCCACTCGGTGAGGTGTGTGACTGTTTCGACCAGCGCTTCGTCCTCGCGCCAGCGCGCGCCGGGAACCGTGCGCGTGGCCGCGTCGAGAGCTTTGCGTATGATCTGCCTGCGCTCGGCCACATCGACAACCACGCTGGCCGCGCGCAGAGCTTCGACGTAACTCTTAGCCGAAGGTAAAGCACGGAGTGCCCGTGCAGAACGCGATGGCCGCGGCTGGCGTTTCCGGCCGCGATGCCCGCGATCTCCAGCGGGACGATTTCCGAGTCCATGCAGCGCCACAACCCAGCGCACCGGCCGCACAAACCGCTCCGGCTTGCCTGCGCGCCAGTACATGTTCTTGGCCCAGTAAATCGCCAGAACTTCCTTGGGCAGTTCAGCGGCAAGGATCTCCTTCGCCGTCCGGCCCGGCCGTTTCACCGTCGCGCCCACGTACTCGCCCTTGGGCGTTTCCACTTTTTTCAGATCGCGCAACGGCCACGCCGGCCTTCTTGGCAAAGGCCTGCGCTGCGGCGGTCGGCGCGCCGTCTTTGAAGGCAACCTTCCACGAGGGGCCGGTCAACTGCTCTTCGGTATCGGCCTGCCTGGCCAGCACGCCCTCGGCCAGCACGGCTAGCCGCCGCGGCGTGGAATAGGTCGTGCACTTTGCCTCAGGCGCAAGCAGCCGCTCGCGCGTCAGCAGATCGTTGACCCGCTTGCCCAGCTCGGCCTCGGCCCCGGCAATCATCCGCGCCGGAACCTCTTCGAGCCCGATTTCAAGTAAAAAGTCAGACATATCGATCTTTCTCTCAAGCTTCTAGCTGCTGGCCTTTTTCGTGCGGCTCAAAGCGAATGTTATCTCCTCATCGAAAAGCTCGCAGCGCGTCTGCACGAAAAAGCCGCGCTCCGGGAAACTGAAAGCTGGCAGCTAGGAGCTGAAGCTAGTAGCTGCTGTTGCGCATAGGCCTTCGCCACGCCCACCGCCAGCGTGCGAATCCGGCCGATCACGCCCACGCGCTCCGTCACGCTGATCGCCCCGCGCGCGTCAAGAAGATTGAAGAGGTTCGAGCACTTCAGCGCCAGCTCGTACGTGGCCAGCAGCGGGAAGCGGCGCTTCTCTACGGCGCTGGCCGTTTCGTTCGCCATCAGCGCGTTGGCCTGCTCCAGCAGCGCCTGCGCCTCGGCCTCGTAGCTGTTGAAGTGCTCCCAAAGCCGGGGCACGTCGGCCATCTCGAAGTTGTAAACCGAGAACTGCAGCTCCTCGGCCAGGCGCACGTCGCCGTAAGTCACTGCCGCGCCCGTCTCCGGATCGCGCGCCCACACGATGTCGTAGATCGAGTCCACATCCTGCAGAAACTGCGCGATGCGCTCCATGCCGTAGGTCAGCTCGGCGCAGATGGGGTCGAGATCGAGCCCGCCGCACTGCTGGAAATAGGTGAACTGCGTAATCTCCAGGCCGTCCAGCATCACCTGCCAGCCCACGCCCCACGCGCCGCCCGCGGGCCACTCCCAGTTGTCTTCTTCGAACTTCAGGTCGTGGTGTTTCAGGTCGATGCCCATGGCTCTCGAGCGATTCGAGATACAGCTCCTGCACGTTGACCGGCGGCGGCTTCAGGATCAGTTGGAACTGCGTGTGCTTGAAGAGCCGGTTGGGATTTTCGCCGTAGCGGCCGTCGGCGGGCCGGCGCGAGGGCTGCGCGTAGCCCACCCGGTAGGGCTTCGGCCCCAGCACGCGCAGAAACGTCTCCGGCGCCATGGTGCCCGCGCCCACTTCCACGTCGTAAGGCTGCTGGATCACGCACCCGCGCTCCGCCCAAAAGCCCTGCAAACGGAACAAAAGCTCCTGGAAGGTGAGGGAGGTGGGTTTTATACGCGATGCGGACTGGGCTGCGGACACAGGCAAATCTCTCTCATCGGAACTAAAGATCAATTTTAGCAGTTGGGATGTGCCATCGTGGCAGGACAAGCCTATACTGATGCGCAAGAAACCGCAGCATGCTGCGCGTATTGTATTCACGAATTACTGGCTCGCACTGGGCCCGGTTTCGATCCACGCGCAATCTCTCAGAATCGTGAGCCTTCAACCACCCGATTACCCGCCCATTGCAAAGGCGGCGCGAGTATGGGGTGAAGTCGATCTGAAGATCACCCTACTTAAGGACGGAACACCCGGAGATGTGCGGGTTGTAGGTGGGCCACCAATGTTGAGGGACGCGGCTCTGGAAAGCGCGAAAGACTCTAAATTCGAGTCTTTACAAGGCGCTTATGCAGGGGAGCTTTACGAACTCAGGTATAAATTCGTTTTGGAGCTTGTGGATAGCGACACGGCGCCCGACTGGTCTTATAAACATGTGGATTATGACGCGAGCACGAACACGATCACGATCTCGGGCAAGGCCCCGGCAGGTCCCATTTGTACTCTTTACGCAGAATTCCGCGTCAGGTCCGCAAAGTGTCTCTTCCTGTGGAGATGCGGGCTAAAGTAACCCTTTCCCGTACTTCCCAATTCCTCACCCGCCCAGCCGCGCCAGCGCCTCCGCGCTTTTGAGCTTCCGCTCCAGATGCCGCTCCAGCGTTTGCAGTGTGAACCGCCGCAGATCCTGCCCGCGGCGGCGGGGCCACGGTTCGGCGGTAAAGGCCGAGGCGGGCGCGCGCAACATGCGCTGCGCCAATTGCCAGGAATCGGCCGAGAGATCGTTCGCCGTGCCATTGCTGTGCAGCCCGCAGAACAGCCCGTCTGTGTAGCTGCTGAACGAGACCTCCTCCGCGTGCAACCCCTCGCCGCAGACGATGCAGCGGCCGATGTCGGGCAGCAGGCCCATCAGGCGCGTCATCCACAGCGAGAAATAGGTGAGCGGCATCCACGGTTGCTCGCGCTGTTGTTTGTTCGAGCACCGACACAAGCAGCCGGAAGACCGTCTCCTGCGGATCGTGCTCCGGTAGCGCCTCGTCAATGACTTCGGCGAAGAAGCTGAGCACGGCCATGCGCGCGTGGTCCACGGGTGCCGAAAGCGGCGAGCGCAGAATCTCCAACTGGTCCAGGCGGACCAGTTCCTGCCGCGGCCGCTCGGCAAACCAGGCGCGGGCCAGGGTCATAGGCTCCAGCGCGCCGCCAAAGCGTTTGCGGCTCTTGAGCGCCGCCTTGGCCACGCCCTTCATCCGTCCATAATCGCGAGTAAAAAAGCTCACGATCAGGTCGGCCTCACGCACCGGCCAGGTGCGCAGAACCACCGCTTCTGAGGTGAGCACGCTCATGCATCTTCATCATCGCACTGGTGCGGCGCCCGATTGCGCTCGCAGACACAACCGCGCGTCCCGCTTGAGGCAGGATGCGCGTTGAGAGAAGGCTCGAATTATTCGGGGTGATGCGACGCCGTCGTCTAGCGGCCGAAGTGCTTGGCGTTCTTCTCGGTAAAGTGGGCCCACTTCTCCGGCAGGTCGTCCTGCGCGAAGATGGCCGAGACCGGGCAGACCGGGACGCAGGCGCCGCAGTCGATGCACTCGACCGGGTCGATGAACAACTGATCGGCCTCGCCGTGACCGGCTTCATCTTTCTTGGGGTGGATGCAATCGACAGGACAAGCGTCTACGCAGGCGGTGTCCTTGGTGCCGATACAGGGTTCTGCAATGACGTATGCCATCTCTGCACTCTCCGGGGAATTCGTGCGGCCTCGCGAGCGAGTTCCGCTTTGAACTTCACGACGCTGATAGTAGCATACGGCCCCACGGGCTGACTTGCACGCCTGGCAGCCGCGTTTTGCCATGCGGGAACGGAACAAGGCAGGGAACAGAGATCAGAGATCAGGTTCTTCCCTGACGGAAGCTGCCTTATGCTCTTTCCTTCCGATTCTGCGGCGCGGGCGCGGGCAAACTCCTCGGGCGTGGGGATGGGCGAGAGATTGCGTCCGGCGAACATATCGCTGAAAAAGCCCGATCAGCTCCTCGTGGATCAGTCCGTTTGACGCCAGAACCTCTTCGCTGTCGAGCCGAAAATCCCGCCCGGCGAAGTCCGTCACGCGCCCGCCTGCCTCCTCCACCAGCAAGATCCCGGCAGCCGTGTCCCAGGGATTCAGATTGAACTCCCAAAACCCGTCCATGCGGCCGCAGGCCACATACGCCAGGTCGAGCGCGGCCGAGCCTGCCCGCCGCACGCCGTGCGAGCGCAGTGTGAACTCCTGGTAGAAGTGAATGTTGGGACTGGCATGGCGCTTGCGGCTGGGAAAGCCGGTTGCCAGCAGCGATTCGGCCAGATGCCCGATGCGAGAGACCCTCACCGGTTTGCCGTTCAGCGTGGCGCCGCGCCCACGCTCGGCGGTAAACAGCTCGTCGCGCATAGGATCGTAGATGACCGCGGCCACCAGGGTTCCGTCGTCTTCCGGTTTCAGTGCCGGCGGGGCGGTGTTCCAGTCCCATCGAAACGCAGAACTGCGGGAATCCGTGGGCGAAGTTGGTGGTGCCGTCCAGCGGGTCGACGTACCAGCGGAACTCGCCATCCATCCGTTCGCGCGTGCCCTCTTCGCCATAGATGCCGTGCTCTGGGAAGGCCTCGCCCAGGCGGCTGCGGATAAGCTTTTCCACCGGTGCGGTCGGCTACGGTCACCAGATCCACGTCGCCCTTGTACTCGGTCTCAACGCCTTGGGCGAAGTACTCGCGCAGGCGCGCGCCCGCCTCGCGCGCAATCTCTGCGGCCTTGGGAACGTAAACGAAATCGGCTGCGATCGCAGGTCTCCGCCCGACCGCTCACAGTCCCGCCTCGTTCGGACGCCGGCGCGTCCACGGTCTCATAACGCACCGTCCTGCGCCGGCCTGCTTCGCTGATGGTGCGGATCTGGTTCTTGTAGATGAAGAGATTAGGCTGGCCTTCGCGCGTCAGGCGCAGCATGGAGTCGTCAAAGTACTCGATCCAGCCGCGCACTGTCTCGCCGTCGCGCAGTTTGATGGAGACAATCACCTGGCGCTCGCTGAGAGAGCGCAGGTAGAGGCCCTCCTGGCCGGTTTCGCCCGGCGGAGGCGTCTTGGAGCGGCGGCGTGAAGATAGTGGGAGAGGTCATGGTGCCATTTTAGATGCAGTTTGGCGGGTGCGGCTGCAGGCCGGGAAAATGTACGGAAATCGCTTCGCTCGGCGAGGCCGCGCTGGGCATTGGTTCTCCGCCGAGTTTCCCGTCAGCAAGAGTTTCTCTCAGTTCTTCTTCACCGGCGAGTCGGCGTAGTATCCGGTCTTGTTGCGGATATTGAACTCGTCGGCTGCGGCGCGGGGAATCGTAATCGTGACGCGATGAAAGTCCGTGCCGGGCACCTGATGTTGAGGGTAGTAGCCGATGAGATATTGCGTGCGCAGATCGTCGCTGACCCTGGCAAAGGCTTTGTCCAGCCCGCCGTCGCTCACGTAGAAATACTTGCCGCCGGTCTGCTCGGAGATGGTGATGAGCGCATGCTCGCCGCCCAGGTCGCGGCCGGCGCTGGCCTCGATGGGCACGTCGATGAGCGAGTAGATCATGACTTCATTGCGCAGGGCGGCCTCGAGGGCCTGCGCGTAGGTGGAGTTTTTGGCGGTATCGTCTCCATCGGAGACAATCACCAGTACCTTGCGCCCCTGTTTTCCGCCCAGCATCGCGGAGCCCTGGCAGATAGCGTCGTAGACTGCGGTAGCCCAATCGGCGCTGGAGGTGGTCGAGCCGATGTTCAATGGCCGACACTTTGTTGGTGAACGGGCCGCGAGCCCGCACGTCGGTGGCAAACTGGAGTACGCTCATCTGGTCCTGCGGCCGCAGAATCGCGTGTGCAAACCGCTTGGCTGCGCCGGCCTCTTCGCTCATATCCTTATGCACGCTGCCCGATGTGTCGATGGCGAGGGTCAGATTCAGCGGCAGTTCCGATTGCCGCTCGAAGATCGCAGATCTTTGCGGGCGGCCATCTTCGAAGACGGCAAAGTCGTCGCGCGTGAGCCCGCCCACAATGGCGCCGTTCTGGTCCGTGACGTTGACGAAGATGTTCACGAGCTTTACATCCACGTGGAACGTGGTCGTCTCTTGCGCAGCGAGCGTGAGAGGCGCCAGTGCCAGCATGCAGCGCCCAGGCCGGCGCGCCCGCAGATGCCGCAAAAAGCCATGGAGCCAGGCTTCATACGGGGCCCTCCGCACGATCAACAGCCAATCCTTCAGGGAACGGGTCGCCGGGCGCCCACACCGCGCCGTCCACAAAGGTCTCTCTCTTCCAGATGGGAACCGACTTCTTGAGTGTGTCGATGAGCCAGCGGCAGGCCTCAAAGGCCGCGGAGCGATGCGCCGAGGCCACCACAATCAGGATGCTGGTCTCGCCGATCTCCAGGCGGCCCAGGCGATGAACGATCGTGACCTGGCGGACGCCGAAGCGGCCGTGGGCCTGATTGGCCAGCTCCCGCATCTGCCGGACGGCCATCTCTTCATAGGCCTCGTAGTCCAGATGGAGGGTCCGGCGCCCGCGCGACTCGTTGCGCACGATGCCGTCAAAGACCACAACTGCGCCATCTTCGCCACGCTTGGCCGCGGCCACGAGCTTCTCCGCATCGATGCGTTCGCGGGTCAGGGCCACATGGACACTTTCCCCGCCGCCGCTCTCGTCCAAAGCATTCGCCGTGCGCGCAGCACCGCCGCCCGAGACGGGAGGCAGAAGCCCCACTTCATCGCCGTCGTGCAGAATGTGCGTGGCCTGGGCGTACTCGGCGTTGACGCTTACCGCAATGCCGCGCAAGCCATTCGCCGGCGCGCGCGCGGGCAACCTTGCGCGCATGCGTTCAAGCAGTTCTGCCACTGAAGCGCCATCCGGCAGTTCGACTGTGGCGGCTGAGGAGCCCAGCCAGTCTTTCAACACCCCAAACGGGATCACTTGCACATGCATCATTCGAAAAGAATACCGCCTGTCGGTTAGACGTGGCAGGCGGCGGATCGGGCGGCAGGTGCCAGGGCGATGCGCCGAATGCGGCGTCTAAACCAGTCGTGTACAGGAAGCCGGTGGGCGTTCCCCAGAGGTTGCGCGCGCGATCTTCATAAAAGATGCTGAACTCGATGCCGGAAAGGATCGTAGTCGAAGAGGGGGACGCGATCGAAGGTGTAGTCGGCCGCGCACGGAGTACTCGTCGCCGCTGCAATCCACCATCAATGTTTCGCTGTCCGACAGCCGCTCCGGATGGGTAAGGAGCATGCAACCGAAGGCAAAGACGCCCAGGCCAAATTCATTGCCGGCCATGGCCGCGCGGGTGCGGCGCGCAGAAGAACCGCGATGCAGCATGCCGGCCTGCGCGGCGAGGACCAAGATGTCGTTTCCCTGCCTGTTGATCGGCCAGAATCTCTTCTGCCAGCTTGGAGCGCTCGGTCTGGCGCAGGTACTTCTCGTCCGAGGCGTGCCAATAATGCGATTTGAAAACCGGCGCCGGGAGGCCAGAACGTCCAAGCAGCATCTCGACGGCCTCGTTGTACGTGGGCGCCAGAGCCTGCCAGCGGGGAATGGCGAACCAGCCTTCGGCGCTCATCGGGCAGTGGACAGCTGCGCCAAGCTTCTCCTGGCAAGTGCCCAGGGCTAGGAAACATCTTCCTGAGTTCTGTCACCTGGCGCCTCTACCGGCCGCACGCGATAAGTGGGAGGATAGAGCGCGATTCGAACCCACTTCTTCGTCCTCAAATTTATCGCTTACCGTGTGGCGCTGGATCGATCTCCGCCATCGCGCTTGGCTCACCTCGACACTTCAGATTCTGCTGCCCACCTTCGAGAACGGCCTGAGCGCTTTGCCGGTCGAGTTGCTCAATGGCCGTCGTGATACGCGCTCGCGACAGCTTCGCCAAGGCACTCCTGAAGCACGCCTGATTTTGCTGGTCGGTGGTGTTTCCGGAGAGCATGCAGCGGAATCGATCGTGTGAGCTGTGAGCCGCCATGGTCCTGCTCTTGACCGCTGCTTTGGCGCGTGCGTCCTGCCTGCTTTATCGCGGGCAGAATCGGGCGATATGTGTCTAATAGCGATCCACCGTTTGCGGCTATCGCACAAATAAAAAGAGGCCGGCAGCTGGCGCCGGCCCTTTCTGAGTCGCCGCAGCAAGCGCTTACGCCGCTGCGCCCACAACGATATCGGCCACGCGTGGTCTGTAGACTGCGGCCGGGCCGCCAGCAGCGGCAAAGCCACGGCCAGCACGTCTTCAATGCGGCTGGCATAGTGCACTCAACGCCCTCCATCATCTCCGGCGTCAGGTCCTCTTCCACGTTCTGGCGGTTTTCGGCGGGCAGAATGATGGTTTCCACCCCGGCCCGCCGCGCCGCCAGAAACTTCTCCTTGATGCCGCCCACCGGCAGCACATTGCCGCTGAGCGTGATCTCGCCGGTCATGGCCGTCAGCGGGCGCACCGGCGTATCGGTCAGCAGCGAAGCCAGCACCGTGGCCATGGTCACGCCCGCCGAAGGACCGTCTTTGGGAATGGCGCCCGCCGGCACGTGGATGTGGATGTCGAGGTCCTTGGTGAAGTCCTCGGCAAGCCCCAGCCGCGCGGCGTTCGAGCGCACCCAGGTGAGCGCGGCCTGCATCGACTCCTGCATCACCTCGCCGATCTGCCCGGTCATGGTGAAGCCGCCCTTGCCCTTCATCTTGTTGGCCTCGATGAAGAGAATGTCGCCGCCGGCCGGCGTCCAGGCCAGGCCCACGGCCACGCCCGGCCGCTTCACGCGCTCCGCAACCTCGGTCTCCACGCGCACCTGGATGCCGCCCAGGAACTCCTTGACGACTTCGCGCGTGACGGCGAGCTTTTCCGTGCTTGCCCTCGACCACGCGCCGCGCCTGCTTTGCTGCACACAGTCCCGATGGTCTGTTCCAGCTTGCGCACTCCGGCCTCGCGCGTGTAGTGGCGGATGATGTACCGCACCGCGTCCTCGGGAAACTCGATCTGCTCCGCCGTGATCCCGTTTTCCTTGATCTGGCGCGGAATCAGATAGCGGTTGGCGATGTGCAGCTTCTCCTCTTCGCTGTAACCCTGCAGCGGAGATGATCTCCATGCGGTCGATCAGCGGCGGAGGCACCGTGTCGAGCATGTTCGCCGTGCAGATGAACAGCACCTTCGACAGATCGAACGGCACGTCCAGATAGTTGTCGCGGAACGTGTTGTTCTGCTCCGGATCCAGCGTTTCCAGCAGCGCCGAGGCCGGATCGCCGCGGAAGTCGCGGCCCAGCTTGTCCACCTCGTCCAGCATGATCACCGGGTCGTTGGTTTCCGCCCGGCGAATGCTCTGGATGATCTGTCCCGGCAGCGCGCCGATGTAGGTCCGGCGATGGCCGCGGATCTCCGCCTCGTCGTGCATGCCGCCCAGCGAGACGCGCTGGAATTTGCGGCCCAGCGCGCGCGCAATCGAGCGGCCCAGGCTGGTTTTGCCCACGCCCGGAGGCCCCACAAAGCAAAGGATCGGCCCCTTCATGTCCGGCTTCAGCTCCAGCACGCTCAGGTAATCGAGAATGCGGTCCTTCACCTTCTTCAGCTCGTAGTGATCCTCGTCCAGAATCTCCTTGGCCTTGTCGATATCGATCTTCGATCCCGAGCTCTTGGCCCAGGGCAGCATGGCCAGCCACTCGATGTAGTTGCGCGTGAGCGAGTAGTCGGCGGCCATGGGAGACATGCGCTGCAGCCGCGCCAGCTCCTTCATGGCCTCTTTCTTCACGTCCTCGGGCATGCCCGACTGCTTCGATCTTCTGGCGCAGGTCCTCCATGTCGCGCTGGCCCTCGTCCTGCTCGCCCAGCTCCTTCTGGATGGCCTTGAGCTGCTCGCGCAGGTAGTAGTCGCGCTGCGACTGCTGCACCTGGTCCTGCACCTCGGTCTGGATCTTGGCGCGCAACTGCTGCACCTCGATCTCCTTGGCCAGGAGCTTGTTCAGCAGTTCCAGCCGGTCCACGACACTCGGCGTTTCCAGCAACAGCTGCTTGTCGTCGGTGGTCAGGAAGGGCAGGGAAGAGGCCACAAAATCCACCAGCCGGGCCGGTTCTTCGATGTTCGCCGCGATGGTCCGCAGCTCGTCGGAGAGCGTGGGCGATTCGGTGACGATCTGCTGGAACTGGCCGATCACGTTGCGCACCAGGGCCTCGAACTCGGAGATGTCGCCGGCGTCACGTCCTCCAGCGTCTCCACTTCGGCCACCATGAACGGCTCGGACTGGATATAGCGCACCAGCCGCACGCGGCTCACGCCTTCAGTAAACACAAAACGGCTTTGGTTGGGCATGCGCACAACTTTGTGCACGGTGGCCAGGGTGCCCACGTTGTGCAGATCGGCGGGCTTGGGCGCGTCCAGGCGCGGATCCAGTTGCGCCGCGACCACGATCGCCCGCTCCTCGCCCAGCGATTCGATCAACTGGATGGAGCTTTCCCGGCCCACCGTCAAGCGGCAGTACGGCATGAGGAAACAGAACCGTATCGCGAACGGGCAACACCGGAATACTGCGCGTTCCCGGTGCGTTCTCGGTTGGAGGCGTCAGGGGGTAGTACGGCTGGCTGGTTTGGCATTGAGTGTCCCCGTATCAACTTTTCTATCATTAGATAACTCAGAAATGGAAAAGTTGCAACATTTGCCCTTTTCGCTCTTCCTCCGTTTCGCCAGAAGCACTTTGCTACGTACCGGATTCGGCCGGAGTTCCCATCCTGACAGGCTTCCAGCCCCTTAGCGTGGGTCTGGCGGTAGCAACGGCTTTGCAGCAGGCGTCCCACAGGGGCTAAAGCATTTCTCGGATTGGTACAGAGCAGCACCACTGTCTCGTGGCTTTTCTCAACCGGCCCAGCGGTCTAAGTCCGGGCTGGAAGAAATCGCATTGCACGCCACCGTGACTCTTATCGGCTGTAAAGTACCACTGCGGCGCTTAGGCGCTTCGATAGCTCAGGCAGGCTGAGTCGCGCCCTCTCACACAGCTTCAATGAAGATGCTGCCGGCTGGCGTACTGCGTTCTGGGCTATCGGCTGAAAACAGCCGAAAGGTGAGGCACCAGACTGGCGCTTCAAGGGCGTTTCCGGCGTGAACTCGGCCGCCCTGGGGCGCTACAATCCAGGATCGATGCCGTCTTCTCTTCTTCCCGCCGGATGGCCGACTCGATGCGCTCCCACACCTCGTCGGGCGGTTCCACGCTGGGAAACAACTGGCGTGCCGCTTCGGCGATGGTCTTCGAGATCGGCCAGCAGGGCGCGGCAATGCTCGCAGCTCTGGAGATGGGGATGTGCGGCAGCGTCTTCTCCCGAAGCCGATCAGCTCGGGCAGTTGCGCCTGAAATTCGGCGCAGCTCATTTTGCCGGGATCGACGGTCATGGCTGCTCCTCCTGGCGGTTCTGGGCGCGCAGGGCGTCGCGCAGCTTCAAGCGCGCCTTGTGCAATTGCGACTTGCTGTTGCCAATCGAGCAGTCCAGCATGGAAGCAATCTCATTATGCTCAAAACCTTCGACATCGTGAAGGATAAAGATGAGACGGTAGCCGGCCGGTAAATCGGCAACGGCCCGCTCCAGGGCAAGCCGGTCGATGGCGCCAGTCAGCGTGAGATCGGGAGCGCCAAAGCTGCGGCCGGGGCCTTCGTCCGGGGTGGGCTCCATGGCTTCGTCGAGGGAGATCAGCGACAGGCCCTTCTTGCGCAGTTGCATCAGCACCACGTTAACGGCCAGCCGGTGCAGCCAGGTGGAAAAGGCCGAGTCGCCGCGGAAGGTGGCGATCTTGCGATGCAGTTGCAGAAACGCCTCCTGCGTCAGGTCTTCGGCCTCGGCAATATTGCCCACCATGCGCAGGCAGAGCGAGTAGATTCGCCTTTTGTGCAGCGCGTAGAGTTGAGCAAAGGCCTGATGATCGCCCGCCTGTGCGCGAGCCAGCACGCCGGCCTCGACAGAGTTGGATGAGCCCGCGGGAATACTGGTTGCGGATCGGCCCGCAGCGGCCCCGAGGCGACATCCCCACCGCGGCTGGACTGGCTGCGATCTGGGCGCTTGAATAGGGGTTGGGCGAATTCGGCCATGCGCTTCCTTCGGGATCGTTCTCGAAACCGGGCTGTTGGTGCGCCTGGCTTCTTTCCTCGTTAGTATAAGGGAAGCAGCGGGCGCCGGACTTGGACGGAGAATCGAAGCTAGGCCGCCTCTATTTACGAGATGCAGCCAAGCGTTGCTGCTTTGAATCGAAACAAGGTTTTTGCGTACTTTTTCTTTAGATATGATCTTGCGGACAAAGCCGGCAGGAAGATGCGGCGCTCACCGGAGGCCCCGGCGACCGGTCCAGAAGGAACAGCTCTTAGCTTTCCGGGGCCGGCGGCAGATCCTGTAGCTGTGTCGCTCGGAGCGGGATATTGCTCACCTCGAGTCTTCTCGCCGGACTCTTCTCGCCTTCTCTTGCCTGTCGCAACGGGCGCGCCGCTCGCCGTCTGGTGCCAAGGCTCGGCTGCAGCCCCAGCGCCAAGCCCAGCTTCATCCGCCATGGCCCTGCAAATGTCGTCGCTTCCCGGCCCGATGACCGGTTCCGTGCCGCAGTGGGAGGGTTTGCCGGTACGGCGCATCTCCTTCGAGGGCGTTCCGGCCGATCAGCTCGGTCCGGTCGCCGGCCATCTTCCCCAGGCCGTGGGAGCGCCTCTGACCGCGGAAAACCTGAAACGGAGCCTGCGCCAGTTGTATGCGACCGGCCTCTACGACACCATGCAAGTGGGAGGAATGCGCGAGGCGGACGGCGTGGCGCTGGTGTTTCAGGGGGCGCCGCGCACGTTTATCGGGACGATCGGCGTGGACGGAGCGACCGGGGCCACCATGAACACGCAACTCGAGCGCGCCAGCCAACTCAGGCCGGCACGCGCTTGACCCCGGCCAAGATGATCCGGGCTTTCGACCAGATGCGCGCCACGCTCGAAGAGAATGGCTATCACGGGCGTCGATCGCACAAACCGTGACGCCGCACCCTGACCAGCAGCTTGCCGATATTGCGTTTCGCGTGACCTCAGGGCCGCGCGCGCGCGTGGGCAAGGTCACGGTGACGGGCGACTCCGGGATGAAGTGGAGGAATTCCGCCGCCATGCCCATCTGCGGACGGGCGCTCATGTTGACCACGATACCGTCAATCGCGCCCTGGATGGCGTGCTGCGGGAGTACCAGCATCAAGGCCGCCTGGAGGCCGAGGTCAAGCTCGAATCCGCGTCTTACGACCAGGCCGCGAAGGTGGTCAACTTCCGCTTCTCCGCCAACCGGGGACCGGTGGTCAAGCGTCGTGGTTGAGGGCGCCAGCATCGACCCGGAGCGCGTCAAGCGCCTTATCCCGATCTATAGGAGGGCAGCGTCGACGAAGACCTGCTGAACGAAGGCAACCGCCGCCTGCGCGACTACTATCAGCGCCTGGGCTACTTCGATGCGCAAGGTGGATCACGAGCGGCAATCTGCGGGCAGCGATGAAGTGAGCATCGTCTACACGGTGCGGCTGGGACCGCGGCGCCGCGTGGCAAAAGTCTCCATCACAGGGAACCATTATTTTGACACTGCCACGCTCATGGATCTGCTCAGCGTTCATGCCGCGGACGTTCTCGATCGCCATGGCTTGTACAGCCAGGCGCTGGTATCGGCCGACGTGAGCGCGCTCGAGACCGTGTATCGAAACAACGGCTTCTCTCAAGTGAAGGTCACGCCGGAAACCAGCACTCCGGAAACCGTGTGACGACCAGACCGCTGCCGCCGCTGCGCAACAGCCCGCCATCGCGCCCGCGCCGCTCACGGTTACCTACCACATCACGGAGGGCCGCAACTGCACGTGGGCGTAATGCAGATCGAAGGCAACCAGCACATTCCTACTGGAACGCTGTTGGCGCTGCTGAACACCACGCCGGGCCAGATGCTTTCGCCCCGCAACCTGGCCGGCGACCACGATGCGCTGGTGACCGCGTATTACAGCCGGGGTTTTGACCAGGCGCCGTGGACGTGACCGAGCAGGCCGAGCCCTCCGACCCGGGCAGGGTCGACGTGGTCTTCCACATCGACGAGGGAGAGCAGATTTTTGTGCGCAACGTGCTGTTGACGGGGCTGCATTTCACGCGCCCTGAGACAGTGGCGCGGGCCATCTCCGTGCATCCCGGCGATCCGCTCAACCAGACGGCGCTCTCCAACACGCAGCGCAATCTCTACGCGTTCTCGCTCTTCAACGAGGTCGATACGGCCGTTGAAAATCCAACCGGCGGCGAGCCCGAAAAAACGGTTCTGTTGCAGGCGGTGGAAGCGCGGCGCTGGGCGCTCACTTACGGCTTTGGCTTTGAGGCGCAAACCGGGCAGCCACAGAACAACTGCGCCGGCGCAACCGCGGCAGGCGTCGCTTGCAGCCCCAATGGCAAGACCGGAGTAAGCCCCCGCGTGCTCGCCGATATCACGCGCAACGATCTCTTCGGCCGCGAGCAGTCGGCCTCACTGCGAGCCACTTACGGCTTGCTCGAACAGAGTATCGGACTTCTGTATCAGGTTCCGCATTTCGAGGGCAACCGGAACTTCGGCCTGACCTTCTCCGGCGGCTACGCCAACAGCGAGGACGTTTCGACTTATGTGGCTTCGCGCCTGGAAGGCGCCTTCCGCGTTACCGAGAACTTCAATCGTCCTGGGTCCTGGCTTTCCAGAGCCAACACCTTTATCTATGAACTCGATTTCCGCCGGGTCAAGGTGGCACGCCAGCAGTTTGCAGGTCTATCCCGGCGAGATTTCGGAACTGTCGACGGCGGCGCGCGTGGGGGGGCCGGCATTCACCTGGATTCGCGACACCCGCGACGTGCCCATGGATGCGCACCGCGGCACCTACACCAGCTTTCAGGAGTTTCTCTCTGACCGGCTTTTTGGCGCGCAGGCGGAGTTCAACCGCATCGACACCTCGAACTCCAGCTATTACAGCTTCGACAAAGGGCGGTTCGTGGTGGCCCGCAATACGCGCTACGGCCAGGTGCGCGCCTTCGGCAACGGATCGAGCGAGCTGATTCCGCTTCCCGAGCGGCTTTACGCCGGCGGCCCCGTCTCGCTGCGCGGTTTTTCGCAGAATGCCGCAGGCCCGCGCGATCCCGAGACCGGCTACCAGGTCGGCGGCGCGGGAGCGCTGATCAACAGCACCGAGTTGCGCCTGCCGCCGCCCACGCTGCCCTGGTTCGGCAATACTGTGAGCTTTGTGATTTTTCACGATATGGGCAATGTGTTTACCAACGCCGGCGACGCATGGGCCAGCGCTCTGCGCGTTCGCCAGCCCGACAGCGCCGCGTGCAGGAACGCTGGCCGATCGTCTCAGTATTCCAACCCCAAATACTACGATACACGCCGGACGGCCCCACCACCTCAACCGGCGTGCAGGGCCCGTGCAGCTTCAACGACTTCTCTCACGCGCTGGGCGCCGGTCTGCGCTACCACACGCCGGTCGGGCCCATCCGGTTCGATTTCAGCTATAACCTGAATCCGCCCATCTTTCCTGTGAACATCAACTACTGAATCCCCACCCCGGCGGCGAATCCCACGGCTCCCGGTTACGAGTCGGCGCCCTATTTGGGCCAGGCTCCGCACATCAACTTTTTCTTCAGCCTGGGGCAGGCGTTTTGATGATCAGTCGAGCTCCAATCCGGATCGGGACCGAGCGCTGGCTCAAGGCGTCTTGCTGCGCGTGCTGTTGACGTGTTTTGCCGCGTGCCTTGCCGCGGTCGCGCCGTTTCGCGCCCAGGCAGGCCGAAGCGCCGCCTCAGAGCCAGCCGGTGTGAGGCACAAGCGCCTCAAGCCGCAGCGCCCGTGGTGCTCGACCGCGCGGTGGCCGTGGTCAACAAACACGTGATCCTGGCCAGCGATCTTGACGACGAGATTCGCCTCTCCGTTCTCGATTCGAACAGCGCCGGGCAGGGCGAGCTCACGCAGCAGCAGGCGCTGGAGCAGTTGATCAGCCGCGCTCTCATCGAGCAGCAGATCCGCCAGGAAGACATGCAGGCCATCGAGCCTTCGCAGCAAGAGGTCAATGCCCGCCTGGACGAGCTCCGCAAGCAACTCCCCGTCTGCGTCCGCCAGAACTGCGCCTCCGACGCGGGATGGAAGGCTTTCCTCAAGTCGCACGAACTGACGCTGGAGCGCGTCGAAGCTTATCTGCGCTACCGGCTGGAGATTCTCAGCTTCATCGAGCAGCGATTCCGGCAGGGCATTCAGATCTCCCAGCAGCAGATCGAAACCTACTACCACGACACGCTGCTGCCGCAGTACGCGCCCGGCGAATCCATTCCGCCGCTCGACCAGGTGGCTCCGCGCATTCAGGAGATTCTGCTCGAACAGCAGGTCAACATGCTGTTCGACAACTGGCTCAACAACCTGCGCCAGCAGGGCGATGTGGAGGTGCTTGACCCCGCTCTCGCTCCGGCCGCGGAAACCCCTGAAGCCGCGAGCGGCGCCGGAAAAGGAAGCCTATGAGCGAACGCGAAACGCCTCCCATCTCCGGCGAACCGCCCCTCCCGCACGAGCCGCCCCGGCGCGGGATGCGCAGCCGTCTGCGCCGCTTCTTCCTGCGCCATCTGCCGCTGGCAGTGGCTTGCGCCGTTGTTTTGCTGGCGCTTTTGTCCGTTGGCCTCTATTTCGCTGCCAGCTCCGCCGCATTCGAGAACGTAGTTCGCGAGCGCCTGATCGCGTCCATCGAAAATCTCACCGGCGGCCGGGTCGAGATCGCGTCCTTTCACTGGCGGCTGCTCCATTTCGAGGCCGAGGCGGACGGGCTGGTGATCCACGGCCTGGAAGATCCCGGCGAGGCGCCTTACGCGCAGATCGAGCGACTGCGCGTGCACTTGAGCGTGCGCAACCTCTTCAGTCCCCACGTTCGGCTGCGCAGCCTGGAGATCGACCGGCCCAGCCTGCACTTTATCGTCTATCCCGACGGATCGACCAATCAGCCGCACCCGCGCAAGCCCAGAAGATCCCGCGAGTCCGCTACTCGACACGCTGTTCGACATGCGGGCCGGCCATATCGCGGTCGAGCAGGGAATGCTGCATTTCGACAACCGCGCCGCATCCTTCGATTATCAGGACCGGTACGCGCCGCTCGACTTTCAGGCCAACGATGTCTCCGTTCTCCTGCGCTATCTTCCCGCGGCCAGAGGCACGCCGGAGACCTACCGCATCGAAGCCGGGGCTACCGATCTGAATCTCTCCCGCGCTGTGCCGCGCGGCAAATCGACGCCGGTCCACGGAACGCTGCAAGCCACGATCGATCTCGAGCGGGCACGGCTTTTGCTGCGCAGCTTGCGGCTCACGCCCACGGTCGCGGAAACCAAGGACCGCGCGCTCGAAGTTTCAGGAGATGTGGAGGATTTCACTCATCCGCGCTGGCAGGCCAGGGCGGTGGGCGATCTGGACATGCGGCTCCTCGATCCAATCACCGGCTATCCTGACGCGCCCGAGGGCGTCGCCATAGGCGCAGAATTGTGCTGGATAGACCCGGCAACCCTCTGAGCCCGCGTCTCCAGGTCTTCAAGTCTCCCGCGTCGGATAGCTGGTCCTCGATCGTCAGCCATCGATAGCTGCCGACCTTGTGTGAAGTGACATTGGCGGGAGCACCCGGTCCTGGAATTTCGACAACAAGCGCCTGACCAGCTTCCTGGCCGCCGGCGCGGTCTGGTTCCGGTGTTCCTCGACTACCAGACCGACGGGCCGATCTGGATGGTCCGGTGCCAATCGCCAAGGGCAAGATATTCCAGCCTCGCCAAAGCGGGCCGACGGGGATCGATCGGGTTGGTCGCCTCGCCCCGGAACCAAAACCAACAACCGAACCGTGCGCGACACCTATGCGGATCGCGCCGGGCGGCGTTCGGCCCGATCCATCCATTCGTGAGGTCGGCGCCCTCGGTTTGCGTGTCAGCGGCGCCGGCAGGAGCATGGCGCCCGGGCCGAAATCTACCGGCTCGGGCTTGAGATGCAGGTGAACATTGGCTGGCGGGCCACTCTCCAGTACCCGATCCCAGACGCCTTTCGGCCGATGGGGGTCATGGTTTCCTGGCAGCATATGCCATTGGACATCACTCAACCGGCGCATTCTCTCCAGCGGCTCAAGCAAGGTCCGCGGCGTCGGCGCCTCGGTGTCGTAAACATCACCGGCCACCAGAACGTGGGCCGCCCCTTCCTTCGCCGCGAGCCGCCCAATATTCTCGATCGCGACCAAGCGGGCTTGCCGCAGCACGCTTTCCCGGTCGCCAAATCGCTTGAATGGCTTACCGATCTGCCAATCCGCCGTGTGAATAAAGCGCATCGCAATCCTCCCTTCTACTCAGGAACCCAAGCGTTTGGGTCGACCACCTGGGCACCACTCAATCCGGCCGCCCTTGATCCAAAAATGACAACCGCAGTCGTTTTTCTGATGGACTGAAGGTTCGACGGTCGGTACGCCGCCAAAAATGGTCCTCACTTGCCACCGTGGACGCCGTTGTTGGTTCAACGACAAAGATATGCTGGCGCCACAGCCACCAGGGCACCGAAGACAGGCCCATTTCAAGACCCCCGCATCCTCGACAATGACAAGTTCATCACCGCGGACTGGCCGCCAGATCAGGATAGGTCGGCTGCGTTCCAGAGATGAGATCCCAGTGAAGCAGACCTACGCGGCGCAGCAGTTTTGCGAACAGGCTCACGGGCTTACCAACCAAATCAAGAAATGGCTCGGTGTTGGCCCGTCCCCAGAACATCTGGCGACATGCAGACCGGACAGGCCGCGTTCGGCGTGGTGGCGAGAAACCGATCGTCACGGGCATGAAACCGGCGGGCGCGATTGGCGACCATGCCGTCCTCACCATGAAATCCGGTCAGGGCGGCGATGAGCTCGTTGACGGCCACGCACGCCATTTCCGTCGTGAAGGTGACCACCGCCGGCGCCGGATCTCCAGCGCCCATCACATAGGCCTCCTCTTTGCGCTTCTGAAACTCGGCCGGATTGGTGCGTTCGAGCGCCTCCTCCGCCGCGCGCCGGGCGTTGACCACGCCGCTGCACAACAGACATGTCCGCCCGGCGTGAGCGTCGTCACGCGCCCATTGATATTGTGGCCCGAGCCTGACGAGAGCGGCGATCCGCAGCCCGACATCGATCACGGGAATCCGAAGAAGTACGCCAGCCGGTTCAGCATGATGCGACCGGCGTGGTCGTCCGTGCATCCAAAGATGAAATCACAGGACTTCAACGCGTCGCGCATGTCGGCGCTGCTGGCCCAGCCCTTCATCGCGACGACCTGAACGCCAAGCTCCGCGGCCGCGATCTCGCGCGCGATGACCTCGATTTCGGCCGTTTCGCCGAAGCATCGGAGCGGCGCGATCCGTGAATCCGGTTCAGGTTGGTCAGCTCGACCACATCGTCATCAATCAGGAGGATATGCCCGACCCCAAGCCTGGCCAGAAGGAGCGCGACGGCGCTTCCGGTGCCGCCACAGCCGACCACGGCCACACGAAGTGAGCCCACAAGGGCGTTAAATCCGTCGCCAAACAACCTGGCCTGACGATCAAGATGATCGGTGTTCGCTCCGTCCGCCTGGGGTGTGCGGCGAGCGCCGAAAACGCCCTCCGACCTGCTGCACCGTCGCCGCGTCGACAACCTCGCCACCGGGGGCGACCACATCCTGGCGCGGACCGATCCGTCCCCACCCAGCACGATACGACACAAGCCCTGGCACACCCTTGTTGAATGCCGTTCGCGCCAGTTCCGCCTCATTGGTGTTGTCTTGGTCGGAAAAGAACGCGTGGCTACCGGGATGAGTATGGACGATCGCGGGCAACATAGCCCGCCGCCTTGGCGGCTGACAGCAAGCGCATGAACCCAGCCGTGCCCCAGGTGACATGCACCGGGAGGGGCGCTGCGCGTGTCGGCGCCCTCTCACCTCGTTGAACTGATGGGAAACGAGCCTGGTCCGGGAGCGCCGCTCCACGGGTCGGCGGCGATCGAAGACATGCCGAACTGCAGATAGGCCGCAGCCTCATCCTGGCCGCCGCGGGCGCGCATCTCCTGGAGCCGCAAGCCATGCGGCTCCAGGATGGTGATATCCAGTTGACCCAACATCAGCGCGCACCTTCGATGGCGTGACGGGCGCGGGTGATCATGGTGTGAAGCCGCCGTCGACACCCGGGCGCCATGCCCCCGAATGCCGTGACCAGCGCTGCCACCGCTTGCCGCCGAACATGTGGGGAACATCCGCGCGGGTCGGATAGCGCCCCGCCTCGGTCAACCGGAGCCAAGGGAGAGTGAAGAACATGTCGGGACAGGCGTCGGGATATCCGCTGGGGAGAAGGATCAGCAGGTCTGCCTGCGCGTGGTCGAACTTCCCGCCGGCAGCAGAACATTCTTGAGAATGACGCCAGCCTGCCCTCCCTCGCTGACGAGATCGTAGGCGATGGCGTGGTCCTCAAGGTAGGTGCGGTCCATCGCCGGCAGGGCCGTCAGGCCTTCCGTGGTCTCCCGGATGACCGTGATGAAGCGCTCGATGCCCGGCTTGGAAAGGTCGATGATATCCTGGTCCTGGATCTCCCGATCCTGACCGCCGCGCACTTCCAGATAGATCGCATATTCCGGCCCGACGGCGGCCAGGCGGCGAACGATCAGGCCACTGATCAGCGGCTTGCCCCATTCCATCTGACGGTTGTCGATGGTGAATTTGAACAGCCGGTCCGTGCGGAAGCAGATGAACTTCTCGGTCCCGCGGCCGCGGAGGTCGAACGGCTCATCCAGCCGAACGTCCTCGAAATCGCCATGCGGCAGGAGCGCGAAAACGCTGAACTCGTCGATCGGCTGCGCGCCAGCCGCTTCAAGGATCTGGCGGCCCAGCGGCATCGGATCGACCACTTCGATCGGCCGAAAGTCGAGGGTCTCGTCGGCGACCTTGATCCGGTAGGCGCGGGCCCGGTGGAGATGGCGGCCTTCGCGGATCGCGGTTTCGAGGTCATCGACATCGATCGGGTGGGGAGGAATGTCGTCCATGAAGTTGGTCCTTGTGCTACCGCCGCACAGCGCAAGCGGGCTTCTGAAGGACCAATCGCCGCCACCTCGGCGAACCGGTAAGGTCAGGAGGAATTTTTCTTGGTCAGCGCACCTGACGGCACCGGACCGCAGATAAAGAAGGCCGGGCAACGGGGACAGGTACGACTGGGCTTCATCGGGAACTGACCGGCGCGGATATCCGCCACAATCCCAGCAGCCGTGACCTGTCGATTCGCAAGGACCTTCGCCGACATTTCAACTGGTTTGATTTCCTCGTCGCTGAGATGCACCAGCTCCACAACGCAGCCTGGCGCGGCATTCCCGGCCGCGATCTTGAAGGTCGCCGCGGCAACGTCGTCATCGTCTTTGGATGACCCATGGCCCGTGCGGATCCGCCGCATGATTGTCTTGCCCGCGCCGTCGACGAGCACTTCATCGGGCCGGATGGTGATCTCGCCGCCCGCCACAATCAGGCGCAGCTCCTCAGGCGGCGACCGTTTGAACCCGGCGCGGGTTTCGGCAAAATAGGCGATGAGACGAACCGCAATGCGCTTGTATTCCGCGGAATATCCATGGTCGCCCGGGCCATGGGTGTCCCAAACTGCGGTCAGGCGCGCCTCAATCTCCGCATGACCGGGCGTGGCTGCGATGTCCGCGGTCATCCAATCGACCACATGCTGGACCGCCGCGTGCATCTTCATGAACGCGGTCTCGGTCCGCCGTCCGCCCACTTCGATGAGATGGGTATACAAAAACCGTCTCGGACAGCGCTGATAGAGGCCAAGCTGGTAACTCGTTAGGGCGAACGCGCCGTCAATATCGATCGGCACCGGCATGTCCTCCGCCGCCAACGGCACCGCCAATTTCGGCGCGATCGATCGGCGGTCGATCGTGGATCCAAGCCGATCGATAAATCGGGACGGCGCGCGGTTATGGCCGTTGGACTTCTTCGTCGGCGAGTAGAGCAGGAGCCGGTCTCGCGCCCGCGATAAAGCCACGAAGAACAGGCATTCCTGCTCTTCGACATGACCCGATTTCAAGACATCTAGACCGCTTCCGCTCGCACCCTCGACCAGACCGTCCGGCGGCGCGCATCCGCGGATCATGTTCGGCGACCTGGGCAAGGCGTCGTCATTCAGTCCAGGAATGTGGACGACCGGAAACTCAAGCCCCTTGCTGCCGTGGATTGTCATGAGCCTGACAGCGTCGATGCCCTGAGCGGCCGCCGGGAGCTGCCGAAGGTCCCGTTCATCAGACAGAATCACGAGCCGGCGAATGCGATCGAGCAGCCGAGCCGCCGGAAGCCCGACCCCACGCGGTTGCGCTCTGACGAAGTTCAAAAACTGCCAGATGGCTATACCGCGCGCCCGCATAGCCACATCGGACGCATCAGCGATCTCGGCGGCGATCCTGGTTCGATCGAGCAGCACCCGGACGAGGACGTCCCAGGGATTGGATGTCGGACTAAAGCCGGCAAGTATGCCACCAAGCGTGCGAAGGCTCGCCGCGCCAGCCGACGTAACATCGCCGATCTCGTCGATCGCAGACGCCCAGTCCATAGGTTGGGCGCCGCTCGTGCGCAGGTGGCGGAGCGCGGCCACCACGTCCGGCAATGACAAGGGCGTAAACGGCATGACGCCGATGCGGACAAGGCCCATCGCGCGCCGGTCCGTGAGCAAGGATAGCAACGAAAGGAGGTCTTTGACCTCGCCGCGCTCAAACAGGCTGCCCAGATAAAGCACCGGAATGCCAAGGCTTTCCAATCCAGCGGCGATCCGGCCAAGGCGCTCGTTGCCGGAACACAACAGCGCTTGGTCGCGGTAGCTGAAGCCGGCGCTCCGCCCTTCTGAAATGGCCTCGGCAAGCGCGCCGATCTCATCGTCGGCCTGCTGAACCGCTCGGTATTCTGGTTTCACCGCGGACGGGCCTCGTTCGGCCTGCAATGCGACGTCAGACCCGGCCGAAGCCTTCATGTCCATCCGCGCGAACGCGACGAACGCGTCGGTGATCTCCTTGGTCGAGCGGTAGTTCGTCACAAGCCGTCCGCGCTGACCGCCAGGAAAGTCCTGAACGCCGAAACGCGCCACGTTGAAGGAAGACGCGCCCCGAAAGCGATAAATGGATTGTTTGGCGTCCCCGACTACCCAGAGGTTCTCGCCGCCCCCGGCGATCGCCTGGAGCAAGCGAATGCTGGCCCAATTCACATCCTGAAATTCATCGACGAGAATATGCTGGTAGCGGGCCCTGAGATGCTCGCGCACCTCCGCATTGCCTTCGCAAAGCCTTACCGGCATCGAGACGAGATCGCCAAAATCGAGGCATGTCCGGTCTCTCTTCAATTGCTCATAGGCTTTGAAAACGACAGCGACCTCCGCGCATCGCTCGGCTGCGGCCTTAGCCTCGGCGGTTGTCGCAGCCGCCGCCATCCTGGCGGCTAGCGCCGCATAGTGCTCCGCGTCCGCAACCTCATCGTTGGCGCGCGAAATCGCAGACAGGATGTCACTGAGCTCAAACGAAGGGTCCCAAAGGTTGCGGTAATGGACCAGGCCAAGCCTCGGAAACTCCTCTTCAAGGAGTTCGATCGCCTCGGTCCGATCCATGAGCCTTGGATCAGGCGGGAGCCCCAGTTGATCGTGGAACCGACGAATGATGTCCAAGCCAAAGGCATGGAACGTGCCGACCCAGGCAGCCGCCGCCGCCTCGGGCCATTTCGCAGCGATACGTTCGGAGAGTTCTCCCGCGGCCTTGTTCGAAAAGGTCAGGATCAGGATGGTCGAAGCGTCTACGCCCTGCGCCAGAAGATCCCCAACTCTGGCGACCAGGGTCTGCGTCTTGCCCGTTCCCGGCCCGGCCTCAAGAAGAAAAGGCGAACCACGGTGGGCGGCCGCCTTCGCCTGCTCCGCGTTGAGCGGCTTTTCTGCTCCGGGCTCGGCACTCGTCAATTCAACACGTGGTAGCAGCAGGCCATCAAGAAGCTGCAGGGCTACGAC
The DNA here is from genome assembly GCA_963762885.1 of uncultured Alphaproteobacteria bacterium. GTDB lineage: Bacteria > Pseudomonadota > Alphaproteobacteria > Acetobacterales > Acetobacteraceae > JASHVB01. Next base: position 35,107 of record CAVXNH010000100.1, read on the forward strand.
GTCGAATGGCGCCGCCAGCCGTTCGGCAATTTGAGAGGCCGTCATGGCGTCGACGAGGTGCAGTTGCTGCGCCACCGGCCGTGGCAGAATGAATTCCCGAGCAAAGAGGTCCATTTGGACTTCTCGACGTTCCCGACGGCCGTAGTCGACAACGCGGTCAATACCGATGGGCGCCGCCTCGGCCGGCCGCATCGGATCGGCCGAGGCCGTTACATCGGCCTCCTCACGGCCATCGAACTCCACATGCCCCAGTTCGTGAGCGACCAGAAACGCATGAACGAACTCATTGCCGGCGTCCTCATGCAGAATCAGGAGAGCGTCTGGATCAAAGGTCGCGCGACCACCATGGAGTCGAACGTCCCCGATCGGGACTTTCTCGACCACAAGGTCCCGTCGGGCCGCTTCAGCCAGGACAAATGCGTAGGGACGCCAAGGATCGCAGCCGCGCTTTACGGCCTCAAGATGAAGCCGCTCCGCTGTCTGCCGGCTGATTTCGATCGCATCCATCTCATTCAAAATCTTTTTGAAGGGTGAGCTGCTGCTCTTCTGTTAGATTAGTCTGCTCCAACAAGGCCTTGAATGTAATTTGATTTTGTACGGCCGGTTTTTGATCGGCTTTGAAATTCACCACCGCCGACGCCATCGGCGGAAGGCTCAGATATTGCTGAACCACATCCACAGTCCTGTTCATCGCGCTCGCGAACCGGCGGATGAAGGCGTGTGGAATTGATGCCGGCTCCACGAGGCGATCTCGCAGGGCGACCAGAACCGACCTGGGCACGCCGAGCGCGTCGGCGAGGGCGACAAACGTCTTGCCCTTGATCGTGTCGAACAGGCCTTGAGCCGCCTCCGACGCCACAACGGTCGGCCTGACGGCAGCATATTGGAGCCAAGCGGCCTGCGCCTTGGCATCGTCTTCCAGCGGCGCGTCGCTCGGACCCAAGCTGGCTGAAAGGTTCAGCTCATGGGCAAGATCGACGAGATCGGCGGCAAACTGCGGATAGGCCTTGAGATACCGGGCCAGCGTCGTCGCATCCTGCTGTGGCTCCACGGAAAACGCGAACATCACGTCGTCAAAGGATTTGGTGACGCTCATTCCCCTAAGTCCTCATCAAGCGCCGCGCGTAGCGCCTTGAACGCCCTGTCTCGGCGGTTTCGCACGGTCTTTTCCGAGCACGCCAGGACCTTGACGATCGTGACCGCCTCCGGGTCCTTGGACTCGATCTGGATGTCCCTCAACAGCAGCACAATGACCCTCCGCTGGTCCTCTGGTAGCGAGTCAATCGCTGCTGCGAACCGCTTCCGGTAAGCTGGATCGTCAATTTTCTCCGGCGACTGCGGATTTAACCGCGCCAGTGCATCCTCAACCTCGCTCGACAGCTCGCTCGTTTCGTCGTCATACGACAGGGGTTGTGACCTATTCTCTTCCTTCCAGGTCTTGCGCCTCGCCGTGCGCCGCAAATTCGCGATGGCCCCGTCAAAACGGATTTCAAAATAGTCGAGGCGGTCGTCATAGCCCGCCCGGTCCTGGCACAGGAGTTCCTGAAACCGGAAGAGCACGGCGTCGCGGATCTCAATGGCAGATGCCTGGACCAGGGCGCTCTCCCCTTCCTCCACAGACCGGTCGATCGCCGGGAGAGCGTGCTGCACCCGTGTTCTCAGGATCCGAAACAACGCCTCAAAATGTCGATCATTGTTGTCGGCCTTCGCCTGGCGCACGAAATGCAGGACGCATTCAGACTTCACATAGGACGGGTGGTTGGGGTCCGAAATTCTGCATCGCTCAACCAATTCGGCGCGCGGAAGACCGCGCAAGGCGTCGATCGAAGCCTCCACATCGGGCGGCCGCGTGTACGGACTTCCGTCATCCTTCAATTTTCGCAGTGGTTCCGCCACGCCGCTCCCCCCCGCGCCTTAAGCGCACCGCGTCAGAGAGAAGACTGCGGCCGGAAACAGCGCCGGCCCCTTGGCTTCTTGGCTGATCGCCGGAAATCGCTCCACGTGGCTAGGCATCAACGCCACCTCCATCGGACCACGGGCCGCCCTTACGCCACACCCGCTCGGTCTGCGGCGATTCCGTCAATGGCAGCAGGAAGCCGCGGAGATCGGCGACCACGACGGCCAAGGAGGCAGGGACAGCGGCCATGCGCTCTCGTCCGAGGAAGGCCCGCCACTGGGTCGACCACGCTGCCGCAAATTCATCCGTCAACCCCGTTGGAGGGGCGTCCGGCAAGGCTGTCTCGCGCCGCTGAAATGTCCGGCAGACCGCATCGGTCAGGGCTTGGTGATTGAAGTCGAACGTCTGGGACACCAGCCACAGGTCGTAGAAATCCTTAAGGCGACTGTTGGCCATGCCCAGCTTGGTCAACGCTTCGAACTTTTCGGCGACCACCGTTTCAACGGGATAGGCCCACAAATGAGGTGCTGGATTGTCCAGCAACGTCGGATAGTCGACCTCCAACGGCGCCGGGGTGACGGTGTCGCCAAAACCCACATCGACCTGAATTGGAATTCGCGCACCGGCGATCGTCGCCGTGGTCCGCACGCGCACGCCGCCATATTCCACCTCCTCGCGGATGGGGGCGGCTTGCAACGCGTCGAGGTCAAAGACGACTCCGTCATCCTGCACAGGCTGTGCGCAGATGGCTCGGAAGACGTCCGAGATCGCTTCCACGTCGCTGTCCCCTCGGCCGAGCAGGTCGAGATCGCGCGTTGGCCGGAATGGATCGGCTACCCAGGTCACGAAGAGCATCGCCCCTTTCAGAATGAAGCGCTCGCGATGCACCGAAACACTCAGCCGGTAGAGCAGACGTTCCAGCGCATAGCGTGTCAGCAGGATCTGAAAGTCCGACCTCTCGGCGCGCGCCCGATCCAGCAGTCGCGCCCGCACCGAAGCGCCGATGTTGCGGGGTTCACGCGGCATCGGACACCATCGCTTCGACATAAGGACGCATCACCGACCAGACCCTCGCCTTGCGGGCATAGCGCCAGAGTTCATCAGGGGTGCATCGCCGGCGGCGAAGGCCCTCCCGCAGCCCTTCCATCGCCACGTCGAGGCCGACTTTAGCGCGATAGCGGAAGCAGTCGACGATTGTCCTCGCCGGGTCTGTGATGGGGACCTCGACCCCCTCGATACGATGGCGCTCGACGCCGTCCGTCAGAGCATCCCCGGTGAAGCGCACGAAGCGGATGGGCGGATAGTCAATCTTTGGTCGCCACGCGGTTCGCTCGATCGCCATCCACACAGCGGCGGGCATCTGGAGCGTCAGCTCGTGATACTGAAGCGCCGATGTCAGGCAGACGATGCCCTTGGGAACCAGAGCCGCGGCTTCGGCAAGCGTATGGGCGGCCTCGACCTGCGCATCGGGGAGCTGATAGAGTCCCCGCGCCGGGCGCGCGACCGCGTCTTCCCGGACAAGACGTGCCAGCGTCTCCGGTCCGATACCTTCGGCCACGAAATCCTTAAGCCGGAGCATTCCCCGGGCTTTCAGGAGATCGAGAGCGCGGGTCCGTTGGGCGCTTGTTGACGGCATCGACGGGTGACAACTCCTCTGCACTCCTAAACTATAGCAGAGGTTTTATCACAAGTTACCTGGGAGGGGAAAGTCTTCCCCTGCGGACGAGCCGATCGGCGTCTCGTCCGACCCCTTCTGCGGGGGAGCCCCCCGCAACGCCCCCGAGAGTGAGAGACAGGCCGGGTCGGCCGTGACGGGTTGGAGGTCGCGAGAGAGGCTCGCGGCGCCCGTCGCGGAGACCCGCGATGTCCAGATACACCGCTCGCGCCCGTTCCGGCCAGGACCGGACGAGCCTCTATGCCGAAATCACCGACAAGATCATCGCCGAACTGGAAGCCGGCCGTGTGCCCTGGGTCCAGCCCTGGGGGACGGCGGCGGCGAAGGCGCCGCTCGCCATGCCGAAGAACGCCACGACACAGCGCCGCTACTCCGGCGTGAATGTGCTCATTCTGTGGGGCGCGGTCATTGAGCGAGGGTTCGTCGGCCAGAGCTGGCTCACCTTCCGCCAAGCCTTGAGCCTCGGCGGCAACGTCCGCAAGGGCGAGCACGGCACGACCGTCGTCTATGCCGATCGCTTCACGCCGGAGGACGAACGCCGGCGGGCCGAACGCGACGGCGACGAGCCTGGCGCCATCCCGTTCCTCAAGCGGTTCACCGTGTTCAACACGGATCAGTGTGAGAACCTTCCCGACGGGCTGGTCACCGCGCCGCCGCCCGTGCCCGAGGGCCTGATCCTGCCCCAGGCCGAGGCGCTGATCGGCGCGACCGGCGCCGATTTCCGCATCGGCGGCGACCGGGCTTTCTACAGCCCGGCCAACGACTACATCCAGGTGCCGCGGCCCGACGCCTATTTCGAGCCGATCAACTGGCACCGGACGGCCCTGCACGAGCTCGGTCACTGGGTCGGACATCCCTCGCGGCTGGCCCGCGATCTATCAGGCGCCTTCGGCTCGGCCCTCTATGCCAAGGAAGAGCTCGTCGCGGAGATGACCAGCGCCTTCGTGTGCGCTTCGCTCGGCATCGTGCCGACCGTGCGCCACGCCGATTATCTCGGCTCCTGGCTGGAAGTGCTGCGCGAGGATGATCGCGCCATCGTCCGCGCCGCCAGCGCCGCGTCGAAGGCGGCCGACTATCTACTGGCGTTCCGGCCCGACCGCGCCATTACGTCGAGGCCAATGTGATGACGGACGAGCGGGACGCGGCGTGATGATTCTGTCCGGGTCTCCGGAAAGCCGCCTTTCCGCTTCCGCGGCTTTCCGGGTTTGCGGCCTCAACGAGAGCGAGAGGAAGGCCGGGTTTTTCGTGACGGGTTGGAGGTCGAGAGAAGTCTTTCGGCCGCCCGTCGCGGAGAATCCGACATGGCTACCGCCGTTCAGAAGATCATCCTCAGCGCCTCGCGCGACATCCCCTTCAATAAGCTGGTGCTCAGCCAGGCGAACGTCCGGCGCGTGAAGGCCGGCGTCTCGATCGAGGAACTGGCCGAGGACATCGCCCGACGCACGCTCTTGCAGAGCCTCAGCGTCCGGCCGGTTCTCGACGCCGAAGGCCAGGAGACCGGCATGTTCGAAATCCCGGCCGGCGGCCGGCGCTTCCGGGCGCTCGAACTGCTGGTCAAGCAGAAGCGCCTGGCGAAGACCGCGCCGGTCCCCTGCGTGGTGCGCGAGGGCGGCATCGCCGAGGAGGATTCGCTGGCCGAGAACGTCCAGCGCGTCGCGCTCCATCCGCTCGACCAGTTCCGCGCCTTCCAGGCGCTGCGCGACAAGGGGCTTGGCGACGAGGAGATCGCCGCCCGCTTCTTCGTGACGCCGACCGTGGTGAAGCAGCGCCTGCGCCTGGCCGCCGTCTCCGACAAGCTCCTCGACATCTATGCCGAGGACGGCATGACGCTGGAGCAGTTGATGGCGTTCACCGTCACCAACGACCATGCCCGCCAGGAACAGGTCTGGGACGCCGTCTCGCGCTCCTACAACAAGGAGCCCTATCTGATCCGCCGCCAGCTCACCGAGGGCGCGGTCCGGGCCTCCGACCGCCGCGCGCGGTTCGTCGGCCTGGACGTCTACGAAGCCGCCGGCGGCGTGGTCATGCGCGACCTCTTCCAGCATGACGATGGCGGCTGGCTGCAGGATCCGGCGCTGCTCGATCGGCTGGTGACCGAGAAGCTCCAGGCCGAGGCCGAGACGCTGCGGGCCGAGGGCTGGAATTGGATCGCGGTCGCCACCGACTTCCCCTATGGCCACGCCGCCGGTCTGCGCCGCCTGACCGGCGAGACGGTCGATCTCAGCGAAGAGGAGAACGCCAGCTTCGCCGCGCTGAAGGCCGAACAAGACGCGCTTGAGGAGCAATACTCGCGAAGCCGACGAGTTGCCCGACGAGGTCGATCAGCGCCTCGGCGAGATCGAGACCGCCATCGCGGCGTTCGAGAACCGGCCCGTCCGCTACGATCCGGCCGAGATCGCCCGCGCCGGCATCTTCGTCAGCATCGACAGCGAGGGGGCGCTGCACATCGAACGCGGCTTCGTCCGCCCCGAGGACGAAGCGCCGGTCGAGCCGGTCCAGGGCGGCGATGGCGATGCGCCGGAAACCGCCGCCACCGCCAGCGGCGCCATCCAGCGGGCCGTCATCACCATCGGCGGCGCGCCGACAGGTTCCGAGATCGACACGCCGGAGGAGGACGAAACCATCCGCCCGCTTTCGGATCGGCTGGTGACCGAGCTGACCGCCCATCGCACCCTGGCGCTGCGGGATGCGCTGGCGAACGATCCGCACATCGCCTTCCAGGCGGTGCTGCACGCCCTCTGCCTCAACGCCTTCTACCGCTATGCCTCGAACACCTGCCTGGAGATCACGGCGAAGCATTCCGGCTTCAGCGCGCAGGCGCCGGGGTTGGCGGAGACCGCCTCGGCCAAGGCGATCGATGCGCGGCACGAGCAATGGGCCAAGCAGTTGCCGGAAGCGCCGGCGGCTCTGTGGGACACGCTGACGGCGTTCGACAGCGACAGCCAGGCGGCGCTGTTCGCCCACTGCGCCTCGCTCACCGTCAATGTCGTGAAGGAGCCGTGGAACCGGCGTCCGGACGCTTTCGCGCATGGCGACCAGCTCGCCCGGACCGTCAATCTCGACCTGGCCGCCGCCGGCTGGGCGCCGACCGTCGATAACTATCTCGGCCGGGTTCCGAAGGCGCGCATCCTCGAAGCCGTGCGCGAGGCCAAGGGCGAGCAGTCGGCGCAGCTCATCGACCACCTCAAGAAGACCGAAATGGCCAAGGAGGCCGAGCGGCTGCTTGCCGGCACGGGCTGGCTGCCGGAGCCGCTGCGTCTCGTCGAGGTCGCGACCCGTCGCCGACGAGTCGACCGGCGAGTCCGAGGCGCTGCCGGACTTCCTCGCGGGTGACGAGGACGAAGCGCCCGCCGACGCCGACGAAGAGCCGGCGCACATGGTCGCGGCCGAGTGACTGTCGACATGCGGGGTGGCTTCGGCCGCCCCGCATCCGTTTCTCCACCCAATTCCACCCGAAAGCCCGGCCATCGCGCCGGGCTTTCTCGCTTTCGGAGCCATGCCATGACCGAGCATTCCCCCATCACCCCAATAGCCGCCCCGACGCTCACCGATTGGGACGTCCAGCGCGGCGAGCACGATCGCCTCGACGCCGAACTGCGTCCCGCGAACAAGGCCGTCGTCTTCGATGCGCTCACCGCCGCCGGCCTCACCATCGTCACCGTCCGTTTCGACGGCTATGGCGACAGCGGGCAGATCGAGGACATCGAAGCCAAGGCCGGCGACGATGTCGTCGCCCTGCCGCCCGGCAATGTCGAGATCGCCGCCGCCGTCTGGGGCCAGCGCCGAGCCCGAACGGACGGTGATGTCCGTCCGCGATGCAATCGAGCGGCTGGCCTACGATTTTCTCGAGGAAACCCACGACGGCTGGGAAAATAGCGACGGCGCCTATGGCGACTTCATCTTCGACGTCGCCGAACGGACCATCACGCTCGACTACAATGAGCGGCACATGGAGTCCGACTATTCCCAGCACGTATTCTGAGGAGGCGACAATGGGACATTGCTATCATCACGCGCTTTCCTCGGTGAAGAAATGGGGCGGCGCGGCCGAGGACTATCTGCCGCTGCATCAGTGGTTCGACGAGTCGAAAGCCATCACCGCTGATTTTCGGCACCGCGCGTTGCGCCATCATGCCGAAGGCATCTTCATGCTGGAGCGCTTCTTCGGCCCGACGATCACGATCTCGACCGGCCGCGTGGTGCCGGTCCGGCTGATCGGCGAGCAGCATGTGCGCGAAGACCTCGGCTTCATCCCGAGCTTCGCGGATTGGGTGCGCTGCATCCGCCCCGAGCCCTGGATGGGCCGGGCCCAGCCGATCCATCGCGACGTCGATCCCTTCGCCGCCGCCGGCTGATCACTCTTCCACATCAACGCAACGAAAAGCCCGGCCATCGTGCCGGGCTTTCGCATTTCTGGAGACCCGACATGGCCGACTACTTCTCACCCACCGTCATTCAGCAACCGATCCCGATCGCCGACATGACGCCGCTCGAACGTCTCGTGCTCAGCCTCATCTTCGATGCCGAGCCGGATGGCGAGGCGGTGTACTTCCACACCTCTCTCGGTCCGAGCGACGCTATCGGGCTTTCGATCGACGAACTTCGTGCGGCGTTCGATGCATCCGCGGAAATCGACAGCACGGCGACCACATACATCGCCGAGCGCGTGGCGGTCGCATCCACCGACGACACCGAGATCGAGATCGATTTCAGCGGCACGTCCTGGGAGTTCATCTTCCAGGACATCGTCCGGCGCTCATCCACGCTCCGCTACGTCACCGCGGTCACGTCTTTCACCTGTTCGAAGATGCGGCCCGACGGCTTCGGCGGCATGGCGGTCCTGATCACGGCGGACGCGATTGTCGGCAAATCCACCAATGACATCCTCGAGGACTTCCTCGCGGAGAAGGAGGGAGATGCCGCCGATGACGGCGTGCATGTTCTGCTCCGCATCCGCGAAGACGCCGTCAGGCGACAGATCGACCAAGCAATCGAGGCCGATCCCGCGCTCACCCGTCTTGACGGCCGACGCGGTCAATGACGCCGACATCCACGCCGCCTGTCTCGCCGTCGTCGAGTGCAGCGACCTGTCGGAGGAGCAAGGCGCCGCCGAGTTTCGCGCCGCGCTCGCGGCGATCCGCGAAGCCGAACAACGGCTCGCTCCGGTCGGCTGATCATCGGGATCTTCCAAATTCACCCGGCGCCGCGCTCCCCGCGCGCGCCGTCTTCATCCCCCATCGAAAGGAGACGGCCATGGGCTGGCTCTACATGAAATCCCTCAAGGGCCATTCCGGCCCGCGCCAATATCTCGACGCCCAGTTCACCTACGAGCGTCCCGACGTGCGTTCAAAAGTGCTGCGCTCGGCGCTGGTCGGCATGCGCGTCTACTACGCCGCCGTGGAACAGGTCCGCATCGCCACCGGTGAGCGCGAGGTCTGGGCCGCCATCTGCCTCGTTCGATACAATCCGCGCGACCCCGAGGGCTACATCTTCGGCTACAAGGATATGGAAGAATCGATGGGGCCGTATGAGTGCGATTGCCCCGCACCGATCCTCGATCTGCTGACGCCGACCGACCGCTGAATATGCGCTGCAATGGCGGGCCCGCTGCCGCGAAAACATCGCCGCCCGTCGCGCGAAGGCCGCCAAGCCGAGCCCGCGCGCGGGCCAGGTGATCGTCTTCGACGAACCGCTCTCCTTCGCCGATGGCCGAAGCTTCCAGCGGCTGGAGGTCATCGCCAACCCGCGCAGCCATCGCACCGTGCTCTTTCGTGCGCCCGGCTCCAGCAGCCTCTATCGGATTCCCAACATCAAGAGCCGGACCTACCGGCTCGTCGATCCGCCGGCGATGAAGGCGCGTTTCTTCCGAGCGGCATCAAAGGGTCCGGCGCTCAGCGCCGGACCCTTTTCTTCTTGGGCGTCCCGAGAGGGAGAGGATTGCCGGGACGGGTTTGAGCCGTTGGGGTCGAGAGAGAGCGCCCCTCGGCTCGACCCGTTCCGGCTCTCCCGAGGTTCCCTTCATGACGACGAATCCCGCTTCCACGGCCGCCTTCGCGGCCGCGCCGCTCCCGGTCGCGCCGCCCGCTCCGGCGACCGCCGACGCGCTGGTTCATGCCGCGCGGATCATCCTTCCCCATCTCGAACGCGGCCAGCGTGTCGATGCACCGACGCTCCGCGCATCCATGGTCTCCGCCTTCGGCGGTTCCGACGCCGATGGCGCCTGGGACTGGAAGACCGCCTACGATGCCTGCGAGGCGGCGACCGTCCTGTTCCTGCGCAAGTTCGGCCCCGCCATGCTCGCGCGGGCAGCCTCTCCCGCCGCCATGCTGCCGATGCTGGCCAAGATCGCGGGCCTTCTTCCCACCCACACGCGCCGCTCCGAGGAGAGCCAGGCGCTTCAGCAGTTCTCGACGCCGATCGCTCTGGGCCTCGCGGCCAGCGCCGCCGCCGCGATCACGCCCGCCGATCTCGTGCTGGAACCTTCGGCCGGCACCGGGCTGCTCGCCATTCTCGCCGAACTCGCGGGCGGGTCTCTCGTTCTCAATGAACTGGCCGAGACGCGCGCCGGGCTGCTGGGCCATCTGTTCCCCGGCATCGCCGTCACCCGCTTTGACGCCGCGCAGATCCACGATCATCTCGACGCCGACGTCGTTCCGAGCGTCGTGCTCATGAACCCGCCGTTCTCCGCGCTCGCGAATGTCGATCGCCGCATGGCCGACGCCGCCCTGCGCCATGTCGGCTCGGCGCTCGCGCGTCTTGCCGAGGGCGGCCGACTGGTCGCGATCACCGGCGCGAGCTGCGCGCCCGACAATCCGATGTGGACCGATGCCTTCATCCGGCTACAGGAGCGCGGGCGCATCGTGTTCTCGGCCGCCATCGATGGATCGGTCTATGCCAAGCATGGCACGACCATCGACACGCGCCTGACCGTGATCGACCGTCTGCCCGCGCCCGATCCGACGGTGTTTCCGGCTTTGCACAGCTTGCGCCCCCGATGCCGCAACCTTGCTTGGCTGGATCGCGAATTCCGTTCCGCCGAGGCTCCCGCTCGCCACGCCGGTCGTCACCGCGGGCCACGGTTCGTCCCGCCGCCGCACGGCCGCAGCGCGTTGCGCCGCGCCCTTCCTCCGTCCCGGCCACGACGCCCGAGCCGGAGGCGGTTGAGCTGACCTATGAGACCATCGACTGGACGCCGGTCGAGGGCGGCCACATCACCGAAGCGCTTTATGAAGGATACGGATTGCAGTCGATCCGTATTCCCGGCTCTCAGGCTCACCCCACCAAGCTGGTGCAATCGGCGGCGATGGCGTCGGTGGCGCCGCCCAAGCCAAGCTATCGGCCGCACCTGCCCGCCAATGTCGTCGCGGACGGCATGCTGTCCGACGCCCAGCTCGAAAGCGTGATCACTGCCGGCGAGGCCCATTGCGGCCACCTCGCCGGATCGTGGACGGTGGACGAGACCTTCGACATCGTCTCGGCCGCGCCCGACGATGCTGAAAACGCCGTCCGCTTCCGCCGCGGCTGGTTTCTCGGCGACGGCACCGGCGCCGGCAAGGGCCGCCAGGTCGCCGGCATCCTGCTCGACAACTGGCTGAAGGGCCGCCGCCGCGCGGTCTGGGTGTCGAAATCCGACAAGCTGATCGAGGACGCCCAGCGCGATTGGTCGGCGCTCGGGCAGGAGCGGCTTCTGGTGACGCCGCTGTCGCGCTTCCGTCAGGGGACGCCGATCCGTTTGGAGCAAGGCGTCCTATTCACCACCTACGCCACGCTACGCTCCGACGCGCGCGACGAGAAGGTTTCGCGGGTCCGGCAGATCGTCGAATGGTTGGGCTCCGATTTCGACGGGGTGATCATTTTCGACGAGAGCCATGCCATGCAGAACGCCGCTGGCGGCAAGGGAGAGCGCGGCGACCAGGCCGCCTCGCAGCAGGGCCGTGCGGGGCTTCGGCTTCAGCACGCGCTTGCCGAACGCGCGCGTCGTCTATGTCTCGGCGACCGGCGCGACCACCGTCCACAATCTCGCCTATGCCCAGCGGCTCGGCCTCTGGGGCGGCGAGGATTTCCCCTTCGCCACGCGGGCCGAGTTCGTCGAGGCGATCGAGGCCGGCGGCGTCGCGGCCATGGAGGTCCTGGCGCGCGACATGAAGGCGCTCGGCCTCTATGCGGCGCGATCGCTCAGCTACGAGGGCGTCGAATATGAGCTGGTCGAGCACCGGCTCACCGACGAGCAGATCCGCATCTACGACGCCTATGCCGGGCGCGTTCGGCGTCATCCACAACAATCTCGACGCCGCGCTGGAGGCGACCAACGTCACCGGCGAAACGGGCACGCTGAACGCGCAGGCCAAGTCCGCCGCGCGGTCGGCTTTCGAGAGCGCCAAGCAGCGTTTCTTCAATCATCTGATCACGGCGATGAAGACGCCTTCGCTGATCGCCGCCGTCGAGCGCGATCTGACTGCTGGCCATGCCGCCGTCATCCAGATCGTCTCGACCGGCGAGGCGCTGATGGAGCGCCGCCTTGCCGAGATTCCGACCGAGGAATGGGGCGACGTCCAGGTCGACATCACTCCGCGCGAGTACGTGCTGGATTATCTGGCGCACAGCTTCCCGACCCAGCTCTACGAGCCGTTCACCGACAGCGAGGGCAATCTCTCCTCGCGGCCGGTCTATCGCGATGGCCAGCCCGTGCAGTGCCGCGAGGCCGTCGCCCGCCGTGATCGCCTGATCGAGAAGCTGGCGTCGCTGCCGCCGGTCCATGGCGCGCTCGACCAGATCGTCCAGCGCTTCGGCACGGAGTTGGTGGCCGAGGTGACGGGCCGCTCGCGCCGGATCATCCGCAAGACCGGATCGGACGGCGTCGATCGCCTCGCCGTCGAGAACCGCGCGGGTTCGGCCAATCTCGCCGAGACGCAAGCGTTCATGGACGACGCCAAGCGCATCCTCGTCTTCTCGGACGCCGGTGGCACCGGGCGGTCCTATCATGCGGAACTGTCGGCGAAGAACCGCCGCCTGCGCGTCCACTATCTCCTGGAGGCCGGATGGAAGGCCGACGCCGCCATCCAGGGCCTGGGGCGGACCAACCGCACCAACCAGGCGCAGCCGCCGCTGTTCCGGCCGATCGCGACGAACGTGAAGGCCGAGAAGCGCTTCCTCTCGACCATCGCCCGCCGGCTCGACACGCTCGGCGCCATCACCAAGGGCCAGCGCCAGACCGGCGGCCAGGGCCTGTTCAGGCCCGAAGACAATCTGGAGAGCCACTACGCCCGCGACGCGTTGCGCCAGCTCTATGTCCTGCTGGTCATGGGCAAGGTCGAGGGGTGCTCGCTGGGCGCGTTCGAGGACGCGACGGGGCTGAAGCTCACCGACAGCAACGGCATCAGGGACGAGCTGCCGCCGATCACCACCTTCCTCAATCGGCTGCTGGCGCTGACCATCGACCTGCAGAACATCCTGTTCACGGCGTTCGAGCAGCTCCTGACCGCCCGTATCGAAGGCGCGATCGCATCGGGAACCTACGACGTCGGGCTGGAGACGTTGACGGCGGAGAGCTTCGTCGTCACCGGCCGGCAGACCATCTACACCCACCCCGGCACCTCGGCGGAAACCCGCCTGCTGACGATCACGCAGCGCGAGCGCAACCGGCCGGTCACGCTCGACGAGGCGCTGGGCCGGCTCTCCGATCCCCGCGCCCTGCTGCTGGTCAACAGCCAGTCGGGCCGCGCCGCCGTGCAGGTTCCCGCGCCGAGTCTGATGCTCGACGATGGCGAGGTCGAACGCCGCGTGCGGCTCATCCGGCCGATGGAGCATCCCGCCATGCCGCTGGCGATGATGCCCCAGACCCATTGGCGGGAAGCCGACCGCGAAACCTTCGCCCGCGCCTGGGCGGCGGAACTCGCCGAAGTGCCGGAATTCACCGACAGCGAGATCCATATCGTCGCCGGTCTCTTGCTGCCGATCTGGAAGCGTCTGCCGAACGAATCGACGCGGGTCTATCGGCTCCAGACCGATACCGGCGAGCGCATCGTCGGTCGCAAGGTCTCCCCGGCATGGGTGGCCAGCGCGCTTGAAACCAGCCCATCGAACCTGTCGGCCGATGACGCCTTCACCGCGCTGATGGATGGCAGGACCATCCTCGATCTTGCCGAAGGGCTTCAGCTTCGCCGCGTCCGCGTCATGGGCGCCAACCGCATCGAACTGACCGGCTTCACCGACGCCATGCGTGACCGGCTGCGAGCCTACGGCCTGTTCCATGAGATCATCTCGTGGAAGCTCAGGATGTTCGTCCCGACCGACGCCGCCGGCCCGGCGATCCTGGCGAAGGTGCTGGAACGCTATCCGCTCGCGCGCGTCGCCGAGCGGGCGGCGGCGTGACGATGGCGCTCGATGCCGCCGAACTGGCGCACCGTCTCGCGCGCGATGCCGAGGCGGTGTGCCGCCATTATCTCTCCAACGGTCGCCGCGAGGGCCGCTACTGGCTGGTCGGCGACGTGAGGAATACGCCCGGCCGCTCCCTGTTCGTCCGGCTGAAAGGACCGGAATCCGGCAAGGGTGCGGCCGGCAAATGGACCGACGCGGCGACCGGCGATCACGGCGACCTCCTCGATGTCATCCGCGAGAGCTGCGGCCTTGCCGATTTCCGCGACGTCGCCAATGAGGCCCGGCACTTTCTCAGCCTGCCGAGATCGGAGCCGGAACCAGACCATGGGCGGCTTCCATCGTCCGCACCGGCGGGATCGCCGGAATCAGCACGCCGTCTCTTCGCCATGGCGCAGCCGATTACGGGCACAGTCGTCGAAGCGTATTTGCGCAAACGCGGCATTACGGCTTTGCACGGAACCGCAAGCCTCCGCTTCCACCCACGCTGCTACTACCGTCCTGATGCATGGTCTCCGACCGAGACCTGGCCGGCGATGATCGCAGCCGTCACCGATCCGGGCGGCAAGATCACCGGAGCGCATCGCACCTGGCTCGACCCATCGGGGCGGGACAAGGCGGCGATCGACACGCCGAGACGGGCGATGGGCAACCTCCTGGGCAACGCCGTCCGTTTCGATGTGGCGCACGATGTCTTGGCGGCCGGCGAAGGCATCGAGACCATGCTGTCGCTGCGATGCGTCATGCCCACCATGCCGATGGTGGCCGCGCTCTCGGCCGCACACCTCGCCGCCATCCTGTTCCCCGCGACGCTGCGCCGGCTCTACATCGCCCGCGACGACGATCCGGCCGGGGACGGCGCCATGGCGAGCCTGATCGACCGGGCGAACGAGGCCGGGATCGAGGCGATAGCCCTGTCGCCACGACTGGGTGACTTCAACGAGGATCTCCGCACGCTCGGCATCGATGCGCTACGGGCAGCGTTGCGGGTGCAGATCGCTCCGGAAGACGTCGCTCGTTTCATGGAATTGGCGGCATGAAGCGGCACGGGAAATGATGTCCGCGGCGGCGCCGGTCTCATGCCGTATTCGATCGAGGTGCTTCCCAGCCTTGTCGGAGAGGACCGCGCCCACGGCCTTCTGAGAGGGCGATCGGGGCGGCAAACGGCCCCGACCGGCAATGGCGGATGGCCAACTATTTTCCGTCGGCGGGCGAGCCCGCCTTTACATCGCGAGGCAAAATAGCCGGCCCCCGCCATCCTCCGCTTCGCTTCGGCCCTTCGCTTTGCTCCGGGTGCAGGTCCGGTCCGCCCGCCGCCTTTCGTCGCCAAGAAGGCCGCGATGGGCGCGGTCGATCCGACGAAGGGAAGCACCATGACGACCGAACACGACGACACCGGCTACGAGCCGCCGCACACCTCATCCCCGACCGATCACGTCCTCGCCGAACTCCAGCTCTACGGCTATCGCCCCTTCCAGGACGAACCCGACCCGAGACCACTACCCGATGGCAATGCCGTCGCCGGCGCCGTCGGCCGACATCTTCGACGCCCTCGTCGTCACCCTGGCGGACACCCGCCTCGAACCCGACCTCGAAGACCTGCTTTGGTCGACCGTCAATCTCTTCCACCGCGCCATCAGCCGGATCGAGCGCGAACTGGACGACAACGAGCAGGCGCAGAAGCGCAGCCAGAAGGAACAGGACGGCTCCGAAATCCGCTCGGTCGAACTCGAACGCCTCACCGCCGAGGGGCAGACGCTGATCGAGCGCCGCAACAGCATGGAGTTCTTCCGCGACCAGGCCGCCGACCAGTTCGAGCGCCACACCCATTCGGCCTGGCGGCCGCGCTCAGGATCGAAGGTCAACCACCGCAACCTGACCTCGGCCATGATCGACAGCCGCGACTTCCTCGCCGCCAAGCGCCGGGCCACCAACGAGGTGCTATTGCCCGCCGGCCCCAAGATCGCCTTCACCGGCGGGCTCGACTTCAACGATCATCGCCTGATCTGGGACAAGCTCGACCGCGTCCACGCCAAGCATCCCGACATGGTGCTGCTGCACGGCGGATCACCGAAGGGCGCCGAACTCATCGCCGCCAAATGGGCCGACCACCGCAAGGTGCCGCAGATCGCCTTCAAGCCCGACTGGACCAAGCACGCCAAGGCGGCGCCGTTCAAGCGCAACGACCAGATGCTCGACGTGCTGCCGATCGGGGTCATGGTCTTCCCCGGCACCGGCATTCAGGACAACCTGGCCGACAAGGCCAAGAAGTTCGGCATTCCGGTCTGGAAATTCGGGAGCGGCGGCGCGTGAGCGCCGCCGTCAAAGATCGCCAAGCTGGCGATATGGGGACGCCGCGAACGTCGCATTGCGGAACTGCAGCGGCGCCGGGCCTCATCAGGGCCTGTCTTGCGATGACGGCTGACCTCACGAGGCTCGGCCGCCACGCTCCATGATCTTGCCATGCAAGACAAATGCTGACGCGCATTGCGATAGTGCCAATTTCGTGTCGCGTCATCGTGACAAACCCGTTCGGAATCGAGCATCCGGGGGCCACAGGCTCGACCTCGGAATTGTAAAACACCGTCCGCTTGACAGCCAACTTCGCTCGTCAGTTTGCAGAAGAGCGGCACATAGTCCTTGCCGCCGACGAAATGACCCGGCTCTTCGGAACTCGCGGGTAATGCGCGCTCGTCATCGAGTAGACATCGATCTTTCTCCGACGCTTATAGCGGTTCAGGCTGCATCACAACACGCTGAAAGTGATGTCGTAGTTCGCTGAGTCAATCAGATGATGCATTGATACGGCCCCAGCAGCAGAAATGAATGGTAGGTCTGTTTCTTCGCCTCGATCCGATCGACTATCGGCGATAGATTCGATTGCGATCGAGGTCACTGGCGCGGCAAAGGCCCAGCGGATTATCGCCCGGGTTTCGATATAATCGAGCAGCACATGCTCTCCAGCTTCCGACCGAACGATCGGCACAGCCTATCAACGGGTCTTGCGTGAGGCCATCGACCCCGGGCCTCTTGGCGCGGCTGGCCGGCGATCGCGGCGGACAGAAATGCACTGGCACGTCCATCTTTACGTTCTCAGATAAACTCACGCACTCGAACGCTATTTTTGCTCGCGCACGAATGACGACGAATCACTGCTGGTCCTCCAATCGATTTGCGCCGAGGTGTTTCATGCGCCCGAGAAATTGACGGATCATATCGCTCATCAGCATGATTTCGAGTTCCACCAGCCTCATATTCGGACTTCGCTCCCCGACCGCGACCAAGTGAGGCCGTCAGCCAACCTGCGCAGGCAGATACAACCGGCTGTGATCTGACCGAAATTGCTGAGGAGCGCGACTTGCGTTGCGCCTCGCATATCGGCCAGCGACAGGTCTTTCAGCGCGATCCCGGAGCTCCAATCGTCTGACTGCATCAGCCCCAAAAGGGACGTGTTCTCAGCGCCAATGACGGTCGCTCACTTCGTCGCTCGAGGCCAAGCTCCATGGCGCGAACATCGGCCGCTGAAGGCGCTATTACAGCGGTCGCCCCATTGGCCTCGCGAATTGATGAGCCGTCTCGGCACGACTCAAGCGCACGCTGCCCCGACGATCAGTCGGAGAATCACGAACCGCGATGGTTGCCAGCCATCCCGTGCATTCTCCTGTGGATCCTCGGTCGCATGTGAGACGGCGGCGTCCGAGAAGCTTCGTCTTTGACCTGGGTTCTGGCGCGAATTAATGACCGAGCGCGAGACGATTCGGACGGCCAACTACCTCTGGACAGAGCGGCACTCGACCGTCTTTCTCATTGAACCAAAATAGACCCCGACGTCATGGGACCATGCAATCTGCCGCGAGAACCCACAAGCGCTGCGTCGCGCCGCCAGCTCTTGCGCTTCAACTAAAGCATTGCGACCATCGCGTACGACGCTCGTGGAGATCAGCGATCCGCCGCAGTCAATTTCGATGCGCGTAACGAGTCACCTCGCTCGTCTAAGCTCACACGCACAGCATATTCGATGCGCATCGAAATCGGCTGCGAGTTCCATTCTTGTCCAAAGCGTCGACCGATTATCAGGCAAAGTTGATGCCATCAGAATTCGGCTGGTCAACGCGATCTGCCTCAGCTATATCAGCCGGCGCCGTGGTGGTGGTGGAAGGCGCGCCCGTTCGACCCTTGTCACGGAGACCACCACCATGATCGTCATCGGCATCCTTTTCGGCGTCGTCGGCATCGGCTTCCTCTGCTGGCTGCTGTTTTCGCTCGCCGTCTATGCGCTTCCCTTCTTCGCGGCGGTCTCCGCCGGCTTGTGGGCCTATCACGGCGACGCCGGGCCGGTCGGGGCCATCTTTGTCGGCATTCTGGCCGGCGTTGTCACCTTGGTCGCCGGCCAGTACGTCTTTGCATTCGCACGATCCACCTGGATCCGGGTTGCCGTCGCACTGTTGTTCGCGGCGCCCGCGGCACTTGCCGGCTACCACGCCACGCTCGGCCTCGCGAAGCTGACCATGCCGTCTGGAGCTTGGCAGATCGCGTTCTCGATCGTCGGGGCCGTTGCAGTCGGCGTCACAGCCTGGACGCGCATGGCATTGCCCCCCGGTCACCCGACACAGGGCGATCGTCAGGGGCTGAACTCAGCCGGGACCACGCGCTGGTCCGATGCTGGGTGGAGGACGTCAGGGCCGACCGGTCGTCGCCGATTCTGGTCGATGATCGGACATTGGCGGGAACAGCCGACGAAAGACCGAGATCGCGGTATGGTCGGTGACACCCATGGACGAAGCGGCTTTGTCGGCGCGTTGCCGATAAATCGCAGATGCCTTGGTCGTTGTCTTTCGGTGGCGGAGAGATAGCCCCAGGCCCAATGGCGGAACAGGTCTGAACTCAGGTCCGTTTGCCCAGACGTGCCGGAGCGCTCTCGGTGGCCGGTGTCCGCCAGGTTCTTCCTTGATTGGTCGCTGTCAGGACGCGCCTGCCCCATACGGCCTCTTCAATGGCTGGATCTGACCGAAGGACGGCTTCGCCTCGACCGCCTATGCCGCAATGTCGCCCGGCGACTTTCTTCCCCTGGGGGACCACCCCACGCGAAAGATCGCGCAGGGACCCCGGCCCGCCCATTCCTCGCGAGGCAAGAAACTCTCCGGGCTGACATCCTCCGCTGCGCTGCGGCCCGCAAGCGGGTGCGGCGTCGGTCGCCTCCGGTCTGTCGATCGCCATCGAGGCCGCGATGGTCGCAGGCCCGAGAACAGCGAACAAGGAGAACCACCATGGCGAACATCGGCACCTTCAAGAAGTCCGGCACCGACTATCTGGGCGAAATCGTCACCCTCAGCGTTCAGACCAAGAACGTCCGCATCGTCCCCGAGGCCACCCGCGCCAGCGACAACGCCCCGAGCCACCGCATCTTCGTCGGCCGCGCCGAGATCGGCGCCGCCTGGTCCAAGCGCTCCGCCGAGAACCGCGACTATCTCTCGGTCAAGCTCGACGATCCCAGCTTCAACGCGCCGATCTACGCCAACCTCTTCGACGACGAGGACGGCGACGGCTTCACCCTCATCTGGTCCCGCGGCCGCAAGGCCAACGGCGACTGAGATCAGCCAGCGACGCCCCGCTCGGGAAACCGGGCGGGGCTTCTTTTTGCCAGGAAGACTATGACGCCGACGAGCCTTCAGGGTCGGCAAGGTCGCCACCAACCTCGAAGTCTTCGTCGAGGAGATCGGCAGGCTTCGCACCGACGGCCTGAGATGCATGCCAAAGCGTCAGGAGCGTGACGTTCTGCTGGCCCCGCTCCATACTGCTCACATGTGCTCGATCCACGCCCATTCGAACAGCGACGGCCTCTTGGCTGAGGCCGGCTTGCATGCGAAATCGGCGAAGATTTTCTCCGAACACCTGTCGAATATCCATCCCAAGGATGGACACCAATCGCGTATTTTGGCGCTACGTATTATAATACGCGGCACTCTCGCCGATCCGTTCCGCCAGCCGCGCCTTTCGGGCTCGGCGTCCGAGTTTCGCAAGCATTCTCCGTCAACACGGGAAAAACCTCGGGAAGACCATGCCATCTCCTCCGGCCCCCCCTATCGCTGAAACCGCCCCGACCGCCGCCCAGGTGACTGACTACGACCGGGCGCATCTGCCGACCTATCTCCGATTGCTCGATGCGACGTCCGAGGGAGCCCCCTGGGAGGAGGTCGCGCGAGTCGTGCTCGATCTCGATCCCGCATTGGAACCGGACCGTGCCCGGCGCGCTCATGAAACGCACCTGGCACGCGCGCGCTGGCTGACCGAGCACGGCTACCGCGATCTGCTGCGCTCGGCGCGCTGACGGCGGCGTTCAACGGCCACCGCGTCAGTCTTTCATCCGACGCGTGCTCCCGGCTTTGCGGATTTCCTGAAAATCGCCGATCCGGATTGGGCATGGCCCAATGCTGGCGGGCGGACTGCACACGGCGCTGTCAAAAGCCCAGATTAGATTTCTACTGGCCCAGGCATCCCGTGATCCCTCGCAAGGAGACGTGCAATGTCAACGGAGGATTGGCGGTCGCCCGCCGCCTATCAATACGCCGCCACGATGGAGCCCGCGAGCCTCGCCTGGGAATTCCTGCGTCGCAACCCTGACTACCGAAACGCCTACAAATCTGCACCAGCTCAAGCCGATGACGGGACCGATGGTCCCGGCCGGCGCTGGGGGTTGCGATTTCCTTGCCGATCCAAATCGGCGCGCTGATCAATCACCGGTTTTCTGGCGGTCCGAGGAACTGGCGTCGGTCATCGTCCTGACGGCCGCACGCACCAGCGCTGCGACACCATCAGTTTCGTTAGCGGATTTTCCCAGCGACAGTGTGCGGCGCGATGCTGACGACGGCACGCACGTCATCATCAGAGACGACGGGATCAATCATCAGCTCTGGCTGATTGATCCGCCCAGCGGCGCGATGCCCATGGCCGCGCTCATCCCGCTGGACGCCACGGCCCCGCAGCGCACCGACGCGGCGCTACGCTTCTGGCGGTTCATCGCGCACGGGCGGCCACGAACGCCGCCCGCTCCCCTCCGTAAAGGCGAGCGTTTGATCGCGGCCTTGCGTGCCCTCGACGGGCGCCTGGCGGGCGCCAGTTACCGGGCCATCGCCGAAGCGCTGTTCGACCCGAGCCGCCTCGCCACCGAGCCATGGAAGACCGCATCCTTCCGCGACACGGTCATCCGGTTGGTGCGCACCGGCATCACCACGATGCGCGGCGACTATCGCAATCTCCTGGGTCCGCGTCGGCCCGATTGATCGGGCGAGGCCCAAGATCGCCGGCTCCCGCTAGGGGTGGCGAATTCGGCACCCCTCATCTTCACCATCCCCCTACGCGGCAACCCTTCGCCACCGTGATCGCAGACGGCCGCCGATAACCGGCGGCCTTCCCCGACAACACGGAGGCCACCGATGTCCGCAGCAATCCCCCAGCTCCCGCCACGCTATTTGCGCACGCCCGAGGCCGCGCGGTTCCTTGGCCTCTCCGGCCGGACGCTCGAAAAGCACCGCACCTATGGCACAGGCCCGCGCTATTCGAAGCTCGGCGGTCGCGTCGTCTACAACTTCGAAGATCTGCAGGCGTGGGTCGGCGCGGGGCGCCAAGGCGTCGACCTCCGACCCTGGCGTGGGCGAGGTGCTTCCCGCCAAGCGCCACGCAGCGGTCTCGCCGGCTTATGCCGGCCAGACGCGCCGCTGACCGTCCCGGCAGCTCCCCTCATGTCGACGCGACATCGCACAGGATCGGAACGCGAGCAGCTCGAACTGTTCCGCGCACTCCCCGGCGACCTCGCGCCCCGCGACGCGCAGGACCTCATGGCTTATCCATTTTTCAGTCTCGCCAAATCCCACCGCTCGACACCGATCGACTTCCGTTCGGGTGACGTTGCAATCCGCGTCGAGGCCGTCCCCGAACATGGCATGGCCACGATCTGGGACGCCGACGTTCTGATCTGGGCCGCTTCCCAGATCGTCGAGGCGCGAGACGCGGGCTTGCGCACGTCGCGCCTGATGGCGGCGACGCCCTACGAGATACTGAACTTCACCGGGCGCGGAACATCGCTGCGCGACTATCAGCGCCTCAAGGCGGCGCTGGACCGGCTGCAATCGACAACGGTCGCGACATCGCTGCGCCAGCCAGCCGAGCGGCGGATGCACCGCTTCTCCTGGATCAACGAATGGACGGAGCGTGCCGATGGCCACGGTCATCCCGGCGGTATCGAGCTCATCGTCCCCGACTGGTTCTACCGCGCCGTTCTTGACGATGCGCTCGTCCTCACAATCGACCGCGCATATTTCGACCTGACCGGCGGCATGGAGCGCTGGCTATACCGCATCGTGCGCAAGCACGGCGGCCACCAGCGGAATGGCTGGCGCTTCGACTTCCGCCATCTCCATCTGAAATCCGGCAGCCTGTCCCCGTTCAAGCGCTTCGCTTTCGAGCTGCGAGACATCATCCGCCGCCAGCCGCTGCCGGGATACACGCTGTTCGTTGAGGTCGAAATCAGCGGGCGCACGCTGCTCGCCTTCGAGCCAGCAGCCTGTGGACAACCTGTGGATAGCGTCGTGCTATCGGGAACCGGCGCTATCGTGCCATCAGGAACCCAACCCTCGTGCTATCGGGAACCGAAATCGGGTGTAAGCCACGGACATAAAAGCGGAATTCGCGCCCTTAACTTAGAGTCTAACCAAGATTCTAACCTTCTAGTAGTTGGCGGCGGGAAAACTCGATCCGAACCGCGGCCTGCCGGGAAGGAAAAGAGGCGCTATCGGGACGGGGGAGAGCGACCGCCGGTCCAAGCGGCGGCTCCGACGCGCCCGTTCCTAGACCAGGTCCGGAGGCGCGTCATGATCGTCGCGCTCCTCAATCAGAAGGGCGGCGTCGGCAAGACCACGCTGGCGCTTCATCTCGCGGGCCAATGGGCTCGCGAAGGCCGCCGCGTCACCCTTATCGATGCCGACCCGCAAGGCTCCGCTCTCGATTGGTCCGAGCAGCGGGCAAAGGAAGGGCTGCCGAGGCTGTTCGGCGTCATCGGCCTGGCGCGCGACACGCTTCATCGGGAAGCGCCCGAACTCGCCCGCGACGCCGATCACATCGTCATCGACGGGCCGCCGCGTGTCGCCGGGCTGATGCGCTCGGCGCTGCTCGCCGCCGATCTCGTCCTGATCCCCGCGCAGCCTTCGCCGTTCGACGGCTGGGCTTCGGGCGAGACGCTGAAGCTGATCGACGAGGCGCGCATTTTCCGGCCGCAACTCGCCGCGCGCTTTGTCCTCAATCGGTGCGCCGCGCGCACCGTCATCGCGCGGGAAACCGCCGAATTGCTGGCCGATCACCAGCCGCCGGTCCTCAAGGTCACGATCGGACAGCGCGTCGCCTTCGCCGACAGCGCGCGCACAGGCCGGCTCGTCGCCGACCTCGACGCGAACAGTCCGGCCGCGCGCGAGATCGCAGCACTCGCCGCCGAGATCGCGAGGATCGGCCGATGACCGGGCGTCAATCGAAGCGCGGCTTTGCCTCCCGTCCCGGCGACGCCGAGAGCTGGATCAAAGCGCCGGATATGCCGGCCGGCGCTCCGGCGAAGGCCGATGCTTTCACCGCCCGGCTCACCATCGACGTCACGCCCGGCTTGCGCGGCCGCATCAAGGTCGCCGCCTTCCGGCGCGGCGTCACCGTCGCCGACATGCTGCGCGAGCTGCTGGCGCGCGAATTTCCCGAAGACTCTGGAGACGCATCATGACCGACAACGCGCCGTCCGCCGCGCATCGGCAAGAGTTGCATGCCGGCCGCTTGTCCGACAGCCTCACGCAGGTCGAACTGACCTGGTACGAGAAGAGGATCGAGAACTGGATACGCTTCGGCGATCACGTCGAAGAGAAAATCCTCGACCGCCGCCGCCGCACCCTCAGCTTTCGAAGCGGCACCGTCTTCGCGTTCGTGCGCTGGTCTGCCAACGACTTCGGAACCGTCAGTTCGCGCATCGATATCGTGCGCGCCGTCGCCGCCGCGGGAATCCTATCAGACGCTTCCCTTCGTCCGTCCCGGCGGCGAAATCCTGCTGCACATCGATGGCTGGCCGAAGGTCGAGCGCGTGCTTCAGGCCATCGATGCCGTGGAAGCGATCGGCGTCGAACCGGGCGACATCGCGCCGGATCATTGGCGCCATGTCCACAGCCGCCTGACCGTCGGACACGAACCGCGGCCCTATTCGCGCGCGCAGCACGATGCGTGGCTGTTGCGCCGGAGGGCGCAGCCATGACCCGCTTCGGATGGGTCATGGCGACCTATTTTTCGGCGATGGCGACCGTGGGCGTCGCGTTCGTCAAGCCTCTTCCCAGGCTCATCTGGAACGCCAGCGCGAGCACCCCGATCGGCCTCTACGCCGTGCGGCCACCAGGCGCGCTACGCGACACCGAACTTGTCGCCGTCATGCCGCCGGAACCCATCGCGAGCTTCCTCGCCGATGGCGGCTACCTGCCGCGCGGCGTGCCCTTGATGAAACATGTTCTGGCACTCCCGGGACAGAGCGTCTGCCGGCATGGGCTGCGCATCACCATCGATCAAGTCGAGGTCGGCGATGCGCAAGCCCGCGACCGGCGCGGACGCGATCTCCCTGACTGGCAAGGCTGTCAGACCGTTGCCGCCGGGCGACGTTTTTCTGATGAACCCCGGCGTGCCCGACAGTCTGGACGGCCGGTATTTCGGCCCGCTTCCCGCCAGCTCGATCGTCGGTCGCGCGGTTCCTCTTTGGACCGATGAAGGAGACGACGGCCGCTTCGTTTGGCGCGCCGCGACGCACTGAGACCACCGCAACCCTGCAATGGAAAGGACGTTCCCATGGCTCACATCGGTAATTTCACCCGCATCCAAGACGGCTATTACGGCCGGCTCCATACGCTCACGATCGATGTCGAACTCACCCTCGTTCCGGCCAATGCTGGGGACGGCGAGAACGCGCCGGACTTTCGGATTCACGCAGGCGACAGCGCCGATGGCCCCGAGGTCGGCGCCGCTTGGAAGCGCACCGGCGAGAAGGCCGGAGCGTATGTCTCGTTGCTGATCGACGATCCGGTCTTCACGCAGCCCATCCGCGCGAATTTGTTCCAGGCTGAAGCGAAGGGATCGAGTTTCAATCTGCTCTGGAACCGTCCGGCGAAACGCGACGAGCGAGGCTGACCCATGCACACAACAACTCATCGCGCAGCCGAGCAGCCGCTGGTCAGCGCGCGTCAGATCGGCGACCGATTGCGCGCCCGTCCAACAGCCATTGCGACAGCCATCATCGCGATGATGGGCATGGCGGGGACCACGCCTTTCGCGTCGCCGGCATTCGCACAGGGCAACGCCGCATCTGTCGCGCGCGTCGCCGATCCCTTCACGGCGTTTGTCGCGGAGGCGTCACAGCGATTCGGGATTCCCGTGTCGTGGATCCGCGCCGTCATGCATGCCGAGAGCGGGGAAGATGTCCACGCCCTCTCTCCGAAAGGCGCGATGGGCCTGATGCAGATCATGCCGGCGACATGGGCGAGCCTTCGCGCTCGTCACGGCCTCGGCGCCAATCCCTACGATCCGCACGACAATATTCTGGCGGGTGCGGCGTTTCTTCGAGAGCTGCACGATCGATATGGATCGCCGGGCTTTCTCGCCGCCTACAACGCCGGACCGGGACGGTATGAGGACCATTTGGCGACAGGCCGACCGCTTCCGAACGAAACGCGCGCCTATGTCGCCGCGATCGCACCGCTGATCGGTGAAGGGCAGATCGAGGGCGCAATTGCGATCGCTTCGGTCGCGCGTTCCTGGACCGAGGGGCCGATCTTTGTCGGACAAGACGAAAGCGCTCCGAGTGTCGATGAAGTGTCGGCATCCGTGCGGCCGAACCGTTCGCCAAGCTCCCGTCGCGTCGTCGATATGTCGGCTCTCGTGCCGCGTTCAGACAGCCTCTTCGTGCGGGTCTCTGCTCGGGAGCGGCCCCGGTGAGCGATGGCGCATTTCTTCGGGCGCTGGCGGACTGCATCGTGGGTTTGACGATGGAGAGGGGCTGGAAGGGCAACACGACCAGACGACGGCTAGATAAAAGCGGGTCTCCGGACGTCATCCAAGCCCTTGATCGGGCTTGTCTTTCTCCGTGCCGCTCGGTCGGGTCGCGTGCCGCTCCCAGGCAGAATGCCAATGATTTCAATGGAATTAGCGGCACTGCCCACTTTCCAGCGCCCCGGAGTCCGCGGATGAGCGGCTCCGGCGAGGATTTTCGCGTTCGGCCTGGCCGCATCCGCAGCACCCGCGCCGGCAAGTCCAAGAGCTTCGTCAACCAGGTGCTGCGCGCCGCGAAGAGGGCGGGCCATACCGCTCCGCAATCTGGTCCCGGCAAGCCGACCGGCCTTGGCCGCTCGACTTTCGGGCGCGGGCGGCTCGCGTTCAGCCGCAACCGGTTGTTCACGCCCACCCGCCGCGTCGTGGTGAAAGCCCGCGTCGCGCGTCATGCGGGCCGGGCCTTCCGCTCCGCGCCAGTATCGGCGCATGTCGCCTATCTGAAGCGCGAGGGCGTGACGCGCGACGGCGAGAAGGCGCGCATGTTCGATGCCGAGACCGACCGCGCCGATGATGCTGGATTTGCCGATCGAACGAAGGATGACCGGCACCACTTCCGCTTCATCGTCTCACCCGAAGACGCCGCCGAGATGACCGATCTCCGAGCTTTCACGCGAGACCTCGCGCGGCAGATGGAAGCCGACCTTGGGACCAGGCTCGATTGGATCGCCGTCGACCATTGGAACACCGACAATCCGCATGTCCATCTTTTGGTGCGCGGCGTCGATGAGACCGGCAAGGATCTCGTGATCTCCCGCGACTATATCAGCCGCGGCTTGCGCTCCCGGGCCGAGGAGCTTGTATCGATCGAACTTGGCCCCAAACCCGAGCATGAAATCCGCTCCGCGCTTGAGCGCGATGTCGGCGCCGAGCGCTGGACCCGGCTCGACACCGAGATACGCATGGCCGCCGACGAGACCGGGTACATCGATCTCCGCCCGGAGCAGCCGGGCGCGGCCGATCCGGAGACCCGCCGGCTCATGATCGGCCGCCTCCAGCATCTGGAAACAATGGGGCTCGCCGCGCCCGCCGGCCCCGGCGAATGGATGGTCGGGCTCGAAGCGGAACGAAGCCTCCGCGATCTCGGCATGCGCGGCGACATCATCAAGACCATGCACCGCGCCTTCACCGACAGTGGCTTCGAGCGCGGCGTCGCCGACTATGTCATCGACACGGGCGCGGCGACGTCGCCGATCATCGGCCGGCTCGTGGACAAAGGCCTGCATGACGAATTGACCGGGGAAGCCTACGCCGTGATCGACGGCACGGATGGCCGCGCTCACCACGTGCGGTTTCGGGATACCGAAGCCTTCGCCCATGCCCCGCCCATCGGTGGCATCGTCGAGGTGCGCCGGTTCGGCGGCGCCGATGACCAGCGGCCGACGTTGTTGCTGGCGAACCGATCGGACATCGACCTTGCCCGCCAGGTCACCGCGCCGGGCGCCACCTGGCTCGATCATCGGCTGGTCGAGCGTCAGCCGATGCCGCTCTCGATGGGCGGGTTCGGCGGCGAGGTTCGGGAAGCCATGACCGCTCGCGCTGAACACCTCGCCGGCGAGGGCTTCGCTCGCCGGCAAGGCCAGCGCATCGTTTTGCAGCGCGATCTCCTCGACACGCTGCGACGCCGCGAGCTCAGCGCGGTTGGACCAGGCTGTCGGCCGAGACCGGCCTGCCATATCGCCAGACCGCCACGGGCGAGCAGGTTGCCGGGAGCCTATCGTCAGAGCCTGACGCTCACCTCCGGCCGGTTCGCCATGATCGACAACGGCCTGGGTTTCCAGCTCGTCCCGTGGTCGCCGCCGTTGGAGAAGCAGCTTGGCCGGCATGTGTCAGGCGTAGCGAGGGACGGCGGCGGGATCGAATGGGGGTTCGGGCGCAAGCGCGAGCTTGGATTATAGCCGACGCTCGAAGACCCAAGGGGTGGCAGGCGCAGCTTTGCAGCAGGCCACATTGCCGCCTACGTAACAGATCACGATGGCACCCAAATCGCGTCATCGGGCTGCCGGGCGTCGCCAAAAGCGCGCCGCTCTTCTGGCGGCAGACTAGCGACCCAAGCCGCCATAAATGCGTCCAGCCGATCATGCCGGCTGCCAGGCACCGTTGCCTTCAGCTTCGCTTCGAGAGCCTGCGGTTCCCATCCCGTACGAGCCGAGACCGCAAAGAGCTGATCTCGATATCCCTGTTCCGTTGACTTGTGCTCGCACGCGGGAAGCAAAGCGCGGACAATGGCGAACGGATACACCTCGATGACCTCGGCGTGGAGCTCGTCCTTCAGCAAGGCGAAAAGTCTGAAACCAAAGAGCATCCAAATCTTATTTGCATGCGGAAGAGTTGCAGCCGTGCCGCCAAAGCTCAAATGGTCGATGCACTTCTCACGGATGCCTGCCCAGGCAGTCGCCACGGGCGTTCGGAAGGAGGACAGGCCAAGACGTCCAAGTTCGTCTTCCGAGGCTCGCGAGCCTTTTGCGGGCGGCGCAGCAGGAGCATCGACGGCGATCCTTTCAACTTTCCATCCCATCTCGTCTCGGATACGCGCGATTGCGCTCGCGACGCCGCGCGCCAACTCCTCAAAGGGCGCGGCCGCGATGATTTCCCTGTTGCCGACGCCACGAGGAATAAGCCCCGCGAGGTGCTTCGGGATTGTCAGGGGCATCAGCGGATAGTCCGCTGCCACCACGCAGAGCGGCAACCGCTTGCCAACGGCACACGCAACGTCGATCCCGATGAAAACTGAAGATGATGGCAAGGAACAACCTCGGAAGCCCCGTCACACGCTAAACTGTTTCACTGCGGAGCGCATCCAAACGGCCACATGCTGTCTGGCCTCCTGAAATAGCTCGATGGATCCCGAGCCGACCATGGCCACTGCCAGCCGCGCCGCGATCTTCTTACGATAGTCCCTGTTTCTGCCCGCCACCGCGGCCGAACCTACGATCCATGACGGCAATGACTTGCAACCCTAGGCGCCCACGCACGACCTTGATGGTATTTGCTGTCGAGGAAACCGAACTTGTCCGCCACCAAAATCCTATGGGGCCAGATCATCGTCGTCTTCCTGATCGTGCTCTTCACGATCTGGGCCGCGACGGAGTGGACGGCGTGGAGGCTCGGCTTCCAGCCTGAACTCGGGCAACCGTGGTTCGAGCTGGCGCGTGGCGTGCCGGTGTATCTCCCACCAGCCTTCTTTTGGTGGTGGTACGCCTATGATGCCTACGCGCCGCCGGTCTTCGTGGAGGGCGCGTACATCGCCGCGTCCGGCGGCTTCATCTCGATCGCTGTCGCCATCGGCATGTCCGTCTGGCGTGCCCGCGAGGCGAAGAACATCGAGACCTATGGTTCGGCCCGCTGGGCGACGCCAGTCGAGATCAAGGGCGCGGGACTGCTGGGGCCGGACGGCGTCGTGCTCGGAAAGCTGGATCGCGAGTATCTCCGCCATGATGGTCCGGAGCATGTGCTCTGCTTCGCTCCCACGCGGTCCGGCAAGGGCGTGGGCCTCGTCGTCCCCTCGCTGCTGACCTGGCCGGGCTCCGCCATCGTCCACGACATCAAGGGCGAGAACTGGACGCTCACTGCCGGCTTCCGTGCCTTGCATGGCCGCGTGCTGCTGTTCGACCCCACCAATTCGGCCTCCGCCGCCTACAACCCGTTGCTCGAGGTTCGCCGCGGCGAATGGGAAGTCCGCGATGTCCAGAACGTCGCCGACGTGCTGGTCGATCCGGAAGGCTCGCTTGAGCGTCGCAACCATTGGGAGAAGACCAGCCACTCGCTGCTGGTCGGCGCCATCCTGCATGTCCTCTATGCCGAGGCGGACAAAACCCTGGCCGGCGTCGCGGCCTTCCTCTCCGATCCCAAGCGCCCGATCGAAACGACGCTGCAGGCGATGATGACCACGCCCCACCTGGGCGACGCGGGAACGCATCCCGTGGTGGCATCCACGGCGCGGGAGCTTCTGAACAAATCCGACAATGAACGATCCGGCGTGTTGTCGACCGCCATGTCGTTCCTCGGCCTCTATCGCGATCCCGTCGTGGCGCAGGTCACGCGCCGTTGCGACTGGCGCATCTCCGACCTGATCGCGGACGCGCGCCCCGCGACGCTCTACCTCGTCGTACCGCCGTCCGACATCAGCCGCACCAAGCCGCTGATCCGCCTGGTGCTGAACCAGATCGGCCGGCGGCTGACCGAAGACCTGCATGCCAAAAATCGTCGGCATCGCGTGCTGCTCATGCTCGACGAGTTTCCAGCACTCGGCCGACTCGATTTCTTCGAGAGCGCCTTGGCCTTCATGGCCGGCTACGGCCTCAAGGCATTCCTGATCGCCCAGTCACTGAACCAGATCGAGAAAGCCTACGGCGCCAACAATTCGATCCTCGACAACTGCCATGTCCGCGTCAGCTTCGCGACCAATGACGAGCGCACGGCCAAGCGCGTGTCGGACGCGCTCGGCACCGCCACCGAGATGAAGGCGATGAAGAACTACGCCGGGCATCGGCTTTCGCCCTGGCTCGGCCATCTGATGGTCTCGCGATCCGAGACCGCGCGGCCGTTGCTCACGCCCGGCGAGGTGATGCAGCTCCCGCCCGCCGACGAGATCGTCATGCTGGCGGGAACGCCGCCGATCCGCGCGAAGAAGGCTCGATATTTCGAGGACAAGCGGCTGATCGAGCGCGTTCTGCCGCCGCCGACGCTTGCGAGCAAACCGACGCCATCCAAGCCCGACAATTGGTCCGCGCTCGCCCCACAAAAACCATCGGCGGCGCTGCTCGCCGAGTTCGCAAAAGCCGAGGACACGGCGAACGGCGGCGTGCGGCGCGAACCTGAACTTCCCGACCATGTGGCGATCGTGAGGGAAACGACGAATGCCCCCGCGCATGAGGAATTCGCCGTCATCGACGATGAAGCTGAAGACGCGCGCGCGCCAGGCCAGGGTCCTCCGCCAGCAAATGCGAGGTCTCGCGCGACAGGCATCGCTCAACCCAGCGGATGGACTCGAACTCTGAAAGACAGCCGATGCGCGACCGGATGAATGTCTATTTCCCGCCGGCTCTGTTGAAGCAGATCGCGGATCTTGCCGACCGCAAAGGGTTGTCGCGCTCGGCGATCGTCGAGGCGGCCGTTGCGTCTTTCCTGTCGCCGGACGGCGCGGATCGGCGTGAAGCCGCCTTCACCCGCCGTCTCGACCGGCTGTCCCGCCAGGTGCAAAGGCTTGAGCGGAATGTCGGCATCTCGACCGAAACGCTCGCGCTATTCGTGCGATTTTGGCTGACCATCACGCCGCCCCTGCCGAGCGACGCGCAGGCCGCCGCGCAGGTCAAGGGGCGCGAGCGCTACGAGGGGTTCATCGAGGCGCTCGGGCGCCGCCTGCAGAAAGGGCAAAGTCTTCTGCAGGAAATTCCCAATGACGTCGTCAGGAATCACGACGCCAGACCCATTGGAAGATTCAACAGACAGCCAGTAAATTTTACCCGAACGGCATGCGCCCTCCAAGCCACCGGCTCGCCGTCTTCCTGTCTATGTACGCCAGGGCGCTACTACGCCCACAGGCTTGTTGAACCGCCCCAATTCCTGCCCTTTCTAATCGTCCCCATCACCGATCGCGATGTGCGGTCGGCTCGAAGCGGGGTCGAACGTGGCGGTCCAGTCCTTCCAGTCCGAGGCGGTTTCAAGAGGCGCGCGCATGCTGCGCACCGCCCTCGGTCCGGCGATCGCCGCCTTTCTCGAAGACCCGGCAATCGTCGAAGTAATGCTGAACCCCGACGGCAGGCTCTGGATCGACAGATTGTCGACCGGATTGGCCGATACGGGAGAGCGCCTGTCGGCCGCTGATGGCGAGCGCATCGTTCGCCTCGTCGCGCACCATGTCGGCGCCGAGGTTCACGCCGGCGCGCCGCGCGTCTCGGCCGAGTTGCCCGAGACGGGGGAGCGGTTCGAGGGTCTTCTGCCGCCTGTCGTAGCGGCCCCGGCATTCGCGATTCGCAAGCCCGCGGTCGCTGTCTTCACGCTCGATGACTACGCGGCCGCTGGAATCATGACGCCGGCGCAAGCGGTGCTGCTGCGGCGCGCGGTGGCCGAGCGCCGCAACATCCTCGTCGCGGGTGGCACCTCGACCGGCAAGACCACCCTCACCAACGCCTTGCTCGCCGAGGTCGCCAAGACCGCCGACCGCGTGGTGCTGATCGAAGACACCCGCGAACTTCAATGCCAGGCGCCCAACCTGGTCGCGCTGCGCACCAAGGACGGCGTCGTCTCGCTCTCCGATCTCGTGCGTTCCTCGCTTCGGCTGCGCCCCGACCGGATCCCGATCGGCGAGGTGCGCGGCGCCGAGGCGCTCGATCTCCTCAAGGCCTGGGGCACCGGCCATCCCGGCGGCATCGGCACCATCCACGCCGGCACTGGCATTGGCGCGCTGCGCCGGCTCGAGCAGCTCATCCAGGAAGCCGTCATCACCGTTCCGCGCGCCCTCATCGCCGAGACCATCAATGTGGTCGCGGTGCTCACCGGCCGCGGGTCGCAGCGGCGGCTCGCGGAACTCGTCCAGGTCACCGGGCTGGGACAGGCCGGCGACTACGCAATTTCACCAGCAGGAGACCAGCTATGATCCGCCGACCGTTTCCCATCCGCCAGCATATCGCCACCGCCGCCGCAATCGGCTTGGTGACACTGACCAGCGCCCCCGCCTGGGCCGCCGGCTCGAACATGCCATGGGAGCAACCCCTCAATCAGATACTGCAATCGGTCGAAGGACCGGTGGCCAAGATCCTCGCGGTGATCATCATCATCGTCACCGGTCTGACCCTGGCGTTCGGCGACACCTCGGGCGGCTTTCGGCGGCTGATCCAGATCGTGTTCGGTCTGTCGATCGCGTTCGCCGCGTCGAGCTTCTTCCTGTCGTTCTTCTCCTTCGGCGGCGGGGCGCTCATCTGATGGCGACGCTGGCCGCGGACGATACCGTTCCAGGCTTCGTCGCTCCCGTTCACCGGGCGCTCACCGAGCCGATCCTGCTCGGCGGTGCGCCTCGCGCCGTTGCGATCCTGAACGGGACGTTGGCCGCGGCTCTGGGCCTCGGCCTTCGCCTGTGGATCCCCGGGCTGCTGCTTTGGGTGATCGGACATACCGCCGCGGTTTGGGCGGCGAAGCGCGATCCGATGTTCGTCGATGTGGTGCGCCGCCATCTGCGCATCCCCGGCCATCTCGGCGTCTGAGGCCCACTCAATGGACATCGCCCGATGATGAACCTCGCCGAATATCGCCGCCCGACGACCCGTCTCGCGGATTTCCTGCCATGGGCGGCGCTGGTCGACGAAGGCGTCGTCCTCAACAAGGATGGCAGCTTCCAGCGCACCGCCAGGTTCCGCGGTCCCGATCTCGATAGCGCGGTGCCGGCCGAGCTCGTCGCCGTAGCCGGACGGCTGAACAATGCGTTGCGGCGCCTGGGATCGGGCTGGGCGGTGTTCGTCGAAGCCCAGCGCCATCCCGCCTTCCATTATCCGGAAAGCCGCTTTTCTGACGCGGCGTCGGCCCTGGTCGAGGCCGAGCGCAAGGCGGAATTCGAAGAGGAAGGCGTTCACTTCGAGTCCAGCTACTTCCTGACATTCCTCTATTTGCCACCGGCCGAAGACGCCGCCCGCGCCGAGCGATTCCTTTACGAGGGCCGTGAGCGGGCTGAAGGAGCCAATGCCCGCGAGGCGTTGCGCGGCTTCATCGATCGCACCGGTCGCGTGCTTCAGTTGATCGAGGGCTTCATGCCCGAGAGCGCCTGGCTCGATGACGCCGAAACGCTGACCTACCTGCACGCCACCATCTCGACGAAGCATCAGCGCGTCCGCGTGCCCGAAATTCCCATGCACCTCGATGCGGTGCTGGCCGACCAGTCGCTGACCGGCGGGCTGGAGCCGATGCTGGGTAGCGCGCATCTGCGCGTGCTGACCGTCGTCGGCTTCCCGACTTCGACCACGCCAGGGCTCCTCGACGAACTCAATCGGCTGGCCTTCCCGTACCGCTGGTCCACCCGCGCGATCATGCTCGACAAGACCGATGCGACGAAGCTGCTGACCAAGATCCGGCGGCAATGGTTCGCCAAGCGCAAGTCAATCGCCGCGATCCTCAAGGAGGTGATGACCAACGAGGCGTCGGCCCTGCTCGACACCGACGCCCACAACAAGGCGATGGACGCGGATGCCGCCCTCCAGGAGTTGGGCTCGGACGTTATCGGACAGGCTTACGTCACCGCAACCGTCACAGTCTGGGACAACGATCCTCGCAACGCCGACGAAAAGCTGCGCCTGGTCGAGAAAGTCATCCAGGGGCGCGATTTCACCTGCATGGCCGAGACGGTCAACGTCGTCGAAGCGTGGCTCGGATCGTTGCCCGGCCACGCCTACGCCAATGTCCGCCAGCCGCCGGTCTCGACGCTCAACATCGCGCACATGATTCCGCTTTCGGCCGTCTGGGCCGGCCCGGCGCGCGACGAGCATTTCAAGGCGCCGCCACTGTTCTTCGCGCGGACCGAAGGCTCGACGCCGTTCCGCTTCAGCCTCCATGTTGGCGATGTCGGTCACACGCTCGTGGTCGGACCGACCGGCGCCGGCAAGTCGGTGATGCTGGCGCTGATGGCCTTGCAGTTCCGCCGGTACGCCGGCTCCCAGATTTTCGCCTTCGACTTCGGCGGCTCGATCCGCGCAGCGGCGCTCGCGATGGGCGGCGACTGGCATGATCTCGGCGGGGCTTTGTCCGGCGATGCGACCGAACCTGTGGCTTTGCAGCCGCTGGCTTTGATCGACGATGCGGCCGAACGCGGCTGGGCGGCGGAATGGATCGCCGCCATCCTCGCGCGCGAGAAGATCAGCGTCACGCCGGAGGCGAAGGATCATCTGTGGTCGGCGCTCTCGTCGCTTGCCAGCGCGCCGATCGCGGAACGCACGCTGACCGGCCTGTCGGTATTGCTGCAATCGCAGGCCCTGAAGCGCGCCTTGCAATCCTATTGTCTCGGCGGTCCCTACGGCCGCCTGCTCGACGCCGAGGCCGAACGCCTCGGCGAAGCCAGTGTCCAGGCATTCGAAACCGAAGGCCTCATCGGCTCTGGCGCGGCGCCTGCCGTGCTGGCGTATCTCTTCCACCGCATCGAAGCCCGGCTCGACGGGCGGCCAACGCTGCTGATCGTCGATGAAGGCTGGCTCGCCCTCGATGACGAAGGATTCGCCGGCCAGCTCCGCGAATGGCTGAAGACGCTGCGCAAGAAGAACGCGAGCGTCATTTTCGCCACCCAATCCCTTTCGGATATCGATGGCAGCGCCATTGCACCCGCCATCATCGAGAGTTGCCCGACGCGGCTGTTCCTGCCGAACGAGCGCGCGATCGAGCCGCAGATCACCGCCATCTACCGCCGCTTCGGCCTGAACGACCGGCAGATCGAGATCCTCGCGCGCGCCACGCCGAAGCGCGACTACTACTGCCAGTCGCGACGGGGCAATCGCCTGTTCGAATTGGGCCTCGGCGACGTTGCGCTGGCCTTCACCGCCGCTTCATCGAAGTCCGACCAGGCCGCCATCGAGCGCCTGCTCGCCGAGCACGGACGCGACGGCTTCCTCTCCGCCTGGCTGCGCCTGCGGGACGCCGGTTGGGCCGCCGATCTCATCCCCGCCCTGCGAAACCTGGAGACACAGCCATGACCCGTATTCGTCTTCGCCAGTTGGCGGCGTCGAGCGCGCTTGCCCTTTCGCTTGCCGTCGCCGCGCCGCCGGCCTTCGCACAATGGATCGTCTTCGATCCGAACAACTTCTCCCAGAATGTGCTGACAGCCGCGCGCGAGCTCCAGCAGATCACAAACCAGATCACCTCGCTGCAGAACGAAGCGCAGATGCTGATCAACCAGGCGCGCAATCTCGCGAGCCTGCCGTACTCGTCGCTGCAACAGCTTCAATCGTCGATCCAGCGCACCCAGCAGCTGCTCGCCCAGGCGCAGAACATTGCCTACGATGTTCAGCAGATCGACCACGCCTTCCAGACCACCTATGGCGGCGCAAACGCCAGCCAATCCAACCAGGCGCTGATCGCCAACGCCCAGCAGCGGTGGCAGAACTCGGTCGGAGGCTTGCAGGACGCCTTACGCGTCCAGGCCGGCGTCGTCGGCAATCTCGACACCAACCGCACACAGATGTCGGCGTTGGTCACGTCGAGCCAGTCCGCGACCGGCGCGCTCCAGGCGACGCAGGCGGGCAATCAGATGCTCGCTCTCCAGGCGCAGCAGCTCGCGGACCTCACGGCCGCGGTCGCGGCCCAGGGACGCGCGCAGACGCTCCAATCCGCGCAGCAAGCCGCTGCTCAGGATCAGGCGAAGGAACAACTTCGCCGCTTCCTGACGCCCGGCTCGGGCTACCAGCCCACCACCATCACGATGTTTCACTGATGACGCCGCGCATCACCGCGGCAATGGCAGCACGGGCGGCGGCGATGGCGTTCGTCCTGGTCGCGATCGCCGCGACCGCCATTCAGTTCAGGCATGGCGATCATAAGCCCGCTGAGGGTTCGCCAGGTTCGCCCGCGGCCGTCGATGCCGATCCCCTGCGGGCCGAGTTGGCTCACTGCCAGATCCTTGGAGAAGCAGGCGCGCACGACGCTGGCTGCCTGCAAGCATGGGCCGAGAACCGGCGCCGCTTCCTTGGCGGCGGCACCCATCCCTCGGAACCCTCGCCGGTCGAACTGTTCCACGGCGCGCGCGGGTCGCCAAACGCCGCGACGGGCGCCAGGCCCCTCGATCAACCCACGCCGAAGGACGAACGATAAGATGGGCGGCACCGGCGTCATCGACCGTTTCCTCGCGGTCTTCACCCAGTACATCGACAGCGGCTTCGGCTTGCTCGGCGGCGAGGTCGCCTTCATCGCGACCACGCTGATCGTGATCGACGTCACGCTGGCCGCCCTCTTCTGGTCCTGGGGCGCCGACGACGACATCATCGCGCGGCTGGTGAAGAAGACGCTCTTTGTCGGCGTCTTCGCCTACCTCATCGGCAACTGGAACAGCCTCTCCCGCATCGTCTTCGAGAGCTTCGCCGGGCTCGGTCTGAAAGCATCCGGCACGGGAATGGCCGAGGCGGATTTCCTTCGACCTGGCCGCATCGCTCAGGTCGGCCTCGATGCCGGCCGCCCCATACTCAACTCGATCTCCGGCCTGATGGGCTACGTCTCGTTCTTCGAGAACTTCATCCAGATCACGGTGCTGCTCTTCGCCTGGGTGATGGTGCTGCTCGCCTTCTTCATTCTCGCGATCCAGCTCTTCATTACCCTCATTGAATTCAAGCTGACGACGCTGGCCGGGTTCGTGCTGATTCCGTTCGGCCTGTTCGGCAAGACCGCCTTCGCCGCCGAGCGCGTGCTCGGCAACGTCGTCTCCTCCGGCATCAAGGTGCTGGTGCTCGCCGTCATCGTCGGCATCGGCTCGACGCTGTTCGCCCAGTTCACCGCGGGCTTCGGCGGCGCGCAGCCGTCGATCGACGACGCCATGGCGATCGTGCTCGCGGCGCTGGCGCTGCTCGGCCTCGGCATCTTCGGGCCTGGCATCGCAAACGGGCTGGTGTCGGGCGGACCGCAGCTCGGCGCCGGTGCTGCCGTCGCGACCGGCCTCGCCGCTGGCGGCATTGTCGCGGCTGGCGCCGGTCTCGCGGCGGGCGGCGCGGGACTCATCGGTGGCGCCGCTGCCGGTGCAGCCCGCGGCGGTGCGGCGCTCGCCGGTGGCGCGACCGCCGCTTATCGCGCGGGCGGCGCCTCCGGGGTTGCGACCTCTGGCATCTCCAAGGCCGCCGAGGCGGTCACCAGTCCGCTTCGGCGTGCCGCCGCGAACCTCAAATCGAGCTTCGAAGCCGGCGGCCGGGCCGTGACGGGAGAAGCGGCGAGTGGTGGCGGGGAATCTGCCGGCGCTGCGTCCTCCGCCGGATCGTCGGCGTCCGGCAGCCCGCCCGATTGGGCGAAGCGGATGAGGCGCTCCCAGACCATCAGCCATGGCGCATCCGCCGCCACCCACGCGGTCAAGTCAGGTGACGGCAGCGGTGGCGGCGCGTCCGTCGATCTCTCGGAAGGGGAATGAGCATGTTCCGACGACCATCCGTGCGTTACGGGCGCACCCCAGAGCCGGAAACGCCCTACCAGAAGGCCGCCCAGGTCTGGGACGAGCGGATCGGTTCGGCCCGCGTTCAGGCCAAGAACTGGCGGTTGATGGCATTCGGTTCGCTGGTTCTATCGGGTTGCCTCGCCGGCGGGCTGGTCTGGCAATCGGCGCGCGGCACCATCACCCCTTGGGTGGTCCAGATCGACAAACTCGGCCAGGCCCAGGCCATCGCGCCGGCCAGCGCGGACTATCAGCCGAGCGACCCGCAGATCGCCTACCACCTCGCGCGTTTCATCGAGGATGTCCGCGGGCTGCCCGCCGATCCGATCGTGCTGCGCCAGCAATGGCTGCGCGCCTACGACTTCACGACCGATCGCGGCGCGGCGGCGCTGAACGATTACGCGCGCACCAACGATCCCTTCGGCAATCTCGGCAAGATCCAGATCTCCGTTGAGGTCTCCAGCGTCATCCGCGCTTCGCCGGAATCGTTCCGCGTCGCCTGGATCCAGCGCCGCTACGAGAACGGCAGTTTGAGTTCCACCGAACGCTGGACCGCCATCCTCTCCGTCGTGCTCCAGACCCCGCACGACGCCGACAAGCTGCGGAAGAACCCGCTCGGGGTCTTCGTCAATTCCATCAACTGGTCGAAGGAGCTGGGGCAATGAAGCCGCTGTCTTTCCGTAATCCGGCTCTTCCGATTTTCCGTAGAGCCGCACTCCCGGCATTGCTGCTTTCCGCATCGGCGCTCGCGGGCTGTGCGCATCTGACGAAGCCGCCGGAGATCGCACTCGATGACGTGGCGGCGCCGGCTATGTTGCAGGCGGACCCGCCAGCGCCTGTGCAGGTCGTGGAACTGCCGACGCCGCTGCCGCTTCCCGGCCAGTTGAAACCGCTCCCGAAAGGCAAGGCTCCGCCAGAGTCTGGCGATCCGACGGTGCGCGTCAATCAGGCCAACGCCGCCGCCCGCGTGCAGCCGGTGCGCGACGGCTTCATTAACGCCGTGCAGGTCTATCCCTTCTCCGGAGGCGCCCTCTACCAGGTTTACACGGCGCCGGGTCAAGTGACCGATGTCGCCCTCCAGGAGGGCGAGCAACTCGTCGGTTCCGGCCCGGTCGCCGCCGGGGACACGGTGCGCTGGATCATAGGCGACACCGAAAGCGGCACGGGCGCCACCAAACGCATCCACATCCTGGTGAAGCCGACGCGGCCGGACCTTCTGACCAACCTCGTCATCAACACCGACCGGAGGACATATCTCCTCGAACTACGCTCGACGAGCGCGACGTACATGGCATCCGTGTCCTGGCAGTACCCGCAGGACCAGCTTATCGCGCTTCGCCGTCAGAACGTCGCAGCGGCGACGGCGGCGCCGATCGACGCTGGCATCGACGTCTCGAAACTTCGGTTCCGATATCAGATCACCGGCGACAATCCGGCATGGCGGCCGCTTTCGGCGTTCGATGACGGTTCGAAGGTCTATATCGAAATGCCGCGCGGTCTCGCCCAGGGCGAGGCGCCGCCGCTCTTCGTGATCGGACCTGAAGGCGACGGCCAGCTCGTCAATTATCGAGTTCCGCCAGAACTACTACATCGTCGATCGCCTGTTCGCCGCCGCCGAGCTTCGCCTGGGTGGGGAACACCAGCAGACAGTCCGCATCTCCCGCACCGATGGGAGGGTACGATGAGCGAAAACCCGGAAGGGAACGCCGGGCGAGCATCGCCGGCGGCTCCCGACCCGTCGCTGCGGTTGCGATCCGAGCGGCCGCGCGTCACCCGCCTTTCGCGCAAGGTACTGGCCGGCGGTGCGGCGATCGCGTTGGTCGCCGTCTCAGCCGCCGTGTTCTGGGCGCTCCAGAACAACGGCAAGCGTGGAGCACCGGAAGAACTTTACAGCACCGACCATCGCACGACCGCCGACGGCCTGGCGGGTCTCCCCCGAGACTATGCCGGCATTCCTCGGCAGGCGCCCCAACTCGGGCCACCGCTGCCCGGCGATCTCGGCCGGCCGATGCTCTCCGCCGGAGCCGCGCCGGGCACCGTCTTTCCGACCGGGCCTGCCGTGGATCCGGAAGCACAGCGCCGCGCGCAAGAAATCGAAGCCGCCCGGCTGAGCCGCCTGTTCGCGTCGACAAATATCCGCGAACTGCCGGCACCCGCGCTTCCGCCTGTGCCGATGCCAGATGGTGCGACGGCGTCAGGTCAGCCGCAGCAACTCTCGACGGACGGGGCGTTCGCGCAGAATGGCCAGGACCGCAAGCTGGCCTTCACGAACGCCTCGGTCGATCGGCGGACGACCAGCCCGGACCGGCTGGCCGCGCCCGCCTCGGCCTACGTGGTACAAGCCGGGACCGTCATCCCCGGCGCGCTGCTGACGGGCATTCGTTCCGATCTTCCCGGCCAGATCACTGCCCAGGTGACCGAGAACGTCTACGACAGCCCGAGCGGCCGGTCGCTGCTGATTCCCCAAGGTGCGCGTCTCATCGGCACCTACGACAGCCAGGTCGCGTTCGGTCAGTCGCGCGTCCTGCTGGTCTGGACCCGTTTGATCATGCCGAACGGCAAATCGATCGTGCTGGAACGCCAGCCAGGCGCCGACGCCGCCGGATATTCCGGGCTGGAAGACGAGGTGGATAACCACTGGGGCATGCTGTTCAAGGCCGCGATGCTCTCGACCCTCTTAAGCGTCGGGTCCGAAGCAGGCACTGGCAGCAACGAGAACTCGCTTGTCCAGGCGCTGCGGCAGGGTGCGTCCCAAAGCTTTAACCAGACCGGCCAGCAGATCGTGGGCCGCTATCTGAACATCCAACCGACCCTGACGATCCGTCCGGGTTTCCCGGTGCGCGTGATCGTCAACCGGGACCTCGTGCTCGAACCCTATCAAGGTTGAGGAGGCGACCGATGGCACAGCTGAAACTCGGCGCGATTGCCGACGACAAGCCGATCAAGCTGACGGTCGAGTTGCCGGCGGCGATACACCGCGACCTCGTCGCCTACGCCGATGCCTTGGGCCGCGAAACCGGACAGGCCGCAATCGATCCCGCCAAGCTCGTCGCTCCGATGCTCGCGCGCTTCATCGCCGGCGACCGCGCCTTCGCAAAACTGCGAAGCGTCAGGAAGCCCACTTCGGCGCGTCCGGCGCCGGGCGGCCCGACGCCATCGAGCGAGCAAGGCTGAGGAAACGCCGCAGCGCGGGATTGTCGTTACCCGGCAACCACACCGCGCTGTAGGGCAGCATGTCTTCCGCGGTCGCCAGCGGGCGGAAAACGACCTCGGGATACCGCGTCGCGGTCGCTGCTT
This sequence comes from uncultured Alphaproteobacteria bacterium, assembly GCA_963762885.1. Lineage (GTDB taxonomy): Bacteria > Pseudomonadota > Alphaproteobacteria > Acetobacterales > Acetobacteraceae > JASHVB01. The sequence continues at coordinate 76,558 of CAVXNH010000100.1, forward strand.
CGCTTGCTATGCTGATGCCGAAGCCTAGGGCGACCAGATGCATCAGAGTTTCGCCGCCAACACCATGCCGCTCGATCGATGGACTTCGCCCGAATGCCGTCGTCCGGCGGACGATGTAGTCGTGTATCTCAGGCCCAGGCGCGGCGCGGCTGACGATGAAATCCTCGTCCTTCAGGGACTCCCAATTAATCGCGTCGCCATCGGCCAGAGCATGGTGCTCAGGCAAAGCCGCAAAGACCCGCGCCTCCCACAACACGACGCTATCGCAGTGTGCCGCCAGTGGTGTCCCGGCTACGAAAGCGACGTCGAGATGGCGCTCTGTGATCCGGGCGAGATGTTCACTGGTAGACCCTTCGACGATCTCCATGGCGATCGCGGGGTGGTGCTCGCGATAACTGCCGAGCAGGTTGCGCAGGAAGCCACCCGAAACCGACGCAAGAATACCGATCCGGATCACGCCCTCGGCGCCACGCCCGGCACTTGCGGCCGCCTTCATCGCGTGATCGATCTCCGAGAGAGCCGGGCGGGTCCTCTCCAGAAACCGGCGCCCCGCCTCCGTGAGCCGGACACCGGTCGAGTCGCGCTCGAACAGCGACACCCCCAGCTTGTCTTCCAGCGCCCGAACGCGGCGGCTGACGGCCGACTGCCGGACACCGAGAACCTGTGCGGCGCGGCTGAAACTCAGATGCTCGGCTACCAAAAGCGCCTGTGTGACGGAAACGAGGTCAATCATGCATCTGCCTCCAATATGACTCTTACGCGCGAGTGCAGTGCAGCAAGATTGGCCTAGCTATTGAGGCATAACGGAGGCGCTGATTTTGCCGCATCTGGCGCCCTTCATGATGACGGACCGTGCGTTTGCCGAGTGGCGCCCGGCCGCAGGCACCCGCCACGAACGTAAGTCATCCTCCGTATACAAAAAATGCCTCCGCTAGCTCCGAAGCCGTCGCTGGCATAAGTCGGCAAACTCTGGCATCCTTTGATCTTCGTTGTCCAAGAAGGGCAGTTCATGCCGGACGAGATTCTGACATTGCCGGAGGTGGCCACGTTGCTGAAGGTCGCGGACAAGACCGTCTACACGATGGCGCAGAAAGCGGAGATTCCCGCCTTCAAGGTCCGTGGCCAATGGCGGTTCAAGCGGCAGGACATCGATCTGTGGATCGAACAACAGAAATCAGCGGCCGCAGGTAGCGACGGAGGCCAAGGCGAATGAACTGTCCCCAACGAGCTCGCGGTGATCGGAACCAAGCACATAGAGGCCGCAATGCCGCGCATATTTGACAATATCGAAGCCGGTCTTCTGCCCGCGCTTCGGCAGACGCTTCAGATTTCCGAACGCGGAGATTTCTGCGTCGGTTACTTCAATCTTCGTGGGTGGAAATCGATCGACGACCTGACAGCGGTTTGGCCGGGCGGACCCGGGCATCAATGCCGCCTGCTGGTGGGTATGCAGCGCCTTCCACAAGACGAATTGCGGATCGGCTTGGGGATGGGCGCGGAAGACCAGGCGCTCGACAATCAGACTGCGTTGCGACTGAAGCGAAAATTGGCAGAAGAGTTTCGTATCCAGCTAACCCTCGGGATGCCGAGTAACGCGGATGAGGCGGGCCTTCAGCGGCTTGCCCAGCAGCTTCGTTCCGGCAGGGTGTCGGTCAAGCTATTCTTGAAGCACCCGCTGCACGCGAAGCTCTACCTCTTGTTCCGGACCGATCACAACAATCCAATCACAGGCTTCCTTGGCAGCAGTAACCTCACCTTGTCAGGGCTCTCCAAGCAGGGTGAACTGAACGTCGATGTCCTCGACCACGATGCAACCGAGAAATTGGCGAGATGGTTCGACGATCGTTGGGCCGACCGCTGGTGCATCGACATCACGGCAGAGCTGATCGATGTCATAGAAGAGAGCTGGGCTCGTGAGGAGGCCCTCGCACCCTATTTGATTTATGTGAAGATGGCCTATCACCTAGCCCAGGAGGCGCGGGCCGGGCTGAGCGAATTCCGCATTCCGCCCGAGTTTGGCAAACGGCTTTTTGCCTATCAGGAAGCAGCTGTAAAAATTGCCGCCCACCACCTGAATAAACGGGGAGGCGTGCTGATCGGTGACGTGGTTGGTCTCGGCAAAACGCTTATGGCGACCGCGCTAGCGAAGATTTTTCAGGACGATCACTTCACCGAAACACTCATCATTTGCCCGAAGAACCTGGTGAAGATGTGGGAGGACTATGTTTCCGAGTACCGGCTCATAGCCAAAGTGCTCTCCAGCACGCGCGTGATCAACGAATTGCCTGAGCTTAGACGCTACCGCGTGGTTCTCATCGACGAAAGCCACAACCTGCGCAATCGCGAAGGGCGGCGCTACCGGGCAATCCAAGAGTATCTTACCGAGAACGAAAGCCGCTGCATTCTACTTTCAGCAACGCCCTACAATAAAACATATGTCGATCTGTCAAACCAGCTGAGGCTATTCATACCCGAAGATCGAGATATCGGAGTTAGGCCGGAACGGTTGCTGCAAGACATTGGTGAAACTGAATTCATTAGACGCCATCAGTGTTCTGTCCGGTCCCTCGCCGCATTTGAGAAAAGCGAGTATCCTGACGACTGGCGCGAACTCATGCGTCTTTTCATGGTTCGCAGGACCCGCTCGTTCATTCAGGATAACTACGCAACGACCGACCCAGCTAACGGACGCAAGTTTTTGACGTTCGAAGACGGCTCCCGGTCATACTTCCCTGATCGCGTACCCCGCACCTTGCGGTTTCAGATCGATGACAAGGACGCCGCTGATCAATATGGGCGGCTCTACGCATCGCCCGTCGTGGACGCAATCAATCAGATGCACCTGCCAAGGTATGGCCTGGGAAATTACGTTGCGGCCAAGCCGCACAAGCCGCCGACCCCAAACGAAGCAAAGCAGCTCGGCGATCTGTCCCGGGCCGGCAAGCGGCTGATGGGCTTCTGCCGTACAAATCTGTTCAAGCGCCTGGAGAGCAGCGGAGAGGCGTTCCAACAATCGTTGGAGCGGCATGTACTGCGAAATTACATTTTCCTCCACGCGATCGAAAATAGCCTTCCGCTCCCCCTCGGTACACAGGATGCCGGACTGCTCAATTCCGCAACCTATGACGGTGACGCCGACGACCCCAATGCCAATGCAGAATTGCAGTTGAGCGAGGACGATGAGGACGCTCAGGGTACGCAAAACACTGGACCTTCGCGACGAGGCAGCGTTTCGGAAGCGCGCTGCGGAAATCTATCCCCTCTATGCCGGGCAGTACCAGGAAGCGTTTCAAATGGCTTCGGCCCGACCTGTTCGTCGCGCAGCTAAAGAAGGACCTCATCAGCGACAGCGCGCGGCTGCTCAAAATCCTCGACGATTGCGGCACATGGGAGGCGGCAAAAGACACCAAGCTTTCAGCGTTGGTCGATCTTCTCACCAAGCGGCACCCCAAGGAGAAGGTCATCGTCTTCTCACAGTTCGCCGATACGGTCCGCTATCTTGAGCGGCAACTCAAGGCGACTGGGCTTTCATCAATGGCAGCGGTGTCTGGTGAAACGCCCGACCCCACGGGCTTTGCCTGGCGTTTCAGCCCAGGCAGCAACAACAAGCGCGACAAGCTCAAACCTGGGGAGGAGTTGCGGGTTCTCATCGCGACCGACGTTCTCAGTGAGGGTCAGAACCTTCAGGATGGCGCGATCCTCGTCAATTATGATCTGCCGTGGGCGATTATCAGACTTATCCAACGCGCCGGTCGTGTCGACCGTATCGGGCAGAAGGCGGAGCAAATTCTCTGCTACTCCTTCCTGCCGGCTGATGGCGTGGAGCGCCTGATCCAACTGAGGTCGCGCGTCCGCCAACGCCTGAAAGAAAACGCGGAAGTCGTCGGCACGGATGAATCCTTCTTTGAAGACGAGGACGAACGAACCGACTTGATCGACCTCTACAACGAGAAGGCCGGCATCCTTGATGGAGAGGCGGATACGGAGGTCGATCTCGCATCGTATGCCTATCAAATCTGGAAGAACGCCATCGATTCCAACCCCTCTCTCCAAAAGACCATTCCGGAGCTGCCGTCGGTTGTCTATTCAACGAAGGCGTATGCGCCGACCGAAACGCGGCCTGGCGGCGCATTGGTCTATCTGCGTACGGCGCAAGGTAACGATGCCCTGGCATGGGTGGATGAGCAGGGCGCAAGCGTCACTCAATCCCAATTCGAGATACTGAGGGTCGCCGCGTGCTTGCCGACCACGGCGGCGCTGCCACGGCAGGAAGAGCACCATGCAATGGTCGCCAAAGGCGTTGAGCACATCGCCGCCGAGGAGAAACAGGTTGGAGGCCAGCTTGGCCGCCCATCGGGCGCTCGTTTCAGGACCTATGAGCGCCTGAAACGGCACGCGGACAAAGTCAAAGGATCTCTGTTCGATTTGCCCGATTTAGGCAAGGCGATTGAAGAGATCTATCGCTTCCCATTGCGGCAATCTGCGACCGATTCGTTGAACCGCCAGATGAAGAGCGGCATCAGCGACGAGAAGCTGACCGAACTGGTCCTGGCGTTGCGGGAGGAGGACCGGCTTTGCCTGGTTCAGGAGGACGCGCAGGCTGGCGAGCCGCAGATTATCTGTTCAATGGGGCTGGCCAGTGAGGCAGCTGGATGATGGGGATTCGGAATGACCTTCAACGCCGCTAACGCCCAAGCTCTGCTGACGCAGTTTGCATTTCCCAAACTGTTCCTCGAGGAACTGGGCTGGGATCGGCACAACGCTGCACTCTTAGTTGAAATCTCCGGCACATCATTCGCGCTGAAGGCGGTCGCGGAGAAGCGTGGGATGGTGGCCTGGGTTTGCCAGCCGCCGGACGGTAAGAAATTCCAGATCGGGCCACACGCAAGAAAATAGAGCAGCAGGTCGCGAAGACAACGCTTGAGCACCTTGTTATTTTCACGGACGCAAAGCGCGCCGAACAGATATGGTGTTGGGCGCGGCGGGAAGCCGGCAAGCCGGCTTCGGTGCCTGAGCACTTCTGGTATGCGGTGTCAGGAAATCGCGGCTTCCTGCAGAAACTCGCTGCGATTGCGTTTTCCCTTACCGAAGAAGACAGCCTCACGCTCGTGGACGTCACTACTCGGGCACGCACAGCCTTTGATGTTGAGCGCGTTACCAAGCGATTCTACGACCAGTTCAAGACTGAGCACAAAGCCTTCCTCGATTTCATCGGCGGCATCCGCGAGGTGGCGGATCGGGAATGGTACGCTTCGCTAATGCTCAATCGGATGATGTTCATCTATTTCATGCAAAGAAAAGGCTTCCTGAACGCCGAGCGCGACTATCTGCGCGACCGGCTTGCACGCTGTCAGAAGGAAAAAGGCCGGGACAAGTTCTACTCCTTCTACCGCTACTTTCTGCTGCGTCTCTTCCATGAAGGGCTCGGCGGCAAGGCGCGTAATCCGGAACTCGACAAGTTGCTTGGCCGCATTCCCTATCTCAACGGAGGCTTGTTCGAAAAGCACCCCATCGAAGAGCGCTGCCCGGACATCAAGATTCCCGACGAGGCCTTCACGCGCATCTTTGCCTATTTCGACCGATATCAGTGGCATCTCGACGAACGGCCGCTGCGCAACGATAACGAGATCAACCCGGACGTTCTTGGGTACATCTTCGAAAAATACATCAACCAGAAGCAGATGGGCGCCTACTATACAAAGGAGGACATCACCGAATACATTTCGAAAAATGCGGTGATTCCATTCCTGTTCGATGCCGCCAAAGCGAAGTGCAAGGTGGCCTTTGAGAACCCGGGCGGCCCGACGATTTGGGATCATCTGCGGGGTGATCCCGACCGCTATATCTACACTGCCGTCAAGCACGGCGCCGAACATGTACTTCCGCCGGAGATAGCGGCCGGCATCGAAGATGTTTCGGCCCGAACGCAATGGAACAAAAAGGCGCCAACCGATTTCGGCTTACCCACCGAGATGTGGCGCGAGGTCGTGGCGCGGCGCACCCGCTATGCGGAAGTTCGCGCAATACTGGCGGCGGGCGAAGTCCGCGAGATCAATGATCTCATAACGTACAATCTCGACATCCGGCAATTCGCCCAGGACGTGATCGAACGTTGCGAAGGCCCAGACCTGCTGCGCGCGTTCTGGAAGGCGATCGAGGGCGTCACGGTTCTCGATCCCACCTGCGGTTCCGGCGCGTTCCTGTTCGCCGCGCTCAATATTCTCGAACCGCTCTACGAGACTTGCTTGGACCGAATGGAGGCCTTTGTCGCCGATCTTGAGCGCTCCGGCGAAGGCCAAGCACCGAAGAAGTTCGAGGATTTCAAAGCTACACTGGCAAAAGTCGGCGCGCACCCAAACGCCCGATATTTCACGTTGAAGAGCATTATCCTGAACAACCTCTTCGGCGTCGATATCATGGAAGAGGCGGTCGAGATCTGTAAGCTCCGCCTGTTTCTCAAGCTCGCCGCCCAGGTCGATCCCGACCAGAAGCACGAAAACCTCGGCATCGAGCCATTGCCGGATATCGATTTCAACATTCGGGCCGGGAATACCCTTGTCGGCTACGCGACATACAACGACCTCCTGAAGAGCGCAAAGGGTGACCTCTTTCGCGAACAGGAACTCGAAAAAGTGAAGCTACGCGCTGCCGATCTGCAACAGACATTTAACCAGTTCCGAGCTCGCCAGATCGAAGGAGACGGGTCTGTTCCGCTCGCTGACAAGCAGGCTTTGAGGCAGCAACTCACGGCTCTCGAAGGTGAACTGAACCAGCATCTCTCCGCAGCTTACGGTGTGCGCTCGACTGACCAGACGCGCCTGAACGGCTGGGTCAAATCCCATGAGCCCTTTCACTGGTTCGTGGAATTCTATGGCATCATGCAGAAGGGCGGATTCGACGCCGTCGTCGGAAATCCACCATATGTGGCGTCAAGCAAGATCAACTATATGTCGCCGGCGCAAAAGCTTCTTCGCTTTCCTGATATCTATGCCCATGTGATGCTCCGATCGCTGAATTTAGCGGCTAGCAATGGACGTTGTGGAATGATTGTCCCGCTGTCCTTGACGTTCAGCGAGGATTTCAGCGACCTTAGAAAATCCTTGGAAGTCCATGGATCGCGCTGGTTTTCATCTTACGACAACATCCCGGCAGCGGTCTTTTCAGGCGTCAGTCAGCGTTGCACGATTTGGCTGTCTGGCAATGGCAAGGATGGTGCGCACTCCACGCCGATGTATCGTTGGCGTTCAGCGGCACGGCCCAATTTGGTCAATTCTCTGGCATACACTCCCGTGGGCACGGCGGCGAAAGGCACAAGAGGGATTCCAAAGGTTGGCAGCGCGAACGCTCTATCAGTCTTGAACTCGATTACACAACCGACCAGCAAGAAGCAGCGGGAGATACTGGCAACGGGTCGAATGGGAGGGGCTCGCATTGGCTTTTCACAGGCGGCACGCAATTTTGTCTCCGTGTTTCGTGAAGACCCGCCCTGTCTCGATGCGACAAGCCTCAAGGCAGTTGAGGCATCTAAAATTGGCGATTTGAAATTTGCTAATGAAGACGCCGCATTTGCGGCGCTCGCATCGCTGTTGGGTGAAGCATATTTCTACTATTGGCTCGTGCAGGGAGATGGATTCGACGTTACCGGCTGGGTACTGAAAGACTTTCTCGGATGCCTGAACTATTTGGACGCCTCGCATTTCTCGGCTTTGGTCGATCTCGGCAAAATTCTACATGCTCGCCGTCATGAAGCGCTTGCATTCAAGAAAAATGCCGGGAAATACGTCGGAAACTACAACTATCGGCCTCTTCACGAAATAACCAGAAGAGCAGACTTGATGCTCATGATGGCGTTGAGAATCGAACCAAAATCTGCGCTCGGCATCCTCAATGATGTTCAGCGGGTTCTTGCGATCAACGAGTTTGCGGGTGAGAAGGGAATTCCACTGGCGGTGAAGAAGGTGCTTCGGCCGTTGGCGCGCGATATCAGTCAGGAGACGAAACGACTTGCTGCAATCGACGCTGCCTTAATCGCCTACTACGGCCTCAAGGAGACGCAATTCGACTTTGTTTTGCGCCGTGATGTCGTTCTCTACGACGCATCAAGCGACGAAGAGGCATCGGATGCTGGCGAAGATGAAGACGAATGAGGACCGCCGTTCTCGCTTGGGGCTCGCTGATCTGGGACAGCCGAGAGCTGGTGATCGCCGAAGATTTCAAGCAATGCGGCCCGCACCTTCCCGTTGAGTTCTGCCGTGTTTCGGGAGATGGGCGTCTCACACTTGCGATCGACGAAACCTTCGGCGCTTCCTGCTCCACCTATTCAGCCGTGAGCGCGGCTGGCGATCTCGATGCCGCCATCGAGAATCTTCGCCTACGTGAAAGCATGCCTGGCGCCAAAGGTGTCGGATTTGTCGAAGTCGCCTCTGGCCGGCACAGCGACAGAGCCATGGAGCGCCACCCGCAAGCTGTCGCCAGAATCAAGGCCTGGGCACAGGCGAACGGCTTTGATGCGGCGATATGGACCGCTCTTGCTAGTAATTTCCATGCACTCGACAAGGCAGCCGAGCCGTTTTCGGTTGATGCCGCCATCCGTTATCTCAAGACGCGGGACGACGCAACTCGCCGAACGGCTCTGCGCTACATTCGGAAAGCGCCGCAGGAGGTCCAAACGCCAGTGCGCGCAGCGGTTACCCATCACTGGCCCGAAGGATGATGCGACGATGCCTTCCAGAGAGCGGGCGAACAGCGAGCAGCTTCGTCACCAAAGGCAGTCCTGGATACCCGGGCCGTCTGATCGAGCGGCTTGGCTCTGACGCACCTCAATGCGTCTCCATCATAGGGTCCCATGCGCCCCTACGCGGCCCGATCACTGCCTTCCTATGCTCAAAGGAAGCGCCCGGCGCCACGATCCTCAAGGCGTTCGACCAAGCGGCGGCTTGGCGGGATGCGGGATGCTGCGTGATTAGCGGCTTTCACTCCCCACTGGAAAAGGAGTGTCTGGCGATTTTGCTGCGCGGCCGGCAGCCGGTCGCGTTAAGTCCGGCCCGCGGCATTGGCTCGATGCGGCTTCCTGCCGAGCAACGGCGCGCTGTCGAGGATGGCCGACTGACCATCATCTCGCCGTTGACGCCACAGGACCGGCGGGCCAGCGCTGACCTAGGACGCCGACGCAACCTCTTCATCATGGCGCTGGCCGACGAAATCGTATTCGGCTTTATCGCCCCCGGCGGCAGCCTTGCCCGGCTGCGCGACGAAATTCGGGCATGGAAAACTCCCGTCCGGGAGCTTCACTCGCAGTGATGCCGCACATTAATCAGTCCATGTTACCCGGCCGAGGCCCGCGCCGCAAGGAACCCCGGGACGAGTTCCCTCTGGCTCCGCCGCGACCACACCATCCGATTTCTACGCCAAACCCACCCACTGCCCTACGCTCCAAACTCAGCTCTTCCAATCAACGGAGACTATCGGCTTCCATCGGCCTCAGATGTTGATCACCGGAAGAGAAGCCATGGGCACCAAGATCGAGTATTCCATCAAGCGAACAGTCCGGCGGAGCGAACTGCGCCAGATCGTGCCGTTGGCCGATACGACGATCTATGAAATGGAGCAGCGCGGGGAATTTCCGCGCCGCTTTGCTCTCACGGCCCGCTGCGTCGTCTGGGATCTCGCTGAAATAGAGGCCTGGCTGGCGGAACGCCGCAGGGCATCGAACAGCGCTTCAACACCCCGTGCTCCGCACCCGGACGTCCGTCAGCGCCGAACGCGACCCGTCAAACCGCGGAGTCGAGAACCAGGAGCGGCATCGACGGTGGAGTGAGGACCGGGACATGCTTTCGACCTTCAACCCACGCGTCGATGATGTCTGCCCATTCCTGCAGCATATGACGCCGCTGAGGTTCGTACTCCGCCTTGTTGTAGACGCCTCGCGAAGATCTTCCATCCTCGTGGGCCAGACACTTCTCGATCCAATCGCTGTTAAATCCAAGCTCGTTGAGGAGCGTCGACCCCGTGCGGCGCAGGTCATGGACGGTAAAAGGCTCGAGTGGCAGCCCCTCCAATTTCGCTCGCTCGACGACGGAATAGGTGATCCGGTTGAATGTCGCGCGAGACATGGGTGCATCCGCATCGTACCGGGACGGCAGTAGGTAGCGGGAATTCCCGGCGCAGGTCTTGAGCGCGATCATGATATCCATGGATTGACGCGACAGATAAACATTGTGCGCCTTCGATCGCTTCATCCGCTCCTTGGGAATGCTCCAGACGGCATTTTCAAAATCCACCTCGTCCCAAGTCGCGTCTTGCAATTCGCTCTTGCGCACCATCGTCATTAGAAAAAGCCGCATCCCGAGCCTGATGGTGGGAAGCGTCGCGACATGCTCAAGTTGCTTAAGCATCACGCGGATTTCAGTCGGCGAAAGCGATCGATCCTTCGGGACGAAAGTGGCGATGGATGCTGGGCCGACCTCGTCGGCCGGGTTAGCGATTTTTTCGCCATGCAAAATCGCAAAACCGTAAATCTGCTTCAGAATATCCCGCACATGGATCGCGGTCGCGGGCGCGCCCCGATCAACGATCTTCGCGCAGAGCGCACGAAGATCGTCAGGCCTGATCTCGTGGAGAAGACGATTTTTGCAGACGGGCAAGAGCTCTCGCTCGAAGATGGCGCGGCGCATAGCTCGGGTGCTGTCCGCCATCGGGGCATCCTTGAGCCACCGCTCACCGAATTCACCGAAGTTCTTCGCCTCCTTGATCCGTCGCTTCGCACGCTGCTTCTCATGAGCGGGCGAGTTGCCTTCCATCACGGCTCGACGCGCATCTATCGTCTTTTCACGCGCGCGGGCTAGCGAGAGTGCGGCCGGCCCATACTGGCCAAGAGTCACGGTCTCTCGTCTGCCATTCAAGCGGTAGTCCAGCCGAAAGGTCACCGTCCCCGACGGTGCCACAACGACATACATCCCATCGCGATCGCTGACTTTGTACGGCTTCCCCTTGGGCTTTAGGTTCTTCAGCGCGGTGTCGGTCAGCATTTCCCGTCCCTTCGACCCAAAATACCGTCAGGCAATTTGAGGCCAACGTCGGGACATTTTCTCCTTATTTATCATAAAGATAAGAGAGAAAAAATACCGTCAGCCAGTCTCTACGGGCTGACGGTATCCCGTCTACAGGCTGGCGGCAAGTGGAGACAAGACCGTCATCCGAGCCGTCGTTCGCAACCGCTACCCAGCGAAAGATGCCGATAGGCTTCGGTCAACATACTATTTTAATTCAATCACTTATGTAGGAACTGGCGATAGTCCCCGAACCTTCCCGGCAGACCCTGAAATCATTCCCACTCGATCGTTCCAGGCGGCTTGCTCGTAATATCGTACGTCACCCGGTTGATCCCCCGCACCTCGTTGACGATGCGGCTCGCCACCCGCGTCAGGAACCCGGCATCGAACGGATACACGTCCGCCGTCATCCCGTCGGTGGAGGTGACCGCGCGCAACGCACACGCATTGTCGTAGGTGCGCATATCGCCCATCACCCCCACGGTGCGCACCGGCAGCAGCACGGCGAACGCTTGCCAGATCGCATCGTACAGGCCGGCGGCGCGGATCTCCTCCAGGAAGATCGCATCGGCCTTGCGCAGCAGCGCCAGTTTTTCCCCCGTGATCGCGCCGGGAATGCGGATCGCCAGACCCGGGCCGGGGAACGGATGTCGGCCAACGATGCTCTCGGGAATGCCAAGTTCACGCCCCAGAGCGCGCACCTCGTCCTTGAACAACTCCCGCAGCGGCTCGATCAGCTTCAGGCGCATCCGTTCCGGTAACCCACCGACATTATGGTGCGACTTGATCGTCACCGACGGCCCGCCGGTAAAGCTGACGCTTTCGATCACGTCTGGATACAGTGTGCCCTGAGCCAGGTAGTCCGCGCCTCCGAGCTTCGCCGCCTCCTCGTCGAACACGTCGATGAACAGCCGCCCGATCGTCTTGCGCTTGGCTTCCGGATCGGTGACCCCGTCGAGCGCGTTCAGGAACAGATCCGACGCGTCGCGATGCACCAGGCGGGTGTTGAACCGGTTGCGGAATGTCTCCACCACCTGCGCCGCCTCACCCTCCCGCAACAGACCGTGATCGACGAAGATGCAGGTAAGCTGCGACCCGATCGCCTCGTGGATCAGCACCGCGGCGACGGATGAATCGACGCCACCCGACAGGCCGCAGATCACCCGGCCCTGCCCCACCTGCGCGCGAATGCGAGCGATCTCCGTCGCACGGAAGCCGGCCATGGTCCAGGTGCCGCCCAAACCCAGCACGCCGTGGGTGAAATTGCGCAGCAACGCCGCGCCGTGCGGCGTGTGCACCACCTCCGGATGGAACTGCACGCCGTAATAGTGCCTGTCATCGTCGGCGATCGCCGCGAACGGCGCACCTTCCGACACGCCCACCACGCGAAATCCGGGAGGCAACTTTGTCACCCGATCGCCATGGCTCATCCACACTTGTTCGCGCGCGCCCTGCTGCCAGACGTCGCGGAACAACGCGCAATCGCCGGTGACATCGACGAAGGCGCGGCCAAATTCGCGATGATCGGATGGTTGCACCTCGCCGCCGAGCTGTTGACACAACAATTGTTCGCCGTAGCAGATGCCGAGGATCGGCACGCCCATATCGAACACGATTGCGGGAGCCAGCGGCGCGGCTGCCTCATGCGTGGAAGCCGGGCCGCCCGACAGGATGATGCCGCGTGGCGCCCACGCCGCAATGCGGGCCGGGTCCACGTTGAACGGCCAGATCTCGCAATAGACACCGGCTTCGCGCAGCCGTCGGGCGATGAGCTGGGTGACCTGACTGCCGAAGTCGAGGATCAACACGCGCTCGGCGGCGAGCAGCGGGTTTTCGGCTGGATCAGGCAGGGAATCGGGCATGGTTTCCGGGCCGTGCATGATCCCGCGGCTAAGACCACGCCCGGCGCGGGATTGCAAGGCCCCAGCGGCCGGGGAAACCCCGTCTCGCCACCGATCCCGTCCCGTGCGACCCTTCGAGTCAAGCAATATTACGGGAAGGAATTCCTCCGCGTGGACGCCACTCCGAGTTCGACGATCGCCGCCCGCATCGATCGCCTGCCGGCGACGCGCTACACGCGCGGCCTGGTCATCCTGCTGTCGATGGGCGCGTTCTTCGAAGTCTACGATAACGCGCTGACCGCCTATATCGCGCCTGGTCTGTTCAAGGCGCATATTTTGACGCCGACAACGCAAGGGTTCTTTGACATCAACGGCTATGCCAGCCTGGTTGCATCGACCTTCATCGGCATGTTCATCGGCACGCTGGCGTTCAGTTGGCTGTCGGATCTGTTTGGCCGCCGCACCATCTTCACCTTCGCCCTGTTGTGGTACTCAGCCGCGACGCTGTGCATGGCGTGCCAATCCACGCCGTTCTGGCTGGACTTCTGGCGCTTGCTCGCCGGGCTGGGCATCGGCGTCGAGTTCGTCACGATCGACACCTATCTGTCCGAACTGGTGCCCAAGGAACGCCGCGGCCGGGCCTTCGCGTTCAGCCAGTTCATCCACTTCCTGTCCTATCCGGTCGTCGCTTTCCTGGCATGGGTGTTCGTGCCCACCACGGTGTTCGGTTACGACGGCTGGCGGGTCGTCGCGATGATCGGCGGCGTCGGCGCGATCGTGGTGTGGTGGCTGCGCCTGGGCCTTCCCAAATCGCCGCGCTGGCTCGCCCAGCACGGCAACGCGCGGGAAGCCGAGCGCATTACCGCGATGATGGAGGCGCGCGTCCAGGCGGAAACCAGGCGCCCCTTGCCGCCGCCGCAGGTATTGGCCGGGGAGATCGAACGGGAAACCGGATCGTTCTGGGAAATCTGGCAGGCGCCCTACCTGCCGCGTACGCTTATGATGATCGTGTTCAATCTGCTGCAATCGATCGGCTATTACGGATTCGCCAGTTGGGTGCCGACGCTACTGCTATCGCAAGGCATCACGGTGACGAAGTCGCTCGAGTATACCTTCGTGATTGCGATGATGGCGCCCGTCGGTCCGCTGTTTGCCACGCGCGCTGCCGATCGGATCGAGCGCAAATGGCAGGTGACGCTGTCGGCGTTGGGCATCGCCTTGTTCGGCCTGCTGTTCTCCCAGCAATCGACGGCCATCGGCATCATGGCGTGCGGCGCGCTGATCCAGATCAGCAACACCTGCCTGTCGTTCTCCTTCCACGCCTATCAGGCGGAGCTGTACCCAACTCGCATCCGCGCTCGCGCCGTCGGCTTCGTCTATTCCTGGAGCAGGTTCAGCACGATTTTTGTGGGGTTCATGATTGCGTTCTGTTTGAGGAATTACGGCACCACCGGGGTGTTCGTATTCATCGCCGGCGCGATGCTGATCGTCGCCTCGGTCATCGCCGTGATGGGTCCCCGTACTGCCCGGTTGCGACTGGAGGCGATATCGCGATAGCTGCCACTTGAGGCTCGCGGGCAGTCCGCGCACACTCCCCCGCCATGTCAGACCTGCGCCAAGGACCGTACTGCCTGCGCCCGCCCGCCTCGCCGGACGACTGGGAGGTCTATCATAGCATCCGACGGGATGTGCTGCTGGAAGCGCAGAAATACGCCCTGGAACACGCGGACGACCACGCGCCAGGGCATTACGCATTGCTGCTGTGTCTCGACGAGCGGCCCATCGGCTCCATCCGCGTCGACATTACCGAAGACGGCCTCGCCGGTCTTCGCCTTGTCGCCATTCACCCGGCATCGCAGAGCAAAGGTTACGGCCGCATCCTGCTGCAACTCGCCGAGGACTTCGCACGTGAGCGTGGTTGTACCATGGCCGTGCTGTACGCCACGCCCGAAGCCATGGGATTCTACACCAAGGCAGGCTACGTCGAGGAAGACTGGGACGACGTCTACATCAGCGGCGTCGTGCAGATGATGAAGCCGCTGTGTTAGCATCGCCCGAACGCCGCCAGGGAGGCAAAACGCGATGAGCGTCGTCACGACAGAAGAACGCGGTCCGATCTCGATCATCCGCATCAATCGTCCGGAGAAGCTGAACGCGATCAGCGCGGCCGTCGCGGTCGAACTGCAGCGCGCATTCGAGGCGTTCGACGCCGCGTCCGAACAACGCGTTGCCATCCTGTCCGCCGCCGGCGAGCGCGCCTTCACCTCCGGCGCCGATGTCACCGACCTGCCGGAACTCTGGCGCGCCATTCCCGGCGTCGGCTTCAAGACCGACAAGCCGATCATCGCCGCGACGTCCGGCTGGTGCGTCGGCGGCGGTATCGTCGTGGTGATGATGTGCGACCTGATGGTGTCCACCGAGAACACGATCTTCTACTACCCCGAGGCAAAGCTCGGCGTCACCGGCGGCATGATCAGTTCGCTGGTCTCGCGCATGCCGCACAAGTTGGCGATGGAAATGATGCTGCTATGCAGCAAGGTTTCCGCCCAGCGTGCCTATGAGGTGGGTTTCGTCAATCGCGTGGTGCCGAACGGAACGCACGAGGCGGAAGCCCTGGCGATGGCCGAGCAAATGCTGGACTCCGCGCCGTTGGTCATGGGCACGCTGAAGCGTCTGGCCGCCGAGGTGCTGCCGATCGGCCCGGTCGAACGCATGGTTGCGGTCAGCCAGACTCTCGGGCGCGTGCGCGCCAGCGAGGACCTGCAAGAAGGCATCCGCGCCCACAAGGAACGCCGCAAGCCGGTGTTCCGCGGGCGGTGACTTATATCTGCCGCCCCAATCGTCATGGCGGCGTCAAGCCCGGCCATGACGGTTGGGGCGGGCGGTGCGACACATCCTAACTCAAACTTCCTGCATGGTCCTGCCAGATGCTCGGCTCCAGGCGCAGATGCGTTCGTTCCGGATACGCTTCTTTCCAATACCTGGCGCATTCCGTCCCGGTCGGGTTCCAAAGCCCCGGCATGCTGCGTATGTAACCAAGGAACTCGTCCAGCACTTGCAACCGGTTGCACCACCCGACACCTTGCGGATGTAAGGTCATGTGGAACATCCGGCCGCGCCGGTATTGTGCGTCGAACTCCGCCTTCCAGTTACGCAGCAGCATGTCGGCGTTCTCCAGGCCGGTTCCCTTGCGGGGGAACAGCAGGAAGAAGTGATCGTCGAAGTGATAATAGTACGGCAGCGTCAGCAGCGCACGCCGCGATGCGAAATCGCTGACCCAGTAATGCGGAATGTCATCAGCGAGGCCATTACCGAAATACTCATAGCCTGCCTCGATCAGCAGATCGACCGTATGCGGGCTGATCGTACCACCGGCAAACGGGTCTTCCTGCCGCGGCAGGGAAAACCATCCCGCGGGACGCTGCCCGATCGTCTCGGTCAGGATCTGCGTGGTCAGCGCCAGTCGGGAGCGTTCTTCCTCCCGCGACAGCGCACTGACATCTTCGTGCCGCAGACCCTCCGCCGCGATCTCATGCCCCTGCTCCATGAGAGCATGCAATTGATCCGGCAGAATTCGTGCCATCAGCGCCGGCACAGCGAAGGTCGCATGCAACGCATGCCGCCGCAGCACGGAGAGAAGCTGGGTCAATCCGTCATGCCGGGCGAATTCCGCTGCCGGGCTTGCCAGGTCGGCCGCGGTGATTCCCGCCGGCCCGGCAGCGACACTGAAATCGACGGTGATCGAAACACAGCACCGCTGACCCTCGGGCCAATGCACGTCACGATCCGCCAGCCCGACCTCGTCGGAAATGGTGTAGCTGTCTTTCCAGGGCATCGCACCGATCTCCCTTCAACCGTGCCGCGGCGGGCAGGTCGCGAGGCAATGCCGCGCCACCTCCTCGCAGGTCGCGAACCACACGCCAGGCAGGGTTTTCATCTTCGCAATCAGCCGATCCATCATGGCGGTGCGCAGCGCGCGGCCGGAAACGAACGGATGCATCACCACGTTCAGGTAGCCGCCCGCGCGGGACCGCTGCTGGAACGCCGCCCACCACATGTCGAACACCCTTTCAGGGTCGGTGATACGCTGCGCTGCATTGCTGCTGCCAAGCCAGGCGAAATTGAAGAACATCGCGTCATCGATAGCGTAGTGGAATGGCAGATTGATCAGGGTGGTGGCCGCTGTGTGGTCGTCGGTGATGTAATAGGGAAGTTGTGCGGCGGAATTATGGGACGTGGTACAGGAACCCTTCCCGCTTCAGCAGCGAACGCGTGTGATCGC
Organism: uncultured Alphaproteobacteria bacterium; assembly: GCA_963762885.1. Taxonomy (GTDB): domain Bacteria; phylum Pseudomonadota; class Alphaproteobacteria; order Acetobacterales; family Acetobacteraceae; genus JASHVB01. The sequence continues at coordinate 93,732 of CAVXNH010000100.1, forward strand.
TGCGGGTACCCACCGGCCGCCGTCCCGCGATCTTTTCCAACGCCGCGGCCGTTTTCAGCAGATGGTCTTGCTCCAGCGCCGCCTCCCTGGTACGCGGTGTTCCCACATATGATCGGCGATTTCGTGGCCGGCGCGCACCGCGGCGTGCAGAGATTGCGGATACAGCTCGCAGATTCGGCCGGGCGTGAAGATCGTCGCCTTCACGTTGTGCGACTCGAACAACTCCAGCAGCCGCCAGATGCCGACCCGGCCGCCGAATTCGCCTTTCGCAAGCTGCATCGGCGGTTCGTTCATCAGCCGCCGCAGCAGCATCGCGTCGAAATCGACCGTGAGGTTCACGGCGATCTGCGCGCCGCCGGGCCAGGCAACGCTGCTGATAAATTCATGCCGCGAGTCGTAGGCCTGCGCTACCCGGGTCAGTTCCGCGATTTCGTCGTGCATGTGCTTCAACCTCTCTCGCGCTTGACGGGAGAGGTGTACGGCGAAGCGGCGCCTCCCGCAATGACACCGCGCCGCTATAGCGGCGTCGGCGGACCTGCCGGCGGCATCGGATCGGGCCGCGGCGGCAACTCGATCGGCGGCGGTGGCGCCGGGTTGGGATCCGGACCGGGACCAGGGGGTCGTGCCATGAGTTCTTTTCCTTCGGCCTTGAACCGGAACGCCCATCGCGCCGATCCGTTGCTAAGCGATCGGAGGCAGATCAAGTCTGACCGTTTCCACGTTTCCATCCAACGATGGAAAGCGCTTCAGGATCAGCGGATCGTGCCCGGGAATCACATGGTCCGGCCCGTCCGACAGCCCGTTCAGGATGTCGAACCCCTTCAACATCCGCGCCACATCCACCACCACGGGAAACGGATTGCGCTGGCGAATGTTGCGCCAGAGATGCGTCGCGTCGCCCGCCAGCACCACCCAACCCCGTTCGGTTGGCACGCGGATGGACTGAATGCCGCCGGAATGACCGCCGATCAAATGCAGCGTGATGCCCGGCGCCAGCTCTACCGTGCCTTCATGGATACGCAGCCGATCGGTGTACAAAGCACGCACCACGCTCTGCACGTCGTCCACATCGAACGGCCGTCGCAGGAAGGGCTGGCACATGCAGGGGCCGGTGCAATACGCCATCTCCGCCGCCTGGATGTGGAACGTCGCCTTGGGGAAGTACTCCATGCCGCCGGCGTGATCCCAATGCATATGGGTCAGCACCACATCCTTTACCTCGGCCGGCTCGATGCCCGCATCGCGCAGCGCCTGCGCTGGAGAGCATAGCAGTTCGCGCCCGCGCCGCTGCGCGCTGACCGGGTTGAAGCCGGTGTCCATGACAATCGTGCGCCCATTGCCGCGAATGGCGAAGACGAAGAAATCCAGCGGATCCGGCGCCGAATGATCGTCCGGAATGATGAAGTTCTGGTACTGCAAGCGCCCATCGAATATGCCGTATCGCAGCGCCAGCACTTCGTAGGTCATGCTCGAGTTCATTGCCATGATCGTCCCCCTTCCGGTATAGGCCCGGCAGTCAACCGCTTGCCGCAAGCGCAGGCAATCTCTACGGTCCGCCGCGTTCGCGACAAGAGGGAGACACGCCATGCCGGACATTCCGAACCGACCGGAATACCAGAGCGATCTGTTCAAGAAAGGACTGGACGTACGGCGAGAAGTTCTCGGCGCCGACTACGTCGACGGCTCGATCGCACGCGCCGACGACTTCAATGCGGCGTTCCAGCAGATGACGACCGAAGTCGCCTGGGGCATGATCTGGACCCGCCCCGGCCTGCCGCGCAAGACGCGCAGCATGATCAACCTGACCATGCTGGCGGCACTCAATCGCGGCGCCGAGTTCCGGCTGCATCTGCGCGCTGCGCTGAACAACGGCGTGACACGCGACGAGATCAAGGAAATTTTGTTGCAAATTGGCGCCTATTGCGGCATCCCCGCCTGCCTGGAAGCGTTCCGCATCGCGACCGAGGTGTTCAAGGACGTCGATAGCGCGAAAGGATAGTCGGTATGGCAGACAAGCCCAGCGTCGGCTTTATCGGCGTCGGCAATATGGGGTGGCCGATGGCCACCTGCCTGGTGCGCGCCGGTTTCAGTCTGCACGTGAATGATTCGCGGCGTGAGGTTGCCAACAATTTCGTGCAACAGATCGGTGGTCACGCACCTGACAGCCTGCGCCAACTCGCAGCGGCGTCCGACGTCGTGGTGACCATGCTGCCGACCAGCGCCATTGTCGCACACGTGCTGGAAGCCGGCGACGACAACGTGCTGGCCGGCATGCGCCCCGGCACCGTCGTCATCGAAATGAGTTCCGGCGTGCCATCGGTCACTCAGGAACTCGCCGAACGCGTGCATGCGCTTGGCGGCCATCTGATCGACGCACCGGTCTCCGGCGGCGTGCCGCGCGCCAAAACCGGACAGCTCGCGATCATGGTCGGTGGCGACACCGCGGTGATCGATCGCGTCATGCCGGTGCTGTCGGCGATGGGCGTATCGGTGCTGCGGACGGGCGCCGTCGGCTCCGGCCAGGCGATGAAAGCGCTGAATAACCTTGTCTCCACCGGCGGTTTTCTGATCGGCATCGAGGCCTTGCTGATCGGCCAACGCTTCGGCCTGGACCCCGCCGTCATGGTGGATGTGCTGAACGCCGCCACCGGCATGAACAACTCGACACAGAAGAAGTTCAAACAGTTTGTGCTGTCGCGATCGTTCGACGCGGGCTTCACACTTGGTCTGCTCGCCAAGGATGTGTCGATCGCGTTGCAGGTGGGACGCGAGACCGGAACCCCCTCCCCCATCAGTGCGTTGTGCAAGGAATTCGTGCTTGCCGCGCAGACGATGTTCGGCGACGACGCCGATCACACCGAAATGGCCAGACTTTGCGAGCGCCTCGCCGGCGAAGAGTTGCACAACACCTGATGGCAATGCTGTTTCGCCGCCCGGATCCCGAGGACGACCTCGAGGATCAGGATGCAACCGAGGGCGGCGACGAGGGACAATTGCTGCCGGAGGTGCCGGAGTTTGCCGTCATCGTCTCCGACACGTCGAACGACGGCTGGCACGTCGCCCTGGTGATCGGCGAAAGCGCTAACCCGGACTACTATGTTCGCGCCGTCACCGTGCGATGGCCATTTCTCATCGCACGGCCGGCGCGCAGCAACCGATCGACCGACGTGCCAATCGAAACCAGCTCGCTGTCCCCGACGGGCACCACGCCGGCCCGCAAGCTGATTGTCAACTGGCCATGGACAACGGTGGAAGGCTCCGTATCGCAACTGCGGTTCCTGGTGAAACGCACCTTGTTCCTCCCGTTCCGCGCCGGCGGCCGGGTGACGGTCCGTCTCACGTTGAAGGAATCGGTATGGCCGCGCCGCCGCATCGTCGTAAAGACCACCAGCAACCGGGTTATCTGGAATCCGCCCGAGTATGATCCCGATCCCGATGCAGAAACGCCGGCATGACAGACTGGGCGATCCACCTGAATTGCTCTTCCATGACAGCAAGCGGCGTGCCGATCGGGGTAGAAAGATTGATGTGCTCCAGCCCAGGATAACGCGCTTCCAACTCGCGCAGGTACGCGACCAGTTCCTCGGGCGGTCCGGTGAACCAGGCGCCCATCTTCATATAATGCTCCACGGTCGGCACCCCCGCCGCGTACCACCCGCCCCGCTGCGCGATCGCCGCAATCTGCTCTTTTGTCACGCCCGGCAGAAAGCCCAGTGGAGCAAACATCTTGGCATGCTCTTCATAAAGCGGCGTAATCTCCTTCAGCCCCTTCTCTTTCGTATCCGCCAGGTGCACGAAGATGCCCAGCATCAGGTTTTCGCCCAGCTTCAAATCCTTGCCGGCACGATGCGCCGCTTCCTGGTAAGCCGTGATCGGCCCCGCCTGCATCGTCGCCGCACCGCCGCCCACCGCGCCTTTGATTCCGTGCTTCACCATGAAGTCCAGCCCGCGCGCACTGGCACTGACCACCGGTTGCCAGCATTCCACCGGCCGATGGATCGGCCGCGGCACCAGCGTCAACTCCTTCAGCGTGTAGCCGCGATACGGCACCTCCGGCGGCAATGTATAATGCTTGCCCTTATGCGAAAACCGTTCATTCTCGAACGCCTTGAAAATCACATCGACCTGCTCTTCGAATAATTCGCGATTGGCGTCCTGGTCGAGGATCGGCGCACCGAACGTCTCGACTTCGCGCGAGTGGTAGCCGCGCCCGACACCGAACACAGTGCGGCCCTTGGTCATGATGTCAGCGCAGGCATAATCCTCCGCCAGCCGCAGCGGGTGCCACATCGGCGCGATGTTGAACCCACAGCCGATCTTCAAATCGCGCGTAAGATGGCATAGATGCACCGCTGCCATCAGCAGGTTCGGCAACACCTCGTAGCCTTCGAACTGGAAGTGGTGCTCTGCCAGCCACAGCGTGTCCCAGCCGGTTTCATCCATCAGCTTCGCGATCGCCTCGGTCTTGGCGAACACGCCGGCAAGCTGGTCGTTGGAAAATCGCCGCTCGTTGGCCGGAGTTGCATCCTGGCCACTGTCCGGCATATCGACGTGGCCCGGATAAACCGTGGCGAACTTGCTGATCATGAGTGCATTCCTTTGCTCTCCCGCGCCAGGCGCGGGAGAGGCTGCGAGTCATCAACCGCCGTAATACACGTTGTCGCCCAGATCCTTCATCTCCAGGATCGCCGCATCCGGCCGCCCTTCTACCGGCTTCGGCAAATGCGCCTCGGTCACCTCGCCGACCACAATGTGGTGGTCGCCAATCTCGACGATCGACTTCACCTCGCATTCGATCGCGCCGATCGCCGCATCCAGGATCGGCACACCGTTGGCGCCATGATGGAACGCCTGGCCGGATAGCTTGCCGTCTTCCATCTTCGCCGGCTTGAAGAAGGTGAACGCCAGCCCTTTCTGGTCCTTGCCCAGCATGTTCAACGCGAACTTGCCGGTGCCCTTGACCACGGTGTGCGCACCGGAATCGGCCTTCACACCAACCACCACCAGCGGCGGCGCAAATGATCCCTGCGTCACCCAGTTCACCGTGGCGGCGCCGATATTCCCCTTGCCGTCATCCGCGGTCAGCACGTAAATCCCGTAAGGGATCATCCGTAGCGTCGTCTTCTTGGCGTCGGCGTCCATGATCTATCCTTCCGATCAACGTTCCCGTCCCCCGATCATGCCGCGTTACGCCCGCGACCGCCATCCCACTACGCTGCCCAACTCGACCGGCCCTGAATCCCCCACCGCCTATCCTGGAACGTGACGATGTACAACGAGCGATAACTGCCAATCGTGCTGCCATCCGCGCGGTACCGGGTGAACTGTACACGGAAGTGCACCTTGTCCGGTCCTGCATCGATCGGTTCCACATAGTCCCAGGCGGATCGCCCCCAGTCTTCGGACTGCCCGCCGCGGGACCAGACCAGGCTATGGAAATCCTCCGGCCGCTGCATCACCGTTACCTTGCCGCTGTGGAATCGCACATGCGGAAAATGGAACCACCGCGTGCGGATCGCGTGCGCGTCTTCCGCGTTGAACGCGGCCATGAATCCGTCCATAACGGCGCGGGCGCCACTCACTGGATCTTCCACCATCGATATCTCTCCCCTCGCGGTCACAGATGCTATCGATGCCACGCCCACGACGCGAATCGCGCGTGACAATCGCCGAGCCTGGTGGGCCGCACTGCTGCTTCTTTGCGCCGTGTTGATCGTGCCCCTGCTATTGGTGGACGTCCCTCCCCTGCTCGATTACCCCAACCACCTGGCACGCATGGTGGTGCTGGCCTGGCCGCACGACCCGGCACTGTCGCAGTTCGCCGCGCCGCATTGGGTCATCATTCCCGACCTCGCAATCGACCTTGTCATGCCGCCGCTGCTGCACGTGCTGCCGGTACACGTGGCGGGTCGCATCGTCGTCGCCGGCATTGTGCTGCTTCAGGTCCTGGGGGCGGTCGCTTACAGCCACGCGGTCTTCGGCAGGCGTTCGTGGTGGGCACTGGCAGTTGGCCTCGTCGCCTATAATGAAGCGATATTGCTAGGTTTCCTGAATTTCAACGCCGCTATCGGCCTGGCAATGTTGGTTGCCGCGGCATGGATCGGTTGGCGGAACAGCAGTCCCGGACGCGCAGTGATAGTCGTTACATTCGGCGTCACTACGGTGTTCTTTTGCCACATCATGGGGGTGGTATTCCTGGCTATTCTGCTGTCGTCATTTGAAGCCTCACAGGTATGGAACAACCGCCCCCGCTCGCTCCGGTTCGCCATTCGCCGCATGACTGTCATTGCGGCGACGTTGCTGCCGGCTGCGGTCCTGTATGCTTTGTCTCCGCTCTCGCATATCGAAGGCGGCACCGAATTCCCCTCGCTGCACGACAAAGCTCTGCTGCTGCTGGTGCCGTTGATAAACTACAGCCGCACGCTGGACACCATCACCGCCGTCGCGATCGCACTGTTTCTGCTGACGGCGCTGCTGATGCGACGCTGTCGGCTGGCGTCCGGCTCCGGCATTGCCCTGACAATCTGCTTCGCAATCTTTGCCGCTGTGCCAACCGCCGCCATGGGAGCACAGAACATCGACATGCGATTTGCGATCATGTTCGCATTGCTGCTGTTTGCCGGCATTCTGCCGCAACGCCTGCCGCGAGCAATCGCAGCCGCTGCCGCCATCGGCTTCATCGGTCTGTTCGCCGCGCGCATGACTGTTCTTTGCCTTGCCTGGCACGGCAGCGCCATCGACATCGCCGAACTACGGTCCGTCATTGCATCGGTGCAACCCGGCAGCGCGGTCTTCAGCGCGTCCGTCACGCCGGAGGAAGCGCCGCAATACTGGCGCGATGCGCCAGCGTGGCGTCGTCTGTCGAACGGCCAACGCGAGGACATTCACATGCCGGCGCTGGCGATGGTTGATCGCCGTGCCTTCTGGCCATTTCTGTTCGACTTCCCGTCGCAGCAGCCGATCGAGAAGCTGCCGAAGTATCGTGCCCTGGGCGATGGGGTTGGGCCGATGCCTGGTTATCTGGACTTCGCGAAATCGGGCGCGGTCGATCTGTGCGGCTTCGATTACGTGCTGCTGCTGGACGCCGGCGGCGCGCCCAACCTCGCGCACTTCGCTGCCGACCGGCTTACGCTGCTGGCGCGGTCCGAGTTTGCCGCGCTCTATCAGGTGCAGTCCCAGCCGCACCGATGCGACACGATTTACTCAGCGGCCGGGAAGTAGGACGACAGACGCGTGTTCAGTCACGTCATCCCCGCGCAAGCGGGGACCCATGTTGCTTGGGTCCCCGCATTCGCGGGGATGACGATGATCGCGGGGATGACGATGATCGCGGGGATGACGATGATTGCGGGGATGACGATGATTGCGGGGATGACGATGATCGCCGAGTTGTCGCCTGCGTTACCGGCTTCTCAGTAGCTCGGCCGTCATCGTCCGGCGACCAGCAGCACGACGGCGCCACCCGCAAGCAGCGCGATCGGGTTCAGCTCGGTGAAGGCGAAAGTGAGCGTTGCACCGGCAGTCACCGCGTAGGCCACCCAGCCATGCTCTGTGCCGCGGATCAGTGCCAGGCCGCTGGCGAATGTGAGGCCGATTGCGACCGGCGCCAGCGCCCGTTCTACCAACACCCGCCAGGCGGCGTGGGCCGAACGGTGCCAAACCCGCGCGGCGATGTAGGCCAGCATGCAGGACGGCCCGAACATGGCGACGAACGCGACCAACGCCCCGGCGAGTCCTGCGGCCTTCTGGCCGATCAGCACGACGATCAGCGATCCAGGGCCGGGAGCGGCGCGGGAGATGGCGAAAAACGCGAGGAATTCCGGTCCGGTCAGCCAGTGGTGCAGATTGACCGCGGCGCGTTGCATGTCCGGCAGCACCGCGGTGCCGCCGCCGAATGCGAGCAATGACAGGCCGCCGAACAGCAGCGCAAGCTGGATGAGGATGGCGATCATTCCTGCTGCTCCAGCCACGCCAGTGCCAGGCTGACCGGTAACATCACGGCCAGCACATACAGCAGGGGAAAACCCAGCACGCCGATAGCGATCGCGATGGCCACCATCACCAGCGCGGGCGCCACGCGGCGGATATGCCGGCGTCCCAACCGGATGCCGGTGCCGAGGTTCAGTCCGATCGCCACGGCCCCCATGCCGGTCAGGGCGGTGCTGAACAGAGTGCCGCCGGGCATGCCCTGGCTGCGCAGATAAAGCGCCCCAAGCGCCAGGACGATCGCCACCGGCAATGCGGTCAGCCCCAGCACTGCCGCCACGGCCCCAGGCACACCGCGCAACTGGGTGCCGATGAACACCGCCAGGTTGACATTGCTCGCCCCCGGCACGAGCTGCGACAGGGCGTAGCCGGACAGGAATTGCTGGTCGTCCAGCCAGCCTCGGCGCTGCACCACCTCGCGGCGGATCCAGGCCGCCAGACCGCCGCCGAAACTCATCATCCCGATGCTGACGAACGCCGCGAACAGCGACGCAAGGCTGGTCCGGCGTGGTGGCTCCCGATTCCCCATCGCAGCATTCAAGCCGGTCCGGTGTAGGCTGCCCAGCCTATGGTTCGGCAGGAGGGTGGCAGCAATGGAATACCGGTCCCTGGGAGCGAGCGGCGTCAAGGTCTCGCCGCTGTGTCTCGGCAGCATGATGTTCGGCGGCGCCACCGATGAGCACACCGCGCGACGCATCGTCGATCGTGCGCGGGATCAAGGGGTGAACTTCGTCGATACCGCGGATGGCTATAACGGCGGAAAATCGGAGGAGATCGTCGGGCGGGCGATCCGGGAGAACCGCTCGTGGTGGGTGCTGGCGACGAAATGCGCGAACCCGACCGGACCGGGCCCGAACGCGCGCGGGCTGTCTCGGCGGCACGTGTTCGACGCGGTGGAGGGCAGCCTGCGGCGCCTGGGCACCGACGTGATCGACCTGCTGTATCTGCATAAGGAAGACCACGCGACGCCGCTGGCGGAGACGGTGCACGCGCTGGCCGACCTGATCCGGGCGGGAAAGATCCGCTATTTCGGCGTGTCGAATTACCGAAGCTGGCGGGTGGCCGAGCTGTGCCGGCTGTGCGACGCGGCGGGCATCGACCGGCCGGCGGCGAGCCAGCCGCTGTACAACGCGCTGAACCGCGAGCCGGAGATAGAGCATTTGCCGGCGTGCGGGTATTTCGGGCTGGGGGTGGTGCCGTATAGCCCTCTGGCGCGCGGCGTGCTGACCGGCAAATACGCGCCGAACGTGACGCCGGAGCCGGAGACGCGGGCCGGGCGGCGCGATCGGCGGATGCTGGAGTCCGAATGGCGGGTGGAGAGCCTGCAAATCGCGCAGGAGATCGCCGACCATGCGCGCGCGAAGGCTGTGGCGCCCGGGGCGTTCGCATTTGCCTGGGTGCTGCACAATCGGCTGGTCACCGCTGCGATCGGCGGGCCTCGGACCGAGGCGCAGTGGGAGGATTATGTGGCGGCGCTGGGCGTGCGACTGGGGCCGGACGATGAGGCACTGATCGATCGGCTGGTGTCGCCCGGGCATCCGTCCACGCCGGGCTACAACGATCCGCAGTATCCGATCGAGGGGCGGGTGGTTGGGTGAGTGGGGCGGCCAGGATGCAACCTGGAAGGTCCATAGTCCCCGGGAAAGAGGTTGTTACGGGTTTTTATCGTATCATTGGTGGACACCAGCGAGCCGATCCTTGAAGCCTCGAGTTTTACGCGCTACGTATCATCGTGATCCGCGGGTTTCGCGACAAATCCACTGCGATGCTCTTCGCCGGCGGCTTGCCGCGGAGGATGGCGCGTGACCTCGCCGAGGCAGCTCGGCGGAATCTGGCCGCTCTCGATGCCGCCGAACGCCTGGAGAATCTCCGTCTCCCGCCAGGCAACCGGCTAGAGGCGCTGCGAGGTGATCGTGCAGGCCAGCACTCGATCCGGATCAACGGCCAGTGGCGCATCGCCTTCGTCTGGCGGGACGATGGCGCCCACGCGGTCGAGATTGTGGCCTACCATTAGCCGCCAACTCACTCGCAGGGACCACGCCCATGGCGACGCAAGACCTGATTTCCCGCGACGACCTCGACGCCGGCCGGGTGGATTTTGCCGACATCGATAGCGGCGAACACCTGCCGCCGGTGCATCCGGGCGACGTGCTGCGGCACGACTTCCTGGAACCGCTCGGCCTTAGCGCGCATTCCCTGGCCGTCGCCCTGCGCGTGCCCGCCAACCGTATCACCACGATCCTCGCCGGCGAGCGCGCTGTGACTGCCGAGACGGCTCTGCGTCTCGCCCGCCATTTCGGCACCAGCGCTGGGTTCTGGCTGAATTTGCAAAAGTCGTACGAGTTGGACGTTGCCGAACGCGCGGCCGGTGCCCGCATTCGCGCGGAGGTGGCGCCGCGCGAGGCGGCCTGATGCCCACGAGCCACCCAACCTGCTCCAATGACCGGGGGAACGATAACCCTTGCCTATCCGGCAAATGACATTTGTTGTAGATATGGAATGGTTGCATCATGTACTGAAACAGGGCAGCCTGGTATGACCCAGGTCAAGCCCGTAGGTGGATTGGAACTGTTGCGCCTGTATTGGTTCCTGGACCGGATGCAATAGCATGACCAACGAGGGGGGCAGTGACGATGTGCTTCAGAACCAGTTGTACAGCTCGGTGTGGGGCGCCTATGCGACGGCTGCTTACAATCGCAGCACCGGCACGCCGCCGATCGCCGTAGCCGGGGTGATGAACGCCGCTGACGGAACGGTGCATTGTTATTCGAACTATAATTTCGCGCCCGACCTGCTGGCCGGCGACCTCGCCAGCCGAACAATTGCCGCGGCGCTGCAACTGTACCGGATGCCGGCCACCGTGGCGGTATAGGATGGCGCGCACTGGATCGAAAAGCCGAACGCACGGCGCGGCTAATCGAAAGTTGAGAGCGCACTGAAGCTGAACCTGCCGCGCGTTGCGGCATGCTCAATCAGCCCGGCTCCTGGCGATCGTCGCGCAGCCTGAGGCGCTTTTCGACTTCCAGGCGGAGTTCCAGGATCATCGTCTGAGTGACGGGGTCGATCGCCTCAATGGCCGTGAGCAGGGTTTCGCATGTCTCCCGCAGCGCGAACAACAGGCCGCGTTCAACGGCCTGGGCTCTGAGGTGGCGAGCCAATTGATCGGCCTCAGCCTTGTGCCCGCTTTCGCGCAGGCGGTCGACCAGGTCCTGAGCCTTCTGTTTCGGATCGTCTGTCATGGTGTCAGGGTGCCCGCCTTTGGCGGACCGTCGCATTGACCTCGATCAAAGTCCAGCGGCGCGGGTTGCTTCGGCAACCCCGCCAGTGCGGCGCCGCGGCTATCGTTTTGCCGCGGCTACCAGAATGTCGATGAAGTCCTTCAGCTTCATACCGACCCGGCCGCCGGCCAGCGCAGCGGGGCGGTTGACGTGCGACAGGATGCCGTCGCTGTAGAGCGCCCGGGAATCCCCGATGGGGGCGCTGTCGGCGGAGGTTGTGCCAGCGACGATGCCCTTCTGCTCGAGATCAGCCAGCCTTGCGATGCCGGCGCCGTCCATGCCGCCGCCGGCGCCGGCGTCGCTGAAGAACACCGCTCGGATCCCCAACGGAACGACGTTGTCCGGCCGGCCTCCGGACTGAGCGCCATGCGACGCTGTGACGACAATCCGGCCGGCGTCGTCGGGTTGCAGCATGCCGATGGAATTGGCGCAGATCAGCACCGGTTCGCCGGGCACGTCGCGCATGACGAAGCGGGCGCCGTCGCTGATCGGCGGTGGTGCGACCGTGGGCGGCTTGGCCGCACGCATGCGTTCGGCGCAGTCCCGGACACTCTGACCGGGCGCGCAGCCCAGGGCGGCGGCGGTGCGATTGACATGGCTGATGACGCCGTGCGCGAGCATGTGGTCGCCGTCGCCGATGTGGCAGGTCTGCGCGTCCGCGGTCGCGGCGGCCATGTCGATCCGGTCGAGGAACTCCAGCCCGACGATGCCGGCGTTATCCTTGCCGATGCCGGCATCGTTCATGATCACGGCACGCACCGGCCATTTCGCGGCGTTGAAGGCGTTGTAGCGGCCGCCATAGGAGCCGGAGACGATGACGTGCCCACAATGCTCTGCACGGATGTTCGAGCAACTGGCGACCGTCAGGATGCTCACATCGTCGATCGCGGTGTTCATTGACGTTCCCCTGCGCTGTATGGGCCGGCACGGCGATCGGGCCGCCGGTTTGCCGGAGGCGGCAAGCTTCGATGCCATCATGGCTGCACGAAAGAGCATGGTTGAGGGTCGCGCGATAGTGCGCGGTATTGCGCTCGCCGGACACGACTGTTCCCGCGCGGACCATGCTTGACCGGCGGTTTCACGGCACGGAGCATTGCTTGTATAGCCAGACACCAAACGATCGCGTCACACGGATTTGCCTGCGCGCGGAGACCGATCGATCAGGAAGGGCGATGAGCTGATGGCCAAGCTTGCCATGCCACCTGCAGCGAGCGATGCCGAAGTGCGCGTCCTGCTGGAGCGGTACCACTGTCCGGTACCGTTCCACGCCGTGCGCACGCGATTGCTCGGCGCGATTGCGTCGCCCAATCCCGAGGTCTCTCCCATCAGGACAGTTGAGGCTTTGTGGGGTGGCACACTGCCGCCGTTCGACACCATCGACGCGGTAGACGAACTGCTCGGCGCGCTGCTGATGGGCCTGTGGGGCCGGCTTACCCGCCATCAGGAGCGCTCGGCGCCATTTCGTCTGATGCGGATCGATGTTTCCCCGACACGGCAAGGGCTGGAAGCGCTCGCCCTGATGCGCCAGGAGGAGGTGGAAGGGTTCATGGACGGCCTGTTCGGTGACCAGGAAGGCCTGGACCTGCCGGAGCCGGCGCACAGGTCAGTTGCCGTTCTGGCCCAGATCCGCGCCATGGCCGAGGGGACGGCGGAGGTTGCCCGGAATCTCAGCAAGCCCGGAGGACCCGCCGAGGTCGCCGACATGCTCCGACAGTACCCGTGAGGTCACTCGGATCGCCGAGAATGAGATCCATACGGTCGTCCTTGCCTGCGCGCGGGCACGGCGGCAGGCGCTGCGAACGTCGCCAGCATCCCGGCCGACGCGCCACTGAGCAGCGGAGGTTCGTTGCTTCACGCTACGCGGCGCTGGAGTGCCGCACGGCTCCCCGACGCTAGGCGACCGGCGAAGTTCATTTCCGCAGGCAGTTCCTGTGCCTCCCATTCGCCGGCGCTGTTACGCCGCAGCACGCGCCGGCGAGAAGGGGTGGGCGCGGCGTGCGCCAACTCGGCCAACCGCCGGCTGATCCGGTGGATTTCTGCCTGGGCATCAGCCCGCCGCATCTCGCCCCAGACCTATACTAATTATACCAACCTGCGATATGATTGACCGTTCCCGCTCATCGTCATCCCCGCGAAAGCGGGGATCCATGTTGCTTGGGTCCCCGCTTTCGCGGGGATGACGATGAGGGTAGCGCAGTGTCGATGGGTCAGTCTTTCGGCAGGTTGGTATTATACATCACATCTGCAAAGGTCTCGCCTCACACATACCCCAGCCACTGCCAATACGTGGCGCCGAACAGCAGGGTCAGCAGATACGCGATCACCGTCAGCACCAGTCCGGTGCGAATGAAGTCGCGCGCCGTGAAGGTGTCGGTGCCGTACCCGACCATCCCTTGCGGCGAGTTGACCGGCAGCACGAAGCCGAAGCTGACGACGAATTGCAGCACCATCACCATGCCGATGACGCTGATGCCGGGCGTGTGCACCTTTTCCAGCACCGCGATGACGATGGGGATCATCGACGCCGCCAGGGCCGTGGCGCTGGCAAATCCCAGGTGGATGACGATCAGGAACAGCCCCAGGACGGCCAGGATCGCCAGCCCTCCGAGTTGATCGAGTCCGAACCAGACCACCACCAGGTTGGCCAGCCAGGTTGCGGCCTTGGTCTGCAACAGCGCGGTACCCAGGCTGATGCCGATGCCGAACAGCACCAGCGTGCCCCAGGGAATTCGGGACTGCGCTTCCTTCCAGGTCATCACGCCCACGCCCGGCAGGAACAGCAGCGCCACCGCCGCGGTCGTGGTCGTCGAGCTGTCGAACGGGTGCAGCACGCCCTCGGTCGCCCAGAAGCACAGCAAGATCAGCGACAGCGTCAGCAGCCGCTTCTCCTTGCCACTCATCGGCCCGAGCGCCGCGCGCGCCTTGACGACCGCCGCCGCGCCGCCCGGCACCGTGTCGGTTTCCGGCGGCAGCATCCACATCATGACGAAATACAGCGCCACCGACATCGCGATGGAGAACGGCGCCGCGGCGATCAGCCACTGCAACCAGGTGATGTCCTGATGCAGCATTTTCTGCACGAACCCGATCGCCACCATGTTCTGCGCCGCGGCGGTCTTCACGCCGACGTTCCAGACGCTGACCGCCTGCACGGTGGTCAGCATCACCAGTGCCGCGAGCCGGCTGCGCTTCTCTGCGCCGAACGCCAGCACGATGCCGAGCATGATCGGCACCACCGCGGCGGCGCGGGCCGTGGCTGATGGCACCAGGAAGCTCAGCACGACGGTGACGAGGATGCCGCCGATCACCACGCGGCTGGTCTTGACGCCGACCATCGACAGGATCGCCAGGGCGATGCGGCGGTCGAGGCCGGTGATGGTCATCGCGGTTGCCAGGAACAGCGCCGCCGCCACCAGGGTCAGCGCCGTATTGCCGAAGCCGCTGACGGCGATGGTGAGGCCCTGCACCGTGCCCATCATCGCGTGCGGATTGGCCAGGTCGGGTGACATGCCGAGCAAGAAGGCCAGCAGGGCGGCGATGACGATCGCGCTGACGGCATAGTCCAACGCCTCGGTCACCCAGACGACGACGGCGAAACCGAACACCGCCAGGACGCGCTGGCCGGCTACGGGCAGGCCCTCCGGCGTGGGAACCACAAGGACCAGCAGCAGCACGGCAGCGGCCAGCAGCAGGCCCCATAGCTTCGACACGGCCTGGGCCGGCTGCGGGGGCGCGGTTTGCACCGGCTTGGGGAGAACGGTGGAGGCCGACATCGCCCGGTCCTTTCGCGAAAGACACGAGCGTGGCTATCTCACAGTTGCGTTATGCGTGCCTTGATGTGGGTCAAGCGGGCGGCGCAGCGCCTCGCAGACGCAGCCGCCGCACCTCCAGCACCTGCCAGAGCAGGAGAATGGGGACGCCGACCGCGAGGTCACGGGCGCGGCGTATCAGCGAGACGCCGAGCGACATTTCCGGCGGCACGCCGAAGATCGCGCCCAATCCGGCATAGCCGGCTTCCTGGACGCCGGCGTTCACCGGCACCAGGAAGGCGACCGCGGCGGCGGCCGATAGCAGGGCCTCGATGGCCAGGGCGTCGTCGAAGTCAATGGGGACGCCGATCACGCGGTAGGCGATCCAGCCGGCCACGCCGGTGCCGATCCAGCCCAGCAGGTGCACGCTGAAGCCGACCGCCAGGCGCAGCGTATGGCCGTAGATCAGGCCCAGCTCGGCTTGCAGCACCTGCATCCGGTCGTTGGCGTTATCGAACCAGCGCCCGGCGATGCGGCGGCCGAGCCGGGCGAACAGTTGCGCGGCGCCCTTTTGCAGCCAGATGAAGGCGAACCCGGCCATGACTGCCAGGCCGAGCCCGATCTCGACCGGCACGGCGAGGCCCGAGCGTGGCGCCCGGGCGAGCAGGATACCGAGCCCGATGCCGGTGAAGGCGAGCTGGGCGAGGAATTCGGCGGTGACGTCCACCACGGTGGAGGCGGTGGCGAGCGGCCAGGAGAAGCCGTGCAGCGTCACCGCGCGGGCGCCGAACACGAAGCCGCCGACCTGGGAGAAGGGCAGGCAGTTGGCCGCGGCGTCGCGCACCATGCGGCCCCAGATGGGCACCCAGGGGCGGCGGCGTTCGCGGGCCGGGATGATGGCGTCCCAGGCCAGGCCAAGCACGCAGAACAGCGCCAGTTGCCAGGCGACAATGATGGCGAAGCCGCCCCAGCCGGCGGAGGCCACCGCCGCGACGACGCCGCCGAAGCCGTAGAAGCCGACCAGGGCGATGGAGACTGCCAGGCCGAGCAGGGCGAGGATGAATGAGAGGGTGCGCATGGGTGGGCGGCTACCTCTCCCGCATTGCGGGAGAGGTCAAGGCGCGAAGCGACACGGGTGAGGGTGATCGGGTCGGCACGCGCCGTTGCGCGGATTAGTTCGGTGGGACACGCGGCACCCTCACCCGGCGCTTCGCGCCGACCTCTCCCACTTCATGGGAGAGGTTAGTAACCCTGCGAAACGCACCAGCCTGGGCACCGTGCGGGGGCGCTTCAGGCGTGGGTCGTAGCCGCCCAGGCGGCGGGCGTCTTCGGCCAGGCAGAGGTCCATCAGCTCGGCCGTATCGATGTCGTCGCCCACGGAACCGGCCCCGCTGACCGTGAAGTTTGCGTCCTGCTTCTGCCCGCCGCTGACGTCGCGGGCAAGCCCGATCCGCTCCCAGACCAGGAACCCCCATACGGCGAGCGTCTTCAGGAAGAACCACGGCCGGCGCCAGAGCGGCATGGTGCGGCGGTGCCAATCCACCCAGTTGATGAAGAACAGGATGTGCCGGCCTTCCTCCTGGATCACCGGCTCGAACGTCTCCACCAGTTCGGGCGGGAAGAAGCCGGACCGCTTGGCCAGGGCGAACAGGCCGAAGGCGAAGAAGCTGTCGATGCACTCGGAGTAGCCGGTGACCAAAAAACCCCATTCGGGGTCGCGCGGTTCGAGGTATTCCGGTTCGGATTCGAGCTGGATGCCGTAGGCGGCGACGAGGTGGGACAGCACTTCCTTATGGCGGCCTTCCTCGAAGCCCATGTGCTCCAGCGCCTGGCGCAGCAGCGGGTCGGCGACGGTGCGGGCGTAGCTGAGGATGCGGCGGCGGGCGCGGCCCTCGGTCTGCACGGCGATATCCCAGATGGGCAGGGAGATCAGCCTCTGGCGGGCGTCGGCGTCCAGGACGGGCCAGTCGATGACGGCCGGCTTGTAGGGGTTGAAGGTGTCCAGGAGCATGCGGCAGAAGGCCTGGCACTGCCTGGTGTCGCCGGGCTGCCAGTCGCCGGCGAACCGCCAATGTCGCGCGGCCTGGTCCGCCGCCTCGATGATCGCGCTGTCCATCCGTGGTCTATAGTCATCCCACATGACGGGCACATGGACGGGAAATGAAGCGGGGACTGGCTGCGGCTACTCCCCCTCCCCTTGCGGGAGGGGGGAGCCGCTTTTCTATGCCGCCTTGCGGAAGGTCGGGGGAATGCCGGCCTTCGGGAGTTGGCCATGCAGGGGTTCCGCGGGCAGGCCCTCGTGCAGCAGGCGGCGGGCCTCGAAGAGCTTTTCCAGGTCGATGCCGGTGGAAAAACCCATGCTCTCCAGCATGAACACCAGGTCCTCGGTCACCACGTTGCCGGAGGCGCCGGGCGCGTACGGGCAGCCGCCCAGGCCCGCCAGGCAGGAATCGAAGGCGCGGATGCCCTCCTCCAGCCCGGCCAGTGCATTGGCGATGCCGAGGCCGCAGGTGTCGTGCAGGTGCAGGCCGTAGAGCGTGCCGCCGATGGCCTCGCGGGTGGCGCGCACCACCTCCTTGATCTGCGCCGGATGGGCGTAGCCGACGGTGTCGGCCAGCATGATCTCGTCCACCCCGGCATCGGCGAGGCCCTTGGCCATCGCCACGGTCTGCGCAGTGGTCACCACGCCATCGATAGAGCACCCGAAGGCGGTGGACACGCCGGCGACCAGCGGCACCTTGCGCGGCTGGGCGTGCAGCCAGTCCATGATGCCGCGCATCATCTCGATGGACTCGGCGGGGGCGCGGTTGAGGTTGGCGCGGCTGTGGCCCTCGCTGACCGACACCGGGACGCTGATCTTGTGCACGCCGGCGTTGTAGGCGTTCTGCACGCCGCGCAGGTTGGGCGCCAGCGCCTGGACGGTGAGGCCGGGGACAGTCTCCAGCACCTTCGCCACGATCTCCGGCGTGTCGGCAAGCTGCGGGATGACGCGCGGGGGGACGAAACTGCCGACCTCGATCTCGCGCACGCCGGCGGCGGCGATGGCGGCGATCCAGCGCACCTTGGTGTCGGTCGCCATGCGGGTCTTGGCGATTTGCAGGCCGTCGCGGGGGCCGACTTCGCAGATGGAGACGAATTCGCTCATGGGGCTGGAACCTCTGCGGTGTTTGGATACAGGGGTGGGAAGTTGCGGCGGGGTTGGGAGAAAGGCAAGGCGACGTGCGCGCGGTTCCGCAATCGTGCTATCTCATCGGCATGGACCTCCAAACTCAGGTCAGTCGCGTTGACGATCCTGTTCTGGCCCGCTTCCGTGCGGCCCTGGACAAGCTGTACGGCGACAGGTTGGAACGGGCGGTACTGTTCGGTTCGCGCGCACGGGGCGACGCGCGACCGGATTCGGATTATGACGTTGCCGTGTTCCTGCGCGACTACACCGACCTGTGGAACGAGCTACAGCCGTTGGGCGCGCTGACGACCGATATTCTGCTGGAAACCGGAGCAGTGATCTCTGCAAAGCCGTTTCCGGCGGGGAAATACCAGGCTCGGACACGCTTGATGGGTGAAATCCGCCGCGAGGGAATCGACATTCTGACTCCGCAAGCGGCCCGCGAATTAGCCGCGGCACGTCAGCATCTGGCCGCGGCGAAGGCTATCGTGGGTTTGGACGTCGGGTACGTCGCCGGGCGCGAAGCGTACATCGCCGCTTATCACGCAGCAGAGGCCTTCATACACGATCGAACCGGAAGCCTCGCCAAGACCCATCGCGGCTTACGAACCCAGTTCGCACGGCTCGCCCAAACCGAGCCGCAACTCGACCCTGGATTTTCCAGGTTCCTCGCCAACGCTTATGAAATAAAGTCGGTTGCCGACTACGGAGACGAGCCTGAAAGCGTGTCGCCAGACGCTGCACGCGCGATCGTTCGCATGGCAGAACAGATGATCGATGCCATTGCCCAATTACTCGAAGAAAGCGACGAGCGTCCGGTTTAACCCAGCCCGTTCGGAACTACCCCTCATCCCCGCCCCGCGCGCGCCACCGCCCACCGCGCCTGCGCTGAGCCCAGCAGCCCCTGCGGCAGGAAGATGATGAACACCACCAGCAGTGTGCCATACACCACGTTGTCCCACCCCAATGCCGCCGTTCCGAAGTAGATACGCAGCGTCTCGGCCAGCACGATGGTGATGATCGCCCCCACCGTCGGTCCCAGCAGCACGTAGATGCCGCCGACCACTACCGCGAACACCATCTGCAACGACACTGAAATTCCACTGACCGTGTCGGGGGAGATGAACATCTGGTACTGGCAGTAGAGTGCCCCGGCAAACCCCGTCATCGCCGCACTCAGCGCGGTGACCTTCAGTTTTTCCACCGTCACGTGCACGCCGGCAGCGCCGGCGGCGTCCTCGTCCTCGGCGATCGCTTCGAGTGCGTAGCGCAGCATGCTGCGATCGACGCGCCAGCGGATCAGCAGCCCGATCGCCCAGATCGCCAGCGCCACCAGGTACCAGGTCTGTTTGTCGGTGAACTGCAACGCGTAGATCGAGTTGCCGCCGTTATACCGCTCCGGCGTGTAGCCCAACGAGCCGCCGGTGGTATCGCGCGTTGCGGTGATCACCTGCAGCACGATCGCGCTCAGTGCCAGCGTCACCAGGGCGAAATAGTGCCCGGTGATGCGGAAGCGAGAGCAGGGGTAGGCGATTGCCAATGCCACGACGACAGCCGCGGCCATGCCGATCGGAATGCCGAGCCAGGGCGTGATATGGAAGTAGTTCCACAGCAACGCGTTGGTGTAGGCGCCGATGCCGAAGAACCCGCCATGGCCGAGCGATACCAGTCCGAACCGGCCCATCACCGACCAGGACGTATAAACGAACGCCCAGATCAGGATGATCACCATGATGTGGAGCGGATACGGCGCCTGATACACAAACGGCAGCGCGATCAACCCTGCGCCGGCGACCACCCAGGGTGCCCAGGCTTTCATGCGCGCCGCGCCAGCAGGCCGCGTGGCCGCACGAACATCATCACCACGAAGAACACGAACGCGAAGACGTAGCCCCATTCGAGGTCCAGGTACAAGCCGCCAACCGAGATGATCTCGGCGAACACGAACGACGCGATGAAACCTCCGAACATGTTGCCCAGGCCGCCGAGCACGCAGATCATGAAGGTGATCGGTCCGAACGTCAGGCCGATGAACGGGTGCACGTCGTATTGCAGCACCAGCAGGCAGGCGGCGAGGCCGGCCAGCGCGCCGCCGATGCCGGACGTGATCAGGTAGACGCGGCGGCTGTCCACGCCCATCAGCGGCATGATCTGGCGGTCCTGCGCGATGGCGCGGATCGCGGTGCCGACATAGGTGCGGCCGAGGAACAGATACACCGCCACCATGCCGGCGAGCGCGACGCCGAACGCCAGCAGCCGCGCGTAGCTGATGTACATGTCATGCACTTCCAGCACCGGCAGGCGAATACCCAGATTACGAAAGTCTATGCCGAACATCACGGTGGCAGCGCTTTGCAGGAAGAACAGCACGCCGCCCGTGGCGAGCAACTGGTTGATCGGCGCCTTGCCGAGCACCGGCTCGATCACCAGCAGATGCAGCAGCACGCCCAGCACGCCGACTCCGGCGATGCAGATCAGCGCCGCGATCGGATATGGCACGTGGTAGACCGAGAACAGGTAATACATGCCGTACATGCCCAGCATGACCAGCTCGGCGTAGCAGATCCACACCACGTCGATCACGCCGAAGATCAGGTTCAAACCGAGCGCCAGCAGCGCCAGCACACCGCCGAGCAAGACACCGTTGATCAGGGCCTCGAGCAAATAGATGTCGAAAATGTCGGGCACGGGCACTAAACTCCGAGGTAGGATGCGCGGATGGTCTCGCTTTGCAGCAGCTCCGCGGCGGTGCCGCTGGCGCGGATGCTGCCGGCCTCCAGCAGGTAGGCGCGGTCCACGACGCGCAGCACCTGGTGAACATTCTGCTCCACGATCAGCACCGTCAGGCCACTGGCGCGGATGCGCTCCACCAGCGCGAACACCTGCTGCACGATGACCGGCGCCAGCCCGGCCGAGGGTTCATCGAGCAACAGCAGCCTCGGTTCCGACATCAGCGCGCGGCCGATGGCGCACATCTGTTGCTCGCCGCCGGACATAGTGCCGGCGAGCTGGCGGCGGCGTTCGGACAGGCGCGGGAACAGGTCGTAGACGACGGCCAGGCGCTCGGCGAATTTGGCGCGGGCGGCGGGGATGAAGGCGCCCATGCGGAGGTTCTCCTCCACCGTCATGCGGGGGAACAGCCGGCGGTTCTCCGGCACGTGCGCGATGCCGAGGCCGAGGATGCGGTGCGCCGGGGTGGCTCGGAGGTCGGCGTCTTCCATGCTGATGGCGCCGTTGCGGGGACGGATCAGTCCGGAGATCACCCGCATCAGCGTGGTCTTGCCGGCGCCGTTGGGACCGATAACGCCGACCGCCTCGCCGGCGTTCACTTGCAGCGATACGCCGAACAGCGCCTGGAAGCTGCCATAGCCGGCGTCGATGGAGTTGAGGGTCAGCATGATTCTAAACCTCTCCCGCGGGAGCGGGAGAGGTCGAGGTGCAAAGCACCGAGGGTGAGGGTGATCGGGCCGCACGTAAGCAGGTAGAGCGTAGTGTGCCGACCCGATCGCCCTCACCCGGCGCTATGCGCCGACCTCTCCCACTTCGTGGGCGAGGTTTATTCATGCGCGCGCGCTCACAACGGCCTGCACCGCGACCGCGTCAGTGCCGAGATAGACCTCGATCACCCGAGGATCGGCGGACACTTCGGCGGGCAGGCCCTCGGCGATCTTCACGCCGTGGTCCAGCACGATCACCCGGTCCACAACGCGCATCAGCACGCCCATGATGTGCTCTACCCAAATGATGGTAATTCCCAATTCCCCCCTGATCCGCCGCAGCATCTCCGCCGCCTGCGCCATTTCGGATTCGTCGAGACCGCCCAGGCTCTCGTCCGCCAGCAGCAGCTTCGGCCCCGTCGCCAGCGCCTTCGCCAACTCCAGCTTCTTCAGGCCCGCGGCGCCCAGCCCATCCACCGGTGCGGTCCGATCCACCGGCAGCCCCACCAGACGCAACGCATTTTCCGCGGCCTCGAACGCTCGGGCACGCGAGTGCCGCCCCTGTCCGTAAAACCCCGCCAGCGCAACGTTCTCGAAGATCGACAGCCGATGGAACGGCCGCGGAATCTGGAACGTTCGCCCGATGCCGGCGTTGATGATGCGGTGCGGCGGCAACGCGCCGATCTCGCGGCCCTGGAAGCGGATCGAGCCCGCGGTCGGCGCCAGCGTTCCCGACAACATGTTGAAGATCGTGCTCTTGCCCGAGCCGTTCGGGCCGATCAGGCCAAGGATCTTGCCCTGATCGACCCGGAACGATACGTCGGACACGGCGGTGAAGCCGCCGAACCGCTTGCTCAGTCCGGCGACTTCCAGCATCGGCCGACGGTCACTGCGCCGCGTAGGGCGAGGACGCCGGCAGTTTCAGCACCGGCTCCCGCTGCTGCTGCGACTTCGGCCACACCACGTAGCTCTTTTCGTCGATGTATTGGACCACCACCGGAAAGGCTCGGTCGTTCTGCCCTGACATCGCCGCGTCCGGACCTTCGAACTTCACGCCGAAGCCCAGCATGGTGCCGCCTTCCGGCAGGTCGGTGTCCAGCGCCGCCTGGCGCAGGTCGTCGGGGGTGATGCCACCGTACTTGGTGATCGCACGCGGCAATACGTCGTACAGGAAGGTGTAGGTGTTGGACGCCGCCATGCCGAGATGCGGCGACTTGAGCACGGTGTCAGGGAGCAACTTCATATAAGCGTCGCCGACCATTTGGATCAGCGGCGGCAGCTCGGGCTTCAGTGACTTGGGATTGGTCTCCCAGATCGAGATCGGATCGACGTCGAAGAAGTAGTTGGCGTCGGGGCCGACCGACGCCTTGATCTTGTTGTAGTCGGTGTAGCCGGCGCCATGGCCGACCAGCGCACTGAACCGCAACCCGCCTTCGCGCGCCTGGCGCAGGAACAGGCTGATATCCGGATTATAGCCGGTGTGCAGGATCACGTCCGGCCGCGCCCGCTTCAGCTTGGTAATCAGCGATGACAGGTCGGGCGCAGTGACCGAATAGCCTTCGTCCAGCACCACGTTGATGCCCGCCTTCTTGGCGCCCATCTCGTTGCCCTTGGCGACGTCGCTGCCGTAAGGCCCGTCCTCATGGATGATGGCGACACGCAGGTCCTTCGGATCCTTGCCAAGCTGCGCCTTGGAGTAGGCGGCAAGCATCTCGGTGGAGGCCAGGCCCCACTGCGTGCCATAGGGTTGCGGGCGAAACACGTAGTGCAGATGACGATCCGCCAGCACCGGCGAAGCGATGCAGGTGGTGATCCACATGAACTTCTTGAATTCCTCGATGCGCGCCGCCGCCGGCACGCATTCCGCCGACGAGAAAAACCCCAGCAGCATGTCCACCTTCTCCTGCTCTATCAGGCGGACCGCTTCGTTGATCGCGACGTCAGGCTTGCTCTGCGCGTCGGCATAGATCGCATCGACCTTGTAGCCGTCGATGCCGCCATGGGCGTTGAACCAATCGATCATGATCTTGGCGCCGTCATAGTGCAGCGCCGAACCGCCGCCGGCGAACGGGCCGGTCAGGTCGTAGACCACGCCAATCTTGATCGTCTTGTCTTGCGCCCGGGCCGTCGTGCAGACCCCCAGCAGCATTGCAATAACCGATAGCCCGCACCACAGGCGGGCGCATCCGCGCCAGAGCATTGGAACCCCCCTTGATTGTTCTTTTCGATCGACAGCTTACGCAATCGGCATGACCGGTGGCAAGCAATTGGTCCGGTTGACCGGTCCATGCCACACCCCTATTGCCTCACCGGCCGGCGCCCCTATCTGCCTTTGAAGCGCGCCAGCAGGCGCCTGGGGAAAGGGTCTATCTGATGCGCTTGCGCCTGCACGCTTGCCTGTTTGCCTCCCTGATCGGCCTGAGCCTCGTCCGCGCCTGGGCCCAGGCGCCAGGCAGACCACCGCCCGCGGTCGGCGTGGTGCGGGCGCAGTTGCAGCCGATTACCGAAACGTCGGAATTCGTCGGCCGCATCCAGTCGGTTGACCGCGTCGCCCTGGTCGCCCGCGTCACCGCGTTCATGGAGCAGCGGCTGTTCACCGAAGGGGCGGAGGTGAACAAGGGGGATTTACTCTATGTGCTGGAGCAACCGCCGTTTCAGGCAGACCTCGCGGCCAAGCAGGCGACGGTGCAGCAGTTGCAGGCGAATTTGACCAACGCCTCGATCGCCTATAACCGCGCCGCGTCGCTGCTGCATACGCCCGCGGGGCAGCAATCCACCGTGGACGACTCGCGCGCGACCATGCTGGCCGATGCCGCCCTGGTGCAGAACGCCGAGGCCCAGCTACGCCAGTCGCAGATCAACCTGGACTACACCGAGATCCACGCACCGATCGCCGGCAAGATCGGCCGCACCACGCTCACCGTCGGCAACGTGGTTTCGCCCAGTTCGGGCGTGCTGGCGACGATCGTCAGCCAGGACCCGATGTACGTGGTGTTCCCGGTTTCGGTCCGCACCGTATTGGAACTGCGCGGACGCTATGCTGACCAGGGCGGCCTCAACGCCCAGGTGATCAGGATCCGTCTCCCCGACGGGCGGATGTACAACCAGATCGGCCGGCTGAATTTCGTCGACAATACGGTGTCGCCCAGCACTGACACACTGATCCTGCGCGGCAGCATCCCCAACCCGCTGCTGACCGATGGCAAGGTCGGCAACGCGACGAACCGCGAGCTGGTGGACGGGGAGTTTGTCAGTGTCGTGCTGGAGGGCGTGCAACCGGTGCAATTGCTCACGGTGCCGCGCGCCGCGGTGCTGTCCGATCAGCGCGGCGACTACGTCTATACGGTGAATACGCAGAACGTGGTGGAACAGACGCGGATCCAGCTTGGCCAGTCCACGCCGACCGTCGCATCGGTACTGAGCGGGCTGAACGAGGGCGCCATGGTCATCGTTGACGGCGTGCAAAAGGTGCATCCGGGACAGGTGGTCTCGGCTGGACCTGCCAGCCCGCCGATGGCTGCCAGTCCGGCAGCACTGCGAGGCGATGCGTCGCCGGCCGCGGCTGCGCCGACGACGACCACCCCCGCCGGCACGACGAGCAAGGGCGCCAGCGGGAAATGATCTCCTCCGTTTTCATCGACCGGCCGCGGCTGGCGATCGTCATCGCCATCGTGATCACCATCGCCGGCGCGCTGGCGATGACGCGTATCCCGGTTGCGCAGTTGCCCGATATCGTGCCGCCGCAGGTCACCGTCACCGCCAACTATCCCGGCGCCTCGGCCAATGTCGTGGAAAGCGCCGTCGCCCAGCCGATCGAGGCCCAGGTCGTCGGCGTCGACAAGATGATCTACATGAAGTCGAACAGCGGCAACGACGGCAGCTATACGCTGACCGTCAGCTTCGACCTCAGTTCGAACCCGGACATCGACGTGGTCAACGTCAATAACCGGGTGCAGACAGCGCTGTCGCAACTGCCGCCGGAGGTTCAGCTCGAGGGCCTGACGGTCCAGAAACGCTCCACATCGATCCTGGAATTCCTTGCCCTGTACAGCGACGATCCGAAGATGGACCCGCTGTTCATCAGCAACTACGTGCTGATCAATGTGCTGGACCAATTGTCGCGCACGCACGGGGTCGGCCAGGCGAACCTGTTTTCCAAGCTGAACTATTCGATGCGGGTGTGGTTCGACACCGACCGGCTGACCGCGCTTAGCCTGACGGCAGGCGACATCATCGCGGCGATCCAATCGCAGAACGTGGTGGCGCCGATCGGCCGGGTCGGCGCGCGGCCGATCGGCAACGACCAGCAGTTCCAGTTCAACCTGCAAACACAGGGCCGCCTGGTCACGCCGGCGGAATTCGGCGCCATCGTGATCCGCGCCAACCCCGACGGTTCGGTGCTGCGGCTGCGCGACATCGCGCGCATCGAACTCGGCGCGCAGAACATGGATAGCGAGACGCGGCTCAATGGGCGGCCGGGCGTGCCGATCGGCATCTATCTGTCGCCCGGCGCCAACGCGGTGGATACGGCCGCGGCGGTGGCACAGACGCTGGCTCGGGTGGAGGCGCGCTTCCCGCCGGGTCTGCACGCCATGATCATGTACAACTCCACCTCGTTCGTGCGCGACACCAGGACAGAGGTGATGAAGACCCTGGCGATTGCCTTCGTCCTGGTGGTGGGCGTCGTCTTCCTGTTCCTCGGCAGCGTGCGCGCCACCATCATCCCCACGGTGGCCGTCCCGGTCAGTCTTATCGGCACCTTCGCTGCATTACTCGGGCTCGGCTACACCGAGAATACCGTATCGCTGCTTGCGATGGTGCTGGCCGTGGGTGTCGTGGTCGACGACGCCATCGTCGTCGTCGAGAATGTCGAACGCGTCATGGAGGAAGAACCGGACCTGTCGCCGGCCGAAGCCACGCGGAAGGCGATGCAGCAGATCACCGGTCCGATCATTGCCATCTCCCTGGTATTGCTGTCGGTGTTCGTACCGGTCGGCTTCATTCCAGGTCTGTCCGGCACGTTGTTTCGGCAGTTCGCCGTGACGATGAGTTGCGCCATGGTGATTTCGGCGACCAATGCACTGACGCTGTCGCCGGCGTTATGCGCGGTGTTCCTGCGCCATCAGGGGCAGCGGCACGGCATCATGGGCGGGATCCTGCGCGGCATCGACAAGGTGCGCGACGGCTACGCCTGGCTGGTGCATCGCCTGGTACGGGTGGCCGCGGTCTCGCTGGTGGCCATCGCGGTTTTTGCAGCCGGCATCTACTTCGCCGCGCGGACCACGCCGACCGGCTTCCTGCCGGAGGAAGACCAGGGCGCGTTCTTTATCGCCTTGCAACTGCCGGACGCCGCGTCCGTGGCTCGCACGTCGGCGGTGACGACGCGGGTGGAACAGATCCTGAAAGGCATGCCGCAAATCTCGGACACGCTGTCGATCATCGGGTTCTCGCTGCTGGATGGCGGCGTGTCGGAGCCGAACGCCGCGTTCATGGTGGCTCGGATGAAGCCGTTTGCCGATCGCGCCGGGGCAGCGGCGTCGGTGCAGGCACTGGTGCGCCAAACCTTCGTCGCCGTGCAGCAGATTCGCTCCGCGGTGATCTTCCCGTTCAACCTGCCGCCGATTATCGGCCTGGGCACCGCCGGTGGGTTCGAATACCAGCTCGAAGCGTTGCAAGGCCAGGATCCGTCGGCCAACGGATCGGTCATGCTAGGGTTGGTTGCAGCAGGCAACCAGGATCCCCGGCTGGCGCGTGTGTTCTCGACCTTCACTGCCACCAATCCGTCGTTGTATCTCGATATCGATCGCGACAAGGCGCAGGCGCTGGGACTTAATATCAGCGACGTGTTCACCGCGCTTGGGGCCACGCTCGGCGGGGTCTACGTCAACAACTTCAACCTGTTTGGCCGCACCTGGCAGGTGAATATCGAAGGCGAACCCGCCGACCGGGGAGACATCCCGGCGATCTGGCGCATTTTCGTGCGCAACAAAAATGGCGACATGGTGCCGCTGCGGTCCATTGCGAACTTGCGAATTGTTACGGGGCCGCAGGTGGTGACGCGCTATAACAATTACCGCTCGATCACCATCGATGGCAGTCCGCGACCGGGCGTTTCTTCCGGCGATGCGCTGGCGGCGATGGAGCAGGTGTCGGCGCAAACGCTGCCTCCGGGGTATGGGTTCGAGTGGACGGGGACGGCGTATCAGGAGGAACTCGCGGCGGGGCAGACCGGGCTGATTCTAAGTCTGTCGGTGCTGTTCGCTTATCTGTTTCTGGTCGGGTTGTACGAAAGCTGGACGATCCCGATGCCGGTGCTGTTTTCCGTGGTGGTGGGTGTGTTGGGGGCCTATGCCGGCATCCGCATCGCCGGGTTGTCGGTCGATCTGTACGCGCAAATCGGGCTGGTGGTGCTGATCGCGCTGGCGGCGAAGAACGGCATCCTGATTGTGGAATTCGCCAAGGAGCAACGCGAGGCCGGGATGCCGATTGCCGAGGCGGCGGTGCTGGGGTCACGCATGCGGTTCCGTGCGGTGATGATGACGTCGGTGGCGTTCATTCTTGGGTTGGTGCCGTTGGTTTGGGCCACCGGTGCGGCGCAACTGAGCCGCCGTGGCGTGGGGACTGCGGTATTCGCCGGGATGATCGTGGCGAGTTCGATCGGGATTTTCATGATCCCGATGCTGTATGTGACGTTCCAGTCGTTGCGCGAACGGGTGAAAGGGCGGTTCGGCCGGCGGGCGCATGTGGCGGAGCAGGCTGGCGGGAACGAGGATTGAGGGGCCGTTTTCCGGACGGGTGGCGCGGTTCCGGTTCAGACCGGATCAAGCAACCGGCGGTAAGTGCAGGTGATCCTCGATGCGTCGCACCCGGCGATCGAGTTCACTGATCAGGATACCATGGCCCATAACTGACGAATGGTACTCGGTCACGGCTTGCCGCAGGCTGGTCTGGCCGTGCTCAAGGTCGTCGAGCTTACGGTCATGTGCATGCAGCAACAGCGTGTGTTCGTTCAGGACCACGCGTTGCTCGTTGACATTACGACTCAGGGTGTTGATCGCCGCGCTTTGCTCATTCAGCTTGTCGCGGTGTTCGTCGACAGAGTGCGAAAGTTCGTGAAGCAGCCGCGTGTGAGCGTCGAGCGTCCGGGTGTGACCGTCAAGTGTCCGCGTGTGAGCGCCGACGGTCTCCGCCACCTGCAAGAGCAGTTGGTACACCGCCGCGATATCGACCCCATTGCCGCTGCCGCTCATCTGCTGGTCCGCTCCTTCATGCCGATCCTACCGCCGGGGGCCAATATCCCGCAATCACATTACGAAATCCTTTACGACTTCCCCAGCAGGGCAAGCGTGTGGCGCGCGATGACGATCTCCTCGTCGGTCGGAATAACATAGGCGGGGCGCTGGGAGTGGGTCTGCGTCAGGCGCGGGCCGGCGGCCTGGTTTGCCGATTCGTCCAGAACGAACCCCAGCCACTCCAGCCGACGCAGCACGCGCCCGCGGATCTCCGGGCTGCGCTCGCCGATGCCGGCGGTGAATACCAGACCGTCGATGCCGCCCATGCTGGCGGCCAACGCGCCCGCTGTCTTGACCACGTGGTAGACGAAGTAATCCACGGCAAGTTTCGCGAGTGGCGCATTGCTCTCCAGCAGCGTGCGCATGTCGTTGGATGCGCCTGACAGGCCCTTCAGGCCGCATTCTTCGTAGAGGAAATGTTCCACCCGATCGACATTCCAGCCCTTTTGTTGTTGCAGCCAAAGGATCACTCCGGGATCCAGCGAACCGGCGCGCGTGCCCATCGGCAGCCCGTCCAGCGCGGTGAACCCCATCGAGGAATTCGACGCTGCGTCCGGCGACCAGTGCGCACATCGATGCGCCCGATCCCAGATGCGCGACAACGACCCGCCCCGACGCGATCTCCGACGCTTGCTGTGTCATTGCACCGGCGATGTATTCATAAGACAGGCCGTGGAAGCCGTAGCGCCGCACGCCTTCCTGGTACAGCGCGTCGGGGATGGCGAAGCGATCGGCCACCGCGGGATGGCCGCGATGAAACGCGGTGTCGAAGCATGCCACCTGCATGACGCCGGGAAACCGCTCGCCGATTGCGCGCAGGACGGCTTCGGCCGGCGGATTGTGCAACGGCGCGAGTGGATTGAGGGCTTCGATCCGTGCCAGCGTCGCCGCGTCCACCACCACCGGCGCGGTCATATCCGGGCCGCCATGCACCACGCGATGGCCGAAGGCCACCAGGCCGGTGCGCTCCAACGGGCCGCCGTGCACCGCCGCCAGCGCATCCAGTGCCGTTGCATGGTCGGTGGCATCGAGCATCGCCTCGTGCAGCGGTTTGCCATCCGCCGAGGCGACGCGCAGGCGGACTTTGCCGCTGCCGCCGATGCCCTCCACCGCGCCGCTCTGGCGCAGACGCAGGCCGCCTTCGATGCCGTAGACGCCGAATTTCAGGCTGGAGGAGCCGGCATTCAGCACGCACAGGCGACGCTGAGCCTCGCTGGCGTTCCCGTTGGCAGTCATGAACTCTTGGCCTTTCATCTTGAGTGCAGGCATGCTCCGATCAGACCATGACGAGCCTCGGAGAGACAGCACCATGGCGACGACAAAGTTCGGCCTCGCGCAACCCGTCCGCCGGGTAGAGGACCCTCGCTTGCTGATCGGCCAGGGCCGCTACACCGACGATATCGTGCTGCCCGGACTGCTGCACGGCATCGTGCTGCGCAGTCCGCATGCGGCGGCGCGGATCGGGCGGATCGACATGGCGGCGGCAGCATCGCTCGATGGGGTTAAGGCAATCTATACGGCGGCGGATTTGCAGGCCGATGGGATCGGGACGCTGCCTTGCGCCGCGCCGGTGCAGAACCGCGACGGGTCGGACCAGGCGATGCCGCCGCACCCGGTGCTGGCGGACGGCGCGGTGCGGCATGTCGGCGATCCCGTGGCGTTCGTGGTCGCGGACACCGCCGAGGCGGCGCGCGACGCGGCCGAAGCGATCGAGATCGATTATGAAGTCCTGCCGTCGGTGACCGACACGGCCGGGGCGATCGACAAGGGCGCGCCGCTGGTCTGGCCCGAGGTCAAGCACAACATCGTGTTCGACTGGGAAATCGGCGACAAGGCGGCGACCGAGGCACAGTTCGCCAAGGCCGCGCATGTCACGAAGCTGACCGTGGTGAACAACCGCATCGTCGTGTCGTCGATGGAAACGCGCGCGGCGATGGCGGACTACGATGCTGCCACCGGGCGCTGGACACTGTATGCGAATACGCAGGGCGGCTGGCTGGTGAAGAGCCTGATGGCGCCGCTGTTCGGCGTCGATCCGGAGAAGTTCCGCATCATCACGCCGGATGTCGGCGGCGGCTTCGGCATGAAGCTGTTCCTGTATGCAGAGCACGTGCTGACCTGCTACGCGGCGCGTAAGCTGGGACGGCCGGTGAAGTGGATTTCCGAACGCAGCGAGGCGTTTTTGGCCGACACGCAGGGCCGCGACAACGTCACTCTGGGCGAGTTGGCGATCGACGCGGACGGCAAATTCCTGGCGCTGCGGACCCGCAATATCTCCAGCATGGGGGCGTATCTTTCCAATTTCGCTCCGTTCATTCCGACCTTCGCCGGCACCGGCGTGCTGTCCAGCATCTATGGGTTCCAGGCGATCTACGCCAATGTGCTTGGGGTATTCACCAACACCGTGCCGGTGGATGCGTATCGCGGCGCCGGACGGCCGGAGGCGAACTACCTGGTGGAGCGGCTTGTGGATGCGGCGGCACGCGAGTTGAAGATCGACCGCGCGGAATTGCGCCGGCGCAACATGGTGCCGCCGAGCGCGATGCCGCACTCGACGCCGGTGGGAAAATCGTATGACAGCGGCGATTTTCGCAAGGTGTTCGATATCGCGCTGGAGGCCACGGATTATGCCGGGTTCGCGGCGCGGCGTGCGGAGGCGGCGAAGCGCGGCAAGCGGCGCGGCATTGGGTTCGCGTACTATCTGGAAGCCACCGGCGGTGATCCGACCGAGCGGGCGGAAATCCGGTTTGCCGAGGACGGGTTCGTCGATGTCTATGTCGGCACCCAATCGACCGGCCAGGGGCACGAGACGGCGTATGTGCAGCTTACCGCCACTCGGCTGGGGATCGACGGGGAGAAGATCCGGGTGCGGCAAGGCGACACCGATACGATCCCGGTGGGCGGCGGTACCGGCGGGGCTCGGAGCCTGTATTCCGAGGGACAGGCGATTGTGAAGACGACGGACTCGGTGATCGCCAAAGGCAAGCAGGCGGCTGGGGAAATGCTGGAGGCCGCGGCCGCGGATATCGTGTTTACAGAGGGACGGTTTTCGATTGTCGGCACCGATCGGGGGGTGGATATCCTGACGCTGGCGGCGACGCAGCGGCAGAAGGCGGCGGCTGGCGAAGCGGTCACGACGCTTGATACGGCTGAGGTGGCGAATATCGATTTCCACACCTTCCCCAATGGTTGCCATCTGGCCGAGGTGGAGGTGGACCCCGACACCGGCTTTGTCACCGTCGTGCGCTATGCGGTGTTCGACGATGTCGGCAAGGCGGTTAACCCGATGATCGTGCGAGGGCAGGTGCATGGCGGCGTGGCTCAGGGCACCGGGCAGGCGCTGTATGAACGCACGACTTACGATGCGGATTCGGGCCAGTTGCTGTCTGGCAGTTTCATGGACTACCACGTGCCGCGCGCGAACGACCTGCCGGAAATCTCTGTCGAGTTCGTGGAGGTCCCCTGTTTGACCAATCCGCTTGGTGTGAAGGGCGCGGGTGAGGCGGGCGCGGTCGGCAGTCCTCCGGCGGTGATCAACGCGTTGCTCGATGCGCTGGAGGGCGACGGGGTGACGCATATCGACATGCCAGCCACGCCGGAGACGGTATGGAAGGCGATGGCGCGGGCGGCGTAACGGTGGTGGGGTGGGGCTCCGCGGCTGGCCCGGTCGTGGCGGGGACGGGTGCGGTGGGTGGCAAGATGGGAGTAATGCGCAGAGGGTGAACGTTCATTTCTTGCGAGGCGCGCAGGCTCTCATTCTCCGGTGCATAATTCAATTCTCGCGCTCATGGTCTCCTGACGGAGGCGGAAACCGCTTCGCGATCTCGAACCACTCTGGATCGACCTCAGCAACACGTAGGCGATCCTGCGGCCCGTCCGCTAGCCCAGCACGCGCGCAACATGGCAGCGCAAGGACGTAGCCCGCGAACCAGACGGCCAATGATATCTGGCGCATTCCACCAACCACCGGAAGACCTCCGACGACATCAGCCTCACAGTATCTTCAAACGAGACCCACCACGACCCCGGTCGTGCAGGGGCTGATCCGCAGCTCACGCAGAAGTCAAGACACAAGCAAGGACATTGGGCCGCTGAAATCAAAAGGCTTTTGCATTGCATAAGTCCGCTGCGCGAGGCCGCCCTTGATCTGTCACACTATGTGGGATAGATCATCCTGAAGGGGGCTGCTTGCAGGTTTCAAGACTAAGGAATTCGCTCGCTTTGCGCGGCGCGAGGGCATCCGCGATGCGAGGCTTCGCGAAGCTGCCGAGCGCGCGGGGCGCGGCTTGGTGGATGCCGACCTTGGCGGCGGCCTCATCAAGCAGCGCGTCGCCCGGCAAGGGGAGGGCCGCCGCGGCGGCTATCGAACCCTGATGGCGTTCAGCGCCGGCCGGCAGACGGTGTTTCTCTACGGCTTCGCAAAGAGCGAGCGCGACAATATCGGACCAGACGAGCTGGATTTCTGGCGGCGCGTGGCACGCGGCTTTCTGGAGATGGATGCGGTGCAGCGGCAGGCGATGACGGCACTCCGCGAGATCATGGAGGTGGATAATGGCTAAGGTGGCATATCGAACCCGGCGCCTGGAGGTGCTGCACAAGACCGGCGCTGCGCTGCATCGTGCCGGAGCGCTCGACAAGGCGACGATGCGCGACCTCGACGCCTTCTGCCTGACCCCTGTCGGCGCTATCAGCGGGGACGACATCCAGAAACTGCGCGCGCGTGAAGGCGTCAGTCAGGCCGTTCTGGCGCGGCACCTCAATGTCGGCACCAAGCTGGTCAGCGATTGGGAACGCGGCGTCAAGCGCCCCAGCGGGCCGTCGCTGAAGCTGCTGGTGCTGGCGCGCGTCAAGGGGCTCGATGCTATAGCCTGACGTCGCGATCTGCGACTACGCGCGAGGTGTCGACGGACGGACATAGCACTGCGACGCAAGGGCGGCGGCGCACACGCCGGGGCTGAGGTGGTATTCCGCGAGGCGGGGAACCGGGCAGGCTCCGGCACGTCTTGCACGGCTGTGCTGACGTACTGAAAGGTAGTCGTGGATGCCGGCCTGCGCCGGCATGACGGCTGAGTACGCATGACAAATGAGCAGGGAGTCACACCACATGGCCGGACGGATCGAAGCGAAGCTCGCGGAAATCGGCATAACCCTGCCGCAGCCGATGGCGCCCATTGCCAACTACGTGCCGTATGTCGTCACCGGCAATCTTGTCGTGGTGTCCGGCCAGGTGCCGGCGCGCGACGGTGCTGTGGCAGTGACCGGACGCGTCGGGGTGAACCTGTCGATCGATCAGGGGAAGGAGGCGGCGCGGCTGTGTTTTATTAACGTCCTGGTGCATTTGAAGGCCGCTTGCGACGGCAATCTGGATCGGGTGCGGCGCGTGGTGCGGCTGGGCGGGTTCGTGGCCTCGCCAGCGGAGTTCACCCAGCATGCGCTGGTGATGAACGGGGCGTCGGACCTCGCGGTGGCGGTGTTCGGTGACGCGGGACGGCATGCGCGCACGACGATCGGGGTCCCTGCCCTGCCCGCCGATGCCGCGGTCGAGGTGGAGGGGATGTTCGAGATCGGGTGGGTATAGGGTTCTGGCGGGAGGGTGAAACGTGGTGCGTGCGGCCCGATCACCCTCACCCTCGACGCTGTCACGTCTCGCCCCCCGGGTCAGCGCTCAGGGGCAGGCTCTCTACTGCTCCCGCGGCAGTGGTTTTTGGGTTTTTGGGAGGACAAACGCGGCGAACCCCCTTAGTCTGGCGCCATGCCAGACGGGTCCGCCACACTCACCCTGACGCTGCACCGCGCGATCGGCGAGATTTCCGCCGCCGACTGGGACGCTTGCGCCGGCGCCGGCAATCCGTTCGTCAGCTACGCCTTCCTGAGTGCGCTGGAGGACAGCGGGTCGGCGTCCTCGCGCACCGGTTGGCTGCCGCAGCACGCCGCGCTACGGGGCGAGGACGGCACCGTGGTGGCGGTGGCGCCGATGTATGCCAAGTCGCACAGCTATGGCGAATACGTGTTCGACCACGGCTGGGCGCATGCGCTGGAGCGCGCCGGCGGCGACTACTATCCCAAGTTGCAGGTCGCTGCGCCGTTCAGCCCGGTGCCCGGGCCGCGGCTGCTGCGGCGTCCCGGGTCCGGTGTTCCGGTCGGTGCGCTGGCGAGCGCCTTCGAGCAAGCGTGTAAGTCGCTGGACCTGTCGTCGGTGCACGTGACGTTCTGCACGCAGGACGAATGGACCGAGCTGGGGGAAGCAGGCTGGCTGCAACGGGTTGGCATGCAGTTCCATTGGGAGAACGCCGGCTATGGCAGCTTCGACGATTTCCTCGGGGCGCTGTCGTCTCGCAAGCGCAAGGTGTTGCGGCGGGAGCGGCGCGACGCCAATGCAGCGGGGCTGACGTTCCACGCACTGTCTGGTGCGGATTTGAAAGAGGCGCACTGGGATGCGTTCTATCGTTTCTATCGCTCGACGGTGGACCGCAAATGGGGCTCGGCTTATTTGACACGCGAGTTCTTTTCGTTGCTGGGCGAGCGGCTGGGCGATCGCGTGGTGCTGATGCTGGCTGAGAACAACGGCAAGCCGGTGGCGGGTGCTTTGAACCTGGCGGGCAGCGAGGCGCTGGTACGGGCGCAATTGGGGTTGCCGCGGCGACTGGCCGTTCCTGCATTTCGAACTTTGTTATTATCGGGCGATCGACTGGGCGATCGAACACGGGTTGCAACGCGTCGAGGCCGGCGCGCAGGGGCGGCACAAGATCCAGCGTGGGTATTTGCCGAAGCCAACCTACTCTGCACACTGGATCTCACATGCCGGGCTGCGGCGGGCGATCGCGAGCTTCGTTGAGGAAGAGCGGCGGGGAATGCGGCACGAGATGGCGGCGCTCGCAGAGCAATCGCCATTCCGGAAGGACGGCGAGGCGGAGGGGTGATTTAGCGGTTGTTCATATATGGTTGGCATGATGGCGGGGGCCAGCCGCAGGAGCCATCATGCCGGACACGTCGATTGACGCGACACCACCACGCCCTGATATGGAGTTCCGCGTCGGCCGGTTGGAGCAGGACATGGGAGACGTAAAGTCGATCCTCGGGCAGATGCTGCCATTGATCGTGCGCATTGACGCCACGCTTACCGCGGCGCTGCCGCACCTTGCCACGAAAGCGGAGCTACAGAGTGCCTTTGGCATGCTGGACGGCAAGATCGGCGCACTCGATGGCAAGGTCGGCACACTCATCGGAGCGCAGGATGGCAAGATCGGCGCTCTTGATGGCAAGATTGGCGCTCTAGACGGCAAGATTGGCGCTCTCGATGGCAAGATCGGCGATCTTCGCGCTGAGATGCACAGCGAGTTCGGCAAGCTGCGCGCCGAACTCGCGGAGAAGCCGAGCAAGACCTATCTCTGGATGGTGCTCGGCGTTCTGGTCATGGCCTATGCTGCGGGCCTGGCCGGGCTTGCCGTGCTGAAGTAACCGCGGCCGCGCATCGACTAATCCAACGGTTCCACCCGCACGATCGACGCGCCGTGATTGCTGCCCACCCAGAACGACACCGGCGTCGTCCGGTCGTCCACGAACGACCGCCGCATGTTGGTTGAGCGCGGCAGCAGATACTCGGTGAACGTGCCGGAGCGCGGATCGAGCCGCTCCACCCGGTCGGCCATCATCGAGCCGGCCCATACATCGCCGGTGCGGTCCGCGACCACGTCATACGGGAAATAGCCCGGCGTCGGCGGCGTCCATTCGCGGAAGGTCTGCGTCGCCGGATCGAACATACCGATCTTGTTGCCACGGAACTCGCCGAACCAAAAGCGCCCGGTCTCGTCCAGAGCACCGCGGCGTGGCGCGGAATTCGGCGTCGGTGTCGGCCATGTGCGGATGGCGCCCGTCTTCGCATCCACCCGGCCGATGTCGCCGCGGCCGAACACGGTGAAATACACATCGTTCGCGGCATCGCTGCTGATGTCATAGAGGTTCGGGCTGGGGATTGGGAACGGCTGGAACACTTCATAAGCGCCACTGGCGATGTCGAGGCGGTAGATCGAATAGGTGCCGGAATCCTCGATCCACACCTTGCCGTCCACGTTGGCATGGGTCGGCTCGACCTCGGTGGTCTGCGTATAGTCCTTGTTCAGCGCCGGCGGCACCGGCCACACGCGGAAGGTCTCGGCGCGCGGATCGAACCGTGCGACGCCCGCCTGGTAGGCCATGCCGAGCCACACATTGCCGTCCGCGTCGGCACGCAACGCCAGCGAGCCTTTCGGCGAATCCGGCTTCAGCGTCGGCACGGTGTATTCGACGATCTTGCCGGTTGCCGCGTCCAACTTGCCGAGGATTTGCTCGACGAAACTGTCATACCACACCGTGCCGTCCTGGGTGACGATGACGTCGTGCGGCATGCGCGTCGGCTGCGGCAGATCGTATTCGGTGATGATGACGCGGGTTGCCCGCCCGGCCGGACGGTGGAACGTCTTCAGCGGGAAACTCCACACCGGCGCCTTGCTGAGATTGACTCCGGCGAGATACGCGGCCTGCTGCTGGATGACCGTGTGCCGCTTCTCCAAGGCGAACTCGCCCTGGTTGGCGACGCGATCGGCGAGCAATCGTTGCGGCGTCAGCACAGAGGAGGCGGCCGCGTAGCCCGCCATGCGCTCCTGCACGGCGGTGAATTCCTCGGCGTTGTGTGCGGAATAGAGCGGTCGTTGCAAGGTATGGCAGCCGACGCAGTTTTGCAGGAACTGCTTCTGGGCGAGGTCGCCGGGCAGGCTGTCGAACCACTCGGCGTTGGTCAGTTGCGCGGCCAGATCGGCGGTGGGGCGCAGGGTCAGATCGGCGGTGGCGGGGGTCTCGGCCGAGACGTCCGCGGCGCCGGGGCCGGCCAGATCGTATCCGACGGCGCGGATGGTCAGGGTATAGTGGCCGGGAGCCAGCCTCGAAGCGGGAAAGTCGTAGGCGCCCTGTGCGTCGCTCACAACCGTGACGGTGATGTTGGACCCGTCCCGATGCGCGCCGACCAGCACGCCTTCCATCGCACCTTCCTGGGCGGAACGGACGTGGCCGGACAAAGCCGCCGCCGGCTGCGCCCGCACTGGCCCCGAGAGCAATGGCAGCAGGAGTGCGAGGCCAAACAGCTTGGCGCGGCGTGTCGGCACGGTTCTCTCCCTTTTTATGTTCTGGCTGCACGGCCAGGGCGCGGCGACACCGAGGCGCGCCACGATGCCGCGGTCATAGTGTCGTGGTGGGGATGTCAGGTCCACCCCTCCCGCGGGAACCAGTGGATCGGTTTGAATGCCAATTTGTGAAAGTTACGCGCTCGATTGGCAAGATGATCGAGGTCCGTCACAATTCGGTGCCGTCCGGCAGCTTCGTGCTGATCTACGCCGACATCACCGAGCGCAAACGGAGCGAAGCCGCACTCCGAGCCGCGCGCGACGCGGCGAAGGAAGCAAGTCGCACGATCGAGGCCGCTTATCTCGAGTTGAAAGCCGCCCAGGCCAATTTGATCCAGGCGGAGAAGATGGCGTCGCTGGGCCGACTCACCACCGGCATCACGCACGAGATCAAGAACCTGCTCAATTTCGTCAACAACTTCGCCATCCTGTCAGTGGAATTACTGGGCGAATTGAAGGAGACCCTGGCGAAGGCGGAGGGTTTGCTCGATGACGACCAAAGAGCGGAGGTGGAGGAGGTTGTCGGCATGCTGACCGGCAATCTCGAGAAGATCACACCGCATGCCAAGCGCACCGATGGGATCGTCAAGGCCATGTTGGAACACTCGCGTGGCGCGTCCGGCGAGCGGCGGACGGTGAATATCAAGAAGGGTTTAGGCGAACAACGCGGCAGAGCGACGGTCCAAGCCAACACATGCGTCTCGGCGTGCCGAAGCGATGAAAGCCGTCGAAATCTTGTCGATGCGCCCTTGCCGCGGCGGCGCGGCGTCCCGATAGAACAGGATCTAAGCCCAAGTCGATCCTGCCTCCCGCCACTTCCATTCCGGATGAAGCGTGCGATCTCCCTGGAGATGCCAGGCTGGCCGCGGGGCGACCGGCGGCACGAACTGAGCGGGGAGCCGAGCCCAGCAAAGCAGAAAAACTTTTGCCGCAGATACGGAAGACGATGCACGCAAAACACGCGGATGGGCCTGAGTGCGGCATGGTGGTTCACGGCAGCGCCACGCCATGGAAGAGCCTCGCCGATGCGGTGGCCCATGTCCCATCTGCGTGTTTTGCGTGCATCTGCCTGTATCTGCGGTATTATGGCGCAAACGCAAAAAGTGCAGGATTG
Source organism: uncultured Alphaproteobacteria bacterium (assembly GCA_963762885.1). Lineage (GTDB taxonomy): Bacteria > Pseudomonadota > Alphaproteobacteria > Acetobacterales > Acetobacteraceae > JASHVB01. Next base: position 132,909 of record CAVXNH010000100.1, read on the forward strand.
AACTGATACCCCGGCCAGCCGATGCTACGGCATGGCACAATCCCATGTCCTTTCTGCCCTAGTCGATAAGCGAGCCGAAATCTCTGGCCGCATTCTGAAGTTCGAGCGCGACATGGAGCGCTTGCGTATCGACTTGCGTAACATCGACGCGACGATCCGGATATTCGATCCGTTGTTCCTGCCGGGCGACATCAAGCCCACGATCCCCAAGGCGCCTATGCTAGCGCATTTCCATCGCGGCGAATACGCCCAGCGCATGCGCGAGCTACTCAGGGACGCGGGCGGCAAGCCGCTGACCGCATCCGAGATGGCAGACCTGGTGATTGCCGAGAAAGGGCTGGACATCACGGATCGACGGTCGCGCTGGGAATTGGTGGGCCGGTTCATCCAATCGCTGCACGGGATGCAGCGGCGTGGCCACGTCAAGAAAATCGGCTACGGCAAGGATGTGCGCTGGACGGTGCCGAACGTGGGGGAGTAGAGGAAAGGTGACGGGCGGGGCTGCCACCCCGCACACGTCCTCATTGATGGTCGCATCCGACCGTGTTTGGAGACATACACGGGATGGAGTAATGCGGCAATGGAGCTAGAAATCAGCGAGCGCGTTGACGAGAACCGCGAGCTTATACGTGCGGCCTTTCTCGCAGTTGGCAGACTCGCGGCGAAACTGGACCCTACCTTGGCGGAGGAATCGGGTTCTCATTCGGAAATCCTGCACGCGCCGCCTCCGCTGCCTCCAACGCGCCTAGGCGTTTCCTGAGATCGTCCATCTGTGTCTTGCGCGAATAGATGTTGTGATTTTCAGTTTCGGCAACGCTGGTGATAAACTCCCGCAGCCAATTAAGCTTGTCCTCAACCGACATTGAGTCCCATTCCTGTCTAACGCTCATAGCCTTCGCTCCTGGTTAGGTATTGCAGCCCCAGCGTAGAGAACGGCGGGGCGGGAGTCTTTCCCGTCCCGCCGCCCTGATTTGGCGTTTGGGGCCTATTACCGTCGCTAGGCTGTCTTGTGCCGCTGCCAGTAACCGCAGAAATCGACGGACGGGGAGGCTTTCAGCGCCAAGCTGACGGTATGCTGCACCTGATCACCGTTGCTGACGCGCCGGTTATCCTCGCGCCATGCTGCCCCTTGCGAGTAGCGGACAAGGTAGGGGCCGGCTACGTGGTGGTGGTGTCCAATCTCTCCCCGGCGCATGGGGGAGAAGAAAGACTCGGCACCGTTCGAATAGACGCCATTGAGGGAGTAGGCTTGCTGGTGGTCGATCCGGCTAACCTCATACCGCGCGTGCAGCGCGTTCCAAGACGGCGCTTCGTCCGCAACCACCTTGGTCCCCGGCGCAACGCGGGCATTGATCCAACCCAGCGCGGCGGACTCGCTCTTGAACACGGCGGGGAGGGTCGATCCGCCACGCTCGCGCACGACAACCACCACCTGACGCTTGCCGTTCTGGTTCTTGGCAAGGCGACGGTCGCGCCGGTTCTCTTTCTGGTTCGCGGGCTTCACGTAGCCGCCAAAATACCCACCGTCGATTTCCACCGTCTCGCCATCGCCACCCACCAGCTTGCCCTTCAATTCGGTCGCCATTGCCTCGCGGATTTTGTGCGCCAGCACGAATGCAGTCTTGTAGGACGTGCCGAGATCGCGGGAGAGTGCCAGCGCGGCCTTACCCTTCACCTCGTTGGCGAAGATGGCGATAGCCGCAAGGTACGACTGCACGGGCATCTTGTGCCACGCGAACAATGTTCCGCTGGTGACGGTGAACTCTTTGCCGCACGCCTTGCAGCGCCACCGCGGCGGACCCTTGGGACGGCGCACGTTGTAATGGACCAGTCCGCCGCAGTCCGGGCAGATCGGCTCCCCCTTCGTCTCAGGCCAGCGGATGCGGGCGAACATGGCGTCCGCTTCCTCATTCGACATCTTGAAGACGTGCGCCCGCGTCAGCGTCTTTGCGGCGGGGGAGAGAAGAAAACGCTGCGACATGACTTTTGCCACCACCTGCGTTACGTGAGCAGCGTGTATGATGGCATGCGCGGCCTTGTCAACAACAAAAGTAACGCCTATGGTGGCGTCCACATCGCAAGGAAGGGCATGGTAATGTCAGAGGACGAGTGGGCCGACCGGGCTAAGCGGTTGCTACGGTCTGAAATGGTCAAGCGCGGGGTGAGCTACGACCAGCTATCCGAAAGGCTCCGGGAAATGGGCATCGAGGAAACCCCCGTGAACATCCGGAACAAGGTGGCGCGGGGCAAGTTCATGGCGTCATTTATGCTGCAATGCCTATCAGCAATCGGGGTGCAGGCCCTGCGGCTAGAGGATGCCTAATGCGGGCAGCGGCTCGCTTATGCCTGCTCGCGGCAGCGGCGGCGGCTTGCATCGCGGCGAGCGCCTTTGTCGTCAGCCTTTCCCCAGCGTTCCGTGAATGTGTCCACAAGCAAATACAACCCAATGCCAGCCAACCCGATCAGAAAGAGCGCGCCAGAGACCAGATTCTCGCTGACAGTGTCGCGGCAGGATACTGCGCAGTCGGCTTTACCGATCAACATCAAGGAACGCTGGCTGCACTGTTCGCTGCCGCGCTGGTAATTGTCGGATTCCGCCAAGTTGGCGTTAACCGGCGCCAGGCCATGATAATGGACCAACAGCGGGAGCTGACGCGGGAGCAAATCGACCTCGCGCAGAGAGCCGCCAAAGCTTTCGTATACATGAAAGAAATCATGGTCCTGGGACTGGTTGGCCGTTCCATTGTCGGGCCGGTTTGGGAGAACGGCGGCAGCGAAGCGACGGAAGGTCTCGTAATAGGAACAGGTTGGACGGCTATCAACGGCGAGTTGGCCGATGATTTCGGGTACCCGATCACGGAGGAGACCCCAGCTTTTCTCGGCCCCCACGCGACCGCGCAGATTTCGCACCAATTCATCGACCAGCACAAGTTGCAGGCCGCGCTCGACGGCTCCCAGCGTGTATTCGTCTGGGGCACCGCGCATTACGCTGACACGTTCGAGGCGAACGCTACGAATGTCGCAGAGTTTTGCGTTGAGATTGTGCGCCGAGGCAGCGGCGGTCTTAATGCGGTATGGGCCTTTGTCCAATCCGGCCCACACAATCGCGCCTATCAGGTAAAGTCCCACCCTCCGGCGAGTAACAAAGCCACCTAGACGGCAACCGGACACTTTGGCACACTCCGCCCCGACGAGCGGGGGTGACGGCGCCTAGGCTATGCCGGCCGGCTTTTGCGTTTGCGCCATAATACCGTGTATCTGCGTTAAACCCTTGCTTGCTCGTCGCGTGCCGCTCGCTGCTGGGTGGGACCCCGAACGCTGCGTGGCAGAACCGCATGCACCAATTCGCTCGCCTTCCGCCGCTGCGCCGTCCGAGCGGGCCTGGGCCGACATTACCAACCTGTGCTGCCGGAACCTCATGCACCAATTCGGGCCGCCATTTCGGGAAGAGCCCAGCGGCAGGCAACACCCCATGCCCAGCGGACAGTTGGCCGCTGGGCGCTGCCTGGAGTTCTCACGGGGAGACTTCTGAGACGATGGTGAGATGGGCCGGTAGAACGATTGACGTACCGGCGCAGGCCGCCCCGACCAGTCATGGCTGGTCTTGTCCCTGCCATCTCTCGGGGCACCCGTGCTGCATAGATGGCCGGGTCAAGCCCGGCCATGACGATTGGGGCACGGCCATGACGGTTGGGGCACGGCCATGACGGTTGGGGCACGGCCATGACGGTTGCGGCGGCCGGTGCGCAGGCCAGCCCCTGAATTGCCGACCTATGAATCGAGGACTCGGTCCGTTAGTGAATTATATTGACAGTTGGTTGTTAAAGGGTTAGAAGGGGCGGATGAAAAGCGCGGCAACCGCCAGTCCCTGTCCTGCCTCACCCGACGATCCCCAACCGGATCGGCCAGGGGAGACCGTGATAACGCGGACCATGCCGGCGCGCATCGCCGCACTGCTGCACACAGTTCGCATCATGCTGGGCTTCGGCCGCCATCTCGAGGCAACCGCGAAGCAGCGCTCCGCAAGCTCAGACTTCAACGCCATCGCGGCGTGCTTCGGCACCGGGCGGCTGTTTGCGATCATGGCGCACCTGCAACGCGGCATCCTGCGTGCGACCGCACTGGAGAACGTGTTGCTCGCGCGGGCGGCGCGGGGCCGGGATATCGGCGTCGGCGTACCGCGCAGGCACGTGATTACGGAACTGACCATGCCGGCCGATCCGCCGGTAGAGCCGCCGGTAGACCCGCCGGCAGAGCAACCGGCCGCGCCGCCAGTAGAGCAACCGGCTGCGTCAGCCGAGCCGCCGACCGAGGCGCCCGTCGCGCGGAAGAACCCGCGGCCGTCCCTCCCGATCGGCTGGGACGATCCCGAACTGTTCATGCCAACACTGAAGGAACTCGAGGCGCAGGTGCGCCGTCGTCCGCTTGGCCGCACCCTGGTCGATATCTGCCTCGACCTCGCGGTGGTGCCCGGCTTCTGCGCCAGTCCGTTCTTGAATGAGCTGCTCGACGGCATCCGCCTGCGTGGCGGCAGCATCGGCGTTCTGATGGTGTCGAAGATGCACCGGGAGCAGGCCTTTTGTAAGGAGCAGGACCGGAAGGTGGGCAGCAACTGGGATTGGCAGACGCTGACGCAGGACGCGGTCCGCCGCATGCTGGGGGGCCTGATCGGCGAAAGGGCGGATGATCCGATACCGGAACCATATGCGCCGGCCGCGGCGGTGCTCGCCGGCCCTTCCTGACTTTTTCGCACACATCGAGGCAAAGCTCGCGCACGGGACCGGATCATGGCCGGCCCCGCGGTTCCGATTCGCGACTGCGCACGCGCACGTGAGATCAGGCGGCGGCGCTGGTGGACCGGTGCTGACGGAACGATCCGACGTCCAATCTCGTCGTTGCGAGTTGGCCACCGGCCGGCGCCGGCCATGACACGGGGGACTGTTTCCTGTCGGCGAAGCGACGCAATCCCCCCCGGCCCATGCACCAGACTGTCCCGGCGACCCTGTACGCCGCCGCACGCCAGAAGCGCCGCAAGCGGCAGCAAAACCCATGCATCAATTCGGGCCGGCACCGTGGCGACGCGCGGCGCCTCCTGCGCAGCGAAACGAGACGTCCGTGAGACGCGCCCGGCGCTCCAACGCTCGGCACGACGTCCTTCCCCGCCCCCCCGCCACGGCGCCGGCGTATGCTTGCGCCACGCAACGAGACAAACGTGAGAGACGCCGCGGCGCCCGGCCGGCACCGCGCCGGGAGATAACACCCCATGTTCAGCGGTGCCGCTGCGCGCCATACCGAAGAAGCACCGCGCCCCTGCCCCAACTCCGGATGACACCGGCCCCCAGACCCTCTATCTGCTACCGCAGCGCAGCAGCGCCCTGGCGTGGCCCGGACTTCCGACCACTGACCGCTGACCACTGACGACTGGCACATGACCGACACTCCGATCGACCACATCCGCAATTTCGCGATCATCGCCCATATCGACCACGGGAAATCCACCCTGGCCGACCGGCTGATCCAGACGACCGGCGCGCTGTCCGAGCGCGAGATGACCAACCAGGTGCTCGACAGCATGGACCTGGAGCGCGAGCGCGGCATCACGATCAAGGCACAGACCGTGCGCCTTACCTATAAGGCGAAGAACGGCCAGGTCTATGAGCTGAACCTGATGGACACCCCCGGCCACGTGGACTTCGCCTACGAGGTCAGCCGCAGCCTGGCCGCCTGCGAGGGTTCCCTGCTCGTGGTGGACGCCAGCCAGGGCGTGGAGGCGCAGACCCTGGCCAACGTCTACCAGGCGATCGAGGCCAACCACGAGATCGTCCCGGTGCTGAACAAGATCGACCTGCCCGCCGCCGAACCCGAGCGGGTGAAGCAGCAGATCGAGGACGTGATCGGGTTGGATGCGTCGGATGCCGTGGAGATCAGCGCCAAGACCGGGCTGAACATCGAGGGCGTGCTCGAGGCACTGGTGCACCGGCTGCCTCCGCCCAAGGGCGACGGCGCGGCGCCGCTGAAGGCGCTGCTGGTGGATAGCTGGTACGACCAGTACCTCGGCGTGGTGATCCTGGTGCGGGTGAAGGACGGCCGGCTGAAGCGGGCGCAGAAGATCCGCATGATGTCGAACGGCGCGGTGCACTCGGTGGAACAGGTGGGGGTGTTCTCGCCGAAGATGATCCCGACCGACGATCTGGGGCCGGGGGAGATCGGCTTCATCACGGCCTCGATCAAGACGGTGGCCGATTGCTCTGTGGGCGACACCATCACCGACGACCGCAACCCGGCGACGCAGGCGCTGCCGGGGTTCAAGCCGTCGATCCCGGTGGTGTGGTGCGGGCTGTATCCGGTGGACGCCGACGATTTCGAGAAGCTGCGCGGAGTCGCTGGGCAAGCTGCGGCTGAACGACGCCAGCTTCCATTACGAGCCGGAGACGTCGGCCGCGCTGGGGTTCGGGTTCCGCTGCGGGTTCCTGGGGCTGCTGCACCTGGAGATCATCCAGGAGCGGCTGACCCGCGAGTTCGACCTGGACCTGATCGCGACCGCGCCGTCCGTAGTGTATCGGGTGCACCGCACCAACGGCGAGATTGTGGAGCTGCACAACCCGGTGGATATGCCGGACGGTTCGGTGATCGACCACATCGAGGAGCCGTGGATTCGCGCCACGATCATGGTGCCGGACGATTACCTGGGCGTGGTGCTGTCGCTGTGCACCGAACGGCGGGGGGTCCAGGCGGACCTGACCTATGTCGGCAATCGGGCAATGGTGGTGTACCGCCTGCCGCTGAACGAGGTGGTATTCGATTTCTACGACCGGCTGAAATCGGTTTCTCGCGGATACGCCAGCTTCGACTACCAGATGGACGGCTATGCGCCGGGCGACCTCGTGCGGATTTCCATCCTGGTCAACGGCGACCCGGTGGATGCGCTGTCGTTCGTCGCTCATCGCGCGGTGGCGGAACAGCGCGGGCGGGCGATCTGCGGCAAGCTGAAGGATCTGATCCCGCGGCAGTTGTTCAAGATCGCGGTGCAGGCGGCGATCGGCGGGCGGGTGATCGCTCGGGAGACGATCAGCGCGCTGTCGAAGGATGTGACGGCGAAGTGTTACGGCGGCGATATCACGCGGAAGCGGAAGCTGCTGGAGAAGCAGAAGGAGGGGAAGAAGCGGATGCGGCAGTTCGGCAAGGTGGAGATCCCGCAATCGGCCTTCCTGGCGGCGCTGAAGATGGATGCGTGAGCGGGGTTTTCCCGGCAGGGCGAGCCTGCTATTGAGCGCCCGAGCGCGCGGGAGAGATGGCCGAGTGGCTTAAGGCGCACGCTTGGAAAGCGTGTGTACGCGCAAGTGTACCGTGGGTTCGAATCCCACTCTCTCCGCCAGAGATGACGCCCGCATTGTCCCGACGCGGGACGGCCCGGAAAGCGCCATCGAGCCACCAGCGCTTCGGCTGGCGCACCCCCTCTAGCCCTCCAGCACAGTGCGGACGACGGTGGCGTATTGCTCTTGCGCATTCTCGGTGCGCAATCGCTGCAAGGCGTTGTCACGCAATTGCTGCCACAGGTCCGGGTCGCGATATAACCTGACAACTCGGTCGGCGAAACCTGCGGGATCGGTGCTGTCGGCCGTAAGGAGGTCGACACCATCTTCCCATCCCATTTGCCGGCACAGCAGATCCGTGGCCACGATCGGCAGGCCGAACGATGCAGCCTCGTAGATCTTGTATGGCGTCCCGGCAGCATAGCGGGTCGGCGCGATGAACAGGCGGTGCGTGTCGTACAGACGTTCCGTATGCGCGACCGCCCCCAGCAGCGTGATGCGCTGATTGTCACGAAATCGATCGAGTGAGACCTTCTCGCCCGTATAGCCGACGACCGTCAGGCGCGTTTCCCAGCGGAGGGCGCGTTCGATCAGCGGCAGTACCTGATCGGCGAACCAGCACAGGCCGTCATAGTTCGGACTTTCCATGTCATGCAGCGCACCAATGAACAGCATCCCGGCACGCGACGTGAAATCGCGCGGCGTCGGCTGCAGTTCGCGCGTGTGCCCGATGACGGCGACACGCGGAAGCCCCAGCCCGCGCAGCGTAACCGCATCCTGGTCACTGACCGCGACAACCTGCGCGCACATGCTTGCGTGCGCGAACTCCTCCCGAAGCGCCGCGTCGAAATCGAACGGCGTCGCTTGGTCCGCCAGCGCCGCGCGCATCGCGGTGCGTTGCGAGGCGATCGCCTCGGTGTCCAGTATGAGCCGCGGCCGCCGGTCCGCCGCGGCCGTGGCGCGCTCGATCAGTTCCCGGACGCGGTCCAGGTTGTGTGTTCGGGTGATCCAGACCACGTCGTAGTAGCCCGGGCGGCCGGCGAGAAAGGCGGGCAGATCGATCAGGGTCCGGTCATACATCACCTCGACCGTATCAGGCATGTCGCTGAACACGGCCGCCGCCTCGAACGGGCTGTCGTTGACCGGGAAGACGGTGACCTGGCAGCCCAGCGAGGCAATCGTGCGAATGATGTCATTCGAGCGCACGAACCCCGAGCCGAGCATGCGAAGCGGCACCAGATCCTCGATGAACAGCACCCGCATGCGGCGCGGGCCGGCGAAGCGGGCGAACACCTGCGTCTTGCTGTCGGCCAGGCCGCGCGTGCTCAGCAGGTCCCGATGTTTGTGAACGAAGGTCTGCACATTGCGAGCGATTGCCGTTTCCGACGCGAGCGCACTGCTGACACTGCCATATTCAAGGTGATGTATCACCACCGACGGATCGTACACCACGCGCGCGCCGGCGGCGGCGATGCGCAGGCAGAGGTCGGCATCTTCATAATAGGCGGGCGCGAAGGCCTCGTCGAAGCCGCCCACCGCATCGAGCCAGGAGCGGCGCAGCATCAGGAACACGCCGGAGCAAAAGTCCACGTCGCGGACGAAATTGGCCTCGGGGACCAGTGGCGAGGCGCCGCGCAGATACCCGCTGGTCGCGCCATCGCCCCATACGATGTTGCCGGCTTCCTGGAGCAGACCGTGGGTGCGGATCACCTTGCCGCCGACGGCGCCGATGGAGGCATCCGACCGCAGCCGCGTCAATGCCGCGGCCACTGCTCCCGGCGCCAGTTCCACATCGTTGTTCAGCAGCAGCACCGCGTCGGCCGACGCGCACTGCATCGCGGCGTTGCAGCCTCGGAGGAAGCCGATATTGGTGTCGAAGCGAAGCAGCCGTGCCCCCAACACGTAACGCCCGATGTGCTGGATCTCGTCCGTGGAGCCGGAATTGACCAGGATCAGCTCGAGATCCACGGCATAGTTGCTGCGCAAGGATGCGAGTGCCATCGCTGTCAGCGCGAACCGGTTGTGCGCGACCATGATGACGCTGACCGCGGGCTCGCCGGCGCAGGCGAAATCGATCGGCATGCGGCCGTACAGCGGCAGCAGGTTCGCGGCCCTGCGGCGAAACAGGGTCTTCGCCTGGCCTTCGGTGACCCGCTCATCCGGCGGGGGGTTTGTCGGGAGGCCCTGGGCGCGGCCGATGGCCAGGTAGTGGGTGAATGCGTCGGGCGTTTCGCCGGCCCGCAATGCGATCCGCACCGCGTCGTGGTCGGCGTAGTAGCGCAGGTCGATCGCCTCGGATGGCGAACGGAGCTCGGTCGCGCCGGTGAGCAGGAAGTGCCGGTAGCCGTTGCGCAGGTCGCCTCGCTCGACCGCGGTGGCGATGTCGGGGTAGCGCGCCAGGTACCAGGATTCCGAAAACTCCGGCAGCGGGTCGAATGCGGTGGGTGTGTCGTTCGTCAGGTAGTGGTGCAGGGCGCAGCGCCAGACGCCGCGCGCGATTGCCTCGGCCACGTCCGGGTATTTCGCCAGGTACCAGAGCGGGTCGAAATACCAAGAGGTGCGGACCTCGTGCCGGCCGGCGGCGATCCGCCGCAGGTAATGCTGGAACGGGCCCTCCGCCGCGCTTTCGCGGGCTTCGTCCGGGTCGAGCTGCGTCTGGTAGAACGCCGCGTCGAAGAACGGATGCCCGATGCGCCATTCCCGCGCGCCATGGCGCAGGTAGTGGTCGTAGCCGTTGGCCATGCGGGCCGCGTCGAGCACGTCCTCGGTCAGGTCGGGGTTCCGCCGGCGATACAGCCGCTCATCGAACAACCAGTGCGGTGCGTAGGTGCGGAAGCCGCCGCGGCAATAGTGGTCGAAGCCCGAAGCCGGGCCGCGACCGAGGCCGGCGGCAACATCCGGATAGGCGCGCCGGTACCAGGCCTCGTCGAAGAAGCGGTTGGGCGAGTGGCCAAGCCTTTGCCCCGTCCCGAGGTAGAAGCGGAGGACCGCCTCCGGGCTGGTGTCGCTCAACTGCTCCCGGACGGCAGGATTGGAATCCAGATACTGCTGGGGATCGACTTCGGTCCAGGCGACCTGGTCCTGCCCCGGCAGCTTTGGGGTTGTGTCCGCGGACGGGACGGCTGGCGCCATTCGGTCGAATCTTTCCTCGTGGTTCGGCCGGTGGGCCGCGTGCCGGATTGGTTTCTATCCACCGGCCGCGTTTCTCGCCATACCGAGTTTAATCAACCGTTCCGACGTTGCGGTTGACATGTGGCGGATTTGGGATCATTCACGCTATTTTAGCGCGGCTGCGCTGGTGGGTGATCCCGCGGCCTGATGGGAACGCTGTAGTTGGAGGCGATGAATGCTTCGGGGCCGCGTTGACACCCTCACCCGCCAAAATATCTCGGGGTGGGCAGCCGACGACGAGAGCCCGGATACGCCCGTAGACATCCTGATCTTCGTTGACGAGCGCAAATTGGCGCAGATCACGTGTGACTCGCCAAGACCCGACCTGATGCAGGCCGGAATTTTCGGCCTAAGCCCGCACGGCTTCAATTACAAGTTTCCGTCGCCACTTGGCGATGCAAGCGATACGCGGGTCTCGGTTCGGTATGCCAAGACGGGAACGCTTCTGAACAGAGGCGACGCGGTCATTCAGCAGAACGACGGCAAAGTGGTGCATAGACCCCTGGCCAATGCAGCGGACGATGGGCCGGAACAGCTTCCTGTGCCGCGCGATCCGCGATCCGTCTTCGAGATGTTGGTCCTCTACGACGAGAGGGCAGGGCTCTACGATCTCCTCAGTCGGATTCCTTTTGCTGCCGAAAAGCCCAGGCACATTTACTATAGCGTGTTTGGCTGCTATCCTGAGGCCAATCCCTCAGTCAACGAATCGGCCGCCGACGATCAGCGCGGCAACTATTCGCCTCGGGACCATATGCATGACCTCCTGACCTCGCGAGATTTTCAGAAAGACCTGATTCCTCTTTTTCTGAATGCATTTCCCGAAAAGAAGAGGATCTTTTTCATTCACATTCCGAAGTGCGCCGGGACCGACCTGTCGGTAAATCTTATGAAGCGCTTTCCTTCTATGCACCAAACGCTTATGGAACAGAATTGGACCTCCAACCAACGGCTCTTTCAGAAACTTTCAAGGCTGATGCTGCACAGCAAATTCTCTGACAGTATATTTCTGTGCGGGCACAGCGGCCTGAACTACTATACATCCCGTGCTATGATCCGTCCGCTTGACCGAGTCTTCACGGTCGTGCGGGAACCGATAGAGATTGCTCTATCGCACGTTAATTACATTCTGACGCGCATGAAACAGGATATAGTCGCCGGATCAATCGGACCGGATACGAGAGCCTGGCTGGATATCCTTGGCATGAGCGCCTTGCCCCCCGACATGCCCCCCGCGTTAGTGCGGAAGCTATGCAACTCGATTCTGTATCGCCCGATCTTGTAAAGCCTAACTCCATGTGCGACTGGCTTGGCGGAACCGATGCCGCGAGCGCCATGGAACAATTAATGATCTATGACGTTGAGTTAACAACCGTAGATCATTACAGCCGATGGCTCCAGCAGGAGTGGGCAATAAATACCAATTCGAGATTGAATCAGTCAGAACCGTTTGTTTCATTAGAATCGCTGGATCACGAGACTATCTTTCACATCCAGAGAATATATGCCGAGGACATCAAACTATTTGTCGCCATAAACCATGCCTTGGATCGGTCCGACGCCTGCTCCGTCGGTGGTGAGGGGCTACGGGCCGCCGGGTGATCCGCGGGAACCAGCCTGTCGGTCATGACACAAATGATTCTTCTGACGCAGGTCGCAATGACTTGCTGCCTCTGTAATCGACGTTCGCGGCAACCACCCCGAAGGGGCTGTTTGGGGCCCGCTTACTGTGTCTTGGGCGCGTCGCCGTTGCATACTAGTCATCAGGATGTCCGGAGCGGCCCTCGAAATAGCCACGCTCCACGAAGTGCAGCCGAGCATCCCGAAGCGTGCCGGCCGTCGCGGCCTTCTTCAGGTCGGAATAGCGGCCAAGATAATAGTCCTGATCGAATGGACCCGCCGCGACGAATGGCTTGAGTATTCCACGCAGAAGCGCGGCATCCGGCGCGCGGTCGGCCAGCGTCTGCACAATCGCCGCGAAGGGAGGCAGACGTACGGTCTCAGCGAGCGGCGCCTGCTTCCGCGCCATATCGAACGCTAGGGCTGGATCGCGCGCACCCATGGCGAGAATCAGCTCGACGTAGCGGTCCAGGGCGGCTTGCTCTCGCTCACCGGTCAACAATTCCGCCCAAGCAGGAAATCATTAGCTTTTGGATCACCAACTCAATGTCGTAGCAGCCTTTCGCGTGTTGATCCGGCGGCACGGAATAGTCGAAGCCCAGATCGATCTCCCGGAGCAACCGGAAACGAAATCCGGAAATCGGAAGCAATTCCTCGACTTCGGCAAGCAGGGACCCCGAGGTATAGAAGCGCTTGTGGTCGGGATTGAAGCGGCTCGGCAATGTTGGCTTTCGCTCATACAGGTGGCGATGGGGAACAATAACGATGAGATACCCGCCGATCTTGAGGACCCTGTTACCATTCGGCCAGAACCTCCCGGTATTTGATGATATGTTCCAGGCAATGACTTACGAAAACCGTATCCTGACTTTCCGTTGGAAATGGAAGATGCGTCCCGTCGTATCCCGGGAAATCGAGTTCGACCCCTATAGCATGGTCGACCACAGGTAATGCATCGGGTACGCCGCCCCGTACCTATATCAAGGATAGCGCGGCCCGAGAGATAAGTCTCATAAAAGCCGTCCCGCATCCTCGCATCATGCATCCGCTCTACGCCAGGACCGCGCGGGCGTCGGTAGGAACTCTGCTTGGGTGGCATAATGGTCGAACTTCCTCGGGCTGTGGCGTGCGAAATAATAGGTGCCAGCACCGAACCGGGCAATCACGCGTCTTACAGTCGCCCATCCGCTAGTAGGTCCTTCCCCGCGGGTCGCCGCCAAAGCTGCCCGATCCGCAAATCCATTCGAATATTCTCAATAGGCTGTTAACACCGACACAAAGATAAGCAGCGTCATATTTCAAGAGCAAGAATCCGAGTAAGCCTATGTTGCAGCCTGCCGTCCTTGGCGGACGGCTTCATGACGCTGCGCGAAGCCGGTCAGGGTACGCTAGCCACGGCCATGCGATAACGCGGCGTCCCAGCAAATTCTGCACGAAATCCAGCCGCCTGCCGCAGGACTTCTGGGCTGGAAATAAATGAGAAGCGCCCCAGGGCGTCCGTAGTGGGCGCGCCGATCGTCTGCACGGCTGGCTCGAACGGTAGGCGCAGGCGCTCAACCTCCTTGCCCTGCGCGTCGAGGAAGACCAGTGCCACGTAGCCGCTGCCGGCAGATGCCAGGTCGGTGCGCATCGGAACCTGAATGGTGAATGGATCATCGGCCGTGACCGGGAAGCGCGGTGTGTTCAGTGCGATCGCTTGTCCGGGCTGGGCCTGGAAGCGGGCCGGCGCAGCGGCCCCACCTGGAGCGGGGGGCGGCTGGAACGCCTGCTCCACCGTCTGCCCGCTGCGGTCATCGTGGTAGCGCATCGGGCCGATGCCGACATCGGCCGAATCGGAGCAGCCACATTCAACGTTGACGCGCAAGGCGAGGACCGCAACCGCAGCATTCGGCGGCACTTGGCCGGAGAGTGTGTGTGGAACGGTAGCGCCGGCCTCGCTGGCGATCTCGGCCGAAATCGTGATTGGCACGCCCGCAACCGGGCGCCCGGCAATGTCAGTAAGGTGACCCTCCAACAACCGTCCGGTGCGCTGCGGAGTGAGCCGTGTCTCCGTGGCGAGGTAGCGATTGACCAGCCAGGTCATTGTACCCGGTTGGTTTTCTGGCAGCATGCGGAACGGCTGTGGCATCCAAGTCTGTAGGATTGCTTGGTCGGGAATTAGCGACGGCTTCGCTTCTATCTCAGCAAAGCGTTCTTCCGCGCGGCGGGTCCAGGCCAGGCCAGTCTGGTCCTCGAGTTCGCCATTATAAATGATACCAAACTTAATTCCGGCGCTATGGAGGCGCTCAGCCAGTGCCGGTAACTTACTCCGCCACGGGCCGCCCCAATACATATCGACGTCAAAGAACGCTAGCCGCTCGCCAGAGGCGTCCTGATAAGCGCGGACCCACTGCATGATCTCGTCGAGCCACTGGGCAGGTGTTGCGCGACCAAACGGCTCGATGTCGCCAACCTTTACTGCGGGGAACACGCGCTTGAAGGCGGCAACGTTGGCGGCAACGTCGCGAGCAAGCTCGTGGATCGGCATATGGCACGCACTGGCCCCTCCAGCCTGATATCCAAACCAAAGCGGTTCGTCCATCGCAAGGAACTGCACGTCGCCACCAGCCTGGTAAATCCGCAAGGCGATCCGGCTGGAAGTCAACTGACCACCATAACCCTCAATGTGATGACCGCAATTTTCACCCGATGTCACCAGCCCGGCCTCCAATGCAAGCGCTATGTGCCGACGACGCAAGTCGGCGAACGCCGTGCGTAACTCGGCATCCGGCGCGTTGTCAGCGAACTGCGCATAGATCTTGAAGACCCGAATGGTCGAGGCCGCCCGCTGCCACGGCGCATCCGGCTGAAACAGCGATAGGTAGTCCGACTTCTCCCCATTGTGCATCGCACTGAACATGCTTGGTGCAAGCCCCGCAAGCCAGATCTCCGCAGCCTGCGCCCTGACCGACACAGGCGGAAGTGCCAGAACCCAGAACCCAGCGAGCGTGAAACCGAACCGGCGGATCAGCTTTCGAGGCATTGAAAGATTCCCGAGTCTCTTGCCGCGCTGCGGACAATCGTTGCCGACCAGTGCATCATGATAACCTTTAGCGGGGTCATCGCTGCTCAAGCTCAGTGACGGCGGCGGATCGGCTCGTCGCTATTTCGGTGTACGAGACATTCACATGGGCCGGAGCCACAATTGCGGCTTCAGGATCAAGTATCCAGTCGCCGCCCTCGTCACGGAAGCCGCACTTTGCGAACAGGTCCCGGCAGGGAAAGTTGACGTCCGTATGGACCAGGCTAGCAGTGATCCGTGTCGTTCCGCGGTCTCGCATGACCTGTACGAGCGTGGCCATGACCGCCTCCTCTAACTGATATCCAGGTACTCGGCACGACATGACCCATTGTCCGATCGCGCTATCGTTGACGATAACAACGCCCACCAGTCCGTAGTTGGTATAGCTGTCAGTCGCTTCGAATGCGAAAAAGGTGACGCCGCACGCCAAAGCGTCTTCGCAGTCTTCTACTTTCCACCGTTTTCCAGTGGTATTGAACTGGTTGGTTTTGTTGATCAGTTCGAGCGCCCGCGCAAACCGGGGATGCTCTGTGCTGGCGATCTCAATCATGCTCACGTGGGGCGCCGCCGCGCGCAGGAAATCATCACGCGACAGAACCTGGCGTTCCGTCTCCCGCTCGAATTGCGCTTGGATCATCTCGGTGCGGCGCGCAGATTCGTCGCTCACCGACACTACCTGGGTCTCCGCCGCCCACAGCAGGGTTCGCCGCAAATAATATGGATATCGACCCAGGACGCGCATCTCCGGGAACGCGCTACTGATGGCCGCGCGCTCGACAGGATTATCGTCGATAAAGATAACGCTTCGTGGCAGAAGGTTCATGATTTCCAATACCTCCCGCATATTCTCCGCCTTCGGGCGCCAATTGATTCTGATCGCACCAAAATCCTGCAACCTTAACCGGTTACCAAATACCTGCGGCCAAATAGTACAGGATCCGGTCCTCATCGTTCTTGCTGATTATGGCAAGCAGTACTCCACGCTTTTTCAAATAAAGCAGAGCTTCGACCAGACCAATGTGCCACCCATCCACCATGGCCGGGCCAATCTCTGTCATATCACCGCTTATGCCACCCCAAAGAGTGTCATCAAGATCCACCACGACAAGCTTCGTGGAATCCTTTTGGCGGATAGTTCTGTACATCGACAGTAGCTCGTTCCATAAGGCCTGCTGAAAATCTGGATGCCATTTTATTCGGTAATGGCTCAGCATAGGGGCTAATGGCTCGATTCGGTCCGTAATTCTGCCGGGCGTTTGCATCAATGCGCCGTGAGAGGTGAACAAGACGCTGTCGTCCTGGATATATCTGCGCCCCAGGGAAGCAGAAATCCGATCGACATCCAGAATATAGGCGTTCTTATGCCGTCTCACGAGCATCTCAAGATGCTCATTCAATTTCTCGACAAAATACTCGGGATTCCTGATGTCGAAGCGCGGAAAAAGGCGACCCATCAGGTTTTGCTGAGGCAGAAAAAAATTGCTCACGAAGGTGAGCAGGCCATGATTTACGTTCCAATCCATCCAGCAGTTGAGCTGGACTTCCATCCGATTACATGACTCCTGAAATGCTCGCTCGTGACTGTCGACGTCGCTGTAACTGATGTGCCAAAGCACATGGTCCGGCAGAACACCCCGCAAAGGGAGCTGAATAACCTGGAAGTCATATTCCCGTATTTTTTCGGCTGGCTGAACTGGCAATTTCGAAAGATTATTTACCGTAATCAAATCAACTGGACAGTTTACAGCGTTGCCCTTGTGAAGGCCCCACTGTTCGGTCAGACAGGAACCTATGACGGCGACCCGGCGAAACGACACGTCGGATACAAACAGCTCGTGCGGCGTAAGATAGAATCCTCCATTGTTTTTGGCAAATGCCTCGGTAAGGGAGGCATCCATGACAGGCCGACATTCATTCATAGCGTCGGGCTGGCGTTCGGTAGCGCCACTGGGATCTCCGCCCGACACGGCCGAAGCCATTCGAGGAGGGGGAACAGGCATTCGTCCCTCGCGCCTGCCGTAGGCGAGGTAGTGTTGCAATCCGGATTGTCCACGCCCCTCCTGGACCGCCGCGGCAACGTCCGGATAACGACCGAGGTACCATTCTTCATCAAACTCCAGCGGTTCTCCGGTTTGGGGCACGTTCCCCTCCGCTGATCGGCTTGGAGGTTCGGCGGACGCCTCTGCCTCAACCACGGATTCCGGCTCTAATTCCGCTGCCGCCTCCTGCGTCTGTGGCTTCCTGTATCCCAACTGCCACCACCTACAAATCTTCGCCAAAACCTTCTCCTGCTGTTGTGCCGGCATTCCCCTTTGTCCGGGCCTTGAATGGAAGAAGCGACGACCCATCGCGGGACCCTCTCTATTTTATACGTGCCCCCTCACCGGCGACGATCACCGCCATTGCCGTGAGGCAGATATCTGCCTTAGTTGGCGATCTTTGTATCACCAGAGCAGGGCGGCGCATGTCGAAGAAGAATATCCCTTACCACGCCGAACACCGCTGCCTCGTTGACCCGGAAATTAAACCCCGTCTCTGGTCGTTGGTCTACGTACGTCCAGGAAAGGAGCGGGGCGTTCGGGTCGTCTTCGACATACTTCTCGTCTAGATACACAACCGGGGAGGGGCTTTCCATAACCGCCGGTGAACTATAAATGTCGAACTCCCGGCCCGCGACCAGCATAGCGGAGATTCCATTTGCTCGTCATGATGAGCCCGGGTTTGTTGCATATCCACCGGTAAATTACCAAGCTTGCACCCCATGGCGCGACAAAGATATCAGAATAATGCGCCCAGAAGATGGTCCGCCGCATACCAGTTCCGACGTTATTGACCACCGCGACGTTTAGGCCTGCAAATCGGTCAGTTATTTCAGCTACTATTTCTTTCTGAACCTCGATAGGTAGTCGGATTGATCGGGAGTCCACCGGACTTACATAGCTGCCAGTGTGGCCGCTCAGCACGACAGCGACGCCCCCAGTCTGCTCTAGCAGGAACTGAATTAGGTGGGTACAAAATTCAGAAAGGTTAACCAAGGTGCGATTTTCAACTCGTAGATCGAGAAGGACAACTGGCCAGTGCTTAGCTCTTATTGAAGCTAGCATCCCCTTCTCCGGCTCTAGTCCCGGGGCATCATTACTTTCAACGATTCGGTTTGCTAAGCGGCGCGGTACGTTACTCGAGGGTCGCCCTTAGAAGGCTGCGACGTGCCGTGTAGGCATGGCGAACGATCTCGCTCCAATTCGTTGTTCGATGAACCTTCCCCCGAAAGACCGGAAACAGATCTTCCACACGGCCGAACACTTCCACATCACCCTGCGGTTCTTGAGGCACCCGCATTACAATATCAGGTAGGTCTTTCGCTGACAGTCGGTGCACCAATTCGTCGATACCTGCCAATTCGTTAAAGAGAAGATGCCCATGATGTTGGATGCCGACGTAGTATGCAAAGCTTCTTTGAGGCGCCCGTAGGTAGCCTTCAAGTTCAGATCCAAATTCACAGATGTGTTCAAGAAGTTGCTTTCCAAGATGCGGAATGTCCCGGCGGAAAATGCTTTCTCCGTCGGAGCAGAATATCTGATTGGATGCTGGAAACAGCAACGCCACTACTCTGCAATTATGATCAGCGGCGATTACATAGAACACCAATTGGTGATCATTATCAACCAGTCGGAAAGCAAACCTGAAATGGCTGAAGCAAACTACCGCGTCGGTTTGCAGCGGCCGGCCGTCGACCGGTGACGCCCATGTTAGCGCACCCTCTGGTAGGCCCTTGATCGCCTTCTCAATGACGAAGCAATCCTCATCAAGCAGTCTTCGAAGAAAAGTCGGGCAAATCTCGACCAATCGTGTCCCGTTGAAGACCTGGACGGTGCGATCGTCGAGGAACGCTTGACCGATGTTGGTTATTGAGGGTTCAAGGGGTAAGATGGGGCCACACAGGCCGATGATAAACAGTCGTGTCTGGTGATTGAGGCGCTGGAAATCATTGGCGCGCCGGTCGAGCGTGGGCACGGGCGCACACAAAAGGCCATCCCACAGATTGGCAAGAAGTGAACCAGCTTTTTGTCGGATAACGTTACAGATTTGCGGCGGCGGCTCTTTGTCGCTTCCTCCGACACGCTTCATGTCGCTGTCGAGGTACCATGTTCCTCGGCCGCCCTTTTCATGCTCCCACTCCAGAAGATAGACAGGAGCCAGGCCTGCATCAACAAATCGCGGTTCCCATCCCGATGCGTAGGTGCCGGGCGGTCCGACCCTAGCGTCACTATCGTTTCGTATTGAAATGAGATGGCCGGGTTCGGTCTCTACCTGGTAGACACCGTCGATCTTGCGTACCTCGTAGACAAACTTTTCAGCGTCCACTTTGAACTCTCCTTCGTGCGGCGGCGACCGCCCTTCACCTCCCGGAACGTGTTGGTCAGTAGAGAAGTGCTCAGATGTTGCAAAGGTCTTTCGAACATAAGCATAGAGTTCTAAAATTGCCCTTGAGAAGCTACCGCAGAGCGATCTAACCGTACTTTGCAACGCTCCCGGCGATGCAGAACTTGCTGGGCGTCCGTGCAGCTTGCCGTAACATCTCCGACGCCCGCTCCCCCTCACGCTCTTTCATGCACATACGCGACCCGGCTGCCGCTAAACTCCAACCGGATCGGCACGCAATGCAGCCCCCCAACCGCCGCGTCGATCGCGGCCCGCTGCTCCGGCGGACCAACGATCAGCAGAAACCCGCCACCACCGGCGCCGATGATCTTGCCGCCATAGGCGCCCGCCCGCTTCGCCCGCGCATACACCGCGTCGATCTCGGACGACGAAACGGCATCCGACAGCGACCGCTTCAGGGCCCATGCCTCATCCAGCAACATCCCCCACTGTCGCACCACACTGGCGCCGCTGCCGTTGCCGCGGAACAGCCGCACCGCCTCGGCCGCCAACTCCCGTGTCCGGTCCAGCACCTTTTCCTTGTCGCGGATATTGCTGGGGGAGAGCGATGCTTCCTGCACCCGCGCCGAGGACCGCGCGCGGCTGGTGAAATACAGCCAGCAGCCTTGCTCAAAGGCAGCCCGCCGATCGGCGGTCACAACCAGTGGGTGCACCTCGAAGTCGCCGTCGCGGAACTCGATCACGTTGAAGCCGCCGAACGCCGTGGTGATCTGGTCCTGCCAGCCGCCGGCCTCACCCAGCCGCTCCCGCTCGATGCGGATGGCTCGCCGCGCCAGGTCCTTGGGCGGAAGATACAAGCCGTTCAGCGCGTGCAGCGCATTCAGCATGCCGACGCAGAAGGCCGAGGACGATCCCACGCCGGTGCCCGACGGCAGATCGGCATAGGAGTGGATGTCCACGAAGCAGTCGCCGATCAGCTCCATGTAATCGGTCAGGATGGTTCGGGCGATGTCGTGGCGAATTTCCGCGACCGTATCGACCAGTTCCAACTGCGAGTAGGAAACGCGAAACCGCTTGTCGAGCAGCCGCTCCAGCGAGTTTAGCGCGACGTAGGAGTATTGGCGCACGGCAGTGGCGACCACCAGGCCGCCGCGACGGTCGAAATAGTCCGGCAGGTCGGTGCCGCCGCCGAAGAAGCTGACGCGAAACGGGGTGGCGGTGATGACGCTGGTCAGAACTTGCTGCGGCATTCGGCTACTTTCGCGCGGTCCGGGCTTCGGCGGCGTACCAATCATAAGTTGCACGCAGCCCATCCGCCAGCGAAACCTGCGGACGGAACCCGGTGGCGAAGAGCCGAGACAGGTCGTAGGCGCGGTAGTCCTGGCCGTCCGGCTTGCTGGCGTCCCAGTCGATGCGGTCTTCCAGGCCGGTGACCGCGGCCAGCGTCTCGACGATGTCGCGGATGGCGCACACCTGGCCGCTGCCCAGGTTCACCGCGCCCTCGACGCTTTGCATGATGGCGATCAGCGCGCGCGCGACGTCGGCGGAATAGGTGAAGTCGCGGCGCGCGGTGCCGCTGCCCCAAACCGACACCCGGCCGCCGGACAGCTTCGCCTCGTGGAACTTGCGCACCAGGGCGGGGATGACGTGGCCGAACTCGGGGTCGAACTTGTCGTTGGGGCCGAACAGGTTGCCACTGATCACGAATGCGTATGGCAGGTCGGTACTGTTCACGATAGGAAACCAGCTGGGCGAGCATGGCGCGCTTGGCATGGGCGTAGGAATCCTCGGACTCGTGCGGCGGGCCGGACCACACCATGTCTTCGGTCAGCGGCAGGCCAGGCGAGGGATACGGGTAGACGCAGCCCGAGCCCATGGCCGTGATCTTGCGCACGCCGGCCAGGCGAGCGGCCTCGATGGTGTGGGTGTTGATCAGCACGTTGTCGAGAAACGAGGACCCCTTGTGGCGCATGTTGCCCATGATGCCATAGACCCGTGCAGCAAGGTGCACGACATGATCGCAGGGATGTTCGCTGAAGAACTGCCGCGTGGCATGCCAGTCCAGCAGATCGCATTGGCGTGAGCCGAGCGCCAGCACGTTGCGATATCCGGCCTCGGCGAGTGCGGCCTGCAAGGCGGTACCGACCAGCCCGGTTCCGCCGGTGACGACGATGCGGTCAGCCTGGTCCATGGTGTCCCTCCGTTCCGGCGCTGGCCCGGCCGTCATCGTGACAGGAACTCGGTGCCGGAACGCATCTGGTCGCGCCAGTAGTTCAAGAGATCGGTCATGGTCTGGTCGAAAGTGTATTGCGGCTTCCACCCGGTGTGTTCGGCGAACTTCCTGGTATCCGGCACCTGTAGGTCGGCATCGATGGGACGCAACCGCTCGGCATCCTGCTCCACCTTGATATCGCGTACCGTGGATTTGGCGAGCAGGGTCTCCAGCGCGGCGCCCACCGTGCAGGTGTAGGTCCCGCCGATGTTGTAATAGGCACCGGGAGTGGGATTGACGGTCAGCAGCATGTGATAGGCACGCACCGCGTCGCGCACATCGGCGAAGGTGCGCAGGGAACTCGAGATTGCCGACCTTGACCACGGGCGGCGACTTGTTGAATTCAATCATCGCGATCTGCTTGGCGAAGCTCAATTCGGCGAACACGTCGCCGCGGCGCGGGCCGGTGTGGGTGAACATGCGCGTCACCATCACCTTCATTCCGTACACCTCCGCGTAGAAGCGGCCGAGCAAATCGGTGCCGACCTTGGAGATCGCATACGGTGATGCTGGATGGAACGAGCAATCCTCATCGATCGGCACCTTCTCCTTTGGCACCCGGCCGAAGACCTCGGACGAGGAGCACACATGGATTTGCGGTGACAGACCCACCGTGCGCACAGCCTCCAACAGGTTGCACGTGCCGTTGATGTTGGTATCGAGTGTTTCGATCGGCGCATCGAAGCTGGTCTTGGGGAAACTTTGGGCCGCAAGATGGAATATGTAATCGGGCCTGGCCGCGGTGACGGCTTTCTCGATCGACATGGCGTCCCGCAGGTCGCCGTACAGCAGGAAGACGCGTTCGCCGCGATTGATCTGCGGCACGATGGCTTGAAGGTTGTTGAGCGGGCTGCGCCAACGAACCAGGCCATAGATATCCCAGTCTGTATGTTGCAGCAGGTACTCCGCCAGATGGGAGCCGACCATGCCCGTTATGCCGGTGATAAAAGCGCGTTGACGCATCGATGATTGTCCTGCAGGCCTAAGGCTGAACTTTAGAGGATAGAGGGGCTTGCCCCTGATCGGGCCCGCTGATTGGTGCTGGTTTGTCGATAGCCCTGGGTGGGTTTGATGGGCTTTGCAGGGGGACCTGAGGATCGCTTCGCTCACCGGTTTTTGGCTTCGTCGCCTCGGCGAGCGCGTCCGCGCCGGTCTGGTGTTCCGATTGGTCCGGTAGCTGTGCCGCCGGCTTTATCCGGCCCCTATGCTGCTTCGGCGCCCGGCGGCGCTTGGGGGCATCGGCTGTATCCGGATTCGGCCCGGACGGATGCGCCAGCGTGCTTGCGTCGGCCGTTATCGCTCCCGCGCCGCGACCTTCCGGCACGGCACGCGCCAACATCATCTCACAATACTGGTGCACCACCGCCGGTTCCAGCCTTTTCAGGCAGGCCATGTCGCGCACGCAGTCCTCAACCTTCACCAGGTAGCACGGGCTGCACACCATATTGCGCTGCAAGGCGATCGCCCGAGGGCCGATGGGCCCCCATTCGGCGGCGTCCACGATACCTGAGTGGATACCGATGGTCGGCACGCCCAAGGCGGCGGCAATGTGCTTCGGGCCACTGTTGTTGCCCAGATACAACGCACAGTTGCGCAGCAGCCCGGTCAGCTCCGTCAGCGAGGTGCGCCCCGCCAGCGACACCACACCTGTCCGGTTGACGATGTGCTCCAGCACCTCCTCGGCCAGCTCGGCCTCGTCACGACCGCCGATCAGAACGACGTTGACCCCGTTCTTCTCGATCAGCAGATCGACGACGGTGGCGAAATACTCCGGCAGCCATTGGCGCATGATGGCGCCGACGCCGGGATGCACCGCGACCACCGGCTTGTCGAACAGGGCGCGGGCGTCGGCGGGAATGCCGGGCGGCAGCTTGCCGCCGCCCGCGTTCGCCTGGGGCAGAACCACCCGGTCCGGCTCGCCCGCGGTCGCCACCGCGTCCACCAGCCGCAGCAGGTCGTCGCTGACGTGGCTCTGCTTGCGTTGCAGTTGGTTGTCGCCCTCCCATTGCAGCGCCACGTCCAGCCAGGGAAACCGGCCGAGATGGTTGTAGCCGGCCCGGAACCGCGCCGGCACGTATTGCAGGACGTGGCGGGTCTCGAGCTGCTTGCGCAGGTCGATCGCCAGGTCGAAGCGGTAGGGCGCCAGGCGCTCCGCCAGGGCGCGCAGGTCGTCCTCGGTCAGGTCCTTCTGGCCGAGGCCGGAGCGTGCGTGGAAGAATTCGAACTCGATCAGTTCGTCCACGCAGTCCTCGCCGGCCAGGAAGGCCTGGGCGGCGGCGCTGGCGAGCAGATGGATCCGGGCGGCGGGGAAATGCAGGCGCAGCCGGCGCAGCGCGGGCAACGCGGTGATCAGGTCGCCGATGTGGTCCAGTTTCACCGCCAGAATGCGCTGGAGCTCGTCCTTGCGGAACAGCGGGCGGCCGGCACAGATCAGGCGCGCGGGCTCGGTGTCGGGGCGGTACTCGTCGGCGAACTTGGTCAGCCTGGGGCTGTAGAACGGATCGCCGGCGGCATACTGGGTCCGCCACTGCTTGGCAAAATGGCCGGCGTCGAAGATATCCTTGATGTTCGCGCGGCTCGCCAGCTCGTGGTGGATCAGTTGTGCGTACGGGGTATAGACGATCGACAGCCCGGCTTGCCAAATCCGCAGGCAGCAGTCGACGTCGTTGTTGACCACCTCGTGCGCCTCGTCGAACCGGCCAAGGCGGTCGAAGACCTCGCGGCGCAGCAGCATACAGGCACCGGTGACGGCAATGACGTTCCGCTGCGTCAGGGCCAGGCCGAAATAGCCGGGATCGTCCTCGGCCAGGAACCGGAAGGAATGGCGGCCGGCGCCGAGGGTGGTCAGGAATATCCCGGCATGCTGGACCTTGCGGTCCGGATAGAGCAATTGCGGTCCGACGGCCCCAACCTCCGGCCGCCGAGCATGCTCTAGCAGGGCGTCCAGCCAATCCTCCTGCTGCACCTCTATGTCGTCGTTGAGGAACAGCAGGACTCGCCCTCCGCCTGTTCGGCTGCTCGGTTGTTGAAGCGCGACCAGTTGAAGGTTTCGGGGATATCGACAACCTTGTCGGCACCGTTACGGATCAGCTCCTTCCATTCCGGCATGTCGGGCGGGATGTTGTCGATGCAGATGATCTCGAAGTTGCGGTACGCCGTTTTGGATCGCAATGTCTCCAGGCAGGTCGCCACGTAACCCTTTGCGGCACAGGTGGGGATGATGATGGAGACCTTGCCCGTGACGGGCGTGGTTCGCTTCAGGCGCCACGTCCCGCGTACCGAACCAGGCAGCAGATCGGCCTGGATGCCCCGCCGCAGCGCGGCTGCCTGCAACACGCTTTGCTCTGCTTCCTGGTCCGGCGCATCGGCATCGTCCCGTCGGCACGAACAGCTTCGGCAGGTGATGGATACGCGAGGTCAGTTCGGTGCAGCGGAGGACGGCGTCGTAATCGCCTTGCGGGGCGAGCAGGGATTGCACCGTGATCCCGGCTTTTGCGATGAGATCGGTGGTCGCGAACCAGGGGCGGCCGATGTAGTTGGTGGAAAGTAGCAGGTCGGGCGACCAGGCCGGCTTGAAGAACGGCTCCCGCACATGGCTGGACGGGCTGACGCGGTCCTCGTCCGCATAGAACAACGCGGCCTCGGCATGCAGCCCGCGGGCGATGGCGATTTCAACCAAAGCGTCGCATCCCAGTTGGTCGCCCGGGGAAAGGACGCCTATCAGACAGGATGCGCCGTTGCTGGGGGACGAGGAAATCAGGGCATCCGATGCAGTGTCGGCTGAGATGATGGAGACCTGATCCTGCAAACCGGCGACGGCAGCGATCGCAGCCAAACCGTCCTGCGCCGCTTCATCGGTCACGATCAGCAACTGCCAGTCGCGATAGGCCTGGCCACCCAGTGAACGAAGGGTGGCTTCGATCTTCTCGGGTACGAACGCTCCCACCGCCGCGAGCAGCAGACGGAAGTGTGGACGGCACGCCAGCCGATCAAGAATATCCTGGTAGAGGTCGATCTCCGAGCGCGGCATACGGCGGCGGATCGTCGCATAATCCTCGCTGTCCTGACCTTGCTGCACATCGATCTGGAATTCAGTGTCGAATGTCGCACCGTCCTTTGCTCTTAACTGCAATCGGACAGCGTGGGTGCCGGTTTCCAATACACGCGGTGGGCAATGGAAGACATACCCACTGCGGAATGAGTCCGCCCAGGCAGGGAAAGCCTCTTCGACATCACGTCGCGCGGTGCCGTAGTAGGCCTGCCCGAGCATCCGTCCATCAAGAAGGACGTCGATCGCCTCAACGCCTGAACGAGCCAGAGCCCAACCCTCAATGACCATACGTCCGATCACCGGGTCCGGGACGACGCCGTCGATCACCACGGGATGATCGAGCTGGAGCCGGAATTCTTGCGGATCCACATCTGGCGCGGGGGTGGGTTGAGATGGCACAGCCAACGGCGCGCTTGCGGTGACAGATCGTACAAGGGTTTGGACGTCATCCAGTCCGTTGCGCACCAGAATGCCGATTTCGTGGTCACCGCTTATCGGTGCAGCTACCTGCTGCTCCAACCTAAATCCGGAATAGCGTGCCTGCGGAATGCCCGGATATTCCTCGGTCACGTCTGGCCGCGGAAAACCAAGTTGGGCGTCGCCTGCCGGCTCGCCATCCAGGCTCACGCCAACCGATGCGATGCCAGTCGCGCACACGACCCATCCGGACACCACGAGTTTGCCGTCTATGCACAGAGTTGCCTCGTCACAATGCAGGAAGATCGTGCGGCGTGGGTCGCGCTCGGGTTCGGCGCGTGGTGTTGCAATAGGGGCATCGGAAGGAGGCGGTGTTTGCGGCAGGACAGCGCCAAACTCGACCGGAACGATGACACGGTTTACCGAGCCCGTGAGATCGATCGCCTCGACAGTAATTGACAGAGGTGACGTACCGGCAGGCAACACTTGCGACGAGCTAAATCCCGATACTCGGGCGTTCGGATAGTTTTGATAGATTGCGGCGATATCATCCCGCGTTTGGCTAAGCCGAGGGGCCGCAACCATCTGGTCGTCGATGAGTATCTGTATGGCGACAATCTGGGTGAGCGCGACGCACCACCCACGTACATGCAGCACGTTGCTTTGGTCGACTGCCGCCAACTCCACAGATAGCAGGATAGGAACGAGAGCCTTGACAGACGTCGGAAGCTCGCCGACCGGACCATCCATCACCCGGGCTGCCCGGGGATTTTCCGGGTCAGTCGCAATCTTGAAAGCAGTTCGATGACTTTGGCCGTCTTGAGTGCGCGCCTCCACTTCGAAGTTCGTCATTCCTAGAGCGACATCTTGTCTTTGCGCAAGGTTCAGCCTGAACGCCTGCCGGCTCGCGGCACGGCTATACAGAGCAAGAGCCTTGACCTCTCGCTTCACAATCAGGCTTACAGCTTCGATAGGCTGCTCTGCCACAACGAGGCCGGTTAACTCTATATCGCGCCGATTGTGCAGCCATTCTATCGTAATCGCGCGGTCAAGCTGAATGTCTATTCGTGACTCTGCACTCGGCGAGGATGGAGCCGCTTGTTCGTCCGGGATCTGCCCATTCTCCAGCATTTCGGGATCACGAAAGACATCCGTTGCGCTTTCAAGGTTGTCCTCTGCCGAGCCGTTCGGACTGGCTGGTCTTTCGGATTGTGAAGGAGAAACGGGATCATCCTCAACCGCCGTTGCAGGGGTAGTCTCGGCCACGTTTCGGCCTGCCTGGGCAGCATCATCCGCGGGGCCAGCTTGTTGGGCTGTTTTCCCTATTCCTCTCGTCGGTGGGGGACTGGATTCCAAAGCGTCTCTCATTCACCATAAGTCCCTGGGTGCGGGCCTGCCTATGGCCGTTCCGGATCGAACGAAACGACGACCGGATGATGCCCGGCAGCAGCCAGGCGGACGAGCCAAGCAGGTCGGTACCGCGAAAGGGATCAGATCCATGCGCTTGCCGGCGAGCGTTGCTTCATGGCCGAGCCGGAAGCCGTCCCTCTTTGTATCCATCCCGGACGAAATGTGCTTGCGCTGACACTTCAGACCCATTCCTGATTCTCTCGGCCACATCGGGGTATTCGTTCTTGTACCACGCTTCGTCAACGGGCATCGGAAATGGAATCCGACCCTCGAAATAACCGTTATCGATGAAGTGCTGCTTTGCGGAT
The DNA here is from genome assembly GCA_963762885.1 of uncultured Alphaproteobacteria bacterium. Lineage (GTDB taxonomy): Bacteria > Pseudomonadota > Alphaproteobacteria > Acetobacterales > Acetobacteraceae > JASHVB01. The sequence goes on from CAVXNH010000100.1 coordinate 160,912, forward strand.
GCAATGGTCCCTTTGGCAATCGCATCAGCCACGTCGGGGTACAGTTCCAAATACCACTTCTCATTCACTTCGACCGATGACAACAGGAGCTTAATCATCATAAGCAGATTTTCGTAGCTGGCCGTGGCGATCAACTGTCCCTTGGCCGTGGACATCTCAACTGAACGCTTAATGACATCGAATGGAGGAAGATATGGCACGAGACCTCCTTGGTCGTTCCTGCTCCGGGCCGGTCGCCCAACCCCGGGCGACGTGTTCTTACATTATGCGGTGCCTCAGAGGAAAGGGAAATAGGGCCGTCGGACGGGGCATGAAGACTCCTCGACATGAAGGGCTTGCGGACTGGCGATGTGGGGGAATTCCCTGGGTTGCCCTCGTAATCAGGCAGACCGCTCACGGCCACGGCCACGGACGAGGCTGGGCGGCGGCTGAACGATGCTCCTACTGGTGACACAGATGGCGCTGCCCAGAATGTCCAAGGACGTAACACCGAGCTTGGTGAGGCCGCGGATGGCGTCGCGGCAGTCGCGGGCAAGATCGCTGCCGGTTCGGGCGCTGACCTTGCGGCGGTGACCTGGCAGCAGATGTCGGTTCCGGAACCGTTGGTATGCCGCGGTGCATCCGGCCGGTCGAGCACCGTCAGCAACCGGCGCAGCAGCGCCATAGGTACGGGCAACGTGAATAGGCCGTGAAAACTGCATCATTCGCAGGCTTCGACTGGCACTCTCAGCCACCTTCACAATGTCGATGCAGTGCTCAGGGCGCCGCCCCTCTGGGGGCCGTATCGCAATGGTAGCCGTTTGGGATCGGATAGCACCCCCCGATATAGCCACTCCCCGGCGCGGCTTGGGGCGGCGTTCGAATTGGCGCGGGGTATGGCTGGTCGGATACCACGATCACATATGGGTTCGAGTTAGCGTCATTTTCGAGAGCCTCATAGGGAGGCGCCAGATAGAAGGATGACCCATACGGCCAGATTCCGACCGATGGGCTGATCGGTGCCCGGGCAATGCGGCGAAGCAACAGATCATTGTGAGGATTATAGAGACCATTCTGAAGATTCTTCAGTCGAACGACGCTGCGTGGTACAGCTACGCCCGCGTGGATTGGTGCTCGCGCAGCCAAGACGGCCGACCGCGACCCGGCCGCGTCGCCCTTTGCGAACGCCGGGGTGGGCCCGATTGCCCCGAGGAGGCTCGGTATCGCAATCGCCAGGAACGCGCAGGCACGATTGCCCATGACATACCTCCTCCGCAGACTTACCGCCTGAGACGGCACGCCCAAGGTTACTCGTCAACAGTTCGTCAATGCACCGCAATAATAACCGTGCTGTCAATGGCTTCTGCTGCCCACCGCGCATTCGCGGTGCGCCGAGCCGTGTTCTGGGCCATGATAGCCGGTGTACTCGGGCAGACGGGGAGCCTCCAGGCTGGATCTACCACGTCGAATCGCCTGCAAGAGCAGCGCTTTGAGGGAAAGAGATGCAGGATGACCTACCCAAGGTGGATCGCGCTATTGCTGGTTGTGGTGGCGGGCCTCGTTTCGCCCAATGACCCGGCACACGCCGCAATCGACACGCAGCATCTTGGCGCGCGGTACGACGCCACGCGGAGCAGCGTCACCTTCCGCGTCTACTCCTCGCGGGCCACCCGTATCGAGCTTGACCTCTACGCTGTCGCTTACGGGACGCCGGCGGCGGCGAAATATGTCCTGACCGAAGATGCCAGCGACGTATGGTCGGTGACGGTCCCGGTCTCCGCGTTGCAGGGCGCGGGCATCGACGGCGCGGTGTTCTATGGCTATCGCGCATGGGGCCCGAACTGGCCGTACGATCCGGGTTGGACGGAGGGTTCACCCGCGGGGTTCATCAGCGACGTCGATGCGTCTGGCAACCGGTTCAACCCGAACAAGCTGCTGTTCGATCCGTACGCCCTGGAAATCAGTCACGACCCACTCAATCCGGCCAACAGCGATGCGACGATTTTCGCTTCCGGGGCGAGCTATCGGACGCTCGATAGCGGTCCGAAGGCGCCCAAGGGGATCGTACTCGCGATCGACACATCCAGCATCGGCAGCAAACCGGCGCGTGCCCAGAAGGATGACATCATCTACGAAGTGCACGTGCGGGGCCTGACCGAAAACGATCCGAGCATACCGGCGGCGTATCGCGGCACTTATCAGGGCGCCGCGCTCAAGGCGGGGTATCTCGCCGGCCTGGGCGTTACGGCGGTCGAATTTCTTCCGGTACAGGAAACCCAGAACGACGCGAACGACGTGACGCCAGACTCCACCTCGGGCGTCAACTACTGGGGCTACGAGACGCTCGATTACTTCGCGCCGGATCGCCGCTATGCGTCGGACCGCTCGCCGGGTGGTCCGACGCACGAGTTCAAGGCGATGGTCAAGGCGTTCCACGACGCTGGCTTGAAGGTGTTCATCGACGTGGTATACAATCACACTGGCGAGGGTGGTGCGTGGAACCCAGCCGACACGAAAACCTACAACCTGTTTTCGTTCCGCGGACTGGACAACCCGACCTATTATTCGCTGACCGCCGATTTGCAGAATTCATGGGATAACACTGGGGTTGGCGGCAACTTCAACACCTACAATCCGGTTGCGCAGAACCTGATCGTCGATTCGCTCGCCTATTGGCGCGACACGATGGGCATCGACGGCTTTCGTTTCGACCTGGCGTCGGTGCTCGGCAACACCTGTCAGCATGGGTGCTTCAACTTCGACAAGCTGGACCCGAACACCGCACTCAACCGCATCGTGCGCGAGCTTCAGCCGCGACCGTCGGGCGGCGGCGACGGGGTCGATCTGATTGCCGAACCTTGGGCGATCGGCGGCAACTCCTTTCAGGTCGGTGGTTTCCCGGCTGGTTGGTCGGAATGGAACGGCCTGTATCGGGACACCTTGCGTGAGGCACAGGACGAACTGGGCGTGGTTGCGGTCTCCGTCGCCACGCTGGCGACGCGCTTTTCGGGGTCGTCCGACCTGTACCAGAACAATGGCCGCCTGCCCTGGAATTCGGTGAATTTCATGGTCGCGCATGACGGGTTCACGCTGAAGGACCTGTATTCGTGCAACGGCCCCAACAACGGCCAGGCCTGGCCGTACGGCCCGTCCGACGGCGGCAGCACCAGCAACAATAGCTGGGATCAGGGCGGAGCCGCGGCCGACCAGCGCCGTGCCGCGCGTACCGGCCTGGCGTTCCTGATGCTGTCCGCGGGAACGCCTATGATCACGGGAGGCGATGAGCACCTGCGGTCGATCAATTGCAACAACAACCCATACGATCTCAATTCCATCGGTAACTGGCTGAACTACAGCGTCAGCACGGACCAAACGAATTTTGATGATTTCGCACAAGGCATGATTGCCTTCCGGAATGCGCATCCGGCGCTGCGTCCGCAGACCTGGTATTCCGCCGCGGACAACAACGGCAACGGGATGGTGCAGTTGCAATGGTATACACCGGCCGGAACCGTGGCGGACGCCGGATATTGGAACGACCCAGGGAACCACTCGATCGCCTGGGAAATCGACGGCACCGAATTCGGCGATCCCGCCGACGCCATCTACGTTGCCTATAATGGCTGGTCGGGCAGCGTATCTTTCACCTTGCCATCCCCGGGCAGTGGCAAGTCGTGGTACCGCGTAACCGATACCTGCAACTGGGCCGATGGCCCCAACACCGTTGCCGTCCCGGGCAGCGAGAGCCTCATCGGGGGCCAGGATACCAATTACGGTCTATGCGGCGAGGCGTTGCTGCTGCTGATCGCGAAGTGATCGAACGGAGGACAGCGCTCGCCGCGGTCCGCTACGCTTTCGCCCGCACCATAGCATCGGTGATGAACTGCCGGGCCTCGGCGGCGTCGCCCCAGCCGATGATCCTGGCCCACTTGCCGGGCTCCAGATCCTTGTAATGTTCGAAGAAGTGCCGGATCTGATCGAGGGTGATTTCCGGCAGGTCGGTATAGTTGTGAATGTTGATATAGCGCTTGGTGAGCCGGGGCGACGGCACGGCGAGGATCTTCTCGTCGCCACCGGCATCGTCCTCCATCTTCAACACACCGATCGGACGCACGTTGATCACGGCGCCGGCGAGGATCGGGCGGGTGTTGGCGACCAGCACGTCGATTGGATCGCCGTCGTCTGATAGCGTGTGCGGCACGAACCCATAATTGCCGGGATAGCGCATCGGCGTGTAAAGAAACCGATCCACGAAGAGTGTGCCGGCTGCCTTGTTCATTTCGTATTTGATCGGCTCGCCGCCCAGGCCGACCTCGACGATGACATTGATATCGTTGGGGGGCGCATCGCCGATCGGAATGGCATCTAGGTTCATGGCTGCAACCCTACCACCGATCCCGGCAGGGAGCCACCCTCGCCTGGCGACACCGACACCGGCAGGGTTATCACATTTGGCGCGAACTCGTGCTCTGGGAAAACCCTGGTCCGCAGATGCGCGTGGGCAACTCCGCGAAGCTTTTATCACGGAGATAGAATGAAGGCCACGGTGGGCCACGGAGGCAGTGTGCCTCCGCAATGCCGAACCGGCACACTGCCTCCGTGGCCCACCGTGGCCCTCATTCTATCTCCGTGATGAAATCTTTCTTGCTTACGAGAGGCGAGGGCCAACCGGGATTACCCTGGCGGCGATGCCTTAGACACGGTCGGTGGCGGGCTTCGGCCGGCCGACGCCCCGCGCCTGAGCCCGCCGCACCGGCGTTCCCACAGCCCGGGTTCCGCGCCGGCAGCAGCGCCGTGCATCCGAACGGCGATCCCCGCCTTGCTCCCCTCCCCCCGAACCGTGGTATGCACCCGGTGGGAGATCGGCGACGGACGGGCGCCTCGCCAACCCGGTCAGGTCCGGAAGGAAGCAGCCGCAACGAGTTTCCGCTCGGGTCGTTTGCCGGTCTCCCACTTCCCACAGCAGGCCACGCCTGCCTTCTCTCCCGACGCTGGTCCCCGCGAGAGCGCGGCGCAGGGGGCGATGGCCAGGTCTTCGCCCCGCCAGGAATCGCCCCGCATGTCCGGCCTGTTCCAGGACGATCCCCCCACCGAGGAGCTTCCTCCGCCCCCGCCGGACGGCCCCGGCCTGTTCGGCGACAGCCTGCCCGCGCCCGCGCCGCCCCCGCCGAGCCTTGCCCCTACGCCCGCCGTCGCCTACCGCGTCCTGGCGCGCAAATACCGTCCCACCCGATTCGACGACCTGATCGGGCAGGAGGCGATGGTGCGCATTCTGCGCAACGCCTTCGCACTGAACCGGGTGGCGCACGCCTTCATGCTCACCGGCGTGCGCGGGGTGGGCAAGACCACCACCGCTCGCATCATCGCCCGCGCGCTGAACTGCATCGGTCCGGACGGCAGCGGCGGCCCCACCGCCGACCCCTGCGGCGTCTGCGCCAACTGCATCGCTATCCTCGCGGACCGCCATCCCGACGTGGTGGAGATGGACGCGGCCTCCCGCACCGGAGTGGACGACGTGCGCGAGATCATCGAGGCCACCCGCTACCGCCCGATCCAGGCGCGCAACAAGGTGTTCGTCATCGACGAAGTCCATATGCTGTCGCGCAACGCCTTCAATGCGTTGCTGAAAACGCTGGAGGAGCCGCCGCCACACGTGAAGTTCGTGTTCGCCACCACCGAGTTGCGCAAGGTGCCGATCACCGTGCTGTCGCGCTGCCAGAGTTTCAGCCTGCGTCGCGTGCGGGTGGCGGAGTTGCACGCGCACTTCGCCCGCATCGCATCGCAGGAAGGCGTCAGCATCGAGCCCGGGGCGCTCGACCAGATCGCCCGCGCCGCCGACGGCTCGGTGCGCGACGGGCTGTCCATGCTCGACCAGGCGATCGCCCAGGCGGACGGGACGGTCACCGAGAGCAGCGTGATCGACATGCTCGGGCTGGCGGACCGCGGCCTGGTGTTCGATCTATTCGAGGCGGTGATGGCCGGCACACCGCAACCGGCGTTGCAGATCACCGATCGCATGTATGAGCAGGGCGCCGATCTGGGTGTGGTGCTGCAGGATATGCTGGAACTGGTGCACACGCTGACCCGGCTGAAATCCGTCCCGGCGCTCCGCGAAAGCCAGGAACTGGCCGAGGCCGAGCGCACGCGTGGCGCCGCGCTGGCCGACCGGTTGTCGGTCCCCGCCCTGGCACGTGCCTGGCAGATGCTGCTGAAGGGTGTGGGCGAGGTCGAATCTGCGCCGGACCGGCGCGCAGCGGCCGAAATGGTGCTGATCCGGCTGTGCCACGTCTCCGAAATGCCGCCGCCCGGCGACCTTGTCCGCCGCCTCGGCACTGCGTCCGCAGCCGGCCAAGGGGCCCACACGGCCCAGGGCCCGGGCATGGCTGGAGGCAGCGGCAACGCCCCGGCTGCCGGAGCTGCCTACGGGATGAGCGCAGGACGCGGCGCTGGCGCGGGGGGCGGCATCGAGGCGGCGCGGCCTGCCCGCGGAGGAGCGGAACCCGGCAGCTTCGGTGCGCGAGCGATGGCCAACGGCGCTTCCACCGCCCTCGCCGCGGTAGATCAGGTTCCCGCCCCGGCCGATCCCGCCCCTGCCCCACCGCGCTTCGACAGTTTCCGCGACGTCACCGCCTTCGTCGCGCAGCAGCGCCAGGCGATGCTGCACGCGCATCTGCTCCATTCGGTCCATGTGGTGCGCTTCGCCCCGCCGGTCATCGAACTGCGGCCGCAACCCGAGTCACCGCAAGGATCTCGCCCCGAAGCTTGCGACTCTCCTGACCGAGGCCACCGGTACGCGCTGGACCATCGCCCTGTCCACCGCGCCCGGTGAGGCGACCCTCGCCGAGCAGGGCAACGCCGCCGACGCGGCCCGTCGCGCCTCGGCCGCGGACCATCCGCTGGTGCGCGCCATCCTCGACGCATTCCCGGGCGCGCGCATAGACTCGGTGCACGACGCGTCGGCCGATGCTTACGGGTTGCCGGCGCAGATCGCCTCCGCACTGAACGCGGACGACGCCGAGATGCCCGACTTCGCCCCGCCCGACGCAGAATTTTCCGAAGACATGGAGCCAGAAGCATGAAGAACCTCGGCGGCCTGATGAAGCAGGCGCAGCAGATGCAAGCGAAGATGCAGGAGATGCAGGCCAAGCTGGAAACCATGGAGCTGACCGGCGAGGCCGGCGCCGGCATGGTGCGCGTGACCCTCAACGGCAAAGGCGACCTGAAGGGGGTGAAAATCGATCCGAAGCTCGCCGATCCGGCGGACATGGAGACGGTGGAAGACTTGCTCATTGCCGCCCATCGCGACGCCAAGAGCAAGATCGACGCCCAGACGGCCGAGGAGATGCAGAGGATCACCGGCGGCATGCAACTTCCGCCGGGTATGAAGCTGCCGTTCTGATCGCAACGCCGCTGGGGAGGTGGGCGGTATGGTGTTCGACACCAAGGTTGCAATTCTCGTGTTGGACGACCTGCCGGTCTGGCAGAAGCTGAACGTGACCGCGTTCCTTGCCACCGGCATCGCCGGTGCCGCACCCGAAGCGATGGGCGAGCCCTACGAAGACGCCGCCAACCGTCGCTTCGCTCCCCTGCTCGGCCAGCCCATGCTGGTGTTCGGCGCGAACCCGCGCGCGCTGCTGTACGCCTGGCGCAGCGGGATCGAACGCGGTCTGACCTGCGCTGTCTATGTCCGTGCCATGTTCGCCACCGGCCACGATGCGGCGAACCGCGAGGCATTCAAGGCCGAACCGGCCGATGCTCCCGACCTGGTGGGTTTGGCGTTACGCGGTCCGAGGAAGGACGTGGACAAGGCGACGAAGCACGCGTCGTTGCACGGGTAATCTCGTGCTCTGGCGGGAGCTTCTCCGGCTGGGCCAGGGCGCTCGGACGACAAGATGTTTCTCACAAAGCTCAGGGAAGATTCGGGAAGCATTCACAAAGAAGGATTCTTGCTACCGCGGTGCATGGCGGGACCGCGGGAATTCAGTGTCTGTCCGAGAACATATTGAATCTTTAGAATCGGTTAGCGGATCCCCCTTGAAGTCGTTGAATCGGCTACCATTTTGCTTCCCCCGTGCTGTTTTGGGGGCATCCGATGTGGACCAAGGAGAACCGCGGCCGCTATGACCGCAGCGGCCTGCGGTATGAGAGCGACCTGACCGATGAGGAGTGGGCGGAGATCGCGCCCTTGATTCCGCCCGCCAGGCCGGGCGGCAACAAGCGATCTGTCAACCTGCGCGAGGTGATGAACGGCCTGATGTACATCCTCAGCACCGGCTGTCAGTGGCGCGCGATTCCCAAGGATCTGCCACCGCGCAGCACGATCCATGACTACTTCGGCCGCTGGCAGTGGGATGGCACGTTGGAACGCATCCACCACGCGCTCTACATCAAAAGCCGCGAGCAGGTCTCGCGCGAGGCCAGTCCGACCGCCGCGATCATCGATGCGCAAAGCGTCAAGAGTGCGGAAAAGGGTGGCGCGCACATCGATCCGCATGGTTATGATGCGGGCAAGAAGATCAAGGGCAAGAAGCGGCACGTTCTGGTCGATACGGAGGGATTGGTGTTGCATGCCATCGTCACGGCCGCCGATGTTCAGGACCGTGACGGAGGAGCTTGGCTGCTGGGCACCCTGTTCGGCCTGTATCCCTTCTTGCTGAAGCTTTATGCCGACGGTGGCTATCAAGGGCCAGAGTTCCGCAAGTCGGTCAAGGCCGTGCTGTCACAAGTGCAGGTGGAGATCGTCAAACGCGCGGATCAGGTCAAAGGATTTGTCGTGCTGCCAAAGCGCTGGGTGGTCGAGAGAACGCTCGCCTGGCTTAACCGCTGCCGCCGCTTGGGCAAAGATTGGGAGAACCTCAATCACAAGGCACGCGCATTTCTGCTGATGGCATCCATCCGTCTCATGGTCAGGAGGCTATGCCGGGCCTAGGAATGTTTCCGGACAAACTCTCAGGGGCTCCATGAAATTCTTGTATCGCAGATTTGCGTGGAAAACACCGCGACGCTTTTAATACGGAGATAGAACGAGGGCCACGGTGGGCCACGGAGGCAGTGTGCCTTCCGCGCTGCCGGTGCGGCACACTGGCTCCGTGGTTCTCGTTCTTCCTCCGTGATAAAATCTTGCTTGCTGCCGAGGGGCAAATGCTAACGGCGATTGTGCTGTAGTAGTTTCTTGTTTGAAGCGGCGCCGTCTTTTTGGGGTCGCGCCCTCGAAATCCAGCCGATTGGCAACTGACCGTCATGCGGCTCAGTGCATCGGTGTGCATCGGTGGTTCCAACACCTTGCGCGGTTTCGCCGATCGCATGCCAAGAAAGGCAATGGAACCACCGATGCACAACAATGCACTGGGCGCGCCGTTAAGCGACGTTGATTATGACGAGATAACGGGAATCCGTTCGGCACCGGCGACCCGAGCCCAGGAGGCCTCGAACGTGCGATCCTCTGCTGCCAGAGCAGCAAGAATCACCCACTCCATGTGCTGAAGGCCGAATTTTCTGGTGGTCACCGTCGCTGCACCTGCCGCACGTCGCGCACGGCGCCGGTGGACGCAGACGTGGTCAGCGCGCCGTAGGCCTGTAGCGCCTGCGTCACGACGCGGGTTCGGTTCGGTGTCCAGGCATCGGCACCGCGTGCCTCCATGACGGTGCGCCGGCGCACCAGTTCGTCCGCGTCGACCATCAGCTCGATGCGGCGGCCGGGGATGTCGAAGGCAATCGTGTCGCCTGCCTCGACCAGGCCGATGCCGCCGCCCGCCGCAGCCTCGGGCGAGACGTGGCCGACCGACAGGCCGGAGGTCGCGCCGGAGAAGCGTCCGTCGGTGAGCAATGCACAGACCTTGTCGAGACCATGTGCCTTGATCAGCGTGGTCGGGCTCAGCATTTCCTGCATGCCCGGCCCGCCCTTGGGGCCTTCGTAGCGGATCACCACCACATGTCCGGGCTTCACCAGCCCGTCGCGGATGCCGTCTGCCGCCGCAGTCTCGCTGTCGAAGATGATGGCCTTGCCAGAGAAGCGATGCACCGAGGGATCGACGCCGCCGGTCTTCACGATCGCCCCGTCCGGCGCCAGGTTGCCGTACAGCACGGCGAGCGCGCCATCCCTCGAATAGGCATGCTCTGCATCCCGCACGCAGCCATCCGCACGATCGAGGTCCAGCGTCGGATAGCGCCGCTGCTGCGAGAACGCTTCCAGGTTGCGGACCCCGCCCGGCGCAGAACGATAGAATGTGGTCACCGCTTCTTGTCCGGTGCGACGGATGTCCCACTGGTCGAGCGCCTCGCCAAGCGACCGCGCATGCACCGACGGGACGTCGCGATGCAGCAGGCCGAGCCGGTCCAACTCGCCGAGGATGCCGTAGACGCCGCCGGCGCGGTGCACGTCTTCCATGTGGAAACGCTGCGTCGAAGGCGACACCTTGCAGAGATGCGGGGTCGAACGCGAGATGCGGTCGATGTCCTGCATGCTGAAGCCGGCCCCCGCCTCGTGCGCCGCGGCGAGAAGATGCAGCACGGTGTTGGTCGAGCCGCCCATGGCCACGTCGAGACGCATGGCATTCTCGAACGCCTTGAAGCCGGCGACGGAGCGCGGCAGCACGCTGGCGTCGTCCTTCTGGTAGTAGCGCCGGCAGAGATCGACGACGAGCCGCGCCGCCTCCAGGAACAGCCCCCGGCGATCGGCATGGGTGGCCACGAGGGAGCCGTTGCCGGGCAGCGACAGGCCCAGCGCCTCGGTCAGGCAGTTCATCGAATTCGCGGTGAACATGCCCGCGCAGGAGCCGCAGGTCGGGCAGGCGCTGCGTTCGTAGGCCAGCATCTTCTCGTCGGTCGAGGATGGCGTGCCGAACACGACCATGGCGTCGACAAGGTCGAACGTCTCGTCGCGGTCGTTCCAGCGCACCTTGCCGGCCTCCATCGGACCGCCGGAGACGAACACCGCCGGGACGTTCAGGCGCAACGCCGCCATCAGCATGCCGGGGGTGATCTTGTCGCAGTTCGAGATGCAGACCAGCGCGTCGGCGCGGTGGGCATTGACCATGTATTCGATCGAATCGGCGATCAGCTCACGCGACGGGAGCGAATACAGCATGCCCTCGTGGCCCATCGCGATGCCGTCATCGACGGCGATGGTGTTGAACTCCTTGGCGATGCCGCCAGATTTTTCGATTTCGCGCGCCACCAGTTGGCCGAGGTCCTTCAGATGGACGTGACCTGGCACGAACTGGGTGAATGAGTTGGCGACCGCGACGATCGGCTTGCCGAAATCGCCGTCCTTGACGCCGGTGGCCCGCCACAGCGCGCGAGCAACGCCGGCGGCGCGGCCTTCGGTGACGATGCGGGAGCGGAAGGCGGGCATGGGCTTGTCTCCTGATCAGCGGGTTATAGCCGCCACTCCGGACGCGCGGAGTCAAGACCGTTGCGGCGTTTGGTTAGACTACTGTCATTGCGAGGAACGCAGCGACGCAAGCGTGGGGCGGGCTGCTCTCCCCGAACGTCCGAGTTTGTCCGCGGCTTCAAGAAGTATTGGAACACAGATAAGAAGGGATGCACACAAATAAGGGCGGATGTTCGGTGCCCGCGCCACGAGTGGGGCTACACACGTACCCACAGAATCGGTCATCCGGACTTATCTGTGTTCATCTCTTCTTATCTGTGTTCCAATACTTCTTTGATCCTATGTGACAAGATTTTGGCAATTAGAAGCATAGAATTTGCAAGCCGATTGGTTCGATCGGTTCGAAATGGCCCTCGCTGCATCCGCTGTTCGCCCTCGTCAGCTTTGACAGCTAACATCAACGCACGAACAGCAGTCCCCGCAATCACAGGAGGCTCAGGATCTCGGTCACGGTGAAAACGCTCTAACGCAATCGGCCGGCATGCTCTTCCCGGATATGCGCCTCGACAATCGCATCGAACGACGTCTCGGCGCGGAACCCTAGCGCAGCGGCGCGGCGTGTGTCGAAGCGCCCGGGAATCGTCTTGAACATCGCGTTGATCGCCAAGTCTGGCTCGCGCTTGATCAGCCGCACCGCCGCCTCACCCGCGACCCGGCGCAGGGCGTCGATTTGCTCGCCCACGCTGGCCGACACGCCCGGCATCATCAGGCTGCGGCGTGCACCGAGCGACGCCAGATCGATGGTGGCGGCGTGCAGCAGAAAGCCGACCGCCGAACGCGGACTGGCGTGCCACGTGCGGACGTCGTCATCGACCGGCAGCACCGCCTGCTGCCCGGCCAGCGGTTCGCGCAGGATGCTGGAGAAGAAGCCGGACGCCGCCTTGTTCGGCGCACCCGGCCGGACGCAGATATTAGGCAGCCGAATGCCGATGCCGTCGAGAATGCCGCGGCGCGAATGATCCGCCAGCAGCAGTTCATCGATGACCTTCTGCGTGCCGTAACTGGTGAGCGGCGTGGTGAGGAAGTCGTCGTCGATGACCTCGGGGAACGGCGCGCCGTAGGCGGCGATCGACGAGGCGAAGACGACGCGGGGGCAATACGCCTCGCCGAGGCGGCGGATCGCCTCGAACAAACCGCGGGTGCCGTCGAGGTTGACGCTGTAGCCCTTCTCGAAGTCCGCTTCGGCCTCGCCGGAAACGACCGCGGCCAGATGGAAAATGACATCTGGCAGCGCGGCGACGGCACCGCCGACGGCGCCAGGGTCCGCCAGATTGGCTTGCATCGCAGAGACGGCGCCGGCGAAGACGGGTCGTGACGGTGCAACGATATCCAGCAGTGTCAGGGCGGCAATCGGACGACCGCCAAGGCTTCCATCCGCCACCAGCCGATCGACCAGCTTGCGGCCAATCATCCCGGCGGCGCCGGTGATCAGCACGTGCATGCGCGCGCGCCCGGATCAGGCCGGGAGGTCGAGTGGCGCGCCGTTCACGTACGGCTTCAGCCCCGCATGAACGACGCGGTTCACCGGCGTCGGCACGCAATGCGTCACGCCGAGCTGCACCAGCTTGCCGCCCAGCCATGGCAGTTCGAGCCGGTGGCCGGCACGCAGGCCGACGGCCATCGACGGCATCCAGTTGGGTGGGACACCGCGTAAGAACGCCCGCAGGGGCTTCAGCACATCCGGCGCAAAATGCACGCCGCAGGCGTGGCCGACGGCCACTACCTCCTGCATGGCGTCGTCCAGCAGCGGAGCGATATCCGGATCGTCGCGCAGATCGCCGATCGGCCGCCGGGTGAGCGCACACAGGCCGCTGGCCGCGACCAGGGGGATGAACTTCTCCCAGCGGGCTCGCTGGATGTCGTCCGACAGTACCGCATCGATCCCGGCGGCCAGGCAGACGTCGCGGATATGCTCTGACCGCGGCGTAACTCGCCGATCCAGTTCGCCGAAGATCATGCGATGGTGGGTGCCGGATTGGCGCACGACGCCCGGCGCGACGATCGAACCGGTCACCAGGGCGACGCCGCCCAACACATGCCCGGCGCCGAGGATCGGCAACAGGCGCTCGCTGGCATCTATGCCATTCTGCAACGGGATGACGGCGGTGCCGGCGCCGATCAGTGGGCGGATTTGCTCGCCGGCGGTCTCGACATCCCAGAGCTTGACGCAGAACAGCACCAGATCGACGGGGCCGATCGAGGCCGGGTCGTTGGTCGCCTGGATGGGCCGGACGATGGTCTCGCCGCGATCGCCTTCGGTGCGCAGGCCGTTCGCACGCATCTCCGCGAGGTGCGCACCGCGGGCGACGAAGGTGACGTCCTGTCCCGCGGTTGCGAGTGAGGCGCCGAGTAACGCGCCGATCCCTCCGGCGCCGATGATGGCGATGCGCATGCAACGCTCCCCTGTTGACGTTGCGTATCGGAATACTGACGCTGACCGGGTATCTCACGCGCGGCTGGCGAGCAAGAAACGGAGTCCTCCTCCTCCCTCAAGGGGAGGGGGAGGACCTCGCCTCCAGCGCTACCCTATCACGTCTGACGGGTCGGCGTTGCGCCAATTGCATGGCAAACCGTCTGGCAGAGATATCATAACGCCGCTTATAGTCACGCATGTAACCTCCGAGGGGCGTCCTCAACTTGGCCGAGTTTCAACGCGATTTGCTGTTCCTGCTGCACGACGTCGCCCGTCTGCTGCGGGTGGATGCCGACAAGCGCGCTCGTGCGCATGACATGACCCGCGCCCAGTGGGGCATCTTGATCTGGCTCGAGCGCCAGCCCGGCATCTCTCAGAAGGAGCTGTCGGAATTGCTGGAGGTCGAGCCGATCACCGTCGCCCGCCTGATCGACCGGCTGGAGGCGCGCGGCATGGTTGAGCGGCGCCCGGATCCGCGCGACCGCCGGATCTGGCGGCTGCACCTGAAGCCAGCCGCGCTGCCCGTGCTGTGCGAGATCGCCCGCCAGCGGTCGGAGATCACCCGCATGGTCACCGTCGGGCTTGACGAAGACACGATCAATTCGCTCACCGGAACTTTGTTGCGGATGAAGACCGTGATGATCCGGGAGGCGCATGCGGCGCGCCGCGGCGGCGATCCTGCCGAAGCGTCCGCCGCCACCGCAGCAGCCCACCGCGAAGCCGCAACGACGGAGCTGGCCTGATGTCGCAAGCCGCCACTGCCGGTGCGTCCGCACCCGCCTCGCCCCGCGTCTCGGAGGCGCCGACACGCCGCCGGGTCAGCCGCGCCGCCCTGCGACCGGTGCTGATGCTGGGAGGCATCCTGATCGTGGCCGTCGCGTCGGGCGCCTGGTGGATTACCGGCGGGCGCTATGTCTCGATCGACGACGCTTACGTGCGCGCGGCGAAGGAGACGGTTGCCACCGACGTCAGCGGCATTGTCGCCGAGGTGCCGGTGCACGAAGGCCAGCATGTCAAGAAGGGCGAGGTGCTGCTGCGGCTCGATCCCCGGCAGTACCAGATCGCGGTGGAGGCCGCGCAGGCCAATATCAGCGGGGTCATCTCCGATCTCAACGCGGACAAACTGACCTATCGCCGGATGTTGCGCGACGCCGACGCGAAGGCAGCGCAGGTGCAGGCCGACCAGGCGAACTTCGAACGCATGTCCAACCTGGTGAAGTCGGGTGGCGTGACCCGCGCCGAATACGACAACGCCCAATTCCAGTTGGCTGCCGACCAGCAGGCGCTGGACTCGCTGAAGGTGTCGGCGCAGGTGCAGCTTGCCAAGCTGAGTCCAGCCGGCAATCCGGATGTCGATGTGCACACCATGTCGTCTTATCTGATGGCCAAGGCACGCCTGGACGAGGCGCAGCGTGAGCTGGATCACACCGTGATCTTCGCGCCGTTCGACGGCATCGTGACCCAGGTCGATACAGTGCAGCCTGGGATGTACCTCGCCGCCTCTACCGCCGCGTTCGGCATCATCTCCACGGACCGCGTCTGGGTGGAGGCCAACCCGAAAGAGACCGAGTTGACCTGGGTGAAGCCGGGCGATCCGGTGGATGTAACGGTCGATACCTATCCTGGCCGCGTCTGGAAGGCCGAGGTGGAAAGCATCGCGCCAAACAGCGGCTCGGAGTTTTCCGTGCTGCCGGCACAGAACACATCGGGCAACTGGGTGAAGGTGGTGCAGCGGATTCCGGTGCGCATTCGTGTGGACCGTCGGCCAGGCGATCCGGACCTGCGCGCCGGCATGAGCGTCGAGGCGGAGATCGACACCAACCATCATCGCACCTGGCGCGATTTGTTCTGAGAACTCCATGCGTCATGGCCAGGCCGAAGTCCCCGGGTCAGGCGCCCGGCGACTTCGGCCCGGCCATGACCGGAAGGTGACAATGCCACCAGCCCCGTCCGACCAAGTTCCGCACCGCCTGCTGCTCACGTTGTGCACGGTGGGCGCGACGCTGATGCAGGCGCTCGACCAGACCATCGCCAACGTCGCGCTGCCGTACATGCAGGGCAGCCTGTCGGCGACGTATGACGAGATCACCTGGGTTCTGACGTCCTACATTACGGCCGCGGCGATCATGACCGCGCCGGTTGGCTGGCTGGCGGGACGCTTCGGCCGCAAATACCTGTTCATTGGCTGTCTGATCGGCTTCACCGTCACCTCCATGATGTGCGGGGCCGCGCAGTCGCTGCCGCAGATGGTGCTGTTCCGCATCCTGCAAGGCGTGTTCGGCGCCGCGCTGGTGCCGCTGTCGCAGGCGACGATGATGGACATCTACCCGATCGAGCAACGCGGCCAGGCGATGGCGATCTGGGGCATGGGTGTCATGGTCGGGCCGATTCTGGGACCCACGCTCGGCGGCTACCTGACCGAGATGTACAACTGGCGCTACGTGTTCTACATTAACCTGCCGTTCGGCATTCTGGCCACGCTCGGGCTGCTGTTTTTTATGCCGCGCTCGCATCCCAACTTCAACATGAAGTTCGACTGGATCGGCTTCGGGGTGCTGTCGCTGGGCATCGGCGGGTTGCAGATGATGCTGGATCGCGGGCAGGACCAGGATTGGTTCGGCTCGCGCGAGATCATTGTCGAGGCCGTGCTTGGCGGTCTCGGCGTCTATCTGTTCATCGTGCACATGCTGACCGGGAAGAAGCCGTTCATTCCGCCGGCGATCTTCCGGGACCGCAACTTCTCCGCCGGGCTGGCAATGATGTGCGCCACCGGGACCATCCTGGTGTCCAGCTCCTCGCTAATGGCGCCGTGGCTGGAAAGCCTGGCGAACTACCCGGTGGAGACCGCCGGCCTCATCATGGCACCGCGCGGCATCGGCACAATGATGGCGATGCTGATCGGTGGGCGGCTCTCCGCGCGCACGGACCCTCGCAAGCTCATGGCGTTCGGGATCCTGCTGCTGACCTGGTCGATCTGGGACATGACGTCCTGGACGCCGGATGTCTCGGACCTGCGCATTGCGTTGACCATCACCGCGCAGGGCGCCGGGCTGGGCTTCGTCTTCATTCCATTGCAAGTGCTGGCCTTCGCCACCCTGGCCCCGCAATACCGCACCGACGGCGCCGGGCTGTTCAGCCTGGTCCGCAACATCGGCGCGGCGATTGGCGTATCCGTCACCTCGTCGATGCTGGCGCACAACACGCAGGCGTTGCACGCCGAGATCGGCGCCTCGGTCAATCCGTTCAATCGTGCCCTGCAAACAGGCGGAGCAATCCAACATATGTGGGATCCTGCGACCCGGCATGGCGCGGCGGTGCTGGACCAGATCATCAATCAGCAGGCGCAGATCACCGCCTATGTCGATGACTATCACATGATGATTTTCACCACGTTGCCGTCGCTGTTGCTGCTGTTCCTGATGCGGCGGCCACGGCGGGTGCTCGGGCCTTCGGCAGAGACCCACGCGGCAATGGACTGAGCACCCGCGATCCGCACTACGCGCTCAGGCGGGACGGGCCGGTCCGCAGGCTGTGACCGCCAGAGACAGCGCCGTCAGGGCCAAACGTAATTGAAGTGGACCTTGCTGAACACATCGACGACGAACTCGCCGTAATTGTCGGCGTTCGCGTACGCATCGTCCGGCGCGACCTCGGCAAGGCGGCAATCGTTCTTGGGGTCGTTGCACAGATGGCCGCCGTCGGTCGCGGGCAGATCCTTGTCATCCGTGTCGAAACACGCGTGCGTCAGTTCGTGGACACAGGTGCCAAGTGTATGGCTGAGCGCATCCCTGCTGCCCTCGCCAAAGTTCGCTCTCAGAAAGAACGCGTCACCCAGCCACATCGCGGGAAAGTTGCGCTCGTTTCCCGGATAGGCCCAGGCAAATGCTGCGCGGTTCGTGGCGTCGTTGCGTCCGTCGGTGAAGACGATGCCCTTGCTGGCGCAGATCCTGTCAAGGATCTGGAACCGGTCACGCACCTCGCGGCAGCGGTTCATATTGAATGCGCCGAACCATTTGGCGTAGAGGGTTCGATCCGCACCAGCCGACCTGGCCGCCCCGATGACCACGTCGCGTGTCTGCCGCACGGCCGCGGCCAGGACCCTGATGGTCTCCTGGACTTTAGCGCCTTCCTCCTGGGTAAACTCCGCGCCGGTGATCTCGACAATGGCAACACGTTCAGTAAGGCCGGTGACCTGTTGATTGATGACAACGTTTGAGACTTTTTGCGAGCGGATGAAATCGCGCAGCAGCTCCACTGCACCCAGACCGTCCTCGTTTTTCGTCTTGTTGCGACTGGTCTTGAAGAACGTGGTGGTCATCTGGCCGCGAGTCTCTTCGCGTTGCTTGGTATTGCTCCAGGTCTTGAAGGCCTGTGACAGGGTTGCCAGCCGATTTTGGCTCGGATTCAATTCGTACGCCTCGAAGGCGTCATCGACATCGCGCAGCGCCCTGCTCCGCTTGACGCCCCACCGCTTCGTCATCGACTTCCATTCAGCGAACGTAATCGCCATGACATGCCTCCCCAGAGATTACCGATGTGAGCCCGTACCAGTGAGCGCAGGCGATGTCCAACGCTTTCGCCCGGTCGAGGCCATGATACCCGTGTGACACGAGGCCACACTTGCCCGCCGATCGCCGTTTCGCTTACCTTACGTTCAATGACAGGTTAAAACCGGCAGTCGGGGGCGCCGAGATGATTTAAAGAGTCCGTCTTCGTGCGGCGATGACACTGCTGGCGCCGCTTGCGATTGCCGGGTGCAAATCCGCAACAGACGATGTTCGTGGTTAGCTGTTAGCGGGACGAACGGCACGATGATGCGCTATTCGGGTCATGTGGGGTGAATGCAGGATGAACAGCCGAATCCAGATTGCGCTTACGCTGCTGGGGCTTGTCGCTTTGGTTGTACCCGCGCTGGCGCAGCAGCCGAACCAGGCACAGATCAGCGCGATCCGCAGCGCCTGCCGCGGCGACTATCAGAGCGTCTGCGCCGGGGTGCCCACTGGTGGGCAGGCCGCGCTGCAATGCCTGCAACAGCACGCCGCCGGGGTTTCGTCCGGATGCCAGGTAGCGTTGGGGGCTATCGGTGGAGCACCAACCCCGGCGGCCACTGCAACGCCCACGCCGGCGGCAGCGAGTTCGGCGACGCCGCTCGTGCCGCAGCCACCGCCGCCCGAATACCTGGCTACGCAACAGGCTGCCGAGACTATGTGGCCACACACGATCACCTATGATGGTGCCAGCGTCACGGTCTATCAGCCCCAAGCGGTTGAATGGCCCGGACGGCAGAAGCTCACTGCGCGCGCCGCCATCGCTGTCACGCCGCGCGGCCAGCAGAAACCGGTTCTCGGCACGATCGAATTGACGATGGACACCACCACGGACGAGGCGGCAGGGCTGGTCCATCTCGACAAACCTGGCGCTTCTGGCCACTCACTTCCCGTCACTGGATACGCGACAGGCGCAGGGGCTTGAGGCGCAGCTCCGCGCCGCCCTGCCGCACGTCGAAACCCGCGCGATGCCGTTGACCGCGATCCTGCTGAGTTTGAAGCAGATGCCCGTCGCGCCGGTCGCGGTGAACAACGATCCGCCGGTGATCTTCACTGCCGACCGGCCCGCCAGTCTGGTCGTGTTCGACGGCGAGCCGGTGCTGACCCCGGTCGGCGACACGGGCCTGAAGGTCGCGGTCAACACGAACTGGGACGTGTTCGCAGGCCAGGACACCTGGTACTGCTCAACAACGGCGTGTGGTTCTCGGCGCCGCAGGCAACCGGTCCCTATGCGCCGGTGGCGAAACTGCCGGCAGCGTTCAACAACCTGCCGAAGGACGCGAATTTCTCCGAGGTTCGCAGGAACATCCCGGCATCCGCCACGAAACATGGTTATCAGCCACCGCAGATCTTCGTCAGCACCAGGCCGGCTGAAATCATCGTCACCGATGGCGCGCCAAGTTTCAAACCGGTCGCCGGAACCGGTTTGCAGCGCGTCGTCAATACGTCGAGCGTGTTGTTCTTCTACCCGGCGCAAAGCACCTTCTACGTGCAGTTGTCGGGCCGCTGGTTCTCGGCGCACGGTCTCGCCGGGCCGTGGGAGTACGCCACCGCCACGTTGCCGCCAGACTTCGCGATGATCTCGCCTGACACTCCGGATGGCGCGGTGCTCGCGTCGGTGCCAGGCACGGTGCAGGCACAGGAGGCCGTTCTCAGGTCGCAGATTCCCACCACCGCAACATTCCAGCGCAGCGCTGCGAAACTCGCGGTCGTCTACTCCGGGCCCCCGCGATTCGAGCCGATACCCGGCACCGCTATCCTGGCCGCGGCGAACACCAATGTTGAGGTGCTGCAGATCGGCGCGGCATACTATGCCTGTGAGAACGGCGTCTGGTTCACCAGCGCGAACTCCGACCGGCCCGTGGGTGCTCTCTGACAGCATTCCGCCGGCAATCCGCACCATCCCGCCGAGCAGTCCTTATTATAATTTGATCTACGTGCAGGTTTATACGGCGACACCAACGACCGTGACCTATGGCTATACCGCCGGCTATACATTGGGCTATGTCACCGCGGGCGTGCTGGTCTATGGGACCGGCTACTACTTTCCGCCGGTCGTTATCGCAGGCCCGGTGCCGATCTATTATCCGTATCCTTACACCTATGCCGGCTCTGTCTGGTACAATACGAACACCGGAGCCTGGGCGCGCGGCGGCACGATCTACGGACCGTACGGCGGCGTGGTGACGCACGGAACCTACTATAACCCCAACACCGGCGCCTGGGCGCATGGCGCGGCGATCTACGGACCGAACGGCGGCGCCGGTGCGTGGTCGGCCTATAACCCCAGCACCGGCAGACTATGCACATGGCAGCGCGTCCTGGAGCAATGGCAGCGGCAGCGCCAACGCCCACTACTACAACGCGCGCACCGGCGTCTCCGGTTCTACAAACCAGAACTGGACGCCCTACGGCCGCTCGGGCTCCAGCACATTCTCCGGGCCGGACCAGACGGTAAACACGCGAAGCGGCAGCAACGCCAATGGCCGGGCGGGCGGTTTCAGTTCCTCCACCGGGGCCGAGGGCGCCGGCTACCACAACAACATAACCGGCAACAGCGGCGGTGCAGTGAAGACGCAGAACGGCGACGTCTACGCCGGCCGTGACGGCAACGTTTACAAGCATACCGACGACGGCTGGTCGAAATACAACAATGGTTCATGGAACCCGGTGCAACCGCTGTCGCGCAAAGGCACGAGCAGTCCGACCAGCAACTCGGAGGGATCGCGCCAGACGACGCAGCCGGGTGCGCGCGGTAACGGCATGGACAGCAGCAGCTATCAGCAATTGGAGCAGGACCGGCTCGGTCGCCAGGGGGGGACCGGCGGGTACGGTGGGGGATGGCGTGGCTCCGGCGCAGGCGGAGGGGGGCGGTTCAGGCGCGGCTAGAGCATTTCCTGCCTGACTGGAAATGCTACGCATCCCGCTGTCATTGCGAGGAGCGTAGCGACGCGGCAATCTCCCGCCTGATGAAGCACTGGCGGCTCGTCTCGCAGGAGATTGCTTCGTCGCTCCGCTCCTCGCAATGACACTGGCTCGCCCTCCCGTTATCCTGGCGAGATGGTTTCCACCGCCGACCTGTTCGTTATCCTGCTGGCCCTCGCGGCATTCGTCGCGACGATCAATCATCGCTTCATCGGCCTGCCCCGCGCGATCGCGCTGTTGCTCGGCTCGCTCGGGGTCTGCGGCCTGATCGTGACGATCGATCTGGTTGCCGCAACCCATGTGTCCGGCTGGGTGCGCGGGATGCTCGATGCCGTGGCATTCCCCCAGGTCCTGTTGAATGTCCTGCTCGGCCTGCTGCTGTTTGCGGCCAGCCTGAACATCGATCTGACCGAACTCCAGCGGCAGAAATGGATCGTGCTGGCCCTGGCGACCGCCGGCGTGATCATTGCCACCGTGGTCTTCGGCGCGGGAATCTGGGTGCTTTTCCACATTGCCGGAACGCCGGTGCCGATCGGCTGGTGCATGGTGCTGGGCGCCTTGCTGGCGCCGACCGACGCTGTCGTGGTCGACGCGTTGCTGCGCCGCGCGCCGCTGCCATCGCCGCTGAAGGTGGCGATCTCCGGCGAGAGCCTGTTCAACGATGGCGCTGGCGTCGTCCTGTTCAACATCATGCTCGGCCTGGCGCAGGGCGAGCATGGGCTGATCGGCCATGGCAAGGTCGCCATGGCCTTGCTGGTGCAGGGTGTGGGGGGTGGTGCTGTAGGGTGCCTTACTGGCTACCTGACCGCGCGTGTGCTGCGATGGGTCGATGAGCCGGGCTTGTGGCTGATGATCTCGCTCACGCTGGTCACCGGCACATATCGTTTCGTGGACTTCATCGGTGCGTCCGGCCCGATCGCTGTGGTCGCCTGCGGGCTCGCTCTGCGATTGGGTGCGCCACGTGACGCGGTGGGCAAAACCATGCTCGGCGAGATGACGACCTTCTGGTCGGTGATCGACCAATCGCTCAACGCGATGTTGTTCGTGCTGATCGGGTTCGAATTGTTCGCCGTCAGCTTCTCGCGCGCTGTCTTGCTGCCCCTCATCAGCGCCCTGCCCCTGGCGCTTTTGTCGCGGCTGGCAGGCGTCGTGCTGCCTGTCCTGGTGCGGCGCGGCAGTGCGATGCAGCACTGGCGCGGTATCGCGATGCTGACCTGGGCCGGTCTGCACGGCGGCGTGTCGATCGCGCTCGCCCTCACGCTGCCGCCGAGCCCCTACCGCGACCGCCTCCTTGTCGTCTGCTATGTGGTGGTCGTCTCCTCGACGCTGGTGCAGGGCTTGAGCATGCTGCGCGTGATACGCTGGCTGTATGGCTCGCCGGTCGCTTCGGACTAATACCGCCCGCCCATCACACCCTGCCGCATGGCCGCTGCGCTTGCTCCCACACAGCCGTTTCGCTTAGGGTGCGCGTCACATAATCATCGGTTGCGACTGGCATTCGGGGGGCCGGGATCATGCACGGAACCTGGCGTTGGGCTGCCGTTGCGGTGCTCTCTGCGTTGCTGATTGCCGGGTGCAAACGGCAGCAGACCGCATTCGTAGCGCCTCCCCCACCACAGGTCATGGTCGCACAGGCGCTGCATCAACCGGTGACGCCGTACCTCGAGGCCACTGGCAACATGGTGGCTTACAACCAGGTGGACCTGGTCGCTCGCGTTTCCGGCTTCCTGCAAGAGATCCGTTATACCGACGGCACGATCGCGCATCGCGGCGATACGCTGTTCGTCATCGAGCCGGCGCCGTACCAGGCGAAGCTGCAACAGGCACAGGCTTCGCTGGAGGCCGCGCAGGCTCAGGTGGTGCAGACCGACGCCGAGTATGACCGGCAGGCCTCGCTGGGCCGCACGGATTTTTCGTCACGCTCGCAGGTCGATCTGGCGCGCGCTTCACGTGACAGCAACCGGGCCAATGCGCTGAACCAGCAAGCCGCGGTGACGCTGGCGGCGACAAATCTGGGCTACACGCAGGTGACCGCACCGTTCGACGGCATGGTGACGGCGCACCAGGTTTCGATTGGCAGCCTGGTCGGCGCCAATTCGCCCACGACGCTGGCCTCGATCGTGCAGATCGATCCGATCTACGTTAGTTTCACCGTTAGTGAGCAGGATGTGCTGCGAGTCAGGGAAAGCCTGCGTAAGATGGCAATAGACCGGGCGGACATCAGCAAGGTGCCGGTTGAGGTTGGACTGATGACCGAGGAAGGCTATCCGCACAAGGGCATGCTCGACTACGCGGCTCCCAATGTGGACACGAGCACCGGTACGCTGATGGTTCGCGGTGTGTTGCCAAATGCCGATCACGTGCTGCTGCCAGGCTTTTTCGTGCGAGTTCGGGTGCCGCTGAAGAGCGAGCAAAGCGACGCTTTACTGGTTCCTGATACAGCACTCGGCACCGATCAGTCAGGGCGGTACCTGCTGGTGGTGGACAAGGACGACGTGGTACAGCAGCACACCGTGACGACCGGTGCGCGGGTTGGCACGTTGCGGGTGATTGCGTCCGGGCTGACGCCGGATGACCGGGTGGTGGTATCCGGCTTGCAGCGGGCGGTGCCGGGGGAAAAGGTGGCGCCGAAAGCCACGGAGATTACCGCGGCGCTGCCCGTGCCGGGCAAGTCGTGACGAGGGCGGCGGCGATGTCGAGCCGCACTGGTGCTCTCCACGTCATGGCCGGGCTTGACCCGGCCATCCATCGTAGCACCAGTGCCGCGATGGATGGCCGGGTCAAGCCCGGCCATGACGGTGGCGCGGGCGGCCATGACGGTGGCGCGAGCGGCCATGACGGTGGCGTGGGCGGCCATGACGGTTCGGCCGGGTCGGCATGATTTCGCGCTTCTTTATCGACCGGCCGGTGCTCGCCAACGTTTTTGCGATCGTCATGGTTTTGCTCGGTCTGGTGGCGTTGGTGAAACTGCCGGTCGCGCAATATCCCAACGTGGTGCCGCCTACGGTGCAGGTAACCACCCGCTATCCCGGCGCCAGCGCCGAGACCGTGATGAACACCGTTGCCCTGCCGATCGAGCAACAGGTGAACGGCGTGCAGGGCATGCTGTACATGCAGTCCACCAGCACGAGCGACGGCGGCTATACGCTGACGGTGACGTTCAACATCGGCACCGATTTGAATTTTGCCCAGGTGCTGGTGCAGAATCGCGTCGCCAGCGCGACCGCGTCGTTGCCGCAGTCGGTGCAGGCACAGGGCGTGGTGGTGCAGCAGAAGTCCACCGCCATCCTGCAGATTGTCACGCTGACTGCGCCGGGCGGCCAATACGACAGCCTGTTCCTGAGCAATTACGCCACCATCAACCTGGTTGACGAACTGGCGCGCATCCCCGGCGTTGGCAACGTCAACGTGTTCGGGGTGGGTCAGTATTCGATGCGCGTTTGGCTTGACCCGGAGACGATGAAGGCACGCGGTCTGACGCCGAACGACGTCGTGCAGGCGATCCAGCAGCAGAGCCAGCAGGTGACGGGCGGCCAGGTTGGCACGCCACCCACGCCGGCGGGTCAGGCGTTCCAATATACGCTGCACGTCGAGGGCCGCCTGGCCGATCCGGCGGCGTTCGGCGAGATCGTGGTGAAGGCGGCGGGGGGATCGGGCGGTCAGTTGACCCGGGTGAAGGATGTGGCCCGGGTGGAACTGGGCGCGCAGACCTATTCGGAGTCGTTTCGCGTGAATGGGCGGCCGGCGGCGGGCGTCGCGATCTTCCAGGCGCCGGACGCCAATGCACTGGCGGTCGCCGGCAATGTGCGTACCAGGATGCAGGCACTGGCGCGACGATTCCCCCAAGGACTCGCCTGGGATATTCCGTTCGACACGACGCGCTTCGTCAACGCCTCGATCGACGAGGTTTACAAGACGCTGATCGAGGCCGGCGTGCTGGTGCTGATCGTCATCCTGGTGTTCCTGCAGGACTGGCGCGCCACCCTGGTGCCGGCGACGACGGTGCCGGTGACGATCATCGGCGCGTTCGCGCTGATGGCTGCGATGGGCTTCACCGTGAACCTGTCCACGCTGTTTGCCCTGGTGCTGTCCATTGGCATCGTGGTGGACGACGCGATTGTGGTGGTGGAAGGTGCGGCGCATCATATCGAGCGCGGACTGTCGGCGCACGACGCGTCGGTGCGCGCCATGCAGGAACTGTTCGGGCCGATCATCGGCATCACCCTGGTGCTGATGTCGGTGTTCGTGCCGGCGGCTTTTCTCCCCGGCCTGACCGGCCGCATGTACGCGCAGTTCGCCATCGTCATCGCGGCGACCGCGTTGCTGTCGGCGATCAACGCCGCGACGCTGAAGCCGACGCAGTGCGCGCTGTGGCTGCGTCCGCCGATACCGGTGACACAGCGCAACTTCGTGTTCCGCGGCTTCGAGCGTGCCTACACGCCGTTGGAGCATGGCTATGCCTCGCTGATCGGCCGCATGGTGCGCCACGCCTGGCCGCTGGCCGTACTGGCGATCATCGCGGGGGGTGTGGGCGCCTGGGGCATTGCGCGGCTACCCACCGGGTTCATACCGATGGAAGACCAGGGATACCTGGTGCTGGGTCTGCAACTGCCCGACGGTGCATCGCTGCAACGCACCGATGCGGTGCTGGCCAAGGCCGCGGCGATCGCTCGCGCCACGCCCGGCGTGGACCAGGCGATCGAGATCGGCGGCATATCGCCACTGGACAACAATGCGACGCTGGCCTCGGCCGGCGCGATCTATGTTGTGCTGAAGGACTGGTCGCAGCGCGACAAGGCCGAGGGATTGCTTGCCATCTACAACCACTTGCAGGCTGCGTTGAACGACATGCCCGAAGCTGTCGGTTTCGTGCTGGTGCCGCCGCCGATCCAGGGGATCGGCAACGCCAACGGTTTCACCATGATGGTGGAGCAACGGGATGGGAGCGACGATTTCACCAAGTTGGGACGGATCACACGGGCGGTGCTGACCGACGCGGCCGGCCAACCGGGGTTGGCCCACCTCGTCTCGCCGTTCCGTGCCGGGGTCCCGCAGCTCGAGGTGCTGGTGGACCGCAGCAAAGCGGAAGCGCTGGGCGTCTCGGTCGGTGACGTGTTCGCGACGCTGTCGTCCTATGTAGGGTCGAGCTACATCAACCAGTTCAACAAGTTCGGCCGCACATTCCAGGTTTACGCCCAGGCGGACGCGCCGTACCGGCTGCACGAGAACGACATCCTCCAGCTTTCGGTGCGCAGCCAGAGCGGCCAGATGGTGCCACTGGGAGCGTTGGTGCAGGTGCAGCCGACCACGGGGCCGGCGTTGGTCACGTTGTACAATCTGTATCCGGCGGCAACGATCGTCGGTGCGGCGGCGCCGGGTTACAGCTCGGGCGAAGCGATCTCGCTGATGGAAGATCTGGCTGGGAACGTGTTGCCGCGCGGCACGGGCTTCGAATGGACCGCGATGTCGTATCAGGAGAAAGCGGTAGGGGGAGAGATTTATCTGGTGTTCGGCCTTGGCCTGCTGTTGGTGTATCTGTGCCTCGCCGGGCAATATGAAAGCTGGATCGCACCGCTGTCCGTGGTGCTCGCCGTGCCGCTGGCGCTGATCGGACCGGCCCTGGCGCTGGGGGCACTCGGGCTGGCCAACAATCTGTACACGCAGATCGGGCTGGTGCTGTTGATCGCACTGTCGGCCAAGAACGCGATCCTGATCGTCGAGGTGGCGCGCGATCGGCGACTTGTGGAACACCTGCCCATCCTGGAGGCGGCGGTGGCCGCTGCGAGGACGCGCTTCCGGCCGATCGTGATGACGTCGTTCGCTTTCATTCTCGGCGTGGTGCCGCTGGTGCTGTCCACCGGGGCCGGCGCGGCGGCGCGCATCTCGCTGGGGCTGAGCGTGCTGACCGGGATGCTTGCGTCCACCTGCCTCGCGGTGCTGTTCGTGCCGTCGTTCTTCGTGGTGCTGCAAGGTTTCGAGGAGCGGCTGAGAGGGACGCGGCAGCCGGTGCCGCAGACACAGACGGCGCCGGGAGAGTGATCGGCAACCAACCCTCGCATTGACATGCAGGCGTTGCCCAAACGGAGACACCGATGACCGAGAAAGACCTTCCCACACGGCTGACGCGAGGCGTGGGCCGGGCGATCTTTGCCGCACGCTGGCTGATGGCGCCGATCTATATCGGATTGCTCGTTGGCCTGCTGCTGCTGGTGGTCAAGTTCGCGCAGCAGTTGATCGCCCTGCTGCCCGAGTTGTTGCAGATGCCGGGCAACGATACGGTGCTGGCTGTGCTTGGCCTGGTCGATCTTTCGCTGGTCGCCAACCTGGTGCTGATCGTGGTGCTGGCGGGCTGGCAGGGCTTCGTGGCGCCGCTGCTGGAATCCCATGCCGCCGACCAGCCGGCTTGGCTGGTACTCGACTTCAGCGCGATCAAGTTGAAACTGATCGGCTCGGTTGCGGCGATTGCCGCCATTGCCATGCTGGAAAGCTTCGTACACGCGGACACGCTTGCGCCGCAGACCCTTGGCTGGCAACTCGGCATCCTGCTCGCGATCGGTGTGCTGGGAGTGCTGCTGGCGTTGATGGACCGGCTCAGCCACCACGAAACGAAGGAATAGCCGCATGCAGGTCGGCATCCAATTCTTTCCCGATATCGGGCCGGCGCAGAAATCCGCGCGCGACTATTGGCAGGAAGCGTTGCAACTCGTCGCGCTCTGCGACCGCTATGGCTACAGCCATGTCCGGACGGTGGAGCATTACTTCCATCCCTATGGCGGCTACAGCCCCAATCCGGTGGTGTTCCTGGCCGCCGCGGCACAACTGACAAAGCGGGCCCGGCTGGTGACCGGGGCGGTCCTGCCGGCGTTCAACAACCCGCTGAAGCTCGCCGGCGAGTTGGCGATGATGGATGCGCTGTGCGACGGCCGGCTGGACATCGGCTTTGCCCGCGCGTTCCTGCCGCATGAATTCGCCCGTTTCGGCGTGACGCTGGACGAGAGCCGCGCCCGTTTCGACGAAGGCATGGAGCAGGTGCGGCTGTTGCTGGAACAGGAGACTGCAAGTCACGCCGGGCGGTTTCATAGTTTCTCCGGTGTCACGTCGCTGCCGCGTCCGACGCAGCTTCCACGGCCTCCGTTCTACGTCGCGGCGCTGGCGACGCGGGAATCGTTCGAACGCGCCGGCGCTGCGGGGCACGGGGTGATGGCGATCCCGATGGCCGGCGGCGCCATGGCCGAATTGCTCGGCCTGTATCGGGAGGCGTGGTCGCGCGCCGGTCATCCGGGTCGCGGCACGGTGATGATGGCGTTCCACATGTTCTGCCACCCCGACCAGCCCGAGGCGGAACGGATTGCCCGCGGCCCGCTGGAGCGCTACCTGAAGTCGCTGGTCGCGGCTGCATCCGACTGGATGAGCGGCGAGAGCTCAGCCGACTATCCAGGCTACGACAAGATCATCGCGGCGCTGTCGCGCGAGACGTTCGAACTCCCAGGTGGAGAAATGCGCTGCCTGGGTCGGCACGCCGGAGCGGATCCTGGACACCATTGCCAGCTACCAGCGGCAGGTTGGCGGGTTCGAGATTGCATCGGTGCAGGTGAATTTCAACGACCTGCCGGTGGAGGACGCCGAGGCGTCGATGCGGCTGTTTGGGGAGAGCGTGATTCCAAACCTGTTGTGACAACTCTCGCCGCGTCGGTCCGCTTCGCGGGCCAACCCCACTTCCGTGGGAGAGGTTTCCTTCCTATGTTGCGCGCAGAGGTGAATGCAATGCCGGAAGTCGAGATCTATACCCAACCCTGGTGCCCGTTTTGCGAACGCGCCGTCTATATCCTCAGCGGCAAGGGAGTCGCGTTTCGCGAAATCGATGCGCCGCATGGCTCGAAGGAGCGCGCCGAGGCGGCCCGCCGGTCCGGCGGCCGCACCACGGTGCCGCAAATCTTCATCGGCGGGCGGCATATCGGCGGCTGCGACGACCTGGTGGCGCTGGACCGAGCCGGCAAGCTCGACCCGCTGTTGGCCGCGGCGTAGTCCCCGTCGTGCTTCGAGCGAGAGATATGACGCCACCGGGCCCTGCGACCGTGATACAATGTTGCGCTTGGCACTCCCTTGCATAGAGCGCCAGAATTCGCCATCTGATGGATGACGAATCGATGACGGCGGGAGACTCATGATTCACTACCAGTTGCGGTGCGCGCACCAGCACGAGTTCGATGGCTGGTTCCAGAGCAGTGCTGCGTTTGATAAGCAGGCCGGGGCTGGGCTGGTCGAGTGTCCGGCCTGCGGGGATGTGAAAGTCAGCCGCGCGATGATGGCGCCCGCCGTAGCGACTCGCGACTCAGCCCCGGTTGCGGCGACCGAATCGGTGACGCCCCCGCCAGAGGTGCCAGTGCCGGCCGCGGAGCCGGCGGTGGCCGCCAGCGGTCCGATGCCGGCGCATATCCGCGCAATGCTGCAACGCCTGCGGTCCGAGGTGGAGAAGCATTGCGACTATGTCGGACCGGCCTTCGCGGAGGAGGCCCGGAAGATACATCGCGGCGAGAGCGACAAGCGCGGCATCTACGGCGAGACCACCCCCTCCGAGGCGGAAGCGCTGGCCGACGAAGGCATTGAAGTCGCGCGCATGCCGTGGGTGCCGCGCGCGGAGGGCTAGGGCGTTCTCCGCATAAATGGACACGTCGAAAACACTGTCATTGCGAGGAACGAAGTGACGAAGCAATCCCCCGGCCTGACGAGCCGAGGAGCGTTCGTCAGGCGGAAGATTGCTTCAGCGCTACGCGCCTCGCAATGACAGTGTGTTCGGGGCATCCCGCGCCGGCGACGTGAGACGCCGGCCGACCCGCTACGCCTTCTTATAAATCCGCTCCACCTGCTGTTGGGCGCGATCCATCGCTTGCTTCGCGTCCATCGTGCCGGACACCGTGGATGCGAACATATCCACCACGACGAAGTTCGCGAACACCGCAGCGGATGCCGGAGTGGGTGTCTGCGGCCAGGAGATCGAGCGGGTGTCCTGCGCCGCCGTTGCGAAGGGCGCGATTTTCGGATCGCTGTGCCAGACGGGATTGTCGGCGAACCCTTTCAGGCTTTGTGTGGTGAAGCCGACCGAATTGGTGATGAGGTTCGGATATTGCGGCGCTTCCATCAGGAAGGTGATCAGCGCTTTCGCGGCGTTGGGATACTTGCTGTAGCGGAACACGACCATCGGATCGAGGCGGTTCTGTGCGGTGGGCACGCCCACCGGCCCGATCGGCATCGCGGCATGATCCATGTCCTCCGCGATGTCGGGGGCGGTCTTCTTCGCCTGCGTGTAGATCGAAATGCCGTTGTTGGTGAGCGACAATTCTCCGGCGAGAAAGGCACGGTTGTTGTTGATGTCCATCCAGGACAGCACGCCGGGGCTTAGCGTCGGGAACAACTCCTTGGCATATTCAAGTGCTTTCAGCGTCTCGGGGGATGCGATGGCGGGCTTACCATGCTCATCGGTGACCTTGCCGCCGAACGCCCACAGCAACCAGTAGTTGAAGTTGTTGGCGTCGTTGACCGCGTGACCGAAGGAGAAGCCGGCAGCGTGGTTGATGCGCTTGAGGCCCTGACAAAGCTTGAGCAAGCCATCCGTCGTGGTGGGGAACGTGTCGAAGCCCGCCTGACGCACCCACGAAATGCGGTAGTTCAACAGCGAGCCGACAACGAAGATCGGAATGCAGATCCAGCGCCCGTCCTGCATGCCGTAGTCGATGCAGACCTGGTACCACGGGCCGTATTTTTGACCGAGGTAGTTGGCAACGTCGCTGACGTCCACCAGCTTGTCGGCGACGAGATGCGCCGTGGTGTTCTGCGTCCAGATGATATCGGGACCGGATCCCACCTGTGCGGACAGCGCCGCCTTGGCGGGCAGATCGTCCTGGGTGACGTTTTCGATCTGCACAGGAACGCCGGTTGCCGCGGAGAATGCCGCGGCATTGGCGGCGGTGGTCTCGCCCTCGGCCGGCAGGAACGTGGCGCCACGCAGCAGTTGCAGCGTGGCACCTTTTTCCGGTGCGAAGGGCTGGTCGGCGGCCCACGCTCGGGCCCAGTCGAGCAGCGGGATCGTGGCGGCGAAGGCCGCGGTGGATCGCAGCAGGTGGCGGCGGGTGACTTGCATCGTTTCCTCTCATTTCCGGGCCGATGAGCCCGGGTCGTTTATTGTTCAGTCGTCCTTGGTCAGACGTCGTGTGGGCTCAGCGAGACGATCAGTTCGGCTGACCGCTTATGAACCTCCGCTTCCCGTTCGAGATTCTTGGGAAACCGGCTGCGTCTTGCCTGGATCAGCGTTTTCTTGCGCCTGCAACTCATGCCAATCGCGCGCGGCGAGAAGCGCAGCATCCCAACCGCGCTGGAACTCGGGGGTGATGCCGGTGGTGGGGTCGGTCATGCGGCGACACCCTCTTGCAGGCTCATCGCGCCGCCTCGGCGACGCTACGTGCCGTCTGGTTGAACAGCAGGCGCCGCTCTTCCTCCGTCCGCTCCCCGGACCGGCGCAGTTCCTTGCCGA
Organism: uncultured Alphaproteobacteria bacterium; assembly: GCA_963762885.1. Classification (GTDB taxonomy): domain Bacteria; phylum Pseudomonadota; class Alphaproteobacteria; order Acetobacterales; family Acetobacteraceae; genus JASHVB01. The sequence goes on from CAVXNH010000100.1 coordinate 192,696, forward strand.
GATCAACTCCGCGCTGCACCGCCGGCCGCTGCTTGATCGCGTCACGCCAGCGCGACACGTTGGGGAACTCGTCCAGCGCCTGACCCAGCGGCTTGGATATCAACACCCATGGCCAGGAGATGATGTCGGCGATGGTGTACTCGCTGCCGAGGATGTAATTCCGCCCGGTCAGCCGGCGTTCCAACACGCCCAGACAACGGTTGTACTCGTTGGCGTAGCGCTGCTTCGAATACGCATGCTCGCCCTGCGCGTAGTTCACAAAATGGCTGAGCTGACCGGCCATCGGACCTAGATTGCCGACCTGCCAGAACAGCCACTCCAGCATTTCCTTGCGGCCGCGCGGATCGGTCGGTGCGAAGCGTCCGGACTTCTCTGCAAGATGCAGCAGGATCGGGCCGGACTCGAAGATCGGCAGCGGCCCATCCGGCGCGTCGTGATCGACGATCGCGGGCATGCGGTTGTTCGGGCTGATCGCCATGAACTCCGGCTTGAACTGGTCGCCCTTACCGATGTTCACAGGAACAAGGTTGTACGGCAGGCCGGTTTCCTCCAGCATGATGGAGACCTTCCAGCCATTCGGCGTGGGCCAATAATAGAAGTCGATCATGTGCCGAACCCTTTCAGCGAGGCGATCTGTTCGGGCGCGTAGCCCTGCTCGTGCAAAATCTCGTCGGTGTGTTCGCCTAACGCCGGCGCACCGTGGCGGATGCCGGCCGGGGTGCCGGAAAACCGCGCGGCGGGGCGAGCCTGACGCAGGAGCCCGGCTGCCTGATGTTCGGTTTCCACCAGTGTTTCATTGGCAATGACCTGCGGATGGCGGATCACCTGGCTGCGCGTCAGCACCGGCGCGCAGGGCACGTCCTCCGCGGTCAGGCGTTGCAGCCATTCCGCGGCGGGACGGGTCAGTAGCGCTTCCTGCGTCAGGCGGAGTCGGTCGTCGACGTGCTGCTGCCGCAGGGCCGGCGTGCGAAAGCGCGGATCGTCCTGCCATTCCGGATGGTCCAGCGCGCGCGTCAGGCCGATCCACTGCTTGTTGGTTTGCACCGCGGCGCTGATGTAGTGGTCGGCTGTGGCGTAGATCAGATCGATCGCACTGGCCGTGTCCCCCTGTGCCTTCTCGTCACCGACGAAAGTCTGGCCGGCCATGTCGGAACTCCACAGGAACGCCAGCACCGCATCGAGCATGGAGATTCGCACATGCTGGCCCTCGCCGGTGCGTGCGCGTGCCAGCAGCGCCGCGGTGATCGCCTGCGACGCGGTGACGGCGGTGAGCTTGTCCGGCAAGATGGTGCGCACCAGGCGCGGCCGTTCGGTGTCCGATCCCGCCTGGATGGTTGCGAGGCTGGAAAGCGCCTGCACCACCGGATCGTAGGCGGGCTTCGCGCCATACGGACCGCTTTCGCCGAAACCGCTAATCGAGACATAGACGATCTTCGGCGCCACGGCGCGTACCGGCGGCTTCACCGAGGCCCATGCGGTCGGCGACACCGGGCCGGAAGTTCTGCACGAACACGTCGGCGGTGGCGGCCAGCTTCAACACCGCGTCGCGCGCCGCGTCGGTCTTCAGGTCCAGCACGATCGAGCGCTTGTTGCGGTTGTTGTTGAGGAACGTCGCGGAGAAACCGCCGCGCCGATTAGCAGAGGCGCGGGTGTGGTCGCCGCCTTGCGGGTTCTCGACCTTGATCACGTCCGCGCCCTGGTCCGCGAGGATCATCGTGGCCAGCGGGCCGGAGATGTTCGAGGTCAGGTCGACGATGCGGAAGCCATGCAGCGGTCCGGATGCGGGCATGGTGGGAACTCCTCGGCGTTTCTGCGCGGGACGATCCCCGATGCGGAGGGGGCCGGCAAGAGCAGGGGGGTGGAAGAGGTATCCGTTAACTCGCGCTGCATCCCCCGCTGAAGCTTGGCCCGGGGGACTTCGATGCTGGAGAGCAATGCATGACATCAGGGCTGGCGCCTACCGCGCCGCCGTTGCCGGGCCATGCTCCCGGCCGCGGCGTCGCGTGGCTGGAACGCGCGGGCGTTGGCCTACTGCTGTGGATCGGCATCGCGCTGATCGGCGTGCCGTTGCTGCTGACCCTGTATCTCAGCGTGTTCGACGAAAAGCTCATTCTGTTCCCGCCGCGCGGCTATACGCTGGAATGGTATGCTGCGATCCTTCCCAACTTCGTCAAGCCCATTGTGACCAGCATCGAACTTGGTGCGGCGGCGGTTGTTGGCAGCCTGTTGCTGGGAATTCCCGCCGGCATCGGCCTGTCTCGTCATCGGTTCCGCGGCCGAGGGCTGGTTTCCACGTTGCTGCTGGCGCCGCTAACGGTGCCCGGCATCGCATTGGGCCTGGCGATCTACGTGTTGCTGGTGACGATCGACGAGCAATTCGGTTCTATGATTACTGGTTCGCTGATCGGATTGGTGCTGGCGCACGTGATGATCGCGACGCCTTGGGTGGTACGGCTGTGCCTCGCCAGCCTTACCAACCACGATCGCGCCGCGGAGGAAGCTGCCGCCAGTCTGGGCGCCAGCCCGCTGACGGTGATCTGGCGGGTCACTTTACCCGCGATGCGGTCCGGCATCATCGCCGGCGCGCTGTTCGCATTCGTGATCTCGTTTGAAAACCTGGAGCTGGCGCTGTTCCTTACCAGTCCCGGAGTAACAACGTTGCCGGTTGCCGTGCTGCAATATCTTGAATATCACATCGATCCGCTGGTCTCCGCTGTTGCCGTGGCACAGACCGTCGGTATCGCGGCACTGCTGCTGCTGCTGGACCGCTTCATGCGGCTGGGCCGGATTGTGCGATGACAGGCTCCGCGGCACTGACACTGCATGGCCTGACAAAGCATTTCGGTGCGCATGCCGTGGTGCGCGACGTCACGCTGGACGTGGAACCGGGAGAACTGATCGTCCTGCTGGGCCCGTCCGGCTGCGGCAAGACCACCACGCTGCGGCTGATCGCCGGCTTCGTAACCCCGACCGAGGGGGATATCCGGCTGGACGGACGCAGCATCGCCGCGCTGCCGCCGCATCGGCGCGAGATGGGAATCGTGTTCCAGAGCTACGCGCTGTTTCCGCATTTGACCGTGGCACGTAACGTTGCTTTCGGGCTGGAGATGCGGCGCATGGGCTCGGACGTTACCGAAGCACGTGTCACCGAGATGCTGCGACTGGTGAAGCTGGAGGCGATGGCTGGGCGCCTGCCGCGCGAACTGTCGGGTGGCCAGCAGCAACGAGTCGCTCTGGCGCGCGCGCTGGCGATCCATCCGCGATTGCTGTTGCTCGATGAACCGTTGTCGAATCTCGATGCGGCACTACGGCAGGAAATGGCACGAGAGATTCGGCTGCTGCAACGCGCGGGGGGTATCACCACGATCATGGTGACGCATGACCAGACGGAAGCGATGGCGATGGCCGACCGCCTGGTGGTGATGCACGAAGGCCGCGTGCAGCAGATCGGCGCGCCCGAGGCGATCCACGCGCAGCCCGACAATCCGTTCGTCGCGCGCTTCATCGGCGGCAGCAATATCCTTGCGGGACGGCTGGATGGCGGTCGTCGCCTGATGTTGCCGGATGGCACCGCGATAGCGCTGGCTGGCCGCTACGCCGGCACGGCCGACGCAACCCTGGCGGTGCGGCCGGACAGCGTGCATCTGCTACCGCCGGACGATAATGCGCGCGCCCAAGGCAAGGTGGAGCTATGCACGTGGCTCGGTTCCGTGGTGGAACATGTCGTGCGGCTTGGACCGGATACGACCGTCCTGACGCGAGGTCCGGCACTGGGACGCGATGCCGTGCGGCGGCACTCGCCCGGCATGCGTATTGCGCTGGCCTGGGGGTCGGACGAGGAACGGCTGTTCGACGCCGAGGGAAATGCCCTGACGGCGTCAGTCACTTTGAAGGAGACCAACGATGCGTAGGTTGATTCTGTCGCGCCGCAATCTGCTGGCCGGCTCGACGTTGCTGGCCGCGCCGGCCATCCTGACACGTCGCGCAGTGGCGGCGGATCAATGCGTCGTCGGCACCTGGGGTGGGGACTATGCACGGCTGCTGCGCGAGAACATCGACGACCCAATCCTGAAGCCAGCCGGCATCGAGGTTATCCAGGACGTCGGCGACGAGGTTCCCCGCGTCGCAAAATTATACGCGCAGAAGAAGCTACCGCGCGGCACGATGGATATCGCCTGTGTCGGTGCGCTCAACGGCTACCGCGTCACGGATGCCGACCTGGTCGAGCAACTCGACGAGGAGAAGGTGCCCAACCTGAAGCATGTACATCCGAACCTGCGCACGCCCGGGTTCGTGCCGCACATCTATAGCGCGCAGGTGCTGGTGTATAACTCGGAGGTCGTCAAGGATCCGCCGCAGAGCCTCGCCGATCTGCTGGATCCAAAGTGGAAGGGCAAGGTTGGCGTGCTCAGCCAGGGTGGGAACCAGTGGCTGATCATGGCGGCGAGCCTGCTGCAGACCGGAACCACCACGGATTTCGACAAGGCCAAGGAATTCCTGCTGAAGTTGAACGCTAACGGCCTGCGGCTCTATGCCGAGACGGACGCGTTCGCGCCGGCGTTCAAGTCTGGCGAGATCACCGTCGCGGTCATTTGGCTGGCGCGTTCGGTGATGTGGCAGAATGCCGGCGTGCCGGTGAAGGGCACGTTTCCGAAGGAAGGCTCGGTGCTGTACGTGTCCGGCATGGTGATGCCGAAGAACGCACCGGATAAGGACGCCGCGTACAAGTACATGAACGCGATGTTGGATCCGTCGGCGCAGCAAGGGTTTGCCGCGCATATGGGCTATCTGCCCACGGTGGACGACGCGCCGCTGTCCGGCAAGGTCGGTGAGCAATTGGCGTTGCCCGATCCCGCACCAAAGCTGGTACCGCCGGATTACGCAGTCATATCCAAGATGGTTCCGGAAATGAACGACTGGTGGTTGAAGAACATCCAGCATGGCTGAGCGCCGCGAGGCCGGCGCGGCGCTTGTATTGCTCGGTCCCGCCAGCCTGATGATGCTGGTGATGCTGGTCGTGCCTCTGGGTTTCCTGGCGCGCGACAGTTTCAACCGTTACGACCCGACCGAACTGATGATCGCGGCGGTGACGCCGGACAACTACCTGCGGTTCTTCGAAGACCCATTCTACTGGAACGTGCTGGTCACGACGATCCGCGTCTCGGTCGTCGTTACTGTTGTGTGCCTGGCTTTGGGATTGCCGATGGCCTGGCGTCTGGCACGCAGCACAAGCCGATGGAAATCCGCGTTGGTGGTGCTGACGGTGCTGCCGCTGTTCATTGGGTCCACCACGCGGACTGCCGGCTGGATGATTCTGTTCGCCCGTGGCGGCATGCTGGACATCGTGTCGCGTGATCTCCTGCACGCCGGCACGGTGAACCTGATGTACTCCGAGGCGGCGGTGACCGCCGGCATCATCGCGATCGTCCTGCCGTTCACCGTGCTGACCTTGCAGAGCGTGTTCGAAGGTATCGACCCGCGATTGGAGGAGGCGGCTGCCTCGATGGGCGCCGCGCCCTCACGCGCATTCTGGCGCATCGTGTTTCCGCTCGCGCTGCCGGGCGTGGCGATCGCCGGCGTGCTGTGCTTCATCCTGTGCATGAACTCCTTCGCTACGCCGGTGCTGCTGGGAGGACCGCGCTTCCAGATGATGGCGCCGCTGCTGTACTGGGCGTTCAACAGCGACAACAACTGGCCGTTCGCCGGCGCCATCGCTTTCATCCTGATGGGCACGACCCTTGGGCTGACTGGCTTGGCGAATGTGCTGATCCCGCGGCGCTATCAGGCAAGGTGACTGATTGACGATCGTCATCGCCGCCAACTCGTCATCCCCGCGAAGTCGGGGACCGAAGCGGCATGGGTCCCCGCTTGCGCGGGGATGACGAGCTGGCGGAGATGACTTGCGCAGGGCTCGCCGACGGGGGAAAAGTTCGACGTCGCAGACAGACGGAGAACGGATGATGGACGCGCCAGTGCAGACGATCATGGAAACGGCACGCCGCGTGTTGCCGGCCGCGAGTTTCGGCAACCTCGCCGGCGACATCATCATCCGTGAGGGCCACGGTGGGCGCGTCACCGACACCGATGGCCGTGAGTACGTCGATTTTCTGCTTGGGTCGGGGCCGATGTTTGTTGGCCACGGGCACCCGGATGTGGTGGCGGCGGTTCGCGAGCAGTTGGAGCGCGGCTTCACCTTTTTCGCCAACAACGAATACGGCATCCGGTTGGCGGCCGAACTGGTCGATGCGGTGGCGTGTGCAGAGCAGATTCGGTTCGTATCGTCGGGCACCGAGGCGGATGCGTTCGCCATGCGCGTGGCTCGGGCGTATCGCGGCCGCGACAAGATTATGAAATTCGAGGGCGGCTTTCACGGCATGGGCGACCATAGCCTGATGAGCTGGACGCCGAAGCGGCTGGGCAACTTCCCGCAGGCGGAGCCCAGTTCGGCCGGCATCTGCCGCAGCGTGCGCGATGACGTGATCATCGCGCCGTTCAACGATGCGGAGATGGCCGCCAGCCTGATCCATGAGCACCGTCACGAACTGGCCGGGGTGATTGTCGAGCCGTTCCAGCGGCTGCTGCCGCCGAAGCCGGGTTTTTTGCAGGCACTGCGCAAGGCGACGCAGGATGCCGGCGTGCTGTTGATCTTCGACGAGATCGTCACCGGTTTTCGTTTCGCCTATGGCGGCGCGCAGGAATACTACGGCGTCGTGCCGGATCTATGCACGCTGGGTAAGGTCATCGGCGGTGGGTTCCCTCTGGCGGCGATCGCCGGTCCGGCGGAGATCATGGGGTTGTTCGATCGAGCGAAGGCCGGCGAGGATCGGTTCCTGCCGCAGGTCGGCACCTTGTCCGGCAATCCGATCGCTGCGGTGGCTGGGCTGGCGACGCTGGGTGTGCTGAAACGTCCCGGTGTGTATCAGCAGGTTTTCGCGACGGGGCGTCAGCTGATGGGTGCGCTGTCGGGATTGCTGCGGGACGCCGGGCTGCCCGGCCAGGTCATCGGCGAGCCGCCGCTATTCGACGTGATGTTCGCCACCGGCGACATGGCGGACTACCGCGCAACGTTGCGCGCCGATGGCGAGATGATGCGCCGCTTCAACCGGAGGCTGCGCGACAGTGGCGTCTTGAAGGGCGATTCGAAGATGTACATGTCGCTGGCGCACGATGCGGCGGATGTCGCACAGGCACTGAACGCGTTCACTCGGGCACTGCATGAGGAGGCGGGGAAATGATCCACCACGTATCGCTGGCCGCACGCGATCCGAAGCATGTTGCGGAAGTTTTGGCTGAATTGATGGGTGGGCGGTGCTATCCGTTCCCCGGCGGGGTGGCTGACTCGTTCATTGCGGTCAGCGGTGACGCGCACGGAACCGCGGTGGAGGTCTATCCTGATGGCATGCATCTGCGGCCGGATGGACACAACGCGGTGCGCGCCGAACGCGAGGGGCCGGACGGCGAATACGGGCCGTTCCATCTGCTGCTGTCGGTTCCCACAGACCAGGGGACGGTAGAGAAAATTGGGCAACGTGAGGGCTGGACTACGCGTTTGTGCGGGCGTGGCGCGCCGGGACAGAAGCCGCTGTTCCACGTGATCGAGTTCTGGCTGGAGAACCGGATCATGGTGGAAGTGGCGCCACAGGACATGATCGGCGATTATGAAAAGCGGCTGCAGTTCGCGGTGCTGGACGCGATGAACGTCTGAAAAAGCCGCCGGGGCACTATTTCCACCCTGACTGGAATCGACGCGGCCGCTGTCATTGCTTCGGCGCAATGCGCCTCGCAATGACGCGTGATGGCCACCGTTTCCAGTCAGGGTGAAAACGCACTAGCCCGGCAACCAGGGCACCGGCACGAAGAACCTGCCGCCGACCGTCTTCATTGCGTTGTTGTCGCTTGCCATCGCCGCTGTGCGTAGCGCGACCAGCAACCGTCCGGCCAGCGTCCCACGCCAGAACCACGCGTCGAGTTGGCGGCTGGCGGGCGACGGGCCAACCGCCTGACCGGCCTCGCCGTAGAATGCCTTGATGTCGTCGCAGAGAAATCGCAGCGCCAGCGCGGCGGTGTCGTGGCCAGCTACATGCGGCAATTCACCAGCGACAAATGCCGCGGCAAGCGCGGGCCAATCCGCCGGCGCCACATTGCTCAAGCCAACCGTGGTGCGGCCGAAACGTGCGCCCGCCTGTTCCCATGTCGATTGAAGTGCCGCGAGTTCCATCGCGAAGCCGTCGCGCCATGCTGCGGGTTCGGTCGGCGTTACCACCTCCGGCACCGGCGGTGGCGCCCAGCCAGGCGTGTCAGACCATCCGGGTGGATCGTCGGGAAAATCCTCCAGGATGACCGGACCATCGGTCCGCTCCAGCAGCCCGAGGGCCTGTAGCAAAACGCGCCGCTGAAAGCCGCTATCCTCGGGTTCGCCAAGTGGCCGGCCCAATTGGAACGGCACGAAAAGCCCCCGCGGAGGCTGGGTCTTTTCCATCTGTACGCGCGCCGCGCCGATCGCCACGCAGGGCACGCCACGACTTTCCAGCATATGGGCAAGCGCGCTCACGGCGCGCGTGCAGAGCGGTCAGACAGGGGTCAGCAGAACCGCGTCGGCGCGCTCCTGCTGCAATTGCCCCGCAATCTGGCCCGCGGCTTCGACCATCGCCGCAGGATCGGTGGAACCCATGACTGTATAGTGCGTGTCGGCCACGCTGCCGATCGCGCCCTCGGCCGCCAATTCATTCAGACGGTCGAGCGGAAACACCACGTTGCGATCGCGCTGGAAGCCGCTGCGATCGAAATTGATCGATACGTGACTGATCAGTTGTTCGTCCGGCGGCGTGGTCTTCGGAATGAACCGAGCCTCACCGCTACCAAACGGGAACGGTGGATCGCCTCGACGGATCAGCGCGGAACTGGTGAGAATCGCCACGCGCCGCTGCGACAACGGTGGACCGGCGACGAAAGGATGAGTATCGAACGACGGACACGGCAGGTTGGCCACGACGTCGCGAGTCGGTTGTGGAATATCCTCAAGCCGGGCCATCTGTATATCTCCTTATGCCGATCGCAGCACACCGCGACGGTTCGCGCAACCACCTCACCGCCATGCCAGCAATGCGCGCTCCAGCAACCCGATCACCCAGGCGAGCACCAGCCCGAGCACCGATAGCACGACGATGCCGGCCATCAGCGCGTCGGTGTCGTAGAGGTTGCCCGCCGACAACACGAACGCCCCGATCCCTTGCTCCGCGCCGATCATTTCCGCGGCTACCAACAGGACTATTGCGATCGAGACGGTGACTCGGAAGCCGGACAGGATCGCCGGCAACGCGCCGGGCAGCACGATGTTGCGGACGATAGCGCCGGTGGACAGGCCGAAGCTTTGCCCCATGCGGATCAGCGAGCGCGGCACGTTATCGACCCCTCCGGCCGTGGCGATCACCGTGGGAAAGAACACGCCGAATGCCAGGGTGATGATCTTCGAACCCTCGCCGATGCCGAACCAGATGATGAACAACGGCACCAGGGCGATCTTCGGAATTGGGAACAGCGCCGATACCACCGCCATGCCGGGCGAGCGCAGGGCCGACCACAATCCCACCGCCAATCCCATGCCGATACCGAATACCGTGCCGACGCCCCAGCCGATTGCCAGGCGCATCAGTGACGCCGACAAGTGCTTCCATAATTCGCCGCTCACCGTCAGATGCCATAATTCGATGGCGATGTTGACGGGTGCGGGCAGGAACAGTGTCGGGATCACGCCGGCGGAACAGCCGAGCTGCCATAACGCGACCACACCGATCAGCGTTGCCGCCGCCGCCCAGAAGCGGTCGCGGGGGGCGAAACCGCCGCCGCGAAACGACACCGGACCGTCAATGCGGCGCATGCTCTATCTCCCGTTCAGCCGCTACGGCGTCATCGCGGATCAGCCGCCACAGCTCGGTTTCCACCTGCAACAGGTCGCGATCGGTCGCTGAACGGCCGGCCAGCGGACGATCGATGCGCACCACCTCGCGCACCCGTCCCGGCCGGCGCGACAGCACGACGATCTGCTGACCTAGCCGCACGGCTTCGGTCAGATTGTGCGTCACGTACACCGTCGTGGTGCGCGCGCGTTCGATCAGTGCGACGAACTCCTCCAGCAGCAGGTCGCGCGTCTGCGCGTCCAGCGCCGATAGCGGTTCGTCCATCAACAGACACGCCGGTCGCACCGCCAACGCGCGGGCGATGCCGACGCGTTGCCGCATGCCACCGGAAAGTTGCCGAGGCCAGGCATGGGCAAATTCCGAAAGCCCGGTCAGGGCCAATACCTCATTCACGCGCGCCGCACGATCCGCACGCGACAGGCATTGCTCTAACACCAACGCCACGTTGCCGGCCACACTGCGCCACGGCAGGAGGGAGAAATCCTGGAACACGTAGGTCAGCGGATTGAGGCAATCGTCTGCGACCGCACCCTCGACGCGCACTGTGCCGGCGGAGGGCGACAGCATCCCTCCCATGATACCCAGCAGTGTCGACTTGCCGCAGCCGGAGGGACCGACCAGCACTAACACCTCGCCCGGCTCGGCGATCAGCTCGATGTCCTGCAACACGGAGAGGTCGCGATAGGCGTGGCTAACGCCGCGCACGACCAGGCGCAGCCCGTCGCTCATCGCGTCGGCAGGAACCGCGTGTCGATGACCGCGGCCGCGTCGGCGTCGCCCTTCACCAGGTCCTGCGACTTGAACCAGCGCAATTGCTCGGCCACGTCCGCCACATCCAGCGCGCCGCCGGCGTCGTAATAGCCAACGCCCGCCAGGATCTTTTCCCGTGCGTGCGGATCGCCGGTGAACACGTACTTTTCGATCAGTGGCAGCGCGTCGTCGGTCTTTGCATCGACGATCGGTTTGCCGGCGGCATCGAGCCGCAGGAAGGCGTCGCGATAATCCGCCACGCCCTTCTGGTAGGCGCGCGCGAAGCGATGCAGCAGATCGGCGTGCTGCGCGATCATCTTGTCCGTCGTGAACAGAGCGGTGATCTGATACGGCACGATGTCGCCGACCCAGCCGATGATGTGTGCCTGGCCGCTTGCCGCCAGTGGGCTGGCTTGCGAGGCGATGGCGATCGTCGCATCGACCTGCGCGCTTTGCACCGCGGCGATCATATTGGGAACCTGCTGCACCGGCCGCAGGCTGACGCTCTTTACGTCGAAGTGCTCCGCCTCCGCGATGCGGCCGATCATGTAGTGGAACGACGAACCGTACTGCGTGATGGCGAAGCTGTGTCCGGCCAGCTTGTCCGGCGTGGTCAGGCCGGCATCGAATGCCTTGTTCGACACCAGGATCGCGGCGCCTTCATAGCCCTTTTGCTCATGCATGGCGCCGCCGATCACTTTCAGCGTGCCCTTCTCCGCGAGGTTGAAGAAGCCTCCGGTCAGCGCAGTGACGCCCACGTCTATATCGCCGGAGACGGCGGCTGCGGCGATCGGCTGCGCGGCTTCGAAGAAGCGGAACGTCAGGTCGATGCCCTCGTCACGAAAGTAGCCGCGTTCTTGCGCGATGTAGAATGGCGCGGGGGATAGCGTGTGCAGCAGGCCGAGGCTCAACGGGTCAGCGGCGCGGGCAGGAGACAGCGGTGCGAGCGCTGCGAACGCAAGCAGGCCGAGGCAGGTGCGACGGGCGAGGGGGAGCGCGGTCATGTGGGAGTTAGTAGGACTTTTTGGGTTGGGTGGAAACGTTGGGGGCATTAGTCGTGGCGCGCCACGGTTCAATTGTCATTGCGAGGCGCGCAGCGCCGAAGCAATCCCCCGCCTGACGAGCCGCCGGTGGGTCGCCAGGCGGGGGATTGCGTCGGCGCTTACGCTCCTCGCAATGACAGGGGGGCCAGGGCCAGTTCACACCAGCGGCTGCGCCACCTGCAATTCGCCAAGATACGCCTCGCGTATCATCGGGTTCTGCCGCAACTCGGCCGCGTTGCCGGACAACACGACCTGCCCGGTTTGCAGCACATAGGCCCGGTGTGCGATCGACAGCGCCATATTGGCATTTTGCTCTACCATGAAGATCGTCGTTCCCTGACGATTGATCTCCTGGATGATGTCGAACACCTGTTCTACATAAATCGGCGCCAGGCCCATCGACGGCTCGTCCATGCACAACAGCTTCGGCCGCGCCATCAGCGCGCGTCCCATCGCCACCATCTGTTGCTCGCCACCCGACAGCGTGCCGGCGATCTGGGCGTGGCGCTCCTTTACGCGCGGGAAAAGCGTGTAGACGCGGTCGAGATCCTGGTCGAACTCGGGGCCGCGTTTGCGCAGGTAGGCGCCCATTTCCAGGTTCTCGAACACAGTCATGCGGGGGAAGAGGCGGCGCGCTTCCAACACGGGGGCGATGCCTCGGCGCACGCGTTCGGCGGTGGGCAGGCGTTCGATCGGCGTGCCTTGGTAGATCACCTGGCCGCGGGTCGGACGCACCACACCCATGATGGTCTTCATCGTGGTGGACTTGCCGCAGGCATTGCCGCCGAGGAGGGCGATGATCTCGCCTTCGTTGATGGCGTAGTTGACGTCTTTGAGGACGTGGAGGTCGCCGTAGTAGGTGTCGACGTGTTGGAATTCCAGTAACATGGGTCCTCTCTGGAGAGGGGGAGAAGGTGGTGTGTGCCGACCCGATCACCCTCACCCTCGCCGCTTCGCGTCTCGACCTCTCCCGCTCCTGCGGGAGAGGTTAGTAAGTTCAGGCAACCCCCGCAGCCGCAGCCTGCGCATTCCTTCCCAAGTACGCGCGCAGCACTTCCTCGTCGCGGCGGACTTCGGCGGGGGTGCCTTGGGCGATCACCTCGCCGTGGTCCAGCACATAGACCGTGTCGGCCAGCGTGGTGACGACGTCCAACTTGTGCTCTATCAGCAGCACCGTCAGGCCGAGTCCGTTCAGGCTCTTGATTTGCTCTGCCAGTTCCAGTGTTTCCGCGGGATTCATGCCGGCGGTGGGCTCGTCCAGGAGCAAGATGCGGGGACGCGAGGCGAGGGCTCGCGCGATCTCGATGCGACGGCGGTTCGCGTAGGACAGGCCGCTGACCATCTGGCCGACGCGCGGGGTCAGGCGGTTGCCGAAGATCGCGAAAATCTCCATCGCCCAGACCCGCGCACCGATTTCTTCCGCGCGGGTGGCCGGGGGCCGGAAGACCGCCTTGAACACGCCGGTGGTCAGCCGCGCGTGCTGCCCGACCAGGGCGTTCTCCATCACCGTCAAATTGGGAAACAGCCGCAGGTTCTGGAACGTGCGGGCGATCCCCTTCGCCAGGATCAGATGTGGCGGCAGATGGATGATCTCCTCGCCGTGGAAGCGGATGGACCCGAATTCCGTCGACACCAAGCCGGTGATCGCGTTGAACAGCGTTGACTTGCCGGAGCCGTTGGGTCCGATCACCGCCACCACGCTGCCGTTCGGCACCACGATGTCCACCGAGTTCAGTGCCGTCAGTCCGCCGAAACGCACAGTGACGGCCTTGATCTCCAGCGCCGCGGCGCCGGTACGAACGTCGCCGCCGAGGCCTTGCAACTTCAGGTCGGTGAAGCCGCCGCGGCGGATTTCGGCGTGCTGCTGGTCGAAGGTCAGCGCCGCCTGGGGGCGCGTTGCCGGGATCAACCCGTCACGGCGGAACAGCATCATGCCGACCAGGATGAAGCCGAAGATCAACTCGATCGACGGCACCAGATCGACGCGCTGTAGCCAGCCACTGCCCACCATCTGACCGAATGCGTTGATCCAGCCGGTCAGGTCTTCCAGCCACCAGGATTGCAGCAACTGAAGAATGAACGCGCCCAGCACCACGCCCCACACGCTGCCGATGCCACCGAACACGACCATCACCAGGATCATCACGGACACCGGGAAGCCGAACATTTCCGGTGTCGCGGTCTGCAACTTCGCGACATAGAACACGCCGGTCATGCCGCCGAACGCGGCGCCGATGGCGAAGGCCAGCAGCTTGAACCTGGTGCGGTCCACGCCCATCGCGGCGGCGGCGATCTCATCCTCGCGGATCGCCATCCACGCGCGGCCGATGCGCGAATCACGTAATCGGATCGAGATGAAGATCAGCAACGCCACCATGCAGATGGCGACATAATAGTAAGGTGTCGAATCGACGCCGAAGCTCCAGCCGAACAGTCTTGGCGCCGCCACGCCGTTCAATCCCGCCGCGCCGTTGGTCAGGTCGGACCAGTTGCGCACTACGATCGGCACGATCTCGCCGAAGCCCAGGGTGACGATTGCCAGGTAGTCGCCGCGCAACCGCAGCGTCGGCGCGCCGAACAGCACGCCCCAGAACGCCGCGAACCCAGCGGAGATCGGCAGCGCCAGCCAGAACGACAGGGTGAAGTGCACGACGAAGCTGTCGCCGTCTCCCGGGATGCGCGCCACCAAGTGCAGCCAGCGGAACGGTTCCCAGAACTCGGTCCATGGCGGCTGCAACTGGAACGAACTCAGGATGCCGTAGGTGTAGGCGCCGATGGCGAAGAACGCGGCGTAGCCCAGGTCGAGCAAGCCGGCGAAACCGACGACGATGTTCAGCCCGAGCGCCAGCGTGGCATAGGCCGCGGCATTCGCCATGCTGTCGATGTCGGCGTCGTTGTCGTGCAGCAGCGGGAACAATACCGCCGCGGCGATCAGCAGCAGCAGCGCAAGCTGGCGGCGGCGGGGTTCCGGAATCCAGGCGATCGATCGCGTCAGCACAGCGCGGGCCTGGCTCATGCGACGTCGCTCATTGCGTGGCGCCCTTCATGACTTATTCGGCGCCACGCGTCCGAACAGCCCGGACGGCTTGAACACCAGCACCAGCACGAGGATCGAGAATATGATCACGTCGGTCCAGGCGCCGGCGATCTGGCCGCCCAGCGCCTCGATCAAGCCGATGATCAGGCCGCCCACCATTGCACCCGGCACGTTGCCGATACCGCCCAACACGGCGGCGGTGAACGCGCGCAGTCCGGCGGTGAAGCCGATGATGAAGCTGGTGAAGTTATAGTACAGGCCGAAGATCAGCCCGCCCGCGCCGGCCAGCGCCGAGCCGAGGAAGAAGGCCATGACGACGACCTTGTCCACCTCCACGCCCATCATGCGCGCCGCTTCCGCATCCTGCGCCGTGGCGCGCATCGCCTTGCCGAGGCGGCTTTTCTGCACGAACAGGTACAGCCCCACCATCAGCAGCAACGCCACCGCCCAGATGAGCAGCACGCGCGCATCCAGCACCGCACCGTTGATGTGAAAGCGCACAGCGGGCATCGGGTTCGGATAGTTCCGCGCCTCGGCGCCCACGGTCAGCAGGATGATGTTGAACAGGATATAGGACACGCCGATCGTCGTGATCATCGCCGCGGGCCCCTTCACGTTGCGCAACGGGCGCAGGCAAAGCCGCTCGATCAGCACGCCGATCAGGCCGGACGCGACCATGGTGACCGCGAAGGTCACCAGCAGCACCATGGCCAGCGGCAGCCCGGTCAGGATCACGTCCTGACCGGTCAGCCCGAACATTTGCAGCACCCACATCGCGATGAAGGAGCCGACCATGAACACGTTGAAATGCGAGAAGTTGATCAGCTCCAGGATGCCGTAGACCAGGGTGAACCCGAGCGCGAGCAACGCGTACATCGCGCCCAGGCTCAACCCATTGATCGTCTGCTGCAGCAGCAGATCGGTCAGCGTCACGGTCCTGTTCTTTTTAGTAGCGAAAGATCAGGCCTGCGGCGCCACGTCGATGTAGTGGTATTGCGCCGACACGTCGTCCGGCTTGCCGGCCTTGTCCTGCTTGATCTGGAACACGCTGACGGTGCGGTCGGCCAGATCGCCGTTGGCGTCGAACGACACGGTGCCCTGGATGGTCGGCACCTTGGCGGTCTGGATCGCGTCGCGCACCGAGTCGCGTGTCACCGGCTTGCCGCTCGCGGCCACACGCTTCACCGAATCGATGATCACCAGCGCGGCGTCGTAGGCGGTGATAGAGTAGTCCTCCGGCGCCACGCCAAAGCGTCCGGTGAACGTCTTGACGAACTGCTGCGCCTTCTCGTCGCCGCCGGTCAGGTGCGGCGAGGCGATCGTCGCATACCAGCCTTCGCACGCCGGGAAGCCGGCGCCGGTCAGGAACGTGGCGCCGTAGACGCCGTCCCCGCCGGCCTTGATGACAGTCGGAATGATGTCGTAGGCCTGCTTGGCCAGCTTGATGCCCGCCTGGCCGACGCCACCGTAATACATCGCCTGAGGGTTGAGCGACTTGATCTTGGTGAGCACGGCCGTGTAGTCGGCCGCCTTCGGATCCAGCCGATCGCGCCCGAGGATCTTGATGCCCTTCTTTTCCGCCTGCGCCTGGAACGCATCCGCCAGGCCAACGCCGTAGGCGCCGCTGTCGTCCAGCACATAGATCGTCTTCACGCCCAGCTTCTCGGCCATGAAGTTGGCCATGTTCGGGCCCTGGAAGGCGTCAGTGGTGACCGTGCGGAAGTAGATCGGCTTGCCGGCGGGGCGGAACTGGTCGGCGAATTTCGGATTGGTGATGTCGGGGTTGGTCGAGCTTGGGGTGATGGTGGCGAGGTTGCCCTGGCTCAGGATCGGGGTCATCGCCTTGCCGGCGCCGCTCATCTGCGGGCCGATCGCCGCGACCACCGCCTTGTCGGACACCATCTTGCGGGCGTTGGTCGCCGCCTGGGCCGGATCGTATTGGCCGGCGGTGGCGGTGCCATCATCCAGCGTCAGCAGCTCGAACGTGTAGCCGGGGACGGCGTTGGCCTGGTTGGCGCCGTCGAACGCCATGATGATGCCGTCCTTGACGCGGGTGGCGTCCTCGGCGTCCGCGCCGGTCAGCGACAGATCGACACCGACCTTGATGACCTTGTCGGCGGCCCAGCCGGGCTTGCTGCCGATGGCGAGTGCGGTCGTCAAGGCGGTCCCGGCGGCGAGCCGGGCGGCTGCGCGACGTGTTATCATTCCTATTAACTCCCTGTGTTGTCGGCCCGGACCGCGACTTGCGCCCCAGGGCAGTATTCCCCGAAGAGATTTGAACGGACCGGGCCGCCAGGGCAAGCGGGATTGTGCGGCATTGTGGCGCAAACGCCACCAACAACCGTCATCCCCGATCCTTTCCGTCATCCCCGTTCCTGTCCATCATCCCCGTTCCTGTTCGTCATCCCCGTTTCTGTCCGTCATCCCCGCGAAAGCGGGGACCCATGCGGCATGGGTCCCCGCTTTCGCGGGGATGACGAACAGGAACGGGGATGACGAACAGGAACGGGGATGACGGACAGGAACGGGGATGACGCTATCGCCGAAACCGCAGGTCGAGGCCCCTCGCCATCCATGCCGCTTCGATGGCGTCGAGGTCGATGAAGCCCGATGGATCGGCCTTGCGCGGCGCCATCGCCAGGCCCGGCGCCCGCTCACGCCGCCAGATGTCCAGCAGCCGGCGCAGTTCGGCCAGCGGTTGCGGGTGGTCGTCGACTTGCAGGTCGAGGTCGGCGAAATCCTCGGTGGTGGTCAGCTTCATGGCCGCCGATTGCCGGCCGCGGCGGTCGCCACCCGCCGCCTCGCCCGCCTCCATCGCGGCCATCAGGCGCTCGGGCATCGGCAGGTCGGGATTCGCCTGCCAGGTCAGGAGCGTGGCGGAGACAGTGGGCTCGCCGGCCAGCATGTTGCCGGCGACACTGACGCCTGCCGCGGCGACGCTGCCGCACCAGGAGACGCAATTCCCCCCCGTCCAAGCGGCGGTGCGGCCGTGGCGGTCCACCGCGTGGACCTGGCGGATGCCGCGCCCCTCGTCGCCGGCCAATGCCGATTCGATTGCCGCGTCCGGTGGCAGGCCACGCTCCAGGGTGTCCAGGATGGCAGGCGCCAAATAGCGGTTGGTGAAGGACTGGGTGGAGACGGCGCCGACTCCGGCGCGCACGAACGGGCAGGACGCGCCGACCGCGAAGGCCTTGGTGGCGACCGCGACGGCGAAGGCGCCGGTGGCGGGATCGTGCGCAACGATGGACCAGGTCATGAAAACCCAGCGTAAGCGCCTCGCGCGCATGAGTCATCTCGTGATCCGGTTCGCCAACGGCGGATTCGCTTTGCCGGATCGTTGCGGAAGAGTAGGTGTAGCCTATGCTGCGGGCCAATGTGATCCTGCTTGTCCTGATGGGAGGCGGCGTGGCCCTTTGGTCGTCGCGGCCGTCCGCCGAATGCCGCGACGCCCGCGCGCGAAACCTGCCCAATGCATCGGCCGTCTGCGGGCGGTCGAGTTCGTGGACCGGTCACAGCAGCGGCGGTTATTGGGGCGGTGGTTCGTGGGGCAGCCATGCCTGGAGCAGTACCGCGGGGGTCAGTACAGCGAGCACAAGTTCGATTGCCTCGGTCGCTCGCGGCGGGTTCGGCGCCTCTGCTCACGCTTCTGCCGGGTCCTGACGCATGCAGCGGCATCGCCTGACACCTCGGCCGGACTGGCGCGACCATGCGCGCATGCTTGGGTTTGCCTATGCGGAGATCGCCGGCGAGCCGTACTGGGACGAAACCGCCTGTTGGGAGTTCACCGCCGCCGAGGTGGATCTGCTCGATGATGCCACGGCGGAACTCGAGCGCCTGACGCGCCTGGCCGCCGACCATGCGATCCGGCAGAACCGCCGCGCGATGCTGGGCATACCGGAAGCGGTCTGGCCGCTGCTGGTGAAAAGCTGGGAGCGGCAGGAACCCAGCCTGTACGGCCGCATGGACCTGCGCTGGGACGGCAGCGGCGCGCCGAAACTGCTGGAATACAATGCCGATACGCCAACCTCGCTGTACGAAAGCTCGGTGGTGCAGTGGGAATGGCTGACCTGTGCTTACCCCGACGGCGACCAGTTCAACTCGCTGCACGAGGCGCTGATCGCGGCGTGGCCGGGCCTCGGTTTGCCGCCGACGGTGCACTTCACGTGCGTCCGCGATTCCGCCGAGGACCGCGGCAACGTGGACTACCTGCGGGATACGGCGATTCAGGCGGGGCTCGATGCGCCGTTCCTTTATGTCGACGAGATCGGCTGGGACGGGCAGCGGTTTGTCGATCTGGCCAATCGCGAGATACGCGCTGCGTTCAAGCTGTATCCGTGGGAGGGGCTGCTCCGCGATGCGTTCGGCGCGCATATCGCCCAGGCCGCGACACGTTGGATCGAGCCCGCCTGGCGGCTGTTGCTGTCCGGCAAGGGCATCCTGGCGCTGCTATGGGAGCTGTTCCCCGGTCATCCGAACCTGCTGCCGGCGTTTCGCGAGTCGGGGCGCACCGGGGGTTTGGAAATCGCCAAGCCGCTGTTTGGGCGCGAGGGTTCGAATATCACCGCGCCCGGCCTGCGGACCGACGGTCCCTATGGCGCCGAGGGTTTCGTCTATCAGGCATGGTCGCCGTTGCCCTGCGTGGACGGCCGTTACGCGGTGATCGGCAGTTGGCTCATCGCGGGCAAACCGCACGGCATGGGCATCCGCGAGGACGCCACCCCCATCACACGCGACACCAGCCGGTTCGTGCCGCATTTCTTCCGGAGCGCTTCATGACCAGCCTGGCAACCCTGCCCAATTTCCTGCTGTACTTCGCGGCATCCGTTGTGTTGTTCGCGGTATTCCTTGTTGTCTATACGCGGCTGGTGCCGCTGCACGAGTGGCGGCTGATCCGCGAGGGCAATACCGCGGTGGCGCTGGCGCTGGTCGGGGCGATGCTGGGCTTTGCCATGCCGCTTTCGGTGGCGATCGCGCGATCGGCGAACCTGGCCGACATGGCGGTCTGGGCCGCTGTGTCGCTGGTACTGCAATTGCTGTGCTTCAGCGCGCTGCGCATGCTGCGCCGTGACGCCGGGGCCGCGCTGGCGCGCGGCGACATGGCGGAGGCGATCCTGCTGTCGGGCGGCTCGGTCGTGCTGGGGCTGCTGAACGCCGCGTGCCTGACCTGATTGGGATTCCTCCAGCCGTCGCAACCATGCCGGCAAAGCAAGCAAGAATCGCAACGCAGATGAAGAAGTAGATGCGCGCAAAACACGCAGATGGGGCCTGAGTTCCAGCATGGCCGTTCACGGTGGAATCCCATCGACTGCACCCCGGTAAGCCGCATTGATGCGATAGCCCATGTCCCATCTGCGTGTTTTGCGTGTATCTGCTTGCATCTGCGCTAAAACCTTGTTTGCTTCGACGCGTGCCGGCCAGAACGCCACACGCTCTCCGTGCGGCTCCGTGGTTCTTCGTGTCCTCCGCGTTAAAAGCTTCCTTTGTTGCCCGAAAACAAGACATCGCGATGTTCCCATAGACTACCGATTCAGCGAACATTCAAATTTCTAATATCCCCGTATGCCAGGCGTCTGCTTCAGCTCGATCAGGCTGCGGCGGATTTTCTGCCGCGCTCGACCATGTCTCCTTATGCGCGGCATCCCCTGCGCGTCGCGCCGTAACGGATCGGTACGTTCTCGCTTCCCTGTCGCTATCGGCGGCAGAGGCGTTAGAATGCCCCTCTTGATGGACGGAACCGCATTGGCGGAGAATCCGGGGCGGGAGGAGGCGGAATGGACGGATCGGGCGCGACGGGATTCGGCATCGGCCAGCCGGTGCGGCGCAAGGAAGATGCGCGCCTTCTGACCGGCAAGGGCCGCTACGGCGACGACTTCACGCTGCCGAGATCGGCGCATGCGGTGTTCGTCCGCTCGCCCCACGCGCATGCGCGCATCGTTTCAATTAACAAGGATGCTGTCCTGGCCGCACCCGGCGTGCTGGCGGTGCTGACCGGCGCGGACTACGTCGCCGATGGGTTGCTGCCGATCCCGCACAACGTTGGGCTGATGCAGCCGCCCGATGTGGCGGTGCGGCTGAGGGCCGCGCCGGTCGCCACCGCACATTATCCGCTGCCGCCCGACAAGGCGCGGTTTGTCGGCGAGCAAGTCGCACTGGTCGTTGCGGAGACGATTGCGGCGGCTAGGGACGCGGCCGAATTGCTCGACGTGAGGTATGAAGTTCTACCGTCTGTGGCGTACGCGGCGGACGCCGTACAGCCGGGCGCGCCGTTATTGTGGAACGAGGCGCCGGACAACGTCTGCATCGACATCGAGATCGGCAACGAGGCCGCGACCGTGGCCGCGTTTGCCCGCGCCGCGCATGTGGTGCGGTTGGAAACTTTGGCGCAGCGCGTCACCGGCGTGCCCATGGAGCCTCGAACCATCGCCGGCGCCTACGACGCCGGCAGCGGCGAGTACACGATCTACACCGGCAGCGGCCGCGGCGTTTCGAAGGTGAGGATCGACCTTTCCCATGTCCTCGGTGTGGCGGAAACGCAGGTGCGCTGCGTCTGCGAGGACATGGGTGGCAATTTCGGCACGCGCAATTTCTTCTATCCCGAATACGCGCTGCTGCCCTGGGCCGCGCGGCGGATCGGCCGGCCGGTCAAATGGACCTGCGAGCGCACCGAATCGTTTCTCAGCGACTACCAGGGTCGCGACCTGACGGTCGAAGCCGAGCTGGCGTTGGACGCGGCGGGAAAATTTCTGGCGGTGCGCGGTGCGAATTTGAGCAATCTCGGCGGCCACGCATTGTCGTTCGTGTCGTTGCAAAAGGGCATCGGGCTGATGTCGGGGGTTTACCACATCCCGGCGGCTTGGTTCCGCGGCCGCGCCGCCCTTACGAACACGGTGCCGACCACGCCCTATCGCAGCGCGGGCCGGCCGGAGGTCACCTTCGTGCTGGAACGCCTGGTCGATCTGGCGGCCGATCGTCTGGGCATCGATCCGGCCGAGTTGCGCCGACGCAACATGATCGCGCGTGATGCGCAGCCTTATGCGAACCCGCTGGGTCTTACGTATGACAGCGGCGACTATCCGGCGGCGATGGAAAAGGCCTTGGTGCTGAGCGACTGGGATGGGTTTGCCGCGCGGCGCGCGGAAGCGCGGCAACGCGGCAAAAACCGCGGCATCGGCGTCGCCAATTATGTCGAGCTGACCAGCGGGTCGCCGCGTGAGCGTACCGAGATCACCGTACTGCCGGAGGGCCGGGTCGAACTGGTGATGGGGACGATGTCGTCCGGCCAGGGACACGAGACGAGCTTTGCCCAACTTGTCACCGAGTGGCTCGGCGTGCCGTTCGACAGCATTGGCTATGTCGCGCACGACACTGCCCGGGTGGCGGCCGGCGGCGGTTCGCATTCGGGACGTTCGATGAAGCTGGCGACGACGATCATCGGCCAGGCGACGGACGACATCATCGACAAGGGCCGCAAGATCGCCGGTGTGCTGCTGGAAGCCGGCGAGACCGACATCGAATACGATCATGGACACTTTCGAGTCGCCGGCACCGATCGCTCGGTCAGCCTGTTCGCGGTGGCGGAAGCTGCCGCGACCCGCAGTGATCTGCCGGCGGAGTTGCAAGGCGTGCTGGGCGCGGTGTCCGACCAGACACTGCCGGTGGCGAGTTTTCCGTTCGGTGCGCAGGTGTGCGAGGTTGAGGTCGATGTCGAGACGGGTGACGTAACGATCGTCGCTTATATCGCCGTGGATGATGTCGGCCGTGCGATCAATCCGATGATCGTGCATGGGCAGACGCATGGCGGGATCGCCCAGGGCGTTGGCCAGGCATTGCTGGAGAACAGTCACTATGACCCGGACAGCGGGCAGTTGCTTGCGGCAAGTTTCATGGACTATGCGATGCCACGGGCCGATACCTTCCCCGAATTCATCACCGCACTGAGCGAGGTGCCGTCCCCGACGAACCGGCTGGGTGTGCGATCCGGCGGCGAGGGCGGTACGACGCCGGCTCTGGCCGTGGTCATCAACGCGATCGTCGACGCATTGAGCGAGTTCGGGTTGAGCCATATCGAGATGCCGGCGACACCGGAACGCGTCTGGCGCGCGATACGCGACGCGCAGAAGGCGCGGGCTCCTTGAGCCTGGTGCTGGTATCCGGCGGCGCGTTGGTCTGCCTGCGTGGCGGCTATGGCGACGCGCAAGAATTAACGCGGCAACAGGCGCGCGGTCGGCGTGCTCATCGTCATGGCGGGCGAAGGCCCGCCATCCACGACTATGCTGCGGAGTGCAACAAAGTCATGGATGCCGACCTTCGTCGGCATGATGGGGGAAACGAGCCCGCTCGCCGCAATCGATCCCGTTATTGTTGCGCGCCGCCTATGTGCGAGGGCAGAACCGATGAATGATACTGGGACGCATGTTTTGCTGGATCAGGCAACATTGCCTGCGCGCATCGACAGCGTCGAAGTGCTGGACGAGGTGCTGTCACGCCCCGGTGCGGCACTGATGCACGACCTGGCGCAGGTTCAGGGCGACCTGATGATTCTGGGCGCCGGCGGCAAGATGGGCCCGACGCTGGCGCGGCTTGCGCGCAACGCCGCGCCAGAGAAGCGCATCATCGCCGTCGCGCGCTTTTCCACGCCGGGGCTGCGCGAGGAACTTGAACGATTCGACATTGAAACCGTCACCGCCGACTTGCTCGACCGTGAGTTGCTGCACGCGCTTCCGCAAACGCCCAACATCGTCTTCATGGCGGGTTACAAATTCGGGGCGAGCGACAATCCCGCCCTCACCTGGGCGATGAATGTGCACCTGCCGGCGTTGGTCGCAGAGCAGTTTTGCCGCGCGCGCATCGTCGCATTCTCGACCGGTTGCGTGTATCCGTTCGTGCCGGTGTCGCAAGGCGGCGCGACCGAGGTGACTCCGCCCGATCCACCGGGCGAATACGCCATGACCTGCATCGGCCGCGAGCGCATGTTCCAGCATTTCTCGGCACTGCACGGTACGGCCGGGCGGCTGTTCCGGCTGAACTACGCGATCGATCTGCGCTACGGCGTGCTGTTCGATATCGCGCGCAAGGTGCGGGATGGTCAGCCGCTCGATGTCACGATGGGGCATGTCAACGTGATCTGGCAGGGTGACGCCGCAGCACAGGCGCTGCGCTGCTTGTTGCATTGCACGTCACCGACCACGCCGATCAATGTCAGTGGGCCGGAGACGCTGTCGGTGCGCTGGCTCGCCACCGAATTTGGCCGCCGGCTCGGCCTTGCGCCGGTGGTGACAGGAGCAGAGGCGGCGGCGTGCTGGCTTACGAATTCGGCTGAGGCGGTCAGGTTGTTTGGCTATCCGGTTGTGCCGCTGGCGACGATGCTGGACTGGGTGGCGGATTGGGTCGCACACGATCGGCCAAGCCTCGGCAAGCCGACGAAATTCGAAGTGCGCAGTGGTGCTTATTAAATCGGTGGAGCGGATCGCGCTGGACGACGCGCTGTTGCCGCAGGCGCAGGCGCTGTCCGACGAGGCAGGCTGGAATCAAAAGCACGGCAGACTGGCAGGTGTTCCAACGCGACGGCGAGGTGTTCGGCGTGATGGACGGCGAACGGCTGGTGGCGACCGCTGCCCTTCTGCCGTACGGCGCGGATTTCGCGTGGGTTTCCATGGTGCTGGTGACACGCGAATTCCGCAGGCGTGGCCTGGCAAAAGCGCTGATGCAGGCGTGTCTGGGACGGCTGCGCGCGCAGCGGCGGGCGGCGTTGCTTGACGCGACGGAGGCGGGCGAGCCGATCTATCGCGCACTGGGCTTTACCACGCTGACGCGGATGACGCGTTGGGCGGGAATTGGCGGATGTGGTGGCAATCCTCCCCCTCCCCTGGAGGGAGGAGGCCGGGGGGAGGGGGAGACTTTTTCTAATTCCTCTTCCTCTTCTCCTTCTTTTTCTTCCTTGCAGAACCTCGACACATCAACATTCGGCGCCGACCGCAAATTCCTCCTGGACGACTTTCTAACCCGTCCCGGCGCCGCCGCATGGACCGACGGCGAGAACGCCACCCTGCTGCGACCCGGCCTCCATGCCTCGCACATCGGCCCCGTCATCGGCATCCCCCACCACGCCTCCCCCCTGCTCCACCAGGCCATCGATGCCGCGCCCGGCCCCATAGTGATCGACATGCTCGACGCCGGCGCCGATTTGACAGCCAATCTCGCCCAGCGCGGCTTCACGCGGCGCCGAGGCTTTTGCCGCATGGCGCTCGGCCGCGACACATTGCCTGGCGATCCGACGCGATTGCTCGCTGCTGCCGGCCCGGAATTCGGTTAAGGAGCATAAGATGCATCGTTCACACCTGCCTGCCGCGATTTTAGAACTGCTGCGGCAGGGCAGCGTCATTCCCGCACATCCCCTTGCGCTCGACGCCACGCGCCGCCTCGATGCTCGCCGACAGCGAGCGCTCAGCCGCTATTACCTCGATGCCGGCAGCGGTGGGCTGGCGGTCGGGGTCCATACCACGCAATTCGCCATCCGCGACGCCGGGCTGTACGAGCCCGTATTAACGAACGCGGCTCACGCCGCGGCGGAGTGGACCACGCGGCCGACCGTGATGATCGCCGGCGTTTGCGGCATCACAGCACAGGCGGTGGCGGAGGCGCGGCTCGCGGTACGGCTTGGCTATCATGCCGGTTTGCTCAGTCTCGCCGCGATGCGCACGGCGAATGCCGATGCCCTGATCGCGCATTGCGAAGCCGTCGCGGCCGAAATCCCGCTGGTCGGATTCTATTTGCAGCCGGCGGTCGGCGGTCGCGATCTCGATGCCGCGTTCTGGACCCGCTTCGCGGCGATCGACAACGTGATTGCGATCAAGGTCGCGCCGTTCAACCGTTATCGTACGCTCGCGGTGATGCGCGGCGTCGCCGAGGCGGGTGCGGAGGATCGGATCACCCTCTACACCGGCAACGACGACCACATCGTGCTCGATCTGGTTACTCCCTTCACCGTCATGCGCGAGGGCCGGCCGGTGACGCTGCGGTTCCGCGGTGGACTATTGGGCCACTGGTCGGTGTGGACGCGCAACGCGGTCGATCTGCTGGCGCGCTGCCGGGCGGCGGCCGCCGCCGACGCCGTGCCCGCGGATCTGCTGGCGCTCGACAGCCGGGTGACCGATTGCAACGCTGCGTTCTTCGACGTCGCGCATGACTTCGCCGGCTGCATTGCCGGCTGCCATGAAGTGTTGCGACGCCAGGGATTGCTGGAAGGTATCTGGTGCCTCGATCCGGATGAAACCCTCAGTCCCGGCCAGGCAGCGGAGATCGACCGGGTTTATACGCAACATGCGGATCTTGCCGACGACGAATTCGTGGCGGCCAACCTCGCGCGCTGGCTGGATTGATGCCGGGCACGCGCGCGGTACAAGTCAGCCTGAGCAATGTCAGCAAGAGCTACGCGACGGCAAGCCGTGAATTGCTTCCCGATCGACCTGCCGCATTCTCGAAGGCCTCGCTACGCCGGCCACGCCGGAACTGGGAGAGTAATACCAGCCCGCACCGTCATGGCCGGCCCTGTGCCGGCCATCCACGCCTTTTGTCGCGTGCACGAAGGCAAGGCGTGGATGGCCGGCACAGGGCCGGCCATGACGGGTATGGGCGGTCCGTGCGAAGCGGTCGAGAATGGATCGTTCGGCGGGTTGGTATTGGTGCAGCGTGTCTATGAATTGCCTGGAATTGCATGATCGCTGTTGTTATGGCGGAACATAGGGTCCGCGAGTGAGTACTTCAAGCAGTCGCCGCAACGTTCCGCGTCAAGGCCGCCCATGACATCGTAGGCTGTCACCCACGCCGAACATTGGTGAACAGGATCAGCCCTTTCAGCATTCCCGTAAGCTCGGCTTTGTAAGCCGTCGGCTGGTAATACGACCCCAACGGCAGAAACGGCACGTCCTGGAATGCCTGGAGCTGCATCTTCGCGGCAATCGCCTGCTGCGTGGCAAGATCGCCAGCCGCCAGCCACTCGTCGCGGAGCGCTTCCAACTGCGGGCTGGTCGGCCAGCCGTTATAGGCGTGCGGGCCGTTACCGCGCAGCAGGTTGGCGCCGGCCGGTGTGCTGTTGTCGTAGCCGCCGGTGAACGAGGCGAACATGCTCCAGCCGCCCTTGTCGAGTGGCTCGCGCCGCACCGAGCGTTGCACCACGGTGCCCCAATCGGCCGCCACTTCATCGACGTTCATGCCGATCTTGCGCAGCATGTCGGCGCCGACCTCGGCAATCGCATTGATGCGCGGCACGTCGTTGACGGCGAGGTAGACGATCTTCTCGCCCCGGTAGCCGGCCTTTTCGAGCTCGGCCTTGATCGTTGCGGGATCGTGCGGGCCGGCCAGTGCCTGCATCCCCGCATCGCTGGCCATCGGCGTGCCAGGCGTGAAGAAACCGGTCTTGGCGTCGTAGCTGGCGTTGCTGCCGACGACGGCATCCATGAAGTCCTTCTGGTTCACCGCGTGCAACACGGCGCGGCGGATCGCCGCATTGTCGAACGGGGGAAAAAGTTGGTTGAAGCGCAGGAAGCCGATCAGGCCCTTGGTCTCCGCCACCTCGACCTTCAACCCCTCGTTGGCGCGTAACGAACCGACCAGGTCCATCAGCGGTTGCTCGACCCAATCGACCTCGCCCGATTGCAGGGCCGCGACCTGCGTCGCCGGATCGGGGGTGGTGAGCCATTCGACCCGCTCGAAATTGGCGATGCGAGGCCCGGCGCAGAAGCTGGGCGCGCCGTCGGGGCGCGGGTTGTAGCGCGCGAACTTCGCGTAGACGTTGCGGGCACCGGCGACGCGTTCGGACGCGACGTAGCGATAAGGGCCGCTGCCGACGATCTCGGTCAGCCGCTGGTCGGGCGGGGTCCGCGCGAGGCGTTCCGGCATGATCGCCGCGACCAGATTGGTTGGATGCGCCAGTGCCTGCGGCAGCAGGTCGAAGCGGTGCTTCAGACGGAACTGCACCGTCTTGTCCGACGGCGCGGATAACTCGTCGGTGGCCGCGGCGAGCGCCTGGCCGTACGCATCGTTGGTCCACCAGCGTTGCAGGCTCGCCACGACATCGCGGCCCAGCACCGGCGTGTTGTCGTGGAACAGCAAGCCGTCGCGCAAGGTCAGCACCCAGGTCTTGCCGTCGTCGGATACGGTGTGGCCGGCCAGCATTTGCGGCTGCGCGGCGCCGGCTTCGTCCAGCGCGTACAGCGTGTCGTAGACCATCATGACGTGGTTGCGCGTGACGAACGCAGCGACCATCGGATCGAGCAAGGCGAGGTCGGCGTAGGGGATGAATTTCAGGGTACTGACGGTCTCCGCGCGCACGATCGACGGCAACGCAAGCAGGGCGGCGGTGGCTTTCAGCATTGTGCGGCGATGCATGATCGGCTTCCTTGCCATCGCCGGAAGACGAAGCAATCACTATGCCAAAGCGGGGGCTCGTCTTGCCGCAGACGGAGACGACCGACATGGCGAAACGGGCTGACGGCACCCCGCCACGACCCCGGGCGCAGGACGCCGCGTCGCTGCGGGATGCGGCGCTGAACTACCTTGCGCGCTACGCTGCGACAGAGGCCGGGTTGCTGCGCGTACTGGACCGCCGCATCGACCGCTGGGCCCGCATGGCGCAGACCGGTGACGCCGATCGGGACGCCATCGCGGCGCAGGTCGATGCGGCGCGGCAGGCAGCGCGGGGCGTCGTCGCGCAACTGGCCGCCGCCGGCGCGGTCAACGACGCCGCGTTCGCCGAGAGCAGGGTGCGGAGTTTGGTGCGGGCCGGGCGGTCGCGGCGCGCGATCGGGGCCCACCTTGCCGCCAAGGGAGTCGGCACGGAAACCCAGCGCAGCGTCCTGGCGGACGACACCGTGGACGCCGAATTCGGCGCCGCGCTGGTGCTGGCGCGGCGCCGCCGCATCGGACCGTTCCGCACAGGAGCGCCACCGGATGCGGCTGGGCGGCGGCGCGAACTGGCGATCTTCGCCCGGGCGGGATTCCCGCAATCGGTCGCGTCTCGCGCGCTGGACGCCGATGCGGCGGAAGCCGAGGCGCTGGTCAACCAACTCAGGCGTTGAGCCACGATGAAGCAAGGCCAGGGCTCTGCTCTTGAACCCGCCGCTACACCACGACACGGGCGGCCAGGCGCCGGTGCAGCAGGTACAGTGGGATCGCCATTGCGGAAATGGCGGCCGCCGCCAGCAACCCGCCAGCCGGGCTGCCATACAGGTCCGCCGCCCGGCCGCACAACGCCGGCCCGACGGTGCCGCCGGCAAAGAACAGCGAGTAGAAAATGCCCATGCCGACGGCGCGATGCTCCGGCCGGGTGGACAAGGTGGCCACCGTCACGATCACACCCGGATGGATCGCCCCGACGATCCCCACCAGGATCGACCACAGCACCGGCAATCCCATCAGTGCGGTGCCGGCGGTGCCGATCGCCAGACCGAGCGTGCCGATCAACAGCACGCGGAACCCCCCGAAGCGGCCGGCCAGCCCGCCGCCGAACAATGTTGCCGGCGTGTTGCCCCAGGCGGCAATCGCCACCACCAGTCCGGTCAGGCCCACGCCGAAACCCCGCCGTGCCAGGGTCGCCGGCACGTACGAGAAATACCCCGCATAGCCCGCGGTATAGGCCGTGAAGATCATGCCCGCGATGGCAACCAGCACGCACTCGCGCAGGCTCGGCAGCGAGAACCGCCCGGACACCGCGGCGGCATGGGGGGACGACCTGAAGCTGGCGAGAAACAGCGCCAGCGCAACGCAAGGAATTCCGGCCCCCGAGATGAAGCCGACCGGCCAGCCAAAGGTTTGCGCCACCGACGGCAGCACGAGTTGCGCCAACCCGACGCCGATCGGATAGCCGCAGACGACAATGCTCATCGCCAGCATGAGCCGGGTACCGGTGAACCAATCGGCGATGATCTTGCCCTGCGGCACCAGCGTGCCGACCCCGCCGACACCGGCGATGATGCGTCCCGCAACGATGCAGGTCGGATCGCCGCCCCAGGCGCTGACGCAGGGGCCGATCACCATGAGGGCCAGCCCCACGCCGGTGACCGTGCGGTCGCCGAGCCAGCGGCCGAGCACGCCCAGCGGCAGCGCGACAAAGGCGCCCAGCAGCATGAAGGCGCCGATCAGTTCACCGAACTCGGCATAGGTCAGATGGAACAGCGCCACCAGCGTCGAGCCGAGCGTCGCCACGGTCTGGAACTGGTAGCCAAAGGCAACGCGGCCCAGCGCCAGCGCAGCGAGAATGACCCACGGCCGCAGGCCGAGTGGGCTCGGTGAGAAGCTGGTCGGGCCGGTTACTGCACTAACGCAGGCATTCGGGCGAGCTTCGGCTCGACAACGTCATCCGTCGTGGTTTCGTCCAAGGTCGCGTGGTTCTATCGGGCAATTGCCTGGTAGGCCGCCAGGCAGGCGACATCGACGACCTGACTGACCGAGGCGTCCATCGGCAGGACCTGCACTGGCCGTTCCATGCCGATCAGCAGAGGTCCGATGGTCGTGCCGCCGCCCAACCGATGTACCAGGCGGGAGGTGATCAGGGCCGAGTGCAGCCCCGGCATCACCAGCACATTGGCGTCGCCGGTGAGGCGGCAGAACGGGTACAGCGCGCGGATGGATGGCTCCAGCGCAACGTCCGGGCTCATCTCTCCATCGTATTCGAAGTCCACCTTCCGCTCGTCCAGCAGCTTGACCGCTTCGCGCATCGGGATGGAGAAGTCGGTTGCCGGATCGCCGAACACCGAGTGCGACAGCAGAGCGACGCGCGGCTCGTGGCCCAGCAGCTTGGCGGCGTGGGCCGCGCCGATGGCGATCGCGGCCAATTGTTCTGCGTTGGGGCGGAAATGGACCACCGAGTCGGCGACGAAAATCGTCCGCCCGCGATGGCCCAGCAGCAGCGTCAAACCGAACGCTATGCCACCGTTGGCCGGACCGATCGCCAGCCGGATGTCGTCCAGGCAGACCGAGGCCGAACGGGTCAGCCCGGTCACCATGGCGTCGGCGTCGCCGGTCGCCACCATGCAAGCGGCGAACACGTTACGATCCTGATTCACCATACGCTGGCAATCGCGCTGGAGATAGCCTTTCCGTTGCAGCCGGGCATAGAGAAAGTCGACGTATTTGGCGTTGGCATCGGACAGCCGCGCGTTGTGGATCTCGATGCCCTCCACCACGCCGAGCCCGAGACTGGCGAGCGCCGCCTTCACCCGATCCTCGCGGCCGATCAGCACGGGGCGGCCGTAGCCGGCATTGCGGAACGCCACGGCGGCCCGCACCGACTTTTCCTCCTCGCCCTCGGCGAACACCACGCGCTGCGGATTGGTGCGCACCGCCTCCATGATCGCGTCCAACGCGCCGGCGGTGGGATCCAGCCGGCCGGACAGTTCGCGAGCGTAGCGCCGCAGATCGGCCAGCGGCTTGCGTGCGACGCCGGAGTCCATCGCGGCCCGCGCCACGGCCGGCGGGATCCACGAAATCAGCCGCGGGTCGAAGGCGTTGGGGATGATGTATTCCGGCCCGAAATTCACGTGCCGCCCGGTCGAGGCGGTATTCACCTCATCCGGCACATCCTCGCGCGCGAGATTGGCCAGGGCCTCGGCCGCGGCGATCTTCATCGCCTCGTTGATGGTGGAGGCGCGCACGTCCAGCGCGCCGCGGAAGATGTAGGGGAAGCCGAGCACGTTGTTGACCTGGTTGGGGTAGTCGCTGCGGCCGGTGGCGATGATCGCGTCGGGACTGACCTCGCGCGCCTCTTCCGGGGTGATCTCGGGATCCGGGTTGGCCATGGCGAAGATGATCGGCTTGTCCGCCATGCCGCGGACCATGTCCTGGGTGACGGCGCCCTTGACCGACAGTCCGAACACCACGTCGGCGCCTTCCAGAGCCTGGGTCAGCGTGCGCGCCTTGGTGTTGGCGGCATGCGCCGACTTCCACTGGTTCATGCCCTCGGTGCGGCCCTGGTAGACCACGCCCTTGGTGTCGCACAGGATGATGTGTTCCGGCCGCATGCCCATCGCCTTGAGCAATTCGACGCAGGCGATGCCGGCGGAACCGGCGCCGTTGACCACCAGCCTGGTGTCGCGCAACTCGCGGCCGGTGAGGTGGCAGGCGTTGATCAGCCCAGCGGCGGCCACGATCGCGGTGCCGTGCTGGTCGTCATGGAACACCGGAATGTCCATGAGTTCGCGCAGCCGTTGCTCGATGACGAAGCATTCCGGCGCCTTGATGTCTTCCAGGTTGATGCCGCCGAACCCGGCCAGGAAGCGGACCGAATTGACGATCTCGTCGACGTCTTCCGAGTTGATTTCCAGGTCGATGCCGTCGATGTCGGCAAAGCGCTTGAACAGCGCCACCTTGCCCTCCATCACCGGCTTCGATGCAACCGCACCGAGGTTGCCGAGGCCGAGCACGGCGGTGCCGTTCGACACCACGGCGATCATATTGCCCTTGGTGGTGTAATCGTAGGCCAGCGACGGATCGCGGGCGATGTGCAGGCAAGGTTCCGCGACGCCGGGAGAATATGCCAGGGACAGGTCGCGCGCCGTGGTGATCGGCTTGGTAACACGGGTCTCAAGCTTGCCGGGACGTCCCGAAGAATGCAGGGCGAGCGCTTCCTCGGCCGAGATACGCGCGGTTCGGGTATCGATAATGCCGCCGTCGGCCATGGTAGTTTCCCCCGGGAACGTGGGTGATGGTCAGATGCCGGCATCATGCCGCCGCGACCCGGCCGGGGGAAGCCCGGCTTTGGCGAAGCATGAGGCGGCTGCATCGGGAAGGCAAAAGTTATTGTCGCGGCGTGCACCAGAGGCCAGCCCAGCACAGTATCCTGGAAACGCCGGTGAGGAAATGGTCTTTCCCTAGGGTCCAAACCGATTGCAGCATCGGGCTGGAAGTTCGTGCAGCCGAATCGTATCGATAGGCTATTGGCTGCGTTGCAGGTGGTTCACCCGGTAACGTTGCCCGCCCCGGATTCTCCGCCGATGCGGCTCCGTCGATCAAGCGGGGCACGCTAACGCCTCGACCGCCGAAGGGAGAATGCACCAGGGCAATCGGGAGGCGGGAGGAAAATCCGCTACTCCGGCTGTCATTGCGAACCGCCGGAAGTCCGGGGAAGCAATCTCCCGCCTGATACCAGCCCGCCGAACGATTGAACTCTCGACCGCTTAGCTCGGCCCGCCCCAACCGTCATAGCCGGGACTGACCCGGCCACCCATCGCGGCACCGTGCTGCTTGGATGGCCGGGTCAAGCCTGGCCATGACGGGTGGGGTTCGGGCATTTCGGGCATGACGTTCGGGACGGTCCATGCCTTGCGTCAATCGATTTGCGGGTCGGTATCAGTTCGCAGGAGTTCTCTCGGGAGAGATTGCTTCGCTTCGCTCGCAACGACTGAATTGGACGTCGGATCGTTCCGTCAGGATCAGAACACCAGCGCAGCCGCCTGATCTCCCGTCCGCGTGCGCAGTCGCGAAATTGGAACGGCGGGGCCGGCCATGATCCGGTCCCGTGCGTAAATTTTGTCTCAATGTGTGCGAAACCGTCAGGAAGGGCCGGTGGTCACCGCCGCGGCCGGCGCATATGGTTCCGGTATCAAATCAACCGCCCTTTCGCCGATGAGGCCCCCCAGCATGCGGCGGACCGCGTCCTGCGTCAGCGTCTGCCAATCCCAGTTGCTGCCCACCTTCCGGTCCTGCTCCTTACAGAAGGCCTGCTCCCGGTGCATCTTCTCCACCATCAGAACGCCGATGCTGCCGCCGCGCAGGCGGATGGCGTCGAGCAGCTCATTCAGGAACGGACTGGAGCAGAAGCCGGGCACCACCGCGAGATCGAGGCAGATATCGACCAGGGTGCGGCCGATTGGGCGACGGCGCACCTGCGCCTCGAGTTCCTTCAGTGTTGGCATGAAGAGTTCGGGATCGTCCCAGCCGATCGGGAGGGACGGCCGCGGGTTCTTCCGCGCGACGGGCGCCTCGGTCTGCGGATCGGCTGGCGTAGCCGGCTTCTCTACCGGCGGCGCGGCCGGTTGCTCTGCCGGCGGCTCTACCGGCGGATCGACCGGCATGGTCAGTTCCGTAATCACGTGCTTGCGGGGTGCGCCGACGGCGATATCCCGCCCCCGAGCGGCGCGTGCGAGCAACACGTTCTCCAGCGCGGTGGCGCGCAGGATGCCGCGTTGCAGATGTGCCAGGATCGCATACAGCCGCCCGGTGCCGAAGCACGCCGCGATGGCGTTGAAGTCGGAACTGGTGGAGCGCTGCTTCGCGGTCGCCTCGAGATGGCGGCCGAAGCCGAGCATGATGCGAACGGTGTGCAGCAGGGCGGCGATGCGCGCCGGCATGGTGCTCCCTGGCCGATCCGGTTGGGGATCGTCGGGTGAGGCAGGACAGGGAGCGGCGGTCACGGCGTCCTTCATGCGATGCCAATAGCATGTTAGGGGGCATCTGTCAATAAAATTAACGTCATGGCCCAGGGCAATCGCGTTCGAGCGATCCCATCTGGACGGCACACAGCGGGCCTCACCGAAGATTGGGGGACAGTGCAGCGAAGCAAGCATTTCAACACAGAGTTCACCGAGAAGAAGCTCAAGCCACAGATTTTCACAGAGAAAAGCCGCGTGACATGGGCAACGTCCTGCGTACGATCCCGAACCAATTCAAATTTCTCTGTGCGAATTTGTGGCTTAAGCTTCTTCTCGGTGAACTCTGTGTTGAAATGCTTGCTTGCTTTTTCGACTGCCCGGTTCCGCACGGACGAGCGGCGCACCATCAAGCCAGTGCCATCTCGAATCAAATGCGATTACCCTGCGACGGAGCCGCGCCAATCCTCGCCAGTCGTCATGGCTGGGGCGTCTCACCATCGTCTCGGAAATCTCCAGGCGAGACTCTGGGCAGCGTTCAGCGGCCAACCGTCCGCTGGGCATGGGGTGTTGCCTGCCGCTGGGCTCTTGCCGAAAACGCGGCCTGAATTGGTGCATGGGGTCTTGCCGCGCATCGTCGTGGTGTCACGGCTGTTAGTGCCCCCCGGCGAACCGCTGCTGGCTCGCATGGGTCGCTGCGGACGCCCGTCCTCACGAGGGCAACCGTGTGCCGACAGCGGCAAAGCAAGAAACTGCAACCGCAGATGCACGCCGATGGGACAGAGGCCATCGCGCTGGCAAGGCTCGTCATGTGGCCGGGGTTCGCGGTGAACCGGCATGCCGGACTCCGGACCATCCGCGTGCATCCGCGTGCATCTGCGGTTCCAAATTTCTTGCTTTGCCGCGTGCGGCACGGTGCGCCCAGAAGAGCCACCACACGATACCGGCCCGTGGCGCGACGCCTCACGTTGCATGGGGTTCTGGCGCGCGCGGCGGGAGCGGAGTGTCTTACCATTTAGTGCCGCGCGCAGGACGCGGCTCGGAAGTTCTGTGGATGCACCATGGTCCGCTCTATGCCAGTGTGACCGTTAGTTTTATTGACGGCCCCTCCAATGGCACTGCGCGACGAAATCCATCGGCAACGTGACGCGGTGTTGCAGATCGCCGCCCGGCACGGCGCGAGCAACGTCCGTCTGTTCGGCTCCGTCGCGCGGGGCGAGGAGCGGCGGGATAGCGACGTTGACCTGCTGATCGACCTGGAAGCGGAACGGGGGTTCGGCGACTACCTTGGCCTGGCCAAGGAACTCGAGGCCCTGCTGCAGTGCCGGGTGGATTTGCTGCTGGCGCGCAGCCTCAGCCCGTTCTTCCAGCCCTATATCGAAGCCGACGCGCGGCCGTTGTGAAATCCGACCGACCGTATCTGGAGCGCATCGCCGACAGCATCGCCGCGATCGAACGCTACGTGGCAGGCGGCCGCGACGTTTACTTGGCGGAACGGCTGACTCAGGACGCTGTGATCCGCAACTTCGAGGTGATCGGTGAGGCGGCAACGCATCTATCGGCGGCCACCGGCGCGTCGGCGGGCGTGCCGTGGGGCAAGGTGGTCGCGTTCCGTAACCGCCTGATCCATGACTATTGGAAGGATCGACCATCATTTGGTCTGGGACGTCATTGTGCATGATCTGCCTCGGTTGAAGCAGGAGGTGATACGGTTACTGGCGACGACCCCGCCATAGACGGAGGCTCTGGTGGCATCGCGGCAGGATCGGGCCAGGGCGTGTCCGGCTTCAGAGCCGGCGTGTCGCGCCAGAGCGGGAAGCGATCGAGGTCCAACGCCCCGGCCGGATCGTTGATCGCCGCCAGCGCAGCATGCAAGAAGTTGAAGGTGTCGGGCCGCAGCGCGTCGTGCAGGTAATCCAGCAGGTAGTCGACCTCCCAGGGATAGCCGACACCGGGCGCCTGTTGCAGCTTCAGGCCGAACAGCAGGACCTTCAGCCGGTCGAGCGGGGTCGATATCATACTGCCGGATGGTCCGGTGGTGTTGCGGGGCCGTCAGTGATAGCTTGGTGTCATGCAGCAGACTGTCATCGCGCGCGATCCGGACGTTATGGGGGGCGCCCCCGTGTTCCGCGGGACACGCGTGCCCGTGCAGACATTGCTCGATTACCTCGAAGCCGGTGAGTCAATCGATGACTTCCTCGACGGTTTCCCATCGGTCACGCGAGAGCAGATCATTGCGTTTCTGGAGCAGGCGAAGGACCGCCTGGTTGAAGCGGCCGGTTGAGAGTTTTTCTGGATGAATGCGTGGACCGGCGGCTGGCGCAAGAGATCATCGGTCACGAGGAGAGGACAGCCCGCGATCAGGGGTGGACCGGGATCGAAAACGGCCGGCTGTTTGCTTTGGTTGCGCAGAGTTTTCAGGTGTTCGTGACGACGGGCGTGTCCGAACGCCATTGAATTCGGCGTTACATTCGCATGGGCGGTTCGCACGCTGAAGGGGGCATCTATCGCCCGACCGTCCATCTTATCGACCGGTAGTTAGTCATTTGCAAGCTTGCTAATCTCGCTACGGAGATAATTAATGGCACACTCGCGCGAGGTTCCTTGTCCTTCGAATTTGGCGGCGTCGTCGAACTGGCGATCGAACAACTCGATCTGCTTGAGTATCGTCGGAACGTGGCGCGTGTAAATCGTTTGGCGGTAGCCGGTTTCGGGGGTACCCAGCAGAGATGTAGCGCAGAGCCAGTCACCGATGATGGTGACGTTCTCGCCGAACCTTTTATGCGAGGCATGTGCGACCTCCACCTGATCGTCGACAGTCGTGAGGAAATCAACCAAGGTCTGTATCCGGGTTCTGGCGGCAACAGGACCGTGTGGGCCCGCCAGAATAACCTCGGGGCGAATTATCAGCTTGGCACCGGCGCGGCAGGCGTGCCATTCCAGCGCGAGGCGCTCCTGGCGCTGCAGACGACAGTGGTATACGCTTCGTTGCTGGTTTGGAGCGTAACGAAGTTTCCAGATCCTGTGCTCCGGGGTCTCGGTTGGGATATGGAACGAGCTGAGCGTACTGCTCTGTCGAATAATACCTGCATAGCCGAGGTTCCGTATCTGCGTCGCATAACGATGAAATAGTGTAGCACGGTCCTCGGATTCTTCAGCACAAACGTACAGGGATTGAGTCGAATCCGCTACTTCATCGAGCAAACGAACGAAGACTTCCGGCCTCAGTTTGCGGTCAAGCTGACTGGCTACGTCGTCGCCCTCTCTGATCGTGATCGCATGTAGGTCTCGCAGCATCTCTCCGGGCGTTAGCCCAACCGCGATTGGCAGCACAGGAACATTGAGCGCCGTCGCGTAACCGATTTCCTGATGCACCCAGCCCCGCTGGCTCGAACTCGGGCGTCACGATCGGCATGAAAACATGCGAGTAGGCGATCTGTGTCTTGATTTGCTCAGGGAATCCAGAGCCGTGCGCGAACACACGATCGGACAGAGGAATCGCGTTCAGCGCCTTCAGGCGCGCTTCGACGCAGGCAGCCGTGTCGCTGTTCTCGTGTGCGTAGCTGATAAAGACCCGCCATCCGCTGATTGGCGCTGTCGATGACTGCTCGGGTATTGTGTTCATTGGACGCCGCCATGATTGTCAGCACGAAGAGGGCAAACCGCACTATGATCCGCAACTGGCGCGGTCGGCCACGGAATATCGAGTGGCAGGGCTGGCGTGTCGCGCCAGAGCGGGAAGCGATCGAGGTCCGGCGTCCGGGCCGGATCGTTGATCGCCGCCAGTGCGGCTTGCAGGAAGTCGAAGCTATCGGGCGGCAGCGCGTCGCGCAGGTAATCCAGCAGGTAGCCGGCGTCCCAGGGATAGCCGACGTCGGGCGCCTGTTGTAGATTCGGACCGAGCAGCAGGGTCTTCAGTCGCCCGAGCGGGTCCATTGCGTCCGTGCCGTCCAGCAGTGCCGCGATGGCGGCGAGGAAGGCGGTGGCTTGGGTAACGGGGGTGCTGTGTGGGCAGGGTGCCGCCCAGTTGGCCGCCAGCAGCGACCGCGCCTCGGCGGTGCTGCGCAGCATCAGCAGGGTGAGGGCCAGGTTGCTGCGGCGGTGCAGTGCAAGCGGATGCGCATCGCCCATCACGCGCGCCGAGGCGTCGGCGCACTGGCGCGCATAGGCTTCGGCGAGATCGGGATGGCCGGTCCAGCGCAGGGTCTGGGCAAGGTTGTTCTGGCTGGTCAGAACGTCGCGATGCTCGGGGCCCAGTTTGCGAATTTGGGCTTCCAGCGCGCGCCGTCCACGCAATATCCTGGCTTCGCCAAATTGGCCCAGCTTCTCGAGGCAGCCGGATAGGGCATTGACGCTTGTCAGCGTGTGCGGGTGCTCCGGCCCCAGCACACGCTCGTAGCTATCCATCACCCGGCGGAACAGCAGCAACGCCCCCGCCATGTCGCCCAGCGTTTGCAAGCACAAGGCCAGGTTATGCACGCTCGTGAGCGTGTCCGGATGGTCCAGGCCCAGAATGCGCTCGAACCTATCCACTGCCTGGCGGTGAAGTGGTAAGGCCCCGGCTGCGTCGCCCAGCTTCCACATGCATACAGCCAGATTGCTCATGCCGGCGAGCGTGGTTGGATGCTCTGGGCCGAGCACCCGCTCAAAGCCGGCCAGCGCCCGGCGGTAAAGTGGCAAGGCCCCCGCCGCGTCGCCCAGCCCCCGCAGGCACTCGGCCAGATTGTGCACGCTGGTAAGCGTGAGCCAATGCTCCGGCCCAAGCACGCGCTCCTGGAGCTCCAACACTCGGCGGAAGAGGGTCAATGCGCCCGCCGTGTCGCCCAGCGCTTGCAGGCATCTCGCCAGATTGTGCATACTGGTGAGCGTGTCGGGATGTTCCGCGCCGAGCACGCGCTCTCTGCTCGCCAACGCCCAGCGGTAGAGCGGCAAGGCTCCCGCCGCGTCGCCCAGCGCCTGCATGCATCCGGCCAGATTGTTCACGCTGGTGAGCGTCTCCGGATGGTCCGGGCCGAGCATGCGCTCGCTGCTGTCCAGCGCCCGGCGGAAGAGCAGTGAGGCAGCCGCCGTGTCACCTAGCGCCAGCATGCAAACCGCCAGATCGTTCACACTGCCGAGTGTGTCCGGATGATCCGGGCCCAGCACGCGCTCCCTCCTCTCCAGCGTCTGGCGGAAGAGCGGCGAGGCGCCCGCGGCGTCGCCTCGCCCGTACGTGCATTTGGCAAGATTATTCACGCTGCTGAGCGTGTCGGGATGGTCTGGGCCGAACACGCGCTCGCGCACCTCCAACGCCCGGCGGTACAACGGCAACGCCCCGGCCGAGTCGCCCAGCGCCCGCATGCATTCGCCCAGATTGTTCACGCCAGTGAGCGTGTCGGGATGCTCCTTGCCGAGCACGCGCTCCTTGGTTTCCAGTGCCCGGCGGTAGAACGGCAAGGCCCCCGCCGCGTCGCCCAACGTCCGCATACATTCGGCCAGATTATTTACGCCGGTGAGCGTGTCGGGATGCTCCTTGCCGAGCACGCGCTCGCGGCTGTCGAGCGCTCGACGCAGTAGCGGCAAAGCTTCCTTCGCGTCGCCCAGCGCCTGCATGCATCCGGCCAGATTGTTCACGCTGGTGAGCGTGTCGGGATGCTCCTTGCCGAGCACGCGCTCGCGGCTGTCGAGCGCGCGCCGGTAGAGCGGCAAAGCCGCCGCCGCGTTGCCCAGCGTCCGCATGCATCCGGCCAGATTGTTCACGCTGCTAAGCGTGTTGGGATGCTCCTTGCCGAGCACGCGCTCGAGGCTGTCGAGCGCGCGCCGGTAGAGCGGCAAGGCCCCGGCCGCGTCGCCCAGCGCCCGCATGCATTCGGCCAAATTGTTCACACTGGTGAGCGTGTCGGGATGCTCCTTGCCGAGCACGTGCTCGCGGCTCTCCAGGGCTCGGCGGTAGAGTGGCAAAGCCCCCGCCGCGTCGCCCAGCGCCAGCAAGCATGCTGCCAGATTGTTCACGCTGGTGAGTGTGTTCGGATGCGCCCGGCCAAGCACGCGCTCCTTGCCCTCCAGCGCCCGACGGTGGAGCGGCAGAGCACCCGCCGCGTCGCCCAGTTCCCCCAGGCACTCGGCCAGATTGTTCAGGCTAACGAGCGTGTCCAGATGGTCCGGGCCCATCACCCGCTCCCGGCTCGCGAGCGCCCGGCGATAATCCGGCAAGGCACCCGCCGCATCACCGCTGCTGAGGAGGAAGGTGCCAGCGAAATCGAGAAGCCGAGCCAGGGCGGCCGAGGTTCGGTCTTCCGCAAACCGCGACGCCAGCGCCCGGACGTGTGGCAGATACTGACGGCATAGCGGCCAGCGGGCTGGTTCATCGAAGGCATAAGGAAACATGGCGGCCAAGCGGCTCAGCGCCCGGTCGCGGGCCGCATCCTGCATGCCATCCGCCAACGCGCGCGCGCGCTCGACGGTCTGGACCAGACCATGTGCCCGGAAGCTATCGTCGTCGGCGTCCAGGATCATCGAGTACCGCGCCAATCCGGTCAGCGCGTCACGCATCCGCAGTTCCGCCGCCGCTGGCCCAGACAGCGGCGCCACCGGGCCGAACGCCACGGCCAGCGCCAGCACGTCCTCCGCCCCCTGCATTACCAAGGCCCGAGGGATCGGCGTGTCGGCATACCAGGCGCACAGCCGCAACACGGCGCGAGACTCCGGCGACAGTTTCGCCACCGTCGCCTGCCAGGTAGCGATCACCGGATCCGGATACTCGGTCGAGCCCAACGCCCCGCGCGCCAGCAGCTCCGCCGTCGCCTCGCGGTACAGCCGCAGATACCCCGCGAAATCCACGCCCGCGCCGGGCGCGGCGATGTACGCCGCCGCCTGCTCCAACGCCAGCGGCAGGTAGCCCAGCTCCCCCGCCAGCTCATCGCACGCCGCAACCTCAAGACCCTCCGCCGCCCGCCCGGTGCGCGCCAGCAGGAACTGCCGCGCCGGCCCGGGTTCCAGCACATACAGCTGGATCGCCCGCACACCGGCCGCTGCCGGCCAGTCCGCAAACCGCGAGGTGATCAGCGTGCGGCAGCCGGAGGTCGGGTCGCGCACCAGCCAGGGACGGACGCTTTCCGCGTCCTCCACATTGTCCAACACCAGCAGCCGTTCGGCCCGACCGGCCAGCTCCGTCAGCACCGCCGCCGCCTTGTCCGGCTGCTGCATGCCCGCGTCAGGCCGCCCGGGGAACAGCTTCCCGAACAACAGCGCGAAACCGCTCTCCAGCCCGAAGCGCGCATCCACCCACAGGATCTGCGAATACAGCCGCCAGTAACGCCGCGCGTATTCGTTGGCGAGCGTGGTCTTGCCGATCCCGCCCATCGCCGCCAGCGCCCGCACCCGCCCCTGGGTCAGCGCCGCGACGGGCGCGGCGTGCAGCTCCTCGTGGATGCGCACCAGATCGTCGTCGCGGCCGGTGAAGAACGGGTTGGCGGGATACGGCAGATCGACGATCCGCGCCGCCCGTTCCGGCACCGGCTCCGCGAGCTTCCCCCGGATCGCATCCAGCAACGCCTGCCAGGCCGCCTCGTCCGCCGCCAGCGGATCCAGCGCCACCGCGTTCCAACGCCGCAACGGAGGCGGCATCACGTCCTCGGCCTTGCCCTCAGCCAGCACCGGGATGACCGCGTCGTGCGCATACGTCTCGTAGCGCGTCCACTCCGACCCAGCCCAGCGCGGCGTGACCACCGGCAGCACCACGCGCGCCGCCTCGCACCCGGCCTCGATCGCCGCATGCCAGTCGCAGCCGGGAGTCAGCCGGATCCTGTCGAACCAAACAACGAACCCCGCCGCGGCCAGCCGAGCATGCAGCGCGGCCGCCCGGGCAACGTCCCCCGACGCGTAGCTGATGAACAGCTCCGGCTTTTCCGGCCGATCGTCCGTATCCCCAGAGTCGGGCACGCGGCGCCCTCCTCCATCATCGGCAAGCCGGAATGATACGCCGAACACGCCCAGCGGCAAGCAACGCCCAACCCCGCGCCCAAAAAACTCACTTGCATAAAGCAACTCACTCCCCTATATCGCTTGCATCGTGCAACTCACCCCCCAGGCACCCCGCCATGCGACGCAAAAGCTTCGAGACCATGTCCTGCCCCATCGCCCGCTCCCTCGAACGCGTCGGCGAGTGGTGGAGCATCCTCATCCTCCGCGACGCCTTCCGCGGTTCCACCCGCTTCGAGCAATTCCAGAAAAGCCTCGACATCGCCCCCAACATGCTGACCCGCCGCCTCAACGCCCTCGTCGAGTCCGGCCTGCTGGAGCGCCACCGCTACTCCGAGCACCCGCCCCGCGACGAATACCTGCTCACCGAAAGGGGCCGCGACTTCCGCCCCGTGCTGTGGACCTTGCTCGCCTGGGGCAACCGCCACTTCGCCCCGGAAGGCCCGAACGTGGTGATCGTCGATGGCGACACCGGAGACCTCGCCGACCCCGTCCTGGTCGATCGCCGCACCGGCCGCCCGCTGACCGAGCCGCCCTACCGCTCCGTCTACGGCCCCGCCGCCGCCGAAGCCGTCCGCCGCCACCACGCCACATCCCCCCAACCCGACCCGGCAACCCAAACCGCCGCCGCCCCGACAGGAGGCGCCCATGTCTAGCGCCATCACCGCCCGCGACACGCTCCCTGCCGCGGCCCGCGACAAAACCCTGCTGCGCGCCCGCCGAGCCCTCCTGGCCGCCACCGCACTGACCATCGCCGTCGCGGGAGCGAGCTGGTACGGCTACAACTGGTGGACTCAGGGCCGTTTCATCCAGACCACCGACGACGCCTATGTCGGCGGCAACGTCACCTCCGTCGCGCCGCATGTCGCCGGCTTCGTCGCCCAGGTGCTCGTCACCGACAACCAGTTCGTGGAAGCCGGCCAACCGCTGATCCGCCTCGACGATCGCGACTATCGCGCCGCGCTCGACCACGCCGCCGCCGTTGTCACGGCGCGCGAGGCAGCGCTCGACGGACTGAAAGCGCAGTACGTCCTCCAACAATCCGTCATCCGCCAGCAATCCGCCGAGTTCGCCGCGAAA
This sequence comes from uncultured Alphaproteobacteria bacterium, assembly GCA_963762885.1. GTDB lineage: Bacteria > Pseudomonadota > Alphaproteobacteria > Acetobacterales > Acetobacteraceae > JASHVB01. Next base: position 235,843 of record CAVXNH010000100.1, read on the forward strand.
TCCGCCCAGGCCAACTACGCCGCGACCGACGCCTCCCGGTATCGCAGCCTGGCGCAGACCGCCGCCGGGTCCCGCCAGGACGCCCAGCGCACCGACATGCTGGACGTGCAGGCCCGCGCTGCGGTGGTCGCCGCCGACGCCGCCCTGAACGCCGCCCAGCAGCAACTGAAGGTCCTGACCGCCCAGATCGCCGAGGCCGACGCCGCCGCCGCGCAAGCCCGCGCCGACCTGCAAACCGCCACGCTGAATCTCGAATACACCGACATCCGCGCGCCGATCGACGGCTACATCGGCAATCGCGCCGCGCAGGTCGGCGCCTACGTGACCTCGGGCACCTACCTGGTCTCGGTCATCCCGTCGTCCGGCCTATGGGTGGACGCGAACTTCAAGGAGGACCAGTTGACCCGCATGGTCCCCGGCCAGGCCGCCAGCGTGCAGGCGGACGTGCTGCCCGGCCACGCCTTCCACGGCCACCTCGCCAGCCTCGCCCCCGGCACCGGCGCCGTGTTCAGCGTCATCCCGCCCGAGAACGCCACCGGCAACTTCACCAAGATCGTGCAGCGCGTCCCCGTCCGCATCCTGCTCGACGCGGGCGACGCGGACCTGCGCATGCTGCGCCCGGGCCTGTCCACCACCGTCAGCGTCGATACCAAGGCCGCCGTGCCGTGATCGCCGCCGCACCGAGACAGCCGTCGGTGCTGCCCTTCGTGGTGATGTGCGTCGGCATGTTCATCGCGCTGCTGGACATCCAGATCGTCGCCGCCTCCTTGCAGCAGATCGGTGGCGGCCTGTCCGCCGCGCAGGATGAGATTTCCTGGGTGCAGACCGCCTATCTGATCGCCGAGATCATCATGATCCCGCTCTCCGGCTGGCTCACCCGCGTGTTCTCCACCCGCTGGCTGTTCACCTTCTCCTGCGCCGGCTTCACCCTGACCAGCATGCTGTGCGGCATCGCCTGGGACATCCACAGCATGATCGTGTTCCGAGCCCTGCAAGGCTTGCTCGGCGCATCGATGATCCCGACGGTGTTCACCTCGTCATTCTTCTTCTTCCAGGGCACGCGCCGCGTCTATTCCGCCGCCGCGGTCGGCACCATCGCTTCGATGGCGCCAACGCTGGGACCGGTGATCGGCGGCTGGATCACCGACACGCTGAACTGGCACTGGCTGTTCTACATCAACCTGTTCCCCGGCATCGTCATCACCATCCTGGTGCCGCTCATGGTGAAGATCGACAAGCCCGATCTCTCGCTGCTGAAAGGCGCCGACTACCCCGGCATCGTGCTGATGGCGCTCGGCCTCGGCACGCTGGAATACGTGCTGGAGGAAGGCACGCGCTGGAACTGGTTCGACGACTCCACGATCCGCCTCTGCGCCTGGATCGCCGGCATTTCGCTGGTGCTGTTCGTCGCCCGCAGCCTGACCTTCCGCAACCCGGTGGTGGATCTCCGAGCCCTCACCAACCGCAATTTCGCGCTCGGCTGCTTCCTGTCCTTCGTCACCGGCATCGGCATCTTCACAACCATCTACCTGACGCCGCTGTTCCTCGGCTACGTGCGCGGCCTGAGCGCCTGGCAGATCGGCCTGGCGATCTTCTCCACCGGCGTCGCGTCGCTGATCGGCACGCCGGTCTACGTCATGCTCGCGCGCAAATTCGACCCCCGCTGGCTGATGATGTTCGGCCTCGCCAGCTTCGGCATCGCGATGTGGAGCTACAGCTTCATCACCCATGACTGGGGCGCCGGAGAACTGCTGATCCCGCAGGTTCTGCGCGGCTTCCCGCAGGTCTTCGCCGTCGCCCCGAGCGTCACCCTGGGCCTCGGCAGCCTGCCGCCCGAGCGCCTCAAATACGCCTCCGGCCTGTTCAACATGATGCGCAACCTCGGCGGCGCCGTCGGCATCGCGGTCAGTGCCGCGATCATCAACGACCGCACCAACCTGCATTTCCAGACGATCGCCAGCCACCTGACTCCGGCGAACGGCGCCATGGAGCGGTTCATGCAGGGCGTTACCGCCCGCTACGCAGCGCTGCCGGTCAGCCCCGGCGCCGGCCACGACGCGGCCCTGAAGCAGCTCTGGAGCCTGGCGTATCGCGAGGCCTCGACCCTGGCCTTCGCCGACGCTTTCCGCGCCATCATGCTCGCCTTCATCCTCGCCACCCTGCTCGTGCCGCTGCTGCGCAAAGTGGGCGCCGCCCCGGCCCCCAGCGCGAACGCGCATTGAGATCGAGGGCAGCGTCTCATAGACGACGGTCCATCGATCGACCCCCAAGCGGCGCCCACCCCATAATTCCGGCCACCGGGTCGTGGGGCAGTTTGAATGCCGGGACTCGACCCAAACCGGTCGTTCCCCGAATACGGACCGTCGCCGCCCAACGACGTTGACATGAATCAATGCCGTGGCTGTGTCCCCGGAATACCGGTGATCAACGACGCTCTGGCGCGGTCCATCGCGGCGGTGAGGGCGGCCACGCGCCGCAAAAACATGGTCCGCCCGCTACTGAATGCCGGGTTCAATCGGAGGCGAAATCGATGGCGACCGACGACGACACGAAGGCTCCCATCCAGAACGGTCCAAACCGGCGCGACATGCTGAAGGGAGTGAGCGTGGACGCCGCTGCCGCGGCGCTCTCTACCGCTGCCGCGACGCCGGCCGAGGCGCAGGCTGCACCTGACATGCCCGCGAGTCCCTACGGCGGTGGACCAAGCACCGGCCTGCAATTCCCGCCCTATTACCGGCCGACGCAGTACGTTCGATCGAGGAATAATTACTTCCCCACCAGCGAGACCATTGGGCCGGACGAGATGCGCATCTCGTTTATCGGCTCCTGCCCGGTGCCGCCTCGACGCGATCAGGCGGGCACCTGCATCATGGTAGAGCTTGGCAATGGTGACCGGTTCTTCTTCGACTTCGGTCCGGGCTGCGTCAAAAACATCCTCGCGATGGGCGTTCCGTTGCAGGAGATTAACGACATCTTCCTGACGCACCTGCATATCGACCATTATCACGACCTGTCCTATCTCGTGCCGTTCGCGGCTTGGGCGGGCCGTTGGAAGCAGCCGCTGCGCCTGACCGGCCCATCGGGACGCACGCCGGACCTGGGCACCAAGGGCATGGTGGCCGGCATGAAGCAGATGCTGAAATGGCACCTCGAAGCATTCGATATGTTTCCGATAGGGGATGGCTACGAGATTGAGGTCAACGAGTTCGATTGGAAGGACGAGAACGGCATCTGCTACAACAAGAACGGCGTCACGATCCGCCACTGGCGGCGCTCGCACGCCAAGGACGGCGCCTCGGCCTACCGCCTCGACTGGAACGGCCTTTCGTTCGTGTGGACCGGCGATGGCCGGCCCGATGACCTGACGGCGAAATATGCCAAGGGCGTCGACGTGTTCGTAACCGAGGTCCAGGCCGATCTGGCGCGCATCAACCAATACAAGTACGGACTGCCAGAGTTCCTGTACAACTATACCATCGATACCCATCATACCAATCACTACGCGGCCGGGTATATGATCAAGCAGGTCAACCCGCGTTGCGCGATGGTTACCCATCTCGAATTCGATAATGATTATCTCAACGAGATAAGCTCGGGCGTCCGCGCCCATTGGGATGGGTTGTTCCTTTACGGCGCGCCGGACATCGCCGTTGTCAATGTGACCAAGGACGCGATCTGGCACCGGATGGCCGCCTTGCCGGGATTTGCGGGCCAGCCGTTCCCAAATCCTACTCTGCTGTTCGGCGATCCGCTGCCGTTCGCTACCGGCATCGGCATCGTCCCTCAACCGAGGCTGCCACGCGAGCAACAGCAGGAACAAGCCACGCGCGATCTCGAGATCGATCCGAAGAAGTACTATCCGCCGGATGTCTATCGCGAACAGCTCACCAAGCTCGCGAATCCAGCCGAGGTCGACCTTATTGCGTTGGCGAAGGCGATGAATATCGATCTCAGCAAGTTCAAGAAATAGCGGCGTGGACAAACGGCAGACTTTCGCCCCAGCGTCAGCTCTGAGAGGGACCGGCCAACCGATGGACATCGTCGCCAACAACGGCAGGGCCGTTCCAATCACGGTCCTGACGGGTTTTCTCGGAGCGGGAAAAACGACGCTGCTCAATCGGATCCTGACTCGGGATCACCGTCTGCGCGTCGGGGTCCTGGTCAATGACTTCGGCGCGATCAACATCGACGCCGAACTCGTCGTCGGGGTGCGCGGCGACACGATCAGCCTCACCAACGGCTGCGTCTGCTGCCAAATCCGCAACGACCTCGTCGAGTCGGTAGACGCCTTGCTCGCGCGGCCGGAGGCGATCGAATACATTCTGCTCGAAGCGAGTGGCGTCGCCGATCCTGCCGGCATCGCCATGACTTTCAACGACCCAAATCTGCAGGACCGGATCAGGCTGGACAGCGTCACCTGCGTGGTGGACACGGACCAGGTGTTCGCGCATCCCGAGTATCCAGCCCTGATGGAGCTAAAGCTCCGCCAGGTCGGGTTCGCCGACATGCTGATCCTGAATAAGGTGGACGTTGCGGGTCCCGCGCAGGTCGACAAGGTCAGGGTCTGGCTCGACAAGCATTTCAACCGTCTTCGCATCGTCGAGACCAATTACTGCGATGTGCCCAACGAAATCCTCCTGGGTGTCGGCCGTTTTGATCCCACAGCGGGGGACTATGATGCGAACGCCGCCGAACATGGCTGCACCGACCCGGGCTGCCGTGATGACTCTCATGCGCACCACCATCCTGCGCACGACCACTCGGAGGTGTTCAGCACCTGGAGCTACGAGACGGACCATCCGCTGGCGCTGGAGCCGTTGCGCGAGGCGATGCGAACGCTGCCGGGTACCATCTACCGGGTGAAAGGGGTGCTCCACACCGTCGACGCTCCGCAGCGGCGGGCTGTGCTCCAAGTGGTCGGCAGGCGCGCGGACATCTCGCTTCAGGACGAGTGGGGCGAGCGCGTTCCGCGCACACGGATCGTAGCGATTGGTGCGGCCGGGGGCATTCACCCGGATGCGCTCGAAAGGACGTTCGTCTCGTGCACTAAGGTCGCGGAGGGCAACACCTGACCGCGAACTCGGAAAATTCTGCGTGCGCCGAGGGGATGCGGTTCCGACCCGACACATGTCGGTCGTTCGGAACACCACGCACGGGTCGAACGGCTACGATAGGCTGAAGTCCGTGGCATTTGAAGGCAAATGGAAGCAGCCGCCGCTCAACCGCCGCCCAACGTACGATGATGATCGCGGGATGAACTCGTCAGCCGGAAAGGGGCACGCGAACGAGGCTGATCTGGCCGCAATGAAGGGATTGTGATGGATACCTCTTATTTGTCCGGTTTATTTGCTCTCGCAGGGGCGGCGATTGGCGGAATGGCGATGGTCGCGATGACATGGCTCACGCAGCATGCGCAGGGCCGCAACCAAAGGCATGCTGATCGGGTAGCCCGGCGAGAGCGAATCTATGGCGCTAAAGCGGCTGTAGGGTCACCGCGGTAGCTACCGTCGGGCTCGACAGACCGCGATCCTTCGGCGCCGAGAAGTTTCGCTCCGGCGGTTTGAGCTACATCATTGTGATGGGCGCCCTCAACGAGGACAATTCGTGCGACTGAGCCAAGCGAGGAGGAAATGATGGCGCGGCTCACCGTTGCACAACCCGTCGCAACACTTCTCGACACCTACTCGCCGCCGGAATTGCCCAAGCAACCGCGAGCGCACGATCCCCAGACGAAGCCGGTTGAGGTAAAGTCCCCGACGCGGACTGCGCCGCCCGGACAGCCGACGCCCGACGAACGCAGGGCTGCCGGAAAACGCCTGCGCGACACTGTGCCGCGCGATGCGCATGGTGTCTGGCGGCCACCGGCGGATCGGACAGACCCGATTGGCATCCTTCTTGCGGCGGACAAGACGCGCCAGCCGGATCTGGTGCCTCTCCGCTATGGCCGCATGCTGCAATCGCCGTTCACCTTCTACCGTGGGTCCGCTGGCGTCATGGCGGCGGACCTGGCTCGAACGCCGGCCACGGGGCTCGATGTCCAGACCTGCGGCGACGCCCATCTGATGAACATCGGCGCCTTTGCGACGCCGGAACGCCAATTGATCCTGGACATCAACGACCTTGACGAGACGCTGCCGGCGCCGTGGGAGTGGGATGTCAAACGGCTGGTCGCCTCCTTTGCGCTCGCCGCGCGCTCCAATGGCCTCTCCGACGCAAACGCCCGCGATGCCGCGATGGCGTGCGCCCGCAGCTACCGCCGCGCCATGCGGGACTTTTCCAACCAGGACGTGCTGCAAATCTGGTACGCCCGGCTTGATGACAAGACCGCCATGGCGATGTTTCCGAAGTCCAGCCAGGAGAGGGCGGCCAAGCGGATCGCCAAGGCCACTTCGCACAGCAGCGCGGAACTGGTCTATCCGAAGCTGGTCGAGGAAGCCGGCGGCCAGCCCCGCATTCGCGACACGCCGCCGACGATCTTTCACGAGAAGGCGGCGCGCAGGGCCGATTATCTGGACATGTGTCGTGGCGTGCTCGCGAACTACCGGGAAACACTGCCCGACGATCGGCGGGTCCTGTTCGATCGCTACACCCTGGTGGACGGCGCGATGAAGGTGGTCGGCGTCGGCAGTGTCGGGACGTGGTGTGCCGTCGTGCTGATGATGTCCATCGCGGGCCGCCCGTTCTTCCTGCAGGTGAAGGAGGCGAACGCGTCTGTGCTGGAGGCCTACGCCGGCAAGAGCGCCTACGCCCATCACGGCCAACGGGTCGTTGAGGGCCAACGACTAATGCAGCCGGCCTCTGACCTGTTCCTTGGCTGGGCCACAGGACCGAACGGCCGCCACTTCTACATGCGCCAGTTGCGCGACGTGAAGCTCAGCATCCTGGTCGAGATCTTCGATGCCGAAGAGCTGTCGATCTACGCCAAGGCCTGCGGTTGGATTCTGGCGCGCGCGCATGCGAAGGCAGGCGATCCCTGGACGATCAGCGGTTATCTCGGAAAGCAGGATGAGTTCGACGTGGCAATGGGAACGTTCGCGCTTGCGTACGCGGACCAGGCCGAGCGCGACCATGCGGCGTTAAAGCGCGCGGTGCGGGCCGGCATGGTCGACGTGCAGTTGGACCGCTGAAACGACGACGGGAGTTTCCCGTGTCAGGCGACGATCGACGTGCCGGCACAAGCGCGTCGCTCCAGACGGGTGCGGGCTTTTGTCGTCACCGGGACTCGTTTGCCGGGGCATCGCCGCGCCGCCAGCGCGCGAAGCGCGAAATCGGTCCGCGCAAGATCAGATAGGGGACGACGGCCAGCAAAACTGCGACGATCGCCGTTTCGGCCGGATAGAACGTATCGAACACGATCACCTGGTAGATCGTGTCCATCACGACCCCGAGCAGGATGATCCGGCCAGTCGAGTTCAGTGCCTCTCGCAGGCGGTTGCCCCGCTCGGCACGATTGGAGAGGTACGGTCCAGAGGTACGGCGAGCGCCCCATGCGCGCGTCCTTGAGGCCGTCGTGCAGTGCGGCAATAGTCGCCATGCAGGGCTGCAGGATGAAGCGGAACTTCATTGGGCCGCCCGGGCGATCGACAATGTTCTGCCAGAGACGCTGGAACGCCACGGCTGACACGCCGTGCCAGACTACGCCCGCGATAATCAATGCAACCACGAGCAACCCGGCCAGCCGGGCCAGCAGGATCTGCGTCTTCGTTGCGTTCTCATTCATTCAGGGGGTTCTTCCAGCACTCAGTTGGTGCTCTTTTCGCTGCGAATCGGTATCGTCGCGCCATCTTGCCAGCTACTCGCATGGTACGTCAGGCCGTCGAGCATCGGAGAGCCGATCGCGAGCCAAACGCAAAGCAGCGTCGAGCGCCACCTGGTCCATAGCGACGGCAGGAGCGCGCGCCATGCACTCACCAGCCGCCTCGACCTCCTCAAGAATTGCTTTACGCTGCTCGTCTGTGCGTAGCTGCGGGGCAAGCCGAGCATAGGTTTGCAGCAACCGAAGAAGCACCGCTGGACTGCTTGCACCCGCCTCTCGGATCAGATCGAAGGCGGCTCGGACGATGCTCGCCATTCGCGGCGGTGGTATCAGCAGCCGCTCCTGTCCATGGCGCGCGCGCCACGCGCCGTCGGGGTTGGGCAGCGCGACCAGCATACGCAGGGCGTCACCCAACCAGTCGATGCAGCTCAATCCGGTATAGGTGTCATTGATCGCCGGACTCAGCGCACGGATCGCGATCTCCGAAAGCTGCGCGAAGGCGAACTCTATGTCCTGTTCGAGGGTACGATACTGTCCAATCATCACCGCACGGTAAATCGCCGGCGCGAGGTTGGTGCCCTGCTCAGCCGGCAGAATGTGCGCGAGTGCCTCGCCTTCAAGCACAAAGTCGCCAGGCCGGAATGCCATGCAAATGACCGCTGCATGACGATCGGCTGCCAGCACAAGGGCCTCGTGGTTGATCCGCTGCATATAGCCGCTGGTCGTCGCCGACACTGGCCTGCCGTCGGCCGCGCAGCGGGATCGCAAGACCTCCGTCGTTTCGCCCGCCGGAACTGTCGGGGAGGCGGCCACCTTGATGACCCGAGGCAGCGACAGCTCGGAAATTGCAGCATAAAGGTTTTCGACGATGTGCGGCAGCAGGTTGTTGGTCTGGATCGCCTGCGCGACCCGATTGTTGTACACTACGAGGTAGCCGAAGCTCAGCAGAACGAGGCCGACACTGGTCAGGACCGTGAGCTGCGGTACAAATTCGGTATCGCCGCGCCGGCCAGTGACGACGAAGGTGATGAGGCTGTGTAGAAAAGTCGCGAGGAACAACCCGAGCGTCACCTGCATGGTACGGTCGCGCAAGAAATACGAAATCAGGCGCGGCCCGAACTGGCTGGCCGCCATAGAGAATACCAGCAGTGTCACCGAGAAGATCAGCGCCAATACAGTGCTGACCGAACCGAGGATCGCGCTAAGGACTGCCCTTGCATCATCAATGTTACCGACCGACACCCAATTCGGGAGCGTCATCGGCCGTCTGCCGCCCAAGCCGTCCAGCACCAATGTGACGGCGAGCATGACCATGACCGCTCCGGCGATCCCGAACGGCACCCTGACCAAATTGGTGCCGGGCACGACTCGATCTGTACGGCTGAACTGCGTGGCGCCTAGCATACGAAGATTCCGTGCCAACCCGGGCCACGCGGGCGATCGACAATGTTCCGCCAAAGACGGTGGAAAGCCGCGGATGACACGCCGTGCCAAATTCCGCCTGCGATGATCCATGAGACCACCAGCAAACCGGCCAGCCCGGCCAGCAGGATCTGAGTTTTCGATGCGTTTTCGGTCATTGCAAGGAACTATTTGCGAACATCGGACCATCGCCGGACGCACATAGCGCAGACGCGCGCACGTCCCTGCGGCTCGAGACCGGCAACGCGCATCCAAGCGCGTTGCCGGTCCCGTGTGACGGAAGTTGCAATCCGCACTCTAGTCCCGGGCAAACGCCGCCCGCGCCTCCGTCTCAAGGTCGAGGTACCCCGTTTTCTCAACGGTGACTCCGACGCCGAGGATCGTGCCGCCTTTGAAACGCCCGGGTGCTAGGTACTCCGCACTGACGGCATCAGCGCTGTCATAGCCGACGCACAGGCCGTCGCCGGCCAGTGTGAACTTGCCCACCTGTGCCCGCATCGGCCCTTCGGCGACGACCTTGTCGTTGACGTAGAGCTTTGTCGTTCCCAGGGACTCGTGGGTAATTGCCGGCACCCTCTTTGACGAATTCCATCCCGAGCATGTACTTGCCTGGCTGCAATTCAGGCGAGACGAACTTCTGTTCCGGTTTGAAGCCAAGGAAGTTGTACACGTAGTGCAGCTTCTTGTCCTTGATGAACAGCGCGTGACCGCCAAAGCGCGAACCGTGCGCGAAGATCACGCCGGAGCAGTCGTGGTCGACGATTTCGACGTCCGCGAGGATCTTGTACGATCGGCCGCGCACGTTGACGGCGACGCTTTCCGGAACCGCGTTGGTATCCGGATAGTAGATGTACCGTTCACGGGCTGGTTCATCCACGGGCCGTGGCGTGGTGAGGATTTCCATTGCCGCGCGATCCTCGAGCGGCAGCACATGGTTCTTCTCCGCCTCCTCAAACCAGGCCTTGATCAGTGCCTGCAGCTTCTCGGGGTGTTCCTTGGCGAGGTTCTTCGACTCTGCGGGATCCACGTCCACGTGATAAAGTTCCCACTCGTCGTCCTCGTAGTGGCCGCGGGCCGAAGGGGCCGGCGCATGCAGGGCAACGGCCTTCCAGCCATCCTCCCAGATCGCACGGGTGCCGAGCATGCAATAGTATTGCCGCTTCTTCGTTGTCGGTGCGTCCGGCTTCGCATCGAAGGTATAGCGCATCGAGACGCCGGACAGCGGGTACTGTTCCACACCCTTGTAGACCTTGGGCATCTCCAGGCCGCAGATATCCAGAATCGTCGGCACGATATCGGTGCAATGGTGGTACTGGTTGCGGATCTCGCCCCTGGCCTTGATGCCCTTCGGCCATGAGATGACCATCGGGTCGCAGGTGCCGCCCGCGTACTCCGAGTATCGCTTGAACATCTTGAACGGCGCCGAGGTCGCCGTGGCCCACCCGGTCGGGAAGTGCTCGTAGGTGTCCGGGCTTCCTAGCTTGTCGATCAGCTTCAGGTTCTCGGTTATGTCATCCGGGTAGCTGTTGAAGAACTTGTTCTCGTTCACCGAACCGCTTGGACTGCCTTCGCCGGATGCGCCGTTGTCCGCCGCGTAGATGATGACCGTGTTTTCCAGTTGGCCGCTCTGCTCGAGGTAGTCGATGACCCTGCCAACCTGCGCGTCGGTGTATTCGGAAAAACCTGCATAAACCTCCATCAGGCGCGAGAACAGTTTCTTCTCGTCGGCACTCAACGTATTCCACGGGCGCACCATGTCGGCGGGGGTCGCCAGCTCTTCCGGCATGGGATTGATCGGCGTCAGTTGCGTCCCTGCCGGCAACACGCCTTTGGCGATCATGCGCGGCAGGACCCATTCCCGGTACGCCTCGTAGCCGTCGTCGAACTTGCCTTTGTATTTGTCGATGTATTCCTGCGGTGCATGGTGTGGTGCATGGTTGGCGCCCGGGCATACCACATGTACCAGGGCCGCGAGGGGTTACCAGCCTTCTGGTCCTTGATCATCTTCAACGCCTGATCGGCCAGGTCTTTCGAGAGATGATAGCCTTCCTCAGGCATGCACGGCTGGTCGATGGGATGGTTGTCTTCGACCAGGTCGGGATACCACTGGTTGGACTCGGCGCCCAGGAAGCCGTAGTAGCGGTCGAAGCCCTTCTGCAATGGCCACTGCTTGCGGCTCGCACCCGTGGCGACGTCCGTCTCGGGAACCAGATGGCACTTGCCCAGCCAGAACGTGCTCCAGCCGCCATCCTGCAGAATTTGCCCGACCGTGGCGCATTGGTCCGGGATGCGCCCGTGCCCACCCGGGAATCCAACGGTCGCCTCCGTGATCGCGGACATGCCGTTCAGGTGATGGTTACGCCCGGTCAGAAACGCGGAGCGTGTTGGCGAACATAGCGCCGTCGTATGCCATTGCGAATACATCAGGCCGTTGTCGGCCAGCTTCTGCAGCGTCGGCATGTTGATCCGGCCGCCGAATGGCGACCAGGCAGCCAGGCCCGTGTCGTCGTAGAGAACGACCAGAACATTCGGCGATCCTGCGGGCGCCCTGGTCGGCGTGTACGGCTCCCAATCGGGCGTTGAATCCCGAATGTCGAGCTTGATGACGCCCTTGAATGGTTTGTTGGTCATCGTCAGTTTCTCCGCCGGTCGGGGTAATTGTGCTGGTGGTAGGTCGCGTTGGCGCCCACGACATTGACGATCGCCGTGTTGGCCCGCCCGGCATTGTGGAGGTTCGCGATGCCGTTGGCGAAGCCGCTGCCAACATGCAGCAGCGTAAAGGCGGGCTTGCCGGCCATTCGGCCGTAGCCGTCGGCGGCACCCGTCACCACGTTCTCTTCCAGGCACAGAATGGCCCGCACGCCCTCAATCCGCCCGATCTCGGCGATGAGCCGCATCTCGGACGTGCCGGGGTTACCGAAACAGGTGTCGAGCCCCGCGTCGACGAGGGCTTTGAATAGTGCTTGTGCTCCGTTCATTCAATCGTTGTCTTTTATTTCGTGTTGCATGTTTGCAAGACACTCTCCGGGCGGCCAAGATAGTCAGCTTGCCTTGATCGCCCGGATTTCTGTGGCCCGCTCATCGAGCGGGATGGTGGGTAGTTTCTCTTGCCCGGTGATTGGCAACCATGCCTGCCAGGCGCGCATGGCCGCCCCGCGTCTGGTCGTCGTTCAGCTTGTGCGGGTGGTAGTCCGCGGCGGGGGCCTTCCCGATGAACGCCGAATGCATATCGTTGGTATGCAGGATGGTGAGAGTTCTTTTCATAGCACTCTGTTCCGCCGCCGCCGGCAATGTTCCCGTCAGCATCGTCAGGCCGACGACCGCGATGCCCGCAATAACCTCACGTCGTTGCGAGGACGTTCCAGTTGACATGGAGATCACTGTCCATCGCCGTCGTGCTTGGTTTCACTTGGCAGTGACATTGCCATGCTTGCGTATCTCGTCGTTGATCTGGATCAACTGCGACGAGCGACCGATCCTAGAGGGAATGTCCCGAATCCACCCACTGCGGACCTTCGAACTGACCCACTAGCGCTTCCCGAGCTAGCGCTTGGCTCGAGTCACGATTTGCGTCGGGTTGACGAAGCGCAGCGCGATCAGCAGCCAGACCAGCGTGGTGATCATGTAAACCACCGCCATCGCATCGATCGACTGCCCTGGCCGCACCCCGGCGGCGAACACCGCGTAGTACAGCGCCACCACCAGCGTCTGGCTGGTCGAGCCCGCGGTCAGGAAGGTCAGCTCGAACATCGCGATGGTGCGCACCAGCACCAGCAGCATCGCCGCCAGGATCCCCGGGGTCAGCAGCGGCACCAGCACCTGCACGAACAGCCGGCCGGTGCCCGCGCCGAAGACCCGCGCCGCCGCCTCCACCCGAGGGTCGATCTGTTCCACAAACGGAATCATGATCAGGATCACGAACGGCAGGCTCGGCACCAGGTTGGCCAGGATCACGCCCCAGATCGTGCCGGCAAGCTGTGCCCGGTACAGCACCGTCGCCAGCGGAATGCCGTAGGTGATCGGCGGCACCAGCAGGGGCAGCAGGAACAGCAGCATCACCGCCTGCTTGCCGGGAAAATTCCGCCGCGCCATGGCATAGGCCGCGGGCACCCCGATCAGCCCCGACAGCACCACAACCGTGCCCACCACCTCCACCGTCACCAGCAGGATGCTCGGCAGGCCGAACTCGTTCCAGGCCAGCGCATACCATTGCGGCGTGTAGCCCGCCGGCAGCCAGGTGTTGAACCAGCGCGTGCCGAACGAGTTCACCACCACGCTGCCGATCATCGCCAACAGGTTGAGCACGAAGAAGCCCACCAGCGTCCAGATCGCCGTGGCCCACAACCGCTCGCCCAGGCTGCGCCGCGTCATGCTCATGCGTGCTTTCTCAGCCCTTGCCCGAGCTGACCGGGCCGCGGAACGCCAGGTTCCGCGCGCCGAGCAGCGCGACGATGATCACCACCTGCACGCCGGCCATCAGCATGGCGATCGCCGAGGCCAGCGAATAATCGTATTGCTCGAACGCCGCCTGGTAGGCCGCGATGGAGATCACCCGGGTCGGGCCCGCCGGCGCTCCCAGCAGGATGGCGGACGGGAACACGGTGAAGGCCTGCACGAAGGCGAGCGCCAGGGTGATGGTCAAGCCCGGCGCCAGCAGCGGCAGCAGGATGCGGAAGAACCGCTGCGCGTGCCCGGGCGCCCAGCATCGCTCCCGCTTGTTCGAGCGACGGATCGATGCCGGTGACGTAGGACAGCGTCAGCAGGAAGGTGAACGGGAAGCCGGTGATCACCAGCGAGAGCATTACGCCCCAGTAGTTGTGCAGCAGCCGGATCGGGCTATCGACCAGGCCAAACTCCAGCAGCGTGCGGTTGAACCAGCCGCGCGGGCCGAGATAGGTCAGCAGCCCCTCGGCCACCATCACCGTGCCCAGGGTGATCGGGATCACCAGGATGGTGGTGAGCAAGCGCTGCCGCTGCATCAGCCGCACGCGCAGGGCGACGGGGACGGACAGCACGACGTTCAGGATGGTAACCGGCACCGCGAGCCACAGCGTGGTGCCGATCGTATCGTAGAGATATGGCTCGCTGAAGAACCGCGCGTAGTTGGCCAGCGTGCCGCCCTCTTTCGGGTGGAACGACAGCACCAGGCCGTAGAGGAACGGATAGACGAACAGCGCCAGCACGAACAGCACGGCCGGGATCAGCAGCAGCGTCACCCCATCGAGCCCACGCTCGCGCAGACGGCGGCGGAGGGAAAGATGGCGCGTGGTCATACGGCCCTTCACACGTCATGGCCGGGCTTGACCCGGCCATCTATGCAGCACGGTGCCGCGACAGATGGCCCGGTCAAGCCCGGCCATGACGTGTGAAGGGCCCGTGCCAGCGCCCCCCACTTTCTGTCAGCCCGATCAGCGCGCGGCCTCATGCCCCACCCTCCGCGGCATACACCAGCACGCGCGCGGCGGGAGCAGCGAGGCGGACGACTTCTCCAGGGGCGACCCGGACGGGAGAGCGGAAGAAGAGTTCCTCGCCGCCGGGGCCGCGCGCGACAGCGTAGAAGTCGCGGCCGTGGTATTCGGCGATCTCCACGGTCGCGGCGATCGGGCCGTCCTGCGCCGGGTGCAGGTCCTCCGGCCGGATCGCGACCATGGCATCGCCATTCAGGTGCTCGACTGGCTCGCAAGCGATCGTCGCCCCCGCGATGCGGACCATCACGCCGTTCGCCGTTAGCTCAACCGGCGAGCGCAGCAGGTTGCGATAGCCCATGAACTCGGCGACGTCGGCATGCGCGGGGCGGGCGTACAGTTCCTCCGGCGTGCCGATCTGTCGCGTCTGGCCCTCGATCATCACCACGATGCGGTCGGCCAGCGACAGCGCCTCCTCCTGGTCGTGCGTCACGTAGATCGTGGAACACCCGAGCATCGCATGGATCCGCCGCACCTCGGCCCGCATCTCCAGCCGCAGCTTGGCGTCGAGGTTGGACAGCGGCTCGTCCATCAGCACCAGCGGCGGCGCCACCACGATGGCGCGCGCGATCGCCACGCGTTGCTGCTGCCCGCCGGAGAGCTGGCCGGGCAGCTTCTCCGCCTGCGCGCCAAGCCGCACCACGCCGATCGCCTCGTCCACGCGCCGGGCGATCTCGTCGCGCGGCCGATGCTGCGTGGTCAGCCCGAACGCGATGTTGCGCCGCGCGGTCATGTGCGGAAACAGCGCGTAGTTTTGGAACACCATGCCGAACCCGCGCTCCTCCGGACCGAGTTCGTCGATCCGCTGCGAGTCGAGCCAGATTTCCCCCGCGGTCAGCGACAGCAGGCCGGCGATGCAGTTCAGCGCGGTGGACTTGCCGCAGCCGGACGGCCCGAGCAAGGCGATGAACTCGCCCCGCCGGACCGTCAGCGACAGATCGCGCAGCGCGTGCATCTGGCCGAAGTCGCGGCCGATGCCATCGAGCCGCAGCTCGCGGAAGTCACGCGAGGCGATCGGCATGCGGCGCTACTTGCCGACCCGGGCGCCGACCTGCTGGTCCCAGCGCTGGAACGCGTAGACCAGCTTGTCGGCAGGTAGCGGGGTCTCCGATGGGGTGTCGGCGATCAGCTTCTCGTAGTACGGCCTGGTGTATTCCTTGATCAGCGCCTGGCTGGCCTCCGGCGCCATCGACAGAGGCACGTCCTTCACCGCCGGTCCGGGATAGAAGAACCCCTTGTCATAGGTCATCGCCTGCGCCGGCTTGCTGAGCATGTACTTCGTCATGTCGAGCAATACCGCGAGCTTGTCGTTGGAGACGCCCTTGGGAATGCACCAGTACTGCCCGTCGGTGACCCAGTGGAAACCTTCCAGCGTGGCCATCTGCGCTTCTTTTGGCACCACGCCGAGGATGCGCGGATTGAGGTCCCAGCCCAAGTGCGAGGCGATCATGTCGCGCGAACCCTCGGCCAGCTCCTTCATCGTGGCGGCGGTGCCGGTGGGGTAATACTCGATGTTCTTGCCCAGCTCGACGAGATAGGCCCAGGTGTTGTCCCAGCCATCCTTCGGATCCATCGGGTCCTTGTCCTTCAGGATGTAGGGAAGGCCCTGAAGGAAGGTGCGGCCGGGGCCCGAATTGGCCGGGCGGGCATACAGGAAGCGGTTCTTGTGCGCCTTCGTCCAGTCGAGCAATTCCGGCGCCGACTTCGGCGGCGTCTTCACTGCGTCGGGCATGTATTCCAGGATCGGCCCGGCCGGGCAGAACACCACGCACACGCCCTGATTGAGCGCCAGACCCTGCATCTTCAGGGCGCCCGGCAGGTAGATCTCCTTCAGGTCCGGCAGCGCCGCGGCATAGTCGGTCACCACCGGAATCCAAAGTTTCTGATCGATGCCGGCGGACAGCCCGTCGGTCCCGGTGAGTACCAGGTCGATGTCCACCCGCCCGGCGCTCTGCTGTGCCTGGATCTTGCCCGGCAGCTCCGGCGCCGGCGCCTGCGAGAAGGCGATGTGCGACACCAGCTTCGGGTTGGCTTTGGCGTAGGCCTCCATCGCGCCCTGGGTGAGCTGCAACTGGCCGCCGACGTCGATGACGTTGAGCGAGACCGGTGCGGACGGCAGCGGCGGGGCGCTGGCGGCCCGCGCGGTGGCGGCCCCTGTCGCGAGCGCGGCGAGCCCCACCGCACCGCGCAACACGTTGCGGCGGCTGGTCATGATCCTGCGCATGGTGTTTCTCCCGGTCGTTGTAGTTTTGGCGGCCTCCGGGGGCGACCCGAGAGGCGGAGGACACGCTACTCTGTTATCGCTAACATCGCAAACCGGTGAGCAGGGTCGTTCCGGTTCCAGATAGGATTGACCATGTCCGCGCCGTGTGGGAAGGCAGCAGTTTGCCGTCCGAGCCATTGCTGGTGCAAGCGACGCCAAGGCCAGCGGATCGCCCCCAACCGTCATGGCCGGGCCGAAGTTCGCGGGTGCTTGACCCGGGGATCACCCGGCCCCTATCGCGGCAGTGCGACTGCATAGATGCCCGGGTCAAGCCCAGCCATAACGGGCGGTTCGTGCGATGCCGTGAAGAAGCTTTATCTGCAGATTTCATCGAGGAGATGACATATTCAATCTAATTACTGCAAGACTTGGATGTTAATTTTGTACTATAATACTTGCTCGATGAAATCCGTGGCTAAAAGCTTCTTCTCTACGCAACCCGTGTTATGAAGCTTCTCATAATGGTTGCCTTCATGTTTCAACGTTATTCCTGCTGGCCGCGGCTGACAAAAGTAAGGTTTTGCAACACAGATTTCACAGATTTCACAGATTAAGGCAAAGAACATATTTATCCGATCAGTGCCTTAGCTCGACTTTCCGCAATTTCGTGGGGTCGTGGAGACCCGGGGTGACGACGGCGCTTGTGCCTCCGCAATGCAGCAAGAATTCTTAGCACGGAGAAAGCGCGGAGGGCACGGTGAACACGGAGGCCGTCTGCCTCCCCGGCTGTCGGGGCAGCACGCAAGCTCCGTGTTCACCGTGCCCTCCGCGCTTTCTCCGTGCTGAAACCTTGCGACTTTCGCGAACCGCACAGTCGGCGCGGCCGGTGCGGCGGGACTGCGCTGACCGCGCCATGACCGGTCCGCAATTTCGGACCCGCGCCCCGGCCTGGCGCCGACCGATTTGTTGGATGTCCCGGTCATGGTCGGACAGCGGCTTATTCCTGCGCGATTGCAAGACCATCGATGGAGACTGGCTGCCTACGGTCGAAAATTGCGGAAAGTCGAGCTAAGGCGACGCGCAGGAATAACTGCGGTAATCGGCGCACAATCCGTACCCTCGTCGTCATGGCGGGCGGAGGCCCGCCATCCGCGGCTTCTCTCGATGCGGGCGATAAAGTCATGGATGCCGACCTTCGTCGGCATGACGGGGGAAGCGGGTCCGTGTGCCACCAATCGATTCGTCTATTGTTCGGCGTCGCCTTAATCTGTGAAATCCGTGAAATCTGTGTTGCAAAACCTTACTTTTGTCACCCGCGCCTCCAGCCGTGCGTTGCGGGTCTTTTTTTGCGTTACGAGCGCGCAATGGCGCTGACGGCAACTATTTCAAGAGCCTTAATAACGTCCTTCCTTTGTCCTGCCAATCAGATGGTTGGATGTTTATAACAGGGCGGTGGTGCGATAGGCATCGCGTAGCGGCGCCGCGAATCCGATGCTGTCGAGTTCGAAGCGTACCGTTCGCATCGACGAGTTCCGGTTGCTCCGGCCAATTGCCGTCGGGTTGGCGCCGGAGCACCTCGGCCATGACCGCGGTCGAACGCAACACCACGATCTCAGCTACCGTCGGGATCGTCCGATAGGCACGAACGTTCGCCCGCGTCTTCGACACGTTGGTCGGAGACAGAATCTCGATCGGCACGACGGGCTCGTGCATCAAATGCTCTCCCGTAGGCGGCTTGCACGTGATGCCAAGGTCGGGAACCAGGCAGTTCTCCTCGGAACGTTCGCTGGGGACGACACCCGGGGCCACGACCACGCGGCATGTGCCGCCATGGGCATCCAGATGCGTTCCGATCATCTGAACGAGACGCGCGTGGATCGAACCGTGCGGTTCGGAGGCTGGCGCCATCATCTCCGGCTCGCCGTCCCGCAACTGCCAGCGCGCACCAGTGCGGTCGGGGGGTTCCCAATCGAGGAATTCCGCGACGGTCATGCGATGGAACGGCGTCATCAACGTGCTGGACATGCCGCGATGCTGCGACCTGCGCTGGCTGGCCGCAAGCAGAACCCTGCGACCCTCACCCTTCCCGGTCTGGCGGGCGGCTGAGGACTCCTTCTACTCCGCCGCCTGCACTTCGTTCAGCAGCCGAGCAGCCTCAGCGCCGCGCACCTTGGCGATGTCGTCCTGGTATTTCAGCAGGACACCCAGCGTCTCATCCACCGCAGCCGGCGCCAACTCCTTCTGGTTAAGGTAGGTCAGCGCCTGCGCCCAATCGATCGTCTCCGCCACGCCGGGCAGCTTGAACAGATCTTCCCCCCGCAGCTTCTGCACGAACGCCACCACCTGAGCCGACAGACCCTCCGGCACGCCCGGCGCCTTCGCCGCCAGGATCGCCCGCTCGCGCACTGCGTCCGGGTAGTCCACCCAGTGATACAGGCAACGCCGGCGGATCGCGTCGTGCACCTCGCGTGTGCGGTTCGAGGTCAGCACCACCACCGGCATGGTCTTCGCCTTCACCGTGCCGTACTCCGGCACGCTGATCTGGAAGTCGGCCAGCAGCTCCAGCAGGAACGCCTCGAACGGCTCGTCGGCGCGGTCCAGTTCGTCGATCAGCAGCACCGCCGGCGGCAGGTCCGGATCGATCGCCGACAACAGCGGGCGGGCCAGCAGGAACTCGCGGGTATAGATGTCGCGCGACAACGCGTCGCGGTCGGTCTGCCCCGCCGCCTCGGCCAGGCGGATCGCCATAAGCTGGCGGGCGTGGTCCCATTCATAGGCGGCTGCGGCGATGTCCATGCCGTCGTAGCATTGCAGCCGCACCAGCCGGCGGTTCAGCCCGGCGGCCAGCACCTTGGCGATCTCGGTCTTGCCGGTGCCCGGCTCGCCCTCCAGGAACAGCGGCCGGCGCATCGACAGTGCGAGGTGCACCGTGGTGGCCAGCTCCTGATCGGCGATGTAGCCCTGGTCGGCAAGCAGTGCGGCGGTATCGGAGACCTTGGCAGGCAGTGCGGCCACTAGAAGATGCTTCCGATGAAAATCAGCAGGATGAACAGGTAAACCAGGCAGCCGATCCAGGCGACGATCGGCAGGCCGAACGGCTCGCGCGGGATCAACGCGAAGACTGATCAGGCATGCGGATCGCCGGCGGCAGCACCGGCTTGCCACCTCACTGCTAACTGGTTATTTGGCAGCAGCGACGCGGAGGCAGCAGGAGCCGGCGTCACGGGCGGCCGCGGCGGCGGTGCGGCCGCGGCCGGCGCGGCACCTGCACCTTAGCGCTGAACCGGTCGAAGAACTGGTCGGCCAACTGCTTGGCCGTGGCATCGACCAGCCGAGCCCCGAGCTGGGCGATCTTGCCGCCGACCTGTGCGTGCACCTCGTAGCTCAGCAGCGTATCGGCGCCGTCATCCGCCAGATGCACTTTCGCGCCGCCCTTGGCGAAGCCGGCGACGCCGCCCTGTCCTTCTCCGCTGATCGTATAGCCGTTCGGCGGATCGATGTCGGACAGTTGCACGTTGCCAGTGAAGCGCGCGGAAATCGGCCCGATCTTCACCGAGGCCGTCGCCTTCATCGCCGTGTCCGACTGCTTTTCCAGGCTCTCGCAGCCCGGGATGGTGGCCCGGAGCACGTCCGGATCGTTCAGCGCACTCCATACGACCTGCCGCGAAGCGGGGATGCGCCGCTCGCCCGTCATGTCCATCGCTTGCGTGTCCCTGTTGCGTGTCCCGGACGTTACTTGCAGGGTCGGTTGCACGCAAACAAGCCCCCGCCGAGCCCGGCCCACGCCGCCGGCGGGTTGGCGCGCCGAATTGTGCGGTCCGACGTTGCTGCTGGTGCCCCGGGCGTCCCGGTGTCATCGCGAGTTAGTCACCGGCCGGCGAGGCCGACCCGCCCTGAATGAAACTGCGGGCGTCGTCGGGATAAGGACCCTCCCCTTCCCTTGTGGGAGGGGGAGGACCTTTGTTTGGAGGACCTTTGTTTCTTGCTGGCGAAGCGAAGCAATGACAGGGTTGGCCGCGGGTTCGATCCGTCAGGATCAGAACACTACCCGTGCAGCGTCAACATGCTGCTCACCTGCGCCGTGTCCACGTGCTCTAGCGCGGCGAACGCCGCGCCGACCCCGCCATGCGCGGCCGCGCTTGGCGAAAACGTCACGCTGAACAAATCCTCAGCGGTCATGTGGTGGGAGTCCGTTGCGAACACGGCCAGTTGCACGGTCCCGCTCATCGCCGCCGGAACCGTCCCGAACAACTCGTCCTTGGCCGGGTTGAAGTACAGCCAGTTGGTGATGTTCGGACCGCTCATTTCATAGGCGCTGAACGTCATCTTCAATCCCAGCGCGTCGGTGAAGGTGTTTGCCGGCAGGGTAAGGGCGACGGCCTCCCCGTCGGTCCAGACCTGATTCGGCGTCTGGTCCGTCACAGTGATTCCGGCCTTCGGGACCGGCGTCGGCGACACAACGCTGGCGGCAAATTCCTCCGACGCCGACAAACCGCTGGTGTCCGTCGCGGTGACCACCAGGTCCAAGGTCTCCGCGGTGTTTGGCGCCGTGCCGCTGAACGTGTCGGTCGCCGCGCTGAACGTCAGCCAGCTTGGCAGCGCCTGGCCGTTCTCCTGCGATGCCGTATAGGTCAGACCCTCATTTTGCGGGTCGGTGAAGGTGTTCGACGGCAACGCGAGCGAGAACGCCGCGCCTTCCGTCCAGGTCTGGTTCGGCGTCTGTGCCGTCACTTCCGGCGCGCCCAGGATGGTGACCAGGAACGTATCGGACACGGACAACAGATTGGGATCGGTGGCGGTGACCTTGACATCCACGGTCTGCGCGGCGACCGGCGCGGTGCCGCTGAACGAGTCGGTCGCGGCGGTGAACTTCAGCCAACTCGGCAGGGCCTGCCCGTTAGCCTCCGTGGCCGTGTAGGTCAGCTTCTGGCCGGACGGATCGGTGAAGGTGTTCGTCGGCAGCGACAGGGAGATCGCCTGGCCTTCCTTCCAGGTCTGGTTCGGCGTCTGCGTCGCCAGCACCGGTCCCGGCGGGGCGACGGTCGCGACGAACGTGTCGGACACCGACAACCCGCTGCTATCCGTCGCGGTGATCTCGATATCCAGGGTCTGCGCGGTCACCGGCGCCGTACCGGTAAACGAGTCCGACAGCGGGTTGAACGTCAGCCAACTCGGCAGCCCGCTCGCCAAGGTCGCCGCACCGATCAAGACCTTGCCGGCCGTCCCTGTGGAACTCACCAGAGAGGCCGCGTAGCTCAGCGCCTCCCCCTGCGGGTCGGTGAAAGTGCCGGCAGGCACCGAGAAGGAGATCGCCTTGCCCTCCGCCCAGGTCTGGTTCGCGATCGGCGTCGCCACCACCGGCGGCCCGACCACGGTGGCGGCGAAGCTGTCGGACACCGACAATCCGCTGGTGTCTTTCGCGGTCACCTCGATGTTCAGGGTTTCCGCCAGCAGCGGCGCCGTGCCGCTGAATGAATCGGTCGCCGCGGTGAAGGTCAGCCAGCTCGGCAGCGCCTGGCCGTTCGATAGCGTGGCCGTGTAGGTCAGCGCCTCGTTCTGCGGGTCCTCGAACGTGGTCGATGGCAGCGCCAGCGAGATTGCCTTACCGCCCGTCCAGGTCTGGTTCGGCGTTTGCGTCTCAAGGATCGGCGGCAACGGTGTCGACGGTGCGGTCGCGGCGATCGTCACGCTCAGCGCATCCCAGTCGCCCCAATAGCTGCCGTTGTACACCCGTACCTCCAGCGTATCGGTCGTCGCCGTCGCGCCGGCGAGCAGGGATATCGAGGCAAGGGTGGAAGCCGACAGGGCGTCGGAGGCGGCGTGGTCGCTGTAATCGGTGCCGCCGACCACCAGCGAGTCGCTGGGTGCCGTGTCGTAAACCTGCCACTCGGTGATCGTCTTGCTGGCCGGATCGGTCGCCGAGAACAGCGAGCCCAGCGACAGCGTCGCCAGGAACTTGAGCGCCTCCGACGTGACGTCGGCGGTGACGATCGGCGTGTCCAGCTTCGTAGATCACCACCGTCGAGGCCGAAACGCCCGACCATTCCTGCGACGCCAAATGCGGTGAGGAGACGATGATGTCGTTGCTCGACCCGTCGTTGGCGGGGTTCTGTATCTGGCCGCTGTTGTTCACGTAGGTGACGTTGTCCACCAGCATAGCCGTGCTGCCGGAGCCGGAGACGCAGGTGGTGATGTGTCCACCGCCGCCGGACGTGCCGATCACGATCATCTCGCCGGCGGTAACCATGTTTTCCCAGTTGCCGGTCTGGCCAGCCGGGCCGTTGAACGCGACGATCCACTCGCCGTTCGCCGCTCCAGGGATGCCGATCAAGGTGCTCTGCACCGGCAGCGAGGTGCCCGCCTCGGCCGCGATGGTGCTTGCCAGCACCCAGCAGCCGTCCAGGTTCCAGGCATCGCCGACGAAGCTTTTGGCGACCGAGGCGATGGAATCCGGCGTCGCCTGGGTCGGGACGGTGGCGGTGTAGCCAGGTTGGGTCACCACCGTCGCGCTGCCCAGGTAGCCCGCGCCGTCGTACTCGACCATCGCCACGGCATTGGTCGCATCGGAGTCGGCCAGGCTGAGGCTGTTCGTGCCGAACACCGACAGGTTGGTCACGTCGCTCGGGCTGCGCGACGAGGTGTAGGTCACCTGGTTGAACCAGCCGTAAGTGCTGTTGTAGTACCAGTATTGGCCGGTGGCTGAATCGTAAGTGTAGGTAAAGACAATCCCGGTGCCGCGCCCGTCACCGCCGATGTCGCCGAGACCCAGCGTATTGCCGTCGCCGGTCAGTGTTCCGGTGGCGCCGGTGGAACTGACGGTGTACTCGTTGCGATCCAGGACAGTGAGCACAAGATAGGTCGGATCGCTGCTGCCCGGCGTGATCGTGAACATTTGCGACAGCCCAATCGATACCGAACTGGCATCGACAAAGGCTGACTCATTGTCGGATATTGCCATACCACCGGATCTCCGCAGCGTGTTCGGGCAACAATTGTGTCATCCAAACAATAAAACATTTCGCACCGGACGCCAAGCGCGCAACCACTTCGATGATTTGCGAAAAGTCCCTGCCTTAATTCCCTTGCGCACTCTGTAGCACGGTTCCGGTCCGCAGGCGCCACGCGTCGCGTGCGATCGGACCATGCCTTCGGAGACCGCGAGGGGAGCGGTATGTTGCTGCCCTTTCCGTAGCGCCGGCTGGTTCCCTGAGTTCCTCGTTGCCGTCCATCTTGCCGAGCATTCATTGCGGAATGGTTAAAGCCGTCGCCTTTTGTTCCTGGCCGGCTTCGGCTATCCGGCACCAGAAACCTCGGCCATCCCCACGCGGAGACCACGTGCCATGACCTATCTTGTCGCCGCCGACCTTCCCACCACCCCAGCCGGCGAGCGTTTCCGTGCCTTGCTCCGCCGCCCCGGCATCCTTGGCATGCCAGGCGCGCATAACGGCCAGGCCGCGTTGCAGGCCAAGGCCGCCGGGTTCGAAGCGTTGTACCTGTCGGGCGCGGCGATGACCGCCTCGATGGGATTGCCCGACCTCGGCGTGATCACGGTGGACGAAGTGTGCTTCTTCGTGCGCCAGATCGCCCGGTCGACCGGCCTGCCGCTGCTGGTGGACGGCGACACCGGCTATGGCAAGGCACTCAACGTCATGCACATGGTGCGCTGCTTCGAAGACGCCGGCGCCGCCGCGGTGCATATCGAGGACCAGTTGCTGCCGAAGAAATGCGGCCACCTGAACGACAAGAAACTGGCGGACGCGCATGACATGGCAGCGAAGATCGCCGCCGCGGCGCGTGCTCGCCGCCACCTGTTCATCGTCGCCCGCACCGACGCCGCCGCCAGCGAGGGCATCGACGGCGCCGTGGCGCGCGCCAAACTGTTCATGCAGGCCGGCGCCGACGCGATCTTCCCCGAAGCGCTCACCACCGCCGAGATGTTCCGCGCCGTCGCCGAGCGGCTGCCCGGCGTTCCGCTGCTCGCCAACATGACCGAATTCGGCCGCACGCCGTTCTTCACCGCCAGCGAGTTCGAGGCGATGGGCTACAAGATGGTGATCTGGCCGGTGAGTTCTCTGCGCATTGCCAACAAGGCGCAGGCCGAGCTGTACGCCGCGATCGCGCGCGACGGCGGGACGCAGAACATGGTCGATCGCATGCAGACCCGCGCGGAACTCTACGCGACGATCGGCTACCACGATTACGAAGCGCTGGATGCGTCCATCGTCACGACGATCGTGCCGGAGGCGATGCCGCAGCGGGGTTGATGCGCGAGGGCCCGTTGCCGTAATGGCCGCGTCCTTTCGTCACGGCCGCGCGTACCCGTCATGCCCGCGCGTATCCGTCACGGCCGCGCGTATCCGTCACGGCCGCGTGTATCCGTCACGGCCGCGCGTATCCGTCATGGCCGCGCGTATCCGTCATGGCCGGCCTTGTGCCGGCCATCCACGCCTTGCCTTTGCGCGCGCAGTAGAGGCGCGGACGGCCGGCACAAGGCCGGCCATGACGGGGAATGGCTCGGAATGCCCCCAATCGTTACCTAACGCCGCCGCTTGCCCGCCCGTGCCGCGCCGATCGCATCGCGCGCCCATTGCAGCAATTCGTCCTGCCGATCGAGCAGCGCCTCGGGCACCTCGTAGTACGCGGCCAGGCTGACACTGCGATCGCCGCGTATATAGCTGAACGCACTGCTCCCCGCGCGTTCGTACCGCTCGCGCGTGTTGTCATCCACACGCAAATAAAATACGTCGCGCACGAGCAATCCGAACATCGCCCCGCCGTGAAACAGCCCGACGCCGCTGAACATTCTGCGCGCCACCGGATCGAGCGGCGCGAGCAGATCGAGGATGAAATCCTGGAATTGCCGGCTGACACTCGGCATGCGGCGATACCCCTCGCAATCATCTCTCCGGCACTATATCCCGCATCGGCAAACCAATTCCCATAGCCCGTCGCTGGTGTTCCAGACTCTGACGGATCGATCCCACGTTTAATTCCAACCCACCAGGCGATTGCCTCTCGACGGCTTCGCGCGGACCACCCAAACCGTCATGGCCAGGCCCCAACCGTTATGGCCAGGCCCAAACCGTCATGGCCAGGCCCCAACCGTTATGGCCGGACCCCAACCGTCATGGCCGGGCTTGACCCGGCCATCTATCGCGGGACCGTGCTGCATAGATGGCCGGGTCAAGCCCGGCCATGACGGTGAGAGGGCGCGACCATGACGGTGGGGAGTCCGCCGGCCATGTGGGTGGGAGTCCGCCGGCCATGTGGGTGGGGAGTCCGCTGGCCATGACGGTGGGGTTCCGCCGGCCATGACGGTTAGGGCGGTCCGTGCCGTACGCAACACGAGCGCGGCGACCGCCGCGCTTGAGCCATCCAATCCCTCCCGTTACGCTGGCTATCGGCTGCTGTCGGAAATCGTTGTAACCACGCAAATTCGACACCGCCGCTGCCGCCAGAAGCTCAACCCACAAAATGCGCCGCGTGAAAAATCTCCACGCCATGCAGCGAACAGGAGCCTTTGCAACGTGAACCATCGCCGGTCACTGTTCAGGATAGCGGCCATCGCCACCGTATGCTGGGTCGCCTGGTGGGTCTGGCACTACACCACCACCTGTAGCCTCGTCAGAATGAGCAGCGGCCACGCCATCTCATGCCGCTGGGAAACCTCCGAGGCAGGTGGCGTGGCCGTGGCGTCCCGAACCGCTCCTGCGTTGTCCGTGCTTTGGGATATGGCAGCCAGGACCATCGGCATTCCGGCCCTCGTCGTTGTCGCATTGCTTGCGGTTTATTGGCTGAGGGAGCTCATCCGCTGGCGTGCCAGATGATTTGAACGACCGCCTGATGTCCGCGACGCCCGCCGAGACAACACATCCCCGATCGTCATCGAACTTTCACGGCAGAGGCGCCTGCGCGCAGGCAACCGACGCCCACTCGACCGCCGCCTGATCGTCTCCCGGCGCGAAGGCCGCGGCGGTGCGCGCAGGCTTCAGATCGGGAAAATGATAGACCGCGGCAACGCTGGTGAGGTCGTGTCCCGTGTGCCCGAAGCTCCGCCCGGCCGGCCCATCCAGCGCGATCATCAACCCGAGCCCATAGCCAAAATCGATCCACGGCCGGCCCGGTATCTCGCGCCCGAGTCCGAGGCGGTGCAGCATCTCGCGCAGCAGATCAGGCGGCAGCAGACTGCCTTGTATCAACCGATCCAGCACCAGTGCCGCGGCGGCGGGAGGTCCTATCAGCAGCCCGTGGTAGACCCAGCCGGGATGGTAGTTGGTCGGGTTCCCCCACGCGGTCGTCGCCATGTCCTCCGGCGTGATGGCCACCGATACGCCCTCGACGCCAAGCGGCCGCAGCACCAGGCTTTCAAGTGCCGCACCGATCGCGTCCCCAGTGATATCCTCGATCATCCGCCGGACATGGAAATAGCCGGTGTTCGAATATTTCCACATGGTGTCCGGATCGAACCGCACCCTGTCGGCGTCGACGCGCGCCAGCATCTCCTGATCCGGCCAGGGCGGCCCGCCCTGCGCTACCGCCGGCTGGTAGTCTGCAAGGTCGGCGTAATTGCCGAGGCCGGAGGTGTGCCGCAGAAGCTGCCGCAACGTGTAGCGCCTGTCCGCGATCGGAACATCCAGCGCAGCCCGTCCATCGCGAACCAGGCCGAGCGCGGCCGCAGCCAGGATCGTCTTGGTAAAGCTCCACCACGGGACCGGGCGCGCATGGTCCCCGCCGGCGACAACCTGAGCGTTCACGACCAAGGCGGAAACGTTGCGGGAATTGCGCATCTCCATTGACGATAGCGGCTCGCGACGTGGCAGCAAGCGGCACCATGACCTGCCCTGGCGGCCCATTCCCGGGATATGCTAGCGGGGCGCCCGAGACCACGACTGGAAGGCCAAGGAACATGCAACGCCGCCACCTGCTTCTGCTGTTCGCCTCCCTGCCGGCGCTGGCCCACGCGCAGGGCGCCGAGCCGACCGGGCCGCAGCCGGAACTGCCCAAGGAGAAGCTGGTCATCGTCACGCGCGACGGCGTGCAGCACGAGTTCAACGTCGAAATGGCACTGACCCCGAAGCAGCAGGAGGTGGGCGAGATGTTCCGCCCCAGCGTGCCGCCCGACGGCGGGATGTTGTTCGTTTGGGAGCGGGCACGCCCCTCCCCCATGTGGATGAAGAACACGTTGGCGCCGCTGGACATGGTGTTCATCAACCCGGACGGCACGATCCGCCACATCGTCGAGAACACCGTGCCGGAGAGCCTGGCCGTGATCGACAGCGGCGGCCCGGTGCTGGCGACGCTGGAACTGGCGGCCGGCACCACGGCGCGACTGAACATCCGGGTGGGCGACAAGGTGTTGCAGTGGATCTTCGGCAACGCCGGGTAAGCCGCCTGCACCGGCAATTCGCACCTTGCGCCGGAGGCTGGCCTCGCCCATAGCTTCCCCGCCTTCGGCAGGCTCGAAGGCGGGCTCCGGATTGCCGTCCGGGACCGGTTCAGCGGGGCGTGGCGCAGCCTGGTCAGCGCGCCTGTTTTGGGTACAGGAGGTCGTGGGTTCGAATCCCGCCGCCCCGACCATTCGGAAACGGAGGCTTCATCATGCGTGCCCGCATCTACCAGCCGCCCAAGAACGCGATGCAGTCGGGCCGGGCGGCGACGCATCAATGGGTGGTGGAGTTCGAGCCCAGCTCGCCGCGGCGTGCCGACCCGCTGATGGGCTGGATCGGCAGCGCCGATACCCAGGCGCAGGTGCGGCTGCACTTCGACACGCGCGATGAGGCGGTGGCCTACGCGCAGAAAAACGGCGTCCCCTACGACCTGGAGCTGCCACAGGAGCGGCGGGTGAAGCCGAAGGCTTACGCCGACAATTTCCGCTACGGCCGAATCGAGAACTGGACGCATTAGAGCGCATGCACCCCGGCCGGAATCGCGAGCCTTACGTCATCGCGGTCCACGGAACGGCCGGGATCCGCCTGTCGGAGCAACCGCCGGCAGCGGAATCCGTGAGCAAGTAACGACACGACTTCACCGTATCGGCCAGCCGCAACAGGCCGGCATCGCAGGGGAGAACAGTCCATGCCGATGGATGTACCTGCCGGAACCGTCCTGATCGGCAACAACGCCTATATGTTTCCTAGCCCGGCCGGCGCGGGAGTGACGGACTGTTTCATCCTCGGTCACGGCGGCACGCCCCACGCGAAGGACTACCAATTCACTGTGCCCGCCGGCTGCACGGTCAATTTCTTAGGCGAAGCTACCAAGGCTTACGTGATGCCGGGCGGAGGCCCTGTCGAGGGGTTCAGGGTCATGTCCGGATCGAACGGCGGAGCAGCGCCCGCGATCGACGTCAGGAACAGGTTTGCCGCGGGGGCCGTCTGCCGGGATTACATTTTGGCCAAGGCGGTCGGCACTCACTACAAGGCAGCGCCGGCCGAAGGCACCTATATCGCGATCAATGCGACGCTGAATGGACTGGTTGGCGCGCCGCATGCCGGCATGCAATGGTTGCCGCACTACGTAACGATCCGCAACCGCACCTCGATCTTCCGTGACACCAACATCTGGCTGAGCAAGCTGATCGACCTCATTCGCGCGGCGAACCCGGCAATCGTCAATTTCTATTGCGCGCACTGTCGCATTTGGGTCCGGGGCGACGTTGAAACCAGAAGCCTGAAGAGCGTCGGCAGTCAGGGGGCCTCACGAGTCCAGGCCTAGCGTTCCGACCCTGACGCCATGAGCCCAGCCTTCGGTGTCATTGCGAGCGACCGACCCACGAATGGTTCGCACGGACCACCCCAACCGTCATGGCCGGCCTTGTGCCGGCCATGACGGTTGGCGCCGCTGGTGCCGGTACGTCAAACTTCAAGGCGCCGGGTTTAATACCAACCCGCCGAACGATTCGACTCTCGACCGCTTCGCACGGACCGCCCTAACCGTCATGGCCGGCCTTGTGCCGGCCATCCACGCCTTGCCTTCGTGCACGCGACAAAAGGCGTGGATGGCCGGCACAAGGCCGGCCATGACGGTTAGGGACGGCCGTTGTCGTACGTCAATCGTTTTGCGGGCTGGTATAAGTCACCAAACGCCTACCCACCCACCTCACGCAGAATCGGCAGCAGGTATTCCGCGAACAGCGCTGGGTTCTCCGCGAACGGGAAGTGCCCGATACCCGCCATAGCCTGGAACCGCACACCAGCGATTTTCGCCGCCGTCGCCTGCGAGTGTTCGACCGTGCAGGAATAATCGTATTCGCCGGTCAGCATGAACAACGGCACGCGGTTTGTGTCGATGCGATGCACCCGCTCGCGCGCGTCCCAGTCGCCGGAATAGAAAGCGATGTCGCCGAAGAACACCGCGGGCCCGCCCTGTGCGTAGTGCCAGGCGATCGCTTCGGTATACGCGGCGGGGCTTTGCGGTGCACACAACGCGCGGATCCACTCCGGCACGAAATACGCCTGGTTGACCTGTGGATGTGCCGCCCAATGGGTCTGCCGCCGCTCGATCTTCTCGCTGGCTTCGCACGCGACGATGGCGCTGAACGCTTCGGGGTGGCGCAGCGCCAGCTCAAGGCAGATTTCGCCCGACATCGATGCGCCCAGCACGATCGGCCGGTCCAGCTTCGCCGCCGCGATGAAGCCCATGATGAGATCGACATAAAGTTCGGTGTTCAGCCGCCACGAACCGGGGATCGCGCCGTCCGGCGGAGGCGACTTGCCATGCCACGGCAGATCGAACGCCACCAGCCGATGCGAGGCCGTGATCGCAGGGTCCGCCATCAGCCCGTGGAACTGCCGCCCGTCCGCGCCCGCGGTGTGCAGACAGAGCAGGTCCCTGCCCTTTCCGGCCGTCTCATAATACACTGGATACGTGGTTCCCTGCGCGAGCACCGGCACATAGCTACCCGTGACAGCCGGCGTCGGGCGTTCTCCGGTGCGTGGCTGCAACGACACCGGCGCCGGCGCCGCGTTCCCAAGCGCCAGCCACTTGCCCACCTCCAGCACACGGCGAGCGATATGGGCGTGCTGCATGAAGCACAGCAGGTCGCCGCCGATGCTAAACTCCGGCACGCGATACATCATGGCGAAGATGCCGTGATGATGGCGCGGCGGCACCGGGGCCAGAAACTTTGCCCACACCGGCGCTGGCGCCCGCAGCGTAAACCGAGGCGCGCCGTCGCCCGGCTGCACACGCCCCTCGTGCAACGCGAATACGCTGACGGCAGGGTCGCTTTGCACCGCGAAGCATAGCGGCCACGGACCGGCCCAGGCGGCCAACACCGCATCTTCCGCGCAGGCCTGGCGCCACGGTGCGATATCCGGGAAGCCGGTCATGCCGGGTCGATCACTTGCAGCATGACGGGGTGGTATTCCTCGCCGTGGCCTTGCCGTTCCGCCTCGCGCAGCCGCTGCATCGTGAGTTGCGCGCCGGGCACGGCAACCCCGGCCGCGTCGGCCATCTCCAGCGCGTAGGACAGATCCTTCATCGCGTAGCGGGTCGAGAACGCGCGTTCCGGAAATACCCGAGGCAGCATCGACTTCATGCCGTGATTTCGTAGCGCAAACGAATCGCCCGAACCCAAGGCGATCGCCGGCAACAGCACCTCGGCCGGCACGCCGTTGCGGCGGCCGAGCGCGATCGCTTCCGCCAGCGCAGCGGTATTTTGAAACACCAGCATGTTGTTGAGGATCTTCACAACCTGGCCGCAGCCGACCGGCCCGCAATGTGTCACGTCGCTACCCATCGTCTCCAGGACCGGCCGCACATGCGCAAACATGATGCCCGTCGCACCGACCATGATCGATAGCTTGCCGCTCGCCGCGGCCTCCCGCGTGCGTGCCACCGGTGCGTCGGCGAACCCGATGCCGTGCGCCGTGAGTTGTTCGCCGATCGCCCGCGTCAGCGCCACCGGCGACGTGCTGGTATCGACGATGCATTGGCCATGCGACAGATGCGGCTCCAGCGCGCCGATCACGGCCTGCACCGCCTTGCCGTCGGGCAGCGAAAACAGGATGAGGTCGCATTGCTGGGCGAGCTGTTCGAGCGTAGCCGCGGTGACGCCGAATTCCGCCAGCCGCGCCAGCGGTTCGCTGCGCAGGTCGTGCGCCAGCACCGTGCGTCCGGAGCGGCGGGCGAGATGGCCGCACATCGGCTCACCCATCACGCCGAGGCCGACGAACCCGATGGTGGCGATTGGCCGCAATTCAGTGTGTGTGGTGGACATAGTGACGCTGCACCCTCCTGGCCGAGCCGGGAGTCTTCGGCATACCGGTTTTGCTGTCAAAGTTGGTGGGGCGACACTGCCCCCTGTGTCATGACCGGGCTTGGCCCGGTCACCCACGTCTTTCATTCGAGCCACACAACAAAGTCGTCGGTGGCCGGCCCAACGGGTCAAGCCCGGTGGCATGCTTCGCTGGCCATGACACGAGACGTTTTGGCGCGACTGATTGAAGCACTTACTTCGCTGCAGAGCCTTACCTGCCGACTGCTTGCTTAACTTGCCGATCGCACTGACCCACCCTACCGTCTCCCGCAAAGGAGACGCCCCATGAAGATCACCAAAGTCGAACCGCTATTGCTCGACCGCTTCCTCTATGTCCGTGTCAGCACCGACGCCGGCATCACCGGTCTGGGCGAGTCCGGCACCTGGGGCCAACTCGAGGCCTCCGCCGCATCGATCGCCAAATACGGCGAGTATCTGGTTGGCAAGGACCCCTTCCCGATAGAGCACCACTGGAACGTCATGCTGCGCGCCAACCATTTCACCGGCGGCGCGATCACCGGCGCGGTCTCCGCACTCGACATCGCGCTGTGGGACATCAAGGGCAAGGCCTTCGGCGTGCCGGTCTACGAGTTGCTCGGCGGCCGCATGCGGCACAAGGCGCGGCTTTACGGCCACGTAAAGGGCCGCACCATCGACACGTTGCTGGCCGAGGCCGTGCGCCTCAAGGAAGCCGGCTTCACCGCCCTCGGCCACCTCAATCCCCTGCTCGATGAGGGCGAGTCGACACCGTACTATAAGTCCCACGCCGCGAAGATCGAAGAAGCCATCGACAACGTTCGCCGCCTGCGTGAGGCGGTCGGCCCCAAGGTCGATCTCTGCATCGAGATCCATCGCCGCCTGACGCCGCCGGAAGCCATCGCGCTCGGCCGTGGTATCGAGAAGTACACGCCGATGTTTTTCGAAGACCCGCTGCGCCCGAACAGCTTCGACGCCATGGCAGACGTCGCCCGGCACATCGACATCCCGATCGCCACCGGCGAGCGCTTCACCAGCCTCTACCAATTCCAGACCCTGCTGACGCGCAACGCGGTGCAATACCTGCGCCCCGACGTGTGCCTGTGCGGCGGCATCACCGGAGCGAAGAAGATCGCCGCGCTTGCCGAGGCCCACGACGCCTGGATTGTCCCGCACAATCCGCTATCGCCGGTGTCCACCGCGGCGTGCCTGCAAATCGCAGCCTGCATTCCGAACTTCGCCATCCAGGAGTATCCGTCGCGCACCCCGGAACTCGACGGCAGCGAGGCCTTGCTCGGCGCCGACCTCGCCAGCGGATTGTCTGAGCAGAAGGGCGGGTTCATCGAGATTCCGGGAGGTCCGGGGATCGGTGTGGAACTGGTGGAAGATGTGGAACGCAAATTCCCTTATCGTCCGCGCCCGATCCGCATGCGGCCGCACGAGGATGGTTCCGTCGTGGATATGTAGTCAGCGCAACGCGCTTTGATGAAGCACATAACATCCAGGATGAAATACGAATTGCGCGTTGAATGGCGCAACCGTTGCTAACTCGACATCTCACGGGACGAAAGGTAGAAGAACCGACTCGGCGAACTTGATGTCGCCATCGGGATGGTGCGCCGACGATCCCCGTCGTCCGGGCAGCAGCGCAAGGAACAAGGCTATGGCGGACGACCTGTTTCTCCTCCAGTACGGCGCCTGGGACGATCCGAACTGGGAGGACACAACGCCTCCCCCTCCCGGTTCACTCGTCGCGGCGGATTACGGCGGCGGCCTCAACGACCTCAACATCGGCACAGGCATCGGCGGGGTGATGACCGGAGACGGCGCGGCCGACACCCTCCAGGTCGCCGAGCCATACCCCGGATTCGGAACGATCGAATTCGATGGAACCGTCTCGGCCGACTTCTTCGAGCTGTCGGCCTCCAGCACTATGGATACTGGTCCCGGGCTCATAATCGACGGCGGCGATCTCGTTACCTCCGGCACGCTGATTGTTGGCGCGGGCGCGACGCTGGAAGTCAGCGGCGGCGGCGCCATCGACAGCAGCGGCACTGTTCAGGTTTTCGGCGCGATCGACGTGAACGGCGGCAGCATCACCGCCGATCAGCTGTACATCCAGGGCACGTTGGATCTCATCAGCGGCAGTGGCACGATTGCCACGCTCGTGGTCGGATCCTTTACGGGCACGGGCGGCCTGGGCGGCATCGGCGAGTTGGAGATCGCCGCCGGCAACACGATCACCGTTTCCGTTGGGCTGGCGGTGGCCAATGAGCAGGGCACCGGCATCGTCGCCATCAATGGCGGCGTTCTCATCGTCAACGGCGCGGCCGATGTGGGCGAGGCGGGCGAGGCGAAGAACCCAGGCATCGGCAGCCTGACCATCACCGCCGGCGGCTCGATGAGCGTCTCCGACACGCTGGATATTGGCGTCTCGGCCGACGGCATCGGCACCGTCGCAGTCTCCGGGGACGACTTCTACAGCATCACTGGGTGGCCTGGTGGTCGGCGACGCCAGTATCGGCACGCTGACAATGGCCTCGGGCGCCCAGGTGACGACGTCCGACGATGTGGTGATCGGCGCCACTTTGGGCGGGACCGGCCTGGTCACGGTGAACGACGACGACACGCTGCTGCACGACGGAGGCGGGCTGACCGTGGGCGCCGGCGGGTCCGGCGAAATCGACATCAACCAGGGCTCAGTCGAGGTCTTCGCCGGCACCATCACCCTGGGCGAATCCGCCAGCGCGTCCGGCACGCTCACCCTGGCGAATTCATCGCTCGACCTTAGCGGCAGTCTGCTCATCGGCGAGGCCGGGTCCGGATCGCTCTCGGTGGGCAGCGACGGCACCCTGCAAGCCCAGGACATCACGCTGGGCCAGTCGACGAACGGCGGCGGCAACCTGACGATCGCTGGCGACGGTGCGTCGGTGCAGAGCAGTCGGCCTGACGGTCGGCGCCGGCGGCAGCGGCGTGCTGGCAGTCAGCGCGCAAGGCTCGCTGGACACCACCGGCGCGGCGATATTGGGAAGCGAGGCGCTGCCGCTGGTGCAGCAGCAGGCATCGGTCGTTGGTGGGGCGCAATGGGCAGTCGGCAGCGGCCTGACCATCGGCGAGGCCGGCAATGCAAGCATGACGATCGGCAGCGGCGGCGAGGTTGAGTGCCGGCTCCGTCGTGCTCGGCAATCAGGGCGGCGCCTCCGGCACCGTCACGGTCGGCGGCACGGTCGGCGTCGCTGGGGGTGGGTCGGCAGCGTCGTCGTTGCTGTTCGGCGGCGAACTGATTGTCGGCAACGCCGGCACGGCCGCACTGAGTATCAATCAGGGCGGCGTTGTAGGGCTGTTGGGCACGCTCTCCGGCACGATCGAGATCGGCGCGGGAAGCAGTGGCGTCGGCAGCATCAGCGTCAACGACGGAACCGTGTCTGCCGCCAGCCTGATCGTCGCCAAAAGCGGCAGCGGCACGATCAGCGTCAGCTCCGGCGGTATCGTCATGGCCGGATCGGTGCAAGTGGGCAGTAGCGGGACGATCTCGCTTGCCGGTGGTTTGCTCGATCCTGTTGCGGCGATGACCCTGGCCGCGGGCGGCACGGTCGCCGGATTCGGCACTTTGCAGGCCAGCGTCGTCGATGGCGGCGTGGTCGATGCATCGGGCGGAACGCTCGACATCACCGGCAGTGTCTCCGGCGATGGTTCGCTGCGCTTGGGCGCCGGGAGCACCCTGCGGCTCGATGCTGCGATCGGCACCACACCGACCGTCGCCTTCACCTCCGGCACCGCAGCCCTGGTTCTGGGGAGTCCGAGCCTGAACGCGAGCCTGTTTTCGGCGATGACCGGTGTCGCGGCCGGAGATCAGATCGAATTCGGCAACGGCGCGACCATTACCTCGGTTTCCTATACGCCGGTGACCGGCGGCCAGAACGTCGTACTTGACGTGATTCAGGATTTGAACGGCCGGTACTATCACGCTGAACGACGTCCAGTTCACCGGCGGCGCCGACCAATTCGACTTTACCAATCCAGGTTCCGGGGACGCCACGCTTCAGGCAACGCATTGTTTCTGTGCCGGCACGGGTATCGCCACGCCAGGTGGCGAAGCGCCGGTACAGCAACTCGCTGTCGGCGACGTTGTGCTGACGCAACGTGGCGCGGCGCGCCGGATCGTCTGGATCGGGATCGGCAGGGTCCTTGCCACGCGCGGACAACGCAGTGCGGCAACCCCGGTGATCGTCCGCAAAGGCGCACTCGCCGAGAACGTGCCGCATCGCGATCTACGGGTGACCAAGGGCCATGCGTTCCATATCGATGGCGTTCTGATACCGGTGGAGTTCCTGGTCAACCATCGTTCCATCCTTTGGGACGATCGCGCCCAGGAGGTCGCGCTTTATCATATCGAGCTCGGCAGTCACGACGTGTTGCTGGCCAACGGCGCGCCCGCGGAAAGCTACCGCGACGACGGTAATCGCTGGCTGTTTCAGAACGCGAATTCAGGCTGGAACCTGCCCCCGCAAACGCCCTGTGCACCGGTGCTGACCGGGGTCCGATCGTGGATGCCGTGTGGCGGCGATTGCTCGATCGGACTGGCCCACGCAGCAGCCTGCCACTCACCGGCGATGCAGATCTGCATCTGATGGTGGACGGACGACGGATCGATGCGATCGAGCAGCGTGACGATTTACACACATTTCCCCTGCGTCGCCCGCGCGTGTCGTGCGGATCCGTTCGCTCGCCGCGGTGCCGCAGGAATTGGGCATTCTGCGCGATAACCGGCCGCTTGGCGTCGCCCTGCGACGGATCGAACTGACGCGGCCCGGTTGGCAGCGCGCGCTCGAATCGGATGCTGCATCGCTGATCGACGGCTATCACACGTTCGAACCGGACAATGGTATCCGTTGGACCAATGGTGATGCGGCGGTACCCGCCGAGCTGTTTGCCGATTTGAATGGTCCGTGCACACTCTCGCTGCACCTCGGTGGCGCAACCCGATATCTCGATGAGGGCAGGCCAGTGAAGGCGGCCTGACACCGCATGACTGTCGCGACACCATCGCCGTCAGCCGCTTGCGCACCGGATCGCCCTGGGTGATACACACAAACAACCAGTGAAGCAGGTGACTGCTTCATTTCCGACCATGGTTTCTGTCGTTGAAGGACCCTGCAATGCGCCGCTACTTCATCATGCTCGCTGCCGTGCTCGTCAGTATCATGCTGGGGGCGCCCGTCCGGGCAGCCGATGTCGCACCGTACGACCAGAATGCCTTCGTCGCGGCGGAAGCCGCCGGAAAGCCGATCCTCGTCGCGATCCATGCCAGTTGGTGCCCGGTCTGCGCCAAGCAGCGGCCGATCCTGAGCCAACTCGAGCAGCAACCGGAATTCAAGGACCTCGTGGTGTTCATGGTGGATTTCGACAGCCAGAAGAACGTCGTTGCAGCGATGGGAGCCGACAAGCAAAGCACGCTCGATCGTGTTTCACGGCAACGTCGAGAAAGGCCGCTCGGTCGGGGACACCGATGCTGCCAGGATCGAGGCGTCGTGGCGAAGTCCATGACCTGAACCGCCGCGATGGGACTTTCGGCAGTGCCGGCCTGGGCTTTCTGGCCGGCGTTCTGTCCACGCTATCGCCCTGCGTACTGCCGCTGCTGCCCCTGGTGCTTGGCGCTGCTGTGGCGGCGCATCGGTTCGGCGCGACGATGCTGGCGCTCGGCTTG